>CAWAKV010000005.1:0-117463 GCA_963782685.1 uncultured Solirubrobacterales bacterium
CACAGGGCCTCGTGGCGGCCCTCCTCGGCCCGGGCCCTCTCCTCGTCGCGCCATGCCACTCAGTGGAATATCCGCGGGCCACTGCTGGCCGGACGACGATGGCCGGGCGGCGGCCGCCCCGGACCAACGCAGATTGAAAAGTTCGGCTCCTCCGCAGCCCATACGCGTTGTAGCGTCGGACTCAACCGTTGGAGAACCCAGCGAGGTGGTCTGCTCTCAGAAGCCGACCGGCGGGCGTTCCAGTCGACCTATGCGTTGATGCCCCCTCGTCCACGCGACTACCTGCGCGCCCATTGCGAGGCCATGGTCGCGAGTCCATTGCAATACGTGCGCAACCTCTTCGCGAGCTCGAAGTTCGCCGAGCCGGGGTTGCGGGGCCGGCTCCTGCCCCTGCTTTGGGCGATGCAGGCGATCGTCCTCTGGCAGCGGTGCAGGGAGGCGGGCATCGAGCACATCCACGTGCACTTCGCCGGGGCGCCGCCGGCAGTGGCCGGGCTTGCCACCCGCTTCGCGCGAGGGTCGCGCCGTGCCGGCGGGCCACGCTCGTGGAGCGCCACCGTCCATGGCCCGGTCGAGTTCCTCGATCGACGCCTGGGGGTGAAGCTCGCCGACGCCGCCCGCGTCGTCTGCATCAGCGACTTCGCCCGCAGCCAGGTGATGACCCAGGTGGGGGAGAGCGATTGGGACAAGCTCGAGGTAGTTCGTTGCGGCCTCGATGTCACCAAGTTCGCCGCCCGCCGCAATGGTGCCGGGGCCGCCGCGGAAGAGCCCGGAAAGCGGCCCATAAGGCTGCTCTGCGTTGGCCGACTCATCTCGCTGAAGGGGCAGGCGATCCTGCTCGATGCGACCGCCGAGCTCCTTGCCCGCGGGCTCGACGTTCGCCTCACGGTCGTCGGCGACGGCCCGAAGCGGGAGGAGCTCGTCTCGCACTGCGGGGAGCTCGGCCTCTCGGACCGGGTCGAGTGGGCCGGAGCAGTGGGTCAGGACGAGATTTCGGGCCACTACGCCGCGGCTGACATCTTCTGCCTGCCGAGTTTCGCGGAGGGGGTGCCGACGGTGCTGATGGAGGCGATGCTGAGCGAGACGCCCGTCGTCTCCACTCGCATCGCCGGGGTCCCGGAGCTGGTGGAGGATGGGGTGAACGGGATGCTCATACCCCCGGGTCGGTCCGATCTGCTCGTGCGGGCAATCGAGGGCTTGGCCCTCGATCCCGCCCTGCGCAGGCGCCTCGGCGTTGCGGGGCGCAGCAAGGTGGAGGCCGAGTTCGACGCCGCCCGCTCCACGCGGCAGCTCGCCGAGGTATTCCAAGCCTACGGGCGAGCCTGAGCGATTCCGAGCGGCCGCGCTGTGGCGACGCGTTCGGCCCTTGGCGCGGGCACCCGTCCGGCCCAGACGACCCCCGCCCAGAGCCAGACGATCAGATTGGGGAAGACGACCGGCGGCACGAAGTTGCAGACGACGAGGTAGAAAACGCCGATCGCCACCAGGCCGGCGCGCCACGCCCGCAGCTCGGGCGGAGGCCGCGCGACCATCGCTCCGCCGACGCCGAGCAGGAACCCGACCGCCCAGAGCGTCAGCCCGATCAGCCCGAGCTCCGCGGCGAGGCCGAGGAAGAGGTTGTGGACGACGGTGAGACTCAGTGGGTAGTCGGGACTGAGCTGGAAATAGTTGACACCCTTTTCGTTGAACTCGCCCCAGCCGAAGCCCAGCAGGGGCCGGCTCTCAACCATGTTGATCGCAGCGCGGTTCGCGTTCTCACGGTCCTGGACCGTGCGCTGGTCCCCGATCCGTTCCTGGGTATGGCCGGCGAGGCCAGGGACGAAGGCAAGGGCGGCGAGGATGGCAAGGGCCCCGACGGCGAGTGCCGGCACCGTCAGGCGCCTCAGCTCCCGGATCGAGAGCATCGCGACGATCGTGGCGAGCAAGGTCGCCAGCCAGACCGATCGCTGCAGGGTGAGGAGGGTTCCCAGGAGGCAGAGCCCGCAGACCCCGGCGGCCAGAGCCCGTTTTCCCGACCGCTGCCAGCTCGCAAAGGCGATCGCCGCAGCGACGGCACACACATAGAGGCCGGTGCCGTTCGTCACCGCCTCGACGAACGGGCCCCGAGCGCGGCCGAAATGGGTGCCGTAGTTTGAGTTGAGGATGTACTTCGGGAAGACGAGCGCGTCGAGGCCGACCGCCTCGAACAGAGCCGTCAGCCCGAGGTAGGCACCAAGCCCGACGAAGGCAATCAGCAGGATCTCGCGATCGCGGCGATGGCGGAACACGAGCGGGGCGGTCAGGAAGGCGAGGAAGGGCAGCAGTCCATAGACCTGGAGCAGCCGAAAGAAGGAGTCGGCGTCGGTGAGCGTGCCGGCTGCCAGCGCCGAGCCAATCGCGTAGACAATCGCCGCGGCTAGCACCCAGTGCACCGACTCCAGGCGAATGGAGGTCTTCCGCTCGGAGAGCAGCTCGCGCAGGAGGACGACCGCGATTCCTACGACCAACAGCAGCCGGTCCAGGCCGAGGGCTCCCGGGATGCCCATCGCCTGCCAGTTTCCGGCCAGCGGCGTGAGGACGATCGTGGTTGCGAAGATGTAGGCCGGGTTGACCTGCCAGGCGATATAGCCCATCGAGATGAGGATCGCCAGTCCGGCGCTCGCGATCCAGGCGAAATCGAGCGTCAGCGGGTAACCAGATCCTGCCCAGGCGAGCCCCGCGACCAGCGCGATCGCGAGCCCGGCGACGGCCGCCAATTGCGGAGCCGCGCCCAGTCGGGTAATGCGCAGCCGGGCGCTCAAGGCCGCCTCAGAGGCGATTTGCCTTCACGGTGGCGAGAGCGGCGCCGATCGCCAGTCCGGCGGCGAGTCCGACGAACCCAAGGAGCTCGAGCCGTGAGATCTTGTCGTTACTGGCCACGGAGGCCTCGCTGAGAAGGCTCAGCGGCGCCACGTAGGCCTGCTGGCTGGCCCCGTAGAGTTCTCCCACCGAGGTTTTTTTCAGCAGCGCCACCTGGGTTGCCACCCGTGCCCGCTTCAGTTCCTGCTTGGCAGTTTCATTGGACGGATCCGCTTCCACCTGCGTGGTGAGTTCCTGCTGGCGATCGAGGCGATCCTGATACAGGCTCTCCGTCTGCCTGAATTGGATGAGAACCGGCGTGGAGCCCTCGCGCGTCCCGTTCAGGGTGCCGATGTAACGGGTCAGCGCGGTGGCCGAGGCGTTGGCGAGCTCGATCGCCGCTTGTGCGGAGCCGGCGGCACCGCTCACCTTGACCACGGTGCTGTCTGGAATCGGGCTTGCTGAGACGTGGTCGGCGACCTCTGCGGCGGGGGAGCCGGTCTTGCGGGCGACCTGGAACATGACCGGCGTTGCGGTGACCGCCCGTGCATAGGAGTCGGCGAGCGCCTGCGCCGCGGTCACCGAGCCCGGCAGCGAGCTCGGACTCTGGGCGCCAAAGTCGACGCTGAGGGTGGCGGTGGAGGTGTACACCGGGGCTCTGATCAGCCCCAGCGCCAAACCGAAGCCGACCAGCAGGACGACTGGCGCCAGCACCCACGGCCAGTGCCATCGCATCGCTTCGAACACGCCGACCTGCTCCAGGAGGCGATGGCCGTCGCTCAGGTCGGGGCGTTTGGAGTCGATCGGCGGCGGCTCGGAGTGGTGCCGGTCCTCGCCGTCGCCCAGGATCGCTGGGGGTGCTGTCTCTTGCGTCATCTCAGAACGTGCTCTTTTCATCCATTAACGCTTGGTGGCCCGCCGGTCTTGCGTCTCCCCCGACAGGGGTGGAAGGGGCTTTCGGGGCCGGTGCCGAGACGATCTCCCGGTGCCAGAGCTCGAACACCAGCAACGCCCAGATCGCTCCCGATCGATCCTCCGACCCCGATATGTGTCGATCGAGCAGGGCGCGGACCGAATCCGGCGCGAAGTAGCCGCGCTCGCGAGCTGTCGAGTCGAGCAGGACGTCGTAGGCGAGATCCTTCAGCTCGCCTCTCAGCCATTCCGCCATCGGTACGACAAACCCCTGCTTCGGGGCGTCGAGGATCTCGTTGGGTATCGAGCCCCTGAAGGCCGCCCGGAGGGCGACCTTCTTCTCTCTGCCCGCCACCTTGAGTCGGGATGGAAGGGAGGCGGCGAACTCCATCAGCTCATGGTCGAGCAGCGGCGAGCGCGCCTCCAGAGAGTGCGCCATCGTCGCGATGTCGATCTTCGTCAGCAGGTCGTCTGGCAGGAACAGCCCGACGTCGACGTAGAGCATGCGCCCGAGCGCGTCAGAGGCGGTGGCTGCTCGCCAGCGTCGCTCGATTGCGTCCTCCGCGACGGAGGCGCCGCCGACCCTTGCCCGTAGCTCCGGCGTGTAGAGGTCGAGGCGCTGAGTCCGGTTGAGTTGCGTGAGGTAGGAGGCGTGGCGCTGGGGCGCGTCGAGCGCCGCCGCCGCAGCGAGCCTGCGCAGGCGACTGCTCGTCGATTGGATCCGGCCGCTGGATGGCAGCGCCCCCGCCAACCCGGCGACAGAACGCCGTAGCGGGAGCGGCAATCGTGCGGCGCGGTCGAGCGCGAGGTTGGCGACGTAGCGGCTGTAACCGGCGAAGCTCTCATCGCCGCCGTCCCCGTTGAGGGCGACCGTAACTTTGCGTCGTGCGAGCTCGGCCAGGTAGAAGCTCGGGATCGCGGAAGAGTCGGCGAACGGCTCGCCGTATTGGCGGACGATCTGGGGAAGGATCTCGACCGCGTCGGGGGTGACCACCAGCTCCTCGTGATCGGTCCCGAACCGCTCGGCTATCAGCCGGGCTTGCGAAAGCTCGTCGTAGCGACTGCTGGTGAACCCAATCGAGAAGGTGCGCACAGGTCGGCTCGACTGCTCCGCCATGGTCGCCACCACCGCCGAAGAGTCGATCCCGCCCGAAAGGAAGGCCCCGAGCGGCACGTCGGAGACCATGCGCCGGCGCACCGCGGCGCGCAGCCGCTCGCGGAGCTCCTCGACCAGCTCTTGCTCGTCGTGGCTCTCGGGAGTGCGACCGTAGTCGAGCTCCCAGTAGCGCTCGATCTCGACTTGGCCTCCTTCGAGCGTCAGGATGCTTGCAGGGGGCAGCTTCCGCACCGCCTCGAAGGCGCTCAACGGCGCCGGGATCCAGCGTAGGGCAAGGTAGGCGTCGAGCGCCTCGAAATCGAGATCGCGGGGGATCTCGGCGTCCTGCAGCAATGCCCTCAGCTCTGAGGCGAAGCTCAGCGCACCATCCCGCAGCGAGTAGAAGAGGGGCTTCTTGCCGACCCGGTCGCGGGCGAGCACGAGCCGGTGGCGCCGTGCGTCCCAGATCGCCAGGCCGAACATGCCGTGGAGCGAGCGAACGCAGCGGCTGCCTTCCTCCTCGTAGAGATGGACGATGACCTCGGTGTCGCTTGCGGTCGCAAAGCGGTGCCCGGCCCGCTCGAGGCGCGCGCGCAGCTCGCGGAAGTTGTAGATCTCGCCGTTGAGGATGACCACCACGGAGCCGTCCTCATTGCGGATTGGCTGGTCGCCGGTGGCCAGGTCGATCACCCTGAGGCGCTGAATCCCCAGACCCGAGGCGTTATCGAGGTAGACCCCGCGGGAATCCGGTCCCCGATGTTCCTGAGCCGCGCACATGCCCTCGATCAGGGCTCGCTCCGGCGCCCGCCCGTCCCAGCGGACCTGTCCGCAGATCCCGCACATCAGGCCGTGGCTCGCGCGGCGAGCGACACGCCTGGGGAGAAGGCGCCGTCGCTGCCAGCCCCCAGCAGGTGCGACAGCGCCAGCAGCATCGGAGCCGCCACCCAACGGACGTGGACGGCACGGTTGGCCCAAAAGCGGCGACGCTGGAAGATCGGCAGCCCGTCGCGGCGAACCATGCGGCGCAACGCGAAGTCCAGCACCGTCCATGCTTGGGCCGCGGTGGCGGGTTCGTGGGGCGCAGCGATCGCAAGCGTCTGAATCCCCTGCGCGACACACTGAGCGTCGATCGGATACGTCTTCTCGGGGTAGTACCTAGGGGTGCCGTCAGGGAGGAACAGCTGCCTCCGGTAGTAGGCGATACCCCGACGCCAGGCGGCTTCCGCCTCCTCAGCCGCGATACCGGCGTCGGCACAGGTGCGCAGGGCGTCCAGGACATAGCCGGTGTGGAAGTTGTCCACCCAGCCAAGGCCGGAGCGCTCGCCGTAGGCCCAAGAGCCGTCCGAGCGCTGGCGAGCGGTCGTGTAGACCACCGCCGCCTCCGCTGCCTCCACAAAGCGCTCGCCGCCGGCGCCCTCGTGGGCGATGCGGGCAAGCAGCGATGCGACGAGAAGGTTCGAGTTGTGGATCGGCGAGCGGTCATCGGGGAGATAGCCGAAGAAGGCGCCCGGGGCGGCGTCGGTCTGGGGGACGTGGCGAAGGAAGAACTCGCCGACCTCGGTTGCCTCGGCCAGCAGGGCCGGATCGCCCAGTGCCGCGTGGGCGTCCAGCAGGGCCAGTCCGGCAAATGCGGTGGCGATCGTGTTGGGCGTGGTGCTGGGGTAGAAGAAGACCCGGGTCTCGACGTCGAAGTGGTAGCCCCAGCACGGCTCCTCGTAGCCCGGTACGCGAAGCGAGGAGAGCAGCGCCAGGCAGTTACGCAGCCGGCCTTTCGCCTCGACTTCCTCGAGGAACCCGTTGCGGGCGTAGGCGGAGATCGCCCAGGCGACCGAGGCCGCGCTCGCCGCTCGCGGAATGCCCAGAGGGCGGCGCAGGTCGATTGGGGAGCGCTTGACCGCCTGGATCAAAAGACGCCTCCCGAGCGGGGACCGCTTCAGCGGCTCGAGTGCGCGGCGCCGGGCGTTCAGCCCCTCGTAGGGGTCGGTGCCTTGCCAGCCGCGCTCGTCCCCCCAGGCGTCGAGGCGCCGCGCCAGCTCTCTGGCGCGCATCTCGTCTACCGAGCCGGCTCTTGCGCTATCCATGCACCTGCACCGAGGTGGGCAGCGGGATCCTGGTGGCGGAGGCATCGGTAACCGCGTCGACGAACTCCTCGATCAGCAACTCTTCTCGGGCCCGCAGCTCGGAGGGTTCCTGTAGTCGCTTCGAACGCGGTTGCAGCGGCGGCAGATCCTCGACGGAGCGCAGCTGTCGCAGGGCGCCGCGCTTCTCCAGCCAGCGGTCGGCCGCTGGCGTGCGCCCGGCGAAGATGCTCACGGTCGGCACCCCCAGCAGGGCTGCCTCACGGGTCATCGTGCCGCCGGCGCCGACCACCAGGTCGGCGCCGTAAAGCAGCGAGCGAGCGTCGACTGCATGCTCGGGAAGGATCAGGTTCTCGAGCTTCAACTCGGCCAGCTCCCGTCGCTGCTCGGGGTGGCGACAGAGCACCACGCAGCTGACCCGGGGGTGCCGGCAGACGACATCGAGGATCTGACCGAACAAAGGGTTGTCGGAGCGGTGATAGAGAGCGCCGGTCGGAGGGGTGCGGGCGACGACCAGCACCTCGCCCTCTCGCCGCGGCACCCTGAGATCGGCGAGGACCCGCGACGAGGGCTCGAAGTCGCCGAGGTAAATCTCCTCCTTCAGGCCGTCATAGAAGCGGATCTTTCGCGGCGTCGCCCCCTGGCGCCGAAGCGCGGTCTCTCGCAGCGCGGCTGGGAGCAGGATCGAGTTTGCCAACCTGAAGGCGAGGTGGTTGGCGGGCTGGTGCTCGTAGTCCATCGCCGTGACGGCCCTGATGCCCAGCCGCCGTGCGGCGACAATCTGTCCGTAGGAGTTGTGCGAGAGGGCGACGTCGGGGCGGGCCCGCCGTGCCCAGCTGGCCAGGTCGCCGATGCGCTGGAGCATCCCCCGGCCCTTTGCCAACCGGCCATCGAGGCTGCGACCCCCGATCACGGTTATCTCCTCCCAGTGCTGGTGCGCAAGTTCGACCGTCTGCGCATTGTCACGAGCGGTCACCAGGACTTCGTGGCCATCGCATCGCAGACGGCGCGAGATCGGGGCGAAGAGGAGGGCGTGGGGGGAGTTCGAGAGGTCGATCCAGACCTTCACAAAGCGTTCACCTCGCCGGCGATCGAGATTCCCATCGTCTGCGGGCGCAGGGCCTCGGCTATCACGTCGGCCACTCGCTCACTCGCCCGTCCGTCCCAGAGCGGCGGCGGATTCGGCGGCTGCTGCCTGCCCTCGAGGGCAGGCAGGATCTCGCCGATGCCGCTGGGAGCCGTTCCAATCAGGCGGTTGGTCCCGCACAGCACGGTTGTCGTCCGTTCCGTGTTGTCTGTGGCCGTGAAGCAGGGCACGCCCAGGTAGGTGGTCTCCTCCTGAATGCCGCCGCGGTCGGTCAGAACGGCTGCGGCGTCGAGCTGGAGCGAGAGGAAGTCGAGGTAGATGAGCGGGTCTATGAGCCGGAGCCGGGAGCCGTCGACGTAACGGCCCACCGTGTGCTGGACCTTCTCTCCGACAGGGAAAATCACAGGTAGCTTCTTGCTCAGTTCCATCAGCCGGTCGAGGATCGCCCGCAGGCGAGAGAGGTTGCGGAGCCCCGCCTCCTGCAGCGAGACCAGCAAATAGGCTCCCTTCTGCAGTCCGAAGCGGGCTGCCGTCCCGGCGAGCCTCGAGATCGGCGCCACTTGGCGCAGCGTGTCGGCGGCGGTGCTTCCGACAATATGCACGCGATCGTCATCGATCCCTTCGGATTTCAGGTTCGCGAGACCCTGCTCGCCGCTGACAAAGAGCAGATCGGCGAAGGAGTCGACGATAACCCGGTTCATCTCCTCGGGCATGTTGCGGTCGTGGATGCGCAATCCAGAGTCGATGTGAGCGCTGGGGATCCCCAGTTTCAGCGCCGTCAGCGCGGAGGCCAACGTCGAGCCCGAGTCACCGGGCACCACGATCAGGTTCGGCTGCTCGACCTCGATCACCCGCTCGATCCGCTCCATGATCTTCGTCGTCTCCGTCACCGGGCTCCCAGAGCGAGTCTCGAGTAGGTAGTCGCACTCCGGCAAGCCCAACTCGTTTCGGAGGCTGGGAACCGTAGTGACGCTGCCCGTATCGACGATCACGTGGCGGGCGGAGGGCAGGCGCTCGCGAAGCCGAGCGGCCACCGCGGCCAAGGTCACGGCATCGAAGTGGGTGCCGATCGCGTAGAGCAGGCAATCGCGGGGCATCTCAGTTGGCTCCCCGCTTCAGCAGGACTACGGGAAGGGTGCGAAGCACGAGGCGAAGGTCGGTCCAGAGAGACCAATTCGTCACGTACAGGTAGTCGAGCTTCACCATCTCCTCGAAAGGGATGTTGGTGCGCCCCAGCACCTGCCAGAGCCCCGTCATCCCTGGCATCAGGTCGATCCTCGTTCTCCGCCAGCCCTCCAGCTGCCGATCCTCGTCCTCGACGATCGGCCGCGGGCCGACGAGGCTCATCTCTCCCTTCAGGACATTCCAGAGCTGCGGCAGCTCGTCGAGGCTGGACGTGCGTAGGAAGCGACCCACCCGGGTCACCCGAGGGTCGTGTTCGAGGTGGAGCCAGCCGGAGTCCTTGCTATTTCCGAGTAGCTCCTCTCGGCGCTGCTCGGCGTCGATTGCCATCGTCCGGAACTTGACCAGGCGGAAGCGCTGCCCGCACCGGCCTATGCGCACCTGCCGGAAGAAGGCCGGGCCCGGCGAGTCGAGCTTGATCGCGATCGCGATCGCCGCCTGCAGGGGCGCCGTCAAAACCAGCAGCGTCGCCGCGCTCGCCAGGTCGATGACTCGCTTGAGGAAGCGAGACGAGCGTGAGAGGACGGGTGGGTTGACGCCCAGCACCGTGATCCCCTCGACATCGTCGAGCTCGACCGACGTACCGAGGGCGTCGAAGAGCTGGGGAAGGACGCTGATCTTGACCTGAAGCTCACGTGCGTTGCAGAGCAGGTCGAAGAGGACGCCCTGCTCGAAGTCCTGGTGGGCGACGACCAGGCGCTCCACGCCGTGGTCAGCGACCAGGCGCTCGAGGTCGAACTCGCAGATACTGCCGAGAACCGGCAGGCCCTGATGCTCGAACTGCCCCTCGGCGCGGGTAATCAGGCCGATCACCTCGACGCCGTACTCGGGGTGGGACCGCATCTTGCGAGCGAGCGTCACGATCTGCTCGCCGTCGCCCACCAGCATCACACGCTCCGGCCCCAGCAGAGAGACGCCGACTCGACGCGCCACCGCCCGCAGGATCGCGACGTTGAGGACGCCGAGCGTCGCGAAGACTGCGAGGTCGCTGAGGTTGAACCCGCCCATCGGCGTCAGCTGGAAGTAGGCGAGCGTCAGCAGCGAGCCAAGCAGCACGCCGTGGGCGATCCAGGGTAGGTCGTCGACGCTGGCATGACCGATTCGCTTGAAGTCGCGGTCGTAGAGGCCATAGGCCTTGAAGATGAGGATCCAGATCGGCAGGGTGGGGAGCGCCCACAGCAGCCCTCGGGAGCTGCTGGCCGCAATCAGGGTCGCCACGGCCAGGGCGATGGCGATGCCGATCAGGTCGGCGGTGGCCAGCAGGCGGCGGACGCCCGAGTCGCGCGGCGCATGCTTGCCGGTCACCACCCGGGTGCCTCGAACCCCGTTGCGTGCCCCAGTCGATTTCGTTTCCAGGCCTAGCTCCGCCTCCGCTGTCGCCTCGACTACCTGTGTCTGGAGTTGCCGGCTCGTCTCGGTGGCCAGCGCGCTCACCCAACCGCCAGCTGCTCGTTCGCGCTCCCCAAGCCCGCCGCGGCCCTCGCCTTCAGGCTGACCTCCGCGCCACCCAGCCGCAGCGACTCGTCGGCCGCCTCGGTGACGCAGACCACGCTGCGGGCGAGCTGAGCGCTGGCCACTGTTTCCCCCCCGGAGCGGATTGCGCGGGCGAAGTCGGCCATCTCCTCACTCAGTGGCTCGGAGCTGTCGATCTTGGGCGAGAGGATGTCGCCCGTGCGGTAAGAGAGGTGGTACTCCCCGTAGGTCTCGGGATCCTTGTAGACCACTCCGTGGTCGAAAATCCGAACCGGCTCCGGCATGCCGTCGTCGTAGACGATCATCTTCTCGCTGCCGACCACGACGGTCCGCCGCAGCTTGCTTGGTGCGAGCCAGCTCAGCTCGACGTTCGCCACGATCTCCGACTCGTAGGCGAGGTTGACGAAGGCGACGTCGGGAATGCCGGGGACGATCGAGTCGCGACCGACGGCGCGAACCGCTGTCGGCATCTCATCGAGCCAGTAGAGGAGGATCGAGAAGTCATGGGGGCCGAGATCCCAGATCACACTCACGTCCGCCTGGTGGAGCCCGAGGTTGACGCGGTTCGAGGAGACGAAGAAGACGTCGCCGATCTCGCCGCCGGCGAGCAGCCTCTTGATCGTGCGCACGGGCGGGCTGTAGACGAAGGTGTGACCGCACATCAGGGTCAGGCCTTGCTCCTCGGAAAGGTCGAGAAGCTTGTCGGCCGTCTCTACGGACGAGGTGAGCGGCTTCTCGACGAAGGTGTGCTTGTCGGCCCTGAGCGCTCGCGAAGCGAGGTCGAAGTGGGTGAAGACGGGCGTCGCAATGACCACCGCGTCCAGCTCCGGGTCATCGAAGAGGAGGTCGACGTCGCCGGTCCGGGCGCAGGAGGGGTAGCGGCGACCAAACCGTTCGAGGCGCTGAGGGTCGAGGTCGCAGATCCATTTGACCTCGACGCCGGGTGTCTCCATCAAGACCCGGAGCAAATTGGGCCCCCAGTAGCCTAGGCCGATCAGGCCGAAGGTCAGCGGACGGTCATCCTTGTTCATGTTCCTCCGCTTCCTGCAGCACTTCGTCGACTGCCACGACCACGGCATTGAGCTCCGGCTCGGTCAGCTCCGGGAACATCGGCAGCGAGAGCTCCTCCTCGCTCCACCTCACCGCCGAGTCGAGCGTTGCGTCCGAAGGCGGCAGCGATGCCATCGGCGGCTGCCGGTGCACTGCCGGCCAGTAGTGAATCCCGGTGGCGATCCCGCGCTCGGCGAGCGCCCGCCGCGCGGCGTCCCGGTTGCCTAGGCGGATCGGGAAGAGGTGGTAGACGCACTCTCGTCCCGGCTTCTCCTCGAGCGGACGGCAGGCCTCCGGCAGCCGCTCCAGGTATGTGGAGGCGGCCTGACGGCGGTTCGAGTTTCCTTGGTCGAGCCCTCTCAGCTTGATCCGGAGCATCGCGGCCTGAACTCCGTCGAGCCGCTCGTTGAAGCCGACGTCGACGTGATCTCCCTTGGTCCGTTGCCCGAGGTCCCGAAGCCTGCGGGCGGCCGCCGCGATGCCGTCGTCATCGGTGCAGATCGCGCCGCCGTCGCCGAGCGCTCCCAGATTCTTGCTCGGGTAGAAGCTGAAGATGGCGACGTCAGCGAGGCTCCCGGCCCGGCGGCCCTGGTAGCGGGCTCCGTGGGCCTGGGCGGCGTCTTCGAGCAACAGCAGGCCGTGGCGAGTGGCCAGCGCCCCGAGCGCCGCCATCTCGCACGGTTGGCCGTAGAGGTGGACCGCGATGATCGCGGCGGTGCGGGGACCGATCAGCCCGGCCGCCGCGTCGACGTCGATCAGGCCGCTCTCCTCCTCGACGTCGCAAAAGATCGGGACCGCGCCAGCATGCACGATCGCAAGCGCGCTGGCGATGTAAGTGTGCGCCGGGACGATCACCTCGTCGCCTTTCCCCACGCCGGCGGCCAGAAGGGCGAGCGTCAGCGCGGCGGTTCCCGAGTTGACGCCGACGCAGTGCTGGACGCCGCAGAACTTGGCGAACTCCGCCTCGAACTGCCTCACTTCGCTGCCCAAGACGAAACTGCTGTCGGTGAGGACTCGTTCGAAGGCGGCGCGAAGCTCTTGCTCGATGGGGCGGTGATGGCGTCCCAGGTCCATGAACGGGACCTCCCCCGATGCGGCAGGTGACTCGAGCGCACGCACGCGAGATCAACGCCACCGCGCGCGAGTTTCTTGCACCAGGTCGGGCAGCCCCAGACCTGGGGCAAGGTCCACTCCCGTTTGGGTCAGGCGGAAGCCAGGGCGGGGGCGGCGCCGCCGCGAGCAAGCTCACGCTGCATGCTGCGCCGCCCTCGATGGTGCAGGCCGTGGATCGCGCTCTCGGACTTACCGAGTCGGCCGGCGATCTCGCGCGGGGAGAGCCCGATGAGGTGGCGCATCATGATCACCTCGCGCTGCTCGCTCGGCAGCGAGCCAAGGGCGTCGGTCAGTGAGCGCCGGCACTCGTGACGGGACTCGTCGGTCTGCTGGTCGGCGCCACGCACCTCTTCGCAGGGAATGAGCCGATCGCTGCGCATGTGGTCGATGGCAGCGTTGCGGGCGACACGGAGGATCCATGCCGCGAAGGGTACGTTCCGCTCCTCGTAGCGGCCGATCGTCCTGAACAGCTTCGCGAACACCTGCTGTGTCACGTCCTCGGCGTCGTGCTCGTCGCGAACGATCTTCCTTACGTAGCTGAAGACATTGTCGGCATAGCGGGCGTACAGGTATCGGTGTCCCTCCATGTCTCCAGTTTTCGCCCGCATGATGGCGTGGCGCAGCTCGGGTTCCCCTCCCTCGTCCAGCTCGGCCTTGAGCCGGAAACAGCCGCTCGACAGGTCATCGTCCCCCGCGGCGTGCCTCTCCCTCTCCCCAGATCCCATGCCCCATCCTCCTCGTCGGATATGCCCCATTGCCGGATGATCGAGACGACGCTAGAGGGGTGCTGCCCAACCGCGATTTGACCGGAGGTTTGATTTCGATTAGGGCAAAAGTCAGGCGACGGGACTTCGATAAAAGGGGTTTTTTTCGGAAATTGGTTGCCAATTTCAACGTAAACGCATAGGTTCTTTGTCCAGCCACTGGGAGGTGGTGGGGGGAGTCGGGAAGCGAGAAAGGGACTTTGCGCTTCCCGCGACTACGATTTCGGTCGCAGACAATGGGTTACGAGGCAAATCTGAAACGCCTGGAGCAAGCCGACGGCTCGCTCTGGACGCTGCAGCGACTTTCCGAGTCGCCGCAGCTATTCGAGCGTTTCGTCTACGGCCTCGCGCTCGTCGATCGCGAGGCGGGGCTGCTCTACATGAACAGGAGGGCCAGGGAGCTGCTGATTCCAGCCGATCGGCGGCAAAACGAAGCGGGGCGGACATGTTGCGATCTGATCTGCGCCCGACTTGGCCCGGTGCTCGACGGTGGCTGCCTGGCGGAGCGGGCGATGCTGACGGAGGCCGATCTGCCGGAGGTTCGGATGGACATTGATGGCGGCGATTCGCAGAGCGCCGCCTGGGTGACGGTCTCGAGGATCGACGCCGAGAGCACCCAGCTCCTTTTCCTCCTCCGACCCGGAAGGCGGGACGACCGCCGCCGCCAAAGCCACCCCGAATGGTCAGGTCCCGCTCCGGCCCCCGAGCTCTACATTTCGACCCTGGGCAAGTTTCGGGTCGAGGGCAGCGTGGGGCGCCTCGGCGGCGAATGGCTGGCGCAGCGACCCGGCCAGCTGCTCAAATACCTGGTCTGCGAGCGGCGCCGGATGGTGACGACCGACATGATCGCGGAGGCGTTGTGGCCGCAGGTGGGGCCGAGCGAAGCGCGCAACAGGGCACGTCATTACGTCCATGCTTTGCGCGAGAGGCTCGAGCCCGATCGCACAAAGCGCTCGCTCTCTCGCTTCGTCATCGCCCGCCGCGGCGGGTACTACCTGGACGCGGGCCAGGTCCGAGTCGACGCCGACGAGTTCGAGCGTGAGGCCCGAGCCGGTCTCACCGCCTTCGTCCAAGGACTCAGCGAACCCGCCGCTGATCACATCGACAACGCGCTGCGCCTATACCAGGACCCATTCCTCGCGGAGAACCCCTATGAGGAGTGGGTGCTCGAGGAGCGGGAGCGGCTCCACGAGCTTGCCGGGCGCGCCCTGAGGGCCCAGGTCCGCATCCGGATCGAGCTGGGTCACCTCGACGCCGCGGTCGAGCACGCCCGGCAGCTTGCGGAGATGGAGCCATTTGACATGGACGCGCAGCAGATCGTCCTCGACCTTTGCATCCGGCTGGGCCGGCGCAGCGAGGCCTTTCGCCGCTACTCCGCCCTGCGCAAGAGGATGCTGCAGTCCTTTGGGCAGGAGCCCGACTTCGACCTCGTCGAGTTGGAAGGCCGGCTTGTCGGCCCGCCCGGGAGGCGTCAAGTCCAGCCGAAGTCCCGGCCTGTGAGTTCGTAAAGCCGCCGGTTGTGCGGCTCGAACTCCCTGCGCAATCGGTTCCTGAGGTCATCGTGGATCGGTGTGTAGGAGCGGGCATTTCGGGCGCTGAGGTCATCCGGCGTATTCGGCTCCAGGCCCAGGAATCGATGGGTCTCTGCGACCGCGGCCCGGGGATCTTCGAACAGATCCTCTGAACTCAAGATCAGGAACCGATCCTGGCCCGCGTGCCGGAACCAGCGTGCCAGCTGCTCCGCGTATCGGCTCCGCGAGAGGTAGGAATGATGTTGATGGGAGAAGGATCGGTAGCGCGAGTCGTCGAGAATTCGTTCCTCCTCTCCCGCCAGCCGATCGGGTTCCCGCGCGATCGCCTCTTCGAACGAAAGATCCTCATAGCCAAGGGCCCGCTCGTGGTTGTGATGCGAGAAGGCGCGGTCGATCGGGTTGCGGAGGATGACGATCAACTTGCTGTCCGGGAGATCTCGGGCCACCAGCTCCGGCACGAGAGGGTGGAAGAGGTAGTAGGGAGTCGACTCCCCACTGATCTCGCCTGGCCGGCTGGGTGGGCGGAAGTGTGCCCGGTACCACCCGCTGCCGCGGTGATGGGCGTGGTCGAAGTAGTGGACCTCCTTCGTGGTGGGCGGGGAGACCAGCGGATGCTCGGCGAGGTACTCGTGAAGCGACGTTGTCCCGCCCTTTTGGGTCCCGATGATTAAGAAGGCCGGTAGCTGGCGACGCGAGGCACTGGCTCTTCTCAGCGTGTGGCTCGCTCCGCGGCGAACCTTTCCCAGCGCCCTCCGCCCGGGGAAGGAGCCGGTGCTGGAATTGGAGTGAGAGGACCCGTCGACCATGCGGTCACCTCATCTCAACGGATCGGAGGCAGCAGAACTTCCTTACTCGGCGGCGACCAGCGTGTGCCAGGCCGGCAGGATCGGCAGGTCGTAGAGGTCGATGACGCTGGTCCGCGCCGCCTCGATCTCCTCCGAGAACCAGTAGCGCTCGAAGTCGGCGCGGTTCTCCCAGACCGAGGACTGCTGGAAGGCCAGCGGATCGTCGACCGAGCGGGTCAGCGACCAGCTCTTGGCGCCGAAGGCGGGCATTCGCGCCGCGGCGGGTTCCCAGAGATCGAGCCAGCGGTCGGCCCGGAAGGGGGCGATGTGCCAGTTCAGGGTGCAAACCTCAGCCATGTCTACGCTCCCACCTCGGCCCGGATCGCGCCCGAGCCGGCCTCGTTCTTGCCCTCGTCCTCGGACTCGGCCCCGACCAGGATCGAGATCTTGCCGAGGTGCTTGTTTTCGTGCAGCAGCTGGTGCGCTCCGGGGACGCCCTCGAAGCCCATCGTCTTCCACAGCACCGGTTGCACCTTGCCCTCTGCCATCAGCTGGTTTGCTCGCATGCACTCATACGCGTTGGCGAAGTGGGAGCCGATGATCTGCTTCTGGCGCATCCACAGGTAGCGCACGTCGAAGTCGAGCTGGAAGCCCGAGGTGGCGCCGCAGATGACGACTTTGCCGAACGGCTTGACGACGAAGACCGAGGTCGGGAAGGTCGCCTGGCCGACGTGCTCGAAGACGACGTCGGGAGCGTCGCCGAGGATCTCCTTGACCCGCTTGGCGAAGCCGCGGGAGGCCTTGAAACGCTCCACGTCGGCCGCACGGTCAGCCAGGTTCTCCGGGGTTCGCATCATCTCGCCGAACTCGCTCCGGTTGACGTAGTCGACCGCGCCCAGCTGCTTGACCAGCTCGCCCTTCTCGTCGGAGGAGACGACGCCGACCGCGTTTGCGCCTGCCGCTTTGCAGAGTTGCACCGCGAAGACGCCGAGGCCGCCGGCCGCGCCCCAGATCAAGACGTTGTGGCCGGGTTGCAGCTTGCACTGGTCGATCAGCATCCGGTAGGCGGTGAAGTAGGTGAGCCCGTAGGCGGAGGACTCCGCCCAGGAGAGGTTTTGGGGGCGGGGGAGAAGTTGCTGCGCCTGCACCTTGGTGAACTGGGCGAAGGAGCCCCAGGTCGTCTCGTAACCCCAGATCCTCTGGCTGGGCGCGGCAAGCGGGTCGAGCCCGTGCACCTCGACGTCCTCGTAGGAGGCCTGGTTGCAGTGGACCACGACCTCGTCGCCCGGCTTCCAGCGGGTGACCCCCTCGCCGACCTTCCAGACGATCCCCGAGGCGTCGGAGCCGCCGATGTGGTGGCCGTACTCGGGGTGGTCGCCGTAGCCGAAGACCGATACCGGCTTGCCGAGCGCCGCCCAGACGTTGTTGAAGTTGACCCCGGCCGCCATCACCCGGACGATCACCTCGAAGGCGCCGGGCTCGGGCACCTCGATCTGCTCCAGCTGGAAGGCGTCGTTGGGTTCGCCCTCCCGCTCCTGGCGGATCACCCACGCCGCCATCGTCTCCGGCAGCGTTCCAAGCTCCACGTCCAACTTCGCGACTGCGTTGCTGTCGACGGCCAAACCAGTCCTCCGTAAGGGTCGTTTGCGGGCGGGCGGCAATCCTAGATCAACGCCTCGCGGCGGGCTTGCGTCCGGGGCCGGGGCTACCTTCGATGGCTCGACGACGAAGGGAAAGCCATGACCGTTTTACTGCTGATCGCCCTGCTTGCCGCCACGGGGATCGCTGGTGTGCTCGCCGTCCGCGGGACCCGCCTCGGGTCCGAGCTGGAGCGAGCGCACGGTGAGCGCGATGCCGCGCGGTCCGAGCGGGAAGAGATGTCACTGAAACTCGCGGAGATTCCCGATCTGCAGCAGCGGCTGGCGGCTGCGTCGGCGCGGTTGGAGGTGGTTGAGGGCGAGCGCGACCGGATGCTGGGCAAAGACGGGGAGCGGGTCGAGGAGACCTCGAAGAACGTGAGCAAGCTGCGCAGTGAATTGGAGTCGATCAAGGGCGAGCTGCCGAAGATCCTCGACCACAGCTCCAAAGCGGCCTCCGGCGCCGAGCGCGTGGAGACGAGCATGACCACTTGGACGCGGCGGATCGCCAACCCGCAGAGCAGGGGTGCTTTCGGAGAGCTGGCCGTGGAGAACCAGCTGAAGAGTCTCGGCCTCGAGCCGGGCCGCGACTACATGCGCCAGGTAGCCGGCGACGATGGTCGGCTCCGGCCGGACTTCGTGGTCAGGGTTGGCGACGCGAGCGTCGTTGTCGACGCCAAGTTTGCGCTGGATGAGGATCTCGCCGGTGTCGACGAGGCGATCGATGCCGATGACCCCGAGCGGCTGGTCGGTTACGGGCGCAAGCTGCGCGCCCGCGCTGAGGAGCTTGCCAAGCGGGACTACGCGAGGATCGCCGACAAGGGCATGGCGATTGTCCTCCTCTACGTGCCAGTCGAGGGTGCCTATGAGGCATTGCGTGTGCTGCCCAACTTCTCGATCGAGAAGTTCTCACAGCGGCACCGCGTCTATGTGGTCACGCCGTCTCAGCTCGGATTGGCCCTGGGCTTCGTCGCCGAGGTTGCGCACGACGCACGTCGCAGCGAGGAGACCGAGAGGGTCGCGACGACTCTGCTCGACGCTGCCGAGGACATGGCGAACATGGTCGACCAGCTCGACCAGCACGGCAAGCACCTGCAAACCGCGTTCACGAGTTACGACAAGCTGGTGGGGATGACCGGCACTCGCGGCAACCTGTGGCGGCGGATGTCCTCGGTCTTCGAGTTCGCGCGCCGCACCCCCAGCACCGACGGCGAGGTTCGCCAGATCAGCCCGCCGCGCGAAGACGCCGGCGAGATAGCCGAGCGCTGGCACGAGGCCGCTGGGGAGAACGGCTAGATCGCGCTTGATGTCCGCTCCTATGGGAGCAGGAGATCGTTCTTGGAGGAGCTGCGGTACGGGCCGACGACCAGCGTGGCGGGTTTGGCGCCGGGGATGTCGGCGGCGCTGACTCGGTAGACGCCGGTGGGGAGGATGGCCTGGAGGGTGATGTTGGCGTTTGCGTAAAGCGGCTTCGAGCTGAGGTTCCTGCCTTGCCCGCGCACCTCCAGGTGGGAGTCGACGTCGGTCAGGTTGGCGGCGACGAGGACGACGTCGAGGGGCGCGTCGGAGCGGACCGGCGGCTGCCCGGCGTGTTGGTTCTGGGGGATCTGCTGAGTCGGTTCGGGGCCGATCGCGATCCGCGGTGGCTGCACGCTGATCGCGTCCTCGCCGATCGCGACGCTGACCCTGGTTGGCGGCTGCGGGCGCGGATCGTTGACGTGTTCCTCGGCGCCGCAGCCTGCGATCGCGAGCGCCAGCGCGGCGAGCGAGCAGGCCAGGGCGCCCGCAGTCGCCTGCGGCGCCGCGAACCGTCGCCTGCCTCGCCAACCACCCATCGCCGCGGAATCTAGCCGAACGGAAGGTCGACTACGCGAGCCGTAACGCCATCTTCACCTACGGTCAGCTCCGCGCCGGGCTCCGCCTCGCGGCGGACGATCGCCAGGGCGATCGGGCCGCGGGCGGGGGAGACGCAGGCGCTGCCGACGCTGCCGACCTCCTTCTCGCCCAGCATCAGGCTCGCCCCCGCTGGAGCCAGGGCGCTCAACTCGAGGCCGCGCAGGTGGCGGTTCGGGCGTCCCTTGTAATGGAGGCGGGCGACCGGCTCTTGGCCGATGTAGCAGCCCTTGGTGAAGCTGACCGCATCCTCGACGATGCCGGCCTCGGCGGGCATCGTCTCGGCGCTCATCTCGGCGCCGAAGCGGGGCCGCCCCGCCTCGATGCGCACCACCTCGGCGGTCTCGGGGTCGATCTCGACGGCGCCGGCAGCGGTGAGGGCGTCGCGCAGGCGCCCGGCGTCGGCTCGCTTCGCGATCAGGTCGATGCCGTCGCCTGTGCCCACCGCGAGACAGTCGACGCCGCTGACGCCGGTCGCCTGACAGGCGTGCTCCGGCAGCGCCGCCGTGCCCGCGATCTCGACGCTGCGCGGGCCGATCAGCGAGAGGATCGCCCGCTCGCCGGTCAGGTCGGCGATCGCCACCTCGCG
This sequence comes from uncultured Solirubrobacterales bacterium, assembly GCA_963782685.1. Lineage (GTDB taxonomy): Bacteria > Actinomycetota > Thermoleophilia > Solirubrobacterales > 70-9 > VRUE01. The sequence goes on from CAWAKV010000005.1 coordinate 20,009, forward strand.
GCCGATCTTGTACGTCTCGAGATGGCGCTGCGTCGCCGCCAGTGCCTCGGGCTCGGTATCGACCCAGATCTCCTCGGCGGAGGGACGCAGCACTCTCATGTCGGCCTGCATGTGACCCTTGCGATCCAGCAGGGCCGCGTACTGGCCCTCGCCGGGGGCGAGGGCCTCGACGTCGTTGGTCAGCTGGCCCTGCAGGAACTCGGCTGCCTCGGCGCCGCTGAGCATCAGCTTGCCGCGGTCGGAGCGATCCAGCAAGCCGCACTCCTCGCGCAGCTGCCGGTACTGGGCGTCCAGCTCGATCTCGGTTTCAAGGTCCATTGGCCGAGTTTACGAGTCATCGGCCACGGCCTGATTTAGATGAGGCGAAAACGTCTTTTAGATGTGTCAAAATCATCGTGATGACGGTGCGACCATATGAGTAGCTCGCGGATCAGCCGGCGCCGGCTGCTGGGCGGTGCGGCGGTTGCGGCCCCGGCCATGGTCGGCCTCGGCGGGCTGATCTCGAATCGAGGCCCCGGCGCCGATTCCGCCCTCGCCGCCGGGCAGAACGGGCATGCCGGGCACGCCGGGCACGCCGAGTTCGCGCATGCGAGCTTCGCCAAGGGGCGCACGGTGGATCACCGTGCCAACGGCTTCAATCCGACCGAGATCCTGCGTGACTTCGACTATGGCAAGACGCGGCGGCTGGCAAGCGGGCGCCTGTTGCGCGAGTGGGAGATCGTCGCGCGGGACGCCGAGATCGAAGTGGCGCCCGGGGTCAAATACGAAGCGTGGACCTACAACGGGCGGGTTCCTGGGCCGACGCTGCGCGCCCGCGAGGGGGAGAAGCTGCGGATTCGCTTCGTCAATGCCTCCGAGCACCCGCACACGATGCATTTCCACGGCATCCACGGCGCCTTGATGGACGGGATGCCGGGGATCGGCGAGAGCCGCGGCGGCGGCCAGGTCGGCCCCGGCGAGTCGTTCGCCTACGAGTTCGACGCCGAGCCCTTCGGCCTCCACCTCTACCACTGCCACGTCGCGCCGCTGGCGGCCCACATCTCCCGCGGTCTCTACGGCGCCTTCATCGTCGATCCGAAGGCGGGGCGCCCCGACGCCGACGAGATGGTGATGGTGATGAACGGCTTTGACACCAACTTCGACCTCTCCAACGAGGTCTACGCCGTCAACACGGTCGGCTTCCACTACATCGACGAGCCGATCGGGGTGAAGCGCGACGAGCTGCTCCGCGTCTACCTCGTCAACGTGCTCGAGTACGACCCGGTCAACTCCTTCCACGTCCACGCCAACTTCTTCCAGTACTACCCGACCGGGACTTCGCTGACGCCGAGCGAGTACACCGACACCGTGATCCAGGGGCAGGCGCAGCGCGGCATCCTCGAGATGAAGTTCCCCTTCGACGGCGACTACATGTTCCACGCCCACGTCAGCGAGTTCGCCGAGCTGGGCTGGAGCGGTTTCTTCCGCGTCGGCAATCCGTCGCTGCTCGCTCCGGCCGCCGCAGCCGCTGCCTATTGCAAGCTGCCTTGGGGCGGCGCGGGGAGGCACACCTGATGGAGGCGGGCGCGCGAGCCGAGCGCCGGCCGCTCGGGGGGCTGCCGGCCTGGGCGCTGGGGGCGATACCCCTGGCGCTGATCGCCGCCGCGATCGGGGCGTTCGCGTTGCTGGGCGGTCCCGGGCTGGGCGAGAGGACCGGGTTGCCGGTCGAGGACGTCTCCGTGGAGCGCACCGTGCTGCGGCCGGGCGAGATCGAGCTGACGCTGCGAAACGACGGCCCCGACCCGGTCGAAGTCGCCCAGGTCGCTGTCAACGACGCCTACGCGCCGTTCGCGACCCCGGACGGTCGTGAGATCGGCCGGCTCGGCTCGGCGAGGCTGGACGTCTCCTATCCGTGGATCGAGGGGGAGGCGTATGAGATCTTCGTCCTCACCGCCTCCGGCGGCACGATCGAAGCAGAGATCCCGGTCGCTACCGAGACCCCCGAAGCGGACGCCGGCTTCTTCGGCCTGATGGCTCTGCTCGGGATCTACGTCGGGGTGATCCCGGTCAGCCTCGGCATGCTCTGGCTGCCCTTCATGCGGCGCGTGGGCCGGCAGTGGGCCGGCGTCCTGATCGCCTTCACGGTCGGCCTGCTCGCCTTCCTTGCCATCGACACCGCGCTGGAGGGGCTGGAGATAGCCGCTTCGGCGCCGAGCGCGTTCGGCGGCGCGAATCTCGTCTTCCTCGGGGCGCTGGCTGCGTACCTGGCACTGGCGGGCGTCGACGCCTCGCTCTCGCGGCGGGGCGAACGAGGGACTGGTGCGGCTGTATCGGGCGGCGCCTATCTCGCGCTTCTCGTCGCGATCGGGATCGGCCTCCACAACCTCGGCGAGGGACTGGCGATCGGCTCGGCATACGCAACCGGGGCGCTGGCGCTCGGCGCTTTCCTGGTGATCGGCTTCGCGATCCACAACACGACCGAGGGGCTGGCGATCGTGGCGCCGCTGCGGGGTGGGGAGACCGGCGCCGGCGTCCGGCCTGGCATCGGTCGCCTGGCCGGCCTCGGCACGATCGCCGGCGCCCCGGCGATCCTCGGCGCCTGGATCGGGGCCGCCTCCTACAACCCCAGCCTTGCGGCGCTGCTGTTCGGGGTCGGCGTCGGCGCGATCGTGCGCGTGATCGTCCAGATCGCGCCGGCGATGCGCGACGACGGCGGGCGGCTGCTCAACCCGTCCGCGGTCGCCGGGATTCTCAGCGGCGTCGCCGTCCTCTACGCGACCGGCTTGCTGGTGTCGGTCTGATGTCGTCCGGCGGCGGCGGGCGCCCGCGACGGGCGTCCAACACGGAGGCAATCGAGGACTACGCGAAGGCGATCTACGCGCTCTCGCGGGACCGCACCGGCCCGGTCCTCAACGGCGAGGTCGCCGAGCGGCTGGGGGTGACGCCGGCGACCGCGACCGCGATGCTGAAACGGCTGGCCGGGCTTGGCCTCGTCGACTACCTGCCCTACAAGGGAGTCACCCTCACCCCGGCTGGAGAGAAGGTGGCGCTCGAGGTGATCCGCCACCACCGCCTGATCGAGGCCTACCTCTCGGAGGCATTGGGAATGCCGGACGACCGCGTCCACGAAGAGGCGGAGGTGCTCGAGCACTACATCTCCGAGGAGCTGGAGCTGCTGATCGCCGCCAAGCTCGGCGAGCCGAGCCACGATCCGCACGGCACGCCGATCCCTGGGCCGGACCTGAAGCCGCCGCCTGCCCCGTAGGTACGCTGCGTGCATGGCTCTCGCTGACGATTTCCGGCAGGTGCTCGATTCTCTGCCGCCCGACTGGACGGATCTGGAGCTGGATCTGCGGATCGAGGACGAGAGCCGGTATGTGGATACGGCGGTTGCGTTGAGCCAGGTCAACGCGCAGCCATATTCGAACGCCGATTGGCACTGGCGGCTGCTGGTGGCGCACAGCTTTGGGCACGCGGCTGCCGCCGACACGGTGGCCGGGGTGCTGGAGAAGCTGGACGCCGAAGGCGTCGCCGGCGAGATGCAAGTTCGCGAGGTGCGCGAGGGCCGCGCCGAGGTCGTGCAGATGTGGGGCCGGCCGGAGAGCGTGCGCGAAGAGTTCCGTCAGCGCCGCTCGCTCTAGTGGCCCGAGTCGCAGCCGTAGCCCCCGACCTCCTGCTGGGCAGCAAGGTTGAGGCGACGCTCAGCGCGGCCGGCCATGACGTCACGCTGTCTCCGGCCTTGACCGAGGCTCCCCTGGATGGGGTCGACCTTGTGGTCGCTGACCTCGACACCGAGAACCTCGAGGCCCTGGCGGGCCTGGATATCCCAATCCTCGGCTACTACTCGCACGTCAACGTCGAGACCAAGCAAGCCGCCGAAGCAGCCGGTGTCGACCAAGCGGTCCCACGCTCCCGCCTGGCCCGCGAACTTCCACAGCTCGTCGATCGGCTGCTGGGCGACTCGTAGGCAGTCCCTGGCAGGGACTCCCACCCCCCGTTACGGGTTCAGCCGGAACGCCTCGCCCACATCCAGCCGACGCTCCAGCAGTCCATGCTCCAGATCCCAAGCTGCCCACTCGCGCAGCACCGCCGGGTCGAACGGCGCTGGGCGGAGGTCCGGTCGGAGGGCCTGGAGCTGCGCCGCCTGGTCGGCCCGGTCGAGACCGGGCACTTCGGCGAGCAGGTCGTTGAGGGCCTGTGCGGGGTTCTCGGCGGCCAGTTCGTAGCCGCGCGTGGTCGCCGCGATCGCCGAGTCGACCAGCTTGGGGTCGCGCTCGACGGTGTGGCGCGAGGCGGTCAGCACCAGCTCCGGATAGGGCGGAGCGCCGTAGCGGTCGACCTTGAAGATCCGGATCGGGATCCCCTGACGCCGCAGCGCAATCCCCTCCGCGTTCCAGAAGCCGGTCGCCGCGTCGACCTTGCCGGCGGCGAGCGAGGAGACCGCGTTGAACCCGATCGTCACCCGCTCGACGAGGGCGGGGTCGCCACCGTCGGCCGCCACCTCGGAGTCGATGACGGCTTCGTCCGAGGGAAGGCCGGTGACCCCGACGGTGTGGCCCTCGAGGTCGCGAGGCCGCCGCACCGGGCCGGCGCCGCGGGCGATGATCGAGGCGAGCGGACGCTGCACGATCGGCATCGTCCCGACCACGTCGAGGCCGCGCTCGCGGGCGATCCCCAGGTCATGGATGTCGAGGATCGCGAAGTCGGCCCGGCCCGCCTCGAGCAGTTTCGGCGCGTCGGTCGATTCGCCCGGCTGGCGAATCGTCAGGTCGATTCCCCGATCGCGGTAGAAGCCCTGGCGCTGCGCCGTGTAGATGCCCGAGTGGACTGCGTTGGGCACGAAATCGAGCACGAGCGTCACGCCTTTCGGCGCGCCCGGTTCTGCGCCATCCCCGCCGCAACCGGCCCCGCCGGAGAGCAGCAGAGCGGCCGCCAGCAGCGCGACAGCTCGTCTCATTCAAAAGGGAAAACTATTCATTTGCTCATTCCGGATACACTCCCGCACCGAAAACCGAGTTAGGGATACGGGACCAGAGGAGGCGTAACCAGTGCAGCAACGAGGACTTTCGGCATATCTCGCTGAGCTGATCGGCACTTTCTTGTTGGTGTTCTTCATCTGCAGCGTGGTCATTCTGTTCCTGGCCACCGGCAATCAGCCTCAGTTCGGAACGGACTTTGCGGTTATCGGTCTCGTCCACGCCTTCCTGTTGTTCGGGTTGATCGTCATGTTCGGAGTCGTAAGTGGCGGTCACTTCAACCCCGCGGTGACCGTTGCCGCAGCTGCGATCAGGCGAATCGCACCTGTCGACGCGCTGATCTACATCCTCGCCCAGCTCTCCGGTGGCGTGCTCGGCGCGCTGCTGGCCAAGGGCCTGCTGCTCGACGAGGGTCGCGCCACGCATTACGGCGCCGCTCAGGTCAGCGGCCTGCTTGGCGGCAACTTCCAGGGCTCGATCGTCGAGGCGATCGGGACCTTCTGCCTCGTCCTCGTCATCCTCGCCGCCGTCTACTCGAAGAAGAGCTTCAAGGAGTGGGCGCCGCTGGCGATCGGCACCACGCTCGGTTTCATCGTGATGGTCGGTGGACCGCTGACCGGCGGTTCCTTCAACCCGGCGCGCTGGTTCGGCCCGGCTCTGGTCGGCAACGAGTGGGGCGGCGTCTGGCCCTATCTGGTCGGCCCGCTCGTCGGCTCGCTGCTTGCCGCCGTGGTCTTCAAGGTCGTGCTCGAGCGCGGTGCGCCGGCTCCGACCGAGCCCCCGGAGCCGGTCAAAACGGCCGCGCCCGCGGCGCCGAAGCCAAGCGCCGCCAGCTAAACGAAGCCGCATAGGCCGCCGGGCCGTTCAGGCTCGGCGGCGCTTGCAGTAGCGTGAAGCTCGTGCGCCGGGTTACCTTCTCGCGGAACTACACGCTCTCCCTCTCCCGCACGTGCCAGTGCTACTGCAAGTACTGCGCCTTTGCGACGCACAGGGCGCACATCTATTCCCCAGACGAGGTCGAGAAGCGCCTCGACGAGGCCGGGCGTCGCAACGCCAAGGAGCTCCTCGTCCTCACCGGCGAGCGGCCGGAGGTCAATCCCGAAGTCGCCGCCCGCCTGGCGGAATGGGGCCACGACGACTTCACCTCCTACGTCGTCTGGGCCTGCGAGCGGGCGCTGGAGCGCGGCATCCTGCCGCACACGAACATCGGCGTCCTCGATCGTGAGGACCTGGCGCGGCTGCGCGAGGTGACCGCGTCGCAAGGCCTGATGCTGGAGTCGGTCTCCGAGCGGCTGATGGACACGGTGCACGCCGGTTCGCCGACCAAGCATCCGGCTCAGCGGCTGGCGACGATCGAGGCGGCCGGAGAGCTGAAGATCCCCTTCACCAGCGGCATCCTGGTTGGGATTGGCGAGACCGACGAGGAGCAGGTCGAATCGCTCGAAGCTCTGGCCGGGCTTCACGCCGAATACGGTCACCTGCAGGAGATCATCCTCCAGAACTTCGTCCCGCATCCTCGGTACTACGGGCGTGAGGTCGCCGAGATCGCCGATCGGGCTGCTCTTGAAAGGTGGGGGGGCGACGGGGTCCCCTCTGTCGGAGCAACAGCCGTGGAGGCTCCGCCAGAGGGGACCCCGTCGCCCCTTTCGCAAGACGGCCAACCCGCGGGGCTGCCCGACTGGGCGTCCCCGATCTCGGTTGAGGACATCAAGCGGTTGATCCGGGAGTGCAAGCGACTTATGCCGGACGTCGGAGTTCAGGTGCCGCCGAACCTTTCTGATGCGTGGGCCGAGCTGGTTGAGGCGGGGGCAACCGATCTTGGTGGGTTGTCGGCGAATGGGGACCACATCTCTCCCGAGCACGCCTTCCCCAGCCCGCACGAGGTGCGGAAGGAGCTGGCCCCGAACGGCTATGCGCTGACGGAGAGGCTGTGCGTCTACCCGCAGTACATGGATGCGGACTGGATGGAGCAGGGCGTGCTCGACGTCATCAAGCTCAAGTACTGGAGCTTCATTCCTCGCAGAGGGTCCGGGAGGCGTCGGGAGGAGTCGCTCGATTCGAAGCTTGCGCCGCAAGCGATTGAGAAAGGTCGCGAAGGGGTTGAGCTGAGCGAGGACGAGCTGACTGCGCTTTTTGCCGAGACCCGTGTGGAGGCGATCGAGGAGATGCGGGTCGCCGCCGACGAGCTGCGGGCGGAGCTCGCCGGCGACCGGGCCACCTTCGTCGTCAACCGCAACATCAACTTCACCAACGTCTGCGTCGTCGGCTGCGCCTTCTGCGGGTTCGGCCAGGGCCGCCGCTCCCCGGACGCTTACGAGGTCAGCGAGGAGGACTTCGCCGACCGGATCCGCGAGGCGGTCGAGTTCGGCGCCACCGAGATCTGCATGCAGGGCGGCATCCATCCGGACCTGACGCTGGAGGAGTACGGCAAGTGGTTGCGACTGACCAAGCAGGTGGCGCCACAGCTGCACCTGCACGCCTACTCGCCGATGGAGGTCCATTACATGTGCGAGCGCTCGGGCAAGGACCCGGGCGAAGTGTTCGAGTACCTGATCGAGTGCGGGTTGGGCTCTACGCCCGGTACTGCGGCGGAGGTGCTCGACGACGGGGTGCGCCAGCGGATCTCCCCCAACAAGCTGCCGGTGCAGCGCTGGGTCGAGGTCGTCGAAGCGTCGCACCGCGCCGGGTTGCGCTCGACCTCGACCGTGATGTTCGGGCACATCGAGGAGCCGCGTGAGCTGGCCCGCCACATGCGGGTGGTGAGGGCGCTGCAGGAGCGGACCGGGGGCATCACCGAGTTCGTGCCGCTCAGCTTCATCCCCTTCAACACGATGCTCGGTCGCACCCACGGCATCGAGGAGATCTCGGCGGCCGAGAACCTCAAGCACACCGCCGCCTTCCGGCTGGCGCTGGGCCGGACGATCCCCAACCTGCAGGCGAGCTGGGTGAAGATGGGCCTCGATGCGGCCACGGAGGCGCTGCGCTGGGGGGTCAACGACCTCGGTGGCACGCTGATGGAGGAGAACATCTCGCGGATGGCGGGCTCCCAGCACGGGGTGCGGCTTGAGCCCGAGCAGCTGATCGAGGCGGCTCGTGCCGCCGGCCGGGTTCCGGCCCAGCGCACGACCCTCTACGAGATCGTCGAGTCGTACCCCGCGGCCAGGCCGGCGCTAGCCGGATAGCGACGACCATGCGGGCGATGGTTCTCGAGCGGCAGCGCCAGGCGCTGCGGCTCGCGGAGCTGCCCGATCCCGAGCCCGGTCCCGGGCAGGTGCTGATCTCGGTGGCGGCCTGCGGGGTCTGCCGCACCGACCTGCACATCGTCGACGGCGAGCTGAGCGAGCCGAAGCTGCCGCTCGTGCTCGGCCACCAGATCGTCGGCTCGGTGATCGGTGCGGGGGAGGGGACGGAGCGGTTCGCGCCCGGCGCGCGGGTTGGGGTGCCCTGGCTTGGCTGGACCTGTGGCGTCTGCCGCTACTGCATCAGCGGCCGCGAGAACCTCTGCGACCGCGCACGTTTCACCGGCTACGACGTCGATGGCGGCTACGCCGAGCTGGCGGTCGCCGACGAGCGCTTCTGCTTCCCGATTCCGGCGGGCTACCCTGACGAGCAGGCGGCGCCGTTGCTCTGCGCCGGCCTGATCGGCTACCGGGCGTTGCGCCTGGTCGGCGACGCCGAGCGGATCGGCTTCTACGGCTTTGGCGCCTCCGCCCACATCCTCTGCCAGGTCGCCGTCCACCAGGGGCGGCGTGTCTTCGCCTTCACCCGCGAGGGCGACGCCGAGGGGCAGGAGTTCGCCCGCAGCCTCGGCGCCGAGTGGGCCGGGTCCTCCGCCGAGGTTCCGCCCGAGGAGATCGACGGCGCGATCGTCTTCGCCCCGGTCGGGGCGCTGATGCCGGCGGCGCTCCGGGTCAGCGCCAAGGGGGCGCGGGTCGTCAGCGCGGGTATCCACATGAGCGACGTCCCTTCCTTCCCCTACGAGACCCTCTGGGGCGAGCGAACGCTCGGCTCGGTCGCCAACCTGACGCGCCGGGACGGTGAGGAGTTCCTCGATCTGGCGCCACGGGTTCCGGTGCGGACCGAGGTCGAGGTGCGCCCGCTCGAGGCGGCCAACGAGGCGATCGATTCGATCCGCAGCGGTCGCCTCAAAGGCGCGGCGGTTCTCCGTGTTGGGAGTGGGGACCCATCCCGGTAGGGGTTCCACTTAACTTTTTCGGTGGATCGGGGTTGGGCTGACGCCTCTTTGCGCTCGACGAAAAAGTACAAGACGTTCCACCCCTACCGGGATGGGTCCGAACGTCAGCGGAAGAGGTCCTCCTCGTGCGGTCGGCGGAGGAGGGCGGCGCCTGGGCCGTCTTCGGTGCTCACGTAGCGGTTGAGGCCGCGGATGATGGCTACGGGGGCGCGGCTTGCCTTGTCTCGCACCAGATCTGCGGCCCCTGCCGCCTCGTCGGCGATCGCGATCAGGGTCGCTTCCAGCTCGCGCCCGGACGCGTCGGGCCGACCGCGCCAGTCGTCGAGGGGTTGCAGGCCGGCGCAGCCGATCGCCACCTCTGCCTGGCCCAGCCGCCAGGCGCGGCCGAAGCTGTCGGAGACGACCACCGCCGGCGCATTCCCGGCGGCGCTGCGAATCTCCTCGCGGATTCGGCGCGCCGATGCGTCTGGGTCCTCCGGCAGCAGCGAGACTGTGTCCGGCTCGGGCAGGTTGGAGCTGTCGATGCCGGCGTTGGCGCAGACAAAGCCGTGATGGGTCTCCGTGATCAGCACCCCCCGCTCCGCCCTCAGCAGCTCGCGGCTCTCGGCGAGAATCAGCTCGACCAGCGCCGGCTCCCTGCCCAGCATCGCGGCGAGGCGGCGGGCCTCTGCGCCCGGGAGCACCGCGGAGAGGCGGCGAACCCGTCCCTCTGCCTTGGAGACGATCTTCTGCGAGACGACGACGACGTCACCGTCGAGCAGCTCGGCGCGGGCGGCGATCTCAGCGCCCACGGAGATGCCCTCGGCAAACTCCGGCAGTCCGGCGACCGAGAGGACACGCAGCTCCCGCTCCGCGCTCATAGTCCCAGTGCCTTTGCCGTGCGGCGGGCTCGGCCGGGGCGCGCCTCCAGCTCGCGGGTCAAGGCGACGACGTCGGCGGGGGTGTCGAGGTCGAGCGCCAGCGAAGCCACCTCCTCGACCGCGAAGGGGACCCCGGCCGCACGTGCGGCATCGACGTGGCGGGCGCAGCTGCCCTCGCCGAAGGCGGGCCGGATCGCGTCGGGCGGGGCGAGGACCAGGGCGTTGGTGCCGGTGCCGTGGCGGTCGGGGACGATCGCCACGTAGCTGGACGGGACGCCGGTGAGGAGACGGTCCAGTTGGCGCGGGTCGAGCAGCGGGCAGTCGCCGGGGAGCAGCACCGCGCAGCCCCCGCCGAGCTCCTCGACGCGGACTATCCCTTTCAGCGCCGCCCCTGGGTGCCCGCCCTCGCGGGCATCGGGGAGGACCTCCGCCCCGGCGCGGGCGGCGCTCTCGGCGGCGGCGGGCTCGTCGCTGACGACGATCGTCCGCTCGATCGAGCGAGCCTTGCCGATCGCCTCAAGCACGTCGTCCAGCATCGCCGCGACCAGTGCTTCGCGCCGCTCGCCGTCGATGCCCGTGGCGAGGCGCCGCTTCGCCGTGGCGAAGCGCTTGACCGGAAGTACGGCGGTTGCCCTCACGCGTCGGCGAGGCTGGCGGCGTAGTCGAGCACGATCCGCGCCAGACGGGCACGACCGGCGGCGCCGTCCATCAGGGTCGGCGCGGCGAGGGTCGGGATCTCCTCTGGGGGTGGGTCGGGATCCCCCGCGTCGACGACCATCGCGTCGATCAGACCCGTGTAGAGCGAGGCGACTCCGGCTGCGCTCGAGGGGCGGCCGAGGGCCGCCATGAACCGCTCGGTCGGGCCCTTGACGACCTCGCCGGCGACGAAGGGGCTGACCGCGACGACCGGGGCGTCGGAGGCGGCGATCGCCTCCCGCATGCCGGGGACGGCGAGGATCGGGCCGATGCTGATCACCGGGTTGGAGGGGCCGATCACTATTGCGTCGGCATCCCTGAGCGCCTCGATGACCTCCGGGGTCGGCTCGGCCTCGGCTATCCCCTCCAGCTCGACCCCTTGCACATCCGGCTCGCCGCCGTCGACGATCAGGTACTCCTGCAGCTCGCGCCGTCCGGCGGCGGTCAGCACCTTGGTCCGCACCGGCGCATCGCTCATCGGCAGCACCCGCGCCTCGACGCCGAGCCCGCGGGCGATCTGTACCTGTGCGTCGGTCTGCCGGCCACCCTCCTCCAGGAACTGGCGCCGGTAGAGACAGGCGGCGAGGTCGCGGTCGGAGAGGCCGAACCAGTCCGGCGCTCCCAGTCGGGAGAGCCGCTCGAAGACGGTGAAGGTGTCGTCGCGGATTCCCCAGCCGCGCTCCGCGTCGATTTCGCCGCTGAGCCAGTAGGTGACGAGGTCGGGGTCGGGGGAGACGTGGACGCCGAGCACTTCGGTGTCGTCGGCGGTGTTGGCGATCACCGCCAGGTCGGCGCCGATCTCCTCCTGCATCCCGGCGCCGAGTTTCGCGCCCCCGGTGCCGCCGGCGAGCAGGGCGACCTTCACGCCCAGTGATCTTCCCCCGGGAGTCCGGTCAGCCGGATCCCGGCGTGGGTCTTGTAGCGGACGTTGACCGAGATCAGCAGGGGGGTCAGCTGCTCGACGATCCGCGCCATCTCCAGCGGGCCTGCGTTGACCGCGCGCAGGCCGGGGATCAGCTCGATCAGGCGGGCGACCCGCGCCTTATCCGCCTTGCGGTCGCCGCAGATGAGGACGTCCTCGTCCAGCTCGGCATCCCCGTCGCCGAGGCTGGGGGCGCCGACCGTGTGCAAGGCAGCGACCACGGTGACGCCCTCCGGCACCATCTCCTGTGCCTGCTGCGCAGCCGACCCCTGCCAGACGCCCAGCGAGCGGGTCGCCTTGCCGCTCACCGCGGCGGCGAGCGGGACCGTGCAGTCGACCAGGATCTGACCTGGCCGCAGCGCCTCGCGCAGGTTGTTGAGGTTCTCTGACTGGGCGCGGAAGGGGACGGTGAGGAAGACGACCTCGGCCCGCCTGGCTGCCTCCTCGTTTGACAGCCCCTCGACCTCGGCGCCCGGCACGGCCTCGCGCAGCTTCGCCGCGGCTTCCTCGGCGCGCTCAACGGAGCGCGAGCCGATCGCAATCGGCCTGCCGGCCTGCGCCCAGCGCAGGGCCAGTCCGGCGCCGAGGGCGCCGGTGCCGCCGACGATCGGAATGGGCTCGAACTTCGCCAAGGCCGGCCAGTCTATGCTCCCGTCCGATGAGGCTGGAGGGACGAAAGGCGCTGGTCACCGGTGGCGCCAGCGGGATCGGCGCCGCGATCGCGGCGCGGCTCGCAGCCGAGGGCGCCGAGGTCTGGGTCGGCGATGTCGACACCGAGGGGGCGGCGCGGGTCGCCGGCGAGGCAAACGGCCACGCGATCGAGCTCGACGTAACCGATCTCGACTCCGCCCGGGCGGCGATCGAGGCGGTCGGGACGCCCGACGTCCTCGTCAACAACGCCGGCACCGACGAGTTCGGATTTTTCACCTACACCACTCCCGAGCAGTGGCAGCGGGTGCTCGCGGTCAACCTCGGCGGCGTCCTCAACTGCACCCACGCGGCGCTGCCCGCGATGCAGCAGGCGGGCTACGGCCGGATCGTCAGCATCTCCTCGGAGGCCGGCCGGGTCGGGTCCAAGGGCTCCGCCGTGTACTCCGCAGCCAAGGGAGGCATCGTCGCCTTCATGAAGGCGATCGCCCGCGAGAACGCGCGCTACGGGATCACCGCGAACTCGATCGCCCCCGGCCCGATCGAGACCCCGTTGCTGATGGGCGCCAAGGAGTTCGGCGAGATCGGCGAGAAGGTGATCGAGACGATGAAGGAGGCGACCCAGATGAAGCGCCTGGGCCAGCCCGACGAGGTGGCCGCCGCCGTCGCCTTCCTCTCCTCCGACGACGCCACCTACGTGACTGGCGAGACCCTGGGCGTGAGCGGCGGCTTGGGCATGGTCTGATGGCGGAGTCCGAGCTGAGCCTCGCGCCGGGGATCGAGCGCAGCGACGAGTTCACGGTCGCGCCACCGCTGGTCACCGACGTCGGCGGCACGATCGGCGCCGGGGTTCTCTCGACGCCGGGGATGATCGGGATGATGGAGGGCAGCGCCTCCATGCTGGCCTACGAGCACCTGCCGGAGGGACGGGCGACGGTCGGCTTCGAGGTGTGCGTCAAGCACGTGGCGGCGGCCGCGGAGGGCGCGATCTGCCAGACGCGTGCGACGCTGCGCGAAGTCGTCGACGGGCGCAAGCTCCGCTTCGACGTCGAGGTCACCGAAGGCGAACGAACGATCGGTGTCGGCACCCATGAGCGGCGTGTGATCGACGCTCAAACGGGTCCGCCGACGGCGTAGCCTCGATCCGCATGACCGGTTTTCCCAGCAGCGTGCGCATCCGCGAGGTCGGGCCCCGCGACGGGTTCCAAAACGAGCCGGAGACGATTCCCACGGCGGAGAAGGTGCGGCTGATCGACATGCTGTCGGGCAGCGGGCTGACGCGGCTGGAGGTGACCTCGTTCGTGCGCCCGGACGTGATCCCGCAGCTCGCCGACGCGGAGCAGGTGCTGGCTGCCGTGCAGCGCCGCGACGGGGTCTCCTTCTCGGTCCTGATCCCCAACGAGCGCGGCCTGGAGCGGGCGCAGTCGCTGCGCGATCGCTTCGACGAGATCAACGTGTTCGTCTCCGCCTCGGAGACCCACAATCGCCGCAACGTCAACCGCTCGATCGAGGAGTCGCTGGCGGGGCTGGAGCGGACGCTGGCAACCGCCCGCGATGCCGGGCTGCGCTGCGAGGGGGTGATCTCCACCGCCTTCGGCTGTCCTTACGAGGGCGAGGTGCCGCCCGACCGCGTCTTTGCGATCGCCGAGCGGCTCGCCGCCGCGGGGTGCGCCGAGGTCGGTTTCGGCGATACGACCGGGATGGCCAATCCGCGCCAGGTCCACGAGTTCTTCGCCGCCGCGCAGGAGCGGCTCGGCGGGGTCGAGCTGACCGCCCACTTCCACAACACGCGCGGCCAGGGGCTGGCCAACCTGCTTGCCGCTCTCGAAGAGGGGATCGACTCCTTCGAGTCGAGCTTCGGCGAGCTGGGCGGTTGCCCGGTGCCGCCCGGGGCCACCGGCAACGTCTCGACCGAGGACGTCGTCTCGATGCTGCACGAGATGGGGGTCGAGACCGGGATCGACCTGCCACGTTTGATCGAGGCTTCGGGTGCCGCGCAGGAGGTGCTCGGGCGGCCGCTCGGGTCCCACGTCCTGCGTGCCGGGCCAGTCGATTGGCTCGGTAGCCAGGCGTCCGACTAGGCTCCCGCGGGTGACGGACTTCGCGAAGGCACTGGAGGCGGCGCTGGGCGGCGGGCCGCAGCGCCACCACGAGAAGACCGCCGAGCAGGGCAAGCTGCCCGTTCGCGAGCGGGTCGAGCGGCTGGTCGACCCCGGCTCCTTCGCCGAGGAGGCGCTGTTGGCTAACTGGGACCGGGAGGGATTGGGCGCCGACGGCGTCGTCACCGGATTGGCCACGATCGACGGCCGCCGCGTCGCGCTGATGGCCAACGACCCGACCGTGAAGGCTGGCTCCTGGGGGCCAAAGACGGTCGAGAAGATCCTCCGCGTCCAGGAGCGGGCGTTGAAGCTGCAGGTGCCGATGGTCTACCTGGTCGACTCGGCTGGGGCGCGGATCACCGATCAGGTCCAGATGTTCCCTGGGCGGCGCGGCGCCGGCCGCATCTTCCACAACGAGGTGCGGCTCTCAGGGCAGGTTCCCCAGGTCTGCCTGCTGTTCGGTCCGAGCGCCGCCGGCGGCGCCTACATCCCGGCCTTCTGCGACGTGGTGATCATGCGCGAGGGCAACGCCTCGATGTACCTGGGGTCGCCGCGGATGGCGGAGATGGTGATCGGCGAGAAGGTGACCCTGGAGGAGATGGGCGGGGCGAAGATGCACACCGGCGTCTCCGGCTGTGGCCATTTCCTGGTCAAGAGCGACGAGGAGGCGATCGACCTCGCCAAGCGCTACCTCTCCTACATGCCGGGCAGCTGGCGCGAGGAGCCACCTGCTGTCGCAGCGGCGGCGCCCGCTTCCCAGGCACAGATCGAGGCGATCCTCCCGGCGGACGAGAACCAGCCCTTCGACATGCGCGAGGTGCTCGACGCCCTGCTCGACGCCGACTCCTTCCTCGAAGTGCACAAGCGCTGGGCGAAAGAGCTGATCGTCGGCTACGGTCGGCTCGACGGCCGCGTCGTCGGCGTCGTCGCCAACCAGCCGCGCCAGAAAGGCGGCGTGCTCTTCGTCGACTCGGCCGACAAGGCGGCGCGCTTCATCCAGACCTGCAACGCCTTCAACGTGCCGCTGCTCTTCCTCGCCGACGTGCCCGGCTTCATGATCGGCACCGCGGTCGAGCGCCAGGGGATCATCCGCCACGGGGCGAAGATGATCAGCGCCGTCTCCGA
Organism: uncultured Solirubrobacterales bacterium; assembly: GCA_963782685.1. GTDB lineage: Bacteria > Actinomycetota > Thermoleophilia > Solirubrobacterales > 70-9 > VRUE01. Next base: position 35,509 of record CAWAKV010000005.1, read on the forward strand.
GGCCACCGTGCCGAAGCTCTCGGTGATCGTCCGCAAGGCCTACGGCGCCGGCCTCTACGCGATGGCGGGCCCCGCCTTCGAGCCCGACTGCTGCATCGCCCTGCCCAGCGCCTCGATCGCCGTGATGGGACCGGAGGCGGCGATCAACGCCGTCTTCTACAACCAGATCCAGGCGATCGAGGACGAGGCTGAGCGGCAGGCGTTCGTGGAGCGCAAACGAGAGGAGTACGCGGCCGACATCGACATCCTCCACCTCGCCTCCGAGATGGTTGTCGACGCCGTCGTCCAGCCCGAGGCCCTGCGCGCCGAGCTGATCCGCCGCTTCGCGATGACGGCGGGCAAGGACCGCTCCTTCGCCGAGCGCCGCAACCCTGTGACGCCCGCCTGAGGAGGCGTTTAACCCTTCTCGCTACCGTTTCGCGGTGGCCCGGAACGTCAAAGTGCCGCTTGCGGCTTGCCTTGCCTGTGCGGCTGCCCTTGGCTTGCTAGCCGTTCTGGCCTTGGGTTTTGACCCGAGCAGGCACATGGACTGGCGCCTGTTCCTCAGGCTGGCGGAGCAGCGACATTCGAACGACGGCACCTGGGCCGACTCCATCGCGAGCCTCGCCAATCCGCTGCCGCTGCTGGGAATGCTCGCCGTCGCCTGCGTCATTGCGCTCCTGCGCGGGCGCCCGGCCGACGCTCTCGCTGCGGTGCTCGTCGTCGCCGGCGCCAACATCACCACGCAGGCGCTGAAGGTCCTGCTCGCACATCCTCGAGTCAGGGCGGCCATTGGCGGCGATCCCTTCGAGCCGAACACCTTTCCCAGTGGTCACACCACCGCGGCGGCTTCGATCGCGATCGCCTACGCCTTTGTCGTTCCCGCCGCGTTGCGAGACCTGACGCTGACCCTGGGAGCCGCTTTCGCGCTGGCGGTGGGGTGCTCCGTGGTGGTGATCGGCTGGCACTACCCGAGCGATGTTCTCGCCGGCTTCCTCATAGCTGCCGGCTGGGGCTTCGCCGTCCTTGCCGCCATGCGGGCGATCGCCCCTCGCAGCCCACGGGCTGCGGGCGTCAATCCCCGAACTCCGCTGCCATCTCCGTGAAGTAGTCGAGCGCCGCCGGGTTGACGAGCGAGTCGCGGCTGGCCGCCTGCTCGGGGGGCGTGCCCATCAGGATCCGCTTCACCGGCACCTCCAGCGCCTTGCCGCTGAGGGTGCGCGGCACCTCGGCGATCGCGTAGACCTCGTCGGGGACGTGGCGGGGGGAGCAGCGCTCGCGAACGCGGCGGGCGATCTCGCGGCGCAGATCGTCGTCCAGCTCGGCGTCCTCGCGCAGGACGACGAAGAGCGGCATCCAACCCTCGGTGCCGGGCCGGGGAACGTCGACCACGAGCGCGTCGACGATCGCGTCGACGCCGAGCACGGCGCGGTAGATCTCGCTCGTCCCCATGCGGATGCCGGAGCGGTTGATGGTCGAGTCGGAGCGACCGTAGATGACCGCCGTGTCGCGCGAGGTGATCTCGATCCAGTCTCCGTGACGCCAGACGCCGGGATAGTGCTCGAAGTAGCTGGCCCGGTAACGGCTGCCGTCCTCGTCGTCCCAGAAGAAGACCGGCATCGACGGCATCGGCTCGGTGACGACCAGCTCGCCGACCGCGTCGATCACCGAGTTGCCGGCTTCGTCCCAGGCCTCGACCGCGGCGCCGAGCGCCCGCGCCTGCAGCTCGCCGCGATAGACGGGGAGCAGTGGAGTGCCGCCGACGAACGCCGTGCAGAGATCGGTGCCGCCGCTGGTCGAGAAGAGCCAGGTATCGGCGCCGAGCTGCTCGTAGATCCAGTCGAAGCCCTCGGGGGCGAGGGGGGAACCGGTCGAGCCGACCGCGCCGAGGCGGCTCAGGTCGCGCCCCGCGGCGGGTTCGACCCCCGCCTTCATGCAGGCGGCAACGTAGGAGGCGCTGGTGCCGAACATGGTTACGCCGGCTCGATCCGCCAGGTCCCAGAGCACGCCCATGTCGGGATGGCCGGGGCTGCCGTCGTAGAGGACGATCGCGGCGCGGGTCAGCAGCCCGGAGACGAGGAAGTTCCACATCATCCAGCCGGTCGTCGTGAACCAGAAGAGGCGGTCGCCGGGGTGGGCGTCGACGTGGAGGTGGAGCTTCTTCAGGTGCTCGAGCAGGATGCCGCCCTGGCCCTGAACGATCGCCTTCGGCAGGCCGGTGGTGCCGGAGGAGTAGAGGACCCAGAGCGGGTGGTCGAAGGGAACGCGATCGAAGCGGAGCTCAGCGCCGTCGCCGGCGGCGATCAGCTCGTCCCAGCGTGTCGCGTCGCGCAGCTGGGAGAGGTCGGGGTCGGGATCCAGGTAGGGAAGGACGACGGTGCGCCGCAGGCTCGGCATCGCTGCCTGCAGCTCGCCGACGACGTCGCGGCGGTCGAAGTCCTTGCCGCCGTAGCGGTAGCCGTCGACGGCGAAGAGGACCTTGGGCTCGATCTGGGCGAAGCGGTCGATGACGCTGGCCGGGCCGAAGTCCGGCGAGCAGCTCGACCAGATCGCGCCGACGCTGGCGGTCGCGAGGAAGGCGACGATCGCCTCGGGAACATTCGGCATGTAGGCGACGACGCGGTCGCCGCGCTCGACCCCGATCTCGCGCAGGCCGGCGGCGACGGCGGCGACCTGGGCCCGCAGCTCACCCCAGCTCAGCTCGTCCAGCTCGCGCAGCTCGGAGGCGTGCAGGATCGCCGGCTCGGCGTCGTCCTTGCCGGCGAAGACGTGCTCGGCGTAGTTGAGGTGGGCGCCGGGGAACCACTCGGCGCCAGGCATCTCGTGGCCGCTCAGCACGCGCTGGTAACCGCCGTCTGCCTGCACCTCGAAGAAGTCCCAGATCGAGGACCAGAAGGCTGCGAGATCCTCGACCGACCAGCGCCAGAGCTCGTGGTAGTCGTCGAAGCGCAGCCCTCGCTCGGCTTCCAGCCAGCGCATGTACTCGGTCATCCGGGCTCGCTCGACCAGCGCGGCGGGCGGCTCCCAGAGCTTTTCGGGCGGCGCCGCGGTCACTCGGCCGCGGCAGGGGCGGCGCCCGCCTTCGCCTGTTCGCGCTCAAGCTCGTGCGGATCGTGGGAGCAGAGCAGCGTTATCTCCTCGCCGTGGCGGGCAGCCAACTCACGGAGGCGCTCCTGGTTTGACTTGCGGGCCTTGTTGTCTGCGGCGTTCAGGTTCTGGAAGAAGCGCAGGCCCGGCGGGCAGGTGGGTGGCGTCTCGACCTCGCCGTGGTTGAAGTAGGCGTCGCCGCAGTGCAGCAGCCAGCCATCGTTCGTCCTGAGCGCCACCGCGGTGTGGCCAAGCGAGTGACCGGGCAGTGGGATAAGCAGCAGCTCAGCGTCGGTGCCAGGCAGGATGCGGATGCTCTCGAAGCCCATCCACTCGTCGCCTTCGGCCTCGTGCCTGACCCAGTGCGGCTGATGCTTCCAGTGGGCGCCGAGGTAGCGCAATTTGTCGCGAAGACGGGGATGCTGGGCCGCGTCGAGCTCGGTCGAGAGGACGTGCACCTCGGCCTGTGGGAAGTCGGGCAATCCACCGCTGTGGTCGGGGTCGAGGTGGGTGGTGACGATCTGGCGCACGTCGCCGGCACCGAAGCCGAGCGCCTCGATTTGCCTCAGCGCCGTCGTCTCAGCCTTCGGGTCGGCGTTCATCGCGCCGAAGATCGCGCCGAGCTGGCGCGGGTTGCGCGCGTCCTCCATACCGAAGCCGGTGTCGACCAGGACCAACCCGTCGCCGCTCTCGATTGCCAGGCAGTGGCAGACGATGTGTCCACGCTCCAGCAGGCCACCCTCGCCATTGATCAACCGCGCCCCGTTGGGGCAGAGAGACCCGCAGTTGAGGTGGTGGACCCTCATCCCGCGGCGGAGTCTAGTGGCGATTTCCAAGACCGCGTTCGCACTTGTCCCCCGTATAGGGCGACTAACTGCGAACGCGGTTTGCGGTCTATGGTTCGCCCCGGCGCCGGAGTGGCGGAATTGGCATACGCGATCGACTCAAAATCGATTGCCCTTTACGGGCTTGTGGGTTCGAATCCCACCTCCGGCATCCTGGCGGCGGCGGACCGGCGCGGTTCGGCGTCCTCAGTCGGCCGAATAGCGCTGCTATTCGGCCTCCCTGCGTCCTTGCCCCGCTTGGTCCGGCGCTCGCCAGGGCCTAGGCGGGCTGCGGAGCGTCCGGGCCGGAAGGGGCGCCGGCGCCGTAGTCCTCGCCTGACCCAATCGGGCGCTCCTCCTCGACGTGCCAGTCCTGGCTGAAGCCGTAGAAGCAGGCGGCGATCAGGACGAGCTGGATCAGGGCGAGGATCACGACCAGTAGGCCGATCAGCGGCACCGGGATCATCGCGTCTTCGAAGCCGGCCTTGTCGCGTGCGAACCAGCTGTTGGCGCCAACCGCGCAGAAGATCGCCAGGATCATCGAGAGGGACGCGGCAACCGGCAAGATGCCGCGGCTCCACCTGCGCCCGACGAGGTAGGCGAAGAAGACGTAGAGCCCGGCAAAGATCAGGCAGACGAGGCCCATCCCGCCGCCGCCGCTGAGCAGCGAGAAGCCGGTGATCGTCACGACGGCCGCGATGACGCCCGTAACCAGCATCAGGAACGCGACCACGAACTTGGTCGTGATCACGTCGGCCTTCTCCCGATTCGGGTGCCAGAGCTCGTAGCCCGGCGTTACCTCTCCTACCGCCACGCCATCGATCATAGAATCTCTCGGCGACGGGGCGGCATTGGCCGCTGGTTAAGCGCGAGAATGACGTTCGCGCGGGCGTGGCGGAATTTGGTATACGCGCCAGGTTTAGGTCCTGGTGAGCTTCGGCTCGTGGGGGTTCAAGTCCCTCCGCCCGCATCGTTGTTGGCAGCCCCGTCAGATGTCGGCCGGACGGCGACCGGCCTGGTTAGCATTGCCGCACTAGGGGCAGTGGCCCAACTGGCTAAGGCACCGGTCTCCAAAACCGGCGATTCCAGGTTCGAGTCCTGGCTGCCCCGTTTTCCTGCGCCGTCGTTCGGCTCGCAAGGCGCTTTCCGTCTGAGAACATCACCGCGTGGCGAAGGAGGAGCGAACGGATCGTGGGGACGAGCGGGGGGACCTGGCCGAGCTGCGGCGGCGGGCTGCGCTCACGGCTGACGAGGCGCGGCCGGATGCGGTGCAGCGGCGCCACGAGGCCGGGGGCAGGACCGCTCGCGAGAACATCGACGATCTGGTCGACCCCGGCTCCTTCGTCGAGTACGGGCGTTTTGCGATCGCCGCTCAGCGCGGCCGGCGCGAGCTCGACGACCTGATCGCGCGGACGCCGGCCGACGGGCTGGTTGGAGGCACCGCCCGCATCAACGGCGAGCTCTTCGGCGAGCGCAGCGCCTGTGCAGTCCTCTCCTACGACTACACGGTCCTGGCGGGGACCCAGGGCGCCCTCGGCCACCGCAAGAAGGACCGCCTCTTCGGGCTGATCGAGCGGATGCGGCTCCCCGCCGTCCTCTTCGCCGAGGGTGGGGGCGGGCGGCCCGGCGACACCGATTACCCCGTCGTATCGGCCCTCGACACCAGGGCCTTTGCGCTCTGGGCGCGACTCTCGGGCCTGGTGCCGCGCATCGCGGTGGTGGCGGGGCGCTGCTTCGCCGGCAACGCCGTGCTCGCTGGCTGCTCGGACCTGATCGTGGCGACGGAGAACATCTCGCTTGGGATGGGCGGGCCGGCGATGATCGAGGGGGGCGGCCTGGGCAAGGTCGACCCCGACGAGGTCGGCCCGCTGGACATGCAGGAGCGCAACGGAGTCGTCGACCTGGCCGTCGCCGACGAGGCGGCGGCAACCGCAAGCACGAAGCGGCTGCTCGCCTACTTCCAGGGCTTGACGCCACCAGGTCCCGAGCCCGACCAGGAGCGGCTACGCGACCTGGTGCCCGAGCGCGAGCGTCGTGCCTACCCGGTCGGGCCGGTGATCGAGACGCTCGCCGACGAGGGGTCGGTGACCTTCCTGCGCGAGCGCTTCGCGCCGGAGATGGTGACGGCGCTCGGCCGAATCGAGGGGCGGCCGGTCGGCTTCGTCGCCAACGACACCCGCCATATGGCGGGTGCGATCACCAGCGACGCCGCCGATAAGGCGGCTCGCTTCCTGCAGCTCTGCGACTCGTCCGGGCTGCCAGTCGTCTCGCTGGTCGATACGCCCGGCATGATGGTCGGCCCTGAGGCCGAGGCGACGGGCCTCGTGCGCCACACCTCGCGGCTCCTCCTTGCCGGCGCGGCGCTCCGCGTGCCGCTCGTCGCGGTCATCTTGCGCCGTGGCTACGGACTCGGCGCGCAGGCGATGACGGGCGGCAGCCTGCACGAGCCGCTGCTCACCCTCGCCTGGCCAACCGCGCACCTCGGGCCGATGGGCCTGGAGGGGGCGGTGAAGCTGGCGCTGCGCAAGGAGCTCGACGCGATCGGCGACGAGGGTGAGCGGGCGCAGCGGGTGCGCGATCTGACCGCGGCGGCGGAGCGCAACGCGAAGGCGCTCAACGCAGCCACGCTCTTCGAGCTCGACGACGTGGTCGATCCGGCGCAGACGCGCTCGCTGATCGCCTCGACCCTGGGCGCCGCGACGTCGCAGCCCGGCCCGGATCGTGGCCACCGCTTCGTCGATGCCTGGTAGCCCGACGCCGAGCTTTGCCTACAAGAGGTGGCGGCGCAGGAAGGCGACCTCGTCGGCGACGACCGCCTCGTGCTCCGGGCCGTCGTAGATGTCGAAGTGGTCGACGCCGGGGTAGGTCCGCAGCTCGCCGAACGGCGCGCGGCGCGCCGCCGCGATCGCCGGTCCCGGCTTGGCGACCCGGTCCGCCTCGCCGACGCAGACGAGCCATGGACAGTGCAGGGTGGCGGCCAGGCGCCCCGGCCGGTAGGGGCGGCCGAGCAGCCAGCGAGCCGACACTCGGTTCCGCCAGCGCGAGTCCTCGCCGATCGCGACCACATGGCGCCAGCCCTCCTCGCCGCCGGGAGCGTTGATCAGCGCGGCCTCGTCCGGTTGCCCGACGGCCGGCAGGTGGCGCCCCAGCGCGGCGGCGAGCGTCGCCTGCGCCATCACCCGCGGCGAGGAGCGGTGCGCCTGCCGCAGGATGTCGAGAAAGGGAACCTGGCTCACCGCGGCGGCGACGCGCCGATCGTCCGCGGCGGCGGCCAGCGCGTTGCCCCCGCCCATCGAGGAGCCGAACGTCGCCACCCGTTCGGGGTCGGTGCCAGGCAGCGAGCGGGCGAAGGCGATCGCCGCGCGCCAGTCGTCGAGCTGGCGGGCTGGGTGGAAGAGGTCGGGCTCACCGCCGCTGTCGCCGAAGCCCCGGTGGTCGAAGACGAGCGCGGCGACTTCGGCCTCCGCGAAGCGCTCGGCGAAGGGCCCGAGGCTGTCGCGGCGCGTCCCCGAGAGGCCGTGCGCCATCACGACCACAGGGGCTTTCGCGGCCTCGCCTCGGGCCGGATACAGCCAGGCGGCGCACGCGTCGCCGCCGGCCTGGAAGGTGAGATCGCGGCGCTCCACTGCGATGACAACGCTACCCGGCGGCAAAACGTGAGACCCACCCCGACGTGCCGGTGATTAGCCGCCCATATGGGCGGCTAATCACCGGCACGTCTACATCGGCGGCTCAGCGGCGCGCCGGTTCCAGGCCGACCAGCTCGTAGTAGCCGATTACGAAGAGGCGGCGGCCGTCGGAGACGACCGGCGTATAGCCGGCCTGGCGCAGCGCGAAGGTTCTGTGGTGGGTACGGACGTCGATCCCGATCGCCTCGCGGGTCTTGAAGCTCGAGGTGTAGACGGTGTGGCCGATCACGACCGCGGTCCCCGGAACCGGTCCGCCGACGTCGAAGCGCCAGCGTTGCTTGCCGCTGTCCGCGTCGAGCGCGTAGAAGTGCTCGTCGTAGCCGCCGATGTAGACGCTGGGAGGAGTGCCCGGAACCTTGGCGACCGCGGGCGAGCCATAGATGAAGTTGTGAGTGGGGAAAAACCAGTCGACCCTGCCGGTCTTTTCGTCGAAGGCGTAGACGGTTCCGTCGTCCCGGGCCGCGTAGACGCGGCCGAAGGCGATGGCGGGGGAGGAGTAGAAGCCGCCGCCGCCGAATGGCGGGACCTTGCTCGTGTTGGTCCGCCAGAGCAGCTTGCCGCTGTCCGCGTCGGCGCAGAACATCGCCGCCTGGTAGTCGGCGACGTAGACCCGACCGTCGTGGTAGCTGGGGCTTGCTTTGATCGCGCCGGGCGTATTGAGCTGCCAGCGGATCGCGCCGTCGGTGGCATCGATGGCGATCAGGTTGGTCTTGTCGTCCCCCATGTAGAGGGTGTCTCCGACCGCCAGCGGCGAGGACTCCAAATGGGCGTGGAGGTTGCGCCTCCAGTCCTGCTTGCCGCTCGCCGCGTCGAGCGCGACCAGGTTGCCGTCGAGGTAGGCGAGGTAGACCCGCCCCCGGTGGTAGACCGGCGCGGTGACGTCGGTCGGCGGCCCCGAGAGGCGCTTGTCGACGATCCGCTCCCAGAGGATCTTGCGGTCGCGAAGGCGCACCGCCCGGGTGTCGCCGTACTTGTTGACGACGTAGGCGATGCCGTTGGCGATCGCCGGCGGGAACTCGATCAGCGCGTGCGTGTTGATCGACCAGGCTTCGCCCAACGGCGGACTGAGGTCCCGCCCTTCGTCGGGCAGGTAGTGGGTGCGCTCGGGGATCCGGCCGAAGAGCGGCCAGTCGATCAATCCCGCTTCGGCCTCGGCAGCCTCGCTCGTGCCATCCGAGCCGCCGCAACCTCCCGCAACCAGTGTGGCGACAATGGCAAGACAGGCGAAAACAAGACAGGCGAAAGCGCTTCTTTGTCTAGCCTTCGCGCGGTTCATCTTCTGCCATATCGGCAGTCACCACAGTGCGGATGAAACCGCCTCGACGATTGGTCCGGCGCCGATGGCAATTGGCGCAAACCACCTCGCACTTTTCCATCTCGGCGAGGACGCTCTTCCATGGCCGATCGCGCAAGCCTTTGCCAATGCCGAACGCTTTGTCACGCAGGTGGTCGAACTCCAGGACGAGAGGATCGCTCTCCCCGCAATCGACGCAGGGGTGCTCTCGAAGAAAACGGACGAGCTGGGCAGTCCGCTCGGCGAGGATCCTTTCCTTGCGGCAGCGGGCGGAATCGATGTAGCGCTGTCTGTTCTTAGCGTAGTGCTCGTGCTTGTAGGCGGTTCGGCAAGGCCGGCAATAGTTGTCGCGTTGCCCGCGGGCCTTCCGTCGCCAAGCGAACTCCTCAAGCGACTTTTCTTGCTTGCATCGGCCGCAAGTCCTCATCGAGCCCAGGCTATTGATACGAACAGACGTTCGCCAACCCTGGTGGTCAAGCGGCGGACGAGAATTGAACTCGCATCATCAGCTTGGAAGGCTGAGGCTCTACCATTGAGCTACCGCCGCGTGCGCGAGTCGCCTTCCGCATGCGACCCGCGGCGCCCCGACAGTTTGCCCGAATCCGTCAGAATGCGGAGCAGCCACGGGGAGTGGCGCAGTCTGGTAGCGCACTCGGCTGGGGGCCGAGCGGTCGCAGGTTCAAATCCTGTCTCCCCGATAGCAAGGTATTTCCCCACATGGCTCCTACGAACGGGGCCAAACCGCGCACGGGGACGCCTTCGCTCGAATCACCGCCAATCCGCATTCGCAAAGCTGAGCACGAGGCTGACGAGCACGGCCAAGATGAACAGGATCGCGAGGGCCTTCCCGAATCTCTCGGTCGCGTCCAGTCCCATCCTGTTATCGAGCAACCAGAGAACGAAGCCGAGGGCGCTTAGACCCAGAAGGACCCAGACCCAGACTGGCATAAACGACTTCTATCAGGACTGGTAGCTCGAGAAGGTTCAAATACCGTCCAGTTAGGTCGACTACCTCAAGCTTCGACGTGAACCGCGAGCTCGTACTTCTCGACTGAGACCCGGGTTCCCATTCCTTCCCCCGGGGGGCTCATCGAGTTCAGCGTCTCGTCGCCCTGACGGTAGTCGTCCTCGCTCTCGAACATGGTTATCGCGATGGCCTTGCCGGCGTCGGTGTCGTGGAGGAGTAGGAACTCCTTCGCCGGCACGCCGGGTGGCGGCCCGCCCTCTGACTCCGCCTGAGCGCGAATCTGCGCGGCGCTCTCTTCCAGCGCTTTGGCGTCGGCATCCTTCCAGCGGGCTACTCGTGCGTACATGTTGTCCTCCTTCGTCATTCCCTGGCCTAGCGAGCGTACTCCCCAGCGATGGAGGCGGAGCGTGTTTCCGTCGCGGCAACGGCTTGCGTTCGGGTACCGTCCACTCGGATGGATTTCAAGCTCGAGCTGATCGCGGTGCCCGTGTCGGACGTCGACCGGGCGAAGGCGTTCTACGTCGACCAAGCTGGCTTCGTCGCCGACCACGACCACACCGTCAACGACGAGATCCGATTCGTCCAGCTGACGCCGCCCGGATCGGCCTGCTCGATCACGATCGGCAAGGGGGTCACCGACGCGGTGCCAGGGTCGGTTCAGGGACTGCAGTTGGTCGTCGCCGACGTCGCCGCTGCCCGCGAGGAGCTGCTCGACCGCGGTGTGGAGGTGGGCGAGGTCCAGGGGTTCCCCTGGGGCTCGTTCGTCTTCTTCAGCGATCCCGATGGGAACCGTTGGTCAGTGCAGCAGCTGCCTCCCCGCGACTGATCGACCCCGGCCGAGCAGTAGGCCTTACGTCCAGACCGGTTGACGTTTTTCAAGTCCGGATAGTCGTCGCCGACTAGTGCCGTTGGACCGAGAGGTCCATTCGGCATGGCGATCCCTCAGGCGACAGCCAGCGCGTCCAGGCCAAAACGCGCGCCCAAACCGGGCCGGCGTCGCCCCAGGCACTGGCACCTCTGGAAGGACAAGCACTACCGCTGGGTTCCAGACGGCGAGTGCGGCTGGCGGGTCCAGAGCTACGTCGTCCGCCACAAGCACAAGCCTCCCAAGCACCATCGTCGCGGACCCGGGCCCAGGCCGGCGGACCGCTGCGCGCCGGCGCCGGCCATCGGCCCCGCTCCCAACCCCGACCCCCGCCCGGCGGGCGCCTACCAGGGCCCGTTCGGGTCGGCGCAGGCGACGCGGCTGCTGCAGCGCGCCGGATTCGGCGCGGTCCCGGGGCAGGCCGAGCAGCTGGCCGGCCTGGGGCTGGTCGGCGCGGTTCAGTCTCTGACCCGCCCCAGCGGCGGCGCGACGCTGCACGGGCCGGCGGCGGTGGATGACGACGGCAACTCGATAGCCCCCGCCGACGCTTGGGGACACGACCACCTCTGGTTCCTCGACCGGATGGTGCGCAGCGACCAGCCGCTGGTCGAGCGGATGGCGCTCGTCTTCCACGACTGGTTCGCGACCTCCAACGCCGGCGTCTCCAAACAACAGCAGATGATCGACCAGTCGAACCTCTTCCGCTCGGCCTGCTTCGGCTCCTTCCTCGACCTCTTCAGGGCGGTCACCGTCGACCCGGCGATGCTGCAGTGGCTGAACGGCGCCGAAAACACCAAGCAGGCGCCGAACGAGAACTACGCCCGGGAGATGATGGAGCTGTTCTCCCTCGGCGCCGACCGGGGTGCCTACACCGAGGACGACATCCGCGAACAGGCGCGGGCGCTGACCGGGTGGCGCTACGACTGGTCGGGCGAGCTCGGCGCCTACAACTTCCGCTTCGACCCCAAACGCCACGACACCAATGTGAAGACGGTGTTCGGCAAGGCGGGCAACTGGAGCTGGGAAGACTCCTGCCGCCTCTGCGTCGAGAATCCCCTCCACCCCTCCTTTTTCGTCGAGAAGCTGTGGAGCTACTTCGTCCCGCAGCCGCCCTCCAGCGGCGTCAGCGAGGGGCTGCAGAACACCTATCGCGGCTCGGGATGGGCGATCCGGCCGGTGCTCGAGACGATCCTGATGAGCCCCGACCTCTACCAAGGCCCGCCGATGGTGAAACCGCCGGTCGTCCAGCTCGCCGGCATGCTGCGCTCGATTGGGCGCGGCATCGACACCGGTGCCTGGACCTGGCTCTGCGACCAGGCGGGTCAGATGCTCTTCTGGCCGCCGAACGTCTCCGGCTGGGACGACACCCGCTGGCTCGACACCTCGCGGCTGCGTGCCCGCTGGAACATCGTCGACTACGCGATCGACGACATCTCGGTGGACGCCTGGGGCGGGAGCTACAGCGCCACCGAGACCGCCGAGGAGGCGCTGGACCGGGCGACGGCCGCGTGGGGCTCGCCAGCGCTGCGCGACGAGCACCGGGCCGAGCTGCTCGACTTCAGCCGCCGCAGCGAGAAACTCGCCATCGCCAGCTGGCAGCAAGGGCCCTACCGCGCGATGCGGCAGAACGCCCTGCTGCAGTTGATCGGCATCAGCCCGGACCTGATCCTGCAATGAGGGGAAGCTGACCGTGCACAACTGCTGCGACAACTACACCCGCTCCCAGCTGCTGCGCTCGGCGGCGGCCGAAGCCGGCAGGGGGCTGCCGGCGATCGAGGCGGGCATGCCCGAGCCCGCGGGGACGGGTCTCTCGAGGCGCACCTTCCTCTCCTGGAGCGCCGGCCTGGCGTTGGCTGTCTACGGCGCCTCGAAGATCCCGCTGGCCGCCTTCGAGGAGGGAATCGCCCAGGCGGCCCAGACCGACAAGATCCTCGTCTCGATCTTCTTCGACGGCGGCATCGACGCCCTCAGCGTCCTCGCGCCGACCGGCGACCCGCGCTACTCGCAACTGCGGCCGAACCTTGCGCTCGCCCCCGACGCGGGGACGGAATTCAGCGAGGACCCGCGTCTGCGCTGGCACCCCTCGGCCGCCGGGCTGGCCACCCTCCACGAAGAGGGCAAGGTCAGCGCCTTCCCGGCGATCGGCTACGACCACCCGGACCAGTCGCACTTCACCTCGCGCCACTACTACGAGATCGGCGAGCTCGACATCGGCTTTCACACCGGCTGGCTGGGCCGCTACATCGACGAGGTCGGCGACGACGACAACCCGCTGCAGGGGCTCTCGATGGACGGCTCTCTCTCGCCGATGATCGCCACCGCGAACCGGCCGGTGGCGGCGATCGACAGCGTCGACGGCTACGACCTCTGGTCGCACGTCAGCCAGCCGATCTCCGACGAGATGTTCAAGAGCTTCGCCCGCTTCGGCTCGCTGCCTTCGGACTCTTCCGGCCTGGCTCAGGTGCGCCGCGCCACGGCCCAGACCGACAAGCTGCGCACGGACCTGGGTGGGTTCGGCGACTTCACCAGCCTGGTCACGTATCCCGACACGTACTTCGCCCACAAGCTCGCCGGGCTCGCCGCCTTCATCGACGCTGGCCTGCCGATGCGGGTGGTGACGATCCGGGCCGCGGGGGGATACGACACCCACGCCGACGAGGCCGAAGACCTCTCGCGCGGCCTGCGCGAGACCTGCGAGGGGATGCTCGCCTTCCAGCGCGACCTCGAGGCGCGTGGCCTCGACGACAGGGTCATGGTGGAGATGTGGAGCGAGTTCGGGCGTCGTCCGGAGGAGAACGCCTCGCTCGGCACCGACCACGGCGCTGCCGGCTGCGCCTTCGTCGTCGGCTCCAAGGCGAAGGGGGAGATGGTCGGCGAGTTCCCCGGCCTGGCGCAGCTCGACCCCAACGACAACGTTCGCGTAACCAGCGATTTCCGCGCGATGTACTGCTCTCTGCTCGAGCAGTGGCTCGGCCATGACGCGGCGCCGATCATCCCGGGGGCTTCCTCCTTCGAGCGGCCGACCCTGGTGAAAGCATGAGCAGAGCAGCTGCGCGGCTGATCTGCCTTGGGCTGGTCGGCGCTGTGGCGATGGCGATGGGCCCCGCCGCCCACGCGGACGCGCCGGTGGCGGAACGCTGCATCTGGCAGCGGCACGCCAAGCGTGTGGTCAAGCACGTGAAGCGACATGGTCGCGTGCGACGGGTCAAGCGAGTGAAGCACTGGTGGACCTGCGACCACCGGCCCGCTGTGTCCGCGCCCCCACCGGTGCTGCCGGCGCCGCCAGCCGACACCCCCCCGCAAGAAGAACCGCAACCGGAAGGCACCGTCTCCCACCTCGGCGTCAAAGCCGTTGAGTGGAGCTACACCCTCTCCCGCCCTGAAGTGACCGCCGGCAAAGTGATCGTCGAGCTCAGTAACCAGGGCGAAGACAACCACAACCTCAAGCTCCAGCGCGAGGGCAGCGGGGACCCGCCGCTGGTCGTTCCAGAAGCGGCGCCCGATGAACACACGACCGCCAGCTTCAATCTGCCCACCGGCACCTACCGCCTCTATTGCAGTCTGTTCGAACACGACGAAAAAGGCATGCACGCGACGTTGGTGGTCGGCGCAGCCGAACCCGGCTAGGCGGCCAGGATCGCGGTTTCTGACTAGAAGGGGCTTCGGCGAGTCAGTCGACTCGGATCTGCTGTGCGCTGTGGCAGGTTGGTTTGTATTGGCGGTTGCGCTGGTCGCCGGAGTAGCCGACGCTGAGGCGGTAGACGCCCCGTTTGGTCGCGAAGTACTGGGCCAGCAGGTAGCTGCCGTTTGACCTTACGGTCAGGCCGCCGCTGAACGCGGGCTTGCGTTTGCACTGTTTGTCGCCCGGGCGGTAGAGCCGAAAGTTGATTACGCCGGAGGGTGAGGCGGCGCCGGAGAGGTGCGCGCGAATCGAGATCTGATTGCCCTCGTTCAGGCGCGCACGCGGTTTCACTTGCGGCGTCCGTCGATACACCTGGACTGCTGGGCCAGACGGATCGCACGGATCGGTCGCGCCTTGATTCGCGGCGTCGCCGGAATAGCTGGCCCCGAAGCTGTAGGTACCGGGCTGTCGCGCAACGAGCGGATCCGAGCTGAACGTGCCGTTCCCGGCCACGGGGACGACGCCGACGGCCACTGGCTTGTCACAGCCTGCCGCGACCCGACGGTAGATCTCAAAGGTGATCGTGCCCGCGGGCGTGAAGCCCCCCTGCAGCGTTGCCGTAACCCTGAAGGAGGTTCCAACCGTAAGTCGTTGCGTGACGTCGCTGGCGATCGAGGGACTTGCTGGAGAGACACTGGACGTTGCTTTGCCGCAACCAGCACTCGTCGGGGCGTGGTTTGGGTCGCCCGAGTAGCTGACGGTCCAGCGGAACGTGCCGACCCGAGAAGGCACGAATACGGCCGAGCGGTACGAGCCGTTCCCCGAGACGTTGACCGTCGAGCTGAAGGCTGCGGCGCCGGAGCAATTCGTGTCGCCGGGTGAGAACGCCGTGAACGTAGTCTGCCCGGCGGGGATCGCCCCCTCCTGTATCGACGCCGTGGCCGTCACCGGGTTCCCGACCGTACCGCTGGTTGCGCTGGCAGTAAGGGTCGCGGTAATCGTGCCCACGGCCGAGGCCTGGTTGGCGGACCCGCAGGGCAGGCTGGCCGCTTCGTTGTTCTCATCGCCCGCGTAGGAGACGGTCCAGCGGTAGAGCCCCGCCGGGGGCGAGAAGCCGGGCGGGGAGTAGAGGCCGTTGCCGTCGACTGCGACCGGCGCTTCGTATGCGACAGCGTCCGCACAGGTCTGATCGTCCGGGCCGTAGGCGCGGAAGAGGAGCTGGCCGCTGGCCTCAAAGCCACTCGCCAGGGTCACCCCGTCGGTGATCGAGGAGCCGACCGTCACAGCGGAGGTCGCCACCCCTGCAAGCGTCGGGGAGGCCTTGCCCACGGCCGAGGCCTGGTTGGCGGACCCGCAGGGCAGGCTGGCCGCTTCGTTGTTCTCATCGCCCGCGTAGGAGACGGTCCAGCGGTAGAGCCCCGCCGGGGGCGAGAAGCCGGGCGGGGAGTAGAGGCCGTTGCCGTCGACTGCGACCGGCGCTTCGTATGCGACAGCGTCCGCACAGGTCTGATCGTCCGGGCCGTAGGCGCGGAAGAGGAGCTGGCCGCTGGCCTCAAAGCCACTCGCCAGGGTCACCCCGTCGGTGATCGAGGAGCCGACCGTCACAGCGGAGGTCGCCACCCCTGCAAGCGTCGGGGAGGCCTTGCCCACGGCCGAGGCCTGGTTGGCGGACCCGCAGGGCAGGCTGGCCGCTTCGTTGTTCTCATCGCCCGCGTAGGAGACGGTCCAGCGGTAGAGCCCCGCCGGGGGCGAGAAGCCGGGCGGGGAGTAGAGGCCGTTGCCGTCGACTGCGACCGGCGCTTCGTATGCGACAGCGTCCGCACAGGTCTGATCGTCCGGGCCGTAGGCGCGGAAGAGGAGCTGGCCGCTGGCCTCAAAGCCACTCGCCAGGGTCACCCCGTCGGTGATCGAGGAGCCGACCGTCACAGCGGAGGTCGCCACCCCTGCAAGCGTCGGGGAGGCCTTGCCCACAGCCGAGGCGGCGGAGCAGATGGAGTCGGCGGCGGGGTTTTCGAGGTCGCCCGGGTAGTGGGCGCTCCAGCGATAGATGCCCGCTTCGGGTGGGGTGAATTCCCCCGAGAGGTATTCGCCTTCTCCGGTTACCGGGGCCGCAGCCGGGGCGGGGCTCAGCGCAGGCCCGGAGCAGTCGGTGTCGTCGGGGCCGAAGACTTCGAAGGAGATTTCTTCCGATGCGTTCGGGCTTTCCGAGAGCTGTGCGGTTGCCTGAATCGTCTGCCCGATGACCGCGTCGGTGGCCACGATGCTGAGGCTCGGCGGGGCGGCTGAGGACGTGACCGCAAGCAGCAAGCCGAGGCCCGTCGAAAGACCAAGGCCGGCCAATGCTCCGAGTGCGGGCCGGTGAGACACCCGCATTTTCATCCCGCCGTCCCGATCGGGGACTCAACCGCTCGCGGCTCCATAAACCTAAGCTTTTCTCGCTCTCAGCGTCTTTTTCTCAGCAGAATTCGGTCCCAACTTAGACTATTTGTCTATCCACTCCACTATCGGGGAGCGAGCCAGGAGATGAGCAAACTGCATCGCTGTGGTTATCTTGCGATTTCGACGATCGCTGCAGCATCAGTCCTGCTCGTCGTCGCACCGGCAGGTGCGTCTGCGGCCGAAGAGGCCGGTGGTGGCTCGACGTCGGGGGAAACGGCCACCGAACCCTCGGGCGACTCAACGCAACCTGCTGCGCCGGCTGCGACGGAATGGACCCCGCAGGGTGTCGAGGGGGGAACGTCCGGCGGTGGGGCCGCGCCGCTGGAGCATGGAAGTTCGGTGGGTAGCGGCGCGGTTACGGGAAAGGCCCGGTCTGATAGCGAGAAGCCCTCGTACACCCCCGATCCAGGCGGGTCCTACGAACCGGAACCGTCGATTCCGTCGACGCTCGACGAACCCGCGAGCACTTCTCGAGCGGGAAGCGTGGTCCACACGGTGCAACCGACGGCGACGGCGACCAGGCCAAGCAGGGTCGTCAAGGTGGCGGTCGGCGCCGCAACTTCGCTGGGGCACTCCGCCTCGCTTCAGAGCGACGGCGCCAGTTCCGCACCCCCGGTGGCGGCTGCGCCGCTTGGGGACTCGGGCGATCGTGCGTCCTCGGGTTCCTATGCCCTGCCGTTGCTGGTCATCGCCATGCTCGGTCTCATTCTCGGCGTTGGCGGTGTCCGCTTCAGGCGCCGTCGCCAGCGCCAGCGACTCGAAGCTCTCTGGCGCCAGCAAGACGCGGAATGGGAGGCGGCCCTCCGCCGGGCCAATCTGGAACAGGCGTCCGAAGCCTCGGAGCCGAGCACCCAGCCGTTGCAGCAGATCAGCGTCGGATAGCCCCCGACCGGCGACCGGTCGACGCCGACTCTCCCGTCTCAGCCCTTAGTCCCGCTGTCGGCCCAATTTCGCGCCGATGCCCTGAAGGCAGCGATTCCTGCATTGGACCGGGGGCGTTATCCATTGTGGCTAAAGGGGCCGGCTCGCTTAATCCATTAGCTGCCTAAAGGCTTCTGGACGAATCGCCGATGTCATCGAACTTCCCGGGCTCGTCCCGGACCATTAGATCGAAGGGGAGGTTTTTGATGCTTCGCTTTACCAGGCAGCGAGCGCTGTGGGCGGTTGGCTGCGCCGGGGTTCTGGCCCTCGCTGCGGGCGCCTACGCGTACTTCACCAGCACCGGTTCGGGGACGGCCACCGCAACGGTTGGGTCGAGCTCGGCCGTGACCCTCAAAGGCACCGTGACCGGAAACCTCTATCCAGGCTCCTCTTCTTCCGTCGCGCTCACCGTCGACAACCCGTCTTCGGGCAAACAGCGGGTCGGCACCGTCTCGCTGGAAAAAATCACCCCCGACGCCGGCCACTCGGGCTGCAGCGTCGTGATCACCGGCGGGAACCCCGACTTCACGATGGCGGACGTCGTGGTCAACAAAACCTTCTCGCCCGGCAACAACCAGGCGCTGACGCCGAGCGGGTCGTTGACGATGAACGACACCGGGGTCAACCAGGACGCCTGCCAGGGCGCGACGCTGACGCTGACCCTGAAAAGCTCCTAGGGCCTCGTAGGTCCCGATGCTTCCCCGCCTGGGTTCTACGGCCCGTCCGAGGGCGATCTGGGTGCCACTGGCCCTGATCGCCGCGGTCGCCTGCCTTGGGGCCGTCGCGTATGCGGCGGCCCGGTCCGAGGGCCGTGGGGCAGAGGGTGGAGTTGTGGCGAAAGGGAAGGGAAAGGGGAAGCGCTCGTCACGCCCGCCGCGCCCGCGGTTCATCGAAGTGCCGAACCCCACCGCCATCGGGCGCGAGGCGCAGTTCAGGTTCCACGTCGCGCCGCGGCCGCGGGCGCCGGGCTCTCCCCGGTCGGCGCCCGGCGCTGAGCCCAGGGCGCCGCGGCGCTTCCAGTGCCAGCTGGACGGCAGCGGGTGGAGCGCCTGCAGCTCCCCCCACATCGCGGTGGGACTCCCGCCGGGGGCGCACGCCTTTGCGGTGCGCGCCCTCGGCCGTCGCGGTAACCCCGGCCGCGTCGCGCGCTTCTCGTGGCAGCAGGTCGAACCGAAGCCTTTCTCGATCGAGCCCCGGGGAACGAGCGAAGGAATGCTCCCGGGCGATCCGCCGCAGCCCCTGCCGGTGCTGATCGTCAACCCCAATTCGGTTCCGATTGAGGTCACGAGCCTGACCGTCGCTTTCGCCGAGGATCCGCCCGGCTGCCCGGGCGATCCCAACTTCGAGCTGGTCCCGGCGGGCGTCTCGCCATCGGCGCCGCTGACTGTGCCGGCGGTCGGGTCCGTGAGCCTGCCCTCGGCGACGGCCTCCGCGCCGACGATCGCCCTGCGGAACCTGCCCATCGACCAGAACGCCTGTCAGGGCGCTCGGGTCCAGCTCGCCTTCGACGGTCAGGCTCACGGATGAGGCGGTTCGTGCCAGCGAGCGTCCCCGGTGTGGTGCCTCTGGCGCTAGCCCTGGTCGCGCTCACCGGCAGTGCCCTTGCCTATTTCTCCGCGAGCGGAAAAGGCACCGCAGCAGCCGCGGTGACCAAACTGAGCGCGCCGACGATCTCGGCGGCCACCGCAAACGCGGGGGGCACGGTGACGTTGAGTTGGAGCAGCGTAACCGCACCGGGGAGTGGCACCGTCTCCTATTACGTCACCCGCGACGGCGAAGACGCGGGCGGCAACTGCCCTACTCGGTCGGCCCCGACCACGGTCAAAACCTGCACCGACAGCAGCGTGCCGATCGGCGAACACGTCTACGTGGTGACCGCGTCCTGGAAGACGTGGACCGCGGCCAGCGGCGCCAAAACGGCAAACGTGACCGTGGGGGCCGTCGCAAAATTCGTCCTCGCCGGCAGCGTCACGACGTTCACGGCGGGGGGGTCGGCAAACCTCACGATCACCGCCAAGGACGTCAACGACAGCACCGTGACGACCTACACCGGATCTCACACCCTCGTCTTCTCCGGCGCCTCCGCCAGCCCGGGCGGCACCGCCCCGACGGTCGCCAACGCCTCCGGCAGCAACGTCGCCTTCGGCAGCAACACCGCGCTGACCTTCGCCTCGGGGGTCGCCGCCGTCGGCTCGGCCAAAAACGGGGTGTTGAAGCTCTACCGCTCCGGTGCCGCCAGCGTCGTCGCCACCGAGGGCTCGATCACGACGCCGGTGCCGTTGGCGCTGACGGTCAGCCCCGCCGCCGGGTCGAAATACGTCGTCGCCGCGGCAACGACGACGCCGGCCGCGGGTGCCGTCGACGACCTGACGATCACCGCGCAGGATGCCTACGGCAACACCGCCACCGGCTACACGGGCTCCACAGCCTGGTCTTCTCCGGCGCCTCGGCGAGCCCGGCCGGCAACACCCCGACCGTCTCGGATTCCGACGGCGACGAGGTCGCCTTTGGCGCTGCCACCGAGATCGAATTCGACGCCGGGATCGCCAGCTCGGTCGAAGGGGACAACGGCGCGATGAAGCTCTACAAGAGCGGCGCGGTGAGCCTCAGGGCGACCGAGGGCTCGCTCACGAATACGGCGCTGGCGATCACGGTCTCGGCTGGCACGGCGGCGAAATTTGCGATCGCGGCGGCGACGCTGACGCCGGTTGCCGCCGCCGCGGACATCCTCACGATCACCGCGCAGGACACCTATGGCAACACCGCCACCGGCTACACCGGCGCCAAGAACCTGACCTTCTCTGGCGCCACCGCGAGCCCCAGCGGGGCGGCGCCGACCGTGGCCAACAGCTCGGGCACCGCGATCTCCTTCGGATCGGCAACCGCGATCGCCTTCACCAACGGGGTCGTGACCGCCACCTCGACCAAAAACGGAACGCTGAAACTGAACAGGGCCGGCGCGGCGACCCTGACGACGACCGACGGCACGATCTCGAGCCCGGCGGCGCTCAACTTCACCGTCTCGGCCGGCGCGGCGAGCCGCTGGGCGCTGGCCAACGCGGTCGTCGGCGCCGGCACGATCGGCTCCCCCTGTCTCTTCACCTGTGCGATCACCGCGCTCGGCAATTCCGGGGTCCTCAGCGCCAGCGTCAGCGTCACCGACAGCGTCGGCAACGTCGTCTCCGAGCTCGGCACTGGGCACGCGGCGAAAGTCACCGCGACCGGAACCGCCGGCAGCGCCGTCGTCGGCACGCCGCTTGAAATCCCCGCCACCGGCCCGGCGGTTTCGGCCACCCAGTTCACCTATACGGCGCCGGCAAGCGGCGCCTACTCAAACACGCTGACCGTCGCCGCCTCGGCTGGCACCGCGTACACCACGGCCACGGCCACCACGAGCAAATAGCGCCCCGTCGGCGGGCTTTGATGGAGAATCTCGCGATGCCCGCTCGGCTCAAGCACGTCGACCCCAGCCGCCCGCGCGGCCTGTTCAGCCGTGTCTACGCAGCGCTCGCCAACACCCGCTTGGGAAGGTTCATGTCGGTCAACGTCGTCTGGAAGGTCGATCCGTATCTGATGCGGGCGACCGGGGGCCGCCTGGGAATGGGCCTCGTCATGCCCACCGCCCTGCTCGAAACCCGGGGCGCGAAGAGCGGCGCGGTGCGCCGCAACGTGGTCATCTACTTCCACGACGGGGACCGGGTCACGATCGTCGCCTCGAAGCTCGGCTACCCAACTCACCCGGCTTGGTTTCACAATCTTCTGGCTCACCCCGAGGTCACGTTCGGCGGCGTCCCGATGGGGGCGACGGTGGTTGGCGACGGGGCTGAGCGCGACAGGCTCTGGACGCTCGCCGACCGCGTCTTCGCGCCCTACGCGGCGTACCGGCGAGAGGCGGCGAAGGCGAACCGGACGATCCCGATCGTCCAGCTGACCGCGATCGAGCCGTGGTACAACAAGGGCATGGATGAAAGGGGCCGCTGATGCAGAGTTGGGACCTGGGGACCGTCGACGCCGAGCCGCATCAGCCGCAGATCCTCGCTTCGGCGGGGGACGCGCGGACGATTGTGCTGCATCTGCCGGCGGGGGAGGAGCTGCAGGAGCACGAGGTTCACGAGCGGGCGCGGCTCGTCGTCGTCGCCGGCGAGGTCGACGTCACGACGCCCGGTGGGCAGGCCGTGCCGGCAAGCGCCGGCCATCTCTTCGAGTTCGACCCCGGCGAGCGCCGCACGATCGCCGCACGGTCCGACGCCCGCCTGCTGCTGATCCTCACCCCCTGGCCGGGCGACGGCCATCCCGGCGCGATGACGCTCGAACAGAAGGCCGAGGCGCGTCAGCGCGCGGCAGAGCACCCGTCCGCCTGAGGGTTGCGCGCCAAAGCTAGCGGTCGATCTCGACTGCCGGGACCTCGCGAATGGGGACCACGCGCAGCGGTAGGGTCTTGTCCGTGGAAGCGGCGAGCTGCTTCGAGGCACATGAGGTCGATCTGCACGGGCACCGCGCGGTCTACCGGGTGGCTGGCAGGGGGCCGACTGTCGTCCTGATCCACGGCATGGTCAACTCCTCGCGTCATTGGGAGGGGATCGCGAAGCAGCTGGCCGGCTCCTACCGGGTGGTGGCCCCAGACCTGATCGGCCATGGCGATTCGGCCGCCCCGCGGGGCGATTACTCGCTTGGCGCCCACGCGGCCGGCATCCGCGACCTGCTGACGACGATCGGGGTGGAGCGGGCGACGATCGTCGGCCACTCGCTGGGGGGCGGGGTGGCGATGCAGTTCTTCTACCAGTTCCCGCAGCGCACCGAGCGACTCGTGCTGATTTCCAGCGGCGGGCTCGGACGCGAGGTCAGCCCGCTCTTACGCGGGGCGACGCTGCCGGGCGCCTCGCCCCTGCTCCGCGTCGCCGCGCAGCGGCGGCTGGTCGATGCGATCGACGGCGTCGGCGGCCGGCTGCGCGCCCGCGGCAGCTCGAAGGGCGTCTATCTGGAGGCGGTCGCGCGGGCGCTGCGGCCGCTGCAGGAGCCCGGCTCGCGGCGAGCCTTCTTGCAGACCCTGCGTTCGGTCATCGACGTCCACGGCCAGCACGTCAGCGCCCGCGACCGGCTCTACCTGCTCGGCGACATGCCGACCCTGATCGTCTGGGGCGAGCGGGACCGGACGATCCCGATCGCGCACGGCCGCGCGGCCGAGGAATCGATCCCCCGCTGTCGCTTCGAGACGCTGCCACGTGCCGCCCATTTCCCACATCTCGAAGATCCCGACGGCCTGGCAATGGCTCTCGGCGACTTCCTCGGGACCACTGCGCCGGCCCACATCGACGACTCCGAATGGGCGGCTGTGATCGCGCAGCGCGCCAAGAGCCGCCTGCGCGCCGTGGCCTGAGGCGCGACGGCGGTGGCGGCGAAGGAAAGCGCCGGGATCCTCCTCTTCCGCAAGCCGGCCGCGGGCCTCGAGGTGCTCCTCGTCCATCCCGGCGGGCCGTACTGGGCGAAGAAAGACCTTGGCGCCTGGTCGATCCCGAAGGGCGAACCCGATCGTGGCGAGGACCTGCGCCAGTGCGCGCTGCGAGAGCTGAGGGAGGAGCTGGGGGAGGCGGCGCCCCAGCCGGCCGCCGAGGCGCTGGTCGAGCTGGGCTCTGTGCGGCAGAAGGGCGGCAAGCTCGTCCACGCGTGGGCTGCCGAGGGCGATTTCGACCCGGCGGAGCTGTGCAGCGACGCCTTCGCGATGGAGTGGCCGCCGCGCTCCGGCGCCGAGCGCGAGTTCCCCGAGGTCGACCGCGCCGAGTGGTTCGACCCGCCCGAGGCGCGGCGCAGGATCCTGACGGCGCAGGCGGAGTTCCTCGACCGTCTCCTCGCTTCGCTCGGCGACCCTCCGCGATAACCGGCCCGGAGCGTTCGCACTTATCCGGCTATGGCACGGATAAGTGCGAACGCTCTGTGGGCCGGACGTATACTCGCGCCGATGGCTGACGGTCCCGATCCGCAGGCTCCCCCGCAGGGCGAGGGGCCCTCGGGGAGGCCGCTGCCGCTCTCGGTGCGGCTGCTCGGGGCGGGCGTGCGCGGAGCGCGCTCGGTCGGCAAGGCGACCGGCGTAGAGCGTGCCGTCCAGTCCGCCGCCGAGGAGGCGATGGTGGCGGCGGTCGAAAGCGAGGCGGTCGAGCGGGCTCTGGTGCGGGTGCTGCACGGGCCCCTGGTTGAGGACGCCGTGCACGGCGCGCTCGAGAGCGAGACGGTGAAGCGGGCCCTGATAGAGGCGCTCGACAGCGAGATGGTCGACGAGGTCTGGCGGCGGCTGCTTGCCAGCGATGAGGCGCAGCGCCTGGTCGAGCGGATCGCCGAGGCGCCGGAGCTGCGGGCCGCGATTAGCGCCCAGAGCGTCGGTTTCATCGAGGACGTCGGCCACACGATCGGCGCTGCGACGCGACGCCTCGACGGCGTCGTCGAGAGCGTCGCGCGGCGCATCCTCTTCCGACGGAGGCGCTCCGAGCCAACCGATCGCGCCGGCGCGCTCACCAGGGGCCTCGCTCTCGGGCTCGACCTGCTGATCGTCAACCTCGTCTTCTCCGGCCTGGCCGCGATAGCGGCCCTGATCGGCTCCTTCTTCTCCGGCGGCGGCGACGGCGTCTCGGGGTTCGCCCTCGCGCTCGGCAGCGCCACCTGGGTCGCGCTTGGCGGCTTCTACCTCGTCGCCTTCTGGTCGCTGGCTGGACAGACCCCGGGGATGCGCTTCTTCGGCGTCCGGCTCGGTGTGGAAGGTCGCGGCCTGCCACCGCGAAAATCGGTGAAGCGCCTGTTCGGGCTCTTCCTCGCGGCGATCCCCTTTGGGCTCGGCTTCCTCGGAATCCTCACCGACGAGCGCCGCCGCGGCTGGCAGGACCGTCTCGCCGGGGTCGACGTCCTCTACGAGAGCCGCGCGCCGACCGCCGCGCCGTGGTCGAGCCTCGACGCTCGCGAGCCGGTCGCCGCAGGAGAGCCCGCAACGACGAAGGCCCCGGGTGCCCGGGGCCTTCGTCCACAGCAGGTATCTGGATCGCCGCTTGGCGGCTGATCCCGGTTCGCCTAGGGAACCGGATTGCCTTCGGGGCCCTCGGCCAGCTTGTAGACGATGATGATCGAGAGGGCGAAGATCGCCAGCGACCAGAACGGGTAGGCGGGGATCGACATCAGCGCGCCGATCGCGTTGAGCGAGGCGACGAAGATGCCGAACCAGCGGCCGAATTCACCGCCGGAGAAAAGCGAGAACGCCGCCACCAGCTCGAGCACGCCGAGGATCAGACTGATCCATCCCCAGGTGTGAAGGCCGCTGACGATGAACGTCACGTTTTCGGTGAAGAACTTCGAATCTCCGATCGCGGCGATGCCGTAGACGATGTTCAGCACACCGGCGATCAGGAGCAGCACGCCGGCGAATACCCACCAGCCGCTGATCAGGCTTTCATCGTTCATGCGTAACCCTTTCGTGAAGCCGTTTGAGGGAGATGCTAGGCGCTGCTTCTGGAGCTAACAAGTGTTTCCTGCAACGAGATGACTGCACGGTCAAACCGGTGAGCGAAATTCATCCAGCTGGCCCCGGCGCGGCCACGATTCGCTGCACGGGACGGCCGCGCCCGATGCGGCTCTTCTCGCCTTGCTTCGGTCCCGAGGTCGGCAGCTTCCTGCGGCAACTGCCATGATCGGCCGGTGAGCGCCGAGGTGGTGAGAACGCCGGAGGAGAGCCTGCAGGGGTTGCCCGACTTCCCTTTCGAGTCCAGCTACCGGGAGATCGACGGGCTGCGGCTCGCCTACTTCGACGAGGGGGAGGGGAGGCCGGTCGTCTTCTTCCACGGCGAGCCGACCTGGTCGTTTCTGTGGCGCAAGGTGATTCCGCCGGTGCGCGACGCCGGCTATCGCTGCATCGCCCCCGACTACGCCGGCTTCGGCCGCTCCGACAAGCCGACCGACCTCGGCTGGTACACCTACGACCGCCACGTCGAGTTGATGGCGACGCTGCTGGAGGAGCTGGACGTGCGCGACGCCACCGCGGTCGTCCACGACTGGGGCGGGCCGATCGGGTTGCGGCTCGCGGTCGAGCACCCGGAGCGCTTTTCCCGCCTCGTGATCATGGAGACCGGGCCGTTCACCGGCCACCAGCGGATGAGCGAGACCTGGCTCAAATTTCGCGACTTCGTCCGCGACAACGCCGACGTGCCGGTCGGGATGCTGGTCCGGGGCGGCTGCAGGAACGACCCGGGGGACGAGGTGATCGCCGCCT
Organism: uncultured Solirubrobacterales bacterium; assembly: GCA_963782685.1. Classification (GTDB taxonomy): domain Bacteria; phylum Actinomycetota; class Thermoleophilia; order Solirubrobacterales; family 70-9; genus VRUE01. The sequence goes on from CAWAKV010000005.1 coordinate 61,441, forward strand.
ATGAGGCGCCCTATCCGAGCCCCGAGTCGAAGGCCGGCGCCCGCGCTTTCCCGCTGATCCTGCCGACCGAGCCCGAGGCGCCCGGAGCGGTCGAGGGCAAACGGGTGGCCGACGCGCTTCGCGTCGACGAGCGCCCGGCGCTGGTCCTCTGGGCGGACTCCGATCCGATCTTGCCGTTCTCGGTCGGCGAGCGGGTCTCCTCGCAGCTGAACCTTCCCGCCCCGCGGGCGATCGAGAACGCCGGCCACTTCCTGCAGGAGGATGCGGGGGCGGAGATCGGCCGGATCGTCGCCGAGTGGCTCTAGCCGGGGAGCCTTAGCCGATCGCTGCGGCGAGCCTGGCGACCGCCGCCCGCAGCTCGTCCCGGGATCGGTCGAGCAGCAACCGGGAGCGCCGCGGGGGTCCGCTGTCCTCGATCCAGGTGACGGTCCCCGGCCAGTAGGGACCGGGTGGCGTGCCGGGGTGGTGAAAGGCCGAGGCGAAGACCCAGCTGCCGGTGTTGTGGAGTTGACCGCCGGCCGGCAGTGCCCAGTCGCCCTCGCCCTCGCCGGGGCCGCCCCGGTGGGTGTGGCCGGTGATCACGTGGGCGGCCTTGACTCGCAACCGCTCGGCCATCTCGGTTGCGGCGGCGATGCCGCTGCGGGAGATCGAGTCGCGACGAGAGGTCGGCGTCGAAATCGGCGCGCAGCAGGCGATTGAGGCCCCAGATGCCGGCCGGCACGCCGGCGCCGACGGCGGCGCGAAGCGCGGCACGGCGGGCCCGGTTCCCGCGCCCGTTGCGGCTGGCGATCGTCCGCCAGGCGCGCTCGGACGGGCGCGAGGCACGCCGCGCCACCCCGCCCTGGGCGAGGCCGAAGGTGAGGCCGTAGACGGGCCGCAGTACCCGCTCGTAGTCGGCCGGGCCGGGCCGGCTCGGGCAGCCGCTCCGACCGCCCGCATCGACGCCGCCGCGGCGATGCACTCCAGCCGCGGCAGGCTCATGTGGCAGTCCATGTAGTGGCCGTGGGTCGCGTAGACGTCGTCGCGCAGCCAGATCCCGGGGTAGGCGAGCTCGAGCTCGGCGCTTCGCCGAGCCAGGCGGCGATTCGGGTCGTCACGTCGCCCACCGGGGCGGCGCGGTGCTCGAGTCCAGCGGCTTGCTCTCCAGCGCCCGCCGTTCCAGCAGGGGCTCGGCGAGCCAGTGATCGTGGTTGCCGGGAACAAGGACCACGGGACGGCCCGCCATCGCCTCGCCCAGCTCCTCGAAGAAGGGTCGGGCGCTCTCCAGCGCCGTGGCGAGCGGTAGTTCGCGCAGCTCAAGCACGTCACCGAGCAGGACGACCCGCTCGGCCCCGTCGAGCTCCTCGAACAGGACGCGCCGGATCCCGGCGTCGCGCAGCAGATCCTCGCCGAAGGCGTTGCCGAGGTGGAGGTCGGAGACGATCGCGGTTCGCACTGAGGGCAAACTTAGCTGGCGGGACGTAAGCTGACCCGATGAGCGGTCTGAGTGAGGAGCGGCTTGCTCCCGTCAATGGGATCGAGATCGCCTACCAGGAGATCGGCGACTCAGACGGCGAGCCGCTGCTCCTGATCATGGGCCTGGCGACCCAGATGCTCGCCTGGGACGAGGAGTTCTGCGCGATGCTGGCCGAGCGCGGCTTCCGGGTCGTCCGCTTCGACAACCGCGACATTGGCCGCTCGACCAAGATCGACTCTGCCGGGTTGCCGAAGCGCACCGACATGCTGCTGGGCCGGCGGCGCACGGCTCCCTACCTGCTCCGCGACATGGGCGAGGACACGACTGGGCTGATGGACCACCTCGGGATCGAGTCGGCGCACCTGGTGGGCGCCTCGATGGGCGGGATGATCGCCCAGACCGTCGCCATCCGCCGGCCAGAGCGGGTGCGCTCGCTGGTCTCGATGATGTCGAGCACCGGCAGCCGCTGGCTCGGGCTGCCGACCTGGAAGGCGTTCGGCACCCTCTTCGCGCGCCCCGGCGCCGGGCGCGAGGCGGCGATCGACCACACCGTGAGGGTCTTCCGGACCATCGGTTCGCCCGCCTACCCGATGGACGAGGCCTACTTCCGCGAGCGAGCCGCCGCGTCTTATGACCGCTCGCACAGCCGCGCCGGGATCGCCCGCCAGCTGCACGCGATCTCCGCCTCCGGCGACCGCACCTCAGCGCTGCGCAAGCTGCGCCTGCCGACGACCGTCCTGCACGGCGCCAGCGACCCGCTGATCCGCCCGACCGCCGGCCGCGCCACCGCCCGCGCCGTCCACGGCTCCCACCTGCGCATCTTCGAGGGCATGGGCCACGACCTCCCGCGCCAGCTCTGGCCCGACTTCGTCGAGGAGATCGCCGCCACCGCTCACCGCTTCGGCCCGATGAACTCGTCAAGCCTGGCAACGTCGGCCTTGCGCGAGACGTAGACGGACTTCGGCGGCGCAATTGTCCAGTGCAGGTCGAGCTTGTCGCAGGTGTCGCAGAAGATCCGCTTGATGTCGTCAGAAAAATTTGTGAAGACGTATCGCGGGCATTGCCAGCCATAGCTTCCCGTGTTGATAAACCGGCATCCGTCGGAATGAATCAATCCGCGAAGAAGCAGCCTTGGAACCAGGTCGACGAAATGTTGCTGCCAGTCGGTGAGCACGATCTCGCGTTCGTGCTTTTTCCCTGACCCATGTTGAGGGAATAGACAGGGCCATGACTTGGAATAGGCGTTGACCTCGACGTAGTTCTTGGGCGTCGACTGGCGATGGACCTTGTTCCACGGCATCACCGCCTGCATCGCGGTCGCGCACTCGTCAACAATCGCTCCGTATTTCATGTCCAGTGCGATCCTCAGTCTGAAAACGTCCCGGGGTCCTCGGGAAATGCAGCCGTCGCCCAGGTACAAGCCGAGGAGGTAGACATAGGCCGTCGAGAGACGATCGAACCGATGCCTGCCGGAGCCGCAGCGGGAGCAGCAAGCTCCGGGCTCGGACGGGCGTCCATAGAGGAGCGGCTTGCTCTTGAAGGAGTGGGGAAGTCTCCCGGCGCGCCATTCCCGAACGGTCGGTCTCGATACCCCAATTCGCCGCGAGATCTCGCAGTTGTTCAGTCCACCTTCCGCGAGGCTCAGAGCTTCAGCGACGGTCTCCCGGTCATGCACTGGGAGCCTGCGCTATGCGGCTGAGAGGATTCGAACCTCCACGCTCTTTCGAGCAATACGACCTGAACGTATCGTGTCTGCCAGTTCCACCACAGCCGCGTGGGCCAGCCAATTTAGCGGTTGGCAGGCATTTGGACCACTGGGACATCGACACGAACATGCGTTCGTAGACTAAGCATAGCCCCGGACGCCCAACCGCAGCGAGCACCGCCGGGCGGTCTCGCTAGAATGCCGTTTCCGCGCCGCTATCGTCTAGGGGACTAGGACGCCGGATTCTCAGTCCGGAAACCGGGGTTCGAATCCCCGTAGCGGTACTAAGGAGTGGGACGATGAGGCGGATCGGCTAACAGGGGCAATCGGTAGTTCGCCTCGAACTGTTCTCGTTCAGCCCTCGACCGCCTCGTGAGCGGGACGGGCAATGGGAACGTGACCCGCCAGTTCATAATTGCAGGCTCCACATCGACCGCCCGGCTAGCCTCAAGAGCGGCTGGACGCTGCCAGTCAGGGAAGCGCTCACCAACCACGATTCCAACGAGGGCGTCTCCGTAGCTTGCATAGAGTGGCTCGTCGGGCGAGGCCGTCGTCACGAAGCGGTACTCGTGCTCCGTCTGCCAGTCGAGCGTCTTCTGAAAGAAGAGCTCGTCATTGTGGCTCTCGATGTACGAGGCGACGAAGCCGACGTCGATCTTCGCCGGCCACGATCCGGGTTCGAGCTTGGTCGATTCAATCATGGCAGTGCCGGCCTCGTCGTAGCTGACGGGCCGGTGGTAAGGGCGCACATCGAGCTGCCGCTCCAGATCGTCCCCGAGGTTCGTGGTGAGCCTGTCCCGATCAAAGACGAGGCAGACGCCAGCGTGGTTCTCGCCGTACTGCTCCCACATTCGAGCCCGCGCCCATCCCCTTGCGAATTTTTCGGCAGGGAATGGGTAGCCCTCGGCGTCGATGGTCAACGCCAAGAGATGCGCCTGTCGGCGGATGTGTTGGGCGAGGGCTTCGAAGTAGAAGAACGCATCTTCCAGTGGGTCGTCGGCGTCAGGGTCCGGATCATCTACAGGCCATGAGCCCGTCCACGTCCAGTCCTTATTCTCCATCGGGTCTCGCATGCGCTCGTAGGTAGAGAACCGAAGACGGCCAGTCGGCAGGATGTGCTCAAAGGCGGCTTCTCGCGTCGTGTAGTGGAAGAAGCACTTCGAAGTTTCCAGGTCGATCATCTTCTGCACGAGGGCGATGCTAGGGCGTGTACCGGCGTCTGCGGAGTGCCGCCGGGCAGCCGTCAATTTGGATTTGAAGGAGGCGGAATTCCAAGTTGGCGACAAATTGCCCGACTGAGACCAGGCCCAATCTGGTTATGCCTCGGCACCGCGGAGACCTGGTCCTCGGGCCCTCGCCACTTCGAGTGCTTTGAGCCGCCGATCTCGCGGCAGCCGTGGGCTTTCAGATGACGTTCGAGATCCCTGCGCTTCACGCAGCGGCAGTAAACCGCAGGTGCTCGCGATCTGCCTCGGGCGTCTCGCCCGCAAGTTCCTCGTCGGGCGTCAGCACCGTGCGCAGCGCGTCGAGGGCGTTCTCCTTCGCCTCCTCGCGGGTGCGCCCCTGGCTCATCGCGCCGGGGACCTCGAGTACGCGCGCGACGATCCAGCCCTCCTCGTCGGGGCCCTCGAAGGAAATCGTGAAATCGACCGATGCGGTTATGGGGGAACCGTAGCGCGTGCCGTGATCGGAGCCGGAAAACTTTGTCCCGAAATTTGTCCCCGACTCCACCGAACTAGATCGAACTCAGCTGAACTCCTATGTACTGGGCGAAACAGGATCGACCGCAACGGCTTGACAGAGCCAATTCTCAGTCCGGAAACCGGGGTTCGAATCCCCGTAGCGGTATGGCTCTGGCAAGCCAACTCGGTCCGTGACGAGGCCATGAACCTCGTTTTCGGCAACACTTTCGGCAACAGGATGCAGGCGCGGTGCAGAATCGGCGGCGCTTGCGCGACTCGAGGAGACGCCCTTGCTGTTGCCGCCGTGTTGCGCACCGCTCTGAATTCTGTTGCCGCTGTTGCCGCCATTGGTGAGAGGGAGTCGTAGCTTCTCGGAGTTGCAGGGTCCGGGAAGTCAAGTTGCTACTGGCGATTCAGGCGCTCGTCGGCTGGGAGCGGCCGACATCAGACCGTAGGGGGCAACGCCTAGCGAATCCGTGCCGTCCGTCGACTTCGTGTTTTCTGCCCCCAAGCGGCTAGTCTGCCTCAGCCGGTTCATCCGGCTCACTTGTTCGCGACGAAGGGAGCGGCTTGAGCGTCGAAGAGTTCAACGAGATGGGTCCGATCGACTACATCCTCGTCGAGTGGCCGGGCCGCCAACCGAACGGCGAGGTGGCGCCGCACCTGGTCGATTTGGTCGACCGCGGGCTGATCCGAATCCTCGACCTCACCTTCATCACCAAGGCCGAGGACGGTTCGGTCGCCGGCCTCGAGATCGCCGACGTCGGCGGCGAGGTGGCGGAGCTGGCGATCTTCGAAGGCGCCTCCTCCGGGCTGCTGTCCGACGAAGACATCGCCGAGGCCGGCGGGGCGCTGGAGCCCGGCACCTCGGCTGCCCTGCTCGTCTTCGAGAACACCTGGGCGGCGCCCTTCGCGAGTGCGGTGCGCCGCTCCGGCGGCCAGCTCGTCGCCAGTGGCCGCATCCCTGTCCAAGCCGTCCTCGCCGCGCTCGACGCGGCCGAGGCCTGAGCAGCAAAGGAGAGAACGATGCCAGGACTACTTCGAGGTGTCGCGCGGACCGCCGCCATCGCTGGGACCGCGACTGCCGTCAGCAATCGCGTCTCCAAACGCCAGGGGGAGCGCTGGGCCGAGCAGGAAGCGCCTCCGCAGCAGCCGCAGGCCGCGCAAGCTCCGCCTCCTCCCGCCGCAGCGTCGACCATCGATCAGCTCAAGGAACTGGGTGAGCTCAAAAGCCAGGGAATCCTCACCGAGGAGGAGTTCGCCGCCCAGAAGGCCAAGCTGCTCGGCTAGGGCTGCATGGAGGAGCCCGGCAGCATCGGCCGGGCTCCTCTGAGGTTTCTAGGCCCGGCTTACGGGCTCGTCCTCGCCGTAGACGACGAGGCCGTGAATGCAGATCACGCAGAGGGCGAAGATCCCCAGCGACCAGAACGGGAAGGCACCGCCGACCGCGAGGAGGGCGCCGATTGCGCCCAGAGACGCGGCGACCAGCCCGATGACCCGCCCGAACGTGTTGCCCGCGAGCAGAGAGAATCCACCGCAGAGCTGGACGACTCCCAGAATGACGGTGATCCAGCCCCAGGTGCTGAGACCGGAGAACACGTACCGCGTGTTGTCCACGAAGAAGCTGGCATCGCTGATCGCCGCGATGCCGTAGATGACGTTGAGCGTGCCCGCGATCAAGAGCAGGATGGCGACGAAAGCAGCTCGGCCAGCACCCCTCATATGTATTCCTTTCCTAGTCGGGCGCCCTTCCCTGGGCGACCGAGCGAATGTCGACCAAGCAGCATGGCTGGTCCTCTGACAGCACGGAGCGGTTTGTGAAATTCAGCACTTGCCTGATTCGACGCCGAAGACAGGAACCCCTCTCGAAGTAGGTCAGAGGGATACTTGCCGCACAAGGCGTGATCGAACGCGAGCGCCTCCTTCCTGAAAGGCACCCCGCATGCACGCGAGCACCGAGAAGGACACCTCCGCTGCCAAGCTTTCCCCTCAGGAAGCTGCGGCCAGGGGCAAGGAGGCGAGGAAGATCGTCCCCCGCTCCTCGCACGCGGGCTGGGAGCCGGGTCCCGACCGAGTTGGCCCGATCGAGGTCCTTGCCGAGCAGGACAAGACCCGCGTTCCCGAGCTGGTTCCCGTCCGCTACGGACGCATGCTCGCCTCCGCCTTCACCTTCTACAGGGGCGCCGCCGCGATCATGGCCGCCGACCTGGCCTCGAGTCCCGACTCCGGCCTTCGCGTCCAGCTCTGCGGCGACGCACACCTCTCGAACTTCGGTGTCTTCCAGGCCCCGGACCGCCAGCTCGTCTTCGACATCAACGACTTCGATGAGACGCTGCCCGGTCCGCTTGAGTGGGACGTCAAGCGGCTTGCCGCCAGCGTCGCCATCGGCGCTCGCGATCGTGGCTTCAAGGGGCCGGAGCGCGAAGCCGCAGTGCTAGCGAGCGTGAGCGCCTACCGGACCGCGATGGCCGAGTTTGCCGCCATGAACGAGATCGACGTCTGGTACTCACGCCTCGCCGTCGGTGATATCGAGGCTCGCTGGCAACACAGGGTGTCCAAGGAAGATCGGCGCCGGCTGGAGAAGAATATTTCGAAGGCCCGCAACAAGGACAGCCTGCGGGCGCTCGAAAAGCTCACCGAGTCCAAGGATGGCGAGCTTCGAATCGCCAGCCGCCCACCGCTGTTGGTCCCGATCGCCGAGCTGGCCGAACGCGAAGGCCAGGACGTTGCCGAGATCGCCGCCCGGATGCAGCACCTGGTCGGCGAGTACCGGAAGACTCTCGATGAACAGGCCAGGGAGCTCGCCGAGCGCTACCACTACGTCGATGCCGCCCACAAGGTCGTCGGCGTAGGCAGCGTCGGCACCCGTGCCTTTATCGCCCTGATGCTCGGCCGCGATGAAGGCGACCCGCTCTTCCTGCAGATCAAGGAAGCCGGACCGTCTGTCCTCGAGCCCTTCGCGGGCGCCAGCCGTTACCGCCACCACGGCCACAGAGTGGTCGCGGGTCAGCGGCTTACGCAGGCGGCAGGCGATGTCCTGCTCGGCTGGCTGACGGCAGAGGGTCTTGACGGCAAGAAGCGTGACTTCTATGTCCGCCAGCTTTGGGACGGCAAGGGATCAGCGGAGATCGAGTCGATGGGACCAGAGACGATGGCCGGCTACGCCGGCCTCTGCGGCTGGAGCCTCGCCCGCGCCCACGCCCGCACCGGCGACCGGCAGATGATCGCCGGTTATCTGGGCAAGAGCGACACCTTCGACCGAGCGATAGCCGAGTTCGCCGAGGCCTACGCGGATCAAAACGAGGCCGACTACGAGGTGCTGCTAGGTGCCCAACGAGACGGGCACCTAGCCGTAGAGAGTGGCGTCTAAGCGAGCGCCTTCTGCTTGATCGAGTCGAACTCCTGCTGGCTGATTGCGCCGCTGTCCAGCAGCTCCTTGGCCTTGGCGATCTCCTCCGCGGCGCCTCCGCTGCCGGCCGTCGTGCGCACGTACTCGTCGAACTGCGCTTGGGCGGCCTTCGTCTGCGCTGCGCTGCGCTCGGCCATTCCCGAGCCCTGCGTGCCGAGGTAGATGAGCACGCCGACGTAGGGCAGGGCGATCGCCAGCAGACACCAGCCCGCCTTGGCCCAGCCTGAGATGTCGTGCCGGCGGAAGAGGTCGCCGAAGACGTTGAACAGGAGGCCGATCCAGATCACCAGCCCGAAGAAGACGAGCATCGTCCAAACGATGTCGAGGAGCGGGTAAGAGCTGGCGACTGGAAGCATTGATTCCTCTTGATTGTGGCTCTGAAGGAGCCGGGTAAGGATCGTACATCGAGCCGAGCGAGATCGAGCTGATCTGGTGACTTAGCCCGGGCTGCTGCGCTCAGGCCAGGACGGTCTCCCCGGATCTCGACGGCTCGGGTTCCGGCAGGCGCACCATGCGGAAGGAGTTGAAAAGACCGATGAGGCCCGCGAGGAGTGGGATGAGCAGGGCCACCTGAAGGGCGAGCGGTCTTGCATCGGTGTTGATGCTGATGATCTCGTCCTGGGTTGCCTGCGGCTCATCGGCAAGCAGCTTGTCCAATTCGGTGTTCGTTATCACCTCGGCGTCCTCCTCGAGGGCCTTTGCCACGCGCTCCTTCTCGGCCGGGGCGAGCACCGCGCTGTCGTCTGCCATTTGGGTAAAGGCGACGGAGAGGGTTGCCAGCAGGATGGCGCCGGCAAACGCCAACCCGAACGACAGCCCGAACGAGCCGGCCGCCGAGTTCAGGCCCGCCGCCTCGCTGACGCGCTCCTCGGAGATCGGGGCCAGCGTGTAGTTGTTGAGCTGGGAGACCAACAGGCCCAAACCCAAGCCCGCGATCACCAGCGGTACCACGAGGGCCCAACCGGAGTCCGCACGGGGCACGATCGGAATCAAGATGGCGATGCCCGCCGAGAAGAGGGCGAATCCCAATCTGATCAGGGTGCTCGGGCGTCGCGCTCCCGCCTTCCTCGTCGCCAGCATCGCCATTCCGAACATGCTGAGCGAGAGCGGCGCCAGCGAGAGCCCGGCCTCCATCGCGTTGTACTCGAACACCATCTGCAGGTAGATCGGTAGGGCGATCATGGTTCCCCCCAGGGCGATTTGCTGGAGCGTCTGCTGGGAGATCCCGAGCCTGAAGACCTTGGACTTGAACAGGCCCGGGTCAAACAACGTCGGCTTGCCTTCGCGCTTGCGGCGCCCGAGCCAGTAGACGAGCGCCGCAAGCGCGATTCCCCCGACTGCCATCAGCTCGGCAACGGCCTCGCCGCCCTCCTGCCAGACCAAGACGCTCAGCACGATGCCGCCCATCGCAAAGACGGACAGCACCGCGCCAACCGCGTCGACGTGCCGAGGCCCCGTGTAGGGCACATCGCGGACCAGCCCCATGCCGGAAAGAACGATCGCGATGACGACGACCTCGAGCGCGAACGCGAGTCGCCAGGTCAAGTAGGTGGTGATGAAGCCTCCGAGCAGCGGTCCGACCGCAGCGGCGATCGCTGCGGCGGCCCCGACCAGGGCGTAGGCCTTCTTTTGAGCCGCTCCCTCGAAGTTGCCGTGGATCAGCGACTGCATGGCGGGCAGCATCAACGACGCCCCAAGCCCGCCGATGATCGCCCAGAAGATGACGACCGGGGCAAGGCTCTGGGTCAATGCCATCGCCGAGGCGCCAGTGGCGTAGGCGAGCAGGCCGAACGTGTAGGCCCGCTTTCGCCCGATCAGGTCGCCGACCTTGCTTCCGATCAGGATGAACGCGGCCGACACCAGCGCCTCCAGCGCGATGGCGGTCTGGAGCCCGCTGACGGTCGTGTCGAGGTCGCGAACCACCGCGGAGATCGACACGTTCATCAGCGACGTGTCGACGACGAGCACGAACATCGCCATTGCCAGCAGGACGGCGAGCCGTGGATTGCCCGAGTCGTCCTTCGGCGGGGTCCCGCGTCCCTCGATCTCGGTCAACGGCGAGCCCTCACACGCGGACCCTACAGGCGGGATTTGGAATCACGATCCAATGGACCAGCGCCGACCACGGGTTGCGAATGCCGCTCGCGCGTCCGTTCGATCCGCGTTAGGGTCGGGGCATCGCATCCGAGGGCTCTAGCCGGGAACGTGCGTCAGGACACCCTCGCATCGTCGCGGCACTTCTCGTTCTGGCCACGCTGATTACGTTCCTCGCCATCTTCTCGATCTGGGTCAACCGGCAGGCGCTCAACACCGACAACTGGGTCAACACGAGCGACAAGCTGCTCCAGAACGAGGAGGTCAAGACCCAGCTCTCCAACTACCTCGCCGACCAGCTCTTTTCCAGCGTGGACGTGCAGGCCGAACTGGAAAAGACGTTTCCGCCACGGCTAGCGCCCCTGGCCGGCCCAGCCGCTGGGGCTCTGAATCAGCTCGCTCCCCAGGTGGCCGCAAGGGCGCTGGAAACCTCCCAGGCCGAAAGCCTCTGGAGCGCGGCGAACCGTGGCGCCCACGAAACGCTGCTGAAGATCTTGAACGACGAGGGCTCGGCGGTCTCGACCAGCGGTGGCGAAGTCACCCTGGATCTCAAGGCACTGGTCTCAGAAAGCGGCGGCCAGCTCGGGGTCGCCGGCAAGCTCGCCTCGAAAGTCCCACCCGGTGCCGGCCAGCTGACGATCCTCAAGTCCGATCAGCTCTCTGCGGCGCAGGACATCAGCAAGCTGGTCAGGCGGCTGCCGGTCGTTCTCACTCTCTTGGCGGTGTTCCTCTACGGACTCGCGATCTACCTCGCCGGTCCGCGCCGCAGGCAGGCGTTGCGCTCGGTCGGCTTCGGCTTCGTCGTCGCCGGTGTTCTCAGCCTTCTCCTTCGTGGAATCGCCGGGAACACGGTGATCGACGCTCTGGCGGGCAACGAATCGGTCAAGCCCGCCGTGGAAGCCGTCTGGAGCATCGGCACCGCGCTGCTGATGACCGTCGCCGTCTCAGCGATCACCTTTGGCATTCTGCTCGTCATCGCCGCCTGGCTTGCGGGGCCGACCCTGATCTCCACTGCCCTGCGGCGCGAGGCCGCTCCCTACCTGCGGGAGCGACGGGGCACTACGTACGCGGTGGTTGCCTTCGTCTTCCTCGTGCTCGTCCTCTGGGCGCCGGTTGCTGCCTTCGAGAAACCAATCGGACTCCTCCTACTGGCGGCGCTGATGGTGCTCGGGACGGAGGTTCTGCGGCGCCAGGCCGAAGCGGAATTCCCGGATTCGACCTTCGGAGGGCTCGGGGACCGGGTGCGGGCGTCGGTTCCACGACGAGCGGTGGCAGAGCCGTCAGCCCCGCCGCAAGAGAGCAAGGTCGAGCAGATCGAGCGGCTCTCCGCCTTGAAGGAGAAAGGGATGCTGAGCGAGGAGGAGTTCGAGAAAGCGAAGGCCGAAGTGCTCGCCGCTAGCTAGCTATAGCAGGGAGCGGCCGTACTGCGGGTAGGTGCCCCGGTAGCCTCGCGCCCGGGCCAGCGGCCGCAGCAGCCCGAAGAGCGCCGACTGCACGGCGGCCGGCGGTCGCCGCAGGACCAGGACGTCGCGGAACTCCGTGGCGAACATGGCCAGCTGCAGGGGGTCGGGAAGGCCCTTGGAGTTGGTGTGGCCGTCACGGGCAAGGCCGAACAGCGTCTCGATCATCTGCAGAAAGCGGGTGTACGTGCTCTCCGACCACCGCGCCCTTCGGTTGCACGAAGAGGTCGGCTTCGAGAGACCTATCGCTCCCCTTCCACGGCGTCTTGACGAGAACGCCGCGCTCGCCCGTACAGGGATTCTCCAGAGAATCGCCGGTCGCAAAGGGTTGCGTCGCCTGCTCGAGAACAGGGGGATGACTCACCGTCGACGATCCTACAGAGACCGGTTCCCGGCATTGGCGCTCGGTGGCGGAATCACACCCGACGCGTAAAGTAATCAGGCACCCGTCGTCACCGACCGGAGGCATGAGAAATGGGACGATTCGACATCACCCAGACCAACGCGGCCGTGGAGCGGTTGATCGAGGCCACGGAGAACCCGCGGCGCCTCTTTTGCTGCACGCCTACAACCGGCACCGCTACCTGGAGATGGCCGGGCGCAATGAGGAGATCTTCGTGCCCGAGGTGACCGTTGAGCAGCCGGTCTACCACTTCAACGTCTTCGGGATGAACGTCACGCTCGACGGACGCGAGGCGGTCGAATCCGTGTACCGCGAGTGGACCGAGACCGGGCAGTGCATCTTCTACGCCGTCGACGAGCGGCTCGCGGTCGGGGACAACGTCATCTGCTCCACTGGCGGGATCTGTCAGCAGACCCCCGGTGAGGTTCTCGCCGCGACCGGGGCCGACGTCGACGTAGACGCCACCTACCTCGTGAAGAACGTCGAGCACATGATCTGGCCCTATGACGACCGCGGCCGGCTGGTTGGCGAGGACGTGTGGGAGATCGACGAGTCCAAGCGCGAGGTCATCAAGCTCGACCCGGATGAGGTGCTCACGCCCCAGGAGTCGGGCAGACTGCTCGAGCGGTTCATCAAGCCGCTGCCGGCATTTGACGCGCTGGTCGGCTGATATCAGAACGTTCTAGGCGGTGACGGCCAGCAGGGGCTCTGCGGCGGCCCGCCGCGCCGGGATGAGGAGTGCCGACGCGCAAACCATTCCGAAGGCCGCTACCTGCAGGGCGAGGCCGAGGGGATCCGTGGAAACGGGGTCTCCGAAGACGACGATTCCGCCTAGGATCTGCGCCGCGTTCGCGACCAGCCCCATCAGGCCGATCGTCTCGATCGCGCCGCCGCGCTGAAGCGCCGCCGCCGCCGCGTACTGGGCGAACGCGCCGGCGAACACCGTGAGCAGGATCCAGGGTGCGAGCACCGCGACCGAAACGTCGGCGGCCCCGGTCAGGCCCTTGATCGCGACGCCGGCGAGGGCGAAGAGGATCCCGGCGATCGCGGCGAGCAGGACGTTGCCGTGGCGGGCGAGCCGCCCTGACCGATGGCCTGAGACGAGGCCCGCCGCGATCAGCGCCAGGCCGCCCTCGAAGCCGAGGATGGCGGTGACCGAGAAGCCGGAATGGCTCCCCTGGAAGTGGGGAACCGTCAGTACGAGCAGGGCGAGGCCGGCGCCGCCCAGCAAAAGCGCGAACCATTGGCGACGCTCGACCGGGTCGCCGAAGAGGCGCTGCGCCATCACGGCGAGGGTGACGGCACCGCCGGCCAAGACCGCCTGGACGATTGAGATCGGCGCCATCGAAAGGGCGGCGACGTGGACCAGCCATGCGACGGCGGCGAGTCCCCAACCCGCCGCGAACCAGGGAGAGCTGGCCAGGCTCCGGGCGCTGTGGAGCGGTTTCCGAATGGAGATCGGATCGGCGCGATGGCAGCCGCGGTGCTTGAACAGCGAGGCCAGGTTCGTCATCAGTGCCGCCGCGACGGCAAGGGCGATTCCTATTTGCACGCGATCCCCACCACTGTCCCTACCTATCGGCCGACGGGCTCGCGATGCTTAGCCCCTCTGCTCGAGGGCTGGGGTGGAGACTCGGGCAGCTGGAGGCGGCTGCGTGCCTTGGCGACCGCAGATACCGAGGTGCGGCAGGCTTTGGCGATCGTCCCGTCCGAGTGATCGGGGGTGCGGTGAACCTCGAACTCGATCAGCGCGGCGCGGCGAAGTTTTGCGCGAACTTCCATCGGGCTGCCGCTTGGAGCGGACTCCAGCGCCGCATTGGCCGCACGCTCGCGTCTGCACACCAGGCAGTAGCGGCCCTCTGCCGAGCTTGCCCAGACACCGGGGAGCGGAATAGGCTCGCCGTCGATCCGGCCGACCGATACGCCGCACTGGTCGCACGTCCACTTCTTTGCCTTTTTAGACCTCTTGCTCATGACGCCGTGAGCGCTCCTTTGAGCGGTGAAGGGGAGATCCGGCAGCCCCTGGGCGCTCAGCCCGCGCGAGGAGGAAACGGAACCTCTCGGGTGGCGAATAAGGCCAAACCCGACACAGTCAGGGTAACAGCCCCCTTCGGCACTAGCGGACCAGGGCGATGGTGAAGCCGTCGTAGCCCTTGCTGCCGACCGTCTGGATCGTGGTGGCGCTGAGGCGAGGGTCGGTGGCGATCGTCTCGTGGAGGCGGCGCTGCGCTTGGATGGCCGGATCCTCGCAGCCGGGATCGGCAAGCCGGCCGTCACGGACGACGTTGTCGGCGACGATCAGGCCGCCGGGACGGGAACGCTCCAGAGCCCAGGCGAAGTACTCGGGAGTGTGGACCTTGTCGGCGTCGACGAACGTGAAGTCGAACGGTCCCGCCTCCGCGGCCTCCAGCGCCGGCAGGGCGTCGAGGGCGGGACCCACCCGCAACTCGACTATCTCGCTCAGCCCGGCTCGGGCGATGTTCCGCGAAGCGACCGCCGCATAGTCTGAATCGGCCTCGATGCTGATCAGGCGACCGCCCTCCGCGAGCGCTCTGCCCAGCCAGATCGTGCTGTAACCGCCCAGCGTGCCGAACTCGAGAACGGTTTTCGCCCCGATCGCTTCAACCAGCAGGGCGAGCAGCTTGCCTTGCGGCGGGGAAACCTGAATCGCCGGCAGGCCGGCGCGCTCGCTCTCCTCGAGCGCCGACTCAAGCGCCTCGTCGTGTGGAGCCAGCAGCCCCGATACGTACTCGTCGACAGCCGACCATGCCTGTTTTGCCATGCACTCCTGTGTATCAGCACGCGGCCGTGTGCTCAACGTCGCGGCCTCTGGGCGCCGGGGTGCCAACTAGGATTGCCCGGTGCAGGTTCATGACCGTCCAAAGGTCAAGCAGGGAGTCAGAGCGACGCCCAAACCAGTCGAAAGGAAAGCATGGACCAAAACCTAGGCACTTTCGTCCGCATTGTGACCCTGGCTGCCGCCGAGTTGGCGTTTTTCGGCCTGGTGGTCAGCTTTGTGTGGCGCACCGCGTCGGCGAAGGCGGGGGTGCCGCCGGATCTCCCCGATGTCCAGGTCTCCGCGGCCGGTGCTCTTGCGGTGGCTCTGGGAGGCGGCTATGCCATCACCCTGGGTGTTCCCTCCGGCGCCGATGCCGCCAAGGTTCCTGCGACGGCGGCGATCAAGGCGCTGTTCAAGGAAAAACTCTGGCTTTCGCTGGGCGTTCTCGCCTACATGGTGGCCGGGCTTGCCGCCTGCGTCGTCTACGGCCTCCACGAAGCTGAGACTCCCGGAATCCTCAGGACGATCGCCGTCGGGTTCGGCGGCTACGTGATCGCGTACGTCGGCATGGCGTACCGACAGCTCAACCAGTGACGATCGAACGCGTCCGCTATCCGCCGAGGCGGTAGGCGACGAGCTGCGGCGTCTGACCTTCGACGGTCGCGAGGCCGGCCGGGGCGATCAGCGTGTCTCCTTCGATCGCCACCCCGGCGTTGGTGCCGGCCGGAAGCGCGTTCTGCCAGACAAGGCGTCCGGAGCTCGTGTCGTACGCATACAGTTTGCCGTCGCTGGTCGTCGCGAAGACGAGATCGTTGGCTACCGTGGTGAACCCGTAGGGCGGCGCCGACGGGAATTCGTGCTTCCACTTGACCGCGCCGGTCTTGACGTCGATTGCCACCAGTTCGCCATTCAGCGGTCCCGGTTCCTGACGTTCGGTTTGGGTGACGACTTCCAGCGGGCTGTTGATGACCGGCACGAAGATGCTCGAACCGTCGGTTGACATCGGCGCGATCACGCCTCCGAGCGACCCCGGATAGACGGTCGTCGGCGTCTTCAGCTTCGAGTATTCGCCCCTCATCGCGTAGAGGCCGTCGTCGTCATGGCCGTTGTGTTGTCCGACAGAGCGCGTCCAGACCGGCTTGCCGGTCTTGCTGTCGAGGGCGACGACGAACCCGGACTTGCCGGCGCCCACCGCCAGCTGCTTGCCGCCTGCGTCAACCAGTATCGGTGGGTTCTGGAAGTCCCAGTCGTAGAGGGCGTGGGGCGTCTGCTGGTAGTACCACTCGCAGCTTGCCCGTCTTCGCGTCGAGTTTGACGATCGAGTCGGAGTAGAGATTCGCACCTGGCCTGCTCGATCCCCAGGGTTCCTCTTCGGTTCCAGGGAACGGAGCCGGGTTGCCGACGCCGAAATACATAAAGCCCTTTTCGTCGAAGGAGGGGGGATACCAGAGCCCGCCACCCGAGTTGACTTGCGGTTTCCCCCAGAGTCCCTTGGGCACCGTGTCGAAGTGCCACAGTTTTTTGCCGGTTTTCCCATCCAGCGCCCAGAGGATGCCCACGCCGCCGGCGCCGTAGAATTCACCCACGTTCACCGGCACCGTCGACACGTAGACGATGCCGTCGTGGTAGCCGGGGGCCATGTCGATGCCCTCTTTTTCGTTCCTGAGCAGAGACGTGGACCAGATCTGTTTGCCCGTTTCCTGGTCGAGAGCGAAGGCGGCGTTTGGCGTGGCCCCGTACACGAGCCCGCCCTGGACGGTGACGCCGTTGGGCCCGTGGTCGGGCAGTTCGTACTTTTTGGTCCAGAGGACCTCGCCGCTCTCCTCTTCGATCGCCTGTACGTTCGAGGCGAGGTCCTGGGAGTAGACGACCCCCTTGCTGATGATCGGCGAGGAGGCGTAGCTTCCGAACGAGCTTTCGCCCGCGATCGGCAGGGTCCAGGCGACCTTGAGTTCGTCGACCGTGGAGCTGTCGATCGGTCCGCGTACCTGGCGCGTGTTGGCGAGGTCGCTGTTCGGGTATCCCGAACCGGTGAAGCTCACCGGATCCGCCGAGGAAGAGGATCCGCACGCAACCAGCAGAGCGCTGCTTGCGGCGATCAGCAGCGCGATCGCCACCACACCCACAACCGGATTTTTCTTCAACGTTTGGGACATCGCTCACCCGCCGTTTCTACGTTTCGGCGGGTGAGCGAGAGCCCATACCCAATGCCCGCCACTGGCCATCTCCCATTTCGCGACACTATTCGATCAGTAAAGGGAAGTCAAGTGATTTGGATTGTCCGTCTGGATGGGTGTCGCCTTCGCTCAGGATCGGTTGCAACACCCGGTTCGCGAGCAGCCCCAGGGCACCCAGGTTCGCGAACCCAGGGCCCTGGCTGAGCCCGGCCAGGCCCGGGATCTGGAGCCGCGGACGCATCCCCCGCAGCTCGAGGAATCGCCCGATCGGCACCTCGGTTCCGGCCGGCGTGTCCCAGAGCCGGCCGACTCGGCCCTCGATCTCGGCGCGCGTCTCCGGCCCGAAGAGGTTGCGCAGCTGTGCCAGCAGGTCGAAGCCGGTGCAGTTGACGACGTAGTCGTGCTCGGGATGGACGATCCCCTCTGGCGAGCGGTGTTCGAGGCGGACGCCCTCGCCACCGCGCGCCACCTCGACGTCGGTGATGCGGCCGGTGACGAAGCGGCAGCGGTCGTCGTAGGCGATGGCGGAGAGGCTCGGCGGGTCGAAGACGCCGCGGTCGCTGTGCTTGACGAAGTCGCGCCGCGTCGTCTGGTCCAGCGCACCCCATTCGACCTCATCGGGGTTTGAGAAGACGCGGTTCTCGAGGAAGCTCTCGCCGCGGCTCATCGGCAGCATCGGCGTGTAGATGGTGAACCGGGACTGGGGCCGGAACCCGCGCAGGAACATCACGCAGCTGAGCGCGCTCTCGCCGCCGCCGACCACGGCGACGTCGCAGCCGCGGTCCGCGGGAAGTTGCGCGAACTCGCTGCGCTTGCTGTCGCAGTGGAAGACCCGCGAGGCGACGCTGGGCTCGTGTGGGAAGGAGCGGTGGATGCCCGGTCCGGTGAGGACGAGTGCCCGGGCGGTGTGTCGTGAGGTGCCACCCGGCTCGGAGACGTCGACCGTCCAGCGCTCCCCTTCGTCGAGCGACACAGCCGTGACCTGGCCGCTGACATGGCTTACCCCCTCGGTGGCCCGCGAGAGCACCCAGGTCAGGTACTCGCCGTAGTCGCGGTGGCGCACCTGAGGCGAACCGGCGTCGATCCAGCGCGCGTAGCGCCGCTTGGTGACCATGTATCGCTGCCAGGAGAAGCTCATCGCGCAGCCGTCGATCGCCTCGCCCGCCTCGCCGAACTCCCTGAAGCTCTGGTAGGGGAAGCCGACGTCCTTGATCGGCGTCACCGCCAGCGGCTCCTCGCCGGAGGTCATCCCGTTGCGCCCCTTCCAGGAGGCCGCTACCTCGGTCCCCTCGACGATCGTCAGCCCGATCGGCCCCAACCCGAGGCTGTTGAGGGCGTGGACCTTGGTCGCGATCCCCGCGGCCTTGGCGCCGGCCCCGACTACGAGTAGATCGGACTCGGCTGCCATGGCACCGCGGCGGGTGGGGCGGGGGCGAGAGGTTCGACGACGACGCGGCCGCGCTTGTCGGGGCTGAAGGAGATCGCGCTCCGCCGCGCCCGCTCCGAATCGGTGTCGGCGGGCCGCAGATCGACCTCGCCGAGCACCGTGCGCAGGACCCGCTTCATCTCCAGTTCGGCGTAGCTGGCGGCGAGGCAGCGGCGCGTGCCGCCGCCGAAGGGAATCCAGGTGTAGGTGCCCGGCGGACGCTCCAGGAAGCGCTCGGGCAGGAAATGGCGCGGCTGGGGGTAGACGTCCTCGTCGCGGTGGATCAGGTAGACGCAGGGAGCGACGGTGGTGCCGGCGGGCAGCATGTGGCCGCCCAGTTCCATCGGCTCCAGCAGGCGGCGGACGACGACCGGCACCGGCGGGCAGAGCCGCAGCGTCTCCTTGACCACGGCGTCCATGTACTCGTCGCTCTCGCCGGCCAGCACCTCCTCGCGCAACCGCTCAAGCTTCTCGGGGTGGCGCAGCAGCCGCTCGAACACCCAGGCCAGGGAGGAGGAGGTCGGACCGTCGGTGAGCAGCGTCATCAGTTCGTCGCGCAGGTCGCGCTCGCTCATCGGCGAGCCGTCCTCGTAGCGCGCCTCGATCAGCATCGAGACGATGTCCTTGCGCCCGTTTTCGCCTTCGCGCCGCCGCCGGTCGACCTCCTCGAGCAGCGCCTCCTCGACCGGGGCCATCGCCGCGCGGAATCCCTTGTCGCGGGAGAGCCAGTGGGGACCGAACGCCGCCGCCGTGTTGAGGCGCCCGGGATCGTTGAGCGTTTGCGTCAACTGGTGCAGCAGCGTTCGCAGCCGCCCGAGGCGGCCCTCCTCATCCGGGCCGAAAACCGAGCGCATGATCACCTCCTGGGTGATCGCCTGCATGTGCGGCCAGAGCTCGAAGGGCTCGCCGACCGGCCAGCGCCCGATCGCGCTGCGCGTCACCTCGGCCATCATCTCGGCGTCGGCTCCCATCCGCTTGCCGTGGAACGGCGGCAGCATCAGCCGACGGCGGGTCATGTGCTCGGGCTCCTCCATCAGCATCACCGAGCGCCGGCCGAGCACCGGCAGGAGCAGGGGGTTGGCGAGGGCGACGCCGAGGCTGCCGGCGGGGGCGGTGAAGACCCGTTTGACGTCGTCGGGGTCGCAGAGAAGCACCCACGTGCCCGAGTGAAGGATGCGCAGGGTGAAGGTGTCGCCGTAGCGCTCCTGGCAGCGCTTCATGAACGGGTAGGGACGCCGCGCCCAACCGATCGCCTGCAGGGCGCGGGGCATCCGCGGGCCGGGGGGCAGGCCCGCACGCCTCCCGGTTTCCCGGCTCGTTCTCTCCGCGCTCGTCAAACCTCTTGTCCTTCCGGCTCGGTCGCCGGCGCCTCCATCAGTTCGTCCTCCTCTGTACAGGTGGCGGCGATCAGCAGCTCGAAGAGGCCGGTCGCGAATTCGGCCGGCAGATTGGCCTCTTCGCCCCGGGCCAGGTAGCGGTCGCGCACCAGGGCGACCCGGTCCGGCTGCATCATCGGGATCCCGTGGGCACGCTTGTAACGGGCGATCTCCCGGCAGACGTCGAAGCGCTCGCCGAGCAGGCGGGCGATGTCGTCGTCGAGGCCGTCGAGGCGGCGGCGGTAGGGCTCTAGCCCGCTCATGCCTGCGCCGCCCCTTGGTCGAGCAGTCCCGCCGCGAAGGCATAGCTGCAAGCGGCGAGGGTCTGGAGCGCGTAGCCGCCCTCCTGGACGACGCAGACCGGTAGCCCCGGGGCCGCGAGCAGGCGGCCGATCTGGGCGAAGATCGTCGGCGGGAAGCTCCAGTTGCCGTGCGGATCGCCCTTGACCGTGTCGTAGCCGAGCGAGACCACGAGCGCCTCGGAGGTCTGCGCGAGCGACTCGACCGAGCGGCCGACGGCGCTGAGATAGGTGGCGATGTCCGGGCTGCCGGTGAACTCGACGACCCGTTCGCTCGCGCTGTTCGGGGTCACCGACTGGGAGGCGACGTTGGTCACCGGCCAGGCGTGCAGCGAGTGCAGGCTGGCGTCGTTCATCCTCGCCACGATCGCCGCGGTGCCGTTCGGGTAGTGCAGGTCGAGGTCGAGGATGCCGACCGGCTTCATCCCTCCCCCCGAGAGCGTGAGCGCCGCCGTCGCCGCCGAGTTGAGATAGCAGTAGCCGGCGAACCAGTCTGGACCGGCGTGATGGCCGGGAGGCCGGCAGAGCGCGTAGGAGAAGCGGGCGCCGTCGAGGAGGCGGCCGGCCGCGTCGATCGCGGTGCGCACTCCCTCGCGAGCCGCCGCGACGAGCCCGGCGCTGACCGGGATGTCAGGCGGTAACCCGGGTGGCGTCAGATCCGGCATCACGACCGGCTCCGCCGGGGCGCGATCGAGCGCTTCCAGGTAGTCCGCCTCGTGTACGGCGCCGAGCATCCGCTCGACGTCCTCCTCCGAGGCTTCGGCGGAGGCGGTACGCACACCGCCGTGGCAGAGCAGGCCGCTACGGACCTCGGTCATCCGGCGGTTGTCGTCGGCGCCGGGAAGAACCTGTCCTCCTTCGAGGATCCAGACGGCTTCGTCGCTGCCGTTGCCGCGCCGCTGCTCGACCATCAGCAGCTCGCTCATCGCAGCAGCCTCCGCATCCGCGGCCCCAGTGGCGCGAAGCCGTTGGCGAGGTAGAAGCGTTCGGTGGCGCCGAGCTGGGCGAAGCCCTCCTGCGGCAGCCCGACCTCGAGCCGTCCGATCCCCAGCTCGGTTGCCAGCGCGGTAAGCGCCTCGACCAGCTCGCGTCCCAGCGCCCGGCTGCGCCAGTCCGGATGCACCCAGAGGTCCTGGATCGTTCCGTAGCGCCCCGGGACGTGGATCGCGTGCTGCCAGCTTGCCGCGCAGAAGCCGACGATCGCCCCCTCGGCCTCGGCCACCAGCAGGGCGCCCGCCTCGCGTCCCTCGGCGAGGGCTCGTGCCGCGTCCTCAAGCTCCGCCGCCGAGGGCCGCTCGCCGCCCAGCTCGATCAGCAGCGCTTCGACCCCGGCGGCGACGCCGGGCGCGTCCTCGCCGGACGCCGTCCGCACGCGAGCGCTCGGCGCCGACTCCGATCCGGGTCGCGCATCGGGCAGGGTCGGACTCGGATCGCTCATAGCGCTCCGGCAGTCTCCGGCTGCGGCTCGAACTCCACCGACCAGGCATCCGGCGAGTCGCTGCCGGTGACCGCCTCGGCGATCGTCGCCATCGGCGCCCGCGCCTTCAGCTGCGTCTCGTCGAACTCGTCCTCGGGGTCGGACTGCATGACGATCGCGCCGCCGGCCCCGATCGTGGTCCGGCCCGGCCGCATGACTATGGTGCGAATGACGATGCTGAGGTCCATGACGCCGTCGACTCCGAAGTAGCCGATCGCCCCGGAGTAGACGCCGCGTGCCTCGTCCTCGATGTCGTCGATGATCTCCATCGTGCGCAGCTTCGGCGCGCCGGTCATCGAGCCGCCCGGGAAGCAGGCGCGGGCGCATTCCACCGTGCTGCGGTCCGCCGCCAGCACCCCGCTGACCGTGGAGATCAGCTGGTGCACGGTCGAGTAGTCCTCGACGATCATCAGCTCGGGGACGGTAACGCTGCCGACCTCGCAGACGATGCCGAGGTCGTTGCGCAGCAGGTCGACGATCATCAGGTGCTCGGCGTAGGTCTTCTCGTCTTCGACCAGATCGGCTTTCAGTTCCGCGTCGCGAGCCGGGTCCTCCGAGCGCGAGGTCGTGCCCTTGATCGGGCGCGCCTCGACCCGGCGCTCACGGTCCACCGAGAGGAAGCGCTCCGGAGAGGAGCTGACCACCGCCATCTCGCCGAGCTTCAGGTAGGCGGCGAAGGGGGCGGCGTTGCGGCGGCGCAGCAGCCGGTAGAGGTCGAACGGGTCCGGGCTCGCGTCGGTCGAGATCTGGTCGGTGAGGCAGACCTCATAGGACTCGCCGGCGGCGAGTTCGGCCTGACTGCGGACGATGTCGGCGAGGTACTGCTCGCGGCCGCGACCGCAGCGGAAGCTGACGTGGGACCCGGTGGGGCCTTCGACGGTGGCTAGCGGCGGCGCCGGATCGGGTGGGTCGGCGAGCGTCTCCCGCACGGCCGCCTCGGCCTCGTCGAGCCAGCACTCGGCCTCCGCCTCGTCGCCGCGGCAGAGCACGATCAGGTGCGTCCGTTTCCGCACGTGATCGACGGCGACGAGGCGGTTGGCGAGCATCATCACTGCATCGGGCATGTCCGACCGATGCACGTTCGGCGATCCGCAGTCCGCCTTCAGCTCGTAGCCGAGATAGCCGACGAAGCCACCCATCAGCCCGGGTGGCAGGTCGACGGGGGGTGGCTCGATCGCGTGCTTGGAGAGCTCGCGGTCGAGCAAGTCGAAGATCGAGATCTGCTCGGTGGTGTCGGTGGCGCCGCGCCTGTAAACGGTCCCGGCCCCGACGTCGTACTCCAGCACGCAGCGGCCGGCGCCGGCGCTGGTGCCGAGGAAGGAGCGCTGCGCGAGCCGGGTGGGCGCGTCGGCGCTGTCGAGCCAGAAGGCGTACTCGGCGGCGCCGAAGAGCCTTTCGAAGAGCGCCTCGGTGGACGGCTCGCCCGGGATCGAGCGCAGCCGAAGCTCGCTCTCCCCGTCGCCGCGAGTGCGCCGCACCTGGGTGCGCGCGGGCGCCTCGCGCGGCCGTTTCGCGCCGCGCCAGCGCGGCGTTCGGCGGCGGCGAGCCAGCGCGTAGAAGTTCTCGACCAGCTTCGCGCCATGCTCGGTGGCAATCGACTCGGGGTGGAACTGGACTCCCCACATCGGACGGCGGCGGTGTTCGATCCCCATCACGACGCCGTCGTCGGCCCAGGCGGTGACGTTGCCGTCCGGCCCCATGTCGGTGATCGCCAGCGAGTGGTAGCGGACGACCGGGAAGCCCTGTGGGATGCCCTCGAAGAGGCCGCTCGCCGCTCGTGGTGGATCCGGCTGAGCCGGCCGTGCATCGCCTCGGGGGCGCTGCTGACCTTGCCGTCGAGCAGGTGCCCGAGCCCCTGGTGGCCGAGGCAGATGCCGAGCACCGGGATCTCGCTGTAGCGGAGGATGTCGTTGCAGACGCAGAAGTCGTGCCAGCGCTCGCGGGCTGCCGGGGCCGGGGGAGAGGACGATCGCGTCGAAGTCCCAGCGCGAGAGCGCCCGCCAGGAGACGGCGTCGTTGTCGACCACGATCGGCTCCTCGCCGGAGACGCCCGCCAGCAGGTGGAAGACGTTGTAGGTGTAGGAGTCGTGGTTGTCGACCAGCAGGGTCCTCATCACGCGGCCTCCAGGCCGAGCCCGCGTGCGGCGCGGTCCAGGGTCGAGTGGACGACCCGCTGCACGTGCGGCGCCCGCTCCGCCTTCGAGGCTGCCAGCGGGCGAGGTGGGACGCGTAGCGGGCCAGCGGCGCGACGTCGAGGGTGTCGGGGACGCGGCCGAGCAGGCGCCCGTAGGTCTCCGCCTGGACGACCGCGAAGCGGTACTCGGGGTCGAGCTGCTGGCTCGGCGACGCTCGCGGTTCCAGCTCTGCGTTTGAGCCCGTCCACGTGCGCGGATGCAGATTCGTCGCGGGAGCGGGCGCGGACCAGGTCCCAGCCCAGCGCCTTGCCGTCGCGTCAGCAGCTTCTCCGGCTCGAAGTCGACCCGCTTGGTCGCGGTGTGGAGGAGGAAGAAGCCGAGCGCGACCTGGGAGGCGACGCGGTCGGGGGAGGGGTGCCCGGCCGGATCGCCGTCCCGCTCCGGGTCGGCTTCGATCTGCTCGTCGACCCACTCGACCAGGTGGTCGATCAGCAGCGCGTCTTTCTTCGAGCGAGGCGATCTTTTCCTGCTTCCGCGCGACCATGCCGTGGAAGATGTCGTGGTAGGGGTGGAAGCCGTTGCCCTCGCCGGTGTGGACCAGCTCGGCCATCAGCTGGCGGCGGCAGGTGACGTGGGCGAACCACTCCTGGCCGCAGACCTGGACCGAGGTGGTGCCGTCGAGGCCGGTGTCGGCCAGCCAGTAGGCGAGGGCGCGCATGTGCTGGGTCGGCACGCCGTCGGAGCGGACCAGCGGCATTTCCTCCAGCTCCTCGCGGCCGGTCATGTAGATGACCGTGCCGTCGACGCGGCGCTCCAGCGTGCCCTCCTGCAGCCCCAGCTCGGCCAGCTCGGCGACCTCGGGCAGGAAGTCGGACTCGAAGAAGACGCGATCGAAGTAGATGCCGAGCCGGGCCAGCGTCTTGCGCTGTCCCGAGATCACCCAGGCCCGCGTCTGCGACCACAGTTCGAGCGCCGTCTGGTCGCCGTTGAGGACCCGCTGCAGGAGCTCGTCGGCGCTGTCGTCCTGCACGTCGACCTCGCGGGTCAGCGAGTCGGCGGGGTGGTCTGGGCGAGGCGAGCGCCGCGCGAGGCGCCGTTCTTGACGTAGTCGGCGTAGCAGTAGCCGACGAAGTGGTCGCTCTTGACGCCGTTCTCGCGCCGGAGCTCTGCGGGTACTTGCCGCTGCGCACGACGCCGGCCATCGCCTCGCCCATGCTGCGGCCGATGTCGCAGATGATGCTGCGCCGCTCGACCTCGCCGCCGGCCTCGGTCGAGCGCGTTGCCGAGCGCGTTGCCGAGCGCCAGGTTGCGCAGGTGGCCGATGTGCAGCGCCTTGGTCGAGTTGGCGTCCCAGAAGTTGAGCGCGAAGCGCCGGCCCGTGGCGACCTCGCCGCAGCCGGCGACCGCGTCGGCGCCTTCCTCCAGCTCGGCGCCGCGTCGCGCCACCCAGCTCGTCGTCGAGGCGCAGCCAGACCCCGTCGCCCGCCGTCGCGCTCGACCGCCTCGACCCAGGGCTCGGCCTCGATCTGCTCCAGCGCGCTCGAGGGCTTCGCGATCCTCCTGCCACTCGGCGAGCGCGGCACCAGCATCAGGTCGAAGCGGTCGTGGGGGCTGTAGGGGGCTCGCAGGGTCCAGTGAGACCGGGTGTCCCTGCCCGTTCGTGACGTCATCGAAGTAGTCGAAGAGATTGGTGTCCATAGGTCTCGACGCTTCTTTCCGCGCCTATGCACCAGCCGGGGCTCGAACCCGGATCCTCGGCTTACAAACCCGATCCTCTAACCGATTGAGGTACTGGTGCGTATTTTTTGCTGAACAGTCGAGTGACCATTCAATAATTTCGGAGTGTAACAACGGAATGCGACTCGTGTCCACCCCAGGGTGGATCGAGTTGCGACCGGAGGCCCGCGACCCGTCTCGGCGACCCGTCTCGAGACGGGTTCTAGACGCAGATCTCGTAGAGGGGGTCGGCGGAGTCGGGGCTCTCGGCCTGAATGCAGCCGGCCCCGCAGAGGACCATGCTGTGGTAGGCGACCGTCTCGGTGGGCTTGTCGACGGCCGCGGCGATCTGCGAGAGCGTTGCGGGGCCCCGGATTATCAGTTCGAGGATCCGCGCTCTCAGCGGGTGCCAGATAGCTCTTGTCTCTCGGCTTGCCACTAGCTTCCTCTTCTCGATGCTGAATGTAGGAGATCCAACTGCCCGATCGGGCATCTTTGCTTAATCGCGACCTCTATGCAGACCAAACGCGGTTCTGACCATCCCGTCAGGCCGTTCGTTCCCGCATTTTCGGGAGAATTGATTGTCATGTTGACTGTTGCAGTCACCGGCCCGACCGGTGAGATCGGCAAGTCGTTCATCGCCGCGCTTGAGCGCGCACCCGAGGTCGAGCGTGTGATCGGCATGGCGCGGCGCCCCTTCGATCTGGGCGCGCAGGGCTGGGAAAAGGTCGAATACCGACGCGGAGACATCCTCGATCGGGACGCCGTCGACGCCCTGGTCGAGGACGCCGACGTCGTCGTGCACCTGGCCTTCGTGATCGTCGCCGGGCGGGGCGAGAGCCGGGAGATCAATCTGACCGGTTCCCGCAACGTCTTCGAGGCGGCGGCAGCGGCGGGGACGAAGCGGCTCGTCTACACCTCGTCGGTCGCCGCCTACGGCTTCCATCGCGATCTGCCGGACCTGCTCACCGAGGACGAGCCGGTGCGGGGGACCGGGCGTCACCCCTACTCGGCCCACAAGGCCGAGGTCGAGGAGGAGCTGACCGCGGCGCTGGTCGGCTCGGAGACCGACGCCTACGTCTTCCGACCCTGCATCGTCGCCGGCCCGCAGGCGCCGTTGCTGCTGGAGATGGTGCCGCTGCTGGCGCTCGGGCAGAAGCTGCCGGGGCCGGTGCGCTGGGCGCTCGGCAAGGCGCCCTCGTTGCGGCCTGTGCTGCCGGACCACGGCGTGCCGTTCCAGCTCGTCCACCACGACGACGTCGCGGCGGCGCTCTGTGCGGCGGTGTTCGGAGCGGGGGAGCCCGGCGTCTACAACCTGGCCGGGCCGGGCGAGCTGACGATTTCCGACCTCGCCCACGAGCTCGGCTGGCACGCCATTCCGGCGCCGCAGCTGGCGGTCGGCGCGGCGGCCGAGGCGGTGGCGCCGTTCCTGCCCCTCCTGCCTCCCGAGGCCGCCTGGATCGAGGCGGTTCGCCGCCCGGTGCTGATGGACACCTCGAGAACGCGCCGCAAGCTGCACTGGATGCCCCACCACGACGCCCGCGAGACGCTGCGGCAGACGATCGCCGCGGTTAGGAACGCCTAGCGGTGTGACCAACAACGTTCACCGGTTTCTGGCGGCCTCGGTGATCGTCGTGCGGCGTCCTCAGTCGGCCAAATGGCGCTGCCATTCGGCCTCTCTGCGTCCTTGCCCGACGACCACCGAGTCTCGCCAGATTCCCGGCAACGTTGTCGGTCACACCGCTAGCGGGGCCGCTCGCCCGGGTGCCTACACTAAGCCGATGCCTTCTGCGTCGATCGCGACTCGACCTTCACGCTCTACCGGCGCGGCATCGAGCTGCTCGAGGAGGCGGATTTCGAGCAGGCGACCCGCCGTTGGAGGCGGCAGCGCGCCGGGCCCCCGAGAAGTCCTCGGTGCGCGAGGCGCTCGGCCGCGCCTACTTCCGTTGCGGCCGCTTCGCCGCCGCCGCGGCCGAGTTCGAGGCGGTGGTCGACACCCACCAGGTCAACGACTACGCCCACTTCTGCCTCGGCCGGGCTTTGGCCAAGACCGGTGAGACGGAGCGCGCCCGCCACCACCTGGCCCTCGCCGCCAACCTGCGGCCAGAGCGGCGCGACTACCGCTTCTACCGCGAGCTGCTCGGCACCTGACCCCAGACGTGCCGGGAGTTAGCTACCTATATGGACCGCTAACTCCCGGCACGTCCCGGCGTCAGAGGCCGGCGACCAGTCTGCCGACGTTGCTGCTGCTGAAGTAGGGGCCGAAGGTGTGGGTCTGGTCGTCCCGTTTGCCGTAGCTGGTCAGGCCGTCGATCCGGGCGCCGCCTTCGATCAGCCAGCCGCCGCCGCTGGCGCCCGGCGCCCAGTGGCAGCGGATCGCGATCGTCGGCGGGCCGGGGATCTGGTAGGTGAGGCTGTCGTCGCCCACGTACGGCGATTCGCAGCCCTGCATGAAGCGGCTCTTGCCGGGGTAGCCGAAGGTCTGGAAGTCCTCGCGGCGGCTGAGGTCGGTGGCGATCGTGGCCCCGCCGCCGACAGCGTCGGCGACGTTGACGCCTTCGGCGTTGGGCGTGGTGAGGATCGCGCCGATGTCGAAGTTGGGGTTGCCGAATTTGACCCACTGTTTGAGCGCGAAGATGGCTTTTCGGTGGGCGACGAAGGCGCCGAACGGCGCCGTGCCGTCGGTGTAGGCGGGGACGAACTCGAGGAAGTTCGACCAGACGCTGTCGCCGCGAGGCCCTCGCGGGCCGGAGTTGACGCAGTGGGCGGCGGTCAGCACGAGGCGGCGGCTGGCGCTGTTGATCGCCGTCGCCGAGCAGAAGCCGGCTTTGCCTCCCTGGCGGACGAAGAGCCGGCCGTTGACCGTGTTGGGTGGGACGGCCGGTTCGGCGATCGGCGCGAAGCTGGCGCTCGCCAGCAGGCTGCTGCCGCGCGGCGCGTCGAGCGGCAGCGTGGCGCTTTTCCGCGCTGCCGTCCAGAAGCGGGCGGTCCGCGCCGCTTCGCTGCCCACGGCGGCCGCCGCCGGGTGAAGGCGGGTCGAGGCCGCGGCGCCTGCCGGCGCGAAGAGCGACGCCGCCGCGAGGCAGGCGAGCACGACGAACGCGCCCGCGGCGTTAGATGGCTGGTCCCAGGCGCGGTGCGGGCCGGTTCGCATTGGTATGAGGATAGTGAGCGGTGCGATCCAGTTGGAGACTGGCCGGCCGGGCTGCATGCCACCCGGTCTCAGGTGAGGAGCGGGATCACACAGCGGTAGGCGTGGGTGTCACTTGACCCGCTGGCGTTGAAGAGACCCGAACGGACGGCCCCTGAGCCGGACACTGTTGCCACCGCATAGGCATCCTCGGCGGTAAAGCTCACGATGTCGCTCGACCACTCGTCCCCGGCGTCGAGATTGACCCCGGGTTGTTCGGCGAACGCCGCTAGTTGCAGCGCCTCCGGCAGCGTGCCGCCGCGCGCGGCGCATTTGCTTGCCGCCAGCGGCGCCGTCGCTTCGCTGCTCGCCGTGCTCTCCCAGCAGGCGCCGGCGAAGGTCTGCGTGCCGGGCAGGCAGCCGGCGCTGTGGCCGTTGACGGTCTGGGCGTCGATCGCGTTGACGGCGTTCAGCGCCGTTTGCGCGTCGATCGCGCTCTGCGCCACATCGGCCGTGTCGGCATGGGTCGCGTTCGGCACTTGGCCCAGGGTCAGCTCGTTGATGTCGCGGCCGGTCAGCGGAGTGCTGATCCGGGCACCGCCGAGGACTCCCGCCTTCAGCCTGTTGGCAGGCACCGAGTGCAACTTCAAGCGGTTGCCCGGCAGCGACTTCGCCCTGATCGCCTTGCCGCTGATCTGAGCCTTCTTCGCCGCGTAGACGGTGCCCCCAAGAGCCACGAACAGCGCTATTGCCGATACGACCAGCGCCGGCGAGTGCCGCCAAGTTCCCTGCCTCATGCTCAAACCTCCGTAAACGAATCGGTTTCCTGATCCGTTGCGAGCCTAAGCCGAGGGCGCAGTCCCGCCCAAGCGAGCTGGACGAACGTTCAGCGTTTACGCGGCCCCGGGCGCTTGCGCGGGCTCGGGTTTTCGTCCGCCTCCCTTGTTTCCTCCAGCAGGGCCTGGATCGGCGGATTGTCCTCGACGGTGGAGACGTAGAAGTGCTCCAGAGCTCCCCGAACCTGCCCCTGTGCGACCTCGGCAACGGCACCCAGCTGGCACAGGACGCTGGTGTGGTAGCTGACGTTGGTCAGGTGCTTGCCCAATCCCTTGGAGATCTTGACCGGGCTCTGGGGTTCCTCGGACTCGTCGAGCTGTCGCAGGATCTGGCGCCTCAGCTCATGATCGAGGGCGCGGATCAGTTTGACCTGGCGTTTGCCGTTTTTGCGCCGACGCCCCTTCTGCTGCCCGCCCGAGTCTGCCATGCGACGACTCCTCCTTGATGAAAGCGATCCAGATGGATCGCTAATTAAAAAACGATGCGGCAGTCTAGGAGTGCTGAGCGGGTCTTTCACTTCGACTTTGGGAACCAAAAGGACAATCTGAGGTTTGGTGCCCCAGGGTAAGAGCTGCCCCGAGATGCTCGGTTGAGCCGGCCGCTCGGGGCAGCAGTTGCGAGCAGGGCTAGCCTCCCTTGGAAATTGCGAACAACGGCATGGCTGCCCCGGTCTTTGCGAGCTTCATCTCTTCACCTCCTTCTAATCCGTATCGCTCTGAAAATTTGGATTATTTTCCAACAGCGACTGCGAACTACGGAGAAGACTGGAAGGTTCCGTCAGGGCACCGCATAGACTTCACGTCAGCACTCGGGAAAAGCGCGAACATTGGAGGGCTATCCGTGGTTGAGTCAGAGGCGAGCGTGAAGTCCGAAATGTCCCTTACGTTGCGCTTAGCGAAAGTCTTTGCTGATCCGTTGCGCATGAAGATTCTGGCTGAGCTCAACATGCGCGAGATGAGCCCGAAACAGTTCTTCGAGGAGTTTGGCGGGGGCTCCGTGTCGAGGGTTTCCCGACACTTCGCCAAACTGGACGAATACGGTTGGCTCAGAATTGTCAGGGAGAAATCGGGAGGCCGACGGCGTGGGGCCGTCGAGCACTTCTACCGAGCTACTGGGCCGGCAGTGTTTGACAACAACACCTGGACGGATGCGCCCGAGTCGGTAAAGGAGGTTGTCAGCTGGAGGATTTTCAAAACCTTAGCCCGGCAGGTGATGGATGCGATCAAGGCGCGCACCATCGATGCTCGTGATGACCGCCACTTTACCTGGACGCCAATGCTCGTCGACAAGCAAGGCTGGGATGCCGTGATTCCTAAACTCGATGCGTTGTTCGAATTCCTCTTCGAGGAACAGGCTCGAGCAAGCGTACGCCTGGAGGGGTCCGGCGAGGAGCCGATCCCGATGACTGTTGCCCTGGCCGCTTTCGAATCGCCGAAGGATTCGACCAAAGCGCACTGAGTCCCTCTCCGACCATCAGGCGACCGCCAGCACCCCAAGCGCTCCGACCGAAACCGCGATCAGCGCGAAGGCGACGGCGGTGATGAGGCGCTCGGTGCGTCCCAGTGCGTGCTCGCCCATCAACTCCTTGTCCTTGCCGAGAGCGCGCATGAAGGGAAGGAGGACGAGGAGGAGCACCGCGTTGAGGGCCTGGGAGAGGAAGAGGATCGGAATCAGGGGGGCACCGGGGATCAGCACGAGGACGGCACCGGCGGCGACCACGGCGGCGAAGGCGAGGTAGAGGGAGCGCGCCTCGGTGAAGCTGTCGTTGAGGTCGGCTTTGCGGCCGAGCGTCTCCGACACCGAGTAGGCGGTGGAGAGCGGCACGATCGCAGCAGCGAGCAGGGCGGCGCCGAGGAAGCCGAGTCCGAACAGGGTCGAGGCGAGGCCGCCCGCGAGCGGCTCGAGGGCGCGGGCGGCATCGCCGGCGCCGTCGATCGAGATCGCTTCGACGTGCAGGGTCGCGGCGCAGGCGACGACGACGAAAAAGCCGATCACCCCGGTCAGCACTGCGCCGACGATGACGTCGACGCGCTCGTAGCGGAGGTCTTTGACGCGCAGCCGCTTGTCGACCGCGTAGGACTGGATGAAGGCGAGCCCCAGGGGGCGAGGGTCGTTCCCACCGTCGCCACCGCGACCAGCAGCGCGTCGCGGGTGAGCGGAACGGAGGGGACCGCGAGTCCCTCGGCCGCGGCTCCCCAGTCCGGGTGCGCGAGCACTCCGGAGATGACATAGGCGACGAAGACCGAGCTGAGCGCCAGCAGGAAGTGCTCGACCCGGCGGAAGTTCTCGCGCAGCACGAGCGCCGAGACGCCGATTGCCGCAAGCGGCACGCTGACGTAACGGCTCACCCCGCCCAGCAGTTCCATCGCCGCCGCGACCCCGGCGAACTCGGCACACACGGTGCCGGTGTTGGCGACCACCAACAATCAGCGCCGCGGTGGAGAGGGTCAGGACCCAGAGCAGTTGGTACCCATACTCGGCTCCAAGAATCGAATAGGTGGCGATCCCAGCCGGATCGTCATCGGAGAGCCCGGCAAGCAGACCGGGCCCAACCACCGCCAGCAAAGTAGCCACAGCCCACCCCGAAGCAGCAAATGCCGCCGCCCAGCAACCCGCCAGTGAACATGGCGACCGGGAGTGCGGTGCGCACGGTGGGCCAGAGCCCGCGCAGAGTCAGTTGAGCCTGGAGTCGAGATCGAGGCACCTTAGGCGGCGAACCGGCACATCACGCCACAGGTGGAGGGAACCCCACCAGTGCACGCTCTTGCAGTGCTGCGATCGAATGGCTCAAAAATTGGGTACGAGTCAGGTTGCATTCCGGAAATCCCTAGCTATAGGGTCAGCGCTCGCAGGGGTCCAGGTTGACAGAGCCGCGAGGGAGGCAAATGTGCAGGGGATAAGACTTTTCGCAGCGGTACTCGCTGCGCTCGTCATTTGTGGAACCGGTATTGCGCTCGCGGCACAAGACGACTCTGAATCGTCCCCCACAGCCACCCAGCTCGGCAGCCCGCCGCAGGATGGCGGCGTTGAATTGGAGGCCAAGCGCACCGCGACCTCTGACACCTTCCTTCTCCCCGATGGCACTCGCGAAACCAGGATCTATGAGAGCCCGATCAACTACCGCGACAGCGAAGGCGAGTGGAAGCCGATCGACGAAGGTCTGGAATTCGAAGGTAAAGCCCCTACCAACGGCGCCAACAGCTTCGATCTGAGCCTCCCGGCGAAGATGGGCGCCGGTGCAGTGCGCCTCTCCGAAGACGGCCAATGGGTCTCCTACGAGCTCCTCGGCCAAGAGACCGCGCCGGCTGAACTTCAAGACGGCACCGTCACCTACGAAACGCCGGGCTCGGGCCCTGCCTTCGACCTATCGAGCCTCGCCAACGGCGTCAAGGAGCAGATCGAACTCAGCGATCCCTCCCAGCCAAACAGCTTCCGCTTCGAACTGGATGCCTCCGCCGGCCTTGTGCCCTCGATCGAAGAAGACGGCTCACTCGCTTTCCGCGGCGCCGAAGGCGAATCCTTCGCCACCATGCCGGCGCCGACCGTCTCCGACGGCTCCCCGGAATCCGTTGCCTCTTCGGATGCGGTTGGCTATGCCCTCCAAGAACTGCCCGAAGGCGGCTGGCTGCTGACGTTGGAGGTCAACCGCGAATGGCTCTCCAGTCCCGACCGAGTTCTTCCCGTGGTGATCGACCCGACGCTGACCGTCGAAAGCCCGACTCTCGATTGCACGCTCGGCAGCCTTCCTTCGCCCGATGGGTGGCATGGTTGCGGCTCGACGGGGACCAAAGAACTCCTTGCCGCCTACAGTCAAACCGAAAACCAACCCTTTCGCAGTTTTCTACGATTCAACGTCGGGTCTGTACCCCTCAACTCCTACCTCAAAGAAGCAACTCTCAGCGTAAACGCTCCAGCCGCCGCAGAGAACACGAATGGCCTGCAGGCAAGGGTTGCGACAAAGATGTGGGCCAAATCGTTGACCTGGCGCTACTACAACGTCGAAGCTAGGTCCAGCTACCCCTGGACCGCTCCTGGCGGGGATTTCACCTCAACCGGGGCCGAAGTTCTCACCAGCCAACGGGGTAGCCAGGCGGGCTGGTGGAACTTCTCCTCGCCTCAACTGACGGAAGCCATACAAGCGTGGCTTCCGGTTGATGAACACAGCGGACAGTCGAGCAGTCCGAACTACGGCTTCGCCTTGAAGCAGAACAATGAGACGCGCACGGAATGCGAAGCCAATTCGAACAACTGTCACAGGCGCTACGTGCCTTTCAACTCCAGCGCCAGCGCCGATACGAGCGTCAGGCCCAAACTCACCTTGATCTACTACCCCAAGGCGCCTGCGATGAGCAAGATCACCTCGCCGCTTGAAGGGACGGTGACCGCCCGCCGCCTGAAGCTAAGGGCCGGATGGAGCGTGCAGGGAACCACCGGCATCACCTTTCAATACCGAGACCCGACCAGCAAAGAACACGGGGTGAAAACGCCCTTTCAAACGATCCCGCCAGGATTGGTTAGAAATGCGAAAAACGAATCCATTGCCTGGCCGGTTGCCGTGCAAGGCAACCAGAGCGAACCGCTCTACTTCGACGCAGCACACGCGCTCCCCGGGCTGCAAGCCAAGGGTGGGGAAATCGAAGTTCGCGCCTTGTTCGACGGCTCACTAGGCGCCTCCGGCTACAGCGAGCCCGTCAAGGCGAGGGTAGACCGGCGCAACGGCGGTCCGGGTGATGGCTCTGCGGGAATCGGTCCGGGCACCGTCGACCTGCTGAGTGGTGTCTATACGATGTCGCGCTCGGACGTCTCGATCCCGGGCTTTAACTCATCGCTCGAATTTGCCCGCAGCTGGAACTCCAATGAGGCACGGGCCATCGACCCCCAGCACCCCAACGGCGGCGTCCTGGGCTCTGGCTGGACCCCAAGCGTGCCCGTGCAGGCCGCCGGGGGCTCGGAGTGGCGGGTCATCAAGGAAGTCCTACCGAGCACCGAAGAAGGCGAAGAAGGGATGCCCGGCTATGTCGTCCTGATCAACCTTGAAGGCGTCGAATACACCTTTGAAATCCAAGGGAACGGCTTCGTGGCGCCACCGGAAACCACCGGCCTGGTGCTCAGTCGCACCGACAGCACCCACATAGCCTTGACCGACCCATCAGGCAGTCGAACGCTCTTCGAAAAGCAGAGCGGATCGAGCGAATACAAGCCGGTTGCGATCACCCAAGGGGACACCGGACAGACGAGGTTGGTCTATGAGGCATCCACCCTTCGCCTGACCAAGGTCATCGCGCCCAGCCCGCCCGGTGTGGAATGCACGGAGTCCAATGCCACCTCGCGCGCAGGTTGTCAGGCCCTGACCTTCACCTACCAGCCAGCGACGAACTGGGGGGCCCCGACCGGTTCGGGTCAGCGCCTGGCCTTCATCACGTACTACGGAGCGGCTGACAAAAATCACGGCGGCAGCTCTTGGGAAGTCGCCAGGTACCGCTACGACACCGAAGGGCGCCTTGCGGCGGAGTGGGACCCGCGGATCACGCCCAATCTGGAAGAGTCCTACACCTACAGCAAATCCAACGGGCAGCTGGCAACCCTTAGGCCACCGGGCGAGGAACCCTTGAGTTTCGAATACTACGCCGGCTACGATGGCGAGGAACTGCCTGGGCGACTGAAGGGCGTCAAACGACCAAGCCTTGTCAGCGAACCAGCGACCGCGCAGACGACGGTCGTCTACGGCGTGCCGGTTAGCGGCAGTGGTGCCCCATACGACATGAGTGGCAACACCGTGGCCCAGTGGGGCCAGCTGGACATCCCGGTCGACGCGACGGCGATCTTCCCGCCCGACCAGGTGCCGGGAAGCCCACCCTCCAGCTACTCGCGGGCCACCATCTACTACATGGACTCCGAAGGCCAGGTTGTCAATACGGCAACGCCATCGGGAGGCGGCACCTCGGCGCCGTCGATCATGACCAGCGAATTTGACGAATACGGCAACGTCGTGCGCGAACTAAGTCCACAGAATCGCCTGCGCGCCTTGGCCGCAGGCTCGGGATCGGTCGCCAAGTCTCATGAATTGGAGACCAAGCGCAACTACGGAGACGAAGGGACCGAGATGCAGGAGGAATGGGGCCCGACGCATCAGGTCCGCCTCGAATCGGGCGGGGTAGTCCAGGCGCGGATGCACAGGACGGTCGAATACGACGATAAAGAGCCGGCGCCGCCCGCCGGGACCCCCTATGCGCACGCCCCGACCCGCGAAACCGTCGGCGCCAGCATCCCCGGCCAGGGCATAGACGCCGATCAGCATGTCACCCAAACCAAATATAACTGGGCGTTGCGCAAGCCGACAGACACGATCGTCGATCCCGGTCAGCTGGATCTGCGCACGCATACCGAATACGACGCGACGACCGGCCTGCCAACCGAAACCAGCCTGCCGGCCAACCCGGAGGGCCACGATGCGCACACCACCAAGACGATCTACTACAAGGCGACCGGAACGGGCGCCTGTGAAGGAGCTGCGGGTTGGGCCGGCCTGCCGTGCAGAATCGTCCCCGCGGGGCAGCCGGGAACGGCAGGGCAGCCGGAACTCCTCAGCAAGGAAATCGCTGCATATTCGTCGCTGGGGGAGCCGACCGAAGTGGTCGAAAGCCCAGGCGCGATCAACCGCGCCAACGCCAGGATCACCACCATCGTCTACGACGCGGCTGGCCGGCTGCTCTCCAAATCTCAGGCCGGAGGAGGTGTCTCACTGCCCGGCACGGAAACCCTCTACAACCCCGCCAACGGCATGCCCGAAATCAAACGCTTCTCGTCCTCGAGCTGCGACACCCAAGAAGTGAAGACGACCTATGACGCCCTCGGCCGAGTGACGAAATACCAAGACGCCGATGGAGGCACTGCGACCACGAGCTATGACCTGCTCGACCGTCCGGTGACGACGAGCGACGGCAAAGGCATCCAGGCACGAACCTACGATCCGACCTCGGGCCTTCTGGTCAAACTCGAAGATTCCGCCGCAGGCATCTTCACCGCCGCCTATGACGCCGACGGCAACATGGTCGAAGAAGGGCTACCCAACGGCCTCCTTGCCAAGGCTACCTACAACGAGGTCGATGAACCCGTCCATCTCTCCTACGAAAAGAAAACCTTTTGCACGCTGAGCTGCACCTGGCTGGATTTCAGCGTCGAACAGTCGATAACCGGCCAGATTCTCGCCCAGTCGAGCCTCTCTTCGAGCCAGCAGTACACCTACGACAAGGCGGGTAGGCTGGCGCTCGTCAAGGACACCCCCCAGGGAGGCGGCTGCACAACCCGCTCCTACAGCTACGACGCCGACTCCAACCGCACGGCGCTCATCACCCGCCAGCCGGGGATCGGCGGCGCATGCGACACCAGCTCTCAAGGGTCCCCCCAGAGCTATAGCTATGACGCGGGTGACCGCCTGATCGGCTCTGGCATCTCCTATGACAACTTCGGGCGGATCACGAGCTTGTCCGGGAACTACGCGGGGGGAGGGATGCTCACCACCAGCTACTACAGCAACGACCTCGTAGCCACTCAGTCGCAGGGGGAAATCACCAACAGCTACCAGCTCGACGCGGCACTGCGCCAACGACAGCGCACCCAGACCGGTGGCTCTGAACCCAGCACCGAAATCATGCATTACGCCGGAGGATCCGATTCCCCGGCATGGACCGAAACCAGCTCGGGTTGGACGCGCAACATCGCGGGGATTGCTGGCAACCTCGCCGCGATTCAGGACAACGCCAAAGGTACGACGCTACAGCTCAGCAACCTGCACGGCGACATCGTCGCGACCGCGAGCCTGAATCCCGAAACGACGAAACTGCTGTCGAGCTTCGGATTCGATGAGTTCGGCAGTCCGAAACAGGCGGCGGGTGCAAAGTACGGTTGGCTAGGTGGTAGGCAGCGAAGGACCCAACTCCCATCCGGGGTTGTTCAGATGGGAGCCCGGAGCTACGTGCCAGCGCTAGGTCGCTTCATCTCGACGGATTCTGTCGCAGGGGGGTCAGCCAGCGCCTATGACTATGCAAACGCCGATCCTGTCAATCACTTTGACTTCAGCGGGGAAAAACCCCACGACAATGACTGCGATCCCGGGTTTCTGGGAGTAGGTTGCCAGTGCTCCCTACACATCAAGCTGTGGAGCCCTCGACGAGGCCACCTTGGCGTTCACATCATCAGCAGATGCATGCGGTTTGGAGGCGTGAGCCTGAAGGGGTTCCATATCTACTACTACATCAATGTTGGCTGGTTCGCGACTATTCCTCCACCTCATTACCTTAACCAACCGCCTAGCCCGAACCCCGACTGCGGTAGCACCGATCCCTGTCAGAACTTCCAAAATAATCAAGGTACGTTCCTATGCGCGCCAGGATTTGAGTACCAAGTCGAGGTGTGGTGGGAATATTTCTACAACCTTGGAGTTGGTGTTGGAACCCCTCAGCAGTTGCATGCGAGGGCCCAGGAATATTGCTCTAAATAGCTCATCCGTTAGGTCTTGGGGAAGGATACGTTAGTATCTTGCAAGGAATCAAATGAAACGCCAAGTTCTTCCACTCATTTTCGTTTTAGCGATTTTCGGTGTCGGTGTAACTGCCTGCTCGGGAGAGTCTGGAAGTTCGGCCATTCGTGGCAAAGCGTTGGACCGGGCGGTATTAAAGTTGCAGTCTGGGATGTCCGTCGATGACGTTAGAGCGAAGCTCGGGACGCCGCGCCTCGAAAGGACCCTCGGTAAGGAGGAGGTTCTTTACTACAGCCTGTGGCAGCTCGTCTTCGAACCGGGATTGAAGACCAGGACCAGGGTCTATAGGGCTGGGTACCGGCCCAACATCGACATCAAGGCACTGGCGCGAAAGATTCAGAAGTTGCGGTTGAGTATGTCGATCCAAGACGTCAGAGCGAGGTTGGGGGTGCCGGAAGCCCTCGAAGTCATTCAGAATCCCCCACACGAAGAAGAAAGCCTTTGGTACGGCAATGGCCGCTGGAAGCTTGAATTCGCAGTCGGAAGGCTGGTCAAAAAGATCAAGTTCTGAGCGAGCGGGAAACCGTTTTACTGACGCAAGGACGTGGGCAGCCTCAGTGTGCAGATGGATCACGGAACTTATCGTCCATCCAAGAGAACTCGCCTGCTTTATGCAAGAGATAGATGTGCCCCACCAACGTTGCATGCCGAATCCCATGAATCACCACATTCTTTTAGTGACTGTAAGTGTGTTGATCCTGGGCGTTGCCGGTACCGGCTGCTCGGAAGAGGCCGAATCCCCGGCTACCAGCGACAAGAGCATTGATCGGAAAGTCTTGAAGCTTCCGGACGGCGCCTCAATTGAAAGGGTCAGGTCGGACCTCGGGAGGCCAAACTCAGAATCGCCGAGGATAGGGAAGCCACTCTGCATTACGGCCTGTGGCAGCTCGACTTCGTTGATGGCCGGCTAAGGCGGAAGGCTCGGGAGCATGAAGTAGAAAGTCAGGCGTTGCGGCCTCCCGACGAGGCATCAGAACGCATAAGCAAAGCGTTGGATGCCAAGATCTTGGGGCTTAGGCGAGGCATGTCGATCAAGGCGGTGCGATCGACGCTTGGGAGGCCCGAGGGCTACGAAGAAGTTTTTGAGGGTCAAATCTCAGAAAATGTGCTGTGGTACGAGTCGTGGAGACTCAGCTTCATCAATGGTAGGCTTACTCAGCGAACCCGCTTTTAACGGAGCACTTGAGGATGCCCAGCTGCGTGCCCGGCAAAAGCTCTTGGTGGCTGCACTGTCTACTCCTATAGTGATGACGCCGACCCCAGTGGTACGACGCTGGTCACCCGGGCGCCAGGTATTGGCGGTGCCTGCGACACTAGCTCGCAGAGCACCACGAGTCTACGGCTGTCTGCCAATATGAAAGTGTACGTCAGCGCACCACGTGATATGTCAGCGATAAGCCGAAAGCTAAGCGCTTCCGTTGGTTGGAGTGTGGTACTGATTACGGTGATCTCGATGATTGGTTGTGGCACCGAAAACTCTCGTTCCTCAGGTGCCGTTGATTTCGGAAAGACGACGTTGGCTAGTTGCCTAACGAAGAATGGTGCGGTGTTTGCCGAATCCGTAGAGGATCTACCATTCTTTTCCGAAGCGGAAAGTGAAGGCACCGCGTCAAAGTTCGGCTTTACCTACGACAAATCATCCGAATTATTTGTGCAGTTGTGGGAAGATGGCAACGATCCACGAGAATGGTTGATGTGGTCTGCCCAGCATTTCGAAGATGATATGTCTCCAGTCGAGGTTGCAGAATCAGGAGCAGCTGGAACTTACGTCGCCTACACGCTGAAGCCGACCCGGCGTGAACGTCGAGCTCTTAAAAATTGCACTGCGTAGTGATAGACACCACATCCTGCTCAGGGGAGTCTGGAAGTTCGGCCATCCGTGGCAAGGCGTTGGACCGGGCGGTACCAAACGTTTTTGGTTTGACGAGGGCTGAGGTGAAGTTGGGTCCGGGTGAGGGGGAGGGACCCCGTTCCCGGCAGGGAGATGCTCAGCAGGCGTGACCAGCTGTCGAGCCGTCGGGGTTGCGCATGAAGCTCGCCATTCCGGAGACCTGGGCGATCTGGCTCCCGCCAGGGGGCGCTACAGCTGGGTGGCCAGCAGACCGATGACAGCCGCCATCAGGCCCAGGACACCCGCGATCAGGCCGCCGCCGACCTGGATCATCGTGCGCTGCACCGCGGAGATCTCTTCGTGCAGTTGGCGATTGTCCTCATGGAGCTGGCGGCTGTTCTCAGCCATCTCCTCGCGCAGCTGACGGATGCTCTTGCCCGTTTCGACGCGCAGCGCGCGAAACTCGCTGTCGACGCGGCCGAATCCGACCCGCATCTCGGCCTCGACGTGGTCGAAGCGTTCGTCCATGCGACGGGCGAGGTCGTCGAGACGATCGTCTGTCCAGCTCTGCCTCACTGCCTCCATGTCCTCCAGGCTACGGGGAAAGTTCGCGCGTGTGTGCATCAGAAGTGTAACTCTTTAGCTGCTAGACGATTGTCTGACCAACCGAGATCGCTTCGCGGCGGGATAGACTCGCTCCATACATAGGTCGGTGGTCAAGGGAAGTCCGGTGTGAAGCCGGCGCGGTCCCGCCACTGTGACCGGGCGAAGGAAGTCGCGGGCGCACGTTTGCGTCAGCCACTGGGGGCGACACGGAGTCTCCGGGAAGGTGCGGCCGACCGATTCCCGGGAGCCAGGAGACCTGTCCCCGGCCAGCCATGACAACCCTCGAGGAAAGGGTGGCTTAAATGCCAAGACTCATTCCATTCCGGCTGGTCGCCGCGTGCGCACTGGCTTTCGTTCTCGTCCTCTCGACTGCCGCGATTGCCGTGGCCAAAGGGACTCGCGCCGACCTGCGGGTGATCGGCGCGGGCGGCAAGGTGCTCGACGAAGAGACCTTGAAAACCGGCACCACGACGGTCCCGACCAGCCCGAAGGCGACCTGCCTCGGCAAAGGGACCGGCGGCAGCGGCAAAGGGGTCAAGATCAAAGGGCCGACTGCGCTCGGGCTGCTCGGGCAGGCCGCGAAGTCGACTGCGGCCCTGAGGCCGCTGCAGGTCACCGATCACTTTCTCGGCGAATTCGGCCTGGGGCTGTGCGGCATCGGGGGTTTCAATGCCCAGGGCGGCAAGTCCTGGTATCTGAAGGTGAACCACAAGAACCCCGAACTCGGTGGCGACTCGGTGAAGCTGAAAGCCGGGGACGAAGTTCTCTGGGCCTTGGCTTCCTATCCCTACCCGAAGGAGCTCTCGCTGGTTGCGCCGACCGAGGCGACCGCGGGGGCCCCGTTCGAAGTCACCGTCTTCTCCTACGACGACAAGGGCAAGCGCAAGCCCGCCGCGGGAGCGACGGTGCCCGGTGCTGCCAGTCCGACCGACGCTGCCGGTCACGCAACCGTGGTGCTCAGTGCGGCGACGTCGCTGATCGCACGTCACGGCAAGGACATCCCGTCCAACGGGGCGCCGGTGTGCGTGGGCGGGGTCTGCCCCTGAGGCGGATTCCATGACGGGACGCCGCGGCACGGCGGTCGCGATCGCGCTGCTTGGTACGGCGCTCGCGGCCGCCGGCTGCGGTCTCGGTCCGGGGAAGGGGGTCGGCGAGGTCTCGCTGACCGCGACCCGGGACTACGGGGCCGAGCCGGTCCTGCCAGCCGGTGACCGCCGAAGCGTCGGAAGCGGACACGGTGATGCGCGTGCTCGAACGCGACGCCGATATCTCGACCCGCTACGGCGGCGGCTTCGTGCAGTCGATCGACGGACTCGAAGCCGACGAGCGCTTCGGCCGCTCCTCCGACTGGTTCTTCTACGTCAACGGCGTCGAGTCCACGGTCGGCGCCGCCGACTACCCGCTGCAGGGCGGGGAGGCGATCTGGTGGGACTACCGCGACTGGTCGGCCGCGATGCGGGTGCCGACCGTGGTCGGCTCTTGGCCGCAGCCGTTCCTGGACGGCTACGACGGCAAGCGGCGGCCGGTGGCGGTCGATTGCCTGGGCGGTGGGAGGGCGTGCGGGACGGTTCGCGCGGCGCTCGGCGCCGCGGGGGTGGCGATCGCCGCCGGTTCGCCGCAAGGCGCGATCCGCATCCTGGTCGGGCCCTGGGCGCGGCTGCGTGAGGACCCCGCGGCAGCGCAGCTGGAGGACGGCCCGCAGGCGAGCGGCGTCTTCGCCGAGTTCGACAGCCGCGGTGGGGGATACCGGTTGACCGGCCTGGGGGTCGACGGCAAGCCGGCGCGGGCGTTCGGCGTCACGCCGGCCTGGTCGCGGCCACGCGCCGCTACGAAGCCCCGCCGACCTGGGTCGTGACCGGCGCCGACGGCGTCGGGGTCCGCGCCGCGGCCGGCCTGCTCGACACGGCTGGCCTGCGCGACCATTACGCGGTGGCAACCGAGGACGGCGAGGAGACGCCGTTGCCGATTCGATGAGATCGCGTTTCGCCTACGTTCCGCGCCGTGGGCCGCTGCAGGCGGCCTCGCCGGGCGCCGCGGTCGCCTACCTGGGGGCTTTGGTCGTCGTTTCCTTCCTCTACTCGAACCCGGTCGTCTTGGCCGCGGTCGGTATCGCTGCGGCGCTCGCCGGCCTGCTCGCGGGAGCGCGCGAGGCGGTCCGCGCGGCGATCTGGCTGGGTCTGGCGATCGCGCTGCCGATCGTCGTCGTCAACGCACTCGTGGTGAGTCGCGGCGAGACGGTCCTGGCGCGGCTCGGCGAGTGGCCCCTCTTCGGCCAGGTCAACGTCACCGCCGAGGCGATCGCCGACGGCGCGGTCTTCGGCTTGCGCGCGCTGGTCGTGATGATCGCCTTCGCCGTCTACTCGGCCTGCGTCGATCCCGACAAGGTGCTGCGTGCCCTGCGCCCGCTCGCCGGCCGCTCGGCGCTGACCGCGACGCTGATCTCGCGACTCGTCCCAGTGGCGGCCGCCGACGCCGGCCGCCTGCGCGACGCCGGCCGCCTGCGCGGCCCCGGCGCCGCCCCGCTCGGGCGCGCGGCGCTGCTCCGTCGCCTGCTGGCTGGATCGCTTGACCGCGCCGTCGACGTCGCCGCGACGCTGGAGCTGCGCGGCTACGGCTTGGCGGAGCGTTTCGGGGGTCATGGCCCCCTAAATCGCTCCGCCAACGCTCGCGCTACGACGCCCGCTTCTACGTCGCCGGGGCGGCGGTGCTGGCTGCCGCGATCGCCGCCAAGGCGCTCGGCGCCGACGGCTTCGATGCCTATCCGACCGTCGAGGTCGCGGTCGGTCCCGGGACACTCGGCCTCGCCGCGCTGCTCGTCCTCTTCGGCCTCGCGCCCTGGGTGCGCCGTGCCTAACCTTGCCACCCCGACTCGGGCCGTGCCGGCTCTCGCGGTCGAGAGCCTCACCTATGCCTATCCCGCGATGAGGTCTGCGTTGGGCCTCTCAGAGGGGCCCAACGCAGACCTCGCCCTCCGCGACGTCACTCTGACCCTCGGGGCTGGCGAGTTCGCCCTGCTGGCGGGCCGCTCAGCCAGCGGCAAGTCGACGCTGCTCCGGGCGGCATGCGGTCTTGTGCCGCATTTCCACGGCGGAGAGATCGAGGGCAGCGTCGGCGTCGCCGGGATAGACGCGATCGCCAATGGCCCCGGCGAGCTGGCAGCCGTCGTCGGCTATGTGGCGCAGGATCCGGAGACCCAGGTTGTGTCCACCACCGTCGCGGCCGAGATCGAGCTGCCACTGGAGATGCGGGGCGAGCCGGCGGCCTCGCGGGCGCGCGCGGTGGAGGAGGTCGCTCTCGCCCTGGCGATACCGCAGCTGCTCGAACGCACCGTCGACACCCTCTCCGGCGGGGAGCTGCAGCGGGTGGCGCTGGCCGCAGCGCTCGTCACCCGGCCCCGGCTGATCCTGCTCGACGAGCCGACCTCCCAGCTCGATCCGGTCGCCGGCGACGAGCTGATCTGGCTGCTGCGACGGCTCAACGAGGAGTGGGGGGTGGCGATCCTCCTCGCCGAGCACCGCCTGGAGCGCTGCCTCGCCGCCGCCGACCGCGTGATCGCAATGGACTCTGGCGCGATCTCATTCGATGGCTCCCCGAGGGACTTCCTCGCTTGGGCACAGGAAGTCGACGTGGCTCTGGAGACTCCGGCGGCACGCCTGTTCTCCCTTGCGGGGATCGAACCCTTGCCGGTCGGTGTTCGCGATGCGCGGACGCAACTCGGGCCGGTGGCCTGGGGTCTGGAGTCTCCGGCGGGTGAGCCGGAGGCCCCTGGCCCGCGACAGGACCCGCCCGTTGTCGCCGTCCGGGATCTGTGGGTCGAGCTGAACCAGGGAGATGCCCCGCGCGACGTGCTGAAGGGAATCGACCTGACGATTCGCCGCGGCGAG
This sequence comes from uncultured Solirubrobacterales bacterium, assembly GCA_963782685.1. Lineage (GTDB taxonomy): Bacteria > Actinomycetota > Thermoleophilia > Solirubrobacterales > 70-9 > VRUE01. The sequence goes on from CAWAKV010000005.1 coordinate 105,862, forward strand.
CGAGTGGCGCTGATGGGCCGCAACGGCGCCGGCAAGAGCACGTTGCTGCGAACGCTGGCAGGACTCGTGGAGCCGGTGCGTGGCAAGGCCGAGGTGCCCGCCGGCATCGCGCTGCTGACGCAGAACCCCGGCGACTACCTGGTGCGCGAGCGGGTGGGGGACGAGCTGCCGGGGGACGCGGGGCTGGCCGCGCTGCGGACCGTGGGTTTGGAGCAGGCGATCGATTCGGATCCGCGCGACCTCTCGGGCGGCGAGCGGCAACGGTTGGCGCTGGCGATCGCCCTCGCCGGGCGGATGGAAGGAGAGGAGCTGCCGGGTTTGGTCGCGCTCGACGAGCCGACGCGGGGCATGGACCGGGCGCGCAAGCACGAGCTGGTCGAGCTGATCGAGGAGCTGGCCGGTCGCGGCGCCGGTGTCGTCGTCGCCACCCACGACGTCGAGTTCGCCGCCGCCTTCGCGGAGCGGGTGGTGCTGCTCGGCGACGGCGTCGCGATCGCCGACGGCGATGCCGCCGAGATCCTCTCGGGGGGTTGGTACTTCGCCACCGAGGTCGCCCGCATCCTCGACCTCCCCGGGGTCGTGACGCCCGCGCAGGGGGCGGCCGTGCTCCAAGGGAGGAAGCAATCGTGAGCTGGGAGCTGGCCAGCTTCCTGATCCTCGGTGCTGTCCTGCTCGCGGGCTTCGCCTGGTATGAGCGCTCCCGTCCCACCTCGCAGGTCGTGGCCCTGGTCGCCGCCCTTGCCGCTCTGGCGATCGCCGGCCGGATCGCCTTCGCCGCCTTCCCAAACGTCAAGCCGACCACCGACATCGTCATCTTCGCCGGCTACGCGCTCGGCCCGGCGCCCGGATTCGCGGTTGGCGCCCTCACCGCGCTCGTCTCCAACCTCTGGTTCGGCCAGGGCCCGTGGACGCCGTGGCAGATGGCGGGATGGGGAATGTGCGGGATCCTCGGCGCGGCGCTCGCGGTCGTCCGTCCCCGCGCGAGCCGCCTCACGCTGGCCGCCGTTTGCGCCTTTGCCGGCATCGCCTACGGCGCTCTGCTGAACTTCTCTCTGATGGCGACCTACGGAGGCGACCTTTCGCTGCAGCGTTTCCTGGCGCTGCAGTCCCGTGCGGTGCCCTTCGATGTCGCCCACGCGATCGGCAACGCCACCCTCGCCCTGATCGCCGGGCCAGCGATGGTGCGGATGCTGATCCGCTTTCGCGAGCGATTCGAGTGGCGCGCCCCGGCCGTCGCCTCGGTCCTCCTCCTGGCGCTCGCGATGGCCAGCGTCCTGCCGGCCCCTGCGCAGGCGTCCGAAGCCGATCGCGCCGCCGGCTGGTTGATCTCGGTCCAGAACGCGGACGGTGGCTGGGGCTCTTCTCCGGACAGCGACTCGAGCACCTCCACCACCGCCTGGGTCATGCTCGGCTTGGAGGCCGCCGGCCGCAACCCACTGGACGTCTCCAGCGGAGGCCACAACGCGGTCGGCTACCTGCGTGGACACGTCGGCGAGTTGAGCAGCAGCGGCGACTACGCCCGCACGATCCTCGCCTTGGAGGGGGCAGGGGTCGATTCCCGTTCCTTCGGCGGCCGCGACCTGGTCGCGGCGCTCGCCAAGCACCGCCGCGACGACGGCTCCTATGAGGGCTGGCCGGGCTCGACCGCGTTCGCGGTGATCGCCCTGCGCACCGCGGGCGCAAGCGGCAGCATCGGCAGCTCGCTGTCCTGGCTGGCCAAGGTCCAGAACGGCGACGGGGGATGGGGCGACGTGCCCGACTCGCCGAGCACGGCCGACGGGACCGGCGCGGCGATGCAGGCGATGCCGAACACACAGGCGGCCAAACACGGCCTCGGCTACCTGCGCGACGCGCAGCGGCCGAACGGCGGTTTCCCGCTTGGCGCCTCCGGCACGGTCAATGCCCAGTCGACGGCGTGGGCGGCGCAGGGGATGCTCGCGGTCGGCATCGATCCGGCTTCGGTTCGCACGGGCGGCGAAAGCGCCCTCGACTATCTTGCCGCGCGCCAGGATTCCGACGGCCACTACCGCTACTCGGCCTCCAGCGACCAGACGCCCGTCTGGGTTACCGGCCAGGTCCTTGCCGCCACCGCAGGAGAGTCGTTTCCGGTGACTCCGGTCGCGCGCGAATCGCAACCGACCGCCGCGCCGCAGAGCGCGATTCCCGGAATCGACTCCGGATCGCTCGCGCCGGGGCCACCGACCGGAACGGCTGGCTCCGCTCAGGAACTGCAGGAATCGCTGGGCGGTTCGACGACGACCCCACCCGCCACTGGCGGAGGCTCGGCCAAGCCGCCGACGACCGGCGGTATCCCCGGCCTGCCTCCCCCGGGAGCGATCCAGCCGGAGGGCGCCGAACCCGAAGGGAGCCCCAGCGGGCCCGCCGCACCCCCGTTCGAAGCGAGCGAAAACCCCGGCCCGAAGCCCTGGGCGCCGCTCGGCGTCGGCCTCGGCACCGGCGGCCTGGCCCTAGGCAGCGTCCTCTTCCTGGGCCGCCGGTTTGGCTGGTAGATCGCCGGAAGCGCGGCCGGCATCCGCCGGATTCGTCGCCGAATCGGCGCACCAACGGTTCTGTCGCCAATTCATCCAGCGGTAGAAGACCATGATCAGCAATGCCGCCGAGAGAAACTCCGAGTTGCCGGCCCAGCCGTTGGAAGTCTCTACGTAGACGATCGCCAGCAGCATGTACAGGACAAGGCAGAGGAAAAGCAGCTTCGGGTCATAGGGTTGGTGGCCCTTCAAGGCGGTTCGTGCGCGGAGCGCGCCCCACACCAGAAAGAGCAGGAAGATCGCCGGGAAGGTGAAGAACACCGCCGCGAGATCCCCTCCGGGACAGGCCAGGAGGATGTGACTCTTAAGCAAGGCGAAGCTGTACAGCCCGACGATCACGATATCGAGGTAAAAACGCCCCAAATCCGTTCTGCGGCGGGATTTGTCGAGAAACTGGTACGGCTGGTCCTCTGACGCGAGGTGGTAGTCGATGAAGCTGTGGATCGCCGTGAAATAGATCAGGACGAGTGCGAGTACGACGGGTAGGAAACGAGATGGATCCTGAAACTCCCCGCCGATCGTGAATAGCGACCGGTAGGCTTCGGCGCCCCCCACCAGAACAAGTGCGTAGAGGACGTCGACCAGTACCGTGAGTTGCCTCGAAAGGTCCCGCTGCCGCGTCCCGCAACCGTCGGCGGTTTCGAGTTCCTCGGCGTCGTACCTCTCGCCCTGCGTCGTCAGTGCATTCTGAAAGCGTTCAAGGCGCGTCATGTACCCGTAGGACTGTGAAGTTCGCCGGGCTCGAAGGCGGCGGGGAGAAGGTCCCCAAGGCGCCATGCCTCGACGCTCCCGTCGTCGAGGTCGGGAAGCGAAGCCTCGCGGACCTCCTCCTGGCCGATCCGGTCGATCAATACCACCGTTTGCGGCTGGGCAAACTCGGCGGTGAACTGACGACACGAACCGCAGGGGGATGCACTGGTTACGTAGAGCGTCTTGATCCAGGCGCCCGCCGGTCCGGCCCCGGCGAGGATGGCGGCAAGGATCGCGACCTCCTCGGCATGCTTGGTGAGGGTGTAGTTGACGTTCTCGACGTTGGAGCCGCCAAACACCCCCTGCGTCGTCTCAGCTGCCGCCAAAACCATGAAATTCGAGTAGCGGGCGTAGTTCGTATCGCGTGCACCCTGCGCCGCTGTCCGAAGGTCCGCCAGCTGGACCGGTGTTATCCCGTAATCGGCATATCCAGGCACTGGCCGAAGGTACAGCCCGACCCGGATGCCGGAGGGTGGCTATGTTGCTTTGCATGGACGTGGAGACCGCGATCCGGACCCGCCGCACGCACAAGGCCTTCGGGCCAGAGCCGCTGTCACGGCAGCAGGTCGACGAGCTGTTGGAGCTGGCGCGCTGGGCGCCGAATCACAACCTGACCGCGCCCTGGCGATTCCGGGTGCTCGGCCCGCAGGCCCTCGCGCGCCTCAAGGAGGTGGCCGGCCCCGAGGGGGCCGCCAAGCTGGACCGGGCGCCGACCCTGATCGTCGTCTCCTCCGCCCTCGGCGCCGACCCGGTCCAAAACGAGGAGGACCTGCACGCCACCGCCGTCGCCTGCTACATCGTCCTGCTCGGCGCCCACGCCCGCGGCCTGGCCGGCTACTGGCGCACCCCGGGCCTGCTGCGCAGGAGCGACGGGAGAGAGGCGATCGGCCTTCCCGACTCCGAGCGCTTCGTCGGCCTCCTCCACCTCGGCCGGCTGCGTCAGGAGAGGCAGCCGCCGCAGCGCCCCCCTGTCGAGCAGACGACCACCTACCTCGACTGATGCTCTCCCGCGCCGCAGCCCTGGAGGCGATCGCCGGCAAGCGCTTCGAGGTGGTCGTGATCGGCGGCGGCATCACCGGCGCCGGGGTCGCCCTCGACGCCGCCTCGCGCGGCTACTCGGTGGCGCTGCTGGAGCGCGACGACTACGCGGTCGGCACCTCCAGCCGCTCCTCGAAGATGATCCACGGCGGCCTCCGCTACCTGCAGAACCTCGACCTCGGCCTGGTCCGCGAGGCGCTGCTGGAGCGCCAGCTGATGGTGCAGCTGGCGCCGCACCTGGTCTACCCGACGCCGTTCCTCGTCCCCGCCTTCGCCGAGGAGCGCCGCGACCGGCGGCTCGGGATCGGGCTCAACATGTACGACGTGATGGCGACCACCCGGGTCGGCCGCAGCCGCCGCGAGATCCGCTCGTCGAAGGAAGTGGACGAGGACTTCTACTGGTCCCCGGACCGCCACCGCACGATCGATCGCGACGAGGTGCTCGGAGCTGGTCCCGTCGCTGGAGCCGCGCGACCCGAAGTCCGCCTACCTCTTCTACGACTGCCAGACCGACGACGTGCGCCTCGTGCTGACCATCCTCGGCGAGGCGGAGCGCTTCGGCGCGACGATGCTGAACGGCGCCGAGGTGACCGATGTCCTCGACCGTAACGGCCGCGCCAGCGGCGTCGCCTTCATCGAGGCGGAGTCGGGCGAGCGGATCGAGGTCGAGGCCGACAACGTCATCAACGCGACCGGCGTCTGGGCCGACCGGATCCGCCCCGAGGTGGTCGAGGAGGAGGACGTGCCGCGGATCGCCCCCAGTCGCGGCACCCATGTCCTGCTCGACCGCGCCGACCTGCTCGACCGGCTCGGCGGCCTGCATCGTCCCCGCCGGCGAGGGGCGCGCGATCTTCGCCCTGCCCTGGTACGGCCGCACCCTTGTCGGCACCACCGACAACGACTACGACGGCGACATCGACCATCCCAGCCCGGGTTCCGACGACGTCGAGTACCTGCTCGACGCGGTCAACGCCTTCTTCGGCATCTCGCTGAGCGACTCGGATCTCGTCGGCGCCTACGCCGGGGTGCGGCCGCTGATCGCGACCGGCGACCCGAAGAAGTCGGTCGACATCTCGCGCAAGGCGGAGCTGTATGAGACCTCGTCGGGGATGCTGACGATCACCGGCGGCAAGCTGACCACCTGGCGGCGGATGGCGAAGCAGACGGTCGACCGCCTGGTCGAGCGAGAGGGCCGCGAGGCGCCCTGCCACACCGCCGAGATCCCGCTCGGGATGGAGGCCCGGCCCGAGGACCTGGAGGCCCCCGACGGGGTCGGCGAGGAGTCGATCGCGCCAGCTCGCCTTCCGCTACGGGCACGCCGCGCGCACGGTCCTCGACATCGCCCGCGAGGAGCCGAAGCTGGCGGCGCCGATCGTCTCCGGGCGCCCCGACCTGCTCGCCGAGGTGGCGGTCGCGGCGCGGCTGGAGCAGGCGCGCAGCGTCGCCGACGTGCTGCTGCGCCGCACCCGGCTGGGGATGCTCGCCGCGCCGCAGCTGCGCGACGGCTGGAGACGTGCGGCCGGTCGCCGAGGCGCTCGGCGCCGAGCTGGGCTGGTCGCGGCGGCAGGTCGGCAAGCGCGAGGCCGAGGCGGCTGGCCGGCGCCGATTCGACTAACCTGCTAGATCCATGAGACTTTTCATCGATACCGGCACCGTCGCCGAGGTCGAGGAGATCGCCGCCTGGGGCGTCCTCTCCGGCGCGACGACCAACCCCTCGCTGCTCGCCAAGGAGGACGGCGACCCGGGCGAGATCATCAAGCGGATCTGCGACCTGGTCGGCGGCCCGATCTCGGCCGAGGTCGTCTCCGCAGGACGTCCAGGGCATGCTCGACGAGGGCCGGGCGCTGCGCGAGCTGCACGAGCACGTCATCGTCAAGGTCCCGTTCAACAAGGAGGGCCTGGAGGCGACCAAGGCGCTGACCGACGACGGCATCCCGGTCAACATGACGCTCGTCTTCTCGCCGAACCAGGCGCTGCTCGCGGCCGCCGCGGGCGCCACCTACGTCTCCTGCTTCATGGGCCGGCTCGACGACATCTCGATCGACTCGACGGTGGTGCTGGAGGAGATCGCCGACACGCTGCGGGCCGGCGGCATGACCTCGGAGATCATCGCCGCCTCGATCCGCCACCCCGAGCACGTCGTCGCGGCGGCACGGATCGGCTGCGAGATCGCCACGACCGCCGGCCAAAGTGCTGCGCCAGATGCTCGACCACCCGCTCACCGACGCGGGCGCCGAGAAGTTCCGGGCCGACTGGGAGAGCGCGGCCGGAGTTCGGCGAGTGGCTGGGCGAGCTGACCGAGAAGCGCCTCGCGGCGACCGGTTGAATAGCCTGCCGCCCGTGAACTCTTGGTCATTCGAAAACTCCCTGCACACGCCTGGCGGCGCCGGACCTGCGCGATGCTGCGTCCTCAGTCGGCCAAATAGCGCTGCTATTCGGCCTCCCTGCGTCCTTGCCTCGCTTGATCCGGCGCGCGCCAGCCGCACACATGGAGTTTCCGAATGACCAAGTCCGAACTGGAGTCCAAGCACCTCTCCGAGCTGCACGAGCTTGCCGCCGACGCGGGCGTCGAGCGCTACCGGATGCTGCCCCGCGCCGAGCTGATCGAGAAGCTGGCCGGTGGGGAGTCGAAGGCGGCGCCGAAACAAGAGCGCTCCCGCGACGGCGGTCGGCGAAGAAGTCGCGGTGGCGGCGGTGGCGGTGGCGGTGGGGGGAAACCACGCCAGCAGCAAGAGCCGCGTCAGCAGCGCGATTCGCGAGGGCCCCGGAACGAGCCGCGGCGTAAGCCCAAACCCGAGCGCGAGAAGCCTCAGTCCGAGCGCCAGCAACCGCAACGCGAGCCCGCCGCGGCCGAGCCCGCCGCAGCCGCCGCATCGGAGCGCCCGAAACGCAAACGGCGCCGCCGCCGCTGGGGCCGGCGCCCCAAGGGCGTGCGCGTCCAGGACCTGCTTCGGCCTGCCGCATCCGGCCGGCAGGCGATCGTCTACGCGGAGAGCCGCGCGGGCTGCACGGCGCTGCTGCGCGAGGTTGCGGCAGAGCTCTCCAGCGCCTCCGACGGCCCCGACCCGATCGCGCTGCTGGTCGATCCGAGCCCCGAGGAGCTGGCCGACTGGAAGCGCGAGGCGCCCAAGGCCGAGATCGTCGCTGCCGGCAAGGCCAACCACGCCAACGACGCCCTCGCCCAGGCGCGCTCGCGCGCCGACGGCGGCGAGGCCGTGATCGTCCTGATCGACTCCCTCAGCCGCTTCGCCGAGACCTTTGCCGGCGCCGAGGAGGCCCGCGAGTTGTTCGACGCCGGCCTTGGCCCGGCCGGCACGTCGGGCGGCACACTCACCGTGGTAGCGGCGGTCGAGCGCTCCGCGTAGTGACGATCAGGGCCGCCGTCGCGACCGTTCTCGCGGTCGCGCTATTCCTGGCCATCGGCGGCCGGGCCGAGGCGATGCTCTACTGGGCGAACGGCAACGGGATCGAGCGGATGGACCTCGACGGCAGCTTTAGAAGCGACGTGCCGGACTTCTCCAGGTCCTTTCCCGGCGGGTTCGTCCGCTCGACCGGTGACGTCTGCGGGCTGGCGGTGGACACCAGGCACATCTTCTGGGCAAACCGCTCTGGCAACGCGATCGGGCGAGCGAATCTGGATGGATCCGACCCAAACTATGCGTTCATCGCCGGCGCCGACGAACCCTGTGGAATCGCCATCGACTCGTCCCATGTCTTCTGGGCCAATCTCGGCGGGACCACGATCGGCAGGGCGAACCTCGACGGGACGGGCGTGGACCAGGACTTCATCGAGGCGGGCGAAAGACCATGCGGTGTGGCCGTGAACGGATCCAACGTCTTCTGGGGCAGTGGGTCGGGTAGCTTCTCGCTGGGCCGCGCCGATCTCGACGGCGAAGACCCCGTGCAGGACTTTCTCCCGACGGCCGGCGCCGCGTGTGGCGTCGCCGTCGATGCGTCGCACATCTTCTGGTCGGACTTCCTGGGGACGATCGGGCGCGCTGACGTAGGCGGGACGAACGCGGAACCCGAGCTCATCACCGGCCTCGACCGGCCGTGCGCGATCGCGGTCGACGCCGCCCATATCTACTGGACCGAGGAGTCGGTCGACTCCGGAAGCATCGGCCAGGCAAATCTGGACGGCTCGAACGTAAATCGAAGTTTTCTTCCCGGACAGGGCTCGATGTGCTCGGTTGCCGTCGACTCTCTCCATTACGTGCCACCGCCGGCGAGCAGCATCGGGCTGGGGAGGTTGAAACGCAACGAGAGGAAAGGCGTCGCCTTCATCGCGGTCGACGTCCCCGGCGCCGGGCAGTTCACGGTCGACACGACCAACGGCCTCTCCTGGCGGTTCGTGGGTGAAGGGGTGGGTCCGGCGCTATCGGGCGGCGGCCGCAAGTGGCTGCGGATCTGGCCCTCCGGCAAAGGCTGGGACGGCCACAACATTCGCCGCCGGCTCCGCAACAAAGGGAAGGTCCGCGTCAGGGTCAGCGTCAAATACGGCGAGATCTACAAAGCGCCGACCACCAGGACGAGGTCCTTGGTGCTTGTCCAGAAGCCCTATCGCCGGTAGGCGATGCGGCGCCAGGAGGGCTCTTTGGAGAGCTCGATCAGCTCGTTGCTGCGGTCCGGCTGGACGTAGCCGAAGGTCTGGGTGGTCTCGTCGAAGACGACGTCCAGCTCGCCCTCCTTGACCCGCTGGTCGAGCCAGGCGCCACGGAAGACGAGGCGGCGCAGCCAGTGGACGAGGCTGCGGTTGGTCGGGCCGACCAGGTCTTCCCAGTTCTCGTTGATGTGTTCTCCGAGGCGGGAGCTGGGCTCGGAGATCTCGCCGTTGACGGCGAGGTCGAGCAGGTCGTCGAGCTCCTCCTGGCTCAGCCCCTGCTGGACGAAGCCGAGTTTGACTGCGGCCTGCTCGACCCGCTGGCCGAAGTCCTCCTCGTTGAAGGCGAAGCGGAGCTCGCCGTACTCGAGCACGTAGTCGGAGCCCGACTCGTAATTTCCTCTGCGGGTCGTCTTCTTATTCATTGAGTTGAAGCCCATCCGCTGTCGCAAGCCCAGCGACAACAGGTTTTGGATCATGCCTGTCATCGTAGCCCCGTGCCTCCAGGCGACGACCGCTGAAAGAGGTTTTGCGCGTTCATGGCTGCCCCGGGGGAAGAGACCGGGCGGCTGGGCCCTTTACAGCTCATGACAGAGCAGACTCTTTCGCCCCGGCTCAGGCGGCTGGCGGCGGCGATCGTCGTCGGCCGCGAAGTGCGGGTCGCAGCGGGGTTCCGCGCCCGCCTGCTCGGCCTCGCTCACCTGGATCGCGACGAGGCCGGGCCGGGGCTGTTGATTCCCCGCTGCTCCAGCGTCCACACCTTCGGCATGCGCTTTGCGCTCGACCTCGCCTTCCTCGACCGCAACGGCCGGCCCTGCTCGATCCGGCGCGGCGTGCCGCCCCGCCGGATCGCCTGCGACCGCCGCGCGGACGCGGTTCTCGAGCCTGCCGTCCAGCTCGGGTTCGAGCCCGACCTCGATCCCCCTACTTCTTCGCCTTTTCTGAGGGTGGGGGATCGCCAGTCACCAGGCTCGCCAGGGCGGCCACTCCGGTGCCGATTCCGCCGGCGGTGAAGGCGGTGGCCACGAGGGCGGCCAGGCTGGCGAACCAGTCGGCGCCCCAGTCCGGGGTTTCGTTGTAGATCTTCCACATCGCGTACCCGGCGGCACCCACGGAAATAGCCACGACCGCCAGCTGCGCCCTGACCTTTCTGGTCTTTATGGCCTTGGTTTCGTTGCCGATTTTTCTCCAGACGAAAACGGCGGAGAGGACGAGGGCGATGAGGAAAAACAAGCCGAACCCGCCGAAGATCTTGGACTTGAGTTGCGCGGTCTGGGTCAACTGAAACGGAGCGAGGCCGACTGGGCCGTTGACTTCGACCTGGCCCGTGTAGGTGCCGGGTTCGCCATCCTCGGCGTCGATGCAGACCCCGAAGCTGATCCGTTCGCCGTGGGCCAGGATGCGAGGGGGGATGAAACGCGGGAACTTCAAGCGGGTCGACTCCAGGGTGTCGGAGCCGATGCGCTTCATCGGGACGAGGCTGTCCAGCTCAAGCTGGCCCGGTCTCACGCTTTTCGGCAGCGGGGGCGATGCTTTCAGCGTCACATAGTCAGCCTTGACGTCCCTCTCTTCGCCAAAGTTGAGCACCTGATCGCTCTGGCTTTCAAGCGTAAGCGTGACCGGTCGCTTGATCGGCGCCCCCTCGTTGGCGATCTTGTTCGCCCTCATCGTGCAGGCTGGAGGGTTTGCAAGGGCAACTGACCAACCGCTCACAAGGCCGATGACGACTACGAATGCGGCGGCCACCATCGACCGCGCAAAGAATGACTGAGCCATTTTCTCTCTCCCGCTTGTAGTCCAGCAACCCTAACCAATGGTCATTCGATGGGGTGGGTTGTCGATTTTCCGCCGCTCAGCGTTTTAATCTAAATTATTAGAGTTACGATTCGCCGCATAACACACCGTGGAAAAAATGCGGGCTCGGAGTCGGCGTGATCGGCGTCGGCATCACAGTTCAGGCATTAGCCTGGGACTCGGCATCGGCTGGGCGCTCTTCTAGGGGGGAGAGTTTGCGCCGCCCCTGACTTAAGGGGGTGGATGCTGCCCCAGAGACGAGAAATCGCCAGCGTCGTCGTCTGCGAGGACGACACCCCGACGCTGGAGCTGCTTTGCGACCACCTCGTCGCCGACCGCTTCGGCGTGTTGCCGGCGCCGAGCGCCTCCGACGCTCTGCGGCTCTGCCGCTACAAGCACCCGGACTTGATGCTGCTCGACCTGACCCTGCCCGACGCGTCGGGGCTCGACGTGCTGCGGGAGATCCGCGAAGCCGACGGTGTCGTCTCCCGCTTCGACCCGCGCCTGCCGGTGATCGTCCTGACCGGGCGCGGTGGCAACGACGACCGGGTGCGCGGCCTCGAGTTCGGGGCGGACGACTATTCAGTCAAGCCCTTCCACTATCCGGAGCTGCGGGCGCGGATCGGGGCGGTGCTGCGGCGTGGAACGGAGCGCCAGACCGGGCCGAGCCGCGTGGGCGAGGTCGTCGTCGACCCGGCCCGTCGCAAGGCCTGGGTCGGGGGGCGGGAAGTGCAGCTCGCCAAGAAGGAGTTCTCGCTGCTGCGGGTGCTCGCCTCCGATCCGCACCGGGTCTTCTCGAAGCACGAGCTGCTGGTCGACGTCTGGGGCTTTCGGGCGCCGACGAAGACGCGGACGCTCGATTCGCACGCGA
>CAWAKV010000006.1:0-274328 GCA_963782685.1 uncultured Solirubrobacterales bacterium
TACGCATTCGCGCAGTGGCGTGCGATGCCGAGGTCGCGCGACATGAACACGCCGAGCGCCATCTGCAGGTTGGCGAGCACGCGGCCGTGCAGCGCCTCGATCTCGCTCCAGCCCTCGTGCGAGAAGCGCAGCTGACGGCGGATCTTTTTCTCGGCCAGCTCGAGCAGGCTTTTGTCGACGATGTCGCCGATGTGCTCGAGATTGGTCGTGAACGACAGGACCTCCGCAGCGTGGCGGCTTTCGTGGGCGGACAGCGGTTCGCGGCTGACGTCGGTGACGAACAGCTTGATCGCCTCGTGCAGCTTGTCGACGCGGTCGTCCATGGCCGCGACCGCGCGCAGCTTTTCCGGATCGCCGCGGCGCAGGACCTCGAACGCCTCCCGCAGCATCGCCTCGATCAGGTCGCCCATGCGCAGGGCCTCGCGCGCGGCATGGGCGAGCGCCAGGCTCGGGCTGTCGAGGGTGCTGCGATCGAGATGGCGCGGCCGGCTGGGGTCGAGCTCGACCGGCCGGTCCGGCAGCAGCCGGGCAAGCCGGCGCGCCATCGGCTCGGTCAGCAGGATGAAGGCGGCGGCGAGCGCCAGGTTGAACCCGGTATGGAAGTTGACCACCACGCGCGCCGGGTCGGGATTGAGCTGAGCGAGCGGCGGCACCGCGAGGTCGATCAGCGGCAGCAGGGCGATGCAGCCGATCAGCTGGAACAGGAATTGCCGACCGTGACGCGGCGCGCGGCCGGCGCGTCGGCGAGCGTCGCGCTGACCGCCGGAATCGCCCCGCCCAGATTGGCGCCGAGCACCAGGGTGCAGGCGACCGGCAGCGTGAGCACGCCCGCGCCCGCCAGCGACATGGTCAGCAGCACGACCGCGAGGCTGGAATGGGCGAGCCAGGTCAGCAGCGCCGCCACCAGCACGGCGATCAGGGCTTCGCCGGTCAGCGCGGCGAACAGCTGCTGCACGATCGCGGCGTCGCGGATCGGCGCCGAGGCGGCCAGGAGCAGGCGCAGGGCGAGCAGCATCAGGCCGAGGCCGAGCGCGACGCGGCCGAGTTCGCGATAGGGCGACGCCTCGGCGGCGAGATAGATCACGACGCCGGCGAGGATCATGACCGGCGCCAGCCACTGCAGGTCGAGCGACAGCACCTGGGCGACCAGGGTGGTGCCGACGTCGGCGCCGAGCATCACGGCGAGCGCAGGTGCGGTCTCGACCAGGCCGCGCCCGGCGAACGACGCCACCACGAAGGCGGTCGCGGTGCTGCTCTGCAGAATGCCGGTGACGCCGATGCCGGCGAGCAGCGCGGCGAAGCGGTTGCTGAGGGAGACGCGCAGCAGGTGGCGCAGATCGGCGCCGAACGCTCGCTGCGCGCCGGTGCGCACCATGCGCATGCCCCACAGCAGCAGCGCCACCGCGCCGAGCAGCTCGATCAGGATGTCGTGCGCCGTAGGATCATGCATCTCGTCGTTCGCTGCGCCGCGCCGGCAAACGGCCGGTCGAAGCCCCCGCGTGCACGCTCGGAAGCAGGCAGTCCCGACCACCGCCCCTGCAAGCGCGGTACGTTAGATCAGTGATCGTTTAAGGTTTCTTTTCTTGCCGCACGCGCCGCGCAACTTTCGGCCTGCCGCCACGGCATCGCCCCGGCTGCGCGGCAAGGTCCGATCGACGCCGCTGTTCCGAGTGGCGTCGCAGCGTCGATATGATGTCCAGTTCGGCCACCCGAGGCGCCGGGCCTTCCGCTGACGACCCCGCGCATCTTGCTGTCGCGCGACGAGCGCGAGCCGTCTACGAGGCCTTCGGGGCGTCGCTCTCGGAGAACATCGGCGAGCGCCGGCGAGCCGGTCGACCGCGCGCGCGGCGCCGACGTTCTTGCTGCCGCTGTCCGCGTCGATCACGCTGATGTTGCCCGCGATCTGGCCGCCGCGCTCCAGCTCGAGCTGGGCGTAGCGGATCGTGCCGCTGAGCCTGCCGGTGCCACGCACGCACAGGTGCTTGCGCACGGTGAGGTCGCCCTCGTAGACCCCGCTGATGTCGGCTTCCTCGACCTCGCAGCCGCCGGTGAACCGCCCGGCCTCCGCGATCTCCAGCGCGAGGGTGTCGTTCAGGGTGACCTCGACCTCGCCCTGGACCACGAGACGCTCGCACGAGCTGATCTCGCCGGACAGCCGGATCCCCCGGCCGACGATCAGGCGCTTGCCGTAGCGATCGGCATCGTCGTGCGGGGCCGGCGCGCCGGCCGTGGTCTCGGCCGCGGCGCTCGCCGGCGCGACGCCCGCCGATCCGGCCGGCAGGTCGACCTTGCGCCGCGCCGGGTCGGCTTGCGCGCTCGTCCTGCTGGCGTCGCTGGCGGGCCGGCGAAACGCTCCGGTCGTAGCATCAGTCTCGGCGTCTTTCTTGCGGAACATGGCAACGCAACCCCTAGCTGCCGTGGATCTTCGGTGATCCCTCAACGAGGAAAGCATAAGTATTCTCTAACAGAGAGCAAAATCCTGCCCGCGCTGGATTACCATACGCGCGGTCGAAGTCAAATAATTCCGTCGCCCTCCGGTCGAATTCCTGGGACGTTCCCCAACCGACGTACGGCGTCCGGCGGCGCCCCCGCCGGCGCCCCGGATGGCCGGCATCACCAGGTGAACCATGAACGCGATCGCGACCACCGGGGCGATCAGATTGAACCCCGGAATGATCAGCATCAGCGCGATCAGGGCGCCCGCCAGCCAGAGCCGTCCGCGCAGCCGTCGGCGCAGCTGTTCCATCTCGCCGACCGGCAGGCGCTGCCCTGCGACCATCGTGAAGTACTCGCGGCCCAGCAGATAGCCGTTCAGCGCGAGATAGACCGGCACGTTGGCGCCGGGCACGAGATAGAGCGGCAGCGCGATCAGATTGAGCGGCAAGGCCACCGCAAGGAAGCGCGCGCCGGCAGGACCTGGGCCGACAGGCTCATGCCCGGTGCTGCGGGCAGCTCCGGATAGTACCGCCGCTCGACCGCGGCCACGACGCCTTCGGCGAAGAAGCCGAGGATCAATCCGATCGTGACCGGGAACAGCAGCCACGCCAGCACCAGCGCGGCGACCGAGCCGGCGGTCGCCAGCACCGGGTCGAGCCAGCTCACGCCGGTCAGATCGAACGCCGAACAGCACGCCCGCCACCGCGGCGATCAGCAGCACGAAGGTGGCGAGCGCGAGCAGCACGCAGCGCAGCAGCAGGCGCTGCACGCCGGGATCGGTCAGCTCGCGCAGGCCGAGAAGCAACGCGTGGAGCACCAATCCACCTGCCCAAGAGAGCTTTCGTGTTGATATGGGGACCGCGGGTGCGATGTTAAGCCACGGCTGGCCGGCTTTGCTCCCGGCCTTGCCACCACGATAAACGAGCGGCCGGCGTGAATATTCCGCCGCTCCGCCTTGCCAGGACCAGGGAGATTTCGCCGATGACCGACCGCGAGCCGCCCGCACGCCTCGACGTGGTCGGCCTCGGCAACGCGATCGTCGACGTGATCGCCGAGGCCGACGAGCGGCTGCTCGAGCGGCTCGCCCTGGCCAAGGGCACGATGACGCTGATCGAGCGCGACCGCATGGCCGCGATCTATGGGCAGATGGGGCCGGGCATCGAGATGTCGGGCGGCTCCTGCGCCAACACCATGGCCGCGCTCGCCGCGCTCGGCGGCCGCGCGGCCTACGTCGGCAAGGTGCGCAACGACCAGCTCGGCGAGGTGTTCGCGCACGACATCCGCGCGAGCGGCGTCGCCTTCGCCACGGCCCCGCTCGCCGACGGCCCGCCGACCGCGCGCTGCCTGATCCTGGTGACGCCGGACGCCCAGCGCACGATGGCGACCTTTCTCGGCGCCTGCGTCGAGCTCGGGCCCGACGACGTCGACGAGGGCGCGGTCGGCGCCGCCGCGTGGCCTATCTCGAGGGCTATCTGTGGGACCGGCCCGACGCCAAGGCCGCCTGCCTGAAGGCCGCGAGGATCGCCCACGACCACGGCCGCCGGGTCGCGCTGAGCCTCTCCGACCCGTTCTGCGTCGACCGCTGGCGCGACGAGTTCGCCGGCCTGATCGCCGATCACGTCGACATCCTGATCGGCAACGAGGCCGAGGTCTGCAGCCTCTATCGGGTCGATCGGCTGGACGCGGCGATCGAGCGCGTGCGGCGCGAGGTGCCGATCGCCGCGCTGACACGCAGCGCCGAGGGCTCGGTGCTGGTCGCCGGCGGCGGCACGGAATGGATCGCCGCAGCGCCGATCGCGCGCGTGGTCGACACCACCGGTGCTGGCGACCTCTACGCCGCGGGCCTGCTCTACGGTCTCACTCACGACCTGCCGCTCGCCGCCTGCGGCCGGCTCGGCGCGCTCTGCGCCGCCGCGGTGCTCGGCCACTACGGCGCCCGTGCCGACCGCCCGCTGGCGCCCCTGGTCGAGGCCGCGCGCGCGGGCTGAGCCGCTGCCGGCGCTCGTCGTTAGCGGCTTGTTATCCTCCTTCGCGCACCCTGTCGCCCCCGCGTGCCGCCGGCTGATCCGGGCCGGAAGCGCGCCGCCCCAGCGACAGAGGACAGCGCGACGATGGCCGACATCACCGGCACCGCAGATGACGACCGCCTGACCGGCACCGCCGGCGCCGACACCATCGCCGGGCTCGGCGGCGACGACGTGATCGTCTCCAGCGCCGGCGACGACGAGGTCGACGGCAACGGCGGCTTCGACACGCTCGACTTCAGCGACGACCCGGCCGGCGTCACGGTCAATCTCGGCACCGGCAGCGCGCTCGACGGCTTCGGCGACAGCGACACGCTGAGCGGCATCGAGGCGGTGATCGGCAGCGCCTTCGACGACAGCATGACCGGCGGCGGCGCCGCCTTCGAGCGCTTCTACGGCGGCGCCGGCGACGACAGCTTCGTCGGCGGCGCCGGCACCGATCTCGTGACCTACG
Organism: uncultured Solirubrobacterales bacterium; assembly: GCA_963782685.1. GTDB lineage: Bacteria > Actinomycetota > Thermoleophilia > Solirubrobacterales > 70-9 > VRUE01. The sequence goes on from CAWAKV010000006.1 coordinate 4,915, forward strand.
CCGACGACCCGGCCGGCGTCAGGGTCGACCTCGAGGCCGGCAGCGCGCTCGACGGCTTCGGCGACAGCGACAGCCTGAGCGCGATCGAGCAGGCGACCGGCTCGGCCTTCGCCGACGTGCTGCGCGGCAACACGCTCGACAACGTGCTGACCGGCCTTGACGGCAACGATCACATGCGCGGCCGCGCCGGCAACGACGAGCTGTCCGGCGGCAGCGGCGCGGACGAGATCCACGGCGGCGCCAGCGCCGACCAGCTGTGGGGCGGGCCCGGCGCCGACGTGCTCTACGGCGGGCTCGGCGACGACCTGATGTGGGGCGGCGCGGGCGCCGATTACCTGCTCGGCGACACCGGCGACGACCGGCTGACCGGCGCCTCGGGCGCCGACGCGCTGCACGGCGCGGTCGGCAACGACGTGCTCGACGGCGGGCTCGGCTGGGACGAGCTGCGCGGTGGCATCGGCAATGACGAGCTGCGCGGCGGCAAGGGCGAGGACCGGCTGACCGGCGGGCTCGGCAACGACACCATCAGCGGCGGCCGCGGCGCCGACCGGCTCTACGGCGGGCCCGGCAGCGACAGCCTGACCGGCGGCGACGGCGCCGACCGCTTCGTGCTGACCAGCACGACCGACGCGCTCGATACCATCGCCGACTTCGATCCCGCGGCCGACCGGCTGATTCTCGGCGCGGTGCTCGAGGGCTTCGATGCGGACAGCTCGGCGCTTGCCGACTTCGTCGCCTTGAGCGAGAGCGGCGGCGACACCATCGTCCGGGTCGACGCCGACGGCGGCGGCGACAGCTTTCAGAACCTCGTGGTGCTCGCCGGCCTCACCGGGCTCGACCTGCCGACCATGGTGGCCGACGGCGCCGTCGTCGTGAGCTAGCTGCGGCGGGTCTGCCAGGCCCGGTAGGCGACCGGCAGCAGCGCGAGCGCGCTGAGGCCGCCGAGCGGCAGCACGATCTCGGGCTGCAGGAAGCTCGCCGGGCCGATCGGCAACCCGGCGCGCAGCATCTCGCCGAGGCCCGAGCCCAGGTGCGCGAACAGCAGGGTGCCCGGCAGCAGGCCGAGAAACGCGCTGATCACGAAGGTGCGCAGCCGCACGCCGCAGGCGGCCGGAATCCCGATCACCATCGCGTAGGGGAAGATCGGCACCAGGTGGAGCACGAAGACGTAGCTCGAGGCGTTGTTGCGGAAAGCCTCGGCGAAGCGCAGCAGCGAGGGCGCGGCGCGCGCCCTGAGCGGCTCGCCGAGCGCGCTGCGCGCCAGGACGAAGACCGCGGTCGCCGCGAGCGTGGTGGCGACCAGCACGTAGGCGGTGCCGCTCAGCCAGCCGAACAGATAGCCGCCGACCACCGTCAGGACGGCGAGCCCCGGCACCGAGATCGCGACCGCCAGCGCATAGACGATCATGAACAGCAGCGAGGCGGCGACCGGCGCGCCGGCGACGAAGCGGGACAGCAGGTGGTGATGCTCACGCAGCGCCGCGAGCACCCAGTCGCCATCGAAGCCGAGGCCGATCGCCGTGACCGCAGCGGCGAGCAAAGGCGGCGAACCCCGCGATCACGATGGCCTGGCGCCTGCCGATACCGGCGCGCTGCCACCGCGCGGACCGCGGCCCGCCCGCCAAGTCTGGATCGCGCTCCAAGCAGATCTCTCGCTCAGTTGCTCCCGCGCCATCAAGTGGCCGCCATCGCGCACGATGTCCAGCGAGATCGGCGGCAGGCGCGCAGATTCGCCGCACCAGGTGCAGCGCCGCGCCTCCGGCGATCGCCCGGATTGCGGTCCCGAGATACGGCGCAGGAATGACTTCCAGCCTGACGGATCGCCCCTTGGCGCCGCCCGTCAGGCGACCAGCTCCTCGTTCTGCGGGGTCCGGGGCTGCAGGGCGATCCTGAAGGTCGAGCTCGGGGTCCAGTGATCCACCCCGAACTCCCGTGGGCCGTCGGCGATGATCGCGAGGTCGAAGCCCCGCGCCAGCTCGGTCACGAAGATCTGCCCGATCCGGCTCACGATCTGGGCGCCGATGCAGGCATGCCCGAGCATCCCGAGCGGGCTGTACTCTCGCGGACCGTAGCTCTGCGCCAGGAAACGGTGCGGATCGAACCGCTCGGGCTCCGCGAAGCGGGCGGGGTCGCGATGGCCCTCGCGGATGCAGATCCGCACGAGCCAGCCCCGCGGGATCCTGAAGCCCTTGAAGTCGATGTCGGCGACCGCCTCGCGCGAGAGAAACTCGCTCTGCTCGAGGCGGAGCGTCTCCTTGACGATCAGCTCGGCCAGCCGCGGCAGGGGCGCCGCCGCGGGATCGCGACCGAGCTGATCCCGCACCTGGCCGAGCGTCTGCGGGTGATCGCCCAGCTGCTTCAAGATCCACATGAGCAAACCGGTCATGTCGGTGCGCGCGACCTGCACCATGTAGACGAGGTTGAGGAGCATGGTGTCGTCGGCCAGCGCTTGCGGATGATGCTGCGCGATGCTCGCCAGAACGCACGCCGGCGGCGTCTCGCCCTGGCGCGCCCGCTGCGCGAAGTCCTCGATCTGCCGTCTCGCGAGCCGGGCGATCTCGCCTGCGACCGCTTTCTCATTTCGGGCAGAGCGCCGGGCGGTCTTGCGCACGTCGATGCCGCCATAGAGCTGCATCAGGCGACGACCGGTGCCGCCGCCTTCCACGGTGCCGAAGAACAGCCGCAGCAGGATCGCCAGCAACATGACGCTCAACGCCGGGCGCGGGCTGCTGCCGCCATCCCGCGCGATGGCGGCGAGCGTCGCTCTCACCTGGCGCCGGGTCTCGGCCTCGCCATCCTCGAGCACCGCAGGCGCCAGTCCGGTCTGCAAGATCCTGCGGTAATGCCGGTGCGTGCCGCCCTCCATGTAGCGCAGGAAGCCGCCCGGGATGTTGCGGCTGTAGCGCGGCTCCGGCGCGCGCAGCGCCGCAGCATGGCCTTGCAGCAGCTCGCTGCCGAGGCCGGCCCCGACGATGCAGACCATGGGCCGGAAGTGGAGGCTCACCTTGAAGATCGGCCCGTGCCGGCGCGCCTGCTCGAGATAGAAGCGATGGTCCCGCCGCGGTGCCGCCGGCACCAGCGCGAGGCTGCCGGGCGGCAGCCCCTTTGCCTTGCCGTAGTCGCTGCGCGCGCGCCAGCGCTCCGCTGCGAGGCCTGCCAGCGCGAGGAGCGCCGCCCCGTGCAGCAGGCCCGGCAGAAACAGCGCCAGGCTCACGGCGACCGCGGCATGGAGCGCCAACAGAACGAGGATGGCGACGGCGAAGCGCGTGTAGTGGCGTCTGAAGGACGCGATCGTGAGCGCCCGGTAGAGCGGCCAGGGCGCCGCCGCCAGCACCAGCAACTCAAGCGCCTCGAGCATGATCGGCCCTCGCCAGCCCTGCGCACGATCGCCGCGGCGGGCGCTGCCTTCGGCGCTAGCCGCCGGGCGCGCCCTGGGTGTTGACGTAGAGCGCGTAGAGCGACTGGCTCGCCGCCATGAACAGGCGGTTGCGCTTGCGGCCGCCGAAGCAGACGTTGGCGCAGCGCTCGGGCAGCGCGATGCGGCCGATCTTGGCGCCGTCGGGGGCGAACACGAGCGACGCCGTCGAGCGCCTCGCGTGCCCATGCCCCAGCCGCACCACAGGTTGCCGTCGACGTCGCAGCGCATGCCGTCCGGCGTGCCGCCGGGACCGGCGTCGATCAGCACCCGCTTGTTCGCGATCGTCGCGGCCGTCCGCGCCGACGTCGTAGGCCAGGATCTTGCGGTGCGGCACGCCGCGCGACTCGACCACGTAGAGCAGCCGCTCGTCGGGCGAGAAGCACAGGCCGTTGGGGCCGAGCACGTCGTCGGCGACCACGCTCGCCTCGCCGCTCGCGCCGTCGATCCGGTAGATCGCCTGCGGCAGCTCGGGCTCGGCCTTGTGGCCCTCGTAGTTGCCGAGCAGGCCGAACGGCGGGTCGGTGAACCAGATCGAGCCGTCGGACCTGACCACCACGTCGTTCGGCGAGTTGAGCCGCTTGCCCTGCCAGCGGTCCGATCAGCACGCGTGATGCTGCCGTCGTGCTCGGTGCGGGTCACCCGCCGGCCGCCATGCTCGCAGGTGACGAGCCGCCCCTGCCGGTCGCGCGTGTTGCCGTTGGCGAAGTCGGTCGGCCGGCGGAAGACGCTGACCTGCGCCGGTCTCCTCCTCCCACTTGAGGATCCGGTCGTTCGGGATGTCGCTCCACAACAGATAGCGCCCGTCGCCGAACCACACCGGCCCCTCGGCCCAGCGGCAGCCGGTGTAGAGCCGCTCGACCGCCGCGCTGAAGATCCGATAGCGGTCGAAGCGCTCATCCAGGCTCTGCACCGCCGGATCGGGATAGCGCGGATGGGCGCGCCAGCCGGCGCTCAAAGGATGGTCAGCAGTCACGTGCTCACCTCCCGGATGCGATCGATTTCGGTGATCAAGACCTGGCACTTCCGGCCACCTGAAGCAGGCTGGTCACCGCCCGCCGCGCTCCTACGCGCGGCGCCAGGAGCCGTCGATACCAGATCGTCAGCGGTTCGCGAAAGCGCCCTGCCGAGCACCACGACGGAGCGAGCCGCCGGCCGCGCTCACACGCCCAGGTCGTCGAACAGCGCTGCGGCGGAGTCGAACCGCTTGCCCTTGCCTTGCTCCAGCTCGGCCATGGCACGTCGCGTGGCGGCGTTCGACCTTGACGTCAACGGCCGTCGCACGAACGCGATGCGGAGCACGAACAGGCGGAGAGCGTCGGCGATCGACAACGCGGCAGCTCCCTTCGCTCAGCCGGTCAGGCGCAGGCCCGGCAGATCGCGCGCGTGGAACTCGTGCGCGCACCCGCTCGATCGCCGCCTCGTCGAGGCGCTCGCGGGCGTCGAGCGGCACCTCGACGACGCTCGGTCACCCGGGTCGGCGCCGGCGACAGCAGCGCGATGCGGTCGGCCAGCATGATCGCCTCGCGCAGGTTGTGGGTGACGAACATCACGGTCGCCGGGTGCGCGCGCAGGGTCGTCGAGCAGCAGGCGGCGCAGGCGCTCGGCGGTCGGCTCGTCGAGCGAGACGAAGGGCTCGTCCATCAGCAGCAGCGTCGGCTGGACGATGAAGGCGCGCGCCAGCGCGACGCGGCGCGCCATGCCGAGCGAGAGGCGGGTCGGGTAGACCGCGCGGACGTCGGCGAGCCCCATCTCGGCGAGCCAGGCATCGATCCGCAACGCGCTCGTCGGGCGCGTCCGCCAGCACCAGCGCGAGGTTGTCCTCGACCGTCAGCCACGGCAGCAGGCGCGGCTCCTGGAACATGTAGCCGATGCGCGCCGGCGGCGGCAGCGCGATCTCGCCCTCGAAGTCGGGGTCGATGCCGGCGATCAGGTTGAGCAGCGTGGTCTTGCCGCAGCCCGACGGGCCGAACAGCGCGACGAAGCTCTGCGCCGGCACGTCCAGCGCCAGGTCCTCGATCACGAGCTTCGGCCGGCGCCTCGCCGACCGCCGGGAAGCGCTTGCGGCGGACCCTGATGCTCAGCGGCTCGCGCCGGCGCCGCGGCTCAGCGGCGCCAGCGGCTGACATGGCGCTCGAGCGGCAGCAGCAGGGTCCATTCGATCAGCTGGATCACGATCACGAAGGCGACCGTGTAGGCGAGGATGCCGGTCACGTCGAACAGCTGGAAATACAGGCCGATCTCGAAGCCGACGCCGTTCGAGCGGCCGAGCAGCTCGGTCACCAGCACGATCTTCCAGATCAGCGCGAGCCCCGAGCGCGCGGCCGCCGCGAGATAGGGATAGAGCTGCGGCAGCACGACGTGCTGCAGCGTGCGCCGCCGGCCGATGCGGAAGCAGGCGGCCATCTCGAGCAGGTCGCGGTCGAGCGCGCGCGCGCCCTCGCGCAGCGTGACCACGACGTTCGGGATCTTGTTGGCGGCGACCGCGACGATCACCGCGGTCTCGACCAGCCCGATCCAGATGTAGGCGAGCACGATCGTGACCAGCGCCGGGATGTTGAGGAAGAACACGAGCCACGGGTGGCGCGAAGCGGTCGATCAGCGCCGAGCGACCCATCAGCGACGCCGATCGCGGTGCCGAGCGCCATCGCGATGACGAAGCTCGCCGCGACGCGCGCGAGCGTGATGCCGAGGTGGTAGAGCAGCTCGCCGCGACAGCGTGAGCTCGCCCAGCATCGCCAGCACCGCCGCGGGCGAGGGCAGCCGGCGCGGGTTGTCGGCGACCAGCGCCGCGACCTGCCAGAGCGCCAGCAGCGCGAGGATCGAGAGCGCCGGCGCCAGCGCCGGCCGCAGCCGCGCGACCGAGCGCCGGCAGGCGCCGGGCGGCCGAGCGCCGCCTCGGCCTGCCGCTCGAGCACCCGCGCCTCGCGCGTCGCCATGCCGCGGCGCCGCCCTCAGTAGCGTCGACCTCGGGCCAGAACGTGCCGGGCGCGAGCGTCGTCGCGCCGCCGACCAGCTTCTCGCCGCCGAGCTCGGCCAGGATCTCGTAGAGCTTGGCGGCATCGGCCTGCTCCTCCTTGCCCCAATGCGCGATGATGCCCTCGCGGTAGCGGCGCTTGAGCGCGTCGAGCGTGGCGTCGTCCTCGGCCCTGGTCAGCGGCCGGATGCGCTGCCACTCCTCGTCGCCCATCAGCAGCTGCTTGGCCTCGCGCGAGGCGTCGACGAAGGCCGCGATCAGCTCGGGGTGCTGCTCGCCGAAGCTCTCGGCGAAGACGTAGCCGAGCTGCGGCGGCACGCTCTCGACGCCGAGCTCGGCGATCGCCTCCTCGACGCCGACCAGCTGCCGGAAGCCCTTGGCCTCGAGCCGCGCGGTGAAATGCCAGTAGTTGAGCACCGCATCGAGCTCGCCGTCCTGCGACCTTCTCGTTGAGCAGGGGCGGCGCGCCGAACACCGGCTCGACCGCGGCCGCAAGGTCCATGCCGTGGCGCTTGGCGGCGAGCCCCTGGAGCAGCAGCCAGCTCTTGTCGACCGGCCCGCCGGCGACGCCGACCTTCTTGCCGGCGAGGTCCGCGAGGCTCGCGATCGCCGGAGTCCGGCGGCACCACCAGCGCGCCGACCGTGCTCGAGTAGGGCACGAAGCTCAGCATCTCGCCGTCGGCGCGCTGGCGCGAGACCCACAGGTAGTCGTCGACCACCGCGTCGACCGCGCCGCCCTGCAGCGCGACGTTGGTCGCCTGGCCGCTGCCGAAGCCCTGCACCTCGAGCTCGAAGTCGTGCGCGGCGTCGAGCCCGTGATGCTTGATGACGTCGAGCTCCCAGTTGACGGTGCCGAACTCGAGCACGCCGACCTTGATCGTGCCGAGGCCGGCCGCCTGCGCCGTCGAGCTCCACGCTGCCGCCAGCAGAGCCAGCGCCGCCGCCGGCGCGATGATGCGATATCTCACTCCAGACCTCCCCTGGTCTCCGCCACGGCCTGCTCGGTGCCGCGGACGGCCGATGTCTCCCGGGCAGGCGGCTTTGCGCCCGCCGTCATAAGGTAGCCGTCAGCGCGAGGCAAGGCAAAGGCCAGCGGCGCCTGCGCGACCGCCCGGCCGGGGCTCAGACCGGGCGCTCGCCCTTGGTCATCAGCCGGTGCAGGCGGCGCAGGCCATGGCCAGCGAAGCCCTCGCGCCGATGCAGCGTGCAGCGGTTGTCCCAGATGATCAGATCGCCCAGCTGCCAGCGCTGGGTCCAGGTCAGCTCGGCGCGCGTCGCATGCGCCCAGAGCTCGTCGAGCAGCGCCTCGCTCTCGTCGAGCGGCAGCGGCGGGATGTAGGCGCCGAAGCGCCGCCCGAGATAGAGCCCCTTGCGCCCGCTCTCGGGATGGGTGCGCACGATCGGATGCAGCGCGCCCGGCAGCTCGCGCGGATCGTCGCTCTCGAGGTGCTGCCAGCCCGGCCGCCGCTTGCCGGTCGAGGAATGGCTGCCCTGATGCTTGACCTTGAGCCCGTCGATCCTGCGCTTGAGCGCCGTCCGGCAGCGCCTCGTAGGCCTCGTACATGTTGGCGAAGCTGGTATCGCCGCCCGCGCTCGGCAGCGCCCGGGCGAGCAGCATGCTGAGCGCCACCGGCCGCTCCATGAAGCCGTGGTCGGTGTGCCAGCGCAGCTCGCCGTCGCCCGCCTCGCCCTTGGCGACGCCGTCCTCGATCAGGTTCGAGATGATGCTCATCTCGGGAAAGCCCGGCACCGTCATCTCGGCGGTCCGGGTATGCGCCTCGGGCGGCTCGATCTCGCCGAAGCGCCGCGCGAGCTCGATGAAGCTGCGGTCCTCGATCGCCTCGCCGCGAAAGCGCAGCACGAGATGGTCGCGCAGGCCCCGCCGGATCACGCCGAAGCCCGCATCGTCGAGCGTGGCGAGATCGGCGCCCTCGACGTCGGCGCCGAGCGCCGCACCGGTCGGCCGGATGCTGAATCTCGCTTCGCGTCGCGATCTGCATCGTCGTCTTCCCAGTCCTGTTGCGCCTCGTTCTCAGCCCCTGCGCCGCGCCTCGACGCCGGCCGCGTGCTCGACCGCCTTGATGCAGGCGCCCTGATCCTCGTCGGCCAGGCCCTGGCCCATGGCGGTGCTGTGGACCAGGTGCGAGGCCTGGCCGAGCGCCAGCGGCACGCGGAAGTCGAGGCCCATCTTGAGGGCGAGCGCCACGTCCTTGGCGGCGAGCGACAGCTTGAAGCGCGGCGCGAAGTTGCGCTCGAGGCTGAGCGGCTGGATCGTGTTGCGCAGGTGCCAGTTGTCGGCGGCGGTCGTCATCATCACCTGGCAGACCACGCTCGGGATCGACGCCCGCCTTGGCGGCCAGCACCATCGCCTCGGCATCGAGCGCCAGCATCGAGCATGACACGAGGTTGTTGATCAGCTTGGTCGCGGCGCCGCTGCCGAGCGGGCCGCAGTAGAACTGCGCGGAGCCGAGCGCCGCCAGCACGTCCTGGACCTCCTCGACCACGGCCGCGATCGCCGCCGATCATCAACGTCAGGTCGCCCGCGGCGGCCGCCGGCGGCCCCTTGCCGACCGGCACGTCGAGCATCTTCGCGCCCTTCTCGGCGAGCGCTGCGCCGACCTTGCGGCTGGTGCCGGGATCGATCGTCGAGAGGTCGATGTAGACCTGCCCCGGCCTGATGCCCTCGATCACGCCGTCCTGCCCGAGCACCGCCTGCTCGACCGCGGCCGGATCGGGCAGGCTCGAGAGCACGACCTCGGAGCGGGCGGCGACGTCGGCGGGCGAGCGCCCCGCGGCTCGCGCCGTCCTTGACCGCGGACTGGGTGAGCTGGGTCATCAGATCATAGGCGACCACCGGAAAGCGCGCCCGCAGCAGGCTCTTGACCATGCCGCCGCCCATGTGCCCGAGCCCGATGAACCCCAGTTGCCGCTCTGGCATTCTCGCCATCCCCCCGTTGCTTGTCGTCGCGACCGCCCGCGGCGCATTATGACCGCAGGCACCCGGCTTGGGAATTGGCCCGCGCGCAACTCTCATCGCGTCCGCGCAGGCCAACGGAGAGCCGCCATGATCGACTACCGCGAGGACAACGGCCTGGTCGAGATCACGGTCGACGGCAAGGTCAGCCGCCAGGATTTCGACGACGTCGCCGCCCGGCTCGAGGCGCACATCGCGCGCAACGGCAAGGTCCGGGTGCTCGAGCAGGTCAAGAGCTTCGGCGGCATCGAGCCCGCGGCCTTCTGGGCCGACCTCAGGTTCAGCCTGCGCCACCTGGCCGACTTCAGCCGCTGCGCGGTGGTCAGCGACAAGCGCTGGATCGAGACGCTCGCCACCGGCATCAATAAGCTCGTCGCCTGCGAGATCCGCCACTTCCCGCCCAGCCAGCTCGCCGCCGCCCGCGCCTGGCTGCGCGAGGAGGGGGCCGGCACCTGAGGCTGCGCGGCGTGCGCGTGGCGAAGGTCCTGGGAAAACCCATGGTCAAGGGCTTATGGAACTACGCGATCAAGGTGGCCGACATCGACCGCGCGGTCGACTTCTATGTCCGCACGCTGGGCGCCGAGGTCAGCATCGAGAGCGAGGTGCTGGGCTGCCGCTACACCCTGATCCGCCTCGGCGCGACCCGCGTGATCCTGTTCGCCAAGGCACCCTACGAGCATCTGCTGGACCGCGAGCTGCCGCTGGGCTTCCTCCACGACGTCTACGAGGTCGCGGACTTCGACGCCCAGATCGCCCGCCTCGAGGCCGCGGGCGTGCGCTTCATCATGCCGCCCCAGACCATCGAGCCCGGGCCGCTGGGCCGACGTGCGGTGGCCGAGCGAGCAGGAGCTGAAGGCGACCACGGTCCTGCGGCTGCCGCTCGATGAGGCCTCGGCCAAGGTCAGGACCGGCGGCCCGCTCGACGAGGAGGCCGACTACGAGCTGCCCGTCTGGGCCGGCAGCGTCCCGCTCCGCCTGACCGCCGGGGCCCCGCAGCCGGATGAGCGGCTGATGCCAGGCGTCGAGTGCCCGCCTTACGTCACCAACCTCGTCCGCACCAGAAAGACATAGGACGTGCCGGTGATTAGCCGCCCATATGGGCGGCTAATCACCGGCACGTCTAGTAACCCGGTGGGTGGCGGGCGATGAAGCCTTCGGTGGAGTGACCGGGTCGGGAGTGCCAGCGGGGGCCGGCGCCGCCGGAGGTGTCGAAGGCGAGGCCGGCGATCGATCATCCAGGCGTGGCCGGCGTTGGCGTAGACGGTGATCCAGCGCCCGGGGCCGGGTTCGCCCCAGGTCGAGAGGCCGGTCGAGTCGAGCGGGCTGTCGAGGAAGCCGCCGCCGTGGAGGGCGAAGCTGACCGCGCCCGAGCAGTCGTAGCCGGACGATTCGAAGGAGCCGTGGCCGCCGCCCCAGATGTAGGGGGTGGTCGCGATCGAGTTGGCGGCTTCGATCGCGCCGCGACCGCCGGCGGGGCGCTCGCCGGGCACGCTGGCCTGGCTTTCGGAGATGTAGCTCGGCGCTCTGCCGGGGTCAGCGGCGCCGGGCGCCGGCCGGCGCCGGGCCGCTGGGCTGGCGCATCTGTTCGGAGATCGCGGAGAGGTTGTCTGCTCAGGCCGACCTCGCGCGCCTGAAGCTCGTTGAGCTGCCGCTGGCGCTCCGCCTGGGCAGCCTTCAGCTCGGCGAAGCGCGCCTCGGCCTCTGGCGCGCCGCGGTCGACTTCACGCTCCTGTGACGGCGATCGCGTCGCGCGCCTCGCTTGATCTGGCGGCGGACGGCGCGCATCCGCTCGCACCGCGCGCCGGGCCTCGTCGCGCAGCCCTTGACCCGGCCGGCGACCGCGTCGTCGTAGTCCTGGATCTGGCTCAGGTAGTCGGCCGGGCGATCACTTCCGACCAGCTCGCCGAGTCGAGGACGACGTTGAGCGTGTCGGGGCTGCCCGACTCGTAGATCGCGACGAGGCGCTCGCGCAGCACGTCGAGCGCACGCTGCAGACGGGCGCGCACCGCCGCCAGGTGCCGCTTGTCGGCGTCCAGCTCCGCCGTCGCCCGGTCGAGCTCGGCCTGCTTGGCGGCGAGCTCGGCCTCGACGCGCCTCGGCGCTGGCGCAGGCGCGGAGACTTCGCCGATCATCGAGTCGATCGCCGGCGGTTCTGCTCGGCGATCGTCGCCGCGATCGCGCTCTGGCTCTCGCGCACGTCGCTGAGCTTGCCCTGCGTCTCGTCGTATTCCTCTCGCAGGGTCTCGCGTCGGCGCCGACCGCCAGGCAGAGCGCGAGCAGGAGGAGACGAGGCCGCGGCAGCAGCCCGCGGGGTTGCCGCGCAGGGGGCGCGCATCGGCGCGCACGCTAACGAAGTCGCCGAAAAATTGTTAGGAGTTGCTAATAACCTGCAACTCGCGTTGCAGATCAGGCCAGCAGCTTCGCCTTCGCCTTCTCGAACTCCTCGCCCGAGAGGGCGCCCTTTTCCTTCAGCTCGTTGAGCTTGTGCAGCTCGTCGGCGGGCGAGGCGTGGGCCTGCTCGCGGATGTAGGTCGTCCATGTGCTGCTTGGCCTCGGCCTGCGCCTTGATCGTGCGGTCGCGCATGCCGCTGCCGCGGGCGATCAGGTAGATCAGCGCCGTCAGGAAGGGGATGAAGACCAGGAACAGGACCCATGCCGCCTTGGCCCAGCCCGAGATCTCGTGGTCGCGGAAGAGGTCGGTGAGGATCGTGATCAGGATCCAGATCCAGATCACGAAGAAGAAGATCTCGAAGGCGAGCAGCAGAGCTTCACCCAGGTTGATGTCGGCGAGAGGCAAGCAAGAGCGATCCTTTCGCTGGTGACGGCGGCGGGCATGATCGTAGTCGACCGTCTCGACGCGGTCACGCAGGCGCCGTGCGAAGAGGACGGCGGCCACCGCGGTGGCGAGGTTGAGGCTGGAGACGCCCTCGCGCATCGGGATGCGCGAGCCGGGCGTCGGCGCGCGCCGAGCAGCTCGTCGCTGAGGCCGTAGCGCTCGGTGCCGAAGGCGAGGATCGCGCGCGGCGGGAGCTCGGCCGGTCGCAGGTCCTCGCCGTCGGGGTCGATCGCGACCAGCGGGCGGTCGCCTCGCCGGCAGCGTCCTCGACCGCCGCCACCGGCAGGGCGAAGTGCAGCCCGGCGGCCCCGCGCAGCGCCTCGGGGTGCCAGGGGTCGTTGCGGCCGGTGGTGAGGACGCCCGCGGCGTCGGCGGCCGCGGCGACCCGCACGCAGGCACCCATGTTGCCCATCGTGCGCGGGTCCTCGAGCAGGACCACCGGCGCCGGGCCGTCCCGTCCGCGAGCACCGCGGCCACGTCGACCCGCGGGCGCCGGGCGATCGCGACGACACCGGTGCGCGGCGCCTGCGGCACCAGCTCGGCCAGGACCGCCGCCGGCGACCGGCGCGACCCGCTCGCGCCAGCGCGCCCGCCAGGTCGGGAGCCAGCTCGGCCGCGAGGCTCGCGCAGCTCCCCCGGGTCCGAGGCGACCGCCTCGACGACCTCGGCGCCGAAGCGCAGCGCGTGCTTGAGCGCGTGGAAGCCCTCGAGCACCGCCAGCTCGCGATCGCGGCGGGCGGCTCGGAAGCGCTGCACCAGCGCCTGCTCGTCGGCTTCGCTCACCGCCCCATCATGACCCGAATCGGAGGTCGACGGCGCAGCCGAAGACGGGACCCTGGCCTCCGTCGTCGGACAGCGAGTCGAGGAACGGGGACAGGTAGCGGCCGACGACCTTGCCCTCCGGCTCACTCGAGGGGGGCTCCTCGCTCAGGGTCGAGACTTCGCCGTGGCCGCCCGTCGGCCGCCCGTAGAGGTAGCGCGGCTCGCGCGCCGGTCCAGAGCACGCCGCGCAGGACCGGGTCGAAGGGCGCCGGCTCGAGCTCGCAACCGGCCGCGACGGCGATGGCTCGGCCGCGACGTCCGCCTCCTGGGTCGCGATCCCGCCCTGCTTGATCGGGAACCCGGTCACGTCGCCGGCGGCGTAGACGCCGCCGGCGCCGATCACGCGGCAGTACTCGTCGACCGGCGAGGAAGCCCTCGGCGTCCGCGGGCAGGCCGTCGATGCGGCGGCCCTCGAGGCGGGGCAGGCTGATCACCGCGTCGGCCTCGATCGCATCGCCCGGCGCGACGCGCAGCCGCCCGCCCTCGAAGACGACCGGATGGCGGCCGGTGACGATCTCGATCCCGCGCTCCGCGAGCAGCTCGGGCCATCTGCTCGCCGACCGGCGACCGAAGAGCTCCAGCGGCGCGTCCTCGGGGTTACCACGGTCAGGCGCGCGCGTTCGATCCCGGACTTGGCCAGCCCGCCGACGCCGAACAGCGCCAGCTCATAGAGCGGCAGGCGCCCAGCTGCGACCGCCCGGCATGGTGAAGACGAGGTCGCGCAGGATCCCGGCGCGCAGCCGGCGCACGACGCGCCGAGCCGCCTTCGTCGGCCACGCCCCAGAAGGTGACCGCACCCGGGACCGCCCAGAGCATCCGCACCCCGGAGGCGACCAGGAGGAGGTCGTCGGGGATCCGCTCGCCGTCGCGGATCGTCGCGACGGCGGCTACCGGATCGACCGAGACGATGCCGCCGACGTGGAAGCGGACGCCGCATCCCCGCGCCAGCGATTCGATGTCGTAGCGAAGGACGCTGGCGGCGCCGTAGGGCTCGCCGACGGCGAAGGGGCGGAAGACGAACTCGCCGCGGGTCGCGCGATCTCGACCTCGACCCCCTCGCCGACGAGATCGCGCAGCGCCAGCGCCGCCTCCAGCCCGGCGATGCCGCCGCCGGCGATCAATCGCGGTGCTGCTTGCGGTTCGCAGCATGCCCGGGCGACGATCGCGCGCTTCGAGTTCCATCGGGGGACCGCCGCACTCGACCTGCGGCTTTTCCCCGATGACGGCGCAACCGCCCCGACACCACAATGCGATCGACGGGATTTGCCGGCCGCATCCTCGCCAAGCGCTCAGCCGGCGGCGATGCCGCCGGCTGAGACGCCGCCGCCCGAAGGCGCGGGCGCCGGGGCGGGGGCCGGCGCCGGTTCGGGCGCCGGTTCGGCTTCCGGGACGCTTCCCGGCGTCGGTTCCTGCTCGCCGCCCTCCTCTTTCTCGCCCGGCTTCTCGTCCTCGGCTTCTTCGTCTTCGTATTCGTATTCGTATTCGCGTAGCCGCCGGACGAGCCGGCGTCTGGTCGCTGTCGAGGCCGGAGAGCTCGGGCAGGCTGGCCGGCACCGGGAATTCGGGGCAGTCGCCGGCAACGGCCGCTTCCATGAAGGAGCGCCAGATCGGCCCCGCGGTCGGGCCGCCGTAGCCGGTCGCTTCGCGCGACTGCGGGTGGCCGACCCAGACCGCGGTCGAGTAGAGCGGCGTGTAGCCGACGAACCAGGCGTCGGAGATGTCCTCCGAGGTGCCCGTCTTGCCCGCCGCGTCGGTGCAGCCCATGTAGGTGTAGCCGGCGCCGGTGCCCTGCGGTGATCACGCCCTCGAGCAGCCGCGTCACTTCGTAGGCCTGGCCCTCGGTGAGCACCCGCTCGCCGTCGTCGGGATCGGTTTCGTCGACCTTGCCGTCGGGGAACTCGACCCGGCTGATCGCGGTCGGCTCGTGGTGGATGCCGCCGTTGGCGAGGGTCGCGTAGGCGCTCGCCATTTCGAGCGGCGTGACGCCGACGGCGAGACCGCCGATCCCCTCGGCCGGCACCGATTCCAGCGGTCGCGTCGATGCCCATTTCGCGCGCCATCTGGTCACGTTTTCGGGGCCGACGTCGAGGTCGAGCTGGGCGAAGACGACGTTGACCGAGTGCCAGGTCGCGGAGGCGAGCGACATCGTGCCGCCGCCGCGCCCTCGGAGTTGTTGACCTCCCAGGGCGGGCCGCCGCCGGGGATCTCGAGGGTCATCGGCGAGCTGCCGTCGTAGTAGGTGCGAGTCGGGGTCGATGCCCTGCTTGATCGCCGTCGGCGAGGACGAAGGTCTTGAACGAGGAGCCGGGCTGGCGGTGCGCCTGCCAGGCGTAGTTGAACTGGTTTTCGGTCGCGTAGCCTTCGGTCGAGGCGAGGGCGACGATCTCGCCGGTCGCCGGGTCGACCGAGGCGAGGCCGGCCGCCGGGCCGCCTTCCGGGTAGCAGACGCCGCAGGAGTCGACCGCTTCCTGCGCCCGTTCCTGCAGCTCGGGGTCGATCGTCGTGTACGCCTTGAGGCCGCCGTTGCGGACCGTGTTGATCCCGTATTTGTCGATCAGCTCCTGCTGGACGAGGTCGAAGAGGAAGGGGTCCCGGATCACCCGGTACTTGTGGCCGGGGTTGAGGCCGAGGCCGCTGCTCAGGGCCTCGCGGTACTCGACCGGCGTGATGTAGCCCTCCTCCTCCATCGCCTCGAGCACCTCGTTGCGGCGCTCGATCGCCGCCTGCGGGTCGAGGAAGGGGTTGTATTCGGAGGGCGCCTGCGGCAGGCCGGCGATCAGCGCCGACTCGGTCAGGTCCAGGTCCTTGGCGGGCTTGGCGAAGTAGGTCTGCGCCGCCGCCTCGGCGCCAACCGCGGTCTCCCCTTCGACCGTCCCGTAGGGGGCGGTGTTGAGGTAGGCGGTGAGGATCCACTCCTTCGAGTGCGCCTCCTCCATGGTCGTAGGCGAGGTGGGCTTCGATCAGCTTTCGCTTGATCGTCTGTTCGGGGTGCTGGATGTAGAGGTTGCGGACCAGCTGCTGGGTGATCGTCGAGGCGCCCTGCGACCGGCTTGCCGCCGGCCTGGATGTTCTTCCAGGCGGCGCGCACGATCGCCGTCGGCGTCGATCGCGCCGTGCTCGAAGAAGTTGCGGTCCTCGATCGCGACCGTCGCGTCCTTGAGCGTCTGCGGGCAGCGCTCGCCGGGGACCGGCTGGCGGATGTTGCTGGAGCGGATGAAGCCGATCAGGCTGCCGTCGGCGGCGTAGATCGCCGAGGAGCGGCCCTTCTGGACCGGCTTGCAGGGTGGAGAGCGGCGGCGCCGAGTTGTAGACGTCGATCGCCCAGGTCGCGGCGACGCCGCCGGCGACCGCGAGCGCGGCGACGAGGACCCCGAGCGGGACCAGGAGCTTCTTCTTCCACTTCGAGGTGTGCGACGCCGCGCCGTCGTTCGGCGCGCCATCGCGGAAAATTGTATTGAGGCGGCGGCCGGTCCATTTCGGCCCGCCGGCGCAAGTTCGCAGGCGCGGCGGTAGCCTCGCGCGCCAAGCCGATGCCGAGCTTCCTCCACACCTGCTACCGGATCGGCGAGATCGATCGCTCGGTCGCCTTCTACGAGAAGCTCGGCTTCGAGGAGGCGGCGGCGGATGCCGATCGGCGACGAGGCGATCAACGTCTTCTGGGCCTGCCGGCGAGGACCCGCGTCCTGGAGCTGACCTACAACCACGGCGTCGACTCCTACGACCCGGCACCGGCTACAACCACATCGCCCTCCTGGTCGACGACCTCGACGGCACCCTCGCCGAGCTCGCCGGCCAGGGCATCGAGCCCGAAAAGCCCCCCTACCGCCCCGGCGGCCGCACCGAGGGCCACCGCATCGCCTTCGTCCGCGATCCGACGGCTCGACCGAATCGATCTCCATCGAGGAGCCGTTCGACAACCCCTCGCGCTCAACCTCGGCCCCACGCCTGCTCGAGCGCCTCGAGAGCGCCGGCTCGCGGCCGCACTTCGTCCATGTCTCCACCGCCTACGTCGCCGACCGCCAGAGCGGCGAGGTCGGCGAGGCGGCCCCCCCACCACGCGATCACCGACCTCGACCCCGCGCGCATGCTCGGGAAGCGCGCGAGTGGCGCGAGGCCGCCGAGCGCGAGTCGCGAGCTGAGCCGCAGGCCTCGCGCTTCGCGAAGGCGGCGCGCGGGACGCCTCGATGCGCGAGGGCCTCGACCCGGCCGAGCCGGGCGAGGAGCTGCGCGGGCCCGGGCCCTCGCGCCGCGGCGGCGGCGGGCGCTGACCGAGGGCTGGCCCGACACCTACGCGATCAGCAAGGCGCTCGGCGAACGGCTGCTGGGCGAAGCGCTCGGCCGAAGACGACGATCGTGCGGCCGACGATCATCGAGTCGGCCCTGCGACGCCGCGCCCGGGCTGGCTGGAGGGGATCAAGGTCGCGCGATGCCCGCTGATCCTCGCCTACGCGGCGAGGCGGCCTCACCCAGCCGCCGTGAGCCGAGGCCGTCCAGGACGGATCGACATCGCTCGAGTCGGACCACGACGCCACCCTGCGTCGTCGCCGCCGCCCATCCGCCGCGAGGAGCGATGGCGAGATCGTGAGCGGCAGCGCCCGAACCCGCTGGCGAGGCGGCGGGCGAGGTCGCCGACTTCCTGCCAGGCGGACGACGCCAGCCCTGCCCATTGCAGGGAGGAGAGCGTCGCCCACATCCGCTCGGCCAGCTCGCCGTCGGACCGGCCAGGAGCTCAGCGACGACCGGGCCGCAGGTGACCACTTCGCCGCGATCCAGAAGCTCTCGCATCGCCGCTGCCTCCCCTCTCGCTCCGCGACGGGAAAAGTCGACCCAGACCGACGTATCGGGAAGAACCACTCAGATCCGCCGATCGATCGCGCGCATCTCCTTCGAGACGTCTTCGATATCGATTTTGCCGACGTTCGCGAGCAGCCAATCCACCGCCCCGCGGCGCAGATGATCCGCGATCGCCGCCTCCACGGCCTTCGTTTTGCTCACGCCGGGGTGGCGGGCCATCAGCGCCTCCATGAGATCGTCATCCAGGTCGAGCGTGGTTCGCATGCCATAAATATGGCATAAGCATCGGCTGTTTCCATGACTACCCAAGCTCTGGCGAGCGCGGACTCTCCCCCCTGCCACCGGTAGGCTCGCTGGAAATGGCGCGAATCGCGGTAATTACCGGGGCTTCCAGCGGGATCGGCGCGGCTACGGCACGGGCGCTGGCCGGCGACGGCTTCCAGGTGGTGCTCGGTGCCCGCCGGCTCGAGCGGCTGGAGGAAGTCGCGGCCGAGGTCGGCGGCGAGGCCGTCGCCCTCGACGTCACCGACCCGGACTCGGTCGAGGCGTTCGCCGCGCGGGTGCGGCGCTGCGACGTGCTGGTCAACAACGCCGGCGGCGCGCTCGGCCTCGGCCCGCTCGACGCAGGCCGACGAGGAGCAGTGGCGCTGGATGTACGAGGCGAACGTGCTGGGGACGATGCGGATGACCCGGGCGCTGCTGCCGCGGCTGACCGCGTCGGGCGACGGCCTCATCGTCGCCGTCACCAGCATCGCCGGCTTCGAGTCCTACCGCGGCGGCGCCGGCTACATCGCCGCCAAGCACGCCCAGCGCTCGATGCTGCGCAACCTGCGGCTCGAGCTGCTCGGCGAGCCGGTGCGGGTGACCGAGATCGCGCCCGGCATGGTCGAGACCGAGTTCTCGCTGGTCCGCTTCGACGGCGACGAGGAGGCGGCCGGCGCGTCTACGAGGGGATGGAGCCGCTGCGCGCCGAGGACGTCGCCGAGTGCATCCGCTGGGCCGTCGCCCAGCCGCCGCACGTCAACGTCGACGAGATCGTCGTCCGCCCCCGCGACCAGGCCACCGCGACCGAGGTCCACCGCGACTAGGCCTCCGTCCGCCCTTGACGCGCCGTCGCGGCAGGAGCATGCTTGCGCTACCGGCCCTTCGAGAGGAGACGAGATGATCTGCGCTCTTACCGTCCGAACGCTCAAACCCGGCAGCTTCGACCAGTTCCGCGAGGCCTTCATGGAGAACGCCGACGAGATGCCCGAGGGCTTCGTCCGCTTCAACATGCTGCGCAACACCGAGAACCCCGACGAGGTGATCTCCTTCGGCTTCTTCGACGGCAGCGTCGAGGGGCTGCGCGAGATGACCGCGAAAGAAGGCTACGACGAGCAGCTGGAGCGGATCGCGCCCTTCGTCGAGTCGGTCGGTGCCGACGGCCTCTACGAGATCGCCGAGGAGCGCATTCCGTAGGCGGAGTCGCAGTTCCAACGCCGCGTGTCGTCGCGGGACGATAGGCTCCTCCCGGCTCTGGTTTGGGAAACGGGAGGAGGATCGTCTTGAAACTGGTGATCGGCATCGTCCGGCCTGAGAAGGCCAACGACGTGCTGGAAGCGCTCTACCGGGCGGAAGTCCGCGGGGTGTCTCTCAGCCGCGTCGAAGGGCACGGCGGCGAGCTCGAGCGGGTCGAGACCTACCGCGGGACCACGGTGAAGATGGGTCTCTCGGACAAGGTCCGCTTCGAGGTCGCGGTCTCCGACGAGTTCGTGCAGCCGACCGTCGAGGCGCTCTGCGACGGGGCTCGCACCGGCGAGGTCGGCGACGGCAAGATCTTCGTCGTGCCGCTCGAGCAGGCCGTCCGCATCCGCACCGGCGAGTCCGACGAGGCCGCCGTGACCCCGGTGGCGAAGCGATGAGCCCCGCGATCGACACCGGCGACACCGCCTGGATGCTGGCGGCGACGGCGCTCGTCCTGATGATGACGATCGCCCTCGGCCTCTTCTACGCCGGCCTGGTGCGCGCCAAGAACACGCTCAACACCTTCATGATGTGCGTCGCCGCGATCGGCATCGCCGGCGTCACCTGGGCGCTGCTCGGCTACTCGCTCGCCTTCGACGGCGAAGCGGCGCTGATCGGCGGCCTCGACCACTTCGCCCTCAGCGGCGTCGGCTTCGAGCCGCGCGGCGAAGGGACCATCCCCCACCTCCTCTTCATGGCCTTCCAGGGGACCTTCTGCATCATCACCGTCGCGCTGATCGCCGGCGCCGTGGTCGAGCGGATGCGCTTCGGCGCCTTCATGGTCTTCGCCGCGCTCTGGTCGGTGCTGGTCTACGCCGTGCTCGCCCACTGGGCCTTCGGCGGCGGCTGGCTCGCCGCCCAGGGGACGCTCGACTTCGCCGGCGGCGTGCCGGTCGAGATGGGCTCCGGCTTCTCCGCGCTGGCCGCGGCGCTGGTCGTCGGCGCGCGCAAGGACTACGGACGCCAGGCGCTGCTTCCCCACAACGCCGTCTACGTGCTGGTCGGCGCCGGCCTGCTCTGGTTCGGCTGGTTCGGCTTCAACGGCGGCAGCGGGCTCGGCGCCAACGACGCCAGCGTGCTCGCCTTCGTCAACACGCTGCTGACGCCCGCCTGCGCGCTGCTCACCTGGTTCGTCCTCGACCTGATCCGCGGCCGGAAGGTGACCGCGATCGGCGCCGCCACCGCGATCATCGTCGGCTGCGTGCTGATCACCCCGGCGGGCGGCTTCGTCAGCCCGGGCTGGGCGATGGTGCTCGGCTTCCTCGGCGCGCTGCCCTGCTACGCGGTGATCGTCTGGCGGCCGCGGACGCGGGTCGACGAGACGCTCGACGTGCTCGCCGCCCACGGCATCGCCGGCTTCACCGGCATCCTCTTCCTCGGCCTGGTCGCCCAGATCGGCTGGAACGGGGTCGCCGACGGGCTCTTCTACGGCGACGCCGGCCAGTTCTGGTCGCAGGTCGTGGCGGCGGCGGTGACCCCGGCCTACGCCTTCGTCGTCACCTTCGTCCTGCTGAAGCTGGTCGGCGCGGTGATGCCGCTGCGGGCGAGCGAGCACGACGAGGCGGTCGGCATGGACGTCGTCTACCACGGCGAGGAGGCCTACGCCTCCGGCGAGGGCGCGATCCTGGTCACGCCCGAGGCGGACGGCGAGCTCCTGGTTGCCGATCCCGGCTAGGTGACGAACTACATACAGGTGCTGACCACGGCCGGCTCGGAGGAGGAAGCGGAGGCCATCTCCACCGGCCTGGTCGAGCGCCGGCTCGCCGCCTGCGTGCAGGTGGCCGGCCCGATCTCGAGTCGTTACCGCTGGCAGGGCGAGGTGGAGACCGCAAAGGAGTGGCTGTGCGTGGCCAAGACCGAGGCCTCGCGCTACGAGGCGCTCGAGGCGGCGATCCGCGAACTCCACTCCTACGACGAGCCGGAGATAGTCGCCACGCCGATCGTCGCCGGCAGCGCCGGCTACCTGGCCTGGCTCGGCGAAAGCCTCCAACAGGACGATTGAAGGATTTGGGGGCCCGTAGACCCCCAAATCCTTCCATCAACCCCTGACCACCTCGAACTGGGCCATCAGCCCGTGGTCCTCGTGGTCGAGCATGTGGCAGTGGATCGGGAACTTGCCGGTGTGGTCGGAGAAGTGACCGGCGACGAGGATCCGCTCGCCGGGAAAGACGAAGAAGGTCTCCTTGAGGCAGTCTTCCCAGGGTGGCGGCGGCCTGCCGTCGCGGGCGAGCAGGTACCAGTCAGCGTGGTGCATGTGGATCGTGTGGGCGACCCCGGTGCGGTTGAAGATCTCCCAGGTCTCGGTCGAGTCGAGCAGCGGGTAGGCGTCCGAGTGGGCCGGGTTGAAGGTTTTGCCGTTGATCAGCCAGGTCGTCCTGAACAGGCCGCCGATCGAGATCGTCCAGGTGCGATCCGGCGTGCGCGAGGCGTGCCTCGTCCAGGCGGGCAACGGCCGCAGCGAGCGCGGCACGCGGGTGCGGTCCGGCAGGCGACCCGAATCGACCCGGAACTGCATCAGCGCCCCAACGTAGGGCTTCGACCCGGCGCCGCCGCGCCGGTCGTGGTGAGAGCCGCTGCGCAGCTCCACTGACTCCCCATCGGCGCCGGCAAAGTCGACGACGACCTCGGCCCGCTCACCGGGTCCGAGCAGGATCGATCCCCGCCGCACCGGCTTCGGCATCAGGCCGCTGTCGGTGGCGATCTGGACCAGCGGCGCGCCGTTCGAGAGGTGGACGTCGTAGGCGCGGAAGTGCGAGGCATTGAGGATGCGCAGTCGGTACCGCCGCGGCGTCACGCGATGGTGGGGAAGGTAGACGCCGTTGACGAGGACGCGGGCAGCGGAGACGCCGTCGGCGGGGGGCTGGCGCCCGGTGAAGGGATCGGTCAGCTGGTTGTGGCGGTCGAAGGAGCGGTCGACGATCATCAGCGGGACGTCGCGCTCGCCGGCGGGCAGCGGCAGCGACTGGTCGAGCTCGTCGTCGACGATCCACATCCCCGCCAGGCCGTGCCAGATGTTGCGGGCGGTGCGGTCGAGGCGGTGGTCGTGGTACCACTGGAACGCCGCGCGTTCGGGGCGGCCGTCCTCGGTCAGGTCGTAGACGTAGGTCTTGCGCCCACCCGGCGCAATCAGATGGTCGTTGCCGGAGGCGCGCGGCGAGAGACCGCGGGGGATGTCGCAGTAGAAGGACCGGGGGTGGGAAGGGGTGAGGCCGCCCGGCTGGCCGTCGAACTGGCTGCGGTTGTGGCCGCCGTGGAGATGGACGGTCAGCTCGCCAGCGGAGCGAGGCAGGCGGTGCGCAAAGGTGACCTTGGTGCGCTGCCCGGCCCACCGCCGGATCGTCGGGCCGGGGAAGGTGCCGTCGTAGGTCCACATCCTCGTCCGCTCGCCGGGGAGAACCTGGATCTCCGCCTCACGCATCGAGATGTGCAGATTCGCGCCGCGCAGCTCGCGCGGGATCGGCAGCCGCCGGCGAAAGGGAGCGGGAGCGCCGGGATGGTTCGCCCAGGCCGCGGCTGGCCGCGCGCCGCCGCCACGCAGTCCGACCGGCAGGGCAAGCACAAGCGCGCCCGCGCCCAGGGCGCCGAGGAAATCCCGGCGCCCCAGGCGGGGCGGAAACTGCGAGGAACCGTCCGTCCTAGCCGCCCGGCAGGACGTTGATCGAGCCCTGCATGAACGAGTGGATCGCGCAGACGAAGTAGATCCTGCTCGCCCCCTCGGAGGTGTCGACGGTCACCGGCTGCGAGAACGAGGTGCCCGCTTTGTTGCCGGTGAACCAGGAGTCGCCCTTCTTTTTGACGCTGCCGAGGGTGTCCCAGCCGTCCTCACCTGCCTCAGCCGGGTTGATTTTCACCGGCCCGTTGCCTTTGACCCCGTGCCAGGTGGCGATCGCCTTGCAGATGTGGTTCGGAGTGAAGCAGAGCTGCCGCGCTTTCGGCGTTTTCGGCAGAGAGCCCTGCGTCACCAGCGAGAAGGTGTGCGGGCCGAATTTGCGCGGATCGGACTGGTTGACGATCGTCAGATCTTCGCCGGCGACGATCGTTTTCGGCGTGACGAAACGCATGCCTTTTTTGTCGGCCTTCATGTAGACGGTGTTGGCGGCGCCGGCCGAGGGAGTCGTGGCTTCCGGGCCGTACGCGCCACCCCCGGCGAAGGCCGAGGCGCAGACGCAAAGCGATGCGAGCGCAGCCACCCCAGCCAGGATGCCTGCCTTGGTCGAGACACGAGGACGTCTCAAGTCGATTCCTTTCCGCGCCGCGTCGAGGCGGCGCACTGCGAAGTAGTGCGTGATTCCCAACCGGGGAAGGTAGTGGTTGTAAGCGATTCGATCAAGTCTGCCGGTCCAAAGCGGTCAGGCGCGCAGGCGATAGCCCGTGGTGAAGAGGCGCAGGTTGACGAAGAAGAGGACGGCGGTGGCCGCGGTCAGGGCGAGCAGCGAGAGGGCGATGCTGACTTCGCTGAAGCCGACGAAGCCGTAGCGGACCAGATTGATCATGTAGAAGATCGGGTTGAAGTGGGTCAGCGTCTGAAACGGCTCGGGCAGCAGGGTCGCCGAGTAGAAGACGCCGCCGAGGAAGATCAGCGGCTGCAGGACGAAGGTCTGGGCGAAGGCGACGTCGTCGAACTGCTCAGCGCGGACGCCGATCAGCACGCCCAGCTGCGAGAAGAAGAAGCCGACGAGGAAGAGGCCGGGGATCAGGACGAAGACGTGGTCGACCGGCAGGTCGACCAGCAGCGAGGCGGCGAGGAAGGTCAGCAGGGCGACCATCAGGCCGCGCATGAAGCCACCGAGTGAGAAGGCGAGCAGCAGCTCCAGCGGCGAGGCGGGCGAGGAGAGCTGGTCCTGGATCGCCCCCTGGAACTTCTGCTGGAGGATCGAGGACGAGTTGTTGGCGAAGGCGTTGATCGACCAGGCCATCATGATCAGGCCGGGGATGACGAAGATCACGTAGTCGATCCCGTGCAGCTTGTCGATCCGCGAGCCAAGCGCCGCACCGAAGACGCTGATGTAAAGGAAGGTTTCCAGCAGCGGCGCACCGATCGTCTGTTTTTTGATCTTCATGAAGCGGTTGACCTCGCGTCGCCACAGCGTCGCGAAGCGGATCTGCGCGGCGCTCATGCCGGGGTCACCTCGACGTGCGAACGCGAGAGCTCCTTGCGACCGACCAGCGAGAGGTAGGCGTCCTCGAGGCTGGCGACGCCGTAGCGGGCGGCGAGCTCAGCGCTCGTCCCCTCGCCGACGATCTTCCCCTCGTTGATGAAGGCGATCCGATCGCAGAGCTGTTCGGCCTCCTCCAGGTAGTGGGTGGTGAGCAGGATCGTCGTCCCCTCCTGGTTGATCCGCTGCACGTAGTGCCAGAGCTCGAGCCGCAGCTCGACATCGACGCCGGCGGTTGGCTCGTCGAGGATCAGCAGGCGGGGCCGGTGCATCATCGCCCGCGCCAGGATCAGCCGCCGTTTCATCCCGCCCGAGAGGGTGCGGGTGCGTTCGTCGGCCTTCTCGGTCAGGGAGAAGGTCTCGAGCAGCTCCTTGGTCCGCTCGCGCCGCTCGCGCTTGGGCATGCCGAAGTAGCCGGCGTGGTAGTCGAGCGTCTCCTCGACCGTGAGGAACCAGTCGAGGTTGGGCTCCTGCGGCGCCAGCCCAACCGCCTGCCGCGCCGGACCGTAGTCGCGGATCGCGTCGTAGCCGAAGACGTGGATCGCGCCGCCGGTGGGCTGAGCCAGGCCGGTCGTGCAGTGGATCAGGGTCGACTTGCCCGCCCCGTTCGGCCCCAGCAGCCCGAACAGCTCCCCAGGCGCGATCTCCAGCGAGACGCCGCGCAGCGCCTCGACCCCAGTCGCGTAGCGCTTCGCCAGATCCTCGATATCGAGCGCGTTCATCGACGGCAATCTAGGGCAGCGCCAACGCCGGCACCAAGGACGTGCCGGTGCTGCGGTGTCCATATGGACATCGCAGCACCGGCACGTCAGGGGGAGCGCTGAAGGTGGCGCAGCACCGATTGGGCGGCGTTGTAGCCGCTCATCCCGCTGGCGCCGGCCCCCGGTGGCGTGGCAGCCGAACAGATGTAGATGCCGGGGATGCCAGTCGCGTAAGGGTCGAGGGCGATGCGCGGTCGCGCCACCGACTGCAGCGGCGTGTTGGCGCCGGTGATGATGTCGCCGCCGATGTAATTCGGGTTGTAGGACTCGAGATCGGCGGGAGAGCGGACGTGGCGGGCGACGATCCGCTCGCGCAAGCCGGGCGCGAAGCGTTCGATCTGGTCGAGCAGCGCCTCGGTCGCATCGCCCTCGTAGCCGTGCGGCACGTGGGCGTAGGCCCAGATCGGGTGCAGGTCACCGCGCGAGCGCGAGGGATCGGCGAGGT
Organism: uncultured Solirubrobacterales bacterium; assembly: GCA_963782685.1. Lineage (GTDB taxonomy): Bacteria > Actinomycetota > Thermoleophilia > Solirubrobacterales > 70-9 > VRUE01. The sequence goes on from CAWAKV010000006.1 coordinate 30,598, forward strand.
ACTGCTGGCCGACGAGGACGAAGGGCCGCTCCGGCATGCGGCCACGGTTGGTCTCGCGCTCGGAGACGACGATCTCATCGAAGGAGCCGACCACGTGGACCGTTCCCGCCCGCCCGGAAGCCTCATCTCTCCAAGGCACGCCGCCTTCGACCGCGAGGTCGACCTTGAAGGCACCGGGCCCGTGCCGGTAACGACGGTAGGCGCGCGCCACCCGCGACGGCAGGCGCTCGCCGGCGATGTCGGCGACGGCGCTCGGGGCAAGGTCGAAGATCACCGCGTCGGCCGCCGGCAGCTCGGCCAGCGAACGCACCCCCCGGCCGGTCTCGATCCGGCCGCCGTGCTCGCGCACGACCGCCGCCAGCGCCTCCGCGATCGCCTGCGAGCCGCCGCGGGCGACCGGCCAGCCGTTGCTGTGACAGGCGCAGGTGAGGGCGAGGCCGGCGGCCGAGCCGAATGGCCGACCGAAGGGGCTGAAGGAGTGCGCGGCGGTGCCGCCGAAGAGCGCCCGCGCCTCCGGGGTCGGCAGGGCGCGGGCGAGGACGCTCACCGGGGCCATCGCCCGCAGGCCGAAGGGGATCAGCCGCAGCGGGTGGCGCGGCAGATGCGCCAGCGGCCGCATGATGTCCTCGCTGAGCGCGTCGAAATTCTTCGAGGCGGGGCCGAAGATGCGTTTCCAGGCCGCGCCCGCGGAACCGAGACCCGCCGCCGTTGTCTCGATCGAGCGCAGCATCGTCGCCACGCTGCCATCGTCGAAGGGATGGGCGAGGTCGACCTCCGGCCATGCCCACTCGAGGCCGTGCCGCTCCAGGCCGAGCGAGGTCAGCGCGGGTGAACCGGGCGAGAACGGGTGCGTCGCCGAGCAGTCGTCGTGAACCAGGCCAGGCAGGGTCAGCTCACTGCTGCGGGCGCCGCCGCCAACGGTCGCGGCGGCCTCGAGCAGCGTCACCCCCACTCCCTGCGTGGCCAGCGTCGCCGCGCAGGCGAGGCCGTTGGGGCCGGCGCCGACAACGATCGCCTCGCTCATCGCTCGGCCTTCCGGTGCGCTTTATGTCCCTCTGAGGTACAAAAGGCGCACCGGAAGCTCATGCCGGCGCAACCTCGACGGGAAATGGGCGGTCGTCGAGCCAGGGCTGGCGCGCGACCATGTCGGCGACGTTCACCCAGCCCTCCTCGACGAGTCCGTCGGCGGCGTCGAAGATGCGGTAGCGCTGGCGCTGCACGTGCGCGGGCTGGGACTCGAGCACGACCGCGCGCACCTCGCCCGGCTCGAAGCGGCAGCGCTCCTGGATCGCCGCCAGCAGCCGCTGATCGTGGAAGTGACCGTCGCCGAAGTTGTAGCCAAGCACGACCCCGGCCACCAGCTCGCCCTCGCGCACGACGTAGTCCTCGACGTCGGGCACGGCGCGCTGCACGAGCCCGTTGAGCGCTCGCCCGTGCGAGTGCATCGAGCGGAAGGCGAGGCCTTTGTAGACGAGCACGTCGATCAGCTCAGGGTCGTAGAACTTGGCCAGCTGCTCGGTCACGATCGCCGCCGGCTTGACCAGCTCGGTGTCGAGCTTGGCCTCGGCGCTGGCGCCGCCCTCGCGGCGGAAGAGCCACTGGCTGGTCGCCCAGTTGCCGGCGTAGTAGCGCATTGAGGGCAGGAAGGAGACGAGGTCCGGGCGGAAGTTGCCGAGCACCGGGAGGCCGATGCAGATGACGGCGAGAATCGCGAGGAGAAGCGGGTCGTCGATCGTCGAGAACGGCGTGTCGCCGTAGTGGCCGAAGAGGAAGAGCAGGCCGAAGATCATGAAGATGTTCCACTCCAGCGGCACCGCCAACGGGAAGGTGGAGAGGATGTGGAGGTGGAAGATCACCATCCCGGCGACGGCGAGGGTGCCGATCCATCCTCCCTGGGATACGAGCAGGATCAGCGGCAGGGTGAACTCCATCACCGTGCCGAGGTGGGCCGTGAGCGAGCCAATCGACGAGGGACGCATGTCCTCGGGGTGGTCGCGGTAGAGCCTCCGCTTCGCCGCCCGCCAACGGTTCCAGGGCGTGTTGCTGATCATCACCGTGACGACGAAGGGGAAGTGACGGTTCAGCTTCGAGGACGCCGCTCCCCACCAGATGCAGACGAAGACGAGCTGGGCGGCGACGATCATGTTGGTCAGCGGGAAGAGGAAGATGATCGCGAGGGTGCCGTAGATCTCGGCGCGGGCGGCGAGGAACGGCACCTTGTCGCGCAGGCCGAGCAGGACCAGGAGCCCGAGCAGGACGCCCACGGCAACCGGGTCGAGGCGCCCGGCCGTCCCGGCGGCCGCGTCGATGCCGCCGGAGAGCAGCAGGTTGAGCGCGGCGGCAATCAGGCCGGCGTAGAGGGCGACGTCGAGGAGCGTGCGCCGGTTGCCGCCGGTGAAGGGAACGCGCTCGGGCCAGGGCGGCAGCCGCGTCGTCCCCGGCCGCAGCCAGTAGAGAACGCCGCCGATCATCGGCGAGAAGCGCAGGGTGAGCGGCAGCGAGCCGGCACCGAGGCCGAGCACCTCCCACAGCATCGTCCAGATCACCGCCTTCTGGAAGACGATCGGCTCGGTCCACCAATCGCCCAGATTGCCGAGGCCGCCCAACCCGGAGGTGGTCGCCGAGATCAGCAGCAACCCACCGCCGGCATAGACGACCAGCTTCACCAGGTAGAGCAGGTAGACGAAGCCGGGCGTGCCGAACCCGTTCAGCGCCCAGTCCTGGGCCAGCACCTTGATCCGCTCCAGGTGGGGGCGGCGTTTCCACTCCTCGTACGCCATCGGCGGCGGTGCGGGCTGGGTGAAGCTCATGCGCCTGTCGAATCTACCGCGCCGGGACTAGGCCTCTAGGCTGAGGCGATGCCGCCGCTGCTCGCCGTCGACGCGCCCTCGATGCTGTTCCGCGCCTTCTACGCCCTGCCGGACTCGATCGTCGGGCCGGACGGCAAGCCGGTCAACGCCCTGCTCGGCAGCGCCAACCTGATCCTGCGCCGAGGTCGAAGCCCACGAGCCGCGAGCCGTCGTCCTCTGCTTCGGGCCCGACGCCGCCTCCTACCGCACCGAGCTCTACCCCGCCTACCACGCGGAGCGCGAGGCGGCGATGCCCGATGACCTCTCGCCACAGTTCGCCGCCGCACGGGACTTCTTCGAGGCCTTCGGCTGGACGGTCGCGACCAGCGACTCGCTCGAGGCCGACGACCTGCTCGGCACCTACGCCCTCCGCGAGGCGGAGGCGGGCGGCAAGGCTCTGCTGCTGACCGGCGACCGCGACATGTACCAGTGCGCCGGCGAGCGGGTCACCGTCCTCTACGTCCGCACCGGCGGTGGCAAAGGGCGCGGAGGAGGTTGGCCCGGCCGAGGTGCGCGAGCGCTACGGCGATCGACCCCGAGCAGGTGCCGGACTTCATCGCCCTGCGCGGCGACCCCTCCGACGGCCTGCCCGGCGCCAAGGGTGTCGGCCCGAAGACCGCGGCCGACCTGCTGCGCCGCCATGGCAGCCTCGAGGCGATCCTCGATAACGCGCTCCGCGAGCAGCGCCCCAAGCTGCGCGCGCGCTCTGATCGACGGCCACGAGGAGCTGCTCGCCTTCAAGGACATCGCCACCCTGCGCGACGCCGGGGTCGAGCGGCCGCGCGACCGGCCGACCGACTGGGCGGGCGCCGCCGCGGCCGCCCGCGAGCACGGCATGAACCGCCTCGCCGAGCGGCTCGAGGCGAACGCCGGCGCGGACTAACCCTGGCGTGGCTCGATCAGCAGCGCCCGGGCGCGCGCCAGAACGTCGCCCCCAGCGGAGACGACGGCCACCCCCGCGTGGTGCTTGCGCCCGTCCGCTTCGAGCGGCCAGGCGATGACGACGTGCTCCTCGCCGAGCAGGGACCGGCGCGTCGAGGCGCCCGGTGAAGCGCGCGAGCACGCCCGGCGGCAGCGGGTCGGGGTGGTGCAGGTAGGCGGCGAAGTAGGTCGGGCAGTCGAGCACCGCCCAGACGATCTCCGGGCGAACGCCGCCGGCATCGTCGGCCGCCCACTCCGGCGGCGTCCAGGTCGAGGCGACCAGGTCGCGATCCTCGACCGGCCGGCGAAGACGCCGAGCGCGTCCTCGCGCTGGCGGCCGCAGACGAAGCAGTTGCTGAACTCGCTGTCGAGGGGACCGCGGTAGGCCGCCATCGCCTCCCGCGCCTGCTCGGCGCTGACCGGCTGCGGGACCTCCAGCTCGAAATCGAGGACGGGCCGCGCTTCGGCGACCAGATCCTCGCCATCGAGGGCGAGCACCCGCCCGTCGTCCTCCCGGCGGATCCCGCAGCTGCACGTCGAGCGGCACCGGCCGCCGCAGGGTTACCTCGGCCGCCCCGGCGACGAAGGCGGCGAGGGCGCCAGCGCTGTAGCCACCGTTGCCGCTCTCCTGCGGCCCGTTGAAGCGCGCGGGGATCGTGACGGAGTCGCCCACGCCCCGATCATCGCACGGCTTACTAGGTGCTACGCGCGGTGCTCGGGGTTGGGGAAGTCGAAGCGGCAGCCGGCGTCCCACTCGGTGCGCTGGTTGCCGTGGGCGGGGATGCCGCCGGCGTCCTTCAGCATCCGCGCCAGGTGCAGCATGTTCCAGGCGGCGAAGGTCGTGTTGCGGTTGGTGAAGTCGTTCTCCGGGCCGCCCGAGCCCTCGTCGAGGTAGGAGGGCCCCGGCCCCGCCTCGCCGATCCAGCCGGCGTCGGCCTGCGGCGGGATCGTGTAGCCGAGGTGCTGGAGCGAGTAGAGGACGTTCATCGCGCAGTGCTTGACCCCGTCCTCGTTGCCGGTCACCAGGCAGCCGCCGACCTGTCCCGTAGTAGGCGTACTGGCCGGCGTCGTTGAGCAGGTGCGAGTTGCCGTAGAGGCGCTCGACGATCTGGGTCGCCACCGAGGACTTCTCCCCCAGCCAGATCGACATGCCGAGGACGAGGATGTCGGCCGCCATCACCCGCTCGAAGATCGGCGGCCACTCGTCGCGCTCCCAGCCGTGCTCGGTCATGTCCGGCCAGACCCCGGTCGCGATCTCGTGGTCGACCGCGCGGATGCACTCGACCGCGACGCCGTTGCGCCGCATGATCTCCATCGAGAGATCCATCAGACCCTGGGTGTTGGACACCTCGGGGCTGCGCTTCAGCGTGCAGTTGACGTAGAGCGCGCGCAGGTCCGAGTAGTCGGTCATTGCGCGGCGCGATTCTACGTGCCGACGCTGCGGGCGAGGACTAGCCCGCTGCGACCACCTCAACCGTGCCTTCCATTTCCGGGTGAATCGAACAGATGTAGGCGTAGGTGCCCGCTTCTTTGAAGCTCTCCGACTTGAGCTTGCCTTCCTCGAGCGTGCCGGTGTCGAAGCTGCCGTCCTCGGCGGTCGCGGTGTGGGGCGCGGAGTCCTCGTTCTGCCAGATCACCTTGCCGCCTTCCTCGATCGTCACCGGGTCCGGGTCGTAGGCGAAATCGACGATTTCGACTTTTTCGGACAGCGCCGCGTCACCACTGGGAGCGGGTTCGCTGCCGCCAGCGGCGGCGGAGTCGCCACCGGCCTCTTCCGTCGTGGCGCCGGTTTCGGTCGTGGCGACCGAGCCCGAGTCGTCCCCGTTGTCATCGCCACAACCGGCGAAGCCGAGAACCGCGAGCGCTAGGACGGCGCAGAGGACAGGGAGCGTGAGGAGCTGCTTGGTTCGCATGCGCCCTCGCTACCCGTATCGCTGGAATCGAACCGCATCGCGCCGTCGTCGATCCGGCCGCGCCGGATCGTGCGGATGTCGCAGACGTAGTTCTGGCGCAGCTTCCACGGCTCCCTCGAGCCCTGCTTGGGGAACTGGTCGAGCGAGCGCAGGACGTAGCCGGAGGTGAAGTCGAGCAGCGGCTGCTCGCCGACCGATCGGGTCGACCTCGGGCACGCAGCTGCGCTGTAGCCGTGCGCGTCCATGTGGCGCGAGCAGGCGGCAGACGTACTCGGAGGTGAGGTCGGCCTTCAGCGTCCAGGAGGCGTTGGTGTAGCCGACCGTGAAGGCGCAGGTTGGGGACGCCGCTCAGCATCATCCCCTTGTAGGCCATCGTCGTCGGGACGTCGACCTCCTCGCCGTCGACGTCGAGCTCGATGCCGCCGAGGAAGAGGAGGTTGAGCCCGGTGGCGGTGACGATCACGTCGGCCTCCAGCTCCTCGCCGGAGTCGAGCTCGATCCCGCTCTCGGTGAAGGTCTCGATCGTGTCGGTGACGACCGAGGCGCTGCCGTCGCGAGATCGCCTTGAAGAGGTCGCCGTCGGGGACCAGGCACATGCGCTGGTCCCAGGGGTTGTAGCGGGGCGTGAAGTGCTTGTCGACGTCGTAGCCGGCGGGCAGGGCGCGTTCGACGCCCCGGCGGATGCAGCCGCTTCACCGCCTGCGGCCGGCGGCGGCTGAGCTGGTAGAAGGCCGTCTGCAGCAGGACGTTCTTCCAGCGCACGAGCGAGTAGACGGCGCGCGTCGGGCAGGCAGCCGGCGCAGCGCGTCGGCGATCGGGTCCTCCGCCGGCAGCGAGACGATGTAGGTGGGCGAGCGCTGCAGCATCGTCACGTGCGCGGCCTTCTCGGCCATCGCCGGCACCAGCGTCACCGCGGTGGCGCCGCTGCCGATCACGACGACGCGCTTGCCGGCGTAGTCGAGGTCCTCGGGCCAGTGCTGCGGGTGGATGACCGGCCCGGCGAAGCGATCGACGCCCTCGAACTCGGGCGTGTAGCCCTCGTCGTAGCGGTAGTAGCCGCTGCAGGCCCAGAGGAAGCCGCAGGTCAGCCGCACCGTCTCGCCGCGTGTCGGTGCGCTCGGCCTCGACCGTCCAGCGCGAGTCCTCGCTCGACCACTCGGCGCGCGACGACGCGGTGGTGGAAGCGGATCCTCTCGTCGATCCCGCTCTCGCGCGCCGTCTCGCCGCACGTACTCGAGGATCGAGGGGCCGTCGGTGATCGACTTCGCCGCGGTCCACGGCTTGAAGCGGTAGCCGAGCGTGTGCATGTCGGAGTCCGAGCGGATGCCCGGGTAGCGGAACAGGTCCCAGGTCCCGCCGAGGTCGCTCGCGCGCCTCGAGGATCGCGTAGCTCTTGCCGGGGCAGCGCTCCTGCAGGTGGTAGGCGGCGCCGATCCCGGAGAGGCCGGCGCCGACGATCAGCACGTCGAGATGTTCGGGCGACCCCTCGGCCACAGTTGCCGATTCTCGCAGACTGGCTGGTCAGCCAGTGTGACGAGCCGCATATCGCCGCAGGCGGCGCAGCGGCTAGCCGACGCGGTAGCGGAGGTGCGTGACGTCGGGGGTGTCGACGGTGGGTAGCTGCTCCAGCGCCAGCCCGGCACCGGCCCCATTCTCGAACAGGCGCGCGCCGCCACCGAGCAGGATCGGCACGACGTTCAGCTGCAGCTCATCGATCAGCCCCGCGGCGAGATACTGCCGGGCGACATCGGCACCGCCGCCGAGGCCGACGTCCTTCTCCCCCGCCGCCTCACGCGCCTGCTCGAGCGCCGACTCGATCCCCTCGGTGACGAAGGTGAAGGTCGTCCCTCCCTGCTTCTCCAGCGGCTCCCGCTCGTGGTGGGTGAGGACGAAGACCGGCATGTGGAAGGGCGGTTCGTCGCCCCACCAGCCCTGCCACGGATCCTCGCCCCACGGACCGGGACCGCCGCCGAACATGTTGCGGCCCATGATCACCGCGCCGATGTTCGCGGTCGCTTCCTCGAAGAGCGGCGTGCTCGCGTTGACCTCGCCGCCCTCCTGGCCGTGCATTTCACGCCAGGCGGCGAGCTTGATGACCCACTCGTGCAGCTGCTCGCCGCCTTCACCGAGCGGATGCTCCTCGCTCTGGTTCGGCCCAGCGACGTAGCCGTCGAGCGAGATCGAGATCTCGAACCTCAGCTTCGACATCGGAGCCTCACTCGTAGGGCGCGTAGCGGTGGTGCAGCATCAGGTCGTTGCCGTCGGGATCGGTGAAGAAGGCCATGTGGCAGACGCCGGTGTCGAGGATGTCGCCGGTGAACTGCACGCCCTTCGCCTCCAGCTCGGCCCGCGCCGTGGCGACGTCGTCGACGTGGAGCGCCGGGTGGGCGTTCTTCTGCGGTGCGAACTCCATGCCGAATTTCGCCGGCTCCCAGATGCCGAAGCAGGTGTCGCCCGCCCAGAATTCGAATTCTCCGCGCTCGTCAGGGCGCAGCTCGAGCGTCTCGACGTAGAAGCGGCGCGAGCGCTCGGCGTCCTGCGACGGAACTCCGATGAAGTCGGTCTTGCTGATCACGTGCCCTCCATTCGTCGGATCGATCGGTGCAAGCCCAGAGTACCCAGGCGACTAGGCTGGGCGCGTGAACATCCTGATCGCGGCCGACATGGAGGGGATCGCCGGCATCGACGGGTACGGCGATTGCCTGCCCTCGCACCCAGCCGCCTACGCGCGCGGGCGCCGGCTGATGACCGACGAGGTCCTGGTCGCGATCGAGGCGCTGCGCGCCGCCGGCGCCGAGCGCATCTCAGTCGGCGACTGGCACATGGTCGGCACCAACATCGAACGCGAGCGGATGCCGGCGGGCGTCGAGGTGCGTCCGATCGCCGATCTGGCGCTGGCCGAGGCCGACCCCTCGATGGCGAAGGCCAACGGCGGCCCGCTCGACGCGGTCGTCATGCTCGGCCACCACGCCGCCACGCCGAGCCCGCGAGGCTTCTCCTCGCACACGTTCATCTGGGATATGGAGGTGCTGCTCGACGGCGAGTCTCTGAGCGAGGTGCAGGTCTACGCGCAGGCCCTGGCCGCCGAGGAGGTGCCGATCTTGGTCGCGAGCGGCGACCGCTGGCTGCTCGACGAGCTCGGCGAGGGCGAGTTGGGCGACGCGCAGCTGGTCGCAACGAAGGAGGGCCTCGGCCGGGCCCGGGCGCGCTCACGGGACATCGCCTCGGTCCATCGCGAGCTGGCCGATGCGATCGCCGCGGCCATGGCTGCGGGATCGACGCTGCGACCGTCCCCGGCCCGCAGCTACCCGGCCGAGCTGCGAATCACGGCTGAGGGCCAGGAGCTGGCACGGACGACGGTGGCCGCGCCGGACGACCTGCTCACCGCGATCGCGACGGTCTTCCGCTCCAGCCAGGTCTCGCGCGAGTATCGCCAGCTCGCCAAGCTCCTCCCCGCCGGGCACGACTCGCGGGCACGGGCGATCCGGCGCCGCCTGGGCAGCATCGTGGCGACGCCGGTGATGCGCTCGAAGGAGCGCAAGTGGCTAGCCGCGAGTCCCTAAGGGGGAGAGTTTTGCCCGCTGTGGACTTTGTCCGTGTGATGACACGGTCGAAGTCCAATGCGAGGAGCGTGCGGGCTTGGAGGCTGGCCGGCAGACAGCACGGGATCATGACTCGGCGAGACCTGTTGGGCCTCGGCTTCACGCCAGAGGCAATAGAACATCGCGTTGCCGTGGGGCGACTCCACCCGGTCATGCGTGGGATATACGCGGTGGGCTGGCCGCACTTGACACGGGAGCGGCGCTGGATGGCCGCCGTGCTCGCCTGCGGCGAAGGGGCCGCACTGAGTCATCGCAGTGCGGCGGCGCTCTGGGGCATTGGCAAAGAGTGGCGAGACCTAGTCCAGGTCAGCGTGCGGCGACGCTGTAGGCACAAGCGCAGCGGGATCCGCGCCATGAGCCGACCGTCGCTTTCGAAAGAGGACATCTCGGTGCGAAACGGCATTCCCGTCACTCGCCCGGTACGGACCCTGCTCGATCTGGCGACCGAACTCGACGCGACCGCGCTCGAGCGATCGGTCAACGAGGCGGACAAGCGAGATCTCATCGATCCAGAGACGTTGCGTGCCGCTCTCGACGATTTCGCGGGAGAACCCGGCGTGCGGTCGCTACGCGTCCTCTTGGATCGCCACACGTTCTGCCTATCCGACTCCGAGCTGGAGATTCTCTTTCGCCCGATCGCTGCCTCTGCCGGTCTGCCACGACCACTGACCAAAGCCTGGGTCAACGGATACGAAGTCGACTTCTACTGGCCGGAGCTTGGCCTGGTCGTCGAGACCGACGGCCTCCGCTATCACCGCACGGCGTCTGTGCAAACCCGAGATCGCGTTCGCGATCAGACACACACCGCAGCCGGGCTCACACCGCTCCGTTTCACCCACTGGCAAGTCAAGCACGAGCCGGACCACGTGCGGAGAGTCCTCCGCCAAACGAGCGCTCGCTGAGCCCGCGTTGGACTTTTGCCGTGCCGGAACACGGCAAAAGTGAGCTACGCCGGGAGCGTGAGCACGTGGGCGTGCTTCGGGTCGACACGGCCCTCGAGCACGTCGAGGTAGGCGTCGCGGACGGCGTCGAAGCCGTGGCCCGGGATCGTCTCGAGCCAGCCGCCGGTCCACTCGCAGAACGGGTGCCAGGCGTCGGCGACCCGCGTCTCGAGCTCGTCCCGACCCCAGTCCCGCGAGCGCTTCGAGACCCGGTCGGGGGCGAAGAAGACCGTCGGCCGCGGTCCCGGCAGCTCGCCGCCGCCGGTCTGCGAGCTCCTCCCAGTGGGTCATCCCCACCGCCATGCTGTGGACCAGCTCGTCGCCGTAGTGCGAGTGGACCGCGTGGCGCACGTCGCCGTCGCCGGCGATGTCGACGAAGGTGGCGGGGCCGCGGTCCAGCGTCTCGATCGCGTCGTAGGCGACGGTCCGGTCGTAGATCCCGAGCCCTTCGACGAAGTCGGCGTTGCCGGGCGAGGTGAGGCCGACCAGCTCGACCCCGTCGCGCTGGGCCAGCAGGAAGGCCGCGGCGATCGCCGTCTTGCTCGAAGCGCTGGCGATCGAGGATCGGGCCGCGCCCGGTGAGGCCCTCGTCGTCGAGCTGGTCGTCGATCAGGAAGGAGGTGAAGAAGAGCGGTCGCAGCAGCATCTGCATCTCCTCGGTGTCGGCCCGGTAGAAGGGGTCGGCCCCGGTCGCCAGGTAGCGGTGGTAGGCCGAGGGCAGCGCCGCCCGGTGCGGCGAGCCGTCGACGAAGCCCGCCTCGCCGGCGTCGGCTGGGCGTGACGAGCGAGGTGCGAGGAGGGCGGCAGGTAGCCGAACAGGCGCGTGCCGGGCTCGACGCCCTCGGCCTCGCTGCGCTCGACCTCGGCGAAGCCCCACATCGGCACCCGGCCCCAGCCGTCCTCGGCGGGGAAGAAGTCCCAGTAGGACATCGTCTCGCCGAAGACCGCGTAGGTGACGTTGTTCGCCGTCAGGCCGAAGGTGTCGACCCGCAGCAGCGCCTGCCCGGGCTCGAGCTCGGGCGCGGCGGAGTCGGCGATCCGGCACTCGCGCAGGTCGTCGCGCTTGACCAGGAAGTCGGTCATCCGCACGGCAATGCTCTCACGTTCATACTGCTTCCACCAATGGAGGGCTCGGGAGCGACGGAGACGAAGACGGTTCTGGTCACCGGCGGCTCGGGCTTCCTCGGCGGCTGGTGCGTGGTCGAGCTGCTGCGCCAGGGCTATCGCGGTGCGCACGACCGTGCGCGACCTCTCGCGCGAGGCCGAGGTCCGCGCCGCGGTCGGCGTCCGAGGTCGACGCCGGCGATCGGCTCGCGGTCGCTCGCCGCCGACCTGCGCGACGACGACGGCTGGGACGCAGGCGGTCGGCCGGCTGCGACTACGTCCTCCACGTCGCCTCCCCCTTCCCGGCCGCGCAGCCGAAGGACCCCGACGAGCTGATCGTGCCGGCGCGCGAGGGGACGCTGCGGGTGCTGCGGGCCGGCCTCGACGCCGGCGTCGAGCGAATCGTCGTCACCTCCTCGGTCGCCGCGGTCACCGGCGGCGGCAAGCCGGTCTCCGGACCGCTCACCGAGGAGGACTGGAGCGATCCCGACAACCTCGCGATGACGCCCTACGCGCGCTCGAAGACGATCGCCGAGCGCGCCGCCTGGGACTTCGTGCGCGAGCGCGGCGCAACCGAGAAGCTGGCGACGGTCAATCCCGGCGCGATCCTCGGCCCGGTGCTGAGCGACGACCGCTCCTACTCGCTGCAGGCGATCGAGCGGCTGCTGAAGGGCATGCCCGGGCGTGCCGCGGATCGGCTTCAGCTTCGTCGACGTGCGCGACGTCGCCGACCTGCGAGATCAGGGCGATGACCGACCCCGAGGCCGGCGGCGAGCGCTTCATCGCCGCCGAGCCGTTCCTGTGGATGTCCGAGGTCGCCGCGGTCCTGCGCGACCGCCTCGGCGAGGGAGCGGCCAAGGTGCCGACCCGCACCGTGCCGAACCTGCTCGTGCGAGCGATGGCGATCTTCGACCCCGGCATCCGCTCGATCGTCGGCCAGCTCGGCAAGAGGACGAAGCTCTCGAGCGACAAGGCCAGGAACCGCCTCGGCTGGTCCCCCCGCCCGATCGAGGACACGATCGCCGAGTGCGGGGAAAGCATCAGGGCCGCCCGAAGGCGGCCCTGATCTGGTGCTTGGAGACGAACGCGGGAATAGCGAACGGGTGGGACAAGACCCGCCTCCCTGCGAATCGCCGGTGCCCGGGGTGGATTCCGCCGGGCGCCCGAACCAGTGCGGCGCCTAGCGGCCCTGCACCTCCAGAGTCCCCTCGAGCATGTGAATCAAGTTAGGACCACCTCCTTTCTCTGGTGATCCGATTGAAGCAAACCGGTCAGTCCGACTGCCGGCACGTCAGCTCACCCTCAGCGCCCGCTCCCGCATCAGGAGGAAGAGGGGGAGGCCGAAGCAGAGGCCGACGAGGAGCGTGGCCGGGATGCAGACCCACCATCTATCGATCCCGGCCCGCGGCCCCTCCACCGCGGCCCAGACGAAGAAGGCGAGCGAGGCGATCGCCAGGTCGAGCAGCAGCTGCGTCGACGGCGTGCTGGCCGTCCACAACGAAAGGTAGGTGCCAAGCTCGAACCCCTCGTCGACCAGGAACAGGCCAAGGCAGACGTTCGGCACGACGAAGCCGAGCACGGTGAGCGCCAGCAGCAGGCGCTCGGTGCGGCTTGGCGGCGATAGTGGAGAAGAATGGGCCACGCGGACGGGCAGTAGCCTAGATCACGTCGATGCCCGCTGAGAGCGACCACCTGACGGCGCTGCTGATCGGCGGTGAGCCGGCGGCAGGCGCCGGGTCCGCGATCGCGGTCGAGAACCCGTACACGACCGAGACGATCGTCGATCTGCCGGCGGCTTCGCCCGAGCAGGTCGACGCCGCGGTGGCGGCGGCGCGCGAGGCCTGGCCGGCGTGGGCGCGGACGAGCGCCGGCGAGCGCTGCGAGCTGCTGCACGAGGTGGCGCGGCAGCTGCGCGAGGGCGCGGACGGGCTGGCCCGGACGATGACCGCCGAGGGCGGCAAGCCGCTGATCGAGAACCGCGACGAGCTCGAGTGGACCGCGGCCACCTTCGACTACTACGCCGAGATCGGCCGCGACCATGCCGGGCGGGTGATCCCGCCGATCGAGTCGACCCAGCTGGCGATGGTGGTCAAGGACCCGCTCGGGGTCGTCGGCTGCATCGTCCCCTGGAACTACCCACTGCTGCTCCTCGCCTGGAAGGTCGCGCCGGCGCTGGCCGCCGGCAACTGCGTGGTTTGCAAGCCCTCGGAGCTGACGCCGCTCTCGACCCTGATGCTGGCCAGCCCCTTCGCGCACATGCCGGCCGGCGTGGTCAACCTGCTGGCCGGCGGCGGCGACATCGGCGCCGCGATCGCCTCCCACCCCGGCGTCGATTGCGTCGCCTTCACCGGGTCGGTCGCGACCGGCAAGAAGGTGGCCGCCGCCTGCACCGAGCGGATGGCGCGGATGAACCTGGAGATGGGCGGCAAGGACGCCTTCATCGTCTGCGCGGACGTCGCCCCCGAGCTCGAGGTCGCCGCCCGCGGCGGGGCGTGGGCGGCCTTCCTCAACGCCGGCCAGGTCTGCACCTCGGCCGAGCGCTTCTACGTGGTCGAGGAGGTCTTCGACGACTACGTAGACGCCTTCGTCGAGCACACCCGCAGCCTGGTCCTCGGCGACCCGTTCGAGGTCTCGACCGACATCGGCCCGATGGTCTCCGATCCGCAGCGCGCCAAGGTCGTCGCGCAGCTCGACGCGGCGCGCGCGGCCGGGGCCGAGGTCCTCGTCGGCGGCGACCGCGGCGGGACGGAGGGCGGTCACTTCCTCGCTCCCGCGGTGGTCGTCGGCGCCGCCCCCGACAGCGCCCTGCTGCGCGAGGAGACCTTCGGCCCGGTCGCGCCGATCGTCCCGGTCGGCTCGCTGGACGAGGCGATCGAGCTGGCGAACGGCACCGAGTTCGGCCTCGGCGCCAACGTCTACACCGGCGACCTGGAGAACGCGGTGCGCTGCATGCGCGAGCTGCGCGCCGGCACCGTCTGGATCAACGACCCGCTGACCGACAACGACGCCGGCCCCTTCGGCGGCTTCAAGCAGTCCGGCCTCGGGCGGGAGCTCGGCCGCGAGGGGCTCGAGGCGTTCCAGGAGACCAAGCACGTCCACATGGAGTCGCGGATCGAGCGCAAGGAATGGTGGTACCCCTACAGGGAGTACGGCGCGCAGTCCGGACGTGCCGTCACTTAGGCACCCCATAGGGCGCTCAAGTGACGGCACGTCTACCTCACGTACTCGCAATGACGGACGCGGTTCGCGCCGCGACCGCCGATGCAACGGTCGGAGCCTCCCCTGCCGTCGACCAGGTCATTTCCGCCGCGGCCGAGCAGCACGTCGGGACCGGCGCTACCGATCAGGACGTCGGGGCCGGTCGAGCCCTCGATCTTCTCGACCGCGCCGTCGATGCGGCTGCCGCCGCAGCGGCCGACCTCCGGGTCGAGCACCCAGCCGCCGATCGCCGCCCGGACGACGATCCCCGCGTTGCGCACCCGCGCGAAGGAGGCGCTGTCGTTCTCGCCCCCGCCGCCGTGGAAACGGTCGTCGCAGGGCTGACCGCCGATCAGCAGGTCGTTGCCCGCACCGCCGGCCAGGGTCGCCCCGCCGCTGCTGCGGCGGGGATGCAGGATGTTGACGCCGAAGAGCACGTCGTCTCCCCCACCGCCGAGGATCGTGTCGGGATCGCCGTCGTCACCGGCGTAGAGCGTGTCGCCACCGCGTCCCCCGCGCAGCCGGTCGCTGCCGGGGCCGCCATCCATGGTCACCGAGATCCCGGCCGGAACGCTGCCTCTCACCGTGAGCCTGTCGTCGCCACCGCCGAGGGAGACGAGGATCGAGGTCACCGGGCCGCCGCAGAGGACGACGGCAGCGGCGGAGCCACATGCCCCCCCGGAAGGACCGCCGCGCACGACTGGATTGCCCTGCCCACCGCGAACGACATAGCCACGCTCATCGCGGCCGACCGTCACGTGATCGACCTGATCGTCGCCGGCGACCGTGAGGCTCGACGAGCCGGTGATGCTCTCGTACACCTCGATCCTCGTGCCACTGCGACGGCTGGCAGGGGGTCCGCAGGAGTCCTCGACCGCGAAGGAGCCGAGGCACTGGTCGCTGCCAGGGCCGCCAAAGGCCTGATCGCTCCGCCTGGCGCCGAGCAGCCGGTCGTCGCCCGGCCCGCCGTCGAGCCTGTTGCGCGTCGTATCGGAGCCCGCCAGCGTGTCTTCCGCTGAGCCCCCCAGGACGTCCTCGATCCGAACCAAGCGCTCCTCCTCGGCCCCGACCACGATCCCGGTGCCGAGGTCGGCGACGATCGGCCCGCCCGCCCCCCGGTAGGACGCGATGTCGTGGTCGCCCGGCCCGCCGTCGATGCGATCGTTGCCGACGCCGCCCGCGACGGTGTCGAGGCTCCCGCGGCCGCCCGCCACGTCGTCGTCGCCGGGTCCGCCTTCGACGTCATCGCGATTGCCCGACCCTCCGCGCACGGTGTCGTTGCCGCTGTCGCCCAGGACCTTGTCGCGATCGGGCCCGCCGTCAACGTCGTCAGAGCCGCGCGCGCCGTGGACGATGTCATTGCCCGATCCGCCGTGGACGGTGTCGTTGCCCCGATTCCCGTAGATCCTGTCGCGACCGAAACCGCCACAGATCACGTCGTTGCCACCGGCCCCACGGACGACGTTCGGCCCACGGCCGGCGGCGATCACATCGGGGCCCCGGGTCCCGCGAATCGTCGGATCGTTGGAGTCGATCGTCGCCCTCCGTCCGTCGCAGAGCGGCCCAAGTGCCCCGGGCGAGCTCGCGAAGACGAGACCGACGCAGAGAAAGGCGGCGAAGGCCACCCAGAGCAGGCGATATCGAGGCGATTCGCCCCTGGCCCTCGCGATGTCGTTCGGCGGAGGCTTCATTGACTGGCTCCCACTGGTCCTCCACTACCCGCTTTGCCCGGGCGGCATAAACACCCGGGGTAACCAATCGGCTAGCGACGCCCTTCGGCTCGCGCCTGCAGCAGGTCGCGCTCGCGGGCGTTGCCGCTCATCGCCGCCGCACGGGCGAACTCAGCTCCCGCCTCTTCCTCGCGGCCGAGCCGCTCGAGCAGCTCGCCGCGCGCCGCCGGCAGCAGGTGGTAGCCGGTGAGCGCCGGGTCGTCGGATAGATCGTCGAGCAGCTCCAGGCCCGCCGCCGGGCCAAACGCCATCCCCACGGCGACGGCACGGTTCAACCGCACGACCGGCGAGCCGGTGATCGCCGCGAGGCCGTCGTAGAGGGCGACGATCCGCTCCCAATCGGTCTGCTCGGGCGTTCGGGCCCGCGCGTGGCAGGCGGCGATCCCGGCCTGCAGCGCGTAGGGGCCGAGCGGCCGCCCCAGCGCTTCGGCCCGCTCCAGGCCATTCAGGCCGCGGCCGACCAGGACGAAATCCCAGCGCGAACGGTCCTGCTCGAGCAGCGGGATCGCCTCCCCGGCGGCGCCCGTCCGCGCCGGGAAGCGCGCCGCCTGCAGCTCCATCAGCGCCACCAGGCCCAGCGCTTCCGGCTCGCGCGGCGCCAGGCCGACGAGGATCCGTCCCAGCCGCATCGCCTCCTCGCAGAGGTCGGACCGGATCCAGTCCTCGCCGCCGCTCGCCGCATAGCCCTCGTTGAAGATCGCGTAGATCACCTCGAGCACCGAGGCGAGGCGCTGCTCGCGCTCGGCGGCACCAGGCACCTCGATCGGCACCCGCGCCTCGGCCAGGGTCCGCTTGGCGCGGACGATCCTCTGCGCCACCGTCGACTCCTTGGCGAGGAAGGCACGGGCGATCTCCGCCGTCGTCAGCGAGCCGACCAGGCGCAGCGTCAGCGCCACCCGCGCCTCCGTGGAGAGCACCGGGTGGCAGGCAGTGAAGATCAGGCTGAGCAGGTCGTCGCCGATGTCGTCGTCGGCGACGGCGGCGAGGTCGGGTTCGGCGAGGCGCGCCCGCAGCTCGACTTCGCGCCCCAGCTCCTCCTCCCTGCGGGCCGCCATCTCCCCGCGCCGCATGCGGTCGATCGCCCGGTTCTTCGCCGTCGTCATCAGCCAGGCGCCGGGGTTGTCGGGAACGCCCGCCCGCGGCCATTGCTCCAGGGCCGCGACGAGCGCGTCCTGGGCCAGGTCCTCGGCCACGCCGACATCGCCCGCGATGCGCGCCAGCCCGGCGATCAGCCGGGCCGACTCGATCCTCCAGACCGCATCGATCGCGCGGCGGGCGTCGTCCCCCTCCATGCTCAGCTCGCCCGCCGCGCCGTCCCGCCCGCTACTGGTTCTGCTCCGCCTGCGCCCGGATGCGCTCCTCCTGCTCGCGCAGCTCCGGCGTGAACTCCTCGCCGAAGTCGTCCGCCTCGAAGACCTGGCGGATCTCGATCTCGCCCGGTTCGTTATGCGGATTGGGGCAACGCTTGATCCACTCCACCGCCTCGTCGAAGGAGCGCACCTGCATCAGCCAGTAGCCGGCGATCAGCTCCTTGGTCTCGGCGAAGGGACCGTCGATCACCGTCCGCTCGCCATCGCCGCCGAAGCTGACCCGGGCCCCCTTCGAGGTCGGCTGCAGGCCCTCCCCTGCCAGCAACACCCCGGCCTTGACCATCTCCTCGTTGAACTTGCCCATCTCGGCGAGCAACTCCTCGCTCGGCATCACGCCGGCCTCGGAGTCCTCGCTCGCCTTGACAATCGCCATCACTCTCATCTCGCTGTCCTTTCGTGTCGTCGTCGCGGAAGTTCGGCGTCCCGATATTCCCGCCTTTACCCACTACGACGAACGAGGACCGCCGAAATCGACACGGCACCGCGCCAACGGCATCTACGCCGGCGCGGGATCGTCGCGCGCGGTCTGGGCCTCGCGCTCGGCCGCGCTGACATCGGCTGAAATGCGCACCGCAGCCGAGAGCAGCGGAGCCGCCAGCACCAGTCCGACGGTGCCGAACAGGCACCCGCCGGCGATCGTCGCGATCAGCACGGCCAATGGATGCAGCTTGAGCGCGGCGCCATAGGCGATCGGCTGAACGAGCTGCTGCAGGACGCCGTTCGCCAGCAGCACTACGACGGCCAGCGCCAGCGCTGCCTCGGGTCCCTCTCCCCCGAGCGCGATCAGGACCGCGAAGGCCCCCGCCGTCCAGGCACCTATATAGGGGATGTACCCACCGACGAAGGTGACCGCCGCGATCGTGCCCGGCAGGGGAACCCCGAGGAGTAATGCCCCCACCCCGACGATCGTCGCACTCCATACCGATACGACGGTGACCCCGAGGAAGTACCCCCGCATGCTGCCGGCAACCCGGCCCAGCATCGAGCGGGCCAGCGGCACGGGCACGCCGAGATGGCGCTCGACGAAGTCGCCGATCGTCGGCGCGTCCTTGAGCAGGAAGAAGAGGCTGAGGGCGGTGAACGAGAGGAAGACGGTCAGCGAAGCCAGTTTGTCGACGCCGCCCAGCAGGCCGTGGGTCAGGGCTTCGAAGCCGGCGCTGATCGAGGCGCTGGCGTCGGAGTTCGCGTTGGCGGCGGTCGTCGCCTTCACCCCGAGGTCGCCGACGAGGGACTCGATCTCGCTCGCCCCTTCGCGCAGCCGCTCGGAGAGGCTGTCCGCCTGGCTCGCGATTCCCGCCAGGACGAGCAGTCCGACGCCAACGCCGACTGCGATGATCGCGAGGAAGACGAGCACGGCGCCGATCCCCCTCGGGATCCCATGCCGGCTAAGCCAGTCGACGAGGGGAGAGGTGACAGAGGCGATGATCCCGGCGACGATCACCGGCAGCACGATCGTCTCGGTCAGCGAGAGGAGCCAGATCGCGCCGATCAGGGCCGCCGCCGCTCCGACCAGGAGCCAGGAGGAGAACCCGAGGTCACGCAGCCATTGCGGAGCGGAGAACAGCCCGCTCAGCTCGCCCGGCTCGATCTCGATGACTTCCTCCTCGCCGGAGCCCTCGCGCCCAGGGCGCCGCAGCCTGCCGCGGAGAATCGCTCGACGCTCGCTCATCGCCTCGGCGGACGATACGCAGCGCCCCCGACAGCGCGGCCGACGGGCACCGGCCTGAGATGGACGACCGAGTCACCTACGTAGGGCACGCGACCGTCCTCGCCGAGCTCGACGGGGTCCGGCTGATCACGGACCCGGTGCTGCGGGCACGGATCGGGCCGCTGCGCCGCCACGGCGCGCCGCCCGCCCCTGGGGTGACGGACGAGCTCGACGCCGTGCTGATCTCCCACCTGCACCACGATCATGCCGACCTTCCGTCGCTGCGCAGGATCGACCGCGATGTTCCCGTGCTCGCGGCCCCGGGCTCGGGGAAGCCGCTCGAGCGCCAGGGCTTCGTCGCGGTGTCGGAGCTGGCGCCGGGGGAATCCAGCCGAGTCGGCGACGTCGTCGTCACCGCCACGGAGGCGAAGCACCCCGGCGGGGGTCGCTTCGAGAGGCGCTCGGAGGCCGTCGGGTTCCTCCTCACCGGCCGACGCCGGCAGATCTACTTCGCCGGCGACACCGACCTCTTCGACGGAATGGCGGAGCTTGGCGGGGAACTCGATCTCGCGCTGCTGCCGATCTGGGGCTGGGGGCCGAGCCTCGGCCCCGGCCACCTCGACCCCGAGCGCGCCGCCCGGGCGGCGGCGCTGCTCTCGCCGCGGATCGCCGTCCCGATCCACTGGGGGACGCTCTACCCGCTCGGCCTCGCGCGGCTGCGCCCCGACCCCCTGCGCTTGCCGCCCCGCGAGTTCGAAACCTGGATGCGGGCCCTCGCACCTCAGGTGGAGGCGCGGGTGCTGGCGCCCGGCGAGGAGACCTCGCTCTCGTAGCTGGAGTGCCCCAGCTGCGCCAGCCAGGCGCAAAAGATTCGGTGGACGCTTTCGGCGCCGACCACGTCGGCCTCGGGCCAGGCCAGCTCGCTCGGGTGAAGCACGAACGGGAAGCTCTGGGTCCCCCCCATGCCGCCGTGCGAGCCGACCAGCTCCTCGAAGGCGGCGACCTCGCCGAACTCCGGCCAGAAGGTGCTGTTGAGCATCAGGTCGGCGCAATGGGGAAAGCCGTCGGTGCGCCGCAGGTGCTCGGCGGCGCGCGGGCCGAAGGGCGCGAGCGGATCGTCCCCCTCGACTCGATCCTCGTCGAGGAACCTGGTCCCGCCCCTGCCGACCGCGATCGCCCCCGAGCGCTCGGAGCGCACCAGCACGAACCCGATCCCGGGGTGGTCGCGGAGCGCCGGCAGCAGGCGGGGGTAGAGGGTGTCCAACCGCTCCAGCGTCACCCGCCCCGGCTCGCGCGGGAAGCTGATCAAGCCGAGGCACCCCGAGGCCATCACGGAGAGCTCCGGGATGCCGTTCCCGCGGGTCTCCTCGACCTCGCGGCGGTCGTCTGGGTCGAGCGAAACGACGCCGTCGGCGCTGCGCCCTCGGGTCGCGACCCGCACGGTCCGCGCGGCGACCGTGTCGTCGCGCGCGACCTCGGTC
Organism: uncultured Solirubrobacterales bacterium; assembly: GCA_963782685.1. Taxonomy (GTDB): domain Bacteria; phylum Actinomycetota; class Thermoleophilia; order Solirubrobacterales; family 70-9; genus VRUE01. The sequence continues at coordinate 51,355 of CAWAKV010000006.1, forward strand.
AGGCCGGCGCTCAGGTAGGAGAGCGCGTCCTCGTCGCCCCCTTCGGCGGCGATCGCGCTCCCAGCCTCACAGGCCGACTGGACCAGCTGCTCCAGGGATTCCCCGTAGCGGTCGAGGAAGGTTTCGCCCTGCGACTGGCCGTGATCGGAGAGCACGATCAGGCGGTAGGGCCGCGGCGCCTCGGCGCAGGCGGTGGCGATCCGCGCAATCTGGCGGTCGAGGTCGCGCAGCACGGCGAGCGCATCGTGCCGCTCGATCCCGGAGTGGTGGGCGACCTCGTCGTAAGCGAGGAAGGTGGTGTAGATCGCCGGGCGCCCGGCGAGGACATCGCCGACGACCGCGGCCACCTGCAGGTCCCGCTGGACCACCGTCGCCCAAGCGCGGACGAGCGCGTAGGAGCGACTGCGGGCGATCCGGGGGCGGACGTCGTCACGAACCTGGCTGCGGGCCGCGCGGCGCTCGCGGGCGACCTCGGCGAGGACGAGGACGAGGGTGCGGGCGACGGCGTAGGGACGAGCGAAGTACGCCGCGTAGTCGCGGCCGATCGGGCGGCGGCGGCGCAGCGCGGTGCTCATCGTCAGCATCGAGTGCGGCGCGTCGCCGGAGAGGATGTTGGCGCGGCTGGCGCCGTCGGCGTGCAAGAGGCCGCGCCCGTTGGAGTGCCGCCGCTCGAGCTCTTCCGCGTCGCGGGGGTGGTTGGTCACGATCGCCGCGTCCCGGTCCTTCTCCCACCAGCGAAAGGCCGGCATGTCCTCGTTGTCGCCGTGCAGCAGCCCGGCCTGACAGGCGCCGGTCTGCGAGGACCAGTCCGTCTCCCACCTGTGCAGCCGGTGGGAGCCGCTTCGCAGCCAGGCGGCGAGGTTGGGGGCGCTGCCGTCGCTGAGCGCGCGGTGCAGGACGTCGTGGGCAAGGCCGTCGATCTCGAGGAAGAGAACGCCCGGAACCTCGCTCTCCACCGCGTGCTCGCGGCGACGTGCCTGCCGTCGCACGACGTAGCGGTACCAGGACTCGTTCTCGTCGATCGCGAGCAGTGCATAGACGGTCGCGGTAACTGCCGCCATCACGATCGTCACCACGATCCCCTCGAGGACGCCGTCGATCTCCGCCCCGGGCAGGACATCGATCGCAAAGGTGACGAGCACGCCGTTCAGGACCAGCGCCGCGCCCCCCAGGGTGAGCACGGTCAGCGGCAGCGCGAAGCGGGCGAGAGCCGGCCAGATCAGGGCGTTGAGGAGCCCGATCATCGCGGCAGCGCCGAGCGCGGCCGGCGCGCCGTCGAGAACGAAGCCCGAGAGCACCTGTGAGAGCAGCAGCAGCGTGAGGGCGTCGAGCAGGAGCACGAGCACACCCCGCCAGATGGCACGAAGGTTCATGATTTAAACGAGGGCAGCCAACAGGATTCTCTCCGCCATCGCCTCCGAGTCTAAGCAGAGGCGGGCACACGACGCTCAGCGCCGCGCAACAGCTAGCCCTTCGGCGTGCAAGGCAGAACGTGGACCCCTTTCAGCAACGAGTCATCCCTGAACAGAATTTCCCCTTCGGTGTAGTAGGTGCCGGTCGGACAGCTGGCGGTCAGGTAACTCTCCTTCTTGTCCTTATAGGTGAATTTGCGGCCGACGGTGAGCTTGAACCTGATCGCCGACCCGGCCCCGCCTGCGATCACCGGAATCTGCGAGACGGTGTGGATGCCGTAGTGGCCGCGGTGGATGCGGGTGATCTTGACCTTGGCGACGATGGCGGTCGGTGCTGGCACGGCAACGTAGGCATGGCCGAAGAGCAGCGTGGTGCCGCCGTGGACGCCGCCGTTGAAGAGGACGATTGGGCCCTTGGCGGTGAATGGCTCCTGTTCGGGAAATGCGACCTCGACCTCGCCTTCGCCGGAGCCGACGATCGCATCGGGGCAAGCCCTCTTCGCGGCCGCAGTAGAGCGCGCGGTGATCTGGCTTTCCTTGCAGACAGGCAAGCCTTTGGCGTTCACCTGGATGCTCTTGTCGAAGTCGATGTTCAGGGTCTTTACCGCCGGGGGATGACTGCCATCGGCAGTGCCGATTTCAGCGCTGATGCGCCCCAAGATGGGCACCTGGCTGTGTCTGGGCAGCTTGCTCGGGAAGATCCCTCCATCGTCCTTTAGAAAGAGGTTTCCAGCGCGGATCACGTGCGGCTTGGCCAAAGCGCTCGCCACGACTATCAGCGCAACCCCGGCTGCGACGACCATGGCGCAAACCAGATGTTTCCTCATGCTCTTACCCCCTGCCTCGTGAGATGGGATCGAGCTGATTTTCTCCGGCTACGCGGGGCCGTTGCCTCCCCAATATGGGGTCTTGCTCAGCTGGGATTCAGCAAACTGGGAAGGGGCGCGGTCAGAATCAGATCAATCATCCAGTAACAATGCGGTCTCCAGCTCCGTCGCGAAGTCCTTGAGCGGGCGGCCGAAGAGGTCCTCGATGGCGCGAATGCGATTCGTGACCGTGCGACGATCGACGCCCAGCGCGGCAGCGGTCGAGGAGATGTTCCGCTCGGCAGCGAAGTAGGCGCGCAGGGTTTCTCCCCCGACCTTGCCGCCGTCCCGCGCTCTTTCGAGCGGCTCCAGGTAGAGCTGGCGCAGCGAGGTGGCGACGAGATCGTCGCGGAGGATCGATGCCAGCAGGGCGACGTCGGCGTAGCGGACGATCGCCTGCCCCCTGCGCTCGGCGATCGGCAGCGCCGCCTTGGCCTGGCGGTGGCTGAGCCGCCAGCCCGAGAGTCCCTCACCCGGCTCGCCGACGGTCACGAACACCCGATCCGGGGAGATTTCGCCAAGCGCTCGCAGCGCCTGCTCGGCCTCGAGCGGGCGCCTGCCGCCGAGCCAGCAGGCCCAGACTGGCTCCTCCTCACGGCAGACGGCGAGCAGGCGACGGCCGAGCCTCCCCGCCAGTACGCGCATCACCTCTGGCGACCCCTCTCCTTTGGCCATCAGGGCGAGGTGGTGAGCGTCGAGGTCATACCCGAGCTCGGAGTGATCAACGAGCTCACCGGCGAGCAGGCTTTTGACGCACTCGCGGCGGCGCTCCGCGGTGCTGCTCGGCCAGCTCTTCGCCTCGCGGACGTGCTCTTCGCTCACCGCCTCGACCAAGCGATCGCCGAGCGTCGCCTGCGCGCCGAGCAGACGACGAAGGGCCGAGTTCGGAACTTCGGCCCGCTCCGCCTCTTCGACGAGGAAGTCCCCGAAGAGGGCGCTGCCGGCGAAGTAGCGACGCAGAACGGTGTCGAGGGGAACGCCGTCGCGCGCATCCAGACGTGCCTGTGCGAGCAGCGCCGGTGGAACGGCCGGGACACGGCGCTCACCAACCTCGAGCACGGCAAGCCGGTAATCGATCGCAGCAGCGAGAGCAGCATTGAGACCTTGGAGGTAAGCGGGGTCGGCGACATCGTGGGGATCGGAGATCGCGTAGACGCGAGTCGCGATAGCCGCCTGAATCTCAGGCAGACGTTCGCGCAGGCGAGATGCAAGCGCGGTGCAGACCTCGTCGAGGGAATGCTTGGATGCCGATGCTCGGCGGGACCGCCCTGCAGCGGCGGCAAAGCGCGAGCCGTCGGCGAGTGGGCGCAAGCCACGCTTGCTCACCCGCTCACCTTAGCGACAAAGCGAACGGCCACCAATCATTTGATTTGAGGACGTCACCAAGAATCGTGAGCCATCCGGCTTTACGGGATCGGCTTCTGTGTTGGCTCCGGTCCGTCAGTGGACACCAAGCGGCTGCAGGAAACAGTCATCGTCCATCCTTCGGGCGCGACGAAAACCGGGACTTCGGCGCGTTCCTCGCCTTCACACCTCGCAGTGGCGGCGCGCAGGCTTTTCTCCCACGGGGGTCCACCCCGGTCGGTGGCAGCGTTGACGTCGAAGGAGGTGACGATGGAGACCAGCAGCACCGCGGTCGCCACGATCGCGGCGACCGGGCGGCCTCTCGACGACCGGCGACGGGAGTCGATTAGGGCGAGAGCGGCGCTGATCAGCAGCAGGGTTGGGACCAACGCGTAGCGGCCGCCGACATTGTTGTGGATGCCAGGCGGCCAGGTCATCGCATTGCCGAGCGCGCGCGTGTAGCTCGAGCCCAGGAACATCGCCACCGAGGTGGCGATGGCGATCCCGGCGAAAAGCCGGCTGGACGGGGCGCGCAGCAACAGCACGACCAGATAGGCCGTGACCGCGACGGTGATTGCGATCAGGAATGGCCATCCCCAGTCGGCCCAGGCAGATCCGCCGAGCTCGAGTCCGAGAACCGCGCCGTCGACGACGCGCTGCAGGAAGGTGGTGATGATGTTTCCCGTCCAGAGGTAAGTGGACGCTCGTTCGTCACTGAGCGCCGTAACCGGTAGCTGGATCGCCATGGCGAGCACGAAGGCCCCGACGACCAGGGCGTCGCGGCGGTCGCGGATCGCGACTGCGCGCATGAGGGCGAGCGGGACGAAGAAGAAGGCAGCGGGCGTGCTGAGGCAGGTGCCCAGTATCAGCAGTCCGCTGAGGCAGGCACCCCATGTCGTCGCGGGCCGCCAGAGCAGCAGCCAGAAGACTGCAAAGGTCGTGTGCCAGGCGACGTTGGCCGGCGAGGCGACCGTCTCGCCGGCTACCGGGGGAAGGACCGTCAGCGCCACCAGGAGCGCGCGCAGGTAGACGCTGTGGATGTGGCCGGCACTGGCGAACCAAACAGCGAGTCCACTGAGAGCAACGATGAGGACAGCGGTGAGGTTCATCGCCACGGCTGCATCGTGCAAGGGCACAATCGCCCCGATCTCGCCGATCAGGCGGGGGATCACGACGAGGTATTCCGCGTAGGTCGTGGTTACGGCCGTGAAGAAGTCGTGCGTCAGCGCCCCACCGAGGAAGATCGGCCCATCCTCCGCCCAAAGCGAGTTCAGTGCGCTGGATGGACCGACTCGGAACAGCTGCAGAACAGCGGCAACCGCCAGGTAGGAGACAAGGGCGACGCTCCCTTCCCAGCCTCTGAACCTCACCGTGTCCGGTGCTGAGGGGAGGAAAACCGACCTGTCGAGGTCTTCCCGGAGCCGCTTGATGATCGGTCCAGCCCGGCAGAGCATCGCGGGTACCCTAAATGGTTACTCATATGTTCCCGGCCATGCCCGCGGGACGGTCCGATTATGGGCCCGCGCCAGGGGTCCTGCTGGACTATGTGGGGCGCGTTTCTAAAGGGGGTTTGCCGCCGGAATCGAGGAGCGATGTCCCACGAGGGGCCCCTCGGTCAGGTGCCAGCGTAGGTCGCGAGGTGCTCGCCGGTGAGGGTGGAGCGGGCGGTGACGAGGTGGGTGGGTGTGCCCTCGAAAACGATGCGGCCGCCGTCGTGGCCGGCGCCGGGGCCGAGGTCGATGATCCAGTCGGCGTGCGCCATGACCGCCTGGTGGTGCTCGATGACGATTACCGACTTGCCGGAGTCGACGAGCCGGTCGAGCAGGCCGAGCAGCTGTTCGACGTCAGCAAGGTGAAGGCCGGTGGTCGGCTCGTCGAGGACGTAGACGCCGCCCTTCTCGGCCATGTGGGTGGCCAGCTTGAGCCGCTGCCGCTCACCGCCCGACAGCGTGGTGAGCGGCTGGCCGATGTTGAGATAACCGAGCCCGACGTCGGCGAGCCGCTGCAGGATCTTGTGAGCCGCCGGGATCCGCGCCTCGCCGTCGCCGAAGAACCTCCCGGCCTCGGTCACCGACATCGCGAGCACCTCGCTGATGTCGCGGCCGCCGAAGCGGTACTCGAGCACCGACGCCTGGAACCGCTTCCCCTCGCACTCCTCGCAGATGGTGGCGACGCCGGCCATCATCGCCAGATCGGTGTAGATGACGCCGGCGCCGTTGCAGTTGGGGCATGCGCCCTCGGAGTTGGCGCTGAACAGGGCGGGTTTCACGCCGTTGGCCTTTGCGAAGGCCTTGCGGATCGGGTCGAGCAGTTTGGTGTACGTCGCCGGGTTACTCCGCCGCGAGCCGCGGATCGCGGCCTGGTCGACCGTCACCACCCCGTCCCGTCCGGAGACCGAGCCGTTGATCAGCGAGCTCTTGCCTGAGCCAGCCACCCCAGTGATTACGACCAACACTCCGAGCGGAATGTCGACATCGACGTCCTGCAGGTTGTCGGTGCTGGCGCCGCGCACCTCCAGTGCCTCCGACGACGCCCGCACCGAGGGCTTCAGGGAGGCGCGATCGTCCAGATGCTGCCCGGTGAGCGTGTCGCTGGCCCGCAGGCCGTCGACGGTGCCCTCGAACACCACCTCTCCGCCCTCGCTGCCGGCGCGCGGGCCGAGGTCGACGACGTGGTCGGCGATCGCGATCGCCTCGGGCTTGTGCTCCACGACCAGCACGGTGTTGCCCTTGTCGCGCAGCTGCAGCAGGAGGTCGTTCATCCGCTGGATGTCGTGCGGGTGGAGCCCGATGGTCGGCTCGTCGAAGACGTACGTGACGTCGGTGAGCGAGGAGCCGAGCTGGCGGATCATCTTGGTGCGCTGCGCCTCACCGCCCGAGAGCGTGCCGGACGCCCGGTCGAGCGAGAGGTAGCCCAGCCCGATCTCCACGAACGAGTCAAGGGTCCCTCCCAGCGCCGCCAACAGCGGCGCCACCGACGGCTCGTCGAGGTCGCGGACCCACTCGGCCAGATCGCTGATCTGCATCGCGCAGGCGTCGGCGATGTTGACCTTCTTGATCTTCGACGACCGAGCCGCCTCGCTGAGCCTGGTGCCATCGCACTCCGGGCAGGTCATGAACGTGACCGCCCGGTCCACGAACGCCCGGATGTGCGGCTGCATCGCCTCCCGGTCCTTGGCGAGGAACGACTTCTGGATCTTCGGGATCAGGCCTTCGTAGGTCAGGTTGACGTCGTCGACCTTGATTTTGGTCGGCTCCTTGTGGAGCAGATCATTGAGTTCCACCTTGGTGAATTTCTTGATGGGCTTGTCGGGATCGAAGAAGCCACAGCCCCTGAAGATGCGGCCATACCAGCCATCCATGCTGTAGCCGGGGATCGTCAGCGCACCCTCGTTGAGCGACTTGCTGTCGTCGTAAAGCGCAGAGCGGTCGAAGTCGGTGACTGAGCCCCGGCCCTCGCAGCGCGTACACATGCCACCGGTGCGACTGAAGCTCGCTTTCACGGTCTTCTTGGCGCCCCGTTCGACCGTGATCGCACCGCTGGCCCGGACCGAGGCGACGTTGAAGGAGAAAGCCTGGGGCGAGCCGATGTGCGGCTTCCCGAGCCGGCTGAAAAGGATGCGCAGCATCGCGTTGGCGTCGGTGACGGTGCCGACCGTGGAGCGGGCATCGGCGCCCAGCCGCTCCTGGTCGACGATGATCGCGGTCGTCAGCCCGTCGAGCACGTCGACCTCGGGCCGCGCCAGGGTCGGCATGAAGCCCTGCACGAAGGCGCTGTAGGTCTCGTTGATCAGCCGCTGCGACTCCGCGGCGACCGTGCCGAACACCAGCGAGCTCTTGCCCGAGCCGGAGATGCCGGTGAACACCGTCAGCCGGCGCTTCGGGATCTCGACGCTGACGTCCTTGAGGTTGTTCACGCGCGCGCCGTGCACGCGGATCAAATCGTGGCTGTCGGCAGCGTGCGGCGCAGGCGACCGCGTGTCCTTCTTCTTGGCCATCCCCCGACCAGCTCTAGGTGGCAGGCGGCTGGTCGATGCGCACCAGATTGCCGGAAGGGTCACGCACGGCACAGTCCCGCGTGCCCCACGGCTGGTCTTTCGGCTCTTCCACGATCTCAGCACCCGACGCGCGCAACTTCTCGAAGGTGGCGTCGAGGTCGTCGCTGTGGAAATGGACGCCGTTCAGGGCGCCCTTGGCAAGAAGGGTGGCGAGCGCATCGCCGTCGTCGGGGCCGCCGTTCACGTAGTTCGTGAGGACGATCGCGACGTCCGGCTGGGAGGCACCACCAACGGTGATCCAGCGGAAGCCTTCTTTGCCGACGTCGTTGCGCACTTCGAGGCCGAGCCCATCGCGGTAGAAGGTCAGCGCGAGGTCGGGGTCATGGACTTGAACGAAGCAGGTGGAGAGCGTGAGATTCATGCTCGCAAGGCTAGGGAGCCGGCGCCGCGCGCGTTTCTCCGATCCTGCTCTGTCCGCTGGCTCGGACGGGTGAGGTCTTTGGCGATGCAGCCCGGCACGCTTGCGAGCGCGCCGTGGTCACGGGCCCGGTAGGCCGTCGGCGTCTCGCCCACCAGCTGGGTGAAGCGCGCGCTGAACGAGCCGAGCGATGTACACCCGACCGCCATGCAGACCTCGGTGACCGACAGATCGCCGCGGCGCAGCAGCGCCTTCGCCCGCTCGATTCGCCGCGTCAGCAGGTAGGCGTAGGGCGTCTCCCCGTACGTCGCGCGGAACTGCCGCGAGAAGTGCGCGGTCGACATCAGCGCAGCGCGGGCGAGCGCGGCGACGTCAAGCGGGCGCGCGTACTCGCGGTCCATCAGATCGCGAGCGCGGCGCAGATACGCGAGGTTGGCAAGCTCCTCCGGCGTCATCCCGCGAGCGTACAGACGACTCCTCAACCAGCGATGACGCCGGCCTCGGCGGCCGGCGCCGCATAGGCGGCGGCGAGCGTCGCAACCGTCTCGTGGGCGTTGAGACCGCTTGGGTTGGGAACCACCCAGAGCGCCGCGCCGGACCAGCGGATCGCGCCGTCAAGCGTGTCCGGCTGCCGGCCCAAAGCCGCGCCGCGCTCGCCGAACGCATCGCGGTAGGCGGTAACGCCAGCAATCGCGACGACCGCAGGCCGGTGATCGGCGACGAACCGCAGCAGCCGCGCGCCGCCCTCGCGCAGCTCCTCGGACGAGAGCTCGGAGGCGCGTGCGGTGGCCCGCCGCACAAGGTTGGTGATCCCGACCCCCCGCGCCACCAGATGCGCGCGATCGGCATCGGTCATGCCGGCGACCCGATCAACCTTGTAGTCGGTGATGCCGGCCGCGGCCAACGCTGGATAGAAGCGATTGGTGGGGTGCGCGAAGTGGGTGTTGACCGCGGCCGTCCACAGACCCGGGTTGATGCCGACGAACAGCAGCCTGAGCCCCGGCCCGACAAGGTCGTCGACCTCATGGCCGCGGAACGCCTCCAGTTCCAAACGCGTGAACCGCATGCCGCGATCCTGCCGATGGGTAGAGGATTCAGAGCGAGCCCGCGACCGAAGGAGAATCGAGATGGGAAAGCTAATCGCGACCACGCAGGCCACCGTCGACGGCGTCGTAGATCCGGTCGGCGAGTGGGTGCAGGCGGACGGAGACCACGGCGACTACTCGTTCGAGCGCCAGGCGAAATCCAGCGGGCTGGTGCTGGGCCGCAAGACCTACGAGGGGCTGGCGGGATATTGGCCGAGCCAGTCGGGCAAATGGGCGGACATGGTCAACCCGATGCCGAAGTACGTCGGGTCCAACACCCTGTCCGGCGACCTCGAGTGGAATGCGACCCTGCTCGAGGGAGACCTCGAGGACTCGATCCCGAAGCTGAAGGACGAGGTCGACGGTGACCTGTTCATGCACGGGAGCGGCGAGTTCGCGTACGCCCTCGCCGCGAAGGGTCTGATCGACGAGTACGAGATCTACCTGAACCCGCTCGTCTGGGGTGAGGGAAACGTCCACGTGCTCGGCGACAGGGGAACCGTCCGGATGGAGCTCGACGACCTGAAGCGGTTCGACTCCGGAGTGGTCCTCCTCACCTACCTCCCGGCGTCTTGACCGCGGATCCCCCCGATTGGCTACTGCTTTTCGGTGTCCCTACCGGGGCCGCCGACCAGCTTGTCGCTCCCGCCGCCGCCCTTCAAGGTGTCGCGGCCGGGCCCGCCGAGCAGCTTGTCCGCCGCAGAACCGCCGCGGAGAATGTCGTTTCCGCGCCCGCCGTCGATCTTGTCGCTGTCCGCGCCGCCACTCAGCCTGTCGTTGAGGTTGCCGCCGGTGATGGAGTCGAAGCCGAGCCCACCGTCGAAGATGTTGACGTGACCCGGAGCCCCGATGAATTTGTCGTCGGAGTATTCGGTCGGGTCGCTCACCTTGGCGGTGGCGTGGATCTCGATCGGCCCCTGGCCGCCACCGAGGTTGTCGGGCAGTTGCGAGAAGTCGAAGAGGGTGGATATAGACGAAGAAGCGTCGATTCGCCTCAAGTCGCGGCAGTAGGCAGGACCGTTGTCTACGGAAACGCCGCTGACGGTGATCTCGCCGTCGCTCGCACAGCGAGGGACGATTTTTCCCTCGCCGCCACTGACCGTGAGCGCACCGTTGGTAAAGGTGCCAAAGGCGTCCGCCCTCGCCGGCATGAGCACCGCGATTGCCAGCGCGAGCGTCGCGCCGATCAGCGCCCAGCAGAATGATCCGCCGAATCGAAGCCGAAGCGCTGCCATCGCTGCCACAAATCAGGAGTTTAGATTGTCTCGGGGAAAGGGCAAAACCCCTGAACTGGGGCGCATCGTCCTAGCGAGTGAACAATCTGTTCTTGCGAGTGAAGCCGCTCATGTCAACGCGCCTTCAGTCAAGTCAAGGGAAAGCGGAGCTTTTGCTCCAATAAGCCTCCCAGCGGGGAGCACCGCCATGACTGCACGGCTCTCCTGGTGTTGGAGCCCGACAATCCCCATGATCCGAAAGCAGTGATCCGATACGACGGACCACTACTGAGCTAATGGCTCTGCTGTCGGGCCCCTTCAAATTGCCGAAGTCCCTATCTATCTGAAGGCGCTCAACGCGGATCTCTCCGATAGGCGCCAGCGCGATGCCTGATGGCGGCGACACGGACGGTCTGTTCGCTATCGGTTAGCTGGTAGAGGATCCGATACGCGCCGACGCACAACGAGTACAGCCCACGCAGTTTGCCTCGCAGTGCATAGCCGACATGCGGTTCACGCTCTAGGAGGCCCAGCGCATCCTCAATCGCGTCGATCAGCGGCCAGTTGAGTTCGAGCAACTCCCGCCGAGCTCGACGGGCAAGGACGAGCCTGGCCAACGATCAACCGGCAGCCGCTCGGCGCTCAGCAAGCTGGCTGCGAAGGTCAGCGAAGGTGACCGTTTCGTCGCGCTCGATCTCGGCGAGGCCAGTCTCCAGGGCGGCGAGGGCATCGGGGTCGGAGAGAATCTCGGCGGTCTCCTCTAGAGCCTCATACTCGTCGATCGGAACCAGGGCCGCAGCCGGAGCGCCGTTGCGAGTCACCAGAACGTGATCGCGCCGATCGCTGACGTCATCGAGCAGACTGCTGAGGTTGCTACGTAGCTCGCGCACGGGGACGGTCTTCGCCATGGGATTAGTGTACATGATCGTGTACACGGCTTACAGGAGGCGTCCTCTGGCGAACGACAGAAGGCGCTCATGTGAGCGCCTTCTGAATTCTTGCCAAGGCGACCAAATATGTCGCCCATAAGGCCATAGCGGGGGCGGATTCGAACACCTTCAGATTATGAGCCCGAACCTTCTGCAGGGCTTCTTGCCCCATTTCTTGCCCCAGGAGCACTCCCCAGACGCATCAGCGCGTGACGGTGAAGGTCCGCACCGCCGGCGTCGGGTCGACGTTGCCGACTCCGTCGATGGCCCGGACCTGGAAGGTGTGGGAGGCAAATGAAAGCGACGAATAGATTCTCGGCGAGCTACAGGAGGCGAAGTTGGCGCTGTCGAGGCGACACTGGAACGTCCCGCCCGCCTCGCTCGAGCTGAAGGCAAACGTTGCCGTGCGATTCGTGGTCGTGCCTGATGGCCCGGAGGTGATCGTCGTGTCCGGCGCCAGCGTGTCGACAGAGAACGAGCGCGTTGCCGGGGTGGCGTCGATGTTGCCGAACTGATCCACCGCACGGACCGAGAAGGTATGAGCACCGGCCGATAGCGCCGCGGTCGGCGTGTGGGTCGCGCCCGGGCCGCTGCAGGGTGCGAATGCAGCCGAGTCGAAACGGCACTGGAAGGTCGAGTTCTGCTCGCTCGAGGTGAAGCCGAAGGTCGGGGTCGAGTCGCTGGTCGGGCCGCTGGGGCCGGAGGAGATCGTGGTGTTAGGCGCGGTCGCGTCGACCGTGAACGAGCGGGTGGCGGGGGTGGCGTCGGTGTTGCCCGCCTGGTCCACCGCGCGGACCGCAAAGGTGTGGGAACCGCCGGAGAGCGGCCGCGCTCGGCGTGTGCGTCGCGCCCGGGCCGCTGCAGGGTGCGAATGCAGCCGAGTCGAAACGGCACTGGAAGGTCGAGTTCTGCTCACTCGAGGTGAAGCCGAAGGTCGGGGTCGAGGCTGGTCGTGCCAGTGGGGCCGGAGGAGATCGTGGTGTTCGGCGCCTGGGTGTCGACCGTGAACGAGCGGGTGGCGGGGGTGGCGTCGACATTGCCGATCTGATCCACCGCGCGGACCGAGAAGGTATGAGCACCGGCCGAGAGCGCCGCGGCGGCGTGTGGGTCGCACCGGGGCCGCTGCAGGGCGCGAATGCAGCCGAGTCGAAACGGCACTGGAAGGTCGAGTTCTGCTCGCTCGAGGTGAAGCCGAAGGTCGGGGTCGAGTCGCTGGTCGGGCCGCTGGGACCGGAGGTGATCGTGGTGTCCGGCCCGGTGAGTCCTCGATGTAGGTGACCGAGCCTGAGCAAACGGAGGTCCTGGCCCCGTCGACCGCGGTGGCGCGCAGAGCGGTGGTCGAGTCGTCGAGCACCGAGATCGTGATTCCCGGGCTCGCCAGCTGGGCGGCGGTGCCCGTCGCGAGCGGCACGCCGCTGCAGTCGGGGCTGGAGTAGATCAGCACCTGTGAACCCGCCTCGGCGCTGCCCAGGACCTGTGGCGAGTTTGCGTTGGCGGGCGATGCCGGAGACGTCCCGGTCAGGTTCGGCGCGCTCAGCACCGGGACGTCGACCGTGAAGCAGCTCGTCGCCGGGGTGGGGTCGGTGCCTCCGGCGAAGGTGGCCCGCACGCGAGAAGGTGTACGAGCCGTTGGGCAGCGGGCTCGCGGAGTGTGGGAGGCGCCCGGGCCGGAGCAGGGCACGAAGGTGCCGGCGTCGATGCGAGCAGGCGAAGGTCGAGCCGCCGATCGGGAGTGGAAGCCGAAGGTGGGCGTCGAGTCGCTGGTCGGGCCGCTGGGACCCGAGTCGATCGTGGTCTGCGGGGGGGTCGTCGTCGAGTAGGCGATCGACACATCGCTGAGGGTCGGCGTCGCAGCCGGATCGCCCGTCGTCAGCTGCGCGCGGTACTGGAGGTAGCGCGAGTTGCCGGGGATGTCGCCGCCGCTCGAGGCGATCGGGGTGAACGCGGTCCAGCTTGCGTCGGGCGCCGCCGTGTCACCGGTGCGGACACTGAGCGCGACGCCGGTGCCCGAGGCGTCGAGGCGTTCCAGCTGAGCGCCCCCCAGTCGGCGCTCTGTACCGGCCCCTGCGTCGAACACGCGAGAGTCGAAGGTGCCCGGCCCGGAGTAGGCGCTCATGCGGATCCAGTCGACGGAGAGCGCCGGAGCCGCGGCATTGAGGTCGCTCGCGATCGGGCGCATCTGCGTCGCACCGAAGCTGGCCGCGTGGAGTGGCGACGAGCGTCCCGTCAACGTAGTAGCGAACGTCGGTCGCGCCCCACTCGATCCGGTAGAGATGAGGTGAGCCCAGCAGAGCGCTGGAGATCTGGGTTATCGGTTGACGACGCCGTTGTTGTTGGTGCGGACGCTGAAGGTGCCGTTCGACCTCACGCTGAAGATCGCCCAGTTCGCCGAGTCGTTGAGATCGACCCCGAAGCCGACGTGCTCGAAGCTCTGACCGCCGAAGCTGGCGACGAACTCGAGGGTGCGTCCCGACCCGTAGGTCGCGACGGTCCGAGCGTAGGTGCCGTTGACGCGGAGGCTCCCGCCCGAGACGGTGGCGCCAGTCCCCGGGGCACAGGTCTCCGGAGCGGTCCATGGGCAGCTGGCCCAACCGGTCGGCAGGCCGGGCCCGCCCGAGAACTCGTCGCCCTCGGTCGGCCTCAGGATCAGCTCGCCGTCGCCGGTCTGCCAGACATCCGGGTGTCGGCGTCCGGGGAGCCCGCGGTGAAGTCGGCGACGGTGGTGTCGGTAAAGCCCTGGTCGGGGGTCGTGAACGTCCTTGGCGCGAGCCGGCGGCGCGGGGTCGGTGCCCGAGTTGGCCGCGGCATCCGCCGAGGTGACGCGTAGTGGTAGGTCGTGCTCGGGCTGAGCCCGGTGAGCTGCACGCTGTGCGAGGTGACGAGCGTGGAGCCGACTCTGACGGTGGCTGTCAGGGAGTCGGGGTCGGTGCCGAAGTCGACCCGCGAGTCGGAGATCTCGTCGGTGTCCCAGGTGATCGTCGCCGTGCCGTCGCCCGAGACCGCATGTGCGACGTTGGAGATCGCAGGGCCCGTGTCGTCGACCGCGTACGTCGCTTCGTAGGAGCCCGGCGCGGCATCGAAGAACGCGTACTGCCGGCCCTTGATCGTCCGCGTCGTCGTCGCGATCGAGCCGCCGTTCAGCTTGACACCCGTAGAGGCCCGACCGCGGAGGCGGTCGGAACCATCGCGCGAAGGCCGTTCGCGCCGGCAGCGTGGTCGATCGTGAAGGCGAGCTTGTTCGTGTTCCACGCGATCGAGCCGAAGGAGGAGTTGTTGCGGCCGTCCAGCCAGGTCAGCATCTGACGCGCCGAGACGATCGGCACTCCGCGGGACCAGCGCCGAGCTGACGATCGCGTCCGAGCCCGGGGAGGAAGCGTTGTCGGTGTGCATGTTGGCGGTGAAGACGCCGTAGTAGCCCTCGGTTCCGAGGGCGCGATCGAGCAGCGTGTCGATGGTGAACGGGAAAGGACTGCCCGGACTCGTCGGTCATCTGGGTGACCGCCTGGTAGACGTCGATCATCGAGCCGTCGAGGTCGGCGAAGCGCATCGGCATGCCGGAGCCGGTGAACATCCCGGGCCGGTTCTGGATCCAGTTCGGCGGCCAGTAGTAGTAGTTGGTGTCGAGTCGAATCCCGTTCTGCAGCTCCACCTTCGGCTGCGTGGCCCAGTCGCTCCAGGCGATGCAGTGGGTCCGGTTGGTGGTGGGCGCGTTCAGGCCCGGATAGTTCGCCGCCAGTGCCGTAAGCTGGCTGGTGTAGAAGGATTCCAGTTCTGCCGGTCCGCCCAGTTGTGGCAGTTCGTGGAGCAGGTGCAGGGCGATCTCGAAAGCCGGCGTTCTGGTAGGCGGTCGCTGTGGCGTTGCTGAGGGAAGTCGTGCTCGGGTAGATGTAGGAGGTCGCCCTGACGCACTCCCAGTCCGCGACCACGCAGCCGGATGGGCTCGCGGCGATGTAGTGGTCGAAGCGACCGCTCGTGCCACCGTTGCCGTGGTCGTCGCCGCTCATCACGACGGCCGCCTTCTCGTCGCGCGGCAGGAACCAGAAGCTCGGCAGCGGCTTGCGGTCCAGGTTCATGTCCTCGATCAGGTTCGCCAGCAGCCGCTGCTGCTCGTCGGCCTGGGGTATCGCGACCTTGCTCAGGTCGACCCAGTCGGGCTGGACGTCGCCCTGTTTGGCACCGAAGAAGAGGTCATCGGAGCGGATCGGAGCGACGCCGTCGCGCTCGTCCCCGGACCACGCGGGGTTGCCCTGTCGGGTGTAGACGACCGACTTGGCGAGGTCGTAGGCAAAGGCGGCGGCCTGTCCTCCGTTCGGCCCGACACTGCGAAGCGTCACGGCGGGGTTCGTGGTGGCGGTGTCGGCGCCGGCGTAGAGGGTGGCGATCGTCTGGGCGCCGCTCGTCGTGTAGCGGTCGGCCGTGCCGTGGAACTGGATCGTCTCGCCGACGATGCCGGCGCCCGGCGCCAGTGGTGGTGTCGACTTTGAGATAGCCGTTGGCCAGCGCGTCGGGGTGTCGGCGAGGCCGAGAAGGGTCGACGAGCTGGGGATCCGGGCGCATCGCGATCAGGTTGCCGCCCTGCTGGACCCAGTCGCTCAGGGTCGTGACCTGGGCCGCGCTCAGGCCGGTCTCGCCGAGGATCGCGACGTCGTAGGCGCCGAGCGAGGCCGGGGTCACGTTCGCGAGGTCGGTGACCTTGAACTCGTTCAGACCCTCGGCCCGCAGGATCTCGGCGTAGTAGCGGCTGAATGGGTTGGCGACATTCGAGATCACCAGGATCGGGCCGCCCGGCCCTTCGTCCGGGGGAGGCGCGGGGGGCACCGCGGTGGTGAAGGACCAGCTCGAATCGGCGGCAGAGCGGGTTGCCGGCAAGGTCGGCGACCCCGCCCGGGCCGCCCTTGATCGTCGCGGTGTAGGTGGTCGATCCCTGCAGCGAGGCGGTCGGATCGAGAGTCGCTCGCTGCTCTGCCGCGGAGTAGCTCACCGTTGCCGCCACCGGGGCGCCGCCGGGGCCCTGCAGGAAAACGGACGAGCCGTCGATCGTCGTCGGGTCCATCGCCTGGCTGAAGGTCGCGGTGACGTCGCTCGTGCTCGGGACGGCGCTGGCACCATTGGCGGGAGTGCGGGAGATGATCGTGGGCGGGGTCGTGTCGCCCGAGGAGTTGAAGACGACGTCGACCAGATAGGCCTCCGAGTTGAACGTGTTGGGCCCGCCCCCGGAGAAGAGCGAGCCGGGAGCCCCGTACTTGTAGACGCCGTTGGGCCCGTCGACCCCGTTGGCCAGGCATGCAGCGGCGGGTTGTCGACACCGACCAGCGCAAAGTAGCTGGAGCGCGAGGAATAGCGGCCGTTCGGGGCGTGATAGGAGACGATGTAGGTGGTGTTGGCGGCGATCGCCACCGGCGTGCCGAAGTTGACCTGCTGCCAGCCGGTGGCGGTCTCGGCGGTGAAGGTGGCCTGGGCCAGCTGGGTTCCCCCCGCGGTCCAGAGGCGCCCGATGTGGGTGCCGGTGTTGTCGGTGGTCTTGTAGAAGCGGACTCCGGTGACGAAGCCCGCGACGTCGGAGCGAAACTTGGTCCCGACTTCGATCGCGTTTTTGTCTGCATCCTGCGGGCCGGTGAAGTAGTCGTCCCAAATCGAGCACGGACAGCTCGGCGGGACGACGCTGACGACGACCTGCGCGCCCAGGGCTCTCGAGGTTGCCGCTGTCGTCCGCAGCGCGCACCCTGATCGTCGCGCTTCCGGTGGCGCCGGGCGTCCAGGAGTAGGTCCAGTTCTCACGACCGACCGCTGGGTGCCAGGTGCTGCCGCCGTCGACCGAGACCTCGACCCCGCCGACCTGGCCGCCTTCCGTCTCCCCGGCCAGATCGGTGGCGGTGCCGCTGATCGTGATCGGCGTGCCGCTGCGGACTTCGGCCCCGGTCAGCGGACTGGTGATCGTCGTCGCCGGCGCCTGTTTATCGGCGGTCTGTGCCGCCGCTGCCAAGCCGGCCTGAAGAGTGGCGGCCTGCGCGCCCATGTCGGCCAGCAGGTTGACGGTGGCCTGCTGCATCCGCGAGTCCGCCGGTCGAGGCTTCGCGATCGTGGTTTCCGTCCAATCCCCACGACCACTGGATCGTGCCTGCTCCGAAGACAAGAGCGCCACTGGGGGCGCGGTAGAGCGTCAGGCGGTGAGTCGCGTTGCCGGAGCCGTAGCTGGAGC
The DNA here is from genome assembly GCA_963782685.1 of uncultured Solirubrobacterales bacterium. Taxonomy (GTDB): domain Bacteria; phylum Actinomycetota; class Thermoleophilia; order Solirubrobacterales; family 70-9; genus VRUE01. Next base: position 68,819 of record CAWAKV010000006.1, read on the forward strand.
CGTAATCGAGCAACCGCTGGGGAACGCTGGCGGTAGTCGAGGAGAGCCCGATCAGACCGGCTGGGCGGGAGCCGTTGTCGAGCTCTTCATCCCACTCGTAGCCGAGCGTGTTCGCGGAGAGCGTCGCCGTCTGGTTCGGCGCCAGCGACGCGACGCTGGTGTTGCGCCAAAACCGCATCTTGCCGTCTGCGGCAGGGACCTGTATCGCGGTCGTGCCGGCGTTGACCATGAAGGCCGTGCCGGTCAGCGAGTTCTCAGGGCGGCCACCGTCGGCCGGCGGGCTGAATCGCGGATCGCGCCAGGTTCCGGTCCAGGTGGAGGTCGGGTCGATCTTGGCGTTGGCGTGGGTCTCCTTGTAACAGACCAGGGTGCGGTGGTCGGTGTTGGAACCGTCGATGCTGTTTTCCCAACGCGTCTTCCAGAAGATCTCGTTGCCGCTGAAGAAGGCGAGGTTGACGCCGGCTGCGCGAGCGGCTTCTACGTTCGCCCGCTGGGCACCCGACCAGTACTCGTCATGGCCGACCGAGAGGAAAGCTTTGTGCTCGAGGATCTCGGCGCCGCGGCGATCGGTGTCGATTCCGGTGGAGTAGCTGACGTCGTAGCCGTTTCGCTCCAACCAGCGGACCATCGGGTACTCGGCGTTGAACGGCGAGTCTTCGGAGGTGGTGCCGCGGACGGTGAGGGGGCGGTTGTAGCTGACCTTGTAGGCGCGGCCCGGATTGGTGCCGGGCCCGCCCACGTAGAGGCTGTTGCCGCCATATCGGTTGTAGGCCTGCCAGGTGGTGTCGGAGGTCTGGAAGAGGAGGTTGGAGTGCCCGTCGTCGTCCCGGACGACGAAGATGATGTGGCTTCCGTCTGAGCTGACGTCCTCGCGCTCGAGCTTGGCGAAGTAGATGCCGGAGACGGCGTCGGCGGGGACCGTCCAGGAGGCCGATTGGGACCAGTTGCCGCAGTCGACCAGCCCGGTGGCGGACTCGCTCAGGCACGCCGGCTGGGACTGAGGCAAGGATGCCGAGGGCTGGACCGTCGCCACCTTGCGCGCGCCGTTTCCGCCGTAGTAACCCATCCGGTAGATGTCGAGGCGGTAGTCGCTCGAGGGCGTTTTGACCTTGAAGTTGACCGTCTGCCCCTGATCGACGCTGATGTCGGTGGCAAAGCCCTGGATGTTCGAATCTCCAGAGCCGTTGACGTCCCATTCGCTCGGCGGATTCCCCGGCTTCGAGTTCTCACAGACGATCGCGTTGGCGATGGGTGGATCGCACGGGGCCGCGGAAGCCCGCTCTGCGAAGAAGCCAGTCAGCGCAATGGCCAGCAGTGCAGGCATCAATAGGAAGCGCCCAGGGGGCACCCGCGACCTCATCCACGATCGGCCAATATGCGTTCCTGGCACCTCCAACAAACGTCGAGGTCGTGGCCAAAGCTTGCGCCCAATCAGTCGAATTTCGCACTATCGATCTCCAGATCAGCTACGACAAGGTCGGGCGCCGGAGGGCGGGTAGCTCCCCCCTGCGGCGCGGAGGATGCCGGCGAAGGCGCCTCGGCACAGCCCCGCACAAGGCCAAAATCGAGCTCTCTCGGACCTCATGTTGCCCAGGCGTTGCCCAGGGGCGATTTTGATACCTATTATCTACGTCCCTAGAAACACGAAAACCCCGCAAATGCGGGGCTTTCGTCCTATAGCCGGGGCGGGATTCGAACCCGCGACCTTCGGGTTATGAGGTCTGTCCAGCTTCTGGATCTGGCCTGATTTGTGCCTGTGGAGGGGGTCTCAGTTGCCCCGAGTTGGGGGCACTTTCGCTCAAATTGGTACCCGATTTGGTACCCGCTTTGCCAGCGGGGCTTTCGCGACGTCGCTGACCCGAAGCGAAATAGGCCACGTAGGCTACGACGGACCGTGATCGGGGGCGAGGATCAAGAGTCGTGGCCGTGGTACGTGCAGGAGGCCAGCTACCGCGATCAGTTGGAGCTCCTCTGGCAATACGAGCCCTGGGTCTGCTCCTGGCGCGTCGCCGCTGATCTCCTGCTTCGAGCCGCCCCCGCTCTCCCCGCCATCCTGGGGGCTGTTGCCAGCGCCTACATCGTCGACCTCTCCCGCCCCGCAACCGTCTTCCTCGGGGCCTGCATCGCGATCACGCTGGATCGCCTTGGAACCGGGTGGCGAATCAAGCGCGGAGTGCGACTCTTGGTCCCGCATCGACTTTGGGCATGGGAGCATCCTGTCGTCGGGGAGGAGACCGAAGCGCAACTGCTGATCAACGACGCCGATGTCGACCGCGCCAGCCGGCTGCTCAGAGCGGCGCACCTCTCGCCCGGCGGCTCGGTCCGGATTCCGGTTCCGCCCCAAGACGCGCCTTGGGGAGATACCCGGATGGTGGTGCGCCTCCCGATCGCCTCGAAGAATGCCGAGCCGCTGGCGGAGCAGGTGAAGGGCACGCTGGGCACTGCCGGCATCCGGGGGCGCGTCAGCGGCGAAGACTTTCCGACCGTCACCACATCGACCGGTGACCACGGTCCTACAGGTACTTCATGAGCGGCGAGCTCAGCCGCAGCAACCGCGGCAGGACCGCAGAGAGCCAGACGAAGAAATCGAACAGGACCTCGCCCGGCTCGATCGCCCGCGTTACCCATGCCTGAACCGACCCCCCAGCCGGCGTGACGAACTGAAAGCCGCCCTGGCCGTCACCGAAGTTGACGACCCAGCCTCTGTCCAGCAGGTAGATCGCGTCGACGATCTGTCCTCCGGTGTCGAGATCGAAGGCGCGAACTCTCTCTGCGACCGTGTCGAGCTTCAGCTCGGACTCGGCCGCGACCAAGAAGTAGGGGCGGTGATCGACGAAGCGCGAGCGGTCGCTCGGGTTGGACATGATCATCGCCCCCTCGACCTCTTCGGCACGGAGCGCCTTGAAGCGCGCCGACTTCTCAAGCGTGTCCCGCAAGCCCTCGCTGGTCAGCCTCGTCTTCAGCTCGCCGCCGGCCGCGACGAACTCGATGAACGCGAGGCTCGGGCGGTCGGCGTCGACGTGGAAGGGGTGGTCCTCATCGAGGATCAACACATCGGTCTGCGGCGATTCCCTGCCCGCCACGTCGATGACCTCACCTTGGCCGACGGCCAAGCGGCGAGGAAGATGCGCCGCAAGGAACTCGCGGAAGGGAACCTCGAAGCCGGCGGTGCCGCGGTCGGTGCCCTGAGCGAACTTGCTGCGAGCCGTCTGCAAGTCAGCGAGCAGGCGGGCCTGCTGGGCGTTGATCGCGTTTCTGATCCTAGCGTCGGCCATGTGGCCGCGACCCTAACCGAGCAGGTTGACGCCGCTCGCCGTGCGGAACCGGTGCGGGTCTCACCTAGGCTGTGCGCGTTGTGGCCTTTCCCTTCAGATCGCAAAGCATCGGCGCCTTGGTCGAGGCAATCTCCACCGGATACAGCGACGCCAACATCGGCACGCTGCTGCTGAGGGCCGGTGCCGACGACTGGGCGCCCGAGTCGTGGCCGAACAAGGAGCGCCGTATTCAGGATCTGTTCAAGGGCCTGCGCGCCGCAGAGGACCCAGAGGCAGAGGCCGCCGCGCTGGAGCTGGCGCGGCTCGCCCTCGAGGCGGGGGCCCCGTCGCCAGGTGGAAAGTCGCGGATCGTCTGGTGGGAGCCGCTGCGCGACGCCGTTGCGGCAGACGGATGGGAGTACGACATCGAGTCAGCGCGACTCACGGCAGCGATTCCCGGCGTCAGCGTTGCCGATCAGCTGAACGGTCTCGAAGCAGAGCTGAGCAAGCTGGGCTGGAATACCGCCATCGGCCACTACCGACAGGCTGTTGATGGCTTCGGCGCGAAGAACTGGGCGACCGTCAACTCCCAACTCCGAAGCTTCCTTGAGGACATGCTTCCACGGGCGGCGGAGACTGCGACGGGCAGGCGCCCCGGCTCGGTGCGCGCCGCACTTGACGCATTGCACAAGGAAATACTCGTTGATGGAGAGTTTGAGCTGCTCAAGGGTCTGTGGACCCTCTGCCAACCACGGGGGTCCCACCCCGGCCTTAGCGATCAACGGGAGTCGACCTTTCGGCTCATGACCGTAACCAGCGAGTCCCGCTTCCTATTGGACAGGTTGCCGAACTGAGGGTCCAGGGGCGAAGGGCAGGCGCGCGCGTCAGCCTGGTACGCCGGCCTCTTGAGTGTCCTCATCGGAGCCTCAACCCTCGTCGGTTGTCCTGGCTCCCGTCCTTCTCGCCCTCGGAGCGCGTCCGGTCCCCCGAAGTCGCGGATAGCCTGAGCCACCGTGATCGAGCACGAGTGGGTCCATCTGACGGGAGAGCAGCTCAGCGCCGACCCAGCGCTCGTCCGTGCGATCGAAGGCTTCCAAGCGCCCCCTGGCCGGGCCGGCGATGCCGCCGCAGCTTGGCTCAGGGAGCGGGCGCTCCGGGAGACGAGCCACATCGCCACCTACGTGCTGCTCGTAGAGGGCGATGTCGCCGGTTTCTACTCGCTGGGGATGAGCGAAGTCGAGCTGCGATCCCAGCACCGCAAGGGAATATCGGCCAGCCATCCGCGCCAAGGGGCCGTGCTCATCCTCTGGCTTGCGCGAGCGGCCAATGCGGACGTGGACGCCGCGACCATTCTTCGCCACGCAGTCGGCATCGCCCAGATCGGCTCGCGGAGAGTCGGGGCGGCGGTGATCGCCGTCGATCCCTTCGACGCCGCGACGGAGGACTACTGGCGCCAGCACTTCGGCTTTCGGGCATCGCTCACCAAGCGATACGACGCGGACGGCCAGGAGCGAAGCCGACTCTGGCTGCCGCTCTTCTCTGAGATCTAGCCCATGCGACTGATGCAGGACAACAGTTGGCTCACCTCCGCGTCGCGGGGGAAAGCCGGCGCTAGCGTGACCGCGGTGGTACTCGCGGTAGCGGTCATCGCCTGCGGCTCCTCATCGGAATCGTCACCCGACGATCAACATCCCCGTGTCGTCGTCGTCGAACCTTCAGAAGTGCTCGAGCTGCCGACCGATACCGATCCGCAGCTCGTCCTCAAGGGCACTCATTCGGATTTTGTCGCCGGTAACTTCCTCACCGCCGAACCAGACTGGACAGATCCCGACCCGCATGTTCCGGAAGGCTTCCTGCTGAAGGTGGAAAAGGTCGCCGTCGCCGATGGCGTCACCACCGTGGACGTAAAATCGGCCTCTCTGTTCGAAGCCGAGCCGGAAGGGACCCTCAACATGATCGACGAGTCCTTTTCCCCGATTGAAGCGAGCCAAGTCGAGGATTCGACTCCGGTCCCTGCCCTAGCACGAGCATCGCTAACGGACAGGGGCGTAGAACCCGACCCGGTCGGCGGGATGGATGAATTTTTCAGCAAGACGCTTGGCTGCGGAAGCTCGGGGGAAATCAGCGTCGACACCGCCGTCGAGACCTCCCTCAAGCCCCAACTCATCCTCGAATGGAAGAAGCGCGGGCGCTTTCCCATTGGAGTCGATTACGCCGCCGCCTGGGTGGAGGGCAATGCGATGGCAAGCATCACCGCCGGAATCTCGGGAGAGCTTCACTGCGAACCCAACCCGATCGTGCTCGTGAGGCCGAGCTGGAGAACGGTTGTCTTCGTAGGGCAGGTGCCGGTACCGGTCACGATTGGTCTGCCGGTCGAATTGGCGGCATCCGCATGGGGCAAAGAAGAGACCTCGATCAAGGCCTCGATCACATCCAACGCAACGATCGGCGTGGCGAGGAAAGGCGGCGAGACCGAACGGATCGGGGAATTCGTGCCACCGATGCTGGAGGGAGAATTCGACCCGGAGCTGACGCTCAAGGCCAATGCCGAAGTCACGGTTTTCCCCGCGGTCAGCATCGAGGCCGGTTGGAAGGCACCCGGCCTCGGAAAGCTCGCCGCCACCGCCACCCTCGGCTTGCGTGGAGGGATCAACTTCCGCTACGCGGCGGATAAAGATCCCTCCGCGCAGGCGTGTGTCCCCGTCAGGGTCGAGGCGAGGCTAGAAGTGCAACTAGTGCGAAAGCTGTTTGGCCCCTGGACCGTAACGCCCTACAAGAGAAATCTCGCCTGCCGCCCGCCGGACCCGGAAACCGAAGGGGAAAGCAGGGGCGACTAGGCGGGCTGCCTGGTGCGCACGCTCGGCCGCGTCGTTTCCGCCACGTATTGCTCGGCGTTCAGGCAGAACTCGCGCCAGCGCTCATCGAGGCGAGCCTTGGCAAGCTCGTCTGCGTCGATCACCGTCGGCACCTCAACCGCCTGCCCAGGGTCGGCGGAAGACGCGAGGATATGTCTTTGATCATCGGCCATCTGACCTAAGGGTACCGGCTAAGGAGTCGTTCGCCAGGATCACCGGAAGACTGGCTCCTCATCCGTCAGTCTCGGGCGGCGAGTCCGGATCGCGATCGCCCGGGGTATCGCCTTCCTCGTTGCTCTCGTCCCCGAACGCTGCCTCCGCCCAGCCGGCCTCCTGGGAGGGGTCGGGGGCAAAGTCGGCGTAGATCTCGGTCGTCTTGTAGTCGCGGTGGCCCATCCACTCCTGAATGAACCGCAGCGGCGCGCCCGCGCCGGCCATCCTCGTGCCGAAGGTATGGCGCAAATCGTGGAAGCGGATCGGCCGGATGCCGGCATCGGCCACGACATCTTTGAAGCGCTTTCTCATCTTCGAGGCGTCGTAGGGATTGCCGGTGTCCGGGTGACAGAAGACGAGATCGGTGTCTCCCGTGTAGTCGGAGCGGTCGTGGAGTCGCCTGAGCTCCGCGACGACCCGTCGCGGCATCGGCACCGAGCGGGTCGAGCGGCGTGACTTCGGCTTGCCGAAGCGACCGCGCGTGTAGTTGCGCCGCACGCGGATCACCCTCGCTTTCCAGTCGACATCGAGCCAGCGCAGCGCTAGCAGCTCCCCCTGCCGAAGGCCGCACATCGTCGCCGTCACGTACAGCGGCCTCTCGATTCCGCCGAGCTGGTCGCCCGGCGCCGCCGCCAGCAGCGCCTCGATCTCATCGCGATCGAGGAAGCGGATGTCGGGGTCCGTGTCATCTGAACGTGGACGCTCGATCGCGGCGACCGGGTTCACGTGAGCCCAGCGTCGCCTGATCGCGAAGTTGAACAGCCCATGCAAGAAGTTCAGGCGGTTGTTAATCGTCTTCGGGGAGAGCCCCTCGGCCTGCATCGCCGCGACGTAGCCGCTGACGTCGTCCGCGTCGAGCGCGTCGATCCCCTTTCTCGGCAGACCCTTCTCCGCCTTGCCGAGGATGATTCCGTAGTCCTGAACCGTCGAGGGCTTGCGTTTCAGGTAGTCGCGCAGATGGGCGACGTAAGCCTCACCGACCTCACGCAGGGTAAGCCGCTCCTGCGGGGTTGGCTTGACCTCCCGCATCAGCCTCCGCAGCTCCCGCTCGGCCTGAGACCTCGTCAGCCCCTCGCGAGTGCCCGGCTTTCGCTTCGGGCCGACCTTGCGCTTGACCTGACGCTCGCCGAGTCGCCACTTGCCGTACCAAGAGCCTCGGTAGGAGAACAGCGAGCCCGAGCCGTAGGAGCGCTTCCCGTTATTAGCGGTGCCCATAGTGGCCTCCGTCACACCTGTCCGCCTGAAGACTCGATCCGCTCGATCCAGGCGAGGATCGACTCCCTGCGATAGCGCCGGGTCCGACCGAGGGAAACCGTTGGGATGCGACCCTCGCGGGAGAGCTGCCACACGTACTCGTGCGAAACACCGAGCAGCTCCGCGACCTCGTGCGCAGTCCACAGGCAGCTCTCCGAGCCTCGCCGAGCGCGAAGGCGATCAACCGTCGCCATCGTGAGCCTCCTGCCGGGACGCTGGATTGCATGTGCGGATCCACCGCGCCGCCTCCAGCCGAGTGCGATCCGCTGTACATGGGGCGTAAAGGCTGGAGCCGTCCGAAGTGGTCCCCCTGCAAGAGGCGCGGACAATCCGCGCAGGCAAGCCAGCGGCCGGCGAGCCTGGAAGCTGCGCGGATCTTTGCACCAGCCTCATCACAATCCCGGCGGGTGCCGCATCTCGAATCCGGCCAGGTAGGAAGCGGAGAACTTGTCTTCACCGATCCAACCCGGACCCTTGCCAGGGGCGACGATGCCGGAGGTGCCCCAGTAGCGCTCTCCCGGCGGCGTCACTCCCGCCGAGAAACGGATGAAGGTGTGGGCGTCGGCGCCGTAGGGCTTGACGAAGATCGTCACCCACTGCCCCGGTCCCGGTTCGCCCCAGCGCACCAGCAGGGTCGTGTCCATCGTCGGGTTGCCGAAGCCGCCGACCTGGAGCAGGTGACTGACGGCGCTCGAACAGTCGAAGGGCCCGTTGGCGGGAGTCGGCGAGGCTCCGTGGGAGCCGCCCCAGACGTACTCCGAGGTCGGACGAAGGGCGCTGAGGCGGGCAGCCTCGGCGACCATCCGCGCGACGGTCTCGTTGGGCGCGCTCGCCGCCGCGGCGCAGCCGCCGCCGCTGGCCACTTCGACCGTGCCATCGCCCGCGAAGCGGTGCGCGTGTGCCAGGACCTCGGCGACGTACCACTCGGCGTGGTTGTAGCTGTAGATCGCCGCGTGCCAGTCCTGCGGAGCGCCGGAGGCGCGCAGCAGGCGGGCGGCGGCGAAGATCGCGTCCCAGGGGTTGTAGGGGTCCTTGGTGCCGTCGCCGTTGCCGTCGACGCCGAAGGCTTCCCAGCTCGAAGGCAGGAACTGCATCCAGCCTTCGGCTTCCGCCGAGGAGACGCCGAGATTGGTGCCGAAGCCGGTCTCGACCCAATTGATTCCGGCGAGGATCGACGGGCCTTCCTCCCCCAGCCCGTATTTCGCCGCCGCCTGCTCGTAGATCGGGACCAGGCGCTTCGGCACCTTCGAGCTGAGCGCCCCGACGGATTCCCCTCTGCCGCAGCTCGGCGAGGCGCCGAACATCACCGTGATCGCGAGCAGGACGCCAATCAGGGCGGCGAGCAACCCGAGCGGCAGGCCGAGCAGCAGCTTCGGCGTGCGAGGGGCGGAAAGTGAACCTGCCTCCACGGCACCCTCAACTCGGCGGCGAGATAGTGACGACTCGCCAGCCCGAGTCCTGTTTCCTGACTAGGAAGCCGACCGAGAATGGCGGCGAGTGACCGTCGCCGATCTTGACCACGCCGGCCAGCGCCTCCACCCCCTGGGGTCGCAGGATCACGGCGAGGGCGCGAGGGTGAAGACCGCGCCGAGCGGGTGGCACCCTCGACGCCGCCGCCGATAGGTCGCGGCGGAGGGCGGCGGTGGTGCTCGGCAGCCGGGCCGGGCGCCGCCTGTAGATGCTGCGGGCGTAGGCGACGGCAAAGCGGCGGGCGACGCGGGCGGCGGGCGCGAGCTGCTCGGCGGCGATCGACCCGCCGCGCGTCCCGCTCAGAAGTGACGAGCCGGCCTGAGTGTTGGTGTCACCCGAGGAGCAGCCGACGAGGGCGACGGCGAGGAGCGCAAGCCCGAGCGACGCCCCGGCGCGGCGACGGCACGACGAGATGTGACAGGCGGGGGGCATCCGCCCCTGCTGTCCAGCGGCGGGCGGATTTGCATCGTTTTCGAGCCGGGCCGATGCAAATGGCGTCCGCGGTGGACAGTCCGGGTAGAGGCAGAGCGCCCCTCACCTAAAATGGAGATGAGCGCTTTGGCTGCCTCGTCGTAAACATCGAAGTCCCTGAGGTGTCGATGTACGGACGCAAGGCCAACAGTGAGTTGAAACAGTCCGAACTGGAGGAGGCCCGCCGAGGCTTCATCCAGTTCCTTCGACGCAAGCGTTTTTCACCTCGATTCATCGCCAGTCACGGCGACGACCTGTTCGCCACCGCGGCACTCGAATACAGCCGTAAGGTCGCCGAAGGCGAGGAGATCGACAGCCCGGCCGGCTGGCTCATCACCTGCGCCTGGCGACGGACCAAGAGCCTGCTGGAAGCCCAGGGACGATCGCCACACATCGTCTCGACCGACAAAACCGAGACGATCGAGGACGAGCTGGGGCGAAGCCCCGAGGACGTGACCCTTGACGAGGATCGGCTGCGGAAGGTGCAGGAGGCGGTCGACCAACTGTCGGTCGAGGAGAGGCGGCTACTTGAGCTCGCCTACTTCGAGGACATGCCCGTCCGCGAGGCGGCCCGCGAACTTCACTGGCATCCCTCCAAGGCGCAGCGCTGCCATGAGGCGGCGCGCAAGCACCTACACCAGCTGCTCGGCGTCGACAGCCTCGATGAGCTGGAGATCATCGTTGGTCTCGCCGCCTACATCTCACTGGCAGACAAGGCATCCACCCCACACCTCCCGGCTGGCGTCGAGGCGGTCGCCGAGACGATCGGCCGGGGCATCGACTACGGCTGGGCGCGAGCGCAGGATCTCGCTCGCCGCTTTCCTTTCGGCGGTGGCGCCGAGCCCTCGGCGACCGCCGCGCTCGGCGGCGGCGCCGGACGAGCAGCCGGCGTCTGCGCCACCGCCGCGCTCGCCTGCCTTGCGAGCGGAGTGGTCGGTCCTGGTGTCGGCGGCCTGATCGACGGTGGGAGTGCGCCCGCACCAAAGCAGCGCGACGTCGCCGACGCGCCACGCGTCGCCCCCCTGACCCCGAGGAGCAATTCCACGTCTTCGTCGCCACCCGAACCGAAGCCGCCTAGCCCGAGCAACGGCGGCAGAGACGGCGCGAGCGGCACCGCGAGCGCGGAACGCACCAGGCGCGCGACCCAGGCCGTCCGCTCGCAGTCGTTGGAGTCGGCGGCGGGAGGCTCAGAAGTGAGCAGCGCTCCGGTCGAATCGGCGCCGGTCGCCGAATCGAGCCCTCCCCCGTCCAGCTCGACCCCCACTCAAGTCGCAAACCAGCAGTTCGGACCCTGAGAGGCAAGTGATGAGAGACGCGATCCGACAACTGACCAACGTGTCCCGGTGGTTGCCCGCCGTCCTCTTGGCGGCGCTCTTTCTTCTCCCGTCGAGCGCCCAAGCCGGCAGCTACATCGTCGCTCAGTGCTCGCCCGGCGTCTACACCGGCGCTGACGACGCGGGCTTCACCGCATCGACCACTCACTACACCCCGCGCGTGGACTGCTCCCCTTCGGCACCGGGGCTCCAGATCGCCCATACCCTCGCTGGCGGCGAGACCGGGACCGTGCAGGGCGGCTTCGGCGCCTGGGTGTGGACAGCGCCAGCGGGCACCTACATCACCGGAGGATCGACGTTCAGCCGCCTGGCGACCGAATCGGGACAGCACGGCTACCTGGCCGTCTCTCCCGACAGCGGCGGAGGTCTCTCCTACGAGAATCAGAACGACGACCAGGGACACGAGGCAGGGATCCCGGCCGGCAACTGGCGCTTCTTGGTCGCTCGTCTGGAGTGCACCCAGCCGAACAGCGGAAACCGCTGCGTCGGCGCCGCCGGAGGGGCGCACACCTACGTCAAGCAGGTCCGCATCCAGCTCACCGATGTCGTCGGCCCGACCATCTCGATCGGCGGCTCGATGCTCTCCGGGGCGGAACTACGCGGGCCGCAGACGATCTCAGTCTCGGCCGCCGACCAGGGCGCCGGGCTGCGATCGGTGCAGGTCGTAGTCAACGGCCAAGGGGCGACCGGCGATGACCTCTCGGCAGCCTGCCATCCACTGCCGGGCAATATGACCTCGCGCCTCTCGCCCTGCCCGCCGAGCTTCGGCAAGACCTACACGCTCGACACGGCGAAGGCGCCGTTTCGAGAGGGCATCAACTCGATCTCAGTCTGCGCCTACGACTACGCGCAGACGGGGACGCCCAACGCCGCCTGCGAATCGAAGGAAGTCCTCATCAACAACCTCTGCCCCGGCTCGACGGTAGGCGGCGGCAACACGATCACCGCAGGCTTCGCGGGCAACAACAAGGGCGTGCGGACCCTGGCTTTCCGTCGTCGCGCCCTGATCCGCGGGCGCCTCCGCGACCCAGCGGGCAACCCGGTCGCCAACGCCCAGGTCTGCCTCCAGGGCCACACCAATCTCCCCGGCCGCCCCTTCCATCTGATTGGCACCGCGACGACGAACGAAAACGGCGGCTGGACGTTCAAGCTGCGCCGGGGCCCGTCGCGGGCATTCCGGGTCGCCTACCGCTTCGGCGCGTTCCAGACCTCCACCGACTTGACGCTCCACATGCGGACGCGGGTGACTCTCCACCTGAGCCGCCACCGCACCCGCGTCCACAAAAGGATCTACTTCTCCGGGGAGATCGCCGGGCCTAGTTGCGCCCTGCGCGTCGTCGTCATGCGCGGAACCGTGCCCGGCGCGAAGCGACGGTTTCTGGTCCGGCGCGCGAAGACCGACGCGCTCTGCCATTACCGCGCCGCCTACGCCTTCTCTCCGGTGCCGAGGACTACGAGATTTGTTTTCAACGCCGTCGTGCCCGAACAGAACGGGTATCCCTACGTGCGAGGGCACTCCGTACCTCGCTACATCCGAGTGAGGCGGTAATCACCACATGCTCGAGTCGACCAAGGAGGACACGCCATGAAGATCAAGCTCAGCCGCCGCTCGACCGTCGTGGTCGTGGCCGCAATCGTCATGCTCGTGCTGGGCGGAAGTGCGTTCGCGCAGTCGGGCCAGATCGCAGCTCGGGCTGCTCACCACGGCAAGATCAAGCTCCGTTTCGGGAAGATCGTCGACACCGACACCACTGCGAACGACGGTCAATTCAACTATGCCCACGGTCACGCCAACTGCAAACACAACGAGCGGCTGATCTCCGGCGGACTGCGATGGCACCACGGCAGCGTCACGGCAATTATCGGCCACTTCCAGATGGTGGAATCCGGCCCGTTCAAACGTGAATGGCAGTAACCGCCAGCTCCGACATGGGCGGAGCCGCACGCGCCGATTTCGTCGTCGTCGCTTCTTGCGAAAGAACTTAGAGAGAAGGCAGGCGCCCCTTCGATTCCATCGGAGGGGCGCATCTAGAGCAACGCTCCGAGGGGTGCGGATGCCGGGCTTAAGGAGGAGGCCGCCCGCATCGCCGAGAGCACCTACCGGCGGATCAGCGAACGCGTGGCAACGCCCGGGTGAGGATTTGAGAGTCCCGAATAGCCGTGGATTACCGTCGATATCCGTCGTTTCAGCCACTCGTGGGCCTCGAGCGGCTGAAATCGAGCGGCGGATCGATCCCCTTTCGCCTGTGTTGGGTCAGTGAATCGAGCGCTCGAGCCAGGGCAGAACTTCGAAGCCGGTTTCAAAGAGGCGCCACGCACGCTCCTGGGTAAGGTGATGGAGCGCCCTGCCGGTGAATGAACTCATTGCAATTCGTCGATCGCCTTGCGCACGCCGACGAGCCAGGGATGGTCGGGAACGAGCTGGTCGCTCCACGTGTGCTCTGCGTCGCGCAGGTGGTGCAGCCGCTCGTCGCGGTCCTCGACCAGGGCGCCAAGGCGAAGATCGGACTGGGCGATCCAGAAGCTGCCATCTCCAGCGAAAGCCCGCGAACGGATCTCCCGGGCCTGGCGGTTGAGGTCGATCGCCAGGTCGCGATCACCTTCAATCAACGCCACGTCCGCGAGCCCCTGGAGTGAAGAGGCGATGTGCGGGTGGTCGCTACCGTAGAGCTTGCGCCGCAATCTCAGCACCTCGCGATGGTCGCGTTTCGCGCCCACGTTGTCACCGAGCGAGGCGCGGATCTCTGCGCGAACGAAGACCGCCCAGGCGGTGTGCTCGTTGATCAGTTCGCCCGTCCCATCCGCCCAGGTGTCGCCGTAGGTGTGCCGGTAGACCTCGATCGCTTCTTCGATCGTCGCCAGGGCCTCCTCGCGTCGCTCGGTCTCGCGCAGCACGATCGCGATATTGGTCTTCGCCGTCGCCGCATGCGGGTAGTTGGGGCCGAAGCGCAGGTCGCTGATCTGCTGGGCGCGCTGAAAGCTCGCCAGCGCATCGTCGAACTCGCCACGCTCCCGCTGCACCCTGCCCAGGGAGTCGAGGCTGCGACCGACGTCGGTGTGGCTCTCGTCGAAGAGCTGAGAGACGATCTCAAGTGCCCGCTCGTGCGCTTCGCGGGCCATCCCGAAGCGGCCCAGCAGTCGCCATAGGTTGCCCAGCGTGCGCAGGTGGACGGCGTGCAGGCGCTTCACCGGCGCCTCGGTAGCGCCGTCGCGCAGCCATCTCTCCGGCTCTTGCCCGGTCAGGATCTCGAACCCACGGCGGCTCTGCGCTTCGGCCTCCCCGTATTCGCCGAGCTGGCGAAGCACCACCGCACTGTAGTTGAGCGTGCGAGAGAGCTGCTCGCGGTGGTCGGCAGAGTCGGCTCCGTGGTGATCGAGTATCGCGAGGGCTTCGTCGAGCAGCCGGCGTGCCTCGTGCGGAGCGCTTTCCGGCTTCACCCGCAGGATTCGCGCTTGCACGGTCAACGCATAGGCGAGGTGGACATCTGTCGGCTTGGCGACGTCGCGCAGCGCCGGCAGCGCCACTGCGAGCACGACCTCTGCGTCGTCGAATCGGCCACGCTGCCGGATCACATTGGCGAGCCGAATCCCGCGCACCGCCGCGGCTCGACGGTCGGGCTCCTCGCGCGAAAGTTCGACGGCACGTTCGTGGGCGGCCTCGGCCGCTGCCCACTCCGATTGCGAGCGGTAGAACATCCCCAACTGCGAGGAGAGCTCGGCGGCGCGTGCGTGTAGCGCCGTGTCGGCGGTTGCTTCGACGTGCCTGAGGACCGCTTCGACGTGGGGGACGAGCGGCCGCCGACGCTCGTTCGCGTCCTCTGAGTCGGGCGGCGGCAGCGCTTCCCGCAGCGCCTCGACGGCCGCGTGCATCCGCACCGAGACCTGCTCCTCCTCGGTCCCCAGTCGCGCCACCGCTTGGACGACACCGTGGACGGAGAACGCCTCGGTGCGCTGGTAGGTCTGGATCAGCGAGCGGTTGCGCAGGGCCCGGCGCGCCCGCACGAGGTCCTCGCGGTCGGCCAGCTCGGGGACCACGGCGCGGATCCCAGCGTGCAGCAGCGCCTCTTCGATCGGCTCCGGAGCGAGGAAGGCGATCGTCTCGATCAGCGCCCGCGCTCCCGGCGTTTCCAGCACCGCCCGCTCGATCGCCAGCCGGTAGGTGGTGACCGCGTGGTGACCGGTCACGGCCAGCTCCGGCCACATCTGGACGGCCCGCTCGATCCCTCCTCGCAGCTGCTCCAGATACACGCTGGGGCGAACAGCGTCGGTGAACATGGTCAGGGCCGCGTGGGTGAGGAGCATCGGGTGGCAATCGAGCTCTTTGCAGATCAAGGCCAGCTCCTCGTCGCCGTCGCCAAGGCGGCCGCTAACGCCGGCGACCAGCTCGATGGCGTCGTCGAGCTTGAGGCCGAAGAGATGCAGCTCGACCAGGCCGCTCGCCGCCCAGTCGGGGAACTGACTGGTCACCAGCAGATGGCCGTTGGCGGGAAGGTGAGGCCAGACACCCTCCAGCGCCTCGGGGTGGACGACGTCGTCGAAGAGCAGTAGCCAGCGCCCGTGCTCCCCGGAGCCAAGACGTTCTCCAAGTTCTTCCATGAGCCGCTCCCAGTCGTCGTCCTCCTCTGACTCGCCGTAGGGAGCAGCGACCCCAAGCCGGCGACCGAGGCGGCGCAGGCCGGTGCGCAGCTCGACCTCGTTCTCCGCGGTCACCTTCCAGCAGACGCCGTACTCCTCCGCGTGCAGCTGCACGAAGGTCAGCGCCAGGTCGCTCTTGCCGATCCCGCCCTCACCCCAGATCACCTGGGATCTCTTGCCGCGCTTGAAGCCGTTGCGGAGCTGGCGAAGCTCATCCTTGCGACCGATCAGGTTCGTCGCGTCCGCCATCCCGATGTTGGAGACGGGGCTGCGCGCCGCCGCCAGCGCGGTCTGGGGGGGAGAGGGTGGCTTCGGCGGCGCCTCGTCGGGTCTTAGTTCACCCCAGAGGGCCCTCAGATCCCGGCTCGAGGGGTCGCCGCGATGCTCCGCCGCCGCGATCGCGACGGCCAGCACGGCGACTCGCAGCTCCGCCAGGGTCTCGCGCTGGCGCCGTAGCCAGTCCACCTCCGCTTCCTCGGTGAGGTCGGCGAGCAGCGGTTCGGCGGCGAGGTCGAGGACCCGCGCGAGCCGTGCTGGGTCCGCCTCGACCCCGAGCTCTTGCAACTCGCGTGCTTCTGAGCGCAGCTCCTTGACGTCGACCCTGACCTCGGAAAGAACCCAACGGTTGGCGCCCCTGCCGAGCCGAGACTTGATCCCGGTGGGCAGTCGCGTCCGCAGCGTGTTCAGCGCCCCCTCGGTCGGCGTCGACTTCCCACCCGCCCCGAGCAGGGCGGCCAGATCGCTGGTGGAGAGGCGCGGTCCCGAGAGAGCGGCAATCGCGACCACGAGTGGAGTCCGCGGCCCACCGATGTCCACCGATTCACCGTTGGGAATGATAAACTGACATGTTCCCAACAGCTTCAGCGTAGGCTCCCCCCCACCTGGCATACGTGGAGACTATGTAATGTCGGTGAAATGTGATGTAACGCGCCTGGTGCTTGCGATGTGACATGCATCTGTGGTCCGCTGTGCTCGAGTCGGCAAATTCGACATTCGAGTAAGGGGATCAAATGTCACACTTTGCAAGTAAGAGAGTCGTAGTTGTTCTTCTTGCCTTCCTCAGTTTGGCACTCGCCGCCTGTGGCGGCGGAGGGTCGGACGAGGCAGAGCAGCCGCTCGCCGTATCGCTGAAGATCGACGGCAGCGTTACCACGCAGGTCGCCGGGATCCAGTCGGCCTACGCGGAAGGAACCGCGCTGCTCGCGAATCTGGTTGTGGCGCGGGGCGGAGCCTTCGACGCCGCGGTCTTCCGCGGCTCGGCGGCCGGTTATGGGATCGCGGCGATCAACTCCGACCCGGAGATCTCGCTGGCACGCCGCCGCCGTGATTCGAGGTCCGCCTTGGCGGGGCTCGGTGACAAGCTCGGCCAAATCCTGGGCATCGCCGAGATGACCCCCGCCGTAGCTGCCCGCTTGGCGAGATTGCCCGAAGGCAGCGCCGTCGGTGACGCGCTGCGCGAAGCGGTGGCCGGCGTTCAGGGTCGTCCCGGTGAGCGCTGGGCGGTTGTGTTGAGTGACGGCATCAACAACACCAACGGTGAAGAACTGCCGTTGGGAAGTGTCGAGCGGACCGTACGGATTCTGCGCGAGGCGGTCGGCGACGTCGACGCCAGCGGCGTCAACGTCGCGATCATCGGCGTTGGGATGTCGAAGGGCGGGATGGGGTCAACGCGAGCCAACCCGCTCGCCGCCGCCTGGCGACAAGTCTGCCGCGAACTCAACGCCAGCTCCTGCGCGATCGAGCAGGAACCCGCGCTTCCGGTCGCTCTGCAGGGGGTGAGCTGATGAGCGTGTTCGATGCATTCCGCGATCCGTTCAAAGCGGCGCGCGATCGCGCCGCTCGCTCCTGGGGCCGCGGGCCGCAGGAGCGAGTCGCGCCGCCAGACCGCACGCTCCCCGAGCACGTCATCCACGCCTGCCTCACCTGGACCCACCGCCTGCGACTGGACCAGCGGGGCGAGCGCCGGCTGGCGCGCTCGGTCAGGGCCGTCCGGTCCTGCGTCAACCGGTGGCCGGAGATGGCGCGGCGGCTTAGCGAGTCCCAGCAATCCACCAGCGAGCGGGCCGAGCGCGTCACGGTCGCGAGCGGTCATCTGAACGAGGAACGCCGCCGGCTCTGGATCGTCTCGATCCTCTCCGCCGGCGCCGTCGTCGCCTTTCTCGCGATCGAGTACGGGTTCGCCCACGCCGGACTAGACCTCTTCCTCGAGGAACCTGACACGGAGGTGGGGTTCCTCACGGTTGCGGAGGTGGGGGCGATGGCGATCGCGCTGGTAATGGCGGCGGCGGCGGAGCTCGTCGCCCACGCGATCCGTGGGGTGCTGGCGGATTTCCCGCGTTGGTTGCGACGTTTGCTCGTGACCGTCAGCGCGCTGGCGCTGCCGGTCGCCTTCGTCCTCCCCTTTCTCACGCTGCGCGAAGAGGCGGCGGACCTGAGCGCACCCGGGGTCTCCGTCGAACTGCCGAATCTGCAGCTTGGGGCCGAAGTGGCTCCCGCGGCTGGCAGTAACGACCTGGTGCCGTTCCTTGTCCTTGGCTTGGCGCCGGTGCTGGTTGGCGCCGTCCTCAGGGCGGCCTCCTCCAGCCCCAGCGCTGACGAGCAACTGCGCGAGCGCCTCGGGCACCGCGGGGCTCGGGTCCGCGAGTGGGCGCGGCGTGTGCGCTTCGCCCGCATGGTCCGCCGGCTCGACCGTGCGGAGCTGCGGATCGCGCGCGTCGCCCGCCGAATCGCCCGCCGCGAAGCGCGCGATGAGGCGGGCCGCATCGTCGACCGGATCGGCTACCGGTTCGGCTCAGGGTGGAATGGCTGGCTCGATCCGCAGCCCACGGTCGTCGACGCGGTCGTCTTGCCGGCCCCCGGCACCTTGCCCGGCGAGGGCGACCAGGAAGCGGTGCTCAGCCGCTTCGCAGCGACCGCTGACTCGCTCCGGAACGGCGGGCCGGTACGGCAGCAACTCGAATCCGAGTTTGGCAACCCACTGGCCGGCAGGTCCGCAGCGAGCGGGATTCAGCTGACCAGGGTCCTACGCCGGACCGCCAGCAACAACAATCACCGCGCTGGGGCTCTCGACGGGTGAGGTCGCGTCTCCAAAGCGCCGGAAGGACCCCACTGAGAGGCGGTTTCGGCCGCCTCTCAGGTGGCAGTTCGCTCGCTTCGGGTCGCTCGTCCCTCGCCGCACTCGGGTCGCTCGGAGCGAGCCCCGGGTCGTGGCGTCGTCTGCTGCGCTCGGTGCCTTGGCTGGCGTTGCTGCTCCTGATCGCCGCGGTGTTCCTGGCCAGCGAAAGCCTCAACCCAGCTCCCCCGCGCGCGCCCGACCTCGCCAGGCGGCCGCCGGCCTCGAGTCCGACGCGCCCCGCGCCCGCTCCCGTCCCACTCCCTCAGCGGCCCGGTCCTGCCGCCGTTCCGCCTCAGGAAGCGAGCCCGCCCACGACCGACCCCGCACCGATCCCGCTACCAACGGAACCGGAGCCGAGCTACACGCCCCCGGTCGAACCCGACCGACCGGAAATCATCCACGAGCTGATCGTCAACCACATCCACCGCCTACACATCATGTGGATCTGGGATTGGCTTCCGATCGGCCTGATCGCCGCCCTCTTCCCCTTCGTCCGCCAGCTCATCCGGCGCCAGCCGCGCGACCGTTACCTTCGTGCCGCCGCGATTACGCTGGCGGCTCTCTCCCTCTCCGGCCTCGCGGTGGCCGCCGGGGTGAACCAGCTGCCCGGGCCGGGTCGCTACGAACCGCACCCTCGGGTCGTCATCGACGAACACCGCAACTCCAAAGGCGATCTGATCATCGAGGAAGAAAAGCCGATCGATCACTATCACCCGCCGCTTGAGCTGGACGTCGCCCTACTCCTCCTCGCTGCCGCTCTCGCCGACCTCTCCGTCCCCCCGGGCCGGATTGCTGTCACCGGCTTTCGCGGGTGGATGAAGTCGAAACCGAGTTGGGGGTAGCCGGACGACTCTCGAACCCGGCTTTTCGGCAGCGGATTGCCAATCTCCTGAAGCTGATTTCTAAGAATTAGGCACCCAACCCAGGCTGGATAAGCCTTGCACTCTCTCGCGGAAAGCTGGGCTGCTGACCAGAGCCCTCCCAGGACACCGCTGTTTCTTTGGCCCCGCTCTGCTTGCCTAGTAGCGTTCGTCCCGCGGTGACGCGTCCTCCCGAAGAGCTTGAACATGCCCGGCGCGAGCGGCAACATACGAGCGACGAGCTCGTGGCGTCGAGCGCCCGGAAGAAGCTCGTCGTTGCCGGGCCGGGAACTGGCAAGACGCACAACTTCCGACGGGTGCTGGAGAACGCCGGCGGCGGACTGGCCCTTACGTTCATCCGCGCGTTGATGCGCGAGCTCAACCGCGACCTCGGCGACCTCGCCCAGGTCAACACTTTCCACGGCTACTGCAAGCACCTCGCACACGAGCTCGGCGGGACGGAAGGTCTGAGTAGCCGATTCCACTACTTCCCGCTCCTACCGCATCTCGTTTCTGAGGATCTGGCGGCCCTCGGACATGGTGGTGTTAGCCATAGCGGCATCGACCGCCTATTCCACACCATGGACGAGGGAAGTGCGGTCCTAGAGGCGAGCCTTCAGATCGGCGACTACTACGACGCGGTTGGGCACACGGACGTCGTGTACCGGGTCCAGAAGCATCTCGCAGAGAATTCCGAGGCCATCCCCATGCACGAGGTAGTCGTGGTGGACGAGTACCAAGACTTCAATCTCCTAGATACCCGGCTAATCGAAATCCTGGCGCAGCGCAATCCGGTGTTGGTCGCTGGTGACGACGATCAGGCTCTGTACGGCTTCCGGGATGCAACCCCCGACTTCATCCGAGAGCTCGCGACGCGCGACGATGTCGCCCGGTTTCACCTGCCGTATTGCAGCCGCTGCACCGAGGTTGTTGTAGAGGCCGTGAATCAGCTCGTGCAGGAGGCCCAGCGACGAGGCAACCTCGGGGCGCGGATCGACCGTCAGTTCCTTTGCTATCTGCCAGAGAAGGCGGATGACAGCGATGCCCACCCGGCGCTCATTCACGCGGCATGCAGCGTCGAGTCGAGCAAGTCGCCGTACATACGCCGATACATCGCCGAGCAGATTGCCGCCATTCCCCCCGAGGACATCGAGATCTCCCGGAAGAAGGACCACGCGACCGCGCTGGTGATTGGCCCGACCCACTGGGTCAAGCCGATCTACGAGTTCCTGCTCGACAAATTCACTGACGTTTGCCTTCAAATCTCCGAGGACGTCAAGATGAGCCTGCTTGACGGCTACCGGCTACTGGCACGCGACCAGAAGTCGCGACTAGGGTGGCGCGTGCTCATCCATCTCGATCCATGCGAACGGGTGGACGAGATCCTGAAGACCGTCCACGGGGAGGGCGTGGAGCTCGCAGATCTCACCCCCGAGGAGTACCGGGAGCGCCATCTGCCCCTCGCCACGGCCGTGGCGAAGCTCCTCGACGGCGAGGAACTAGACGAGGAGGAGGTCGCGGCGCTGGTGACTGCGCTGGGTATATCGCTGGATCGCGTAGCGGAGGAGTTGGCCGTGGATCCCGCTGAGCCGGACGACCTGCAAGAGGGTGAACTCAGCAAAGGTGAGGCTGACGGCCCTTCCGTGATCTGCACCACGCTTGTAGGGGCCAAGGGCCTCTCGGCGGAGCACGTCTTCATCGTCGGGATGAATAACGGCGTCTTCCCAAGGGACCCAGCCGCCGTAACCGACGACGAGATCTGCAAGCTGATCGTCGGGCTTAGCCGAACTCGGAAGGCCTGCCATCTGATCTCATGCGGAATGTGGGCTGGACCCCCGTTTGAGAAGCCGAGCTGCTTCTTCGACTGGCTCGGAAACATCGCCATCGAGCAGCGCACGGTCAATAAGGACTACTGGGGCTCCTAATGCGTGCTTTCTTCCTAGCGGCAGGATCTGACCTTGCCGAAATCGCCTCCGAGTTCCACGAGTTCACCACCGTCGGGGTAGGTCAGGGGGTCCCGAAGCTGACCCTCGGTGTGATCTCATTCGGAGAGGGACTCGCAGGCGTTGGCCTAGTGGAAAAGGGGGCTGCAGTAGCCACTAGGCGCAGGCGATTCAAGGTGAGCGAGATGGAGAAGATCGAGCCGTCTTTGGAGATCGACGAGCTCATCGCCGAGATGCCCCCAAGGTTTCGCGCCCACGTCCACCTTGGCCTGGTTGCCGAGCGTACGTCGGAGGAGGTCCTCGCAGCCTTGGGACGACTTCGACCCGAGCTCACACCGCACATCGCCCGACTTAGACGACGCACGGCAGAGCCGACGTTCAGACGTCCTGGTTACGAGATAGCGGCCCTTGAGAAGGACGCGATCGGCCTTGCCCTCGGATTTCAAGGAATCGAGAGGGACGCACTCCGTGACTGGGAGCCGGAAGATCAGCCGGAGCCCTTCCTTCGGGGCCTATCCCAGGCAACGCTGCGCGAGGATCAGATTTTGAATCACGATCTTGGCATCTTCGGTGACTGGGATGTGATCGCCGAGTCAGCAGTGGGTGCAGTCCATTTCGAGAAGGACGGGGTTAGCGTGACGGTTGTGAACGTCAACCGGACTCCAGTAGAGGAAGTGCTAGGGGTCGATCTTCTCTACTTCCACGAGGTCTACCGGTCCTTCGTCCTAGTGCAGTACAAGCGCTTTGAAGATGATGGCGAAGAGGGGATGGGACCGGTCTATAGGCCGGATGAGAACCTTGAAGGTGAGCTGGAGCTCATGAGAGCGATTGTCCCTACCCCACTAAATCCTGTCGATGAGCTGAGCTATCGAATCGGCCATGGTGTCTGCTTCTTGAAGCTCTGTAAGTCGGTCCGATTCGATCCATACTCCCGCGACCTGATCGCCGGCATGTATCTACCCCTCGAGTACTTCGATGCCTGTGAGCCGACCGCAAAGGGACCCCTAGGAGGTCGAGCTTACGGCTACTCGACCCTTCGCCGGCACCTAAACAACAGCCAATTCATCGAGATGGTTCAAGATGGCTGGATCGGCGCGAATGGTGCACTGAGCGAGGAACTACAAGGTCTTGTGGAGTCCTTGATTGAAGGAGGTCGCTCGGTCCTTCTTGCTTCAGGTTCGGGGGTCCGGGGACGAGCTCCGCGGGCGGCCTATCGCTAACCCTGATCCACCGGTAACGACCTGAGGAACCGTCCGGGAGCGTCCTCTTGGGTCTTGAGAATGCGGTTTGCGAGCCCATTCACAACGACCCAGGAGGACACCCGGAAGGTGAAGACACAAACGACGTCCCAAACCGTAGAAGTCAGGGCGGACGGCGAGGGCCTCGTCTCCCACGCCGGCGCCTACCTGTTGGTCGAGCTGGCCGACCGGCTCGGCCTCACGGCAGGTCTGTCGGCGGCGATGGCGCCTACCCGAGAGCGCCGAAGCGCCCACGACCCCGGCGTCGTCCTGCGCGACCTCGCCGTCGCGGTCGCCGACGGCGGCGATCACATCTCAGACCTCGGCGTGCTGCGCGGCCAAGAACCCCTGTTCGGGGCGGTGGCCTCAGAGACGACAGCCCACCGGGTGCTGAAGTCGATCGACGCCGATCTGCTCGAAGCGATCCGCGCCGCTCGGGCAAAGGCCCTGGAGCGTGCCTGGGACGCGGGCGCGCGACCGCAGGAGCTGATCCTCGACATCGACGCCTCGCTGCTCCTCGCCCACTCCGAGAAGGAGAACGCCGCCGGCAACTACAAGGGCGGCTTCGGCTTCCATCCCCTGCTCTGTTACCTGGCTGAGACGGGCGAGCCGCTGGCCGGGATCCTGCGCCCCGGCAACGCCGCCGCCCACACCGCCGCCGACCACTTCGAGGTCTTGCAGCTTGCCCTCGAGCAGCTGCCCGAAGCCGACCTCGGCCGCGAGATTCTCGTCCGCGCCGACATCGGCGGCAGAACCCACGCCTTCACCCAGGACTGCCGTGACGCCGGGATCCGCTTCTCGGTCGGCTACGAGGTTGACGCGCGGGTGCGCGAGGCGATCGGAGCGCTGCCGGAGTCGGCTTGGCAGAGCGCGATCGACGGCGAAGAAGCTGAGCGCGAGGGCGCCCAGGTCGCAGATCTCACCGGCCGCGTCGACCTCTCGAGCTGGCCGGAGGGCACGCGGCTGATCTGCCGCCGCGAGCGGGCTCACCCCGGCGCCCAGCTCTCGGTCTTCGACTGCGAGTCCGGCTACCGCCACACCGCCCACATCACCGACCAGGAGGGCGCCGACATCGCGGCATTGGAGCTGCGCCACCGCCGCCGCGCCCGCGTGGAGGACGCGATCCGCACCGGCAAGGAGACCGGGATGGCCAAGATGCCCTTCGCCGCCTTCGCCCACAACCAGGCCTGGCTGGAGGTCTCCCTGGCAGCCCAGGGCCTGCTGCGCTGGGCGGCCCTGCTCTGCCTGGAGGGAGAGCTCGCCCTGGCCGAGCCCAAGCGTGCCCGCCAGCGCCTCTTGCACGTCGCCGGACGCCTCGTGCGCTCGGGCCGGCGGGTGACGCTGCGACTGCCGAGCTCCTGGCCGTGGGCCGAGGCGCTGGCGGCGGCGTTCGCGCGGTTGCGGGTGCTGGCGGCCGCTTCGAGTCCCTGACCACAGGCTCGCCCCCAGCCTCACCTGCCCTCAACGCACCTGCCGATCTCGACCTGCCCGCGAGCGGGCGCCACCGCTTCGGCTTGCCGGCGACCGCCACCGAAAGGAACGCCAGGGCGGGTTACGCGAACCGCCCTGGCGTTGTTACCTACCTCAACTCGCCTGGTCCCACCCTGCGGGGTGAAACCGGTGGATCAGGGCTAATCGGCCCTTGGCCGGGTAGGCGGCGCAGCAGTGCCGGGGAACAATGCTGGACCCTCTATACCCGGTTGATCCGGACATTTCGGAAGGACTAACGTCATACAGGCCGCTGCGCCGAAGATTGCCAGCGAAGACTTATCAAGCAACCAAGCGATGAGAAGCTTGCCGGACGACTCTCGAACCCTGCCTTTGGCAGCGGATTGCCGATCTGAAGCTGGTTCCTAAGTACCCAAGACCAAGGTTTGGACATGTGCCTTGCGCTCTCACGCAAGAGCAGTTGTGTCAGGATCGCCGCATGGCAGATAAATCGGTCGCGGACCAACTCCGCGAGCTCGGCGTGAAAAATGCAAATGTCCTCGTGCGGATGGCCGAGCGCGGCCAGCTCCTTGCCCTGAGGTGCGAGATGCCGCAGTGCTACCACCACAAGGGGCGCGGCGCTTTCGATCCGGTCGGGACCCCGGGCAACAAGTGGACGCCCTCGCGCGACCACTACCCGACGCTCAAATCGGATGGCGGTAGGTTCGTCGCCGAGAACGTTCGACTCTCCCACTCTTGGTGCAACAAGCGGGACTGGGGCTGGCGGGCGCAAGTCCGGACGCAGCTCGCGAAGGGAAAGTCCCTCGCCGACATCGCCGAGTTCCTGAACCGCAAGGGTGTCCCCCCGCACACGGCACGAACCAATGGACGGCCGCCATGGTGCGCAAGGCCTACGTGTCCTAGTCCGGGTTCGGCGCTGGGTGCCGCTTCGCGCGAAAAGCAGAAACTTGGCGGACGTGTTCTCCGCCGAGCAAGCAACCAAGCGATGGAGCTAGGGGGACTCGAACCAGCGACCTCCTCGGTGCGATGCAAGCGAGGGCCGACGTTGGACAGCGGAAGTGCAGAGGCACTTCTAGCCAAAGGAGTCCATCGTGGCCCTCGCAGTCTTCGTCAAGTTCCAGCTCGCCGTCGAGAGCGCCGCCGTCAGCATCAAACCGAACCCGAGCGGAGGGCCGGGGACGCCGGCGCTGGAAAAACTCGTCAACTGGCTCGCCGCCGTGGTCCTGCTCGGCTGCGCCGCCGGACTGCTGATCGGCGCCGCACAGTGGGCGCTCGGCAGCAAGTCCAACAACTTCAGCCACGCCTCTGACGGCAAGCAGAAGGTCCTCTACTCGCTGATCGCGGCGTTCGTCGTCGGTGCCGGGGCGGCCCTGATCAACTTCTTCTACACCTCCGGCTCAGCGGTCAAGTGATGCGCTCGCCCACCGAAGGCTCAGCGCCGGGGCGGCAACGTCTCGCTCCTCGCCTGCATCGCCACGCTGCTCGTCGGCTTCCTGCTCGGCCACGCCCTCTCCCCCACCACTGGCGGCGACCGCGCCGCAACACCAGCCAAAGCCGGTGCGGCGCGGTCGCTCGCAGGCGTCCCGGTTTCCTTCCCCGATTCGCCTCGCGGCGCAGCTCAGGCCGTCGCCGCCTACCAGCGGGCCTTCGCCACCCCAGCGGTCCTGCGGCCCGGCGTCCTGCGCTCGCGGATCGAAGCGGTGGCGACGCCGGACTACGCGGCGACGATGCTGGCCGCCAACTCGCCCGGCGCGGAGCGACTGGCGGCGGGACCGATCGGGGCGGGCGTCCGTCGCGGAGTGCAGACGCTCTACTCGGCGATCCCGATCGGCTACCGGGTCGAGTCCTTCGAGGCCGATCGCGCCCGCGTCCTCACCTGGGGCTTCACCTTGCTCGGCAACGCCGACGCGGTGGAACCGGCCGCCTACTTCGGCCTGACCCACACCGAGCTCGTCTGGATGGAAGGCCGCTGGCGGATCGCCGAAACCCGGGGCGGCTTCGGGCCGACGCCGAGGCTGGCGACGAAGCCGGGTCCGCTCGGCGCCTACGGCGTGATCGACCTGGCGCGGGGGCTTGAAAGCTATGAGCTGGCTCCCTAGATGCCTGGCGGCGGCCCTCCTCGCTGGCCTGCTGGCGACGCTGATCGTCGTCGCGCAGCCCTCGCCGCCGCCCGCCCGGGCCAACCCGATCTGCGACGTCGGCAGCGCCCCGGCGGGGGTCGTCACCGGAGGCGTCGGCGCGATCACCGGCGGTCTCGTCGGCGGCGGGAACCCGGTCGGTGACGCCTGCAACGCGGTCAGCGATGAGGTGACTGGCGCCGTCACCGCCCCGATCAGCGATGCCCTCAAGGGCGTCGGCAACGGGATCTTCGAGCAGATCACCACCTGGGTCGCCGACGGCGCGAGCTGGCTGATCGGTCAGGTCGTCAAGGGCATCGAGGAGACGACGACGACGCAGTTGACGACTAAGGGCTTCGTCTCGCAGTACGGACGCATGGCGGAGATCGCGGCGCTGATGGGGCTGGCGATGCTGCTGCTGGCGGTGCTGGAGGGACTGGCTCAAGGCAACGCCGGGCTGCTGGCCCGCGTCGTCCTCATCAACCTGCCGCTCGCCTTCATCGCCACCAGCGTCGCCTACGCGGTGGTGCAGCTGCTCCTCGTCGCCACCGACGGGATGTGCCACGCGATCGCCAGCGCAAGCCACGACAACAGCGAGCAGTTCTTCAAGGGCGCGATCACCGGCCTCGGCGAAGCGGGCGGCAGCGCGGGCAAGGAGGTGGGTGGCGCCGGGGGCACCAACCCGAGCGGAGCGGCGGCCGGAGAGGCGGCGGGAAGCGTCGGCGTCCCCTTGTTCGTCACCTTCCTCGCGGCGATCATCGGCGCCTTCGCCGCCTTCCTCGTGTGGCTTGAGCTGCTGATGCGCGACGCGGCGATCTACGTCGTCGCTCTGTTCATGCCGCATGGCCCTGGCGGCGTCGATCTGGCCGCGCTGGACCGGCGCTCTGCGCCGCACCGGCGAGCTGCTCGTGGTCGTCATCGGCTCGAAGTTCGTCATCGTCTCGATCATCTCGCTGGCGGCCGGCCTGGTCGCCGAGACCGATGGCCGAGTCGAGCACATCCTCGCCGCCTCGGCGCTGATGCTGCTCGCCTGCTTCGCCCCGTTCGTGCTGCTCAAGCTCGTGCCGTTCGCCGAGGGCGCGATGACCGCCGCCTACGGTCGCCGCTCTGCGGCGGGCGGCGCGGTGAGCGGGGTGCAGATCGCAAGCGACGTGCAGATCCTCCGCAACATGGCCCGCTCCAACTGGGGCGAGTCGGGCGCGACGCTCTGGAACGCGGGCGAGAAAGGTGGCGGCAGCGCCGGACCCGAGCCCGGTGGCCCACGCGGCGGCGGTGGGCCGGGTGTGGGATCGGGGGGCGGTGGTGGCGAGGCGGGCGGTGCAGCCGGCTGGTGAGGCGGCCGCGGGCGGAGCCGGGGCTAGCCGGCGCCGCGGCAGCGGTGCCCGCTGCGGCGGTGCGCGGCACCCAGGCCGCCGCCCAGCGGTTGCAGGGAACGGCGGTCGCCCAGGAGACGGGCGGCTCGGCGGGCGCGAGTGCCCGCGCCGGTCGACGAGGCGACCGAGGCGCGCGGCGCGGCGACGCCCCGTGAGGCGGACGGCGGCGGTACCCCGGGCGCTGGGGAGAAACCGCCGCGACCGGCACCCGAGCCGCCCGGCGCGAAGCCCGAGAAGGGAGCGAAGTCGTGAGCGCCCGGCGCTATCGCTTCGGTCCCCTCGAGCAGCGCGCCGTGGTCGGCCCGCTACGGGCCGGCCAGGTGGTGATCGTCGCCGCCGGTGCCCTGATCGGGCTGGGGGCGCTCTACGCGATGCGGAGCGTCGTCGGCCTGATCGTCGGGGTGCTGGCGCTGTGCATAGCGGTCGCCGCGATCTGCGTGCCGTTCGAGGGCCGCACGGCGGAGGAGTGGGCGCCGGTTGTGGGGCGCTGGGCGCGACGGCGCCGACGCGCCGAACGCGGCCACCGCTCGACCGCGCCAACCGGGGGCACTCGCCGTCGGCGGCGAGGGCGAGGCGGAGCACGAGGCCTCGCTGCCACCGGAGCTGGCGGGGGTCGAGCTGCTCGCCGTGCCCTACGGCTCCGAGCAGGTCGGCGTCATCGAGGACCGCCGCGAGGGCACCTTTACCGCCGCGCTGGCGGTGCGAGCGGGAGCCTTTGCGATGCGCGACGGCGCGGAGCAGGAGCGAGCGCTCGACGCCTGGGGGGCGGTGCTGGCGAGCTGCGCCCGCGACGGCAGCCCGATCCGTCGCCTCCAGTGGCTTGAGCAGACGGTGCCCGGCCAGGGCGACGAGCTGGCGGCCCACTTCCAGGCCCAGCGCGACCGCGCCGTGCCGCTCGACTCCGAGGTGGTCCGCTCCTACATCGAGCTGGTCGAGTCGGCCGCGCCGCAGACGACCGAGCACGAGGTCCTGATCGCCTTGCAGATCGACCAACGCCGCGGTGCCCGCGAGCTGCGCCGACTCGGCGGCGGCGTCGAGGCGGCCTGCGAGCTGCTGCTGCGCGAGGCCGAGAGCCTCGCCGAGCGGCTGACGATCGCCGAGGTCTCGGTCTCGGGCCTCTTGCGCCCGCGCCAGTACGCGGCGCTGATCCGCGACGCCTTCGACCCGTTCGGCCGCCAGGCGCGCACCCGCGCGACCCTGGGGCAGGACGGGCGCGAGGGAGTCGAGCCGGCGCTGATGGGACCGCTCGCCGACGAGTCGAGCTGGTCCACCTACCGCACGGACTCCGCCTTTCACGCGACCTACTGGATCGCCTCATGGCCGCGCTCGGACGTAGGCCCGATGTTCATGGCGCCGCTCCTGATGCAGACGAGCGCCCTGCGGACGGTCGCGGTGACGATCGAGCCGGTCCCCTACTCGCTGGCGATGCGCCGAGCCGAGGCGGCGCAGACCGCCGAGGTCGCGGAGGAGATCAACCGCAGCCGCCAGGGCTTCATGTCCACGGCGCGAATCCGCCGCCGCCAGCAGGCGGCCTCGCGCCGCGAGGAGGAGCTGGCCGACGGGCACG
Organism: uncultured Solirubrobacterales bacterium; assembly: GCA_963782685.1. Lineage (GTDB taxonomy): Bacteria > Actinomycetota > Thermoleophilia > Solirubrobacterales > 70-9 > VRUE01. The sequence continues at coordinate 97,967 of CAWAKV010000006.1, forward strand.
CGGAGATGCGCTGGGCGGGCTACGTGCGGACCTCGGCGCGCTCGCCGGAGGAGCTGGAGCGGGCCGAGAGTCGAGGTCGAGCACGCCGCGCAGCTCGCCCGCCTCGGCCTGCAACGCCTCTACGGCGAGCAGGACACCGGCTTTCCCTTCACCCTGCCGCTCTGCCGGGGACTGCGGTGAGGCGGCGGGCGGGAGAGCGGCCCGGCCACGGCGGCACGACCGCCCACTTCCAGTCCGTCTATCCCTTCCTCGGGCAGGGTGGCCTCGGGGCGCCTGGCGCCTACATCGGCCGCGACGCCTACGGCGGCGCCTGGATGTATGACCCGTGGGCGCTGTACCCGGTCCACCTGCCAGGGCCGAACATGCTGATGCTCGGCGGGATCGCCTCGCGCAAGTCGAGCCTCGTCAAGACCTACATCTACCGCCAGGCGGTCTTCGGGCGCCAGGCATGGGTGCTCGACATCAAGGGCGAGTACTGGCCGCTGGCGAAGGCGCTCGGTGTGCGCCCGATCACCCTCGCCCCTGGCGGCGAGGTGCGCCTGAACCCGCTCAGTCCGCGGGGCGGCCGCGAGGGACCGCTGAGCCTTCTGCGCTCGGTGGCCCAGGCGGCGCTGCGGCGCGAGCTGAGCCCGGAGGAGGACGCCGGGCTGCGGGTCGCGCTGGAGGTCGTCGACGAGGAATCCGGTGCGGCCGAGCCGACCCTGCCGATGGTGGTCGACGCGCTGCTCCATCCCCGCGAGGCGATGGTGCAGGGCGTCTCGGCCGCCAGCGCGCGAGGATTTCGCCGAGGCGAATCGCTCCTCGGCGCTGGCCCTGCAACGGCTCTGCGCGGGCGACCTGCGGGGCATGTTCGACGGGCCGACGAGCGAGGGACTCGACCTCGACGCGCCGCTGGTCGTGCTCGACCTGAGCGCCGTCCGCGACTCGGCGGCGCTGGGGATCCTGATGACCTGCGCCGCGGCCTGGCAGCAGGCGATCCTCTTGGAGCGAAAGCACGCCGCCGAGCAGGAGGGCCGCGAGAGCCCGAAGCTGATCTCGGTGGTCGAGGAGGGCTGGCGAGTGACCAGCCACATCGGCGTCGCCGAGTGGCTTCAGGCCAACTTCAAGCTCTGCCGCTCGCTCGGCGTGCAGAACATCGTCGTCGTCCATCGCCTCACCGACCTCGGCGCCTCCGGTGATGCCGGCTCGCGCGAGGCGCGCATCGCCGAGGGGCTGATCGGTGACGCCGACACCAAGGTCATCTACCGCCAGCCGCACGATCAGCAGGAGCTTCTGCGTTCCCGGCTCGGGCTGAGCAGGACCGAGGCGGAGCTGACGACGACGCTGCGGCTGGGCGAGGCGCTGTGGATGGTCGGGCGGCGCTCCTTCCTCGTCCAGCACCGTCTCTCCCAGGTCGAGCGCGAGCTTGTCTACACCGACTGGCGCATGGTCGAGCGCTCCCTCGCGGAGGCGGCGTGAGCGACTCCGAGCGACAGCTCTACCTGGCGCTCGCCGCGATCGCCGCCGCCGTCCTGGCCTTGATCTGGCTGATCGGCGCGCTGGCCGGTCTGATCTTCGGCGGCGGCTGGACGTCGATCGGCGCGAGCGAACTGGCGATGACGGCGGTGAAGCTCCCCTCCCACCTCGGCGACCCGCGTGCGGCCTGGCCGCGCGAAGCGCGGGCGGCGCTGCCGGGGGCGCCCGGCTTCTACGCGAGCGCGGCGCTCGTGCTGGCCGCCCTCTGCGGGGTTGTCCTGCTTTGCCGTCGCTACCTGGAGCTGGATGAGCTGCTCGCGCTTGGCGGCGGTCGGCGACGAGCGCCAAGCGCGCGCTGGGCGAGCCGCCGCGACCTAGCGCCGCTGCGGGTGCCCTCGCCGCAACGCAAGCGGCTGACGCTCGGTTGGAGCGGACGAGCCCTGCTCGCCGCCCAGGAGCGGCAGTCGGTGATCGCCTTCGCACCGACCGAAAGCCATAAGACGACCGGCCTGGCGATCCCGGCTCTGCTGGAGTGGCAGGGGCCGGTCCTGGCGACCTCGATCAAGAGCGACCTGCTGATCGACACGGTGGCCCACCGGCAGACGCTCGGTGAGGTGATGGTCTTCGATCCGGCGCTGGTGACGGGGCTGGAGCCCTCGCGGGCGACGCCGCTGTGGGGCGCGAGAAGCTGGCGCGGGGCGATGCGGGTCGCGCACTGGCTCGCCGCCGCCGCGCGCACCGGCTCGGGCGGATTGCAGGACGCCGACTTCTGGTACTCGGCGGCCGAGAAGCTGTTGGCTCCGCTGCTGTTCGCCGCCGCCGCCAGCGGTCGCACGATGGAGTCGGTGGTGCGCTGGCTCGATGAAGGGCCCGATGCCAACGACGCCCATATCGAGGAGCTGCTGAACGAGACGGGCGAGGCGGCGGCGAAGCGCGCCTGGCAGGCGACGCAGAACCGCGAGGAGCGCCAGCGCAGCTCCGTCTACACGACCGCGGAGATGATCGTCGGCGCCTTCGCCGACCCGCGCGTCGCGGAGGAGACGAAGGGCGCCGACTACAGCCCGGCCGCCCTCCTCGACGGCGGCGCCAACACCCTCTACCTCTGCGCGCCGCTGCACGAGCAGGAGCGGCTTCGGACGGTCTTCTCGATGCTGGTGCAGGAGCTGCTCGCGGTTGTCTACGAGACCGTCGCGGCGACCGGGCAAGCCGCTCGACCCGCCGCTGCTGCTCTTGCTGGACGAGTGCGCCAACATCGCGCCGATTCCGAACCTGGCGGAGATCGCCTCGACCGGCGCCGGGCAGGGCGTGCAGCTGCTGAGCGTCTTTCAGGACATGGCCCAGGTCAGCTCACGCTACGGGCGACGGGCCTCCACCATCGTCAACAATCACCGCGCCAAGGTCTTCGGCACCGGGATCTCGGACCCCGAGACCCTCTCCTACGTCTCGCGGGTGCTGGGCGCCGGGGAGTTCGAGCAGCGCTCGCGCAGCACCGGCGAGAAGGGCCGCCACTCGCAGACCGAGGGCGATACCTACCGCGACCTGGCTCCGGCCAATCTGGTGCGCGAGCGCGACCCCGGCACCGGGCTCCTCGTCTACGGACATCTGCCACCGGCGAAGATCAAGCTGCGTCCCTGGTACGAGGACGAGGAGCTGCAAAGGCTGCGCGAGGGGTCGGGAGACAGCTCTGGCGCGAAGGGGGTGGAGCGATGAAGGTCAACGCCCGTCGCTGAGCCGCGCGAGGAGGCGGCAGTCCCTCTGCGGGGTTCCGACGCCAGAGGCGAGGAGCCGCGTGGGACCTGGACGGAGGACACCGTGCCACTGCGCGTCGCCGGCGAGCGAATCGAAGCCGAGGAACGAGCCGCGCGCCTGCGCCTCGTCATCGGCCGTCGCCGCTTCTCTCTGCGCGGGCGCTAGTCGGGATCGAGGTCGGCCATGTTGCAGGCGATCCACTCGATCTCGCCGTTGACCAGCGGCACCTCGTCGGGATAGCGGGCCGCCCACACCCAGCGCTCCCAGCGCGTGAAGCCGCCGTGGCGCGAGGCGCTGATCCGCTCCGCAGGCGTCATCCGTCGCAGCACCGAGGCGAAGCTGTCGACGAGACGTTCGGTCTCGCGGCTGTCGCGGCCCTTCAGTCCCTCGTAGGTGAGGTGTTGCTCGCCGCTCTCGACCTCTTGAATCAGGGTGTCCAACGTCTGAGTCATCTCAGCCTCCTTTGGTCTGGCTCCGCCCGCTGCGGGAGCCGATGCCCGCCGCCCGCACGCCGCCAGGCGTGCAAAATCGAGGGCACGCGGGCGGCTCCCGCAGAGGCGGCCTGACCTGCGTGAGCGCCTGAGCGATCACACGCGGCGGCTCGCCGCAGAGGCTCAGATCGACTCTGAGCGCCTCGCTTCTCGGGCAGAGCGTCCATTCACCTCTGTTGTCCACGCAGGACGCCTTTTGCTTCGGTGAGCGCCGGGGAACGGAGGCCCGAGATCGCCGGAGATTCAGGCGGTCAGTCGGTTGCCTTGGGCCAGGCGAAGCACTCCTGCCAATCGCGATCGATCTCATCCAGAGAGGAGGCCAGCCGCACCAGGGTCGCACAGGCCTCGAACGTGCCGTGCATGCTCGGGTGGAATTGAGCAGGCTGGCAAGTCTCGGTCAGACCCACGCCTACACGTCCTCGGCCAGCTCGCCGAACCGGGCCACCAGCTCGCAGAAGAAGTCATGGCGGGTGACGAGAGCATGCACCCTGCCCGCAGTGGCGATCGGGACGACCAGGACCCGGTGGTGGAGGAAGAGCTCGGCGAGCTGGGTGTCTGAGTAGTTGTCCTCGACCACGACGTGGTCGGTGGTCAGGTAGCGGCGGATCGGTTCTGCCGCGCAGTTGCTGCGACGCTCGATCGTCTCGTCGACCGAGCGCGAGACCATCGCCGCCGAGGCGAGGTCGCCGAGGTAGCTCGGGAAGAGCGCCGCCATGAACTCCCGCTCGCCGAAGATGCCGGCGAAGCTGCCGTCAGCCTCCACCGCCGGCAGCGCCGGCAGGCCCGCCTCGACCACGCGCCGAGCGGCCGGGCCGATCAGCTCGTCGGCGCCGAGCGGCTCTATCTCCCGCAGTGCTTTGTTGACAATCGAGTCGGGCATGGTCGTCTCCTCCTCAGAGCGCGATGTAGCGGATTGCGACGTAGGCGGTGGCCAGGGCTATCGAGAGGATCGTCACCGGCAGGCCGATCCGCAGGAAGGTCATGAAGCCGATCGGCGTCCCCGCCCGTTCGGCCATTCCAGCGGCGGCGACGTTGGCGGCGGCGGCGATCATCGTCGCGTTACCGCCGAAGCAGGCGCCGAGGGCAAGCGCCCACCAGTAAGCGTCGTCGCCGGTCGCCCCGGCGTCCTGTTGCAACTCCTGCACTACCGGGATCATCGCCGTGGTGAAGGGGATGTTGTCGACGACGGCCGAGCCGAGCGCCGCCACCCAGACGATCCCGATCAGCTCGGCCGAGCGCTCACCGCCGGTCAGATCCTTGACGGCGTCGGCGATGTGGCCGATCGCCCCGGTCTCCTCCAGCGCCCCGACCATCACGAAGAGCCCGATGAAGAAGAAGAGCGTCGTCCACTCGATCCCCGAGAGCGCCTTGTCGAGGTCGACCCTGGTCACCAGCAGGCCGATCGAGGCGCCCGCCAGGGCGACGGTGGCGGGCTCGACGTGAAGCGCCTGGTGGGCGAAGAAGGCGAGGATCGTCAGCGCCAGCACGGGGCCGGTGCGGCGCAGCTCAGCCGAGTCGCGGATCGAGGCGAGAGCATCCAGCTCCATCACCGCTCTGCGGTTGCGCTCCTCGACGTGCAGGCGACGGCGGAAGACGAGATAGAGCAGCGGCATCACGACCGCAAAGGTGACGATCACGATCGGCGCCAGGTTGATGATGAAGGCGTTGAAGCTGAGCCCGGTGGCGCCGGCGATGATGATGTTGGGCGGGTCGCCAATAAGAGTCGCCGTGCCGCCGATGTTCGAGGCAATCACCTCGATGATCAGCAGTGGCACAGCGTCGATGTCGAGCGCGTCGGCGAGCAGGAAGGTGATCGGCGCGATCAGAAGGATCGTCGTCAGGTTGTCGAGGAAGGCGGAGAGGATCGCGGTGATCGCGGCCAGGCTCATCGTCACCGCGAAGGAGCGTCCGCCGGAGAGCTGGCCGGCGCGGATCGCGACGTAGTCGTAGACGCCGGTCTGCTGGGTCAGGTAGACGAGGATCATCATCCCGACCAGGAGGCCGATCGTGTTGAAGTCGACCGACTCGATCGCCTGCTCTTGGGAAAAGTCACCGACGAAGAGGACAACGATCGCGGCCCCCAGCAGGGCGACGTTGGTGCGGTGCAGCTTCTCGCTGGCGATGATCGCCAGGGCGATCAGGAAGGTGGCGACGGCGATTGCCAAGGGAACCTTTCGGGGTCGGCGACGAGCATTGCCGACCAGTCTTCCCGGCTCACCGCGTCACACAGTAGCGGCTTTTCTAGTGCGCTCCGATCCAGTGGCCGAGGGCGATCGCCACGTAGCCGGCGATGAGCGAGAGGCCGACGTTCAGCCAGACAAGGCGGGTGTGACCGGCCTCGCTGAGGCGGTGGGAGTCGAGCATCAGGGTCGAGAAGGTGGTGAAGGACCCGATGCCACCGCCGGCCACGACGATCAGCGCCTCGCCGCTGAGCGCCGCTCCCGCCACCAGGCCGAGCGCGAAGGCGCCCGCGAGGTTGATCGCGAGGATCCCCAGCGGGAAGGGGTGGTCGCTGCGACGCGCGATGGTCGCGTCGATCAGGAAGCGGGCGATGGCCGCACCTCCTCCCAGCAAGCCGACCAAGACCCAGGTCGCCGCACTCATGCCGCCGTCTCCCAACGTGGTCGCCGCTCCGCCGCGATGCCCAGGCGGATGCAGGCATAGCCCGCGACGAAGGTGGCCGCGACGTAGCCGGCGGCGAGCGGCAGGTAGCCAGCGTCGATCATCTCGAACAGCTCCAGCTGCAGCGTGGAGAAAGTGGTGAGCGTGCCGCAGATGCCGGTGGTCAGGAAGGGATGGGCGAGGCTGTCCTCCGGGTGATCGCGAAGCCGGGCGAAGAAGTACCCGAGGGCCAGCGCCCCCACCATGTTGACCGCGAAGGTCGCCCACGGCCATCCGCCGGGGCTGTGAGGAAGCGCCTCGGTAAGACCGACGCGGACCAACGCGCCGAGCACGCCGCCGACATAGATCGCCGCCAGTTGGCGAAGGTCGAACTGGGGTCTCATCGCACGGGCCTCCTATCAGCGTCGCTGGACGTGGATAGAGGCCATCAGCGGCCCGCAGCCGCGGTTATGAAGGAGCGAGCCTCATCGCTCGAGACGCGAAGTCTAGCCGGACGAAAGGGTCAGGATCCTCCTGTCCTCGCTGGCTGGGCGAAGGATCAGAACCTCGGCCGGGGCCCTCTCCAGAAGCCAGACGAGGTCGTCGCCGGAGAGCCCGGCGCGAGACTCGGCGGTGGCGGGCACAACGACGCGATCGAAGCGCTCCCGGTCGAGCAGGCGGGCCAGGGCGTGGCGGTAGGAGCGGCCGCGCTCGACGCGGGCATCCACCGCCACGCCCTGGCCGGCAGCCCGCTGCTCTATGGCCTCGAGCATCGGCATCGCCTTGGCGGCCTCCCTGGGAATCGCGCAGTCTAGGGGCAGCTGCTTCGGCACGGTTGCGAGATAGGCCGGCATCAGCGTCGCCTCCTCGGCCCGCGCCAGCCGCAGCGCCGCGTCCACGGCACGGCGGGAGATCTCGGTCCCGGTGAACGGCAGGAGGATCTGGTGGACGGGCTGTGGCCGCTCGGAGCGGCGACCGCGCCTGCGGGCGCGTGCGATCAGGTAGCCGATGGCCAGCCCGGCGAGGAGCGCGACCCCGATCAGCAGCCGCTCGACGGTCACGCTTCCTCCTTGAGGCCGCGGTGGGAGACGATCCGCACGTCCACGCCGTGGGGCGTGGCGTTCATCAACCGCTGCGGCAGCGGCTCGCGTAGGCGGGCCAGACCGCGGCGGGGCAGCGACTCCCCAACCATGATGTAGGTGATGCCGCGCTCGCGGACCACCCGCGCGGCACCATCGACGAGGTTGTCGCTCTCCTCGATCAGGAAGGTGGCGCCGAGGACGGAGGCGAGATGACGCAGCGCCGTCACCTGGCGCTCGACCTCGCCCTCGATCGACTGGCCCGGCGGCTTCACCCACAGCAAGTCGAGTGGCGCACCGAGCCGCTGCGACGAGCGCCAGGCTCGCCGCACGAGACGCTGCGAGGACGGCTGCGGGCGGACCAGCGCCAGCAGCCGCTCGCCCACCGCTTTCGGCACCTCGGAGGCGACCCGCTCCTCACGGGTGCCGAGCGGCTCCTCGACCACGAGCCGCTTCGCCTCGACCTCCTGGGCGACCTGGCGCAGCGCCACCTCGCGCAGCGCCAGCAGGTTTTCCACGGTGAAGAAGTTGCGCAGCGCCGGCCTCGATGCTCTCGCCGGGATAGACCTTGCCGGCCCGCAAGCGCTCGATCAGCGCCTCGGGGGTGAGGTCGATCAGCACCACCTCATCGGCCTCGCCCAACACCGCGTCGGGGATCGTCTCCCGCACCCGCGTCCCGGTCAGCTCGGCGACCTGATCGTTCAGCGACTCCAGGTGCTGGACGTTGACGGTGGAGAAGACGTCGATCCCCGCGGCCAGCACGTCGCGCACGTCTTCGTAGCGCTTCTCGTGCTCGGTGCCTGGCGGGTTGGTGTGCGCGAGCTCGTCAATCAGCGCCAGTTCGGGCGCCCGCGCCAGAAGCGCTGGCAGGTCCATCTCCTCAAGGTCGGTGCCGCGGTAGGTGAGGCGCCGCCGCGGAATCGCCTCCAGCCCCTCTGCCAAGGCCGAGGTCTCCGGCCGCTTATGGGGCTCCATGTAGCCGATCGCCACGTCGCGGCCGGCCTCCTGCTCGGCGTGGCCCTCCTGGAGCATCCGGTAGGTCTTGCCGACCCCGGCCGCCATGCCGATGAAGACCTTGAGGCGGCCGGCCATCGGCTCATGCTCCAAGCAGGTTGTGGATCACCAGGTCTAGGAGCTTGATCCCGACGAAGGGCACGATCAAGCCGCCGAGGCCGAAGATCAGCATGTTTCGCCGCAGCAGCGCCGTGGCGCCGATCGGCCGGTAGCGGACTCCGCGCAGGGCGAGCGGCACCAGCATCGGGATCACCAGGGCGTTGAAGACGATCGCCGCAAGGATCGCCGAGGTCGGCGTGCCCAGCTCCATGATGTTCAGGGCATTGAGCGGTCCGCGCTCGCTGGGGTTAGCGGCATAGGTGAAGGCGAAGATCGCCGGCAGGATCGCGAAGTACTTGGCTACGTCGTTGGCGATCGAGAAGGTAGTCAGCGCCCCGCGCGTGATGAGGAGCTGCTTGCCGATCTCCACGACCTCGATCAGCTTCGTCGGGTTGGAGTCGAGGTCGACCATGTTGCCCGCCTCGCGGGCGGCCTGGGTGCCGGTGTTCATCGCCACGCCAACGTCGGACTGCGCCAGGGCCGGGGCGTCGTTGGTGCCGTCGCCCGCCATCGCCACCATCCGGCCTTCCTCCTGGTGGCCGCGGATCAGCTCCAGCTTCTGCTCGGGCGTCGCTTCGGGCAGGAAGTCGTCCACCCCGGCCTCCTCGGCGATCTTCGCGGCGGTGAGGCGGTTGTCGCCGGTCACCATCACGGTCGAGATCCCCATCCGCCGCAGTTCATCGAAGCGGGCCTGCATCCCCTCCTTGACGATGTCCTTCAGGTAGACGACGCCGAGGACGTGGTTGTCGCGGCAAACCGCGAGCGGCGTGCCGCCGTCGCGGCCGATCAGGTCGAGGTGCTCCTGCAACTCAGCGGGCGGCCGACCGCCCTGCTCTTCGACGTAGCGGATGATCGCGTCGCCGGCGCCCTTGCGGTACTGGTTGCCGTTGACGTCGACCCCGCTCATCCGGGTTTCGGCGGAGAAGGGGACGAAATGCGCCTCGTGCGATTCGAGCTGGCGCCCGCGGATCCCGAACTCCTTGGCGAGGACGACGATCGAGCGGCCCTCGGGCGTCTCGTCGGCGAGCGAGGAGAGCTGCGCCGCTTCGGCCAGCTCGGACTCCTCGATCCCCGGCATCGGGATGAACTGCGTCGCCTCGCGGTTGCCGAGCGTGATCGTGCCGGTCTTGTCGAGCAGCAGCACGTCGACGTCGCCGCTGGCCTCGACCGCCCGCCCCGAGAGAGCGAGCACGTTGTGACGGACGAGGCGATCCATGCCGGCGATCCCGATCGCCGAGAGCAGGGCGCCGATCGTGGTCGGGATCAGCGCGACCAGCAGCGCGATCAGGGTAACGACGGATGCGTCGGTGCCTGAGAACTCGGCGAAGGGCCGCAGCGCGACGACGACGAGGAGGAAAACCAGCGTGAGGCCGGCGAGGAGGATGTTGAGGGCAATCTCGTTCGGCGTCTTTCGCCGCTCCGCTCCCTCGACCAGCGCGATCATCCGGTCGAGGAAGCTCTGCCCCGGCTCCTGGGTGATCTCGACGACGATCCGATCGGAGAGGACCCGCGTGCCGCCGGTGACGGCGCTGCGGTCGCCGCCCGACTCGCGCACCACCGGCGCCGACTCGCCGGTGATCGCCGACTCGTCGACCGAGGCGATGCCCTCGATCACCGTGCCGTCGCCCGGGATCGTCTCCCCCGCCTCGACCACGACCACGTCGCCGCGGTGAAGCTCCGATGCCGGCTTCTCGCCTCCGTCGCGCAGGCGGGCGACGGTCTCCGTCCGCATCGAGCGCAGGGCGTCGGCCTGCGCCTTGCCCCGTCCCTCGGCAATCGCCTCGGCGAAGTTGGCGAAGACGACGGTTAGCCAGAGCCAAACGCCGATCGAGAAGGCGAACCAGGCCGGCTCATCGCCACCGCCGAGGGGAGGCCCGCCGAAGACCTGGATCAGCCAACCCCCGGTGACGATCAGCGCCCCGAGCTCGACCACGAACATCACCGGGTTGTGGAACTGGTGGCGTGGATCGAGCTTGCGCAGCGAGTCGAGCGCCGCCCGTATGACGATTGCCCGATCCAGCAGCGAGCGGGGCTCGTTGCGAAGCGTCTCGTCGGTCATCGGGCGGGCTCCTGGTCGAGAGCGAGATTGAGCTGCAGAACGTTCACTCCCGACTCGCCGAAGAGGGCGAGGAAGCGGCCATCGGTGTGGTCGGCGACGAGGCCGAGGACCCGATCCAGGGGCAGGCCGCGGACCTCGGAGACGCGACGCGCCTGGATGCGGGCGTTGGCCTCGGAGATATGCGGGTCCACGCCCGAGGCCGAGGTCGTCACCGCGTCGACCGGCACCTCGGCGGCAGCGAGGCCAGGGTCATAGGGGCGCTCGCGCTTCAGGTAGGCGGCGAGCTGCTCGGCGAAGAAGTCCGAGAGTTCGCGGCTGTTCGGGCCGAGGTTGTTGAAGTAGGTGACGTCGGCGCTGTATTCGGTGGCAGAGGGACGGCTCTGGAAGTAGCGGGGCAGGCCCTTGAAGTCCTGGCCGATCAGCTTCGAGCCGACGAGCTTGCCGTCGACCTCGATCTCGCTGCCGTTGGAGGCGCCGGGGAAGACCAGCTGCGCCACGCCGGTGGTCACCAGCGGATAGGCGACGCCGAGCACGAGCGTCAGGAAGACGATTGCGATCGTCGCGATGGCTAGGTCTTTTCGCAGTCCGTTCATCTCAGAAGAGCTGGTCGGTCAGCCCCTGCACGACCGGGCCGAGCAGGAAGGCGGGGAAGAAGGTGAGCGCGGCGACGATCACGACGACGCCGATCAGCAGCACGACGAAGGTGGGCGAGTCGGCACGGAAGGTGCCGGCGCCTGCCGGCGCGACCCGCTTCCCGGCCAGCGACCCGGCCACCGCGAGCGCCGCGATCATCGGCAGGAAGCGGGCGAGCAGCATCACCAGGCCGCCGAGCAGGGTGGCGAAGCTGAACGCTTCCGAGCCACCGTTGCCCGGCGCGTTGGGCTGGACGAAGCCGGTGTAGCCGGCGAAGGCCGAGCCGTTGTTGTTCGCCTGCGACATATAGGCGTAAAGCGACTCCGAGAAGCCCTGAGGGCCGTGGTTGTAGATCGACTGCGTGCCGTCCGGGCTGGCTACCGCCCAAGCGGTCGCGAACAGCACCAAGAGCGGCGTGACGAGGACGCCGACGAGGACCAGCTTCACCTCCCGCGACTCGATCTTCTTGCCCAAGAACTCAGGCGTCCGCCCGACCATCAACCCTGCGATGAAGACCGTCAGCAGGACGAACAGCAGCATGTAATAGAGGCCGGAGCCGACCCCGCCGAAGACCACCTCGCCGGTCCCCATGTTCGCCAGCGGCACCAAGCCGCCGATCCCGGTCAACGAGTCGAGGGAGGCGTTGACCGCGCCGCAGGAGGTCACGGTCGTCACCGCCGTCCACAGCGAGGATTGGGCGATCCCGAAGCGCTGCTCCTTGCCCTCCATGTTGCCGCCGGTCGAGCCTTCGAAGGCGGCGGTCGCCACCCCCGCGTGGTGCTGGGCCGGGCTGCCGTGCTGCTCGGCGGCGTAAACGACGGCGACCGCGACGACGAACATCGCCATCATCGCCGCATACAGCGCCCAGCCCTGGCGGCGATTGCCGACCATGCGGCCGAAGGTGTAGGTGAGGCTGGCCGGGACGATCAGGATCAGCAGCAGCTCGACCATGTTGGTGAAGCCGCTCGCGTTCTCGAACGGGTAGGCGCTGTTGACGTTGAAGAAGCCACCACCGTTCGTCCCCAGCTCCTTGATCGCCTCCTGCGAGGCGACGGGGCCGAGCGCCAGCGTCTGCGTCCCCCCGGCAATCGTGTTAAAGGTGGTCGAGCCGTCGAGAGTCTGGATCACGCCCTGGGAGACGAGGACCAGCGCCGCGACGAAGGCGATCGGCAGCAGGACGTAGAGGTTGATCCGAACGAGGTCGGCCCAGAAGTTGCCGAGCGCCGATCCCGAGCGGGCGGCGAAGCCGCGGATCACGGCGGCGAGCACGGCGATGCCCACGGCGGCCGAGACGAAGTTCTGCACCGTCAACCCGACCATCTGGACGAAGTAGGAGAGCGTCGTCTCGCCGCCGTAGTACTGCCAGTTGGTGTTGGTGACGAAGGAGGAGGCGGTGTTGAAGCTGAGGTTCCAGGGGCCAGAGCCGAAGCCCTCCGGGTTGAGTGGCTGGATGCTCTGGGTGCGGAGGATCAGGTAGAGCAGGAGCCAAGAGACCAGACTGAAGACGACGATCGAGCGCGCGTATGCCTTCCAGTCCTGCCCCTCTTCAGGGCGCACGCGCATCACCCGGTAGGCGAAGCGCTCGACCGGCCCCAGCACCGGGGAGAGGAAGACACGTTCGCCGCGGAAGACCTTGGCGATATAGCTGCCGACGAAAGGCACGAGCGCCGTGAGCACGATCAGGAAGACGGCGATCTGTACCCAGCCCTGTGCCACTAGAGGCGCTCCCCGCGAAACAGCGCGTAGGCGAGATAGCCGAAGACCGCGACGGAGGTGATCAGCCCGAACAGCTCGGCGGCGCTCATACCCGGTCGAGCGCCTCGATCAGCGCATATATCGCCCCGAAGGCAGCGAGCGCCAGGGCAAGGGAGACGAGATCCATGCAGCGATCGTGCGCCTCACCCCGTCAAGGCCGCATGAAGGAAAGCGCCTTCCGTATACAGATTTCGTAAAGGTCGCTCTAGCCCGCGAAGCGGTAGCCGACGCCTGGATCGGTGCGGATATAGCGAGGGCCGTCGTCGGGCTCGATCTTGCTCCGCAGGTTGGCGACGTGGGCGCGCAACACCTGAACGTCGTCTTCGTACTCAACTCCCCACACCTCGACCAAGAGGGCGCGGTGCGTCATTAGTCGGCCGCGATTCTGCGCGAGAACTCGCAGCAGCTCGAACTCGGTCGGGGTCAGGTGAACCTCCTCGCCATCGCGGCGCACCGCGCGGGCGCCGAGGTCGACCTCCAGCCCGTCGGCGGCGATCAGCGGTTCCGACGCCTCGGGCTTGGCTCGCCTCAGCACCGCCTCGAGCCGCGCCACCAGCTCCGGCGGCCCGAAGGGCTTGGTCACATAGTCGTCGGCGCCGGCCGCCAGCGCCCGCACCTTCGCCTCCTCCTCGCCGACGGCGGAGAGGACGATGATCGGCATCTCGCTCCACTCGCGCAGCCGCCTCGTCACCTCGACGCCGTCGATGTCGGGCAGCATCAGGTCGAGGATCGCCGCTGCCGGCGGCTTCACCGCCGCCAGGTCGAGGGCCTCCTCACCAGTGGCAGCGGTGACCGCCTCATAGCCGGCATCGCGCAGGATCACTCGCAGGGCGCGAAGGATCTGCGGCTCGTCGTCGCAGACCAGGATGCGGGTCGCCCCGTTCATGCCTCGCCTCCGTCGTGCGGCGGCAAGGTGACAACGAAGCTGGTCCCCTGTCCCGGCAATGACTCGACCGCGATCTCGCCTCCGTTGGACTCGACGAACCCCTTGGCGATCGCCAGCCCGAGCCCGGAGCCGGCGTTGGCGGCGTCGCCGTGCTGGAAGGGCTCAAAGATCCGCTCCCACTCGTTCTCGGGTATCCCCGGTCCCTGGTCGATCACGCGGACGACGATATTGCCGCCCACCATCCGCGAGCGGACCTGCACCGGACGACCGTTCCCGTAGCGGACCGCGTTCTCCAGCAGGTTCGCGAAGACGCGCTCGAGCTGGGCGGCATCGGCGTTGACCATCGGCAGCTCCTCGTCGAGCGCCAGCCGAATCGGCTCCGCCTTGCCCTGTCCCTGCCGCGCCGCCTCCAGCACCTCGGCGAGATCGACCGGCCCCCGGTGCGGCTCGGCCTTCCCGGCCTCCAGCCGGGACATGTCGAGGAGGTTCTCGACCAGGCGCGAAAGACGGCTCCCCTCGGCCACGATCCCCTCGCTCAGCTCGGCGCGCTCCTCCGCCGTCAAGGTCTCCGAGCCGAGCGCGGAGCCACCGGCGATGATCGAGGTGAGCGGCGTCCGTAGATCGTGGGAGATCGACCGCAGCAGCACGGTCTTCAGCTCGTCGCTGCGCCACACCGCCTCAGCTTGCACCGCCTCCGCCTGCATCCGATCCCGCTCGAGGGTCAGAGCCTCCAGCTCGGCGAGCGCCCGGTCGGCCTCCTCGCGGCGCCGCTCTGCTTCCACCGCACGGGCACGAGCGAGGCCGGCGACCGTGCTGCTGATGATCGCCGCGATCACAAAGGCGGCAAGAGCAACCCAGTTCTCCTCTTCGGCGATCGTGAAGCGATGAAGCGGCGGAATCTGGAAGAAGTTGAATGCGGCGGCGCTGGTGACCGAGGCGAGCAGCCCCAGCCGCAGTCCCCACACGGTTGAGATCAGCAGGATCGCCGGCAGGTAGACGACCCCCAGCGAGACGACCGGCGCTACCTCCTTGAGCGGGTAGACGAGCGCGGTCCCCAAGGCAACGGCGGCTAGCGTCGCGACAAGGCCAAGCCAGGTCGCGGGAGGCTCGCTGCCCAAGCCAACGAACGGGAACCGCCGGTCCTCAGATGGCGACGGGTCCCGGCTGCTGGTCATTCCACGCGGTAGCGCTCGGGAACGAACGTCTGCGTCTCGGCGGGCGGCCGCACGTAGGCGCGCTCCTGGCGTGGCGGCAGCTCGATCTTCTCGTGATCGATGGGCTCGTAGGGGATCTGGTCGAGCAGGTGCGCGATCAGGTTCAGTCGGGCCGTGCGCTTGTCGTCGCCCTCGACCACGAACCACGGCGACTCCTTCGTGTCGGTGTAGGCGAACATCTCGTCCTTCGCCTCGGCGTAGTCGACCCAGCGGGCACGCGCCTCGAGGTCGATCGGGCTGAGCTTCCAGCGCTTCGCCGGGTCGTTGAGACGAGCGTGGAAGCGACGCTCCTGCTCCTCGTCGCTTACCGAGAGCCAGTACTTCAGGAGGACGATGCCCGAGCGCTGGATGATCTGCTCGAAGCGAGGGCAGGAGCGCATGAACTCCTCGTACTCCTCATCGGTGCAGAAGCCCATCACCCGCTCGACACCGGCGCGGTTGTACCAACTGCGGTCGAACAGGACCATCTCGCCGGCCGCGGGCAGATGCGCCACGTAGCGCTGGAAGTACCACTGCGTCCGCTCGCGGTCGCTCGGCATGCCGAGCGCGACGGTGCGGACGACTCGTGGGTTGGTGCGCCCGGTGATCCGCTTGATCACGCCGCCCTTGCCCGCCGTGTCGCGACCCTCGAAGAGGACGACGATCTTCAAGCCCTCCTGCACGATCCACTCCTGCAGGCGCACCATCTCGATCTGCAGACGCTTCAGCTCCCGCTCGTACTCGGCGCGAGTCAGGACCTTCGTCTTCACGACCTCACCCTACGCCGCTGAGTGTTTGACCTCGGCGAGGAACGGAGTTAGATAGCGCCCGACGAGCTTGTCCTTCTCGCCACCGCCCCACGGCGCCACGTCGCTGACGCTCGAGGTTTCGCCGTGCCCTCCCGAGAGATAGCCCGAGAGATACAGCGGCTCGGCGCCAGTCCAGAGCACCCCGCGCAGGATTGGATCAAGGGGCTTGGCTTCGAGGTCGGCGCCGAGCTCGGCCGCGATCGCTTCCGCGGCCACGTCTGCCTGTTGGGTGGCGATGCCTCCCTGCTTGACCGGGAAGGTCGTCGCGTCACCGGCAGCGTAGGCGTGCTGCATTCCTCGCACGCGACCGTGGTCATCGACGGGCACGAACCCGGCGAGATCGTGGGGAACGCCGCCGATCCTGCGGCCCTCCATGCGAGGCAGGCTGAGGACCGCGTCGGCCTCAACAGCGCCCCGCGGCGATACGACAAGGCTGCCCTCCTCGAAGTGGATCGGCACAGCGCCGGTCACGACCTCGATGCCGCGTTCGGCCAGCAGCTCGCCCACTCGTTCGCTCACAGCGTGGCCGAAGAGGTGCAGCGGCGCGTCCTCGGGAGTGACGACGACCAGGCTCGCCCCCTCGACGCCCTGCTTGGAGAGCTCGCTCTCGGCGAGCAAAGCCAGCTCATACATCGGCAGCGCCCAGGTGCCGCCACCGGGCATCGTGAATGCGACCCGTCGCAGCTTGCCCTCGCGCAGGCCGCGGACCACGTCCTGAACCCTGCCGTCATCGGCGACGCCCCAGAAGGTGAGGGCGCCTGGGACGCTCGCCAAGAGCCTCGTCCCGCAGGCGACGATCAGGTAGTCGTAGGCGACTTCCTCGCCGTCGTGAGTGTGGGCGCGCTGCGCCTCGCCGTCGACCGAACCGATAGTGGCGCGGTGAAGGCTGGCACCGCAGCGCTTGGCCAGCTTCGCCAAGTCGTAGCGCATCGCCGGGGAAGCCCCATAGGGCTCGGCCACCGCAAAGGGGCGGTAGATGAAGTCTTCGCGCGGCGAGTACATCGCCACTTCGGCGCGGTCGCCGGCCATCTCGTGCAGGGCGATAGCGGCCTCGAGCGCAGCGACGCCGCCGCCAGCGATTAGCACCCGCGCGCTCACCGTCGGCCGCCGTGGAGATGCCGTCGCACGAGATCCACCACAAATGAAGCTTAGGCGGCAAGGTCGCGACGATCAAAGAGCCAGGCTCCGAGCGCCGCAAGCGCAACTGCGGCGGCGGTGACGCCGGCAAACGCGAGCGGATCGATCCCGTCCTCGATCGCGTTGCCGTAGTACTTGAAAACGGAGGCGTAGCGAACACCGGATAGGTCGGGATCGAGGCGGCCGATCAGATCGATCACGTACATCGTCACCAACACCCCGGCTACCGAGCCGGTGACGACGCTCGTGCGCAGCGACCAGCCGATCGCGACCACGCCGAGCCCGGCGAAGACCAGTGCCAAGGGCCAGACGCTGGCGAAGCCGGCGAGGGCGGAGCCGAAAGCGAGGTCCGCCCCGGAGGCAAGGTTGCCGAGCCCGGTGAGCAGAACGGTGATGGCGAGCACGATCGCCAGCTCGATCGCGGTCGCAACAAAGCTCGCCGCCGCGATGCGCCGCCGCGAAACGGGTGCCGAGAGCAGTACGTCGAGGCGACCGCTTTCGGCCGCTCCCGAGAGCCCGCTTGCAACCGCGCGCACCGCCAGGTAGCCGAGCGCCAGCGGCACGATCAGGCTCAGCATCTCGGCATGCAGGTACTGCTCGACGTTCGAAAGCTCACCGATGCCGAAGGCTTCCTTCAGCGAGGGCGGGTAGTTCTTGACCGCCTGGGAGAGGGCGTCTTCGACCGAGGGGAAGATCGCGACGATGAAGGCTGACCAGAGGCCGAGCGGCAACCCCCAAGCGAGCAGCGAGCGCCGCCTGTAGGACAGGTGGGTGAGGACGAGCGCCGCGAGCTGCGTCATCCGCCCTCCTCCCCTTCCCGGTAGTAGCTGAGGAAGACCTCCTCGAGGGTCGGGTGGGTCAGCTCCATGTCGAGTACGTGATGGCGAGCGACCGCCTTGATCGCGGCGTCGATGTCGCCGGAGACCTTGAAGGTGACCCTGCCGTCAAGCACCTGCAGATCGGTGACGTTCGGGAGCCGCCGCAGCTCATCGAGATCCGCGGAGTCGGCCAGTTCGAGAGACACCGTGCGCCGCGCCTTGCCGAGCAGATCAGCGATCCGTTCAACCGCGATCAGCTTCCCCGTTCGCACGATGCCGACCCGATCGCAGACCCGCTCCACCTCGTCTAGCTCGTGGGAGGAGAGCACGACCGTGCAGCCACGCTCGCGCTCCTCGCCGACCAGCGCCATGAACTCCTCCTGCATCAGCGGGTCGAGCCCGCTGGTCGGCTCGTCGAGGATCAGCAGCTCGGGCGAGTGAAAGCTGGCGAGGATGAGGCCGACCTTCTGTCGGTTGCCGCGTGAGAGCTGGCCGAGCGGGCGATCGAGGTCGGCCCGGAAGCGCTCGGCCAAGACCTCGGCCCGACCGAGTCCCTCGACCCCCCGCAACCGAGCCAGAAGACGGAGTGCCTCCCGCCCGCTTGCCTGCTTGCCGTAGCCGAAGTCGCCGGGAAGGTTGCCGAGGCGAGCACGGACGGCGACGCTGTCGCGGTGGCTGTCGAGGCCGAAGATGCGGGCGCTGCCACTGGTCGGGTGGAGCATGTCGAGCAGCGTGCGGATCGCCGTCGTCTTGCCCGCTCCGTTGGGGCCGAGGAGACCGAAGACCTCACCCGCCTGCACCGAGAACGTCACGTCCTCGATGCCACGCGCCTTCCCGTAGAGCTTGGTCAGCCCATCGGTCTCGATCACCGCCATGTGCTCATGCTCTTAGCTTGCTTCGGCCAGCTTCTCGTCGAGCTGTTTACGTATTCCGTTGCAAACCGCTTCGACGTCTGCGTTGTAGCGCTCGGACGCTAGTACGCCTACGAGAACCTCGGCATCCGCTTTGGAAAGCGTCAGCGTGATCGTTTCGTCCGCCATGAGGAACCTCCTTGATCAGATGCATTCGCAAGCCAGCCTCTCACTTCCCAGCCGATACGCCCCGCTTAGGTGACAATCGGCGTCGCGATCGCCAGGTAGACGGCGATCGAGAGCAGGTCCTGGATGATCGTCGCCAGCGGCCCCGAGCCGAACGCCGGATCACTGCCGAAGCGCGCCAGCAATCGGGGCAGCACGGTCGCCACCGAGGTCGCGATCGAGCAGCTCGCGATAAGGGCCAAACCGACGGCGAGGGCGACATCAGCATCGCCCCAGCCGATCAAGGCAAAGGGAAAAAACGTGAGCCCGATCAAGGCGCCGATCAGAACCCCAGTGATCAGCTCTCGCCGAACCACCGTCCGCATGTCGACGCTGGCGCTCATCCCACGGATCAGCAGCGTCTCGGTCTGCGTGCCGACCGCGTCGGCCATGTAGACGACGGCTGGAAGGAAGAAGGCGAGAAGGACCACCTCGTCGAGCTGGGCCTCAAAGGAGCCGACGATCACCGCCGAGGCCATCGCGCCGGCGAGGCCGACCAGCAGCCAGGGCAGGCGGTGAAGGAGCCGTCGTCTGACCGGCTCTTCGGCCGCCAGTCGCGCCCGCCCGCTGCTGGCCAGGTAGCCACCCAGGCGAGCCGCGTCCTCGTCGTGCTCCGCGAGCAGGCGGCCGATCAAACGATGCGAGGGCACGAGCCCGACAAATGCCCCATCCGAGTCGGCCACCGCCAGATTGCTCTGCCGGCGCCGCACCATCTCCCAGGCAGCCCCCTCCTCCGATTCACCTGGCCGGATCACCACGGAGTCGGAGTCGGCCAGGTCGCCGAGAAGTGTGTCCTCCGGGGCCTCCAGCAATCGGGTCAGCGCCACGAGGCCAACTAGCCTGCCCTCATCGAGCACCACGATCTCGTCGACGAAATCGAACGACTTGCCAAGCATGTAACGGCGCGCTTCGGCCGTGGACTGCGATGGCGAGAGGACCGGAACCCGAGCCGTCGAGTGTTCTCTGAGCTCCCCGGTGAGCAGACCGCGTGACTCGTCCATCGAATCCATTCTCACGCCGGGAGCGGTCGGCAACAGGAGGAAGCCAACACTCGAGGATGCTGCGGCGCGTCGTCTCGCGGCGGATGCTCTTCTTCTTCATCCTCGGCGACATCCTGGGCGGCGGGATCTACGCCCTCGTCGGCGTGGTCGGGGCCGAGGTCGGGGGCGCGATCTGGATCTCCTTCCTGGTCGCCCTCCTGCTCGCCGCGCTGACCGCTGGCTCCTACGCCGAACTGGTCACGAAGTACCCCCGCGCGGGCGGTGCTGCTCTCTACGCCAAGGAAGCCTTTAGGAGCCCCTTGGTCGCGTTCCTAGTCGCCTTCGCCGTGATGGCCTCGGGCGTCACCTCTGCGAGTGCCCTCGCGAGGGCCTTCGGTGGGGACTACCTCGCGGAGTTCGTCACCGTCCCGGTCGCGGTGGCCGCCTTGGCCTTTATCGCAGTGGTGGCCGTGATCAACTTCATCGGGATCCTGATCTCGGTTCGGCTCAACGTCGTGCTGACGCTCGTCGAGCTTGGCGGCCTCGTCCTGGTGGTGATCGTCGGAGTTGCCGCGCTCACCAGCGGAGAAGGCGAACCGGGTAGGGCCGTCGAGTTCAAGGAGGGGACAGCGCCGGCTTTGGCCATCCTCGCGGGCGCCGCGCTCGCCTTCTACGCCCTCATCGGCTTCGAGGACTCGGTCAACATCGCCGAGGAGACGACCCGACCGGAGCGCTCCTACCCGACTGCCCTGTTCGCTGGCCTTGCCGCGGCCGGAGCGATCTACCTCGTGGTGACGCTGATCGCCTCGATGGCTGTCCCGACCCAGCGTCTCGAAACCTCGAGCGGCGCCCTGCTCGAGGTGGTCCAGGTCGGACCGCTGGCGGTCCCCACCAAGGTGTTCTCGGCGATCGGCCTGATGGCGCTGGCGAACGGCGCGCTGATCAACATGATCATGGCCTCGCGCCTGCTCTATGGAATGGCAGAAGAGGGGGTGCTCCTCTCTTCGTTTGGCCGTTTGAGCCGACACAAGACTCCCCTGGTTGCGATCGCCTTCACGACCTCGATCGCCGCTGGGCTGATCGTCACCGGCGACCTTGGAGCGCTCGCGGATACGACTGTGCTTCTCCTGCTGGGCGTCTTCATCACGGTGAACGTCGCCGCCCTCCTTCTCCGCCGGGACCCGGTCGGTCACGAGCATTTCGAGGTGCCCTTCGTGCTTCCGCTCCTCGGCATCGCCGCGTGCGTCGTAGTGATGACTCAGATAGAGGGTGAGACGTGGCTCCGGGCGGGAGCGCTGCTCTGTCTCGGGCTCGGCCTGTGGGCAATCCAGCGGATCGCTGGCAGGTCAGACGCCTAGCGCAAAGCTCAATCCGAGCATCACGGCCGCGCCGCCAGCAACGCCGACGCTCGGTCCCAAAGCGCTTGGGCCGGAGTAGGCCTTGGGGAGCATCTCGACGACGATCAGCGCCAGCATCGCTCCCGCCGCGAAGGCGAAGGAGAAAGGCAAGAGGCCACTCACCTCCTCCACCGCCAGGAAGGCGATCAGGGCGCCGATCGGCTGCGGGGCGCTGGTCGCCACCGCAGCCCAGAACTGGCGGGCGCGGCCAAAGCCGGCTTCCTGCATCGGGATCGCGACGCTGGTTCCCTCCGGCACGTTCTGTATCCCGATTGCGAGGATCACGAACAGGCCCAGCCCCGCCCGGTCCGAAGCGAAAGCGGTGCCGATCGCGAAACCCTCGGGCAGGCTGTGGACGAAGAGGACGAGGAAGACGAGGGCCGACGTTCGCGTTCCAGGGCCGGTGCGACCCATGAAGCCGTGGTCGGGCTTGAAGCGCCGGCTGACCACGATTAGGAAGACGACGCCGACCGCGAAGCCAGCGACCACCCCGGCGAGCGAGCCTTCTTCGGTTGCCGGGATGAGCAATCCCGCGAGGGCGGCGACACCCATCACGCCCGCAGCAAACCCAAGCAAGAAGGGCGTTGCCCGCTCGGTGCGACGTCCGAAGAGAAAAACGGGAACCGCACCCACTCCAGTCGCAAGCGCGGTGGCCGAGGCAGCCAGCAAAAGGACGACGACGTCTGGCATTCAGCGGCGCCTACGTCGCAGTCTCAGGTTGCATAGCGGGCGAATCTTCTCAACTCCCCCCGGCTGGATATCGGAGTCCACAGCCCCCAGGTCGGTGCGGCGTCGCCTCAGAACTCCTACCGCCGAGGCGGGAGTCAGACACTCGGACGTAGCGGCACCCAGTTCATAAGCGTGGGGAAAATGCGGCTATCCGCCCGAATTGGCGGAGGCCAATGGATGAAGTGATGCTTTGGTGGCCAGAACTGTGCCACTGGTGGAGGTTCGCCGTCGATCCGCTCTTTACCAAGCGGATCAGTGATGGCGGTGGCGTAAAAGCCGATCCCGGCGAAGGTAAGCATTGCCGCATAGCTGTCCCTGGGCTCTGAGGTCGGGTCTGGGCCGGTTATGACGCCGGAACCCGTCTTGAGCATGGGTCTGCCGGTCCAGGAAAAAAACCCGATCCAAGTGTTGTCAGCAACCCGGCCCTCTCGCACGGCGCGATGGTGATCGGGTGGGACGACCCCCTCCTGACTTAGGTCTGCGGCGATCAGCGCCATCGCCGTCTTATCCGCCCAGAGGGCTAGGAGGGCCTGGCTGGACTGGTCGAGGCTAAGCGTCAGCCCTCTTGCCATTGGCACGAGAAACGGGATTACCGAGTCCTCCAAATGCTTGAAGTGCGTGTTGCAGGCGCTGCAGAAAATCCGTGCCCGATAGCTCGCGAATGAGACCGGCTGCTTTCTCGGAGACCGCCCCACGATGACCGTCTCATCCGGCGAAAGGAAATCTTTGACCCCAAGCCGATTGGCAATCCAGGCTGGAATCGCGTGCTCCCGGCTGTCGGCCTTTGCGTGGTCGTATCGCCCCCTCCGCCACAAGCCGAAAGCCCGACTGCGATGCAGGCGAGCAGGATGGAACCGATCCGGAGCGGCATGGCTACTCCCCCGCGACGCTGGTTTCTGGATACACGACCGGCCGGCAGTAGGACGAGACCTGCGAGTTGTTTTCGATGTAGGCGAAGGTGCCTTCGATTTCGACTGAAAGCCCGTTGATCTCATTCTGAATCTCGGGCAGGCAGGCGCGGAGCTTCTTCAAGCCAGCCGACAGGTCTGCGATCTCCAACGCGGTGTTCTCGCCGCCCGACGCCGCCGAGCTTTCAAGGCTCGCAGTCGAGTCTTCGAGGTCGCTGATCTTTGAATCCAGGCTGTTCATCTGGACCACCGTGAAGATGGCGAGCGCTACAAGCGCCGTGCCGAGCACTGCAAGCACGATGGAACTGGTACGGGGCGACATGGACGCTCCTTCTGGAAGGGCTGGCTGGGACTCCCGCCGGGCAGGCTATATCGCCAACGGCCGCCAGAGCAACTACGGCGATCCCAGACGGGACTGATCCATTCTCCAATCCACGCCGCGACGACTTCGTGGTTTCCTAAAGGCGCCGAGGCGGATAGGGTCACGAGGTGTGGCGCCCCGAAAGCCAAGGATCATCACGCGGACGACGCGAGGGCGAATCGCCCTCGCGGAAAGCCCGTCAAAGCATCGTGCCCCACCGGCGCACCGCATCGCCCTTGCTGGAACCTGCCTGCTGATTTTCGCAATGAGCCTTGTCGGAACTGCGACGGCATCCGTCTTTGTGGATCGGAGTCGGACCGACCAGATCATCTTCGAGTTCTCTCCCAGCACCGCCGCGAAAGACGTTTGTATGCGCCCGGAAGAATTCGTTTCGCCGGACTCACCCTGGCGCCCCGCATCGCCAGGGTGCTCCCTCTCGTTCACGATCTATCAGGATGGGAGCGCGCTGCTCGAACGCGGTGCGTACTGGTCAAGCTACGACCTGTATTCCGAACCGACCAAGTTCGCCTATTACTTGGGTTGCGGAGCAACTGGGAAACTCCGGTGGCGCTTGAGTATCTCCGCTGAAGACGGGTCCGGCTGGTCGGAGGAACTCGCTCATGGAATCTGGGTGCCGCGCTGCGTTCCCCTCCATCGGGTCTACATGCTTTCGGGACGCGCACGCAGCGCAACGCTTAAGGCGCTCCGAGGTGAATATGTCACTTCGCTTCGCTGCCCTGGCTGGTCGCGTCGCTGGGGGACGACGCGCTGCGTGGCCGTCTACGAACGGTCCTATCGTGTGTGCGTTGGGGTCTTCCGCACCCGCGAATCCGAATGGATCGAACTTGGTGAACCACACAGCGAACGCTCGGCACGCCTCAACAAACGCAAGTGCTACTACTTCTAGCTTTGGGAGGCGGTATGAGGCAACAGCTTTCGGGCATTGCCGTAGGAACAGTCTTGGCACTCGGCGTCTTGTTCGGAGGGTGCGGTGGCGAGGAAAGTGCCGCCAACAAGCAGGCGAACCGTGAGTTCGATATCTGCATGGAACAGGCAGATGAAATCGCTTCAACTCAGGGCTCGGACGCTGCGAGCGATCATCTTGACCAATGCGTCGATAGCTATGCGAACGAAGCCCAGGTAGAACCCTGAGCCGATTGGACTGGGGACGAGTTTGCGCTCACCTCTGACGGGAGCCCTGGTCGCGCTTGCCTTTGCTCTGTCGGCTTGTGGTAGCTCCTCCACGGCCACCAAACAGCCTGGTGATCCCTGCAAGGAAGCACGTACCTTGAGTCGAGAATTGCAGGCCGCGATCGCCAGAGCCGAACGAGAAGGCATTCCGGCAAGCGGTCCGCAGACGCCAGAGGTCCGCACCCTGAGCGAGGAATGGAACAAAGCGGGGACTCGCTGCGAAAGGACGATCGGAATAGGCCCCTCAGTCGATAAGTGACCCTGCGTTCCCCGCATCTCTGCATCTACATGAGCGCTTTGTCGCGACACCGGCAGGGGATCGAGGGCACCAGGGCGGAATCGGCTGCCGGAATCGGCGAGCAGATGAGCCACGGCCCGGGCGATGCCGTCGCCGTTCAGGCTCGGTCTTTCAAGGGGATGACGACGTTGCGCCGTGGAAGTTCGCGGGCCATGTCGGTCGCTTGATCCAGCACGCGGACGATCGAGATGTTCCGCTCCGTTCCTCTCTTTTCGGCAACCTCGACCTGTCGTTTCAGGATCGGCCAGAGGGTTCACAGCGGCCCATCGCGGCCATCGGCGACCGTTGCCGGAGCGGATTGCGCTATTCGAGCGGAAGCTCGTCGATTGGAGGTTTCGGCTTGGGCCTCAGCGGCCCAAGTGGGGCGCTCGCAAGCGCGTCCGCTTCGGCGTTCGCGTCTCGGGGCACCCACGTGATCTCGATGTCAGCGAACTGTTGGATCAAAGAATCCGCTTGTTCGTGCAAGGGCTTAAGGTGCTCCGCTTTGACTTTCGATCTGCCATTCAGCTGGTCGACCACCAGGCGGGAATCGAGACACACGCGTAGGTGTCCAATCTCGCGAGAGCGGGCTGCTTCGAGGCCGCTGATGAGAGCTCGATACTCCGCGACGTGATGGTCCTTCGTCGGCCCTATCGCCTCCGAGAGCTCCTCAAGAGGGGCCTTCAGGACAACACCAATCGCGGCTTCACCCGCCATGCTTCCGGGTTGATCGGCCACTATGCCCCCGTCGGTCATGAGCAGGTGATAGCGGGCCTTAGGGCCAGAGCCGTCGCCGACAGACGTTCCACGTTCCGTCATCACGCAAAGGTATCGCCCAGAGAAGGCCACCGACACGCCGAGGTCACGTCCCAAACTCTCCTGCTTTCGCGTGAGGCTGTCGCGCAAACCCCAACTGATTCGAGCCGACGACGACGTAATCCGGTGTTCGGCGAAAACGGCAGGGGGCTGGGGGACCCGATCAGGCTGTCGCGGCCGCCAGGGAGTGCCGGTGGAGCTTCAGGAGGTTGTGAGTGGCGGCAATCAGGCGCCATTCCGAGCGAGCGGCCGCTCGGCCTCTTCGTTTGAAGCGCTCGATCCGCCGGTTCGCCTTGATCTGGGCGAAGACCGGCTCGACCATCCACTGTCTTTGTGAGTAGAGCTCGCCACCGGACTCGGTGGCGAGCACTCTTCGCATGAAGTCGTAAGGCCCGCCGAGGCGTGTTCTTCCGCGGCCGGTTGCGAGTGGTGTCGGGGGCGACGATCGGAGTCATGCCGCGCTCGCGCAGCGACGTCGATGTGACCGTTTGACCAGTAGCCGGCGTCGGCGAGGACGACCCCGGGGCGCTCGGTGACGCCGGCACCCTCGAGTTCCCGCTCGGCGGCGGAGATCATCGGGTCGAGCTGTTCGAAGTCGCACGCCCTCGGTGGTGATCTCGGCGGCGACGATGATCTGGTCTTCGGTGGTGACGGCCTGGGCGTTGTAGGCGGGGATGAAGTTGCGGCCGAACTTCATTCGCCTTGCGTCGGGGTCGGTGGTGTTGACCTTGCCCTCGGGCTCGGCCGGCGGCTTGAAGGGCTTCGGTGGGGCGCCGAAGCGAGCGGCCGTCCTTCATCACTCCGCGGGCGCGGTAGGCCTCGTAGTCGCGGTTTGCCCGGTGCTCGGTCTGCCAGTCCTCGATCAGCCGCCGACGGCAGAGCTCGAGGCGCTCCTCGCGTGCCCTTGGGACCGGCTCTTCGCGCTCGGCCCGCTCTGCGTCGAGGCGCTTCTTCGCCTCTCGCAGCCAGGCCCGGCGGCCGTCACGGCGGGCCAGGTGCTCGGGGAGCTCGTCGCCGCGAGCATCGCCGTGGATCTCGTCCTCGGCGGCGTCGATGCGTCCTGCCTCTTCGAGGATCTCGGCGGCGATCTGCTCGTAGGTGCGGATGGCGCTGTCGCTCGCCGCCGCGGCGAACTTCGAGCCATCGACGGCGATCACGCCGACCTCGACCAGTCCCGGCCTCGGCGCAGAGGGTGAGGACCTGGCCGAAGAGGTCTGCCGAGGGCACCTTGGTGGCGGACCCGGAAGCGGGCGACCGTGGCGTGGTCGGGAACCTGATTCGCGCAGATCACCCGGAAGGCGACGTCCTCGCGACAGCGGCGCTCGATCCCTCGCGAGGAACGCTCGCCGACCGCGTAGGCGTAGGTGAGCAGGGTCACCATCATCTTCGGGTCGTGCGCGGCGCGGCCGTGGCCGTCGGCGCGGTAGGAGGCATAGAAGGGCTCGAGGTCGAGCTCCTCGATCGCTTCGATCACGAACCAGGCGAGGTGGTCTTCGGCGAGCCAGTCGCGGAGGTCCGGCGGCAGCAGCATTGGCTGGTCACGGTCACAGCTGAGGAAGTTC
Source organism: uncultured Solirubrobacterales bacterium (assembly GCA_963782685.1). Lineage (GTDB taxonomy): Bacteria > Actinomycetota > Thermoleophilia > Solirubrobacterales > 70-9 > VRUE01. Next base: position 125,042 of record CAWAKV010000006.1, read on the forward strand.
TGAGGCATGACCCATTTTCTCGGCGTGAACGGACCGAAAAGCAGGGGGTTTATGCGACAGCCTCGCGTGAAGCAGCAGCCAGGCCCCGACTAAGGCGCAGAGCTTGGGAGCTGATCGACGGGCCTTGACCAGGTTCTTGCCTAACACGAGCGCGGTCGCTTCGGCCCTTCCCCTGCCGTCCATCATCGTCCTCCCTGGTGGAGAGTCGCGTAGGTCGACCCCGGCAGATCGGCCTTGCCCATCAGCGAGTAGCGCGCTCCGTCGGGTCGCATTTCGGACCGATAGAGACCGACGCGTAGCCCCTCGAAGGGACCTCGCAGACCCGCCGGGATTGGACGGTCCGGGGGGTTGCGGACCACCTCGGGCCGGCGCAACTTGTGATCGGCGGTCCGCACCCTGGCGACGGTCAGGTGCGGCCAGAACGTGCGCTCCCTGGGTTCGTAGATGTAGAGCCCGTGGTTCGTGAAGACCGAGCGCAATCCGATCTGGAGGACTTCCGCCTCCGGCGACTTGGCCGGCAAGGCGAACACGCGAGGAAGCTCCGGCGTCGGCCCTTTCGCCACGACATCGCCCAGCTCGACCAGGGGCGCGGGGGCTGATGCGCAAAGCTCCCGGATCGCCTCCAGGTAGCGGCCAACCTCCCGCTGGGGACGGTGGCCGAGGAACATCAGGACTATGCGCAGCCCGGTGTTGTGACGCAGCGCCGGGTCGGTCAGCGCCTCCTGCTGCCACGACTCGGCCTCGCGGCGCACCCTCTCGGGCAGATCGAGGGTGACGAGCAGCCGCACCCTGCCGCGTCCTGGATTGGCACCTCCGTTACCGCCCGTCATTTGCGGCAGGAAGGGTCGAGGTTGCCGGACACCTTCTCGCAGGTCTGATGGCCGATCTGAAAGCGCCGGGTGGTCTCGGCGTCCCTTCGCCTCGACTCAGCCTCCTCGCCATGCTCGATCAGGATCTGGGCCGCTTCGTCCCGCAGGCGCAAGAGGAGCTTTCGCAGCTCGGGCGCCCGCATGGTCAACACGTAGGTCTCACGCGCGTCGTGCTCGCTCCAGCCGATGTCCTCCAAGAGCCGGAAGTCTTCGGCGAACTCCTTTCCCATTCGCTCGACGGCGGCGAAGTTCTTGGTCCGCTCCAGCGCCAGCCAGAAGTCCTCGATGCTGCCGAGGTGGTTGCGGACCAGCTCGTAGAGGCCGTCGCGCTCCTCGCGGTCGATCGTGACCCCGCTTTCGCCCGCCATCAGGCGGCGACCTGCTCGGCGTCGGTGTAGACGAGGACGGCTTCGCAGGCCCGCATCGTCGCGACCAAGCGCTCGATGGGGGCGACCGAGTCGCGTTCCCTGACTGCGTCGTGGAACCCGCCCTCGGTTTCCTCACGAATGCGCTTCATCAGCGCCGAGAGCTCGGGATGCGGCATCGTCAGCTCGACCTGGCCGCTGCTCCCGTCCTCATGCCAGCCGATGTCCTCCAGCAGCCGGAAGTCGTCGGCGAACTCTCTCGCCAGTTTTTCGGCGCCAGGAACGTCGTCCTGACGCTCCAACAGGGTGAAGACATCGCTCAGACCGACCAGGTGAATGCGAACCGCCTGGTAGATCGCCTCCCGCTGGTCGCGGGTGAGCTTGATTGCTGATCGGGCCATGTGCCCCCCTTTCGGTGAGGGCACCTAGAACCGCCGCACGCGGCGTCAATCGAAGCTGAGACGGGTACCGTCTCTCCCGCATCGAAGGTTGGTTCTTCGGTGCCGGGCCCCGGGGCGTTGGTGCGTCGCCGGGGCCGTTTATTTCTGCGCTGCTCGCGGCCGAACGTAGGTGGACGGGAGCCGCAGCGCAAGGTCTAAATCGACCTCACTTTGACCTCACCTTGCCCCAGGGCTTGCCCCAGGGGCCATTTTGCAGCCTTCTGTCTGCACCCTAGAAAGACGAAAACCCTGCGATTTGCAGGGCTTCCGTGAAATAGCGGGGGCAGGATTCGAACCTGCGACCTTCGGGTTATGAGCCCGAACCTGGGGTCCCGCTGGACTACGTGGGGCACGGTTTCAAGCGGTTTTCCCGAGATCGAGATCGGCTGGGATCGGCTGGAATCTGTGGGGCTTCTTGCCCCATTTCTTGCCCCAGCGAGCGTCTATCGCGCCGCCGAGATCGCAGCGTGGGCAAGCTTGAAGGAACGAGCAGCGTGGCCCGCGGTGGCGAGGCCTCTTGCTGCTGCGGTCAGCAGCTGCACCCGAGTGACGGGAGTTCGAAGCGATCTCCCCGCTGCGGCCACGATTTCCTTTCGGCCAGCCACCGCTAGAACCACGTCCTCGCGACCAGCTGTCCCCAGCACGACTGCCGCACGCTCCGCAAGCTGTCCTTTTCGGTCGATCGAGAGGCTCTTCAGGGGAGAATCGAGGGCATCACTGGCGGTTGATATCGCCCCGATATGAGCCCGAACCCGGCGGTCCTGCTGGACTAACCGATGCGTCTCCACGATATCCATTGATTTTCAGTATTGATCTGTGCATTTGAAGGTATAGCCTGCTGTCCGAAGTGAATCGTCCCGAATGACCAAATGCGCAAAGCCCTGATCGCATTGACATCGCTGACGCCTGCTTGCGCTTCGAATCGAATGTCTCAGGTCCCAGTCACGCTCGTCCGACGGCGGCGCCCCGGGAACATGGTCACGATCATTGTCGGGTTGCTAGCGCTACTTGCGACCAGTACTGCCTGCACTGCGGCCAAGGCGGCCCCACGTGCTCAGCCTTCTACCCCAGCGACCTGCGCTGCCGCCGAAGCACTCTATGACTCCGGCCGGTTCACCGCCGCGGAACATGCCTATTCGGACGCACTTGGGAAAGTGGAGTCTCTTTCGTGTGCGCAGGCGGGCCTGGCCAAACTCGACAGCAACGAAAAGGAGTGCGCGACCGCGGCCACTCTGCAGAGCGCCAACCGGGACGCCGAGGCTCTCAGTGCCTACGAAGAAGTGCTGAAGACGGCGCCGGAGAGTCGCTGCGCACAGGAGGGTGTCCACGAGCTGACCACGGGCTTCTTCGATGACCCGGGAGCTTCGGCACAGACACTGCTCTCCTGGCTCGGGCTGATCGCTTTGCTGTTGGGTGGCGGGGCCCTCGCTGTCGCCCTTTTGTTGGTGCCGATCACGAGAATTCCTGGAGTACGCGAGGTGTGGCCCTCGAGTCGCATCCGTGCCCTTCAGGTCAGCATCGAGTCCTTCGATGACAGCGCCGTCTCCGCTCGCCACGGCGTAGCGCTTGCGGCCTTGGTGCGCAGCAAGATCGAGAGCTTTGGGGACGAGAGCTCCAACCTTCAAATGATCGATTCGCAGGCGGCGATTGAGGAGACGGTGTGGAACAAGTTTGGCGCCATAAACGATCAGGCCAAGGCCGTCTCAGCTGTGCTCTCGACCCTTGGTGCCCTGTACCCACGACGGCAGCTCCAGGCCACCGGCGCATTGCAGGCGGAGGGTAAGGCCGGGCCGGGTCTGAGCATCTCGCTGCGTAAAGGCCAGGCGCTCTCGGGCGCGGCGACGCTTTGGGCAGAGCAGTTCGGTCTAAGCGCGGAGGAGGGCGACGCAGCCTCCGTCGAGCGGGTACAAAGGCTGGCAGTACCGGCCGCCGCTTGGATCAGCCACACGACGGCGACCGCTGCCGGCAACACCCCCGGGGGTTCAAGGGATCCGGTTAGCTGGGCGCTGTTTAAGACCGGGATCGAGTGGGAGAACGACGGAAATACGGAAAAGGCGATCGGTCTCTATCGAAAGGCGATCGAGATCGATGCCAGGAACTGGGGAGCGCTGGCAAACCTGGGAGCTTTGGAAGCCGAGCAGGGAAACTACAAAGAGGCGACCGCGCGCTTGCGCTTGGCGCTAGAGGTTCTCGAGGCATGAGCGAAAAAGTGGTCACGCCCCCGAGCCGGAAAAACACCGACTGGTATCGGGTGCAGTACAGGCTGGCCTCAAATCTCGTCAACGATGCCTACGTCAGCAAGGGCAGCTTTGAAGCGGGCGCCGCTGAGACCGATGCGCTGCTGAAGGTGATCTGGAGGATGCTCGCTCCAGGCTGGGGAATCCCTTGGGCGAAGGACGCTCCGCTGCGGAGGTTCCTTCGCCAGACTGCCGAGCCGGCGACGCTGAGCCTGAAGGCTATAGCCGACCTTGGGCTTCGCGACTTCAACCCCGGCGATGCACAGGGTCTTGATCTGAACTCGGTGCGAAGGATGCTGCGGGCGGACGAGGCGGTTTCACCACAGACGATCGTTGACGCCCTCATGCGGGAGAAGAGAGAACGCAAGCCGAGCCTCTGCTTTGACTTCGCTTGCTTTTTTATGCTGAGCGGTGACAACGAGAGGGCTCGTGAATATGCAGAGGAGGGCCTACGCAAGGTCCCCCCTGACAGGCAGGCGAGATTGCGAGCCAGAATTGCAGCCGACCCAATGCTGGGAGCGATCCCCGGACTGGGGCTGATCGCCGAGACCACCGGCGAGGCCGGCCGTTGTGGCTTCCTGAAGAGAAGGCCGAAGCAAGCCGATCGGCTACCGGCGCGCGCCTGGATCTGACCAGAGCGATGATCCACTCGCCCACACAAGCTCTCGAACGGCTGGATGAGCCCTTAGGTAGCGCGTGGTGCGGTCGCCGTTCGCCGCCATCAACATCGACCAAAAGGTACAGCGAGGAGGATCCGTGCCAGTCTTTCCTAAGCCAGACTTTGACTACGACTATGAGGTAGCGGCGCAAATAGCGGCTCTGCGAAGGTATCGTGACGAGAAGCCAGGGCGCCAAATCCCGCCGAAGGCGGCGAACAGGCTACTGCTAGCCACCTGGAACATCGCCAATCTCGGTTCCCAGGAGAGGACGCCTCCCGACTATCGGCTGATCGCTGAGATCATCAGCTGGTTCGACCTCATTGCTATTCAGGAGACCAACGACAACCTAATCGGCCTGCGTTCGGTTCTTGGTCAATTGCCCCCAGCCTACAAATCGCACTTTTCCGGCGCCGCAGGCAACAACGAGCGCATGGCCTTTGTCTATGACTCCGGAAAGATCGCCCAGCTGGAGAAGGTCGGTGGACTGAGCATCCCTCCCAGCGACCTGCACAACGTCAAAGTCGATGGTGCAACCTTCGCGGGTTTCGACCGCAGTCCCTACATGACTGCCTTCAGGGCGGGTGACTTTACCTTCCTCCTGCTAAACGTACATCTCTACTACGGCGATACCGGCTCGAAGGCGATGGGAAGGCGGGCAATGGAGACCTTTGCCATCGCGCGCTGGGCGGATAAGCGCCGCACCGATCCTCACGCCTATACCCACAACATCATTGCCCTTGGCGATTTCAATCTTCCCCAGGCGGTAAAAGGAGACGCGATCTTCGATCAGCTCACCAGCAGAGGACTCCTCCTCCCTGACCATTCCACTGCGATCGGATCGAGCATCGTGAACGACGAGCACTACGACCAGATCGCCTTCTTCCCAGGCGAGGTGCAGGCTAACCTCGTTCAGTCAGCGGTCTATGACTACGACGGAGCGATCTTCCGAAGTCTTTGGGAGCGACCAGGCGACACGAAACATGCTGATTTTTATGCCTACCTGCGCTACTACATCTCTGACCACCGGCCGCTGTGGGCCGAGTTCAAGACTTCTGCACTCCACGCCCCTGTATGAACCAGCGTCGATTGCGGTGGAAACGCGAGCAATCACGGGGCCCGAGCGGCGATTGAACTCCACGCCTGAAATAGGTCGACGGACCACAGGCTGAGTCCCTGTTAGCAAGACTGGCCATCGCCGCTGGCAGGCTTAGACGGGCCGATGCGACTTCACCCTGTAATCGTCGACAACTTATATCTCTATCACTGATGAAGCCGGGCAGCCCTAGCATCCGAAGAATGACCACGCCAATGAAAGCCAAGCGATCGCCGATTCAGCGCTGATCCCCGCAGTCACCGGGTTGGCAGGCATAGCCGCTGGCGCTGCCCTCGCGCACTTCCGGTGGGCTCGTGACCGCATGGATGCTCAGCGGGGGCCATATGAAGAGAAACGCCGGGACGCATACGACGGGTTGTGGCGTGTCATTGAACAGGCCCATGTTTTCGCACGAAGCGAGGGCCCCAAGTCCGCGTCTGCCGAACGCCGGTTTACCGCCGACGTGAATGCCTTCGCCATGGTCAACGGCGTCTACATCGATGACGCTGACCGCCAACTTGCGCACGAATACATCACCGGTGTTCTGCAGTTCTTGGCAAACCTTGAGGCGGCCGACCGCCCCGAGTACCGCGAGATGGCGATGTCGACCGCCTCTTATCCATCTGACTTCGGGCCTGCGGTACAGCAGCTCGCTCAAGAAAGCCAGCGCATTGAAGAGTTGCGTGTCGAACTCCGTTCCCGAGTCCGAACGGTTCTAGGAGGTGCACCCAGCGAAGGTGCTTGACACGAGTGCGGAAACGGTCTGTCGGCTCGTTAGACCGGCCCCGTCGTGGTCGTCGGCTGCGCAACACATGAAAACCATCCGGACCTCGGCCCACGCCCGATAACCCCGCCTTATGGATACTCCGTGCGAGGGGCGCGAGACCGGGATTGGCTGACGATACGGCCGCGCGCTTCCCTGTTCCGCAACCTGGTGTCGCCTACCTCTCCACGAGGCACTGGGTAACCTCGGCAAGCTTCATTCCGCATACGCGGTGCTGGCCGTTGCCAAGCAAAGGGCCGTCGATCCATACGGGCTCGATGAAGAAGCTCTCGGCAGCCCACCGAGTCTCCTCGGACAGGTTGGCCCGTGAGAACGCCTCGCCCGGGTCAAATTGATCGTCGCATCCGGACTCCTGCCAGCAGCTAATCGCTACCTCTGCCGCGAGCTTCCAGTCGGGGCGGTGATACGGACAGCGCCGAATCTCGATCCCCGGCAAGCCGCGCGCCACGGCCTCTACGTGCGGCTGGCAGTCCTCCGGCCGGGGCTTGGCGGCTTCAGGAATGGCAGAATCGAACAAGCGCTTGTGGGCACAGCGGAACAGACCGTGAGGCCACGGAAGGCTGGCTAGGTCAGCGATGTACAGGGCTGGCATGGTTCCTGTCGCAGCCACGTCCGCCTCAGGACGGAGAGGCCGCGATCGTCATCCCAGAGATTGTCGCAGTGTGGTCTAGGCTTGCGGCGCCGTGGAGCAACCGAGCACTCAGACTGTCTACGAGCTGTTTAACGGGCGCATCCAGTTTCAGGTGCCGGTGTACCAGCGCGCCTATGTCTGGAACGAGGAGGAGAACTGGGGCGTCCTCTGGGACGACATCGCAGACACTGCTGACCGCCATCTCGACGATCCGGAGGCTCACGTCTGGCACCGGCATTTCCTTGGCCCGATCGTTCTCAGCCAGGAACACTCCGACGCCGGCACCGTCGACCCTCGGCTCGTCATAGACGGGCAGCAACGGCTGACCACCCTTCAGCTCGTCATCGCCGCCACGCAGGCAGTGGCGAAAGGGATTGGCGCAAATGACGTTGCCGAGGAACTGGGCGAGCTGACCGCCAACCGCGGTCGCGCGGCAGACGGCGACTGGCGGTTCAAGGTCCGGCCTTCCCGGCGTGACCGAAGCGCCTTTGTCTCGACCATCGGGGACGGTGCCGATGAGAGCGCTTCAAGCGGAATCCCCGGAGCGTGGACGTACTTCCATGATCGTGTTGGGACCTGGGTAGGCGACGAGGGCGAGGCGGACGAGGACACCCGAATTGAGCGCCTGCAGGCCCTTCAGACGTGTATCGAAAGCCTGCTCTACGTGGTCTCGATCAACCTCGACCAAAGCGATAACGCACAGGTGATATTCGAGACGCTCAACGCGCGGGGCACCGGCCTCGGTGCACTCGACCTCGTCAAGAACGCGACCTTCCTGCAAGCCGAGCGGGAGAACGGACCCGCGGAGTCGCTCCACGACGAGAACTGGGAGCCCACGTTCGAGGCGGACGACTATTGGCTCGAGGAAGTCCGGCAGGGCCGCGACAAGAGAGCCCGCGCGGACTGGTTCCTGATGCACTGGCTAGCGCTGGAACTGGGTGAAGTAGTCCGTGCGGACAAGTTGTTCGACACCTTCCGCAGGGACATTCTGCATCGTGAGGGGGTCTCGCCGATGGCTGACCTTGTCCCCCGTCTCTGCCGAGACGCGCAAATCATGCGCTCGTTTGACGACTTCGATCTCGCTAGCCCCGAGGGGCTGTTCTTCTCCCGCCTGGAGACGATGGACACCACCACGATGCTGCCGGTGGCACTGTTCCTATTCCGGACGGAAGAGCTCGCCCCCGAGCGGCGATCGCGCGCCCTCGCCGCACTGGAGAGCTGGCTGGTGCGGCGCGCCATCCTGCGTCTGACCTCAAAGAACTACAACCGCACCCTCGCCAGCCTGATCCGGGGGATCAAGGACGATGGCGAGCGCGCTGACGAGGCGATCGTGCAAGTGCTGCGCTCCTCGCAGGCTGCAACCGCGAGGTGGCCATCGGACGACGAGGTCAGGGCACGACTGGAGCAAGGGGAGATGTACGGATACGTTGGGCAGCCCCGCGTTCGAATGCTCCTCGAAGCCTGCGAGCTCAGCATGCGCGACTCTGCGAAGACCGAGGCCGTTGCATTGCCGGCAGGCCTCTCTATCGAGCACGCAATGCCCCGAAACTGGCCGAAGAATTGGCCAGTCGGCGACGGCGAGCTCCCCGAGGCGGCGGCCGAGGACCGCGAGGCCCACATCAACCGGCTCGGCAACCTAACGCTTGTCACGCAGCCGCTCAATTCCTCGCTGTCCGATGCACCCTGGCGGAGCAACGAGCCAGGAGAGCACAGCAAGCGAGACGAGCTGGCTAAGCGCAGCGTGCTGCTCATCAACCAAAGCCTCTGCCAGCACGAGAACTGGAACGAGGAGCGGATTGACGAGCGCGGCGCCGACCTCGCCGCGCGAATCCTTCAGGGCTGGCCGGGGCCAGACTCGGACATCTGGCCTGCTGCCAGTACCCCCGAGGCGACTGCAGCGAGCTAGGAGAAGGGGTCAGCGCTCCAGAGCGCTTCACGGCCGCCTAGGCTCGCTACGCGGCAAGACCCCGAACGGCGTCAAGGACATCGAGAAGAAAGACCGGCGGCTCGTCCGCCTGGGACGCCGCCTGACGGTAGACGCGCGGGTTCTTGTCCGGCTTAACGCCGAGTTCGCTGCCAATGCGGCCGCATGCCTCCTCGAAGGCGGGCCACAAGGCGGCCAGGTCAGTCTCAAGGTGGTCCGCGAAATTCGCGCAGCGGTCGCGGACGCCCCGCTCGGGCCAATCGTCGGCCTGCTCGCCGCAAAGCTCCAAAATCTGGCGATTGCGCTTCGCCTGGCCAGCGTCCTGGCTCTGGGCGTCTCCATCGAAGAGCGCGATAAACGGAATGTCGAGCTGGCGGAGGATCGCGATGGCGATGACCACATTCGCCTTCGGGCCACACGGAGCGACGGCAACACCGTCACCGTCGAGCCCACCTTGAATGTCGGCAATGCCTTCGAGCACGGCGGCGTCAGTCTCCCCCTCACAGAGAAGGACGGCGCGGGCAAAGATTGCCTCGCGAAGGCTGTCGGCCAGCGCCCGTTCGACGTTTTCCGTCGCGTCCTTGCCGTAGTCGACTTCCTCGATCGTCTTCGTGATCGAGGCAGGATTCGCAGCTACACATGAGCTGGTGCCATCCGCCAGCCGGCGACAAAGGCGCAGGTCACCGAACAGGGCGGGGCGGCTGAAATAGGGGGAATGAGTGCTATACGCGACCTGGATCGGGCGGGTGCCGTGAGTGCCTGCCAGGCGCTCCAAGGTCGCTGCAAGGGCCCTCGCCTGCAGGGGATGCTGGTATAGCTCCGGCTCCTCCACTGCGAGCATCAGGGTTCGGGGCCCGCCGGCAGGTCCCTCGCCGTCCTCCCCGCTTTCGCGCTCGGCGATCTCATGCAGCAGGCCGATGACAAGCGCTCGCTGAAGCCCGTGACCCTGCAGTCCCGGGTCGATCGGGTGTCCGCCTCGATCGCTGACCTGGGCGCGGACGGAAATGTCGGGTGGCCGCGGCGGGGATATCTGGTCTTGGAGCTTGATCGCTGCCCCCGGAAAATAGTCGGCCACTCGCTTGGTGAGGCCGGAGCTGATTGACACCAGCTCCGGCCCGCGTACCTGGCCGACAACTTGCTCTATTGCGCCCTGGGCATCGGCTTGGAGCTTCTCGATCCGCTCAAGCGAAGCGTCGTCCAGCCCCTCAAGTACCGACAGGAGGCGGGAAAGGGTGCCGGCGCGGCGGTCGTCGCTTAGGGCCTCTGCAGCGCTCGCGGTAGCAGAGACGAAGACGTAGTCGAAGCGACTTTCGAGAGTGGGGGTACCGGTAAAGCCGCGTAGGTGCCTGGCCTCGGTGGCCATCAGCTCGCATTGCTCGGGGTGCTCGCGCTCCCAGACCTCCATATTCGTCTTGATCTCGTCGGCACTCCGAGCCGGCTCCGGAAGTTCAAGTTCCCCTCCGCGCTCGCCGTGGAGCACAACGTAGGCATTGCGCAAGTCCCGAGCGCCAGAAATTGCGCGAACCGGCATGAAGTCAGGAAAAACGAGGGCGTTGCCGGAAAGCTTTTCCCCGTCGGCCTCGCTCCAGCTTCGAGTCAGCGTCGTTTGGGAACCCTGGACATAGCCTCCAAGCGCCTCCCGGTCGGCATCGTTCAGGTCGCCGAACGTCACCGCGACGACCACCTCGCCTACGGGCTCAGAATCGCCAGCGCCGCGGTGGCGATCACGTTCCTCAATATCGCCGCCGTGAAAAAACCAGTCAAGGGCGTTGAGGACCGTTGACTTGCCGGCGCCGCCAGCACCAACGAGCGCGGTGAGGTGGTCGAAATCGACGTCCAAGGAGGCCAGGCAGCGAAAACCCTCTATATGGACCCGCGAAATTCTCAAAAGCGCACCCCCAGAACCTTTGTTGCAACAATGCTTTGGCCTGGCTGCACGGTAGACACTGGCCCGGCTAGCCAATCGAGGAAGTCAGCAAGACACGCGCAATCTGCAGTGGCGGATCACCTTTCCAAGGAGGGCCGAAGCCGGGTGATGTCCCGAATTCGGTCGACGGACACCGAGCCGGAGCTCGCCCTGCGGAAGGCGCTCTTTGCCGCAGGGCTGAGGGGCTGGCGTTGCAACGTTCGCACTCTCCCCGGCAGGCCTGACCTTGCCTTCACGCGTGCTCGCGTGGCCGTCTTCTGCGACGGCGCCTTCTGGCATGGCCACCCGGACCACTTCACCCCCGGCAAGTCGGGACCCTACTGGGACAGCAAGATAGCCCGTACCCAAGAAAGAGACCGGCAAGCCAACAAGGCACTTGCCGACATGGGCTGGGCCGTGCTCAGGTTCTGGGACTTCGAAATCGCGAAGGACCTCGAAGGCTGTGCCATGCGGACCGCAGAAGAGGTTCAGTCAAGGCGGGCGGAAGCAGGCATTCGCAAGCCCTCTCAGGACGCCCCGGCTGCAGACTTCCGGTCCTCGCGGATATCCAGCAACGAATAGTGGGCAAGCTTTGGTACCGACTCGGGAGTCCATCCATTTCTGTACGCCCTGATCAGGTTGTTCGCGATCAGCTCAGCAAGCAGCGGGGGAAATGCATTCCCAACCTGGAGGCACTGAGATTCGCGAGATCCCCTGAACTCAATCGAGTCGGGGAACGTCTGGAGCCGAGCGGCCTCGCGGACCGTCAAGCTTCGTGGCAGCCACGGGTGCACCGGAAAGGCATTGTGCCCCGGTACCAGCGTGATACTTGGCTTGCTGCGGTCAAGCCGCTTGAAGACGTGGCTGAAGTGCTTGATCTCCTTCGTCCGATATCCCCTCTTCAGCTCCTTGGGGAGTGACTCGATGTCAAGCCGGCCACCCTCTGGAATCCGCTCATAGCGAGCCACCTGAAGCGGCTTGTGGCGCATTGGAACATGGCAAGTGTGTGCCTCGTATGATGCTTCGTCCGCTAGGTCGCTAATGGCCTCCCCAACAGTTCGGTGGCCTTTCTGCCAGTCCGTTGGATTCTCAAAGAACTTCGGCTTTGGCCAGGGGATGACTAGGCCCGATTTGTTTGCCATCAAGAGGAATCGCCGACGGTGCTGGGGAACACCGTAATCAGCGGCGTCAATCACGTCCGCCTCGACCGAGGCATACCCGAGCCGCTGCAGCCGGGAGACCGCCTCACGAGCAAATTTTCCGCCTTCCAGGGTTGCGAACCCGGCAACATTCTCCATCACCACCCACTCAGGATCTAGTTGCGCAACCGTGTCCAAAAAGGACATCACGAGGCGGTTCCGCGGGTCTCCCGTTTCATTCCGTCTGTTCTTTGCCAGCCTTCGCTTGCCGAAGATTGAGAATCCCTGGCAAGGCGGCCCTCCCACAACGGCAAACGGAGAGCCATCTGCAAGCTCGATCACTTCGGCTTGCGTTGATGGCAGGGAGAGATCTCCAAGAACAAATGGAACCTGCGGGTGATTCGCAGTATGCGTCACCGCAACGTCCTTGTTGAAGTCGGCTGCGACCACAGGGTGAAATCCAGCTCGCTCGAAACCAAGCAGAAATCCGCCTGCTCCCGAAAAGAGGTCAACCACCGTTGGCGCACCAGGTTCTGGTGCGGGACGAAGTCGCCGCTCCGGGTTAACCTTGACGCGCGGAACTGGCGCGCTTCGCGTGGAGCTGGCGAATTTTGCCGCCTCCCCGCGCAGCGGCAGAATGTGGTCCCATACGGACTCGGCGAGGATGCGTGCAAGTGCCGGCGGCACGGCATTGCCTACCTGAATGCACTGCCGGCGCCGGTCTCCCTCGAACACGTAGTCGTCTGGAAACGTCTGAAGCCTTGCCGCCTCACGCGGAGTCAGGCTGCGATTGAGCACCGGATGCACCGGCAGCGCGTTGTTGCCTGGCACGATCGTTAGCGCAGGCTGCTCCCTATGGAGGCGCTTGTAGGTGCTTCCGAAGTTCTTTCGCCTAATCTCAGGCGGAAGCTGGTCAGGCGGGGGAAGCATGCCGCCCTCGGGGATCAACTTGTACCGGGCAACCACCTTCTCAGTGTGGCTCAGGGCCGTGTGATTTGGAACCTCATCCTCGCTATGCCGTGCCAGGTCGTTAATAGCTCCTCCCACCGTGGCATAGGGACGCTTCCCGTCGCCGTGGGTTGGCTCGGGAAACGCATATTCAATTCGCGGGTCTGCAAAGGCGACGAAGAGTGCGCGCTGCCGAAGCTGCGGAACGCCGTAATCCGCAGCATTGAGAACACCGAATGACACTGTGTAGCCAATCGACTCCAAGCGCTCAATGACGTGGTCGCGGTAGCGGCCCTTGTACTCCGTCACAATTGCCCGCACGTTCTCGATGACCACGGCCTGCGGTTGAATTTCGTCAACGAGCCGAACAAAGGCATCGACTAGCTCATTGCGGGGGTCGGAGGACTGCCGGTCGCCGAGCGTTGAGAACCCCTGGCACGGAGGACCGCCAATGATCACGTCCGGCCGCCGTCCCTTCGTAGCCGACATCAGAGCCTCAGCGGTCAGTGACCGCACGTCCTCCAAGACGAATGGGACATCGGGCCAGTTCCGCGCGTGCGTGCGTGCCGCAACAGAGTCCACATCGCTTGCGGCAAGAATCCGAAAGCCAGCCTGCAGAAAGCCCAGGTCAAGACCGCCGCCGCCTACAAACAGGCCAAGTGCGGTAGGGACGCCTCTAACGGTTCGCGCGCGTCGCGCGCGTTCCTTTGTCGTCTCATGCCTGTAGTCGCGCCGTCGTGCCAAGAGATCAGAGCTCCACGTTGAGCGCTTCGATGACGCGCTCCCATTCGATTGGCACTCCCACTCCCAGGCGGTGGCGCTTTGAAGACACAAACCCATAAGTTCGAAGCAGGGTGAGCTCAACCTGAAACGGAGTCCGCTGCCTTGGGCGGTTGCGGCCTGACACCTTTCGCATCACCTTGAGCTCGTCCGCCATGTCGGTCTCTACGTCTGAGAGATATTCGAAGTACGACTCCTCGCTGAATGTCGGTTGCCCGCCTCCAGTCTCGCGCGTGTAGGCGAGGGGGTCCGCAGCAAAACGTCGCTCTGACAGGCGGTGGAGGTAGTGAAGGAACGACTCGTATCGGCCGGTCTGCAGAAGGGTCGCGCCCACGTACTCCCTCGCCGCAGCCGAATTCGGACCGCCGAACTGCTCACACAGGCTCGTGTACCGATACCCAAGGTCAGTTGGTCGTCCGTCATTGTCCAGCCAGCCAAGGTGCATCAGCGAACTGTCGAGATCCTCCCTGTAACTATGAGCACGGTCTCGAATTCCTTGCTTGGCTTGTCTGCCTGGTTCAGCTGGAATTCCACCCGCAAACATCTCCCATGCTTCAGCCTCGCTAACAGCACCAGCGTTGAGCAACCCGACAAGCGTCTCCTTTAGCCCGTTAGCCCGTCCCTCAAAGATCTGGCTCATGGCGCGCCCGTCGTCCCGGGCAACGCGCGTGTATGCGTTTGGGGTTCTGTATACGTTGCCCTCCTGTATCCAGGGGATCAATACCGTGGAAGTGACAACCCACTCGAACCAAAACGTACGCCAGACTCGAGAGAGAAAGCGTTCATCTGCCGTGTTGGCTAGGTAGGCATCTGAAGGCTTGTCTGGCGCCAACCGGTCAATTGCGGCACCAAGCTCCGGCGGAATTGGCGGGTGTGGCGGTTCCTCGCCGGAGGAGAGGCGCTTAGCCACTTGAAGAAACCGAAAGAAAGCGTCTCTCGTAGTCGATCCCTCACGCATGTGAACCCACTGGGTTCGCGCGCCGGCCGAGGCTCGTTTCAGCGTCTGCCCTGAAGCGCTCTCGACAACCTGCAGCGGCCGGCTGCACGCAATTCGGCCTGAAAACGGCGCCGCCAAGGTCGTGTCTGGAGCCTGGTAGGCAAAGACGCCGATCGCCTTCGACTGGCTGACTCCGTTGAGGACCCGCGCCACGTACTCGCCAGCCTGCGGCAGCGCTGGGAACTCCGCCGGTATGACAATTGCTACGCCGTTGTATCCCTTGTCGATATACGCGTGCGCTTGTCCAATAGCCGTAAGGAGGCCGTGTACTCCCTCGTTTGGCCGCTTGTACTCAAGCGCGATGTCGCGCCGGGCATCCCCCGCGCCCTCCAGAAGTACGATCACCCCGTCCGCTCGCGGCCAGGGGGAAGAAGATGCCTCATTGGAGGCGCTCGCACTCAGCGCATTCGGCGCACTGGCTTCCTCGTAGCACAGCGACGCGTCGGCAGCGAACATTCGCGCAAGCTCCGACCCGGCGAAGTCGGCCTCGGCGTTGTGGCTGTACGTCACTTCCCTGGTGACGCGCCGGCAGTTTCGAATGGCTGGCCGCGCCCTCCGACAACCGGCGATTTCCGGGTGCCCCGGGACTGAAAATTCCCAGCACAAACTGGAGCTACTGGCGCGCGAGGCAGCTTCACGGCGGCAGTGTCCATCACGCGTCGGACGGCAACTCTCGGAAATGAACGGGCCAACGGTCCGACGACCTGGCTGCAGAACCGTCCGCGTGCGAAGGCGCCTTCCGTGGGCACCTGGAAGCCTTAACGCGTACCGAAACTGCCCCCGGACACGCGCAAGCGCCAGGTGGCCGGCGCCTTGCGAGGCTGCCTTAGGTGACCTGGCTCGGATCATCTGGAGAAAGTGGCCTTCCTGTCGAGCTCGGCCGAATCGCAAGAGCGAAACGGTGGCCAAGCTAGATCGAGGGCCGGCGCCTCGTCGCCCGGCAGCAGATGCGTGTAGCGGCTCAGCGTGAACGCGGCCGAATGGTGGCCGAGCGCGCGGCTGAGCTGGAGGAGGTTGGTTCCTCGGCTCAGGTGAAGCGAGGCGAACGTGTGGCGGAACGTGTGAAAGCCCGCCCAGGGGGCGTTGACCTCCTCCACGATCGGCTTGAGGTGCCGGCGGAGAAGGTTGCCGTACTCCAGGACGTTGCCGTCCCTGTTCGTGAAGGCCAGCGCGGTCGAGTCCTGGTCCTCCTGCGCGACGAAGTGGGCGCGCAGCCGATAGACGAGCGGAGCGGGCAGCGCCACCTCGCGCCTGCCGTACTTCGTCTTCGGCGGCTCGATCCGCCCGCGGACGATCGCGCGCCGGACACAGACCTCGGGAGTCGACCCGTCTATCTGAAAGTGGAGGCGCTGGAGCGCCATGCCCTCGCTGATCCGCAGGCCGGTCGTCGCCAGCACCTCGAACAGCAGCTTGTAGCTCTCCGGTGCCATCGCCAGGACCGCCGCAAGCTGCTCTCGGCTGAACACCTTGATCTCGTCTTCGTCTTCGTCCTCCTCGATGTCCTCGCGATGAGGCAGCGCCAGTCCCTGAGACGGGTTACGCCGGATCAGCCCCTCGCGGTTCGCGCTGCTCAGCGCCGCACGCAGCGGGATCACGATGTTGGCGATGGTCGAATCGCTGAGGCGCTTGCCCTGCTCGTCCTCGTCGGCCAGCCAGTCCACGAAGCGGGCAAGCTGGAAACTGGTCACGTCGACCAGCTTCAACTTGGACGAGAAGTACGGGTGGGCGTAGTTGGCGATCAGCCGCCGATATTCGTCGCGGGTGTTCTCGCGAAAGCCGCGACGACCCTGGCCGCGATAGCGCTCGACCCACTCATCGAGAAAGGCCAGGAAGGCGCTCGTCGTCGGCTCCTGGAGCTCGCCGCGATCACGGTCGGTTTCACTCTCGCGCTTGATCCGACACGCCGCCGCATAGGTGCGGGCGCTTCGCTTGCGCTGCTTGCCGGCCACTTCGATTACGGCGACGTAGCCGATCGTCTTGCCATTGGCATCGACCCGCCGGTAGACGCCGGGGGTCTTGGTCTTCCTGAGCCGCCGCTTATCGCCGCAGCCCTCACGGTCCGCACGGTCCGTCGTATCCTGGGAAACGCTCATGAGTCATCACCTCGTGAGCCGGGGGCGGGCCGTTCACGCGGCGCCGTCCCGTTTACGTTGTCGGACAAAACATTAACAGGATGATGCGGCCTGTCAGCCTGTCCCTGAGCCTCGCAATCCCAATGCTCATGGCCCATTTGGCGGGGTGAGGTCACGGCCTCCTCCCGGCCTTCGTCACATAGCCGTCAAGCGTCCGGCGCCGATAGAGCGGCGTGCGCCCGTCGTAGCCGTCCGGCGTCAGCAGGCCGGCGCTGGTCAGTTCGTGGATGCGCCTGCGCGACACGGAGATGTAGCGGCCGGCGGCCTCGGGGTTCAGATAGGCCTCGTCCTCGCTGGCTTCCTCGTGCAGGCGATCGATGACCTGCTCGGCGACCGTGGCGGCCAGCGCCTCCACGAAGCGCTCATCGGCTCGCAGGACCGGCATCCCGACCGGCAGGCGACGCTCGCTGGCGCCTCGCGCCCCGGCCATCAGCCCGCCTCCTCGCCCAGCCAGTCCACCGCCTTGCCGGGGTCGGCGAGGCTCCGGCAGATCGGCGCGAAGGGCCCGCGCTCGGCGAGCTCGTCCAGCAGGCAGATCGAGACCTCGACCTCGGGCGTCTCGGCGAGATCGGGGTCCTGACTGCACAGCGCGAGCACCGTCCGGCGGCGATCCCCAAGCCGGTCGCGGGGCCGCCCGGCAAGGACGACCAGCACCGCCGGGAAGACCGGGTAGAGCCGCGACCACAGCGCCACCGCCTCGCCCGCCCCCTCCACCGGGACGGTGCGGCGGTAGAGCCGGGCATAGCGCCCGAGCCGGCGGGCGAGGTCGGCGGCCGAGCGATTGGCGCGGTCGAGCTCGATGAACCTGTAGGCGATGCTGGTCTGCCCGCCGGGCTCGGCGAGCTGGTAGGTGAGGACGGCGTCGGCGATCAACTGCTCGGGCGTCCGGCGGCCCGGCGGCGGGCCGAGCGGGTGCGCGATCTCGTGAAACCAGTTGAACGGGCCGCACTCGTCCTCGCGCTCGCGCGCCGCCCCCGCGAACGCGATCCCCACGTTGTTGACGGCGATCGTGTGCTGGTGCAGCGCACCGGCGGCCCGCTCGGGCGCGATCACCTTGCAGCGAGCCTCGGCCCGGCTCGGGATTGCCGCGACCACCTCGGCGCCGCGCTCGGTCAGATGCCAGAGAAGCCGCCGACCGGGGAGTCTGGTCCCAGTCGCGAGGCCCGCCGAACGAAGCCGGGCAAGCTGGAGCTCGGTCCAGCGCCGCGAGGTGTCCGGCGTGTGCAGCGCGTGGACCTGGCGGGTCAGGAGGAGGCGATGCTGATTGAGGCTTTCGAGGATCGCCACGGCGGTCGGCCCGATGCGCGGTGGCGAGTGCTCGGCGGCGCTCATCGGCCCGGCTCCGTGTCGAGGGTCTGTCTGCCGCCGCTCACGCCGCCTCTCTGCCGGCGCGGGGCGGTGAGGTGTTTGAGGATTTCCTGCGGGTGGCGGTTGAGACCGTCAAGCGTCTCGGCGACCGGGGCGCGGCCGGTGGCCTCGTTGATCGCCACGTCGAGCTGCGGCAGACACTCGGGGTGGCAGTCGCCGGGAAACAGCTCCTCGACCGGGACGCCCGCCAGCCGGAACGGTCTGCTGATCTCGCCGTCGAGGGTGACGGAGGCGAGGCTGTGGAACCGGGGGAGCCGGCCGATCGTCTCCGCGTCGAGCTCGCCGCCGAGCTCGCGGGCGAGCAGGCCGGCACCTTTCGCGTTCAGCGCCGTCGTCACCAGATGCGAACGGTTGGTGGTGACGGCATCGCGGGTCGCGGCCGTCAGTCGCTCGGGGTTCTGATTCAGCAGCAGCGCCCGCACCCCGAACTTCGCGACCTGCTCCAGCAGGGCGGCCAGCGTGCCCGAGGATGCGCCGTCATATATCTGGACCTCGTCCAGCCACATGTAGAACTCGCGGCGCCGCTCGGGCGGGACATCGGCCCTGGACCTCGCGCCGTGCAGGGCGTCGAAGACGACGAAGTTGGCGACCAGGCGGTCCCGCCCCGATCCCGAGCCGGGGCAGACGAGGACGATCTGCCCCCGGTCCATCGCCGCGCGAATGTCATAGGTGGCGAGGGGGTTGCCGAACAGAGCGGCCGAGGTCGGCGCCGCCCGCAGCCGGTCAATCAGGTTCGTGACCGGCGTGATCGCCTCGGGCGCAAGTAGGGGAAAGCGTTCCTCGAAGAACTGCCGCACCGGCGGCGAGACGTGCGGCAGCACCGCCGCCCGCCAGCGCTCGTCGCTCAGCAGGACGGGGATCTCGAAGATCGTCGGCGCCAGCTCGGCGGGGAGCCGGCCGGCGAGGTCGACCAGCGCCTGCGCCGCCTGGGTGGTGAGATTGAGCGCGCGGGCATTGACCTCGTCCCAGCGCAGGGCTGAGGCGAAGGCATCGACAACGGCATCGACCTGGCCGGCGGCTCGTTTCGGCGAGCGGCCGGTGACGGCGAACAGATTCCAGGCGGGCTGACGATCGGGGTCGGCGAGGTTGACTTCCACGACTCGCTCGCGCAGTCCCTCCTCGGTCAGGTAGCCCTTGATCCGGTTGAGCGCGTCGAGGTGGGGATCGAGGAACAGGCAGCCGTGGCCCGAGCGGGCCAGATGAAGGAACTGGCCGATCGCCGTCTCCGTCTTCCCGAACCGGCTGCGGCCGGCCATGTAGAAGAAGAAGGTGTTGCGCAGGGGGACGCCGACCATCCGCTCCCCCGCCTCGGTCTCGACCTTGCCGAGCGGCAGCAGTCCGGCCTGGCCGGTGAAGGTCGGCAGCCCTCGGGGCGGCGGCCGCACCGCGCCACCGGAGCGCAGGACGTTCGGCACCGAGCATCGCTTGCTCGGCGGCTTCATCAGGCCGGCGATCTCGCTCGTCGTCACGACCCGCCGCCGCGCGGGGCGAAACAACCCGGTCGCGAAGCGCCGGTCGAACCGGCGGCGGCGGCCGGGCAGGTCCGAGCCGAGGAAGGCGACGCCGGGAATGCGGAGGCCCGAGACGCGCAGATGGTTCTCTCCGGCGAAGGCGTCGAAGACGCCCAGCATCCCGGCGAGCTGCGCCTTTGCCCGGCCGGGCACCGGCGAGGCGACCCGGATCAGGACCTGCATCTCGAAAAGCGGCTCGGCGGTCCCGAGCTTCCGGGTCAGCGCCTGACGACCGACCCATCGCTCCACGAGCTCGGCCGGCGGCGTGCCGCCACGGCGGCGATCGCCGCCGCCGAGGAGTTCGGCGAGCTCGTCTCCCGGCGACGGTGAGGGCTGGTGATGCCGGGCGCGGCGGAGCAGCCGCCGCCGCAGTCGCCGACGCTTCCCCGGCGTGACGGGCAGCAGATCGACGCAGACCGTGGCCGCGTCGCCGTCACCGGGATCGAGGGCGTCGAGGGTGCGGGCGAATCCCGCGAGCGGATCGGGATCGAGCCCCGCCGCCCGCAGCGGCTCGCTGCTCGCCCTGGCAAGGACCAGCTCGGCGCGGGCGACCTCCAACGTCTCGGGCTCGGCCGGCGCGTCCGGGACGGGACGAAGCTCGACGCCCTCATAAGCGGCCAGCGCGGCGCGCAGAGCTCCCTGCGCGCGCTCGGGAACCTCCACCGCGTAGCGGAGCTTTCCGGCGGGGTCGGCATCGAACCGCAGACGAACCGCACTCGCCGGGGCATCGAGCACACCGCGCAGAGCTCGGCGAGATCGACTGAGCCCGGAGGCGAAGCGGACGACGGACTCGGGGGAGGGATCGAAGGAGTCGGCGGGGACCGCGAGCATCGCCACGCGGTGATCGAGAGCCCGGCGAGTGACAACGAGCCGCGCGACGAGCACCGCAAAGGCGAAGCTCAGCAGAGCCCCGGCGAGGCTGACGGCGGCGGGGTGTCCCGCGAGCTCCAGGAGCGATCGGGCCCAGCGGGTAGCGGAGGAGGCGACGAGCACAATCGCGACAGCCGCCGCGAGGAGGATGAGCGGGACTGCGTCCCGCCGGTCCGACTCACTCACGTTCGTCCCCTGCGGGGCTATAGAAGTCAGCGAACCGCGGGCCGCCCGATGCCAGCAGGCAAGCGCCCCAGCGCTCGGCCGGGAAGATCGCGATGCGAACCCCACAGCGAACCCCGGTGCGGACCCCAGTGCGAACCCCGTAGCGAACCCCAATGCGAACCGCGCCCGGCGTCATCGCTCGCCCTCTCCGCGGCCGGGGCTCTGTCGCGCCAGCGTGGCGACGACGAGGCGGGCGAGCGGCGGGCAGACCGCGTTGCCGATCTGGAGGAAGCGGCGGGACCGCGATCCCTGCCAGGGGTAGTCGGCTCGGAAGCCCTGCAGGACGCCGGCCTCCTCGACGCTGATACGGAGCGCGTCGCTCGACTCGCGCGAGCCGTCAGCCATCGGTTCCCTCGCGGTCGGGCTCGATCGTCCACGAGCCCGAGGCCGAGTCGATCGTCACCGAGGGGCGCACCGCCGGCCTGACGATCCCCCTGGGACGGCGCCCGCTGCCGGTCTGATTGTTCGTGCAGACGATCGCGTCCCGCGCCCAGCCCAGCGCGTCGGCCATGCTGACCCAGGGCAGCAGGTCGCGCTCGTCTTCGCGGACCTCATCGGGGCGGCGTGGGTTGAAGGAGCGATGGGTCGTCGCCGGCAGCTCGGCGGCCCCGTCGAGCGAGGCGACCAGATAGGCCCGCTTGCGGACCTGCGGCAACCCGAACTGCTCGCTGCTCAGCACCCCGGCGGTCGCCTCGTAGCCGTGTGCGGCGAGCAGGCTGGCGAACAGGGACCAGAGCTCGAGGACGGCCGGCACCTGCTCCAGCGCGAGCCAGCGGGGTCGCAGCGCGACAGCCCAGCGCAGCGGCTCGACGGTGAGCAGCGAACGGGGATCGCGACAGGCGGCTAGGTGTTCGGCGCGGGTGTCGTGGCCGGCGGCGAGCTCGTGGGCGCAGGCGATCACATGCGGCTTGTCGAGGCGGCCCAGCTTCTTGCCGCTGTTGGTGTACGCCTGGCAGGGCGGCGAGCCGAGCAACCCCCAGACCGGCGCGAAGGCCTCCGGGTCGAGCGCGGCGATGTCGGCTTCGATCCGCTCGTAGCCGGCGGCGCGCGCCGTGGCGCAGGCCCAGCGATCGTTGTCGAGCCCGACCGTCCTGTAGCCGAGCTCGCGCAGCCCCTCGTCCCAGCCGCCGGCACCGGCGAAGAGATCGACTATCCGGCCGGGCTGCATCAGCTCACCGGCCCCCGGCGCACTGCGCCCTCGCCGTCACGGGCAGCGAAGACCTCGATCCAGCTCGCCGGCTCGTAGCTGTAGCGGGAGCGGTTCTCGGGCTGGCCTTCGGAGGCCGACGTCAGCCAGGAGATATGGAGGTGAGGCCCGCCCGCGCACGGTTCGCAGTGCTGAGGGTCACCGTGGTGCGGATAGCCGTTGTAGCCGATCCAGCGGATCGGCGGACGAGCGCAGGCGGGCGCCATACCCGAGGCGCCGCACGACGCCTTCCAGCCAAGGGCTTCGGCAGCTCTGCGAGTCCGGTCCCAGTCTCCGTCGCGCGGTCCGGCGTCGATCGCCGCGCCGAGCGGATGCTCGCCGGTCGCCGCATGCCCGCTCGGCGAATAGCAGGAGGTGATGAGGATGCCGAAGCGGCGGGCGAGGTAGACGACGTCGGGGACGATCCGCGCGTCACACTGGATCCCCGGTGCCGCGCTCACGCCCGGCGGCAGCGCGGCCAGCTCGCGCGGGGCGTAGGCCTTTCGCACCGGACCCATCGGCCCCGAGCCCGCGTCGATGGAGGAGGCGCAGCCTTCGCCCGAAGTCGCGGCAACGAACTCGGTCTCGGCGGTGTCAGGCGGTGGGCTGCCGCGCCCGTCGAACCCGTAGGAGACCGCGCGGGCCATAACCTCCTCGGCGTAATTCACCAGGCCGTCCGCGCAGGCGCCGTAGTAGCCACAGGCCGCCTCCCGGTAGGCGGCATAGGAGCCGCCGGCCGGCGGTGCGCCCAGCACCTTTCGCAGGATGCGCGCGGCGGTGAAGATCGCATCGGCGGGGTTGTCGATGTCGGTTAGGCCGTCGCCGTCGCCGTCGAGCCTGTAGAGCTCCCAGATCGTGGGACCCGATCCCGGCGAGCACGCTGACCCGCGCACGTAGGCGATCTGCATCGGCCCCGCGCAACCCGAGCTGTTGACCCCGACGCAGTCCCCACTGCCGCACTCCTGCGTCCCGATCGCCGCCAGGAAGCTCCACTCGATGTCGATGCGACGCCCCGCCGCCTGGTAGATGCGGAGCCGATCCGGAGGGATCTCGCGCACGGCGATGCGCGTCGCCGGGGCGGCGGTGGCGGAGCCTCCTCCGCCCATGCAGGCGATCTCGCTGCCGAGGATCGCCATCACCGTGCCGGTGAGCACGACGACCACGACCGCGAAGGCGCCGATGAGGGCGAGGGCCAGGATCGAGCCACGCCGGTGTCGCCGGGCGCTCATCGCTCCTCACCCTTCCGGCGCCTGCGCTTACGTCGGGACCGGGGCGCATCGCCACCGGGGTCGGGCTGGGACATCTCGGCGGGCGGTCCGCCTGGGACCTTTCGACCCCTGCCCCGCTCCGCCCGCAGGTCGGCGCTGAGGCTGTCCTCGGATTCCTCCGGGGACGTTTCGTCCGCGGTGGAGCCGGCATCTCGCTTGTGAGGACGAATGGAATCTGTCCTCTTCGGTCGCGGCCCCTGGGGCGCCTCACCCCCTGAAGGGGACGGCTTACCTGACGGGCGCGAGCCTCCGCTCGCATCGGAGGCGGAGTCCGCGCCGCCCTTCTGCTCGCCGTCGCCGGAGGGCATTTCGCCCGGGCGCGCGGAATCGCCGCTCGGATGCTTCGCCCGTTGGCCCTTGCCCGACCGCTGAGCATCGAGGCCGGGATCGACGCCGCCGAGCGGTCCGCCGTGGCTATTCCCGAAGCGGGGGGCTCGGGTCCGCCCGGAAGGGCGAGTGCCACCGCCCTCTCGCCCCGCTCCGAACAGGCGGCCCGGCGCTCCAATCGCCGCACCTGCTCCACGCCGCAGGCTGCGCACCGGACCCGCGGCGACGCGGGCGCCGTAGTAGAGGGCGAGCAGTCGCGAGGTGCCGTCGCGGCCCGGCGCCCCTGGCCCGGTCGCGATCCCGATCAGGCTCTCGGTGAGCGTCTTTCGCTGAAGGAAGACGGCCCAGAAGAAGAGGGCTTGCAGGCCGAAGGACATCAGCCAGCCGAGCCCGGCGGTCGCGGCGGCGAGAGCGCCGTTGACCGCCAAGAGGATGGCCAGGATCAGCGAGTAGGCGGCCTTCCGCAGCAGGTAGCCGGCGAGCTTCTGGAGCCATCCCTTGAAGAAGTCGTGACCGCGACCTGGGATCGCCGCCGCCACAAGCGCCACCGGGGCGAAGGCGACCAGGAGCAGCAGCAGTACCTGGGCGAGGATGATCCCGACCGAGAGGGCGCCCAAGAGCGCGAAGGCGCCGAACTCGCCGACGAAGACGACGATGGCCAGCCCCAGCCGCTGGTACTGGCCGCCCTCCTCCATCGCGTCGGTCGCCGGCTTGTCGGCGACCCCGAGGCGGTAGCCGGCGGGTGCTGGGTCCTCCTCGGGGAGGAGCGAGGAATCGCCCTCATTCAGCGCCTCGTACTCGTCACCGCGCTCGTCGTGCTCATCGGCAGCGAGGCTGAAGGGCAGGAAGTGGGGCGCGTACTTGTTCGCGTTGTTGACGCAGATCTTGCCGTCCGCCTCGATCTCGGTCCCGCTCCGCAGGCTGCGGGCGAGCGCGGCGTCGCGGCCCGGGTCTGAGGAGAGGGGGCGCACCGCGACCGAGACGGGATCGTCGTCCTCCGATCCAGAGCCGGCGCGGACGCAGTGTTCGAGGCCGCCGAAGTTGAGCACGACCCAGGGCTTGAAGACGAGCAGGTCGAAGAGCTGGTTGGCCGCGTCGTCCTTCGCCCGGCCCCTACCCGAAGGACCGCCGTCGGCGGCGATCGAGAGGAACCCCTCCAACATCTTGTTCGTCCACTTCGAGGCGGTGCCGATCGTCGTCCCCGGCTGGAAGACGAAGAGGAACGCGAGGACGACGTAGAGCAGGGAGAGCCCCATTGCCCCTGCCGTCTCTGAGTAGCGGCGCTGCGCAAGCGCCTTCCACATCGCCCAGATGCCGGCGAGGAGCACGGCGAGCGTCAGCCAGGGAGCGCCGAAGACATCCGAGTAGATCGAGTGGATCGCGCGGGAGACGGGCGCCAGCGCCCCGGCGCCGCCGGTCGCCTCCGAGCCGTTGACCAGATCCAGGCTGAAGGCGAAGCTGAAGAGCGAGATCAGGATGGCGGCGAGGAAGCTCGTCAGCAGCCAGAGGATCGACGCCAGGAAATAGGCGATCATCGGCGCCACGCCGCTGACGTCGACGCCGCCCGTCAGCGAGGCTGAGACCGCGTCGAAGTGCTGATCGAGGCTGTAGTGGGTGAGCGGGTAGCGGCCGGGGAAGCCGTCGCTTCCCAGGTTGGAGGGGCCGACGTTCCCCCATACGTCGCTGGCCGCCTCGGCGACCGAGTGGCCCAGCAGCGCGATGAAGGCAGCGAGGCCAAGGGTCACGGCGGCGCGACGCGCCCAACGGCGCGGTCTCCGCGCGGGGCTCATGCCGGCCTCGCCTTCGGCGTGCTGTCGAGCGCCGCCAGCAGCCAGTCGAAGACGAGGTCGATCTGCACCTCGCCCACCCGGCCGTCGAGGTCACGCATGAGGCAGCGCCCGCGGCGGTATTCGCCCAGGCGCGAGCGGCGCGCGGCGTCGGAGGGATCGAGGTCGATCGCTCGAAGCGCCCGTTCGGCCCCTGGGATCGAGTCCTGGCCGAAGAGAAAGTAGACCCCGACCAGCTCGGAGAGGTCGCCGAGATCGGCGAGGCTCTGGGTCGCCAGCAGGATCGTCGTGTTCATCGCGCGGCCGAGCCGCACCAGGCGGTTCAGCAGCAGGCGCCCTTGAGTGGACGCCAATAAAAACCACGCCTCGTCCAGCAGCACGATCTTGTGTCGGTGTCGGTTGCCGCTGACGAGGCGCAGAGCTAGGGCCGCGACCAGGGAGAGCGTCGCCACAGAGACGCGCTCGGCGCGGGTGTAGGTCTCGCGGGAGGCACCGGGGTCGGGCAGGGTGAGGCCCGGCGTGCGGATCGTGATCGCCGAGCGCTCCGCCGGCATCTAGGCGGCCTCCTGCGCAGCGAAGCCCAGGCGGGCGAGGCCGAAGTCGGAGATGACCTCGAGCGCTTCCCCGGCCTCGCGCGCCGGTCCCGACTCGCTCGCCCGAAGGCGCGCGACGACGCCCAAGAGGCTGCGCTCTCCCGCCCGCACCGCGTCGCGCACGGCGCGGTCGATCGCGTTCTCCCAAGAGGGCGGCGGATCGCGCAGCAGCTCCAAGAGGTATGAGGAGGCGAGCTCCTCGCGCAGCTCGGGCAGCCCGACTCGCAGCGGATCGAGCTTCCCCCGGTGGCGCGGGTCGCCGGAGAGCTCGATCACCTCGACCTTCTCCTCCAGGCCGGGAATTCCCTCCAGGTTGTGATCGGGCTTGGGGTCGAAGTCGACGACGAGCGAGCCGCGGCAAAGGGCGGCGTAGGCAATCGCCTGGGCCGCCAGCGTCTTGCCCGAGCCGAGCGTGCCGGCGAGGAGCACGGCCGAGGGTCTCGCGGTGCGCGGCGCCTCGGTCGGGTCATAGCGAACCGGCCGCGAGGCAGCCGCCGGCATGTAGCCGATGTAGGTGCCTTGGGGGGAGCCGACCTCGGCAGTGGCCGTGGGCACCATCGCGCCGAGCTGCTCGACGGTCATCTGCTGGCGGTAGTCGGGAACCGAGCCGCCGTCGGTGCGCGGCAGGTGGTCGAAGAAGAGGCGATGCTGAAGGCCCCGCGGGCGGTGCAGGCGGACCTCGCCGAAGCGCTCGCGCAGGGCCTCGACCCGGCGCTCAAGCTCGGTGCGCTCCGCCGCACCGACCGCGATCCCGAGGTAGGCGCGCAGCATCGGCGGGTGGGCGGAGGACTGAAGGACCGCCTCGTACTCGCGCGCCAGCTCGCGGTCCTCCTCGGCCTGCCAGCCCGGTCCCGCCTGCGCGCCTTCGGCCTGCTCGCGGTAGGCGTGCTCAACGTCGAGGATGCGCTTTCGCACCTGCCCGAGCGCCTCGCGGTTGCCGATCCAGCGGGCGTGAAGGACGGCGTCGACGGGAAAGCCGGCGTCTTCGATCGGGGCGAAGAGAAGCTCGGCGTCGCCGGGGAACTCGGCTTCCTCGGCCAGCGATCCGGCGCAGAGAAACGCCTGGTAGGAGCGGTCATCTTCGGCCTCGACCTCGAGCGAGGGTGGCTCTGCCGGAGCCTCGGTCATCGGCGCGTTGGCGCAGCGCCAGAGGTCGTATTCGAGCGGCTCATAGCTCGCCTCCCCCTCGCTCTCAACGCGGAGGGCGTCGGGCTCCCACGCCGCCTCCAGCTCGGGCTCAGCGACACCGCGACAGGCCGCGCGGCAAAGCAGCCATTGCAGCTCGCGTGTCGTCGCCCGTCGCAGGCCGATCAGCGCTGAGAGGCGCTCGAAGCAGCGCTGCTCGGCAGCGGCCAGCTCCTGGAGCTCGGCGCCGCCGATCGGCTGCGGCCCGCCAACCCCCGCCACCTCCTCCACCCTGCGCCGCGCCCGGTCGAGTGAGCGCAGGTGTCCCTTCGGGCGCTCGCCCAGGGAGACCGCGACGTAGACCTCCGGGACGCTCGGGGCGAGCTCGGCGAGCCGCGCCTCGTGGCCTCGCAGGTAGGCGCGCCAAACCTCGGGGTCGGCATGGTCGACATCGGCCGCGCCCTCCAGCTCACGGGCGTAGCGCTCGGCCGGGTAGGCGCGCTGGACCCGCCAGATCGAGAAGTCGGCGCCGACCAGGTGGGCGAAGCGCTCCAGGCGGCGCAGCAGCTCCCACTTCTCCGCCACGGGCCGAAACGGGTAGGAGACCGTCTCGGCGCGGTAGAGCCCCGCCGCCTCACCGCCCGGCCCGATCAGGACGTTTCGCCGCGCGTAGCGCAGCGGGAAGCGGATCAAGGTCGCACCTCCAAGAGCTCGCCGTCGCCGAGCGCGAGCCGCATACCTGCGGCCTCCACCTCGCCAAGGCGTCCGGGGGGGCCGGGCCACCAGGCGACGCCGGAAGGGGCCGGCTCGGCGCAGCGCGACGGGAACGCCGAAGGCGAGCTCGGCGGGGCCGCGCAGGCGGGCACGGCGCAGGGCGGGCGTGTGCTCATCGGGGGACACCCAGAGCCCGGCCTCACAGCTCTGGCGGGCGCCGGCTGGAGGCGTGGCGCGACCGAGCGAGCGCCGCCGCGGCGCCAACCGCAGCGCCAACCAGGATGCAGCGAAGCGATCGGCACGGCGCCCGTCCGGGGTCGCTTGGGTGGCGAGGGTGCCGACCGCGGCGGGTAGGACGAGTAGGCGCAGCGGCCAGTCCACCAGGCCCAGGGCGAGGCCAAGCACCCACGTTCCTGCCAGGGCGCAGGCGCCGGCCGCGGCGGCGGTGACCCGCCCGCCGAGCAGGCCGCCGACAGACGCCGCCCCGAGGCCGACGATCGTCGCGACGGCGGTCGAGCCTGAGCCGAGCGCGATCACCGCGGCAAGGGCTGCGGCGGTGTAGGCGAGCCAGCGCAGGGGGACGCCGCCGGGCACCGGCAGGACGTGGCCCTCTATCTGGTAGATCCTCCGCTCGGGCCGGAAGATGCGCCGGTAGGAGCGGATCGGCTCGCTGCCCAGGCTCAAGGAAGCACCTGCCTGCCGATCGCCCTGGCGGCCTCCGCCACCTGATCGGGGCTGAAGACCAGCCAGCCGACGAGAATCGCCGCTACGAAGAACATCGCCAGCTCGGTGAAGCGGCGGTTCAGCAGGAAGACCAACCCGACGATGGCGACGATCCCGCCGTAGAACTGGCCTGCGCCGCGCCGCAGAACCGAGCCGAGGTTGTGGGCGACGTCGTTGCCGGCCGCGAGGGCCGGGGGCGCCAGCAGCAGGGCGCCGAGCGAGGCCGCGAGCAGGGCGAGGACGAAGAACGAGCGCCGGCTCATCGCAGCGCCCCCTCGACCGCCTCCACGTACCAGCGGTCTCGCTCGACCAAGGACAGGCGGTAGGCGAGCCGGTAGACCGCGCCGTTGCCGGGGTCCCTGAAGCTGCCCGTGACCACCACCCTCCGTCGCCGTCCTTCACCGGCGCCGAGCTGCATGGCGATGCCCGGCGCACCGAGCAGCTCGAGCGAGCCCGCGAGCGGGGCTATCGCGGCACCTGGGTCCAGGAGGTAGGAGAGATCGGCCGCGGAGCGCGCCGAGACGTAGGCCGGGATGAATTTCGCCACCAGCGCCTGGATCGCGGCAGCGTCAGAGCCGGCGATCGGCCGGGGCCGCTCGGCGGCGACCCCGGCCACGCTCGGCGCCGCGACCATCCAGGGCGCACCCTGCACCGCCACCTCCCCCGCCCCTGAGCGGGAGACCGGGACGGCGAGATAGAGGGTGCGCGCGTCGCGGAGCTCGCAGGCGACGGTGAGAACCGCCTGACCGCCGCCAAGCCTTTGAACCGCCGCCACCTCAGCCTGGGTGACGCTCGAGCCGCGACCGGCCGGCGCCCGGCCCCGGCCGACCCTCACCCCCTCGGCGAGGAAGGGGGTAAGCGCCCGCGGTGAGGGATCGGAGAGGTAGGCGCGGGCGAAGCGCACCGCGAGAGCCGAGCTCGCCTCGTCGGCGACCGTGCGCCCTGCGCCGGCGACAGGAGCACTTGCCGGCGGCGAGGCCAGGATCGCGCCGAGGCCCCGGATGAACACGAGGCCCACGACAGCCCAGATCGCGCCCCGGCCCACCGAGCGCAGAAACGAGTGGACAGTGAAGTCGACCGACCCTGATTTGTTACCTATCCCTAGACCCACTTGCATACCCCTCCTTGGCCCGTCGAGCGTGACTGTCATGTCATCACGCCCGACGGGTGTGTGTTTGTGTTGTGTGGGTCAGGTGTAGCTCGGAGGGAGCGGAATGGCTACAAACGTGCCTAGGCGCCTAAGCGCCTAGGCGGATGGGCGATCAAGGTGTGCTAAGGCGATGCGAAAGAGCGCGTCGCAAAGACCGCGCTGCAGGCACAGAAAGGCACACCATCGAGAGGCAAGCGGACCAACTGCGCCGACCGCGAGGCCGGAGCCGGCCTCACGGCCCCACCGCGATCTATCCGGAGAGGGCTTCCTGTTCGCACAGGCCGGATTGCACCCAGCGCGCGATCTGCTCCACTACCCACCACGTGGTCCAGTCCTCGATCGCGTAGATGGTCATGGCTCCTTCGCTGCGACGGTTGAGGACCCCGGCCTTCCAGAGATGGGTGAGATGATGCGAGGCGTTCTGATGCGCCAGCCCGACCCGGTCGGCCAGGTCCTGAACGCTGGCCTCACCCTCGCTCAGCGCCTCGATCAGTGCGATGCGCTTGGGCTCCGCCACCAGCCACAGTCGTCGTGCGGTCAGCTCTATCACGCGCTCGGGAAGCGGCTCTCGCGAGGGCGCGCCCGAAGGTTCCCCCGCCAGCCCGCGCCGCGTCCTCTGCGGCGAGGACGCAAGCCTCCCCTCCTCGTGCGACCCTTGCAGGGAGGGGCGGCTGTCTGCCTTTCGCCGCACGGCCACGCCTAGATGATTGATTCCACGCTCAGGCCGCGAACTGGGCGAAGGATCGGCTGGGCAGCCCCAGCCAGCTGTTGACCCAGACTCCAGCGGCCAAGGCCAAGAGCTTCGACGCGATCCGCGCCCGCAGCCCGACCAGGGTGCGTGCGCGATGGCGCTCGAGCCCGAGGCGGTCCTTCAAGGTCCAGAAGACCGACTCGATCCGCTGGCGGATCACCGAGAGGCTGAAGGACGCCTCGGGCTCGTCCTTGCGGGCCGGTCTCAGGACCTCCGCGGCGAAGCGAGCTTCGACCTCGGCGGCGAACTCCCGCCCGGCGTAGCCCTTGTCGCAGACGATCCGCTCGCCGCCGCGCAGGGCATTCGGCAACAGGCGCAGAGCCACCTCGCGCTCGGACTGGTCTGCGGGAGCCAGGATCGCGGCCCTGGGCGTCCCGTCGGGAGCGCAGCAGAGGTGCAGGCGCATGCCCCAAAACCACCGTGAGTGCGAACGGCAGTAGCCGTAGCCGCAGGCGTCGGCCAGCTCTGAGCGGCGCACCGTCTCGACCGAGCGCCCGCACTCCACCGGCGTTGAGTCCAATAGCACCACGGGATCTGAGTGACCGGGGCTGTCGGTGGCGAAGACGCCGATCAGCCACTCGATCGTCTCGGTCAACCGGCGCCGGCGCTTGTGGAAGCCGGGCTGGCGAGGCAGCCTCGGGAACAACCCACCCAGTCGCCTCTCGGCGACGGCTAGGAACTCGCGATCGGATGAGATGCCCATCACTGCCTGGGCGACGCAGAGGGTGGCGACCTCCGCGTCGGTCAGGCTTCGGCGGGCGTTCCTCTGCTTTTCGGGCAGGAGATCGTCGGCGGTGCAGAACACCGCAGTGAGCAGCAGGTCGAGGTCGGCGAGCATCGTGGCCCTCCTTGGGATCGATGGTGCGGTTTAGGCACCGTCGACTTCGACCTGTTGCCCTATCCCTCCTCGCCCAGGCGCCCTTCCACGCCTGGCGGCGTGGAATCAATCATCTAGAGGCCGAACTCCGCAGAGTCGCGCGAACCGTCGATGAGGCCGTCTCCTTCGCCGTGGGGCTCCTGGACAGGCGGTGGCACAGGCTCCATGGGCACCCGCGTCGATTCAGGCACGGAGGGCGAGCCGCCTTGCGGTTCTGGACCGGTCGGCGCGGAGGCGAGCTCGGCCTCCACGGACTCGCCATGCCCGCGGTGGCGGTTCCGGCGCTTCCCCGCCCTGACCTTCGCCTTGGCACGCCCCCTCCCCGTCCGCTGCGTCGAGGCGCCCTGTCGATCTCTTGTCCGGTGTAGCGCGGGGCGGTCTCGGGTCCGCGATGCTCCCTGCGGGGAGCTCGTCATCCGATCGCTTGTCCCCATCATCGGGAGGCTGATCCACAGGAGCCCTACGGCGAGAGCACACAGTGCAGCCATAACAGTGACGCGAACGCGCGTGTGCTGAGAGGCTTGCTTGCCCGGGGCGGGCGAACCAACGCCTCCTTGCTCAGCGCGCCCAGACTCGATGGTCCGGCGCGGCACAGGTTCGCCCCTCGGCTCCTTTTTCCAATTCGATTCGCCCCCCAACCGACCCATGACATCACTCCACGGATCGTTCTCGGGCTCGATTCCCCTATCTTCGTTTGTCGATGTGTTGAGCTCGTCGGCTGTCATCGTGCATCTTCCAGGTCGTGACCTGAGAATCCCTCGAAAGTTTTTGCCTTCGAGGACATGTCCGCGTGAAGACGATCTCGGGCCACCCTGAATCTTGGAATGCCAACTCGGAGCGCAATCGCCTCGCGCTAGGTGACAGGGAAACCGTTCGATTGACAGTCAGGTTCGAACCCGAATGCGACCGTGAATTCAGAAACCGAACTCTGCTTGCACCCCTGATCCCCCACCACTCAACCTGCCGGTGCTACGCGAGCGGCTGACTTCCCCTCCACTGGGCGCACCCTCTCCGTCTGAGTTGTTGAGCTCGGAAAGAGGCACGCCCGTCCCTGCCGCCTCCCCGCCGAATTCCGTCCCGGTCTGCCGCCCGGAGATCGCCGGTGGGGTCGGGTATTCCGTGCGGGCTTCGGGAAGGGAGCGTGGCGCTCTTTGGCCTCGGCGCGTGCCCCCGTCCTCCTCGCGCCCATTCCGGGGCTCCTCCGATGGCCGCCCGGACACAGTCGTGCCCGCAGCGGCCCGGGTCTCGGTCGGTGATGGGATGGAGGATGGCGGTCCGGTACTCCGTGCGGAATCGGAGGCCGCATCTCGATGACCGTGCTGGCGAGCCGCAAGCTCGAGACCCCCGACGCCGGGCACGACGCCCGCAGCCAGGCAACCGGCTGCGATCGCCCCCGCGGCGCATACCGATGCCGCCTTCGTGCCCGCGAGCCCGACGAATTGCCCAGCGGCGCTCTCCCCGCCCGAGCCCGGCAGGGCCGTCGCCCCCCTGAACGCCAGCTCGCGCAGGCGTTCGCGGGCGGCCCGAGTCGCTCCGAGCAACGCCTCCCCTCCGTGCCCGGCCGCGTCCAGCAGCCGGGCCGGGATGTCGCCGAGAAGAGGCCCGTGCCGGTGTCCATCCGCGAGGAGGACAGGGAGGCCGGTGGCGACGCTGTGCAGATAGCCGCGCATCCGTGCCGCCTCGACGCCGCAGGCACGGCAGCGGCGAAGGTGCGCCTCGACAACCCGAAGCTCCTCCTCGCTCGCCTCCTCGGCTACGTAGCGACGCAAACGCTCGCGGCGCATCTCCGCGCAGCGCGCACCGCTGCCGATCTCCTCGAAGGCATCGAGCGCCCGCGCGTTGGCGCGCTGGATGATCTTGCGGTATGTGCGGCGACTGAGGCCGGGGTTGCGGCGCAGGATCTCCTCGGGCGAGAGATCGAGCTGATGGCGCTGGAGGAAAAGAGCCCGGTCGCGGTCGGGAAGGGACGAGATCGCCTCGCGAGCGACGGCGACCGTCTCCCGCTCCTCGGCAACTTCCCCCGGCCCGCCCAACGCCGTGTCGGCACACTCGCTCGCCTCCCCGAGCGGGACGATCCGCAAGACCCCGCGGTGGCGGCGTTCGTCGATCAGCTTCTGCCGGCACGCCTGCTTCAGGAGGGCGACCGTCTGCGCTGCTCCGAAGCCTTCGCGCGCTGGGTCGAGCTTGCGCATGATCCGCTCGAACGTCGTGGCGAAGATGTCCTCGGCTTCCTCCTCGCTGCACCCCGCCCGGCGCAGCTCGTCTAGGCAACCCGCCCTGGCCGCACCGTAGATACGCGCGTAGTAGTGCGCGGCCTCGATACTCAGCCTGCCGTCTTTGAGGCTCGCCGGACCCCTGCGCGCGCGGCTCGCCACGGCTAGGCGCGTCCCCTGCGACCGATGCCCGGCCCGCCTTGCCGGGCATCGGTCGCGCCGAGCGCGAATGCCACTGCCGGCGCTCTCGTCCTAGCGACCCTCGCCACGAGCGGGCAAGACGACCAGCCTCAGCGGCCTGGAGGTGCCTTGCAGGTAGGGATAGGCCAACTGCTCTCGCACCTGCGCTCGCATGATGTAGAGGGTCGGGCGGTCGGTGCGGGTGAAGCGATAGACGATCGTGGCGCACCCACCTCGTCGCGTTCTGTAGCGGCGGAAGGCGAGCCATCCATCGCCGCGCTTGACCTGCAGGGCCAGCACCACTCCCTCGCTGTGCGGGCCGGGGATGCAGACTCGAAAACGGGCAAAGCCCTTGTTGCGGACGACCTTCCTCAGCACTCCAAAAGACGGCTTGACCCTGGTGGCGATCTGCGCCTTGGCGGTGATTTCGCGATGCCCGGCGCGGTATGCAGCGGTCAGTTCCCGCGAGGGCCCTGCCGGCACCGCGAATCGGTAATCGCCGCCCGCGCCCGTAAGCGAGATGCCGAGGAACTCGGAGCCGGGATCGGTGAGGACCCTGCTGAAGATGCACAGCGGAGCGTTCGGGACCCCGGCGCCCCCGGCGCCGAGCAGCCTTCCGCGCAGGGTGGCGCCCTTCCCCTGTTGCAAGACCGTGCGCGGCTCGCCGTCGCGTTCGACCGTGCTGGTGAGCGTCGTCCCGACGCTCACCTCTGAGCGCACGCACCCATAGGAGAGCGGAACGCTGACCGGCGAACCGACGTTGCCCTCCTGGTCAGAGAGCCACAGGCGGAGGGTGTAGCTCCCGCGCTCGCGCGGGGCATGCAGGTCGGCGATCGCCTCGATGTTGCGGCCTGCGACCGCCGTGGTGGCCACGACGACGTTGCCCGCGCCGTTCAGCACCTGATAGTGGGCGGCGTCGATCGGCGAGCCGGCGTCGACCAGGTTTTGCCAATGCAAGTCGAGACCCTCGGCGGCACGCGATCTGCTCGGCGCGGCCACCGAGACGTCCTGCGGCGCCGCGGGGGGCGTCGTGTCGCGGGGAACCGGCACGCTCGCCGCGGCGCCGACGTTGCCCTCTGCGTCTGAGAGCCAGAGACGCACCGTGTAGCCCCCTCTCTCCGGGGGTGTTTGCAGGCCGTCGATCGCCTGCACGTTGTCGCCACTCACGCTATGGGTTGCGAGGACGACGTTGCCCGAGTCATCGAGCACCTGGTAGTGCGCGGTGTCGATCGGCGAGCCGGCGTCGAGCACGTTCTTCCAGGCCAGGCCGAATCGCTCGACCCGCCGGGCGGTGGTGGAGGCCGCCACGCGGAGATCCTGCGGCGCCGCGGGGGGCGTCGTGTCGCGGGGGATCGGCGCTTCGGCCACCGACCCGGAGAGACCCACCTGGTCCTCGAGCCAGACGCGCAGGCTGTACTCGCCGGTTTTGGCCGGGCCTACGAGGCCCGAGAGGCTCGTCGGGTTGGTGGCGGCGATTGCCTTCTCGGCCTTGACCACCTGACCGGCGGCGTTGACCACCTGGTAGTGGACCTTGGCGATCGGCGAGCCCTGGTTCGGCGGCAGCGAGAAGCCGGCGCCGAAGCGGTCGAGGTAGCGCGCGGGGTTGGCGCTGGTGACGCGCAGGCCGGCGGGCCTGCCAGGCGCGGTGTTGTCAACCTGAATGGTGCGCTGGTCGCAGGACTGCGAGCCGGAGCCGTCGAGGCCGACCGCCTGCGCGTAGTCCTGGGCGCAGATCTGAATCGTGCGGGCGCCGTCGGGGACGCTCGCGGTCTCGAGCACGTAGGAGCGATTGAAAGGGCCGCCGGTCGGGCAGGGCTGGAACTGGCGCGCGAACTCGCCGCTCGGTCCCGAGGAGCCGAGGTCACAGGCGCCCCGGTGGTCGGTCACGCTGCGCTCGGCGCCGTCGAGGCGCAGGCGCTCCCAGCGCAGGCCCGAGCCCTGATCGGAGGCGCTCCAGGTGACGGCGTGGGCGCCGCGCACCCAGCCACCCGCCATCAGGGCCGAGCCGCTGGTGAAATGGGCCTGGGAGTCCTGGCGGTCGGCGAGGGTGAGGGTGAGCGTGTTGGCATCGACGGCGTTCCAACCCGAGCGGTCACAGCCCGCCTGCCGCATGCAGGTCAGCTCGAAGACGAAGCGGCGGTAGTCGCCGTAGGTCGAAAAGGGCCACAGGTGAGAGGTGAAGACCGAGGTCGGCGACCACTGAAAGCCGCTGTTGGGCGAGCCGGTGCCCTGTAGGAGGATGTGGTGGCCACCCCCGCCAAAGTCTTCGGCCCAAAAGCGCCCGCGCCAGCCGTCGTTGAGGGCGCCGGGCATGCGGGTGTAACCACCGGCCGCGATGATCGCGACCCAGGGCGGAACCGCCCAGGAGATCGAGGCGTAGGCGCCGACGCCGGCATTGCCTCCCGACTGGTTCTCCGCGATCCGCAGAAAAGCGGCATCGCCGGCAGGGTCAGGGGCAGGGCCACAGTGATTCTCGGTACTGAAAATCCCGCCGGGATTCTGTGAGCTGGCGGTGTTGGTTGCCGTATCGAAGCTGTTGGAGCCGTTGTTTCCGGCGCACAGCAGCATCTTGTAGTTGGCGGCGTGCGCCGTGCCAGAGGCGATCGTCGCTACGCCGATGGCCAGCAACAGCCCGACCAAGACAACCGCAACCGGCTGGTTTTCTGAACGCTTCCCTGAGTTGGACATCTCCTGCTCCCTTGTCACGGTTCCAGTTAGGACGAGGAGCCGAAATGGACCCTCTGCCTCCTCTCCGGATGGGCGGGATTCCGCGCCACCCCCCAACGGGGAAGTCAGTCTTCGATCCATCGTTCGACCATGCCCTTAAACAAGGGAAGGGATGGTTCGGTTTGGGCATGCCAACCCGTACATTTGTTGAGTATTTCCCGATGCGCTAAAGCTTCAGACTTTTAGTGTCAGTCGTCGTAGTGGCATCGAGAATCTCGTACCGCCCCTCTCCCATGCCGACGAAGCTAGGCCTGTAAGTGATTCCATCGAGGAGATCGGCTGGCGGGATCGATAGTGCACCCGCGAGCTGGATGAGAATGTCGAGGCTCGGGACGTTCGTCTGCGTCTCGTATTTGTTGACGGCGCCACGGCTGATCGCGGCGCGGATCGCAACTCCCTCCTGGGTGAGGCCGGCGCGCTTTCGATGGAAGATCAGGTTCTTGGCGAACCGCGCCTTGAAGGTCACGGCTGCTCCGGCCGCCTGGCCACCTCGAAACCACCCCCCACGACTTTCACCTCTCCTGGCGTCCATTTGAGACCAGCGAGAAGATCGCTCACCGGAACCGAGAGGGCGCCCGCCAGCTTGAGGATCGTGTCGACCTGGGGCGTCCGTGCCCCTCGCTCGAGCAGGCTTACCTCGCTTCGATGCACCTGCGCGCGATAGCCCAGCTCTTCCTGGGAGAGGCCGGCGCGCTTGCGGCAGAAGACCAGGTTCCTGGCGAACTGAGAAGCGACCTCGGGTGCGCCCTTCACAGGACCAACCCCTCTGGGATCTCGGACGGCCCGCGTCTCGTGGAGCTTGGAGTCCTCATGACTCGAACTGCCCTGGGACCACGAGGTCACTGTGGCCAGGCGCATCGCCTGGGTGGACCAGGGACGCGACGATCGCGTCGCGCTTGCCGACGAATCCCGGCTCGGTCGTCCAACGGTTGCTGAGCTGGCCCGCCGCGAGGAGCGGCGTTCCGCGTTTCAGCTTTCGGATGTCGTGGCGCTGAGCGAGGGCATCCGGCACTTCGATCTGGCAGCTACCCCACGTCCACAGCAATTGCGGGCGCTCGGGGTCATGCACCGGGAACTCGACTTCGACCAGGATGATCGGCTCATCGATCGGACTCCGGGCAAGTTGCGGATCTTGGGTCAGCGTCCCGGTCACGATCGAGTGATTGAGGCCCGGCGGATTGGATTCGGGGAAACGCAACCGGCGACGGCCACGCCCTCCCGCTCGGTACGCGCGCATGGCTATTCCCCCTCTTGGGGGTCGAGTTCAGCCAGCACCCTCTCGCAAGTCTCGTAGCCAAGCTGGAAGCGCCGATCGGTGTCGGCGTCTTCGCGGCTCGACTGAGCCTCGCTGCCCGGCCCCACGAGAGCCTTCACGGCTTCGCCGTGCAGGCGTTTGAGCAGTTCCATCAGGTCGTGCGCCGGCATGGTCAGATCGAACGCCTCGCGTTCGTCCCTCTCGCTCCAGCCGATGTCTTGCAGCAGGCGGAAGTCTTCGGAGAACTCCAAGCCCAGCTGCTCGGCCTTGGCGAAGTCTCTGGTCCGCTCCAGGGCGATCCAGAAGTCCTCGATGCTGCCGAGGTGATTGCGGATCAGTTCGTAGAGCCCGTCGCGCTGGTCGCGCTCGATGGTCGTGATGATGGTGGGCACGGCGCCCCTCCTCTCGATAGGGGCACCGAGGACGAGCCGGCTACGCGGTCCAGAACGGCCTACGTCGGTACCGTCCGTCTCGCATCGAAGGTTCGTTCTTCGGTGCCGGGCCCCGGGGCGTTCCTAGCGTCGCCGGGGCCGCTTATTTCGCGTTTCTCGCGGCCAACGTAGGTGGACCGGGGGCTCAGCGCAAGGGCTGGAATCGACCTCTCTCAGACCTCACCTTGCCCCAGGGCTTGCCCCAGGACGATTTTTGACACTTATGGGCTACCCTCAGAAAAAACAAAAACCCCGCAAATGCGGGGCTTTCGTGAAATAGCGGGGGCAGGATTCGAACCTGCGACCTTCGGGTTATGAGCCCGACGAGCTACCTGGCTGCTCCACCCCGCGGCGGTTTGCCAATGCTAGCAATGGCAGCCTGGAGAGCCAAGCTGGCGGGTTGGCGCGCAGGCGGGCTTGCGGAAGTTCGGCTCGGCGCTGTCTAGAGTGCCCGACCCTCATGGCAGAGGATCCTCAACGGGTCGCGGTGATCGACATCGGCAGCAACTCGACGCGGCTGCTGGTCGCCGACGTCGACGGCGAGGTCGACGGTGCTCGAGCGGCAGAGCCGGGTGACGCGGCTCGGTCGCGGCGTCGACCTCTCCGGGCAGCTCTCCGACGAGGCGATCGAGGCGGCCTGCGAGGCGATCGCCGACTACGTCGAGATCTGCCGCGAGGCCGGCGTCGAGCGGATCGACGGCGATCGCCACCAGCGCCGTGCGCGACGCCTCCAACGGCGACGCCTTCGTCGCCGAGCTGCGCGAGCGCTTCGCGCTCTCGGCCCGCGTGCTCGACGGCGAGGAGGAGGCGCGGCTCACCTACCGCGGCGCCACCGCCGAGCAACCGCCCGACCGAGCCGACGCTCGTGATCGACATCGGCGGCGGCTCGACCGAGATGATCGTCGGCAGCGGCGAGGAGATCGCCTTCCACGCCTCGCTGCAGGCCGGCGTCGTCCGCCACACCGAGCGCCACATCTCCGCCGACCCGCCCACCGCCGTCGAGCTCGAGGCTCTCGCCGCCGACGTCCGCGCGCTGATCGACGACGCGCTCGCCGGCCACGACGAGGCCCGCGCCCGGCCGGCGATCGCCGTCGCCGGCACGCCGACCTCGCTGGCCGCGGTCGAGCTGGGGCTCGAGCCCTACGACCCCGCGCGCGTCCACGGCCACGTCCTCTCGCTGGAGACGATCCAGCGCCTGCTCTCCCGCTTCGCCTCGACCCCACTCGCCGAACGGGCGGCGATCCCCGGCCTGCACCCCGATCGCGCGCCGACGATCATCGCCGGCTGCGTGATCCTGATCGAGGCGATGCGCGCCTTCGGGCTCGAGCGGATCGAGGCCTCCGAGCACGACATCCTCTACGGGATCGCGCTCGAGACCGCCCCCCAGACCGGCTGAGCCGATCCATGAACGGAGCGCGGCAAACCCCGTGGGACCCGGTGTACAGGCGAGTTTTCGGCACCCGTCCAGATGGGTAAACGTGAGGGCCGAAGCCCAAAAAGTTGGTAAAGTCCGCCTCTACCGAGTTATCAGTAGCGGCAAATGCAGCTCCTAGACATTCCGGATAGGCGAGCGCATAATCGCCACATCGGGAAAGAGGTGAGGACGAGATCCCCACCCCAGACCCGGTCATAGGGTTCGGACGATTGCCGCATCATGGCGCCTCCCGCCGTCTGAGCCCAACGAATACGAACTGGTTCCTGAAGACGTACCCCTGCCCGTCCTGAGGGACCAACCTGAATCGGCCGCCAGAGATGGCGGTCGATTCTCGTTTGCGGCGGTTTCGCGCCAATCTGGCCGGCCAGCCAGTTTTTGGCTCTCTCAAGCCAGATTCGACTTGCGCGGGTAGACGACCTCGGGGTCGGTGATGACGTTGACGAGGGTCGGTCGACCCGACTCGAAGGCTCGCTCCAGGGCCGGTCGCAGCTCGCCTGGCTCGCGGACGACGATCCCGTCGCAGCCCAGCGACTCGACCATCTTCTCGTAGGGGGTCTCGGGCCGCAGCTCGGCCGCAACCGAGTAGCCGTAGAGGAACTTCATCGGGTGATGCTCGAGCGCCCAGATGCCGTTGTTGCCCATCACGCCGACCACAGGCAGACCGTGACGCGCCAAAGTGTCGAACTCCATGCCCGCGAAGCCGAATGCTCCATCGCCGAGCAACAGACAGACCTGCCGCTCCGGATGGGCGAACTTGGCGCCGATCGCCTGACCGGGACCCGCGCCGAGGCAACCGAACGGGCCCGGATCCATCCAGCAACCGGGCTCATAGGTCTCGATGAAGCGGCCGGCGTAGGAGACGAAGTCGCCGCCGTCGCCGATCACGATCGCGTCGCGGTCGAGCACCTCGGCCAGCTCCTTGTAGACACGGACGGGGTGCAGCGGCGAGCGGCCGTCGTTCAGCTCCCCCTGCTCGGCGGCACGCTTCTCCGCCTCGACCGCGCGCAGCTGCTCGAGCCAGTCATCGGTGCGCCCCCGCCCGGCGGAGACGGACTCGCGGATCGCCGCCAGCGTCGCCGCGACATCGCCGACCAGATCGACCTCGGGTGCCCGGTTCGCGGTCAGCTCGTTGGTGGCGGCATCGAGGCGGATCAGCTTCGTCTCCTCGCCGAAGCTGCCGCCGAAGCCGAGGCGGAAGTCGATCGGCACGCCGACGACCAGGGCGACGTCGGCACCCTGCAGGCCGGCGCCCCGCGCCCGGCTGAAGGCCAGCTCGTGGTCGGCGGGAAGGCAGCCGCGGCCCAGTCCGTTGAGGAAGACCGGGATCCCGAGCGCCTCGGCCAGCGCCTGCAGCTCCCGCTCTCCCCGGCCCCAGTAGAGACCCGTGCCGGCCATGATCGCCGGCCGCTCGGCTCCGTCGAGCAGCGCCGCCGCCTCCTCCACCCCGGCCGCCACCCGGGCTCCGGAGTCCGGGACGGGTGGAACCTCGGCCTCCGCCTCGCTGAAGACGACGTCGAGCGGGTAGTCGACGAAGGTCGGCCCGCTGGGTGCGCGCGAGCGCCAGATCGAGCGCCGCCGCGGTCCGCGCCGCGATCGCGCCGGTCTCCTTGACCGTCTCCGCCGACTTGACCAGGGGCGCGACGAAAGGCAGGTGGTCGATCTCCTGGAGCGAGCCCGAGCCCCAGCGCAGCTCCGGCGCCCGCCCGCCAAGCACGCAGATCGGCGAGCAGTTGGCCTGGGCACCGGCGATCGCGCTGACGCCGTTCGTGACCCCCGGGCCGGCGGTCAGCGCCGCCACCCCCACCCGCCGGCGTCGCCTTGGCGAAGCCCTCGGCGGCAAAGGCCGCCGTCTGCTCGTGGCGCACGTCGACGATCTCGATGCCCTCGGCCTTGCAACCGTCGTAGATCGAGAACAGGTGCCCGCCGGAGAGCGTGAACAGATGGCTCACGCCCCTCGACTTCAGAGCCTTCGCAACGAGGCGCCCCCCATGGTCCATGGATACGAAGCCTATTGGGGCGATGCCCGGGGCGGGACTCGAACCCGCAAGCCCCCTGAGGGGCAGCGCATTTTAAGTGCGCCGCTTTTGCCAGTTTCGCCACCCGGGCACAGGCGATGGTATCCAGGGCGGGTTCGAGCGTCTAAACGCCGGGTAAAACTTTGTACAGACCGCAACTATGCCGCTGTTACGGTGTCCCTACTTACGAAGACGACGCCGTTCACAACGCCCTTCCCTGGAGAGTGAAGCTTGGAGGCATCGGCTCTAACCCACGCCAGTCAGCGCGGACTTCTGGCCCGCCGCTCGCCTCTGCTCAAGCTGCAGGGCGACGCGAAGCTGATCGCGATGGCGCGCAGCGGCAACGCCGGCGCCTTCGAGACGATCGTCGACCGCTACCAGGCCCGCCTGCTGGGCTTCTGCCGGCAGATGCTGGGCTCCACCGAGGACGCCGAGGACGTGCTGCAGGAGGTCTTCGTCAACGCCTACCGGGCGATGCTCGCCGACGAGCGCGAGATCAACCTGCGCCCGTGGCTCTACCGGATCGCCCGCAACCGCTGCCTCAACCACCTGCGCAAGCCGACCGCCGACGCGCAGGAATCGATGGACATGGTGCCGATGGTCGAGGCCGCCTCGACCGCCGAGAAGGTGAGCAACCGCGAGGAGTTCCGCCAGCTGCTCAGCGACGTCGGCAAGCTTCCCGAGACCCAGCGCTCGGCGCTGCTGCTGCGCGAGATGGACGCGATGTCCTACGAGGAAATCGCCGCCGCGATGGAGACCAGCGTGCCCTCGGTCAAGTCGCTGCTGGTGCGGGCACGAATCTCACTCGCCGAGGCGAGCCAGGCCCGCCAGCTGACCTGCGGCGAGGTGCGGCTGGAGCTGGCCGAGGCCGCCGAGGGGCTGCGCAAGGTCTCCGGCCCGGTCCGCCGCCACGTGCGCGACTGCGACGAGTGCGCCGACTTCCGCGCCCAGGTCCGCTCCAACGACAAGGTGATGGCCGCCCTGTTCCCGGCGGGCGCGCTGGTCGCCCTGAAGGGCTTCATCGTCTCCAAGCTCGGCTTCGGCGGAGCGAGTGGCAGCGCCTCCGCCGGCAGCGCGGGCGCCGGCGCTGCCGCTGGCGCCGGCGCCAGCGCGGGCGCAACCGCTGCCGCGACCGCCACCGGAGCAGGGGCGGTCAGCAGCGTCGGTGCCGCGCTCGGCGGCGGCGGCGCCGCCGGCGGCATCGGCGCCGTCGGCGGCGCGATCGGCACCAAGGCCGTCGCCGGCGTCGTCACCGCAGCGGTGATCACCGCCGGCGCGGTCGAGGTCAACCAGAGGGTCGACACGAGCCCAGCCCCTAAGACCAACCCGCCGGCTCGAATCGCCAGCGCCCAGCAGGGGGCGGCAACGCTCGCCCCGAGCCACCTCGCCCCGCCCGTCGCCGGCGCCGACGCCGGCCGAGCCGACCGCGGCACCGGCTCCGCCGCAGCCCGTCGAGGAGCCAGTCTCGGGCCCGCCGAGTCAGCGCCGGCGCTGTTGGAATCGACCGGGGGCACCGAAGCCGAGGCCACCGGCCCGTCGACCACCACCGAGGTGGAAGACGAAACGACCGCAGTGGCGAAAGCCGGCGCGCCAAAAGTCACCGCAGCGAAACCTCGCCACCGGCACCGCCGGCGCCCCAGCCGGCAGCGAAACGGTCGTCGTCACCGTCGGCGGCTCGACCCCGCCCCCGGCCGAAGCAACTCCACCGGCCGAATCAGCACCGCCGCCGGCAGAATCGCCGCCTCCGGCCGAAGAAAGTCCGCCGCCGGCAGGCGAATCACCCTCCGAACCGCCCCCTCCTGCCGAAGCGCTGAGCCAGCGGCGGGCCGGGCCTCCGCCGGCCGGTCAGGGCCTCTAGCCCAGGCCGATCACTTTCAGGCGCCGCATCAGGCACTTGGCGGCGAACGCGCGCGTGTCGGCGATCGAGATGCCGAACAGCTCGTAGTCCTCGTCCTGCGGCGCCCAGGGCGGCGAGAGGACGCCCTCGGCGACCGGCACCGACTCCTCCAGCGTGCGCTGGATCGCCTGCTTGTAGCGCTCGTCCTCGCGCGCCTTCTCGCGCAGGAAGACCGAGCCGAAGGCGACGTGGCGGTGCTCGTCGCGGGCGACGTTCTGGAAGCCCTCGACGAAGGCCGGCAGCGTCCCTTCGCGTTCGTTGAAGTCCATGATGAAGTGCTGGCCGGTGAGCGCCAGCATCCCCTCGATCACCATGTGGTAGAGGGTGACCGCCTCGACCAGCGCCTCGGTGTCCTCGGGCTCGGCCGAGAGGCGGTCGGTGCGCTGCTTCAGCATCTCGTCGAAGAGCCGGCCGAACTCGGGGTTGAGGTGCTCGGA
Organism: uncultured Solirubrobacterales bacterium; assembly: GCA_963782685.1. GTDB lineage: Bacteria > Actinomycetota > Thermoleophilia > Solirubrobacterales > 70-9 > VRUE01. The sequence continues at coordinate 169,011 of CAWAKV010000006.1, forward strand.
GGTCTGCGTCGAGCATCTGCGAGAGGCCCGTCGGCGTCGAGCACGCCGACCTCGCGGTAGAAGCGCTCGAAGAAGCGCACGTGGCGGGCCTCGTCGGCGATCTGGGTGCAGAGGAAGATCCGCTGGTCCTCGGTCGGCGCGGCGCGCATGATCGGCCCCAGCTCCTCGGCGACCTTCTGCTCGCCGATGAAGAAGGACGAGAGCCCGTACATCCGCTGGAAGCGCTCTTCCTCGGGGAAGCCCGCCCAGTCTTCGCGGTCCTGGCTGAAGTCGAGCTCCTGCGTCTGCCACTGCTGGCGCTCCCAGAGCGCGTAGAGCTCCTCGTAGTTGAGCAGCTTGATGTCGGCGGTGCGGTCGGCGGCCTCGTTCAGCGCCGGGTCGGCGGTCGCCTGGAAGTCGGCCCGCTCGGTCCGCGACTGGGTTCCGGTTGCCTCTTTGGTGCCCATCTGCACTCTCCTCGACTCGGCTGCGGCGGTCGAGTCGAGACTAGCAGGGACACTGGCCAGTCAGCCAGTTTTGCGCCATCGGAGCGCTAGGCCGAGTGCGTCTCCCCCGGCTTCAGCAGCACGACCTGCGAGGAGGTCTTCGCCTCGACCTCGGACTTGAAGGCGCCGCTGTCGGTCTCGATCGGCGGGAAGGTGTCGTAGTGCATCGGGATCACCGTCGGGGCGCCGACGAATTCGGCGGCGACGACCGCGTCGTGGCGATCCATCGTGTAGTGGCCGCCGATCGGCAGCAGGGCGACGTCGACCGGGTTGCGTTCCGCGATCAGCTTCATGTCGCCGAAGAGGCAGGTGTCGCCGGCGTGGTAGACGGTCACGCCGCCGATGTTGATCAGCAGCCCGGCGGGGACGCCGATCGAGATCCCGTGCTCGGCGCTGAACGGCGCCTCTTCGGAGCCGGGGATCGTGTTCGTGTGCCAGGCGGGAACCAGCTTGATCCAGCCCCACTCGAACTCGACCGTGCCGCCGAGGTTGGGGTCGCTGACGGCGTCCGCGCCCTGCGATTCGAGCCAGTTGGCGAGCTCGACGATCGCGACGCAGTGCGCGCCGGTGCGCTTGGCCACCGCCACCGCGTCGGCGACGTGGTCGGCGTGGCCGTGGGTGAGCGCGATGTGGGTCGGCTCGACCTCCTCCGCCGTCGCCACCGCGATCGGGTTGTTCGGCTTCAGGAACGGGTCGACCAGCACCGTCGTGTCGCCCTCGCTCAGCTCGAAGCACGACTGGCCGTGGAACTTGATCTCCATCTTCAGCGCTCTCCTTCCGGCTCGGGGGCTTCGCCCTCGCTCATCTCCTCTTTCAGTGCCCAGCCGACGGCGACGCCGACCATCATCCCCATCCTCGCCTCCTCGGCGAGCAGGGTGCGCACGGCGGCGATCCGCTCCTCGGGATCGGGGACGGTGGCCGCCTTCAGCGACTCGGTCTCGTGCGACTCGCCGAACCAGCCGCCCTCGGCGAGTGCCGCGGCGAGCACACGCTGCAGCTGCGGCGCCGCGCGGGCGACGATCGTCTCCGCCTCGGCGAAGCGATCGGCCTCGGCCAGCCGCTCGATCGCGGCTTCCAGCCGCTCGTCGTCCAGCGCCATCGGACGTCAGCCTGGACATGCCGTGAGTTAGAGGTCCATATGGGTGCTAGTCACGGCACGTCGGCGCAGCGCGCGCGGCGGCGAGCCCGGCGAGGCCGCCGACGACGCCGCCGACCAGGCCGGCGAAGACGTCGGCGGTGGACTCGAAGATCGGCAGCGCCAGCAGCACCGCGGCGGCGACGATGACCCCGATCGGGTCGTAGTCCTGGTCGATCGCGCCGCGCGCCTCGGCGCGGCGGATCGCGAACCAGGCGGCGACGGCGCCCAGCGCCATCCCGTTGCCGCCGGCGATCACGACGACGTCGCCCTGGGCGTTGGCGACGCCGCCCGCGGCCAGCATCCCCAGCGACGCCGCAGGCGAGCAGCAGCACCGCCGGTCGGGGCGCTGCCGAGGCGCCGCTCGAGGCCGATGGCGAAGATCGCCAGGCCGACGGCGACGACGAAGAGGTAGCCGACGTCGACGTAGGCGAAGGGGGCGGTGAGGTAGCGCCACCACTCGCCGTCGAGCGGGCACGACGAGGCCACCGAGGTCGACCAGCGAGGCGCCGGTCGCCTGCTCGACCAGCAGCAGCGCCGCCGGAGCCGAGGATCGCGGCCAGCGTCGCGTAGGGCCGGTGCGGCGCCGGCGCCGCCGCGCCGGGCAGCCTGCAGGCGCAGGAGCCGGCGGCGGCGACCGCGCCGCGGCTTCGGCTCGAGCCCGTCGCCGCGGCGCTCCAGCTTCGGCGCCCGCTTGCGCAGCCGCGCGCCGCAGTAGGGGCACTCGGTGACGTAGGGACTGACCTCGGAGCCGCAGTTCTTGCAGATGACGCTGAGCTCAGTCTCGCTCATGATCAATCGAGGATAACCGCCCGGTCGCAGCCGCTGGACACGCGCCGCCGGTGGCATACTGCGGGAGAACCCGTCTTCGAGGAGGAATCGAGCGTGGAGTTGAAGAGCCTGACCGAGCAGAAATCGCTTCTGGCCGAGCTGGCGCCCGGCAAACGGACCCGCCTGCGCCGCCTGCTGTTCGAGTTCGGACCCGGCAACGGCACCCTGATGCTGCTGCCGATCGACCAGGGCATCGAGCACGGCCCGCGCGACTTCTTCCCCAACCCGGCCTCCAAGGACCCCGACTACCAGTTCCGGCTCGCCGCCGAGGCCGGCTACTCGGCCCTCGCCTGCCAGATCGGCATGGCGAGCAAGTACTACCCCGACTACGCCGGCCAGGTGCCGCTGATCCTCAAGGTCAACGGCAAGACCGACATCCCCTCCTCCGCCAAGGCGTTCTCGAGCTGCAACGCCAGCGTCGAGGACGCGGTGCGGCTCGGCGCCGACGCGGTCGGCTACACGCTCTACGTCGGCTCGCCGCGCCAGGACGAGGACCTCGCCCAGCTGCGGCGGGTGCGCGAAGACTGCGACCGCTACGGCATGCCGCTGATCGTCTGGTCCTACCCGCGCGGCGAAGCGGTCGAAGGCAAGGGCGGCCCCAACTCCTTCTACGCGATCGACTACGCGGCGCGGCTGGCGATGGAGATGGGCGCCGACGTGGTCAAGCTCAACATGCCGAAGATCGACCCGGAGAAGGACAAGGACGCGCAGGCCCCCTACAACGAGATGGAAGTCGACCAGGCCGAGGCGATCCGCCAGTGCGTCGAGTCGGCCGGCCGCTCGCTGGTCGTCCTCTCGGGCGGCTCCAAGGTCGACGACGAGACGGTCCTCGGCCACACCCGCGAGATCATGCAGGCGGGCGGCAGCGGCGTGATCTTCGGCCGCAACGTCTGGCAGCGCGAGTGGAACGAGGCGCTGGAGATCATCGCCCAGATCAAGGAGACGCTGCTCTGCAACGTGCGGCGCATCCCGTAGCCATGAGCCGCGGGCACGATCGGCAGCGCTGGTCTGCTGCTGGTCGTGGTCGCGCTGCTGGTGCTGCGGCCGTGGGAGGGAGATCCTGAGCCCGGTCCCGCCTCCGCCGCCTGCCGTGGTCACGCGGGTGGTCGACGGCGACACGATCGAGGCGCGGATCGACGGCGAGGTCGAGGACGTGCGGCTGATCGGCGTCGACACGCCGGAGACGGTCAAGCCGGGCGCGCCGGTGCAGTGCTTCGGGCCGCAGGCCTCGGACTTCACCCACCGACGGCTGGAAGGACGGCGGGTGCGGCTCGTCTTCGGCGTCGAGCGCCGCGACGTCTACGGGCGGCTGCTCGCCTACGTCTACCTCGGCGACCGCTTCTTCAACCCGATCCTGGTCCGCCGCGGCCTCGCCCGCACGCTGACGATCCCGCCCAACGACCGCTTCGCGCCGCGCTTCGAGCGCCTCGAGCTGGCCGCCGCTCGCGCCGGCCGGGGACTCTGGGGCGCCTGCTGCCCGTGACTGATTGCCACGCATCCAACGCCTGCAATGCGCTCGTGCAGCTTTGCTACGGTCCGCCGCGGCCGCCTCGGCGGCCGTCCTCTATGCGAATGCGTCAGAGCATCAACCAGTTCGAGGTCGCCTTCGAGCAGGAGACGACCTTGGAGCGCCGCCGCCGCGAGCAGCTGCGCCGCCGCGCCGCGAACCGCTCGCGCGAGCGCCGCATGACCCGCAACGAGCAGCACGGCAAAGTGCGCTTCAGCGTGCTCGCCGTCTGCCTGACCGCGACCGTGATCGTCGTCGTCGTCTCGATGTTCGAGGCTCTCTCCTTCTTGATGGCCTGAAGGCGTCCGCCGCCGTGACTCCGCCGACCGCCGTCCAGGTTGAATAGACTCGCGCGCCGATGGCACGACGCTCGCTGAAGCCACAGCTCAATCAGATCCGCGCCTGGGTGCGGCAGGGCCGCACCGACGCCTGGATCGCCCACCAGCTCGAGGTCTCCGCCTCGGAGCTGCGCGAGTTCCGCAAGCAGCACGACCTCACCCCCGACGGCGAGGACACCGGCGGCGAGGTCGACCTCCGCGACGAGATCGAGGCCGAGGTCGAGGCCGCGACGGCCGAAGAGGCCGAGGTGGAGGACGAAGAGGAGCCGGAGTCCGAAGAGTCCGAAGAGGACGAGGAGGGCGAGGAGGAGGACGAAGAAGCCCGGCTCGCAAAGAGCGCAAATCCGAGGGAGACGACGAGGGCGAGGGCGCGCAGCGCCCCCGACGCAGGCGGCGCCGCGGCAGGCGCGGCGGCCGTGGGCGGCGCAAAGAGCTCGAGGCGACCTTCGACCACGGCGAGCGCGACGGCTACGGCCTCTGGCTCGATGCGTCGGTCAAGGACAACCCCGTCTACGCCGAGCACTGGGCCGGCAAGCGCGAGGTCACGGTCCGCATCGACGCGGACCAGATCGTCATCCGCCGGGCCGGCGAGAGCGGCCCGGCCCCTCGGGCGACGACGATTCAGACGAGTAGCGGCAATCATCTGATCAAGCAGAGCAAGGACGCAGGGAGCGTGGCGTGCTCTGCACGCGAGCGACCGAGGACGCCGCTATGCGCAGGTCAGACGGCCGCCGGCGAAGTCGGTCGCCCCGCGGAGGTAGAGCCAGAAGGCGGCGTCGGCCAGCGAGCGCGGATCGGTGGCGAGGCCGGGAACCGCGTCCATCGCCACCTGCAGGCACCAGTCGGTCCCCCGGCCGTAGAGCTCGGCCAGCTCGGCGGCCGCGAAGGTCGGCCCGATCCGGCGCCGCAGCTCGTCCTGGATCGCGGCGACGACGCGGTCGGCCTGGCGCCGCTCACGCGGCTCCTCGATCGCTCGCAGCGTCCGCCATCCCTCCTCCCACTGGAAGAGCGCGTTCTCGAGCGGATAGGCCATTGCGACGAGGTTACCCCGAGGGCTGCTGCGGAATCCGGCGCAGCGGGGCGTTGGCCGGGCCGCAGGCGCCGGGGTCGAGGCGGCCGTCGACGCGCCACACGGTGACCGGACCGCTGCGGTCGACCGGGACGACCGCCGGCTCGCCGCGCAGCCAGCCGGCCTCGGGCGAGACGACCGGCTCGTCGGGCTCGATGAAGTTGAGCAAGGGCGCGGTGACCAGGTAGTCGAGGTCGGCCGCGTTGACTGCCGCGCGGAACTCGGCGCAGGTGGGGATCGCGTTGAAGGCTCCGTGGGGACCCTCCACGCCGAGGTAGCGCACCCGGTTGGAGAGGTCGGTGCCGTAGAAGCCGTACTCGAGGAAGCCGGCCGTGGTGCCGACGAGGCCGATGCGGGCGTCCTCGACGCCGCCGTGCCCAGCGGTAGGCGGAGTCGAGGTTCGAGCCGGGGATCGCGGTCTCCGTGCTGGCGTTGACGAAGCGATCGCCCAGGTAGTCGCGCTGCACCGGGTAGCCGATCGCCAGCGAGGACGACGGCGAGCGCGGCGAAGCCGGCGACGAACGCGTCCCGGCGGAGACCGCGTGAGCGCGCCCAGATGCAGGGCGGCGGGGATCAGGACGAAGAGCAGCGCGACCGCCCAGGCGAAGAGGCGGTCGGGGTCGCGCAGGACTGCGTCGGCGCGGTTGGTGACGAGCAGCACCACCACGAGCACCGCCAACGCACCAAGGGCGCGGGTGAGGGCAACCCCCGCACCCGCGCTACCGGCCGTGGCTAGGGGGAGCAGCGTGATGCCCGCCAGGAGGGCTGGGACTGCGTAGCGGAGGTTGATGCCGAAGCCCTCCGGGGCGCCCTCGGCGCCGGCGGCGCTGAGCGGGGTGAAGAGGTAGGCGAGCATGCCGAAGAGGGCGACGCCGCCCATCCAGCGCAGGACCCGGCTCCGACCCCAGATGACGGCCGCCAGGCCGCCGCCGATCGCGCCGACGATGATCAGCGGCCAGAGGATGCCGAAGGCTTGATGGAGCTCCGGCGCGAAGTACTCCTGCCAGACGCGCGGTGTCGGTCGCGTAGTGGGCGATCGAGAAGTCGGGGCGCCCTTCCTGCAGCCGCTCGGGATGGGGCAGCGAGATCGGCCCCAGGCTCTCCAGCTGGGGCAGCGGATTGCCGGAGATGACCAGGTTGCGCAGGTACCAGTAGCCACCGCCGGCCACGCCCGCCGCGAACCACCAACCGGCCGCCGCCCAGCGACGCCCGCTCGGGGCCAGGACGATGACCGCCAGGGTCAGCGCAGCCGCCATCGCCAGCGCGGTCGACTTGGTGCCGACCGCCATGCCCGTGGCGAGCCCCGCGACAGCCAGCGGGACAGCGGTCGGGGGTGGCCCAGTCGGGTGCTGGGTTTTTCGCCGGGCGGCCGGCCTCTCTCGCCGAGCGGTCTGTGCGAAAAACAGGACGCCGCAGCCATCCGGGCCACCCCCTCCCTCGCCTCAGAGATCCGCCCCAATTCGCATTGACGCAGGATTGCGATCGCGGCAAGCAGCAGCGCAGCGGCCATGAGGTCGTTCTTGGCCGCGCCGGGCTCGCGTACTACGAGCGTGTGGCACTCGAGGAGCACGCCAGCTGCGACCACGGTGAGCGGACCCCGGCCGTAGGGCCTGCCGATGCACCAAGCAGCCAGGAATGCGATCGCCAGCCAGCCGAAGTTGAGGAACAAGCTGAGCGTGTCCCGCTCGGTCAGCAGGATCCCCACCGCGTGCAGCAGCTCCGAGTTCTGGGGATAGAGCCAGTTGGTGAAGACGGTCTCGGTGTAGTGGATGCCCGTCACGGAGTGGCTGTGCGCCATTTCCACCGCGAACGGCATGTGGTACCAGAGCGAATCGAAGTTGAAGATCCCCCGGCTCAGCGCATCCGCCGTCGTCAACCCCCAATGCGCAAACACCAGCGCCACGACCCCTACAGCGACAGCAGTCATCGCCCCTCCCGCGGGTGGCGGGGGGTAGGGGTGCCGGGGCACAGCGGCGTCCTCTTTTTCGCCCCTGCCACGATCTCGGATGGCCGCAGACGCCCCTGGCGAAAAACCCGGCGAAGCCCCGGTACCCCTACCCCCCGACAGGACCCGCGGGCCGAAAGCAACCGCTGCCAGCAAGTAAGAGCGCTGAGGCGATGAGAGTCCCTGCGTAGAACAGATTGACGACCCCGAGCAGCTCGCTGATCCAGATCAGCAGGGCGACGCCGACGATTGCCTCTACGAGATGCGCTGGGGCGCCCTCCCAGTCGGGCATCAGCCAGCGGCGAAGACGAACCGCCGAGAAGCCCAGCGAAAGGACCAGAACGGCAAGCAGGAAGACGCTGAGGATGTAGGAACCGGCGCTAACCACCGGTTGCTCCGAAGGGTGGGGCTAGCCGCCCAGGCCGCGGACGACGATCGGCGTCTCGCCTTCGGCGACCAGGCCCTGGGCTCGCGCCCTGCGGCTGATCACGATCGGGTCGTCGGCCGTCTGGATGCGCTCGTGGAGACGCTTGTTCTCGCGCAGCAGCTCGTGGAATTCCGCCTTGGCGGCGGTGGTCGCGGTGTAGGTCTTGACGAAGTCGATCGCCGGGTTGAGGTACGAGTAGAGGACCGCGGCGAGGACGAGGGTTAGGGCGATCCTCCCGACCCGGTCCCAGCGGATGCGGCTGCCGTTGCGGCGGGCGCCGGGTTTGCGCCGCGCCGCCGGTTTCCGGCGTGCCGTCGACTTGCGTCCGGTGGCAGCGCGTTTCGGCCGGGATGCGGCCCTGCTTCTTGCCGGCCGGGAACGGGTCGCCATACCGGCTGCTACGCGGCCGGGCGCCGCATTCCTGCATCTAGGCGACGCGTTGGACGAATGCCTGCAAGCCGGGGAATTCGGCGGTGTCCCCCAACTCCTCCTCGATCCTCAGCAGCCGGTTGTACTTGGCCACCCGGTCTGAGCGCGAGGGGGCGCCGGTCTTGATCTGGCCGGCGCCGGTGGCGACCGCGAGGTCGGCGATCGTCGTGTCCTCGGTCTCGCCCGAGCGGTGCGAGATCACCGCCGTGTAGCCGGCCTCGCGGGCGATGCGAATCGCCTCCAGGGTCTCGCTCAGGGTGCCGATCTGGTTGACCTTGACCAGGATCGAGTTGCCGACGCCGAGCTCGATCCCGCGGCGCAGCCGCTCCGGGTTGGTGACGAAGAGGTCGTCGCCGACCAGCTGCACCCGCTCGCCGAGCCGCTCGGTCAGCAGCTTCCAGCCGTCCCAGTCCTCCTCGTCCATGCCGTCCTCGATCGAGACGATCGGGTAGCGCGAGCAGGCATCCTCCCAGTAGGCGGCCATCTCCTCGGAGGACAGCGTGCGGCCCTCGTGCTCGAGCACATAGGACGCCGTCTTCGAAGACCTCGCTGGTCGCTGGGTCGAGGGCGATGAAGACATCGGAGCCCGGCTCGTAGCCCGCCGCCTCGACCCCGGCCAAGACCGCCTCCAGCGCCGCCTCGTTCGACTCGAGGTCGGGAGCGAAGCCACCCTCGTCGCCGACCGCGGTCGAGAGGCCCTTGGCAGCGAGGCTCTTCTTCAGCGCGTGGAAGACCTCGGTCCCGACCCGCAGGCACTCGCCGAAACTGGAAGCCCCGGCCGGGACCACCATGAACTCCTGGAAGTCGACCGAGTTGTCGGCGTGGGCGCCGCCGTTGAGCACGTTCATCATCGGCACCGGCAGCAAACTCGGCTCGCCGCCGCCGTAGAGCTCCGCCAGGTAGCGGTAGAGAGGCTGATCGGAGTCAGCCGCCGCGGCCTTGGCCGCGGCCAGCGAGACGCCGAGGATCGCGTTGGCGCCCAGCCTGCCCTTGTTCGGCGTGCCGTCGAGCTCGAGCATCGTCTCGTCGAGGGCGCCCTGCTCGGCTGCCCGAGCCCCCGTCAGCGCCCTGGCGATCTCGCCGTTGACGTTCTCGACCGCTCGCGCGACGCCCTTGCCGACCCAGGCATCGCCGCCGTCGCGCAGCTCGACCGCCTCGAACTCGCCGGTCGAGGCGCCGGAAGGCACGGCTGCGACCCCGCGTGCCCCAGAGGCGAGGATCACCTCGACCTCGACCGTCGGATTGCCGCGCGAATCGAGGATCTGACGCGCGTGAATGGAGGCGATGGCGCTCACGGGCGCGCCAGTCTATCGACGCCCGTGGCGGGCCAGCGGCCCTATTCGGATTCTTCGGCGGGAGGCGCTTCTTCGGCCGGGGGCGCTTCTTCGGCCGGCGGCGGTGCGCCTTCAGGGGGTGGCGCGCCTTCCGGCGGAGGTGCGCCTTCGGCGCCCGGCGGAACGGCGCCTGGGGGCAAACCAGCCGCTCCTTCTTCAGCGCCTGCGCCTTCTTCTCCCAGCGGCCGCGGCCGCTGTGGCAGCGGCGTGCCCTTCGGTTCCAGCGGCGTCACGGTTCCCGGCAGGGCAGGGACGAGTTGAGAAACAGGAGCCGGACAGGCTCCCGGCCTGCCGCCTGGAGGATCCTCTTCGTAGCATTGGGCCGGCGTCGTCGCGGACCGCCCAGTGCTCCTATAGTTGGCGCAGCGTTCGGTCACGTAGCCGTCGGCACAGAAGCTGCGCTGGGTCCACGTGCTGCCGAAGGCGCTGACGACGCTGGTGAAGTATTCCTGTTCGGCGCGCTGCGTAAGCGTGGTCTGAATCTGGTTTTCGACCGATTTCAGTTCCTGGACGTTTTCAGGAGTCGAACTCGTGACTTCGAAGACGGTGTAACCGCGCGGCGCTTCGATCGGCCCTTCGAGCCGGCCTTCCGGGGTGCTGAAGATGGCCGCGTTCAGCGGTTCTTCGAGGACACCTTCCTGCACGCCCGACTGGAGACCACCGTTTTCTTTGGTTTCTGAGTCTTCCGAGTACTTCTTGGCGACTTTGTTCCAGTTCTTCGCCGAGTTGTCTCCGCTCAGCGCTTTCTGTGCTTCTTCTGCCTTTTTACGGCTTTTGTTGACGACCAGCCGCACGTTCCGGCTCGCCTGCTGGGTGAACTGCGTGGCCTTAGCGGCTTCGTAGTAGGCCTCTATTTCGTCCTGGCTCGGTTTCGGCGCCTTTTCCGTGAGCCCTTCCTGGAGTTTGGTGCCGAGGACCTGAACCCTCACCCGTTCGTCGACATCGGCAGAGGTGAAACCGGATTCCTTGAGGAATTCCTTGAATTCTTTGTCGGTCTGGAAGCTTTCGTTCGTCAGTTTCCTGCGTTCCCTGGCGAGTTCTTGGTCGCTCACCTCGATCCCTTCTTCGGCCGCCGCGCCCTGCAGCCAGATTCCTTCGAACAGGGTGTTCAGCGCCGTTTCCTTCATTTCCTCATATTTGGGTTCGCCCGGTTTCGGGACTTGTTCTTCGCCCCCCTGTTTCGCCGCGAGCTCCATGGCGTGATCGAACTCCTCTTTGGTCACCACACCGGCATCGCCAGGTACGCCTTCGACCACTGCCACGTCGCCAGAGGGGACGCTCGGCTTACCGATGCCCTCGGAGATCGCGACGATGGCAAAGAGAACGATGAAGGCGGCGCCAAAGATCATCAGACCCAGCCGCCGTACGGCAGCGGGCCCTGCGGCGTTGCCGCCCCCGCCCTTACCGGGCGCCTGTCTCCCACCCTTAGAACTCACGACGCTTGGAGCATATCTTCTCTGACTAAATTGGAGCTCAGCGCCTCGCGCAACCCCTCCGCCATCGCCAGCACCGCGGCAAGTCTGGCCTCTGGCTCCTCCGGCACTCGCACCGAGGCGGTCTTCTCGCGCCACTCGTAGAGGGCGCCCTCGACCCGCTCGCTCAACCTCCCCGCTCCCTCGGAATCGAGCTCGACGCCGACCACGCTGAGCCTGCCGCCGCGCAGCTCGACGCTGCGCGCGCCGGCCAGGCGCAGCTCGATCCGCGCCCGCTGCAGCGCGAGCAGGTTCTCCACCTCGATGGGCAGCGGGCCGAAGCGGTCGTTCAGCTCGTCGCGGATCGCCCGCAGGTCCCCTGGCGCAGTGGCGGCGACGATACGCCGGTGGACGTCGATCTTGGCCGCCTCGAAGGGGATGAAGGAGGCCGGCAGGTAGGCGTCGACCGGGACGTCGAAGCGCAGGGGCTCGGGCGCCTCCTCGCCCTCCTTACCCTCGACAGCCGCTTCCGCCTCGACCACGGCGTCGTCGATCATCTGGCAGTAGAGCTCGAAGCCGACCGCGGCGACGTGGCCGGACTGCTCGTCGCCGAGCAGGTCGCCGGCGCCGCGGATGTCGAGATCGCGCATCGCGATCTTGAAGCCGGAGCCGAGCTCGGTGTGGTCGGCGAGGGTCGAGAGGCGCGCCGCCGCCTCCTCGGTCAGAGCCTCGGCCGAGGGGTAGAGCAGGTAGGCGAAGGCGCGCTCGCGTGAGCGACCGACCCGGCCACGGATCTGGTACGCCTGCGCCAGCCCGAGCCGGTCGGCGCGCTCGACGATCAGCGTGTTGGCGGTCGGGATGTCGAGCCCCGACTCGATGATCGTCGTCGTCACCAGACAGTCGGCCTCGCCGCGCAGGAAGCCCACCATCGTCTCCTCCAGCAGCGCCTCGTCCATCTGCCCGTGCGCTTCGGCGACGCGCGCTTTGGGCACGAGGCCGCGCAGCTGCTCGGCGACCTCGGGCAGGCTCTCGATCCGGTTGTGCAGGAAGAAGGCCTGGCCGCCGCGCTCCAGCTCGCGTTCAATTGCCCGCTGGACCAGGTCCTCGTCGTAGGGACCGACGTAGGTGCGCACCGGGCGGCGGCCTTCGGGCGGGGTCTCGATCGTCGAGATGTCGCGCAGCCCCGCGAGGCTCATCTGCAGCGTGCGCGGGATCGGCGTCGCCGAGAGGGCGAGGACGTCGACCTTCAGCTTCAGCTGGCGCAGCAGCTCCTTCTGCTTGACGCCGAAGCGCTGCTCCTCGTCGAGGATCAGCAGCCCCAGGTCCTTGGCGCGGACGTCGCGCGAGAGCAGGCGGTGGGTGCCAACGAGGACGTCGACCTCACCCGCTTCGAAGCGCTTCAAGACCTCCTTCACCTCGGCCGGCTTGCGCAGGCGGGAGACCCAGTCGAGGGTGAAGGGAAGGTCGGCGAGGCGCTCGCGGAAGGTGCCGAAGTGCTGCTGGGCGAGGATCGTCGTCGGCGCAAGCATCATCGTCTGCTTGCCATCGGAGGCCGCCTTGACCGCGGCCCGCAGCGCCACCTCGGTCTTGCCGAAACCGACGTCGCCGCAGACGAGGCGGTCCATCGGCTGCTCCGATTCCATATCGCCCTTGACCGCCTCGATCGCCTCCAGCTGGTCGGCGGTCTCGCGGTAGGGGAAGGCGGTCTCCATCGTCATCTGCCACTCACCGTCGGGCGGAAAGGGGTGGCCCTTGCGGGCGCGTCGCTCGGCGTAGAGATTGAGCAGCTCCCCGGCGAGGGCGCCGGCGGCCTTGCGGGCGCGCGCCTTCATGTTCTGCCAGCGCTTGCCGCCCAGTGCCGAGAGCGCCGGTTCGGCGCCAGCACCGACGTAGCGGCTCAGCTTCGCCAGCTGGTCGGTGGGGACGTAGACGCGGTCCTCCCCCTTGTATTCGAGATAGAGGTAGTCGCGGCTGATGCCGCCGACCTCGCGCGTCTCGAAGCCGGCGAAGCGGGCAACGCCGTGGTCCTCGTGGACGACGTGGTCGCCCACGCGCAGATCGCTGAAGGCGAGCCGGCCGCGGCCGGCGGCGCGCTCGCGGTCATCAGCGCGGCGGCGGCGGTGGACGAGGCGGCGGAAGGGGTAGACGGCAAGTCGAAGCTCGGGGCTGACGAAGCCCTCGCGCAACCGCGCCTCGGCGAAGGCCAGGCCGGGATCGGGCGAGAGGCGAGCGCCGTCGAGCAAGGCGGCGTCGAGCCGGTCGAGGCCGTAGCGCGAGCGCTCCGCCTCGCCGCGGCTGTCGAAGGCGACAACGGTGCGGTAGCCGGAGCGGATCAGCTTCTCCAGCTCGCCCTCGGCCTCGCCGATGCTGCGCGCCGGCGACTCGGCGCGCGAGGCGCGGAAGGCGCCCTCATCGTCCTCGCCCGCTCCGCTCACGGCAAGGACGGCGCGGGCGGCGAGCGGCGACGCCACATCGACGTAGAGCTTGCGCGCGTCGTCGGCGTGCATCGCCGCGGTGGCGTCCTCCCAGTGGTCGCGCAGGGCGGGCTCGATCTCCTCGGCGGCGGCGAGGATCACGGCCGCATCCGCGGGAACGAGGTCGAGCGGCGCGCCGAAGTGCTCCAGCGGCAGCGCCTCCGCCGCGCTCGGCGCCTCCCTCCCCTCCTCGGCCGCCTCCATCGCCGCCAGCTCGGCCAGCTCGCGGTGCTCGGCGTCGAGCTCGGCGGCCGGCGCCAGCTCGACCCGCTCGGCATCGCCCAGCGAGCGCTGGGTGAAGGTCGAGAACCAGCGCATCGACTCGATCTCGTCGCCGAACAGCTCGATCCGCACGGCCCGCTCCTCGGTCGCCGGGAAGACGTCGAGGATGCCGCCGCGGACGGCGAACTGGCCACGCTCCTCGACCTGCTCGGCTCGCTCGTAGCCGGCGGCGACGAGGTCGCGGGCGGCAGTGTCGAGGTCGATCTCCTCTCCCGGCGAGAGGGCGAAGCCCGCCGGTCGCAGCGAGGCGTCGGGCACGGCCTCGGCGAGGGCCGTGGCGCTGGCGACGACGATCGCGTCGCCCCCCTCGCGCAGGGCGTCGAGCGCGTCGATCCGCAGGCCGACCAGGTGCGGCGGCGGGGTGACGTGGGAGGCGTACCCGGTGCCGCGCGAGGGGTAGAAGCGAACCCGGCGCGGCGCCAGGTAGGCGCGCAGGGCGGCGGCCAGATCGCGGGCCGAGCGGTCGTCGGCGCTGACCAGCAGCGCCGGGCGTTCGGCGAGGCCACGGTCGTCCTCGAGCAGGGTGGCCAGCAGCAGCGGCCGCAGGGTCGCCGAGGCGCCGATCTCCACCGGCTCGCCACCGCGCGCCGCGCGCACTTCGCCGGCGAGCGCGTGCAGGCGCTCGTTCTCGGCGGCTAGTTCAAGTAGGGGGCGAAGGGACATGGCAGGCGGAACGCCCGGATCGCTCGATCCGGGCGGGCGACCGATTCTAGTCCCGGCTACGCTGGTCCCCGAGATGCGCCTGCGCCGCCCCTTCGCCGCCCTCTCCACCCTCGGGCTCTTCGCCCATAACGCTTTCGAGACCCGTGCCGGGGTGGGACTCGTCTTCGAGCCGCAGCTCGGTCGCCGCGGCGCGTATGCGCTCTGGAGCGCCCTGATCCCGCTCGGGCTCATGGCCGCCACCCGGGATGGCAGGTGGTCCGAGCGCCTCTCCGCCTTCAATGCCGGCATCGGCGCGGCCGGCGTCGCGGTCCACTTCAAGGCCTGGCCGTGGTCGCTGCACCGCGGCCTGCCGATGCTCGACGAAGCCGAGGGACTGCGCGAGGACCAGCTGCCCGCTTACAACTCGGTGCTCTGGGCCTGGGGAATCGCCAGCACCGTCAGCCTGCTCAGGGAGACGCGGCGGGACTCGCGCGGCTTCGCCGTCGCCGGCCTGCTCAACTTCCCGATCCTGCTCGCCTCTGCCCAGCATCACTTCCGCTGGGCGCGCGAGCAGGCGAAGCGCGAACCGGAGCGCTGGAGCCCGGCGCTGCTAGAGGACTGAGCCGCGTGGGCGATTGGCCGGGTGGCGCTCGCGGCGCCCTCTGCCTCAGCTTCGACAACCTCGGCGAGGCGGCAGAGATCGAGCTCGGGGCGTTCGATCCAGAGGCACAGCTCGGCGAGCACTTCACCGCGACCCGGGTGGTTCCCGCACTGCTCGGCGCGTTGGCTGAGCGCGATCTCGCGGCGACCTTCTTCGTCGAGGGCCTCAACGCCGGGCTGTACCCCGACACGCTGGCGGCGATCGCCGCTGCCGGACACGAGCTCGGCTACCACGCCTGGCGCCACGAGCAGTGGGACGGCCTCTCGGCCGACGAGCAGGCGGAGAACCTCGCGCATGGCATGGCCGCCTTCGAGGCGCGCGGCCTGGCCCTGGCCGGTCTGCGCCCGCCCGGCGGCCAGCTCGGGCCCGGCGGGGTCGAGGTGCTGCGCGACGCCGGCCTGCGCTACTGCTCGCCGGCTGGGAAAGGTGCCGGCATCGAGGATGGCGTCGCCCTGCTCCCCTTCCAGTGGCGCCACGTCGACGCCAGCTGCGTGCTGCCCGCCCTCGCCCCGGTTCGCGAGCAGATGACCGGCTCGCCGGAGCCGCTCGAACCGGCAGCATTCCTCGCCTATCTCCGAGCCGATGTCGACCGGCTCGGCGAAGAGGGTGGCTTCCTCGCGGTCGTCCTCCACCTCTCCCTGCTCGAGTGGCTCGGTTGGGACCACGTCGGCGAGCTGCTCGACCGCATCGTCGAGGCGCGGCAGCGCGGCGACCTCTGGCTGGCTCGATGCGACCGGCTCGCCAGCCACGTCCTCGGCGATCCAGACGGGTTCCGGGGCGGCGCGAGCCTGGATCCGACCAGCTGGGCTGGCTAGCCAACCTAGTATCTGCGCCATGTCAGCGCTGGGAGACTTCGTGGCGGCCCTGCTGCCGCCCGAGACCGGGGGACCGGACCCCGAGCGGACCGCGGGCCTGGCGCGGCGGATGATCAACCGCATGCCGGCGGTCTCCCAGGCCGGGCTGGCGGCGACCCTGGCCGGCCTGGAGGCCATCTCCCTGGCGCGCACGGGGCGCACGCTCGGCGCGCTGCCGCCGGCGCGGCGCGAGGAGCTGCTGACGCAGATCGCTGCGGCCGGCGGGGCGGCCGTGCTCGACCCGCTCAAGTCGGTGGTGATGCTGGCCCACGGGGCCGACTCCTTCGCCGCCGAGATCGCCGCGGTCGGCTCCCGCCACGAGCCGTCGCAGCCCGACCCGCACCTCGATCTCACCCCGGCCGCCGAGTGGCCGCGGCCTCCCGCTGCGACGCGATCGTCGATCGGCTCCGGCGCCGGCGGCGCCTTCGCCGCCCGCGTCCTGGCCCGGGCGGGCCTCGACACCGTGATCGTCGAGGAGGGGGAGCGCTGGAGCGCCGAGCGGATCCGCGGCACCCACCCACTCGACCGCTTCGCCGGGATCTACCGCGACGGCGGCACGACGATGGCCTTCGGCAGGACCCGCCGATCGCGCTGCCGCTGGGCCGGGCGGTCGGCGGCACGACCGTGATCAACTCCGGCACCTGCTACCGCCCGCCGGCGCCGGTCGGCAACGGCCTGGCACCGCGACCACGGCCTCGCCCTCGCCAACCCCGAGCTGCTCGGCCCGCGGGTCGCCGACGTCGAAGCGACGCTCGGCGTCGCGCCGGCGCCGATGGAGGTGCTGGGGCGCAACGGCGAACTGGCGCTGGAGGGAGCGCGTGCGCTCGGCTGGAAGGCGGCGCCGCTGCGCCGCAACGCACCCGGCTGCCGCGGCGCCTGCCAGTGCGCGATCGGCTGCCCCAACAACGCCAAGGGCGGGGTCCACCTCAACGCGCTGCCGCAGGCCTGCGAGGCCGGCGCCAGGATCGTCTCCGGCGCAACCGTGACGCGGGTCCTCAGCGAGCGCGGTAGGGCCACCGGCATCGAGGCGCGACGCGCCGACGGCACGCCACTGGAGATCTCCGCGCCGCTGGTGATCGTCGCCGCGGGGGCGATCGGAACGCCGCCGCTGCTGCGGCGCAGCGGCCTCGGCTCGCACAGGCGGCTCGGGCGCGGCCTCTCGATCCACCCGGCGACCGGCATCACCGCCTCCTTCGAGGAGGAGGTCGTGCCCTGGAGCGGGGTGATGCAGAGCGTCGGGATCGAAGAGTTGCACGAGCGCGAGGGCATCCTGATCGAGGCGACCTCGACCCCGCCGGGGATGGGCGCGGTCTCGGCGCCGGGCTACGGCACCCATCTCCAGGGCCGCCTCGAGCGGGCGGCGAACACGGCGACGCTGGGGGCGATGATCGGCGACTCCCCCTCCGGCCGGGTGCTGGGCTCGCGCTGGCCGCTGGTCTCCTATCGCCTCACCGGCGAGGACGGCCGGCGGCTGGTCGCGGCGGTGGGTGCGATGGCAAAGGTGATGCTCGCCGCCGGCGCCCGCGAGGTCGAGCTGGGCGGCGGCGCGCCGCCGGTGCGCAGCGAGGCGGAGATCGCGGCGGCGATGGAGGTGGTGGACGTGCGCCGCCTGAGGCTGGCCGGCTTCCACCCCACCGGCACGGCCGCGGCCGGCTCGGACCCGTCGCGCCACCCGGTCGACCCCTACGGAAGGTTGCGTGGCGTTAAAGGGGTGTGGGTGGCAGATGGATCAATCCTGCCTAGTTGCCCCGGTGTCAACCCACAAATTTCCATCATGGCGATGGCAACGGGTGTAGGAGAGGCCTGCATCGGCTGATCTGGCGCGACTCTGAGGTCGCCAGGCAAGGACGCAGGGAGCGGGAATGCTGGTTGCATTTCCGCGACTGAGGACGCCGCATGGCGGCCTCAGAGGCCGCCACGATTAGCCGAGGCCCACTCGACCTGGCCTTCGCCCTCAACGCGCGAGCGGCCCTCGACGTCGTCCCACTCGTGCAGCATCCGCTTCAGCCTGGCCACGGCCTCCGGTGGGTGGGCGGCGACCGCGGCGGCCAGCTCCAGCGCTGCCTCCTCCGTCGTCGCCGCCGGCGCCACCCGGTTGACCAGGCCCAGCCGCAGCGCCTCGTCGGCGCCGACGGTGCGCGAGCTGAAGAGCAGGTACTTGGCCGTGGCGAGGCCGCAGAGCGTCACCAGGCGCGCCGGCCCAACCGGGACGCCGAGCGCCGCGCCGGGGAAGCGCATGCGCAGGTTGGCACCGCCGACGCGCATGTCGCAGGCGATGGCGATCTCGGCGCCGCCGCCGACCACGTCGCCGTGGCAGGCCGCGACGGTCGGCTTGGGAAAGGCGACGATCACGTCGTAGAGGTCGGCGAAGAGCTGCATCCGGCGGACCTTGCCCTCCTCGTCGAGCTGCTCCTTGACGTCGGCGCCGGCCGAGAGGCCCATCTGGTCGGAGGAGCTGACGACGAGGACGCGGACCGCCTCGTCCTCGCCCGCCACGCCCAGGCGATCGAGCAGCTCGACCAGCATCTGCGTGTCGATCGCGTTGCGCGCCTCGGGCCGCTCGAGCCGCAGCAGGGCGACGCCCTGCGGGTCGACCGCGTAGCTGGTGCGCCTGGCGGCGGTCTCAGCGCTCATCGGCGGCGGAACCTAGTCGCTCCACCAACCGCTCGGCCTCGTCGGCGGCGCGGCCGATCAGCGCCTCGACCTCGGCCCGCGGCTCGCGGAAGCGGCCCAGCACGTAGGCGGAGACGATCTCGGGGTCGGTCGAGTCGGGCCGCCCGACCCCGGCCCGCACCCGCCAGAAGTCGGCGCTCCCCAGGCCCCGCTGCAGGCTCTTCAGGCCGTTGTGGCCGGCCAGCCCGCCGCCGAGCCGCGCCTGCACCTCGCCGAAGGGCAGGTCGATCTCGTCGTGCAGGACGACGACCCGCTCGAGCGGCGCCTTGAGCGAGCCGCGCGCCGGGCCGACGCACTCGCCGGAGGCGTTCATGAAGGTCTGCGGCAGCAGGATCGCCACCCGCGGCCCGCCCGGGCGCGTGCGGCCTTCGGCGATCAGCCCGCCGAACTTCTTCTTCGCCCGCGGCAGGTCCCAGCGCCGCGAGAGCTCGGCGGCGATCTCGAAGCCGAGGTTGTGCCGGCTGCCGGCGTGCTCGCTGCCGGGGTTGCCGAGGCCGACGATCAGGATGCGGTCGCCGTCGTCCGGCTCGGCCTCGCCGCGGCCGCCGCGACGGCGAAAGATGGACAGCGGCGGCTACTCCCCGCCGGAGTCGCCCGAGTCGCCGCCCAGCCTCCTCGCCGCCCTCCTCGGCGGCCGGGGCCTCGCCCTCCTCGCCGACCAGCTCGGCCTCCTCCTCGACCGCGGGCTCGGGCTCTTCTTCGACCCGCGGCGGCGAGAGGGTCGCGATCGTGACCTCGTCGGGATCGTCGGCGACGAACTTCACGCCCTCGGGCGCGGCGATCGTCGAGAGCTGCACGGTGTCGTTGATCTGCATCGCGGAGACGTCGGCGATCAGCCGCTCGGGGATCTCGGTCGGCAGCGCTTCGACCGTGATCTCGCGGGTGACGTGCTCGAGCACGCCGCCCTCTTTGACGCCCGGCGCCGTCTCGGCGCCCTCGAGCTCGATCGCGACCTCGGCCTGGATCGCCTCGTCGAGCTTCACTTCCTGCAGGTCGATGTGCTGGAGGCTGCCCTTCACCGGGTGCAGCTGCTGCTCCTTGACCACGACCGGCACCGCTTTCGAGCCCTCGATCTCGAGGTCGAACAGCGCCTGACCGCCGGCCAGCACGGCGCGCACCTCGCGTTCGCCCGCCTGGAAATGGCGAGCCTCCTCGCCGCCGGCGTAGACGACGCCCGGCACCAGTTCCTCGCCGCGCAGGCGGCGAGCGCTGCGCGAGCCGAAATCCGTGCGCGGAGCGGCCTTCAGTTTTTCGCGGCTGCGAGCCATCGGACGGGAGAGGATAGAGAAAACCGGTACAACCCCTCTGCATGGCCGACGACGCCAAGATCCCCAAGGGCCGTCTCCGCCGCTCGGCGAAGCTGGGCTCGATCGTCGGCGTGCAGGGCGCTCGCTACGCCGGCACCAAGGCGACCAACGTCGCCCGCTCGGAGGAAGCGAGCAAGGAGAAGCTCGAGCAGCGCCACCTGGAGACGGCAATGAAGATGGTCGGCGCGCTCGGTCAGATGAAGGGCGCGGCGATGAAGCTG
The DNA here is from genome assembly GCA_963782685.1 of uncultured Solirubrobacterales bacterium. Classification (GTDB taxonomy): domain Bacteria; phylum Actinomycetota; class Thermoleophilia; order Solirubrobacterales; family 70-9; genus VRUE01. Next base: position 189,037 of record CAWAKV010000006.1, read on the forward strand.
GGGCAGTTCGCCTCCTTCATCGACACCGAATTCCTCCCCGACGAGTACCGCGAGATCTACCAGGAGCAGCTCGCCAAGCTGCGCACCTCGGCGCCGGCGATGCCCTGGGAGAAGGTCGAGAAGGTGCTCGACGAAGAGTGGGACGGCGAGCCCGTCTCCGAGCTCTTCGCCGAGTTCGAGCAGGAGGCCTTCGCCGCCGCCTCGATCGGCCAGGTGCACCGCGCCGAGCTGCTCGACGGCCGCCGCGTCGCGGTCAAGATCCAGTACCCCGGGATCGCCGAGGCGCTCGACGCCGACCTGCGCAACGCCGGCACGATCGTCCGCCTCGCCCGCGCCCTCGCCCCCGGGCTCGACGCCAAGGCGATCGCCCACGAGATCCGCGAGCGGGTGATGGAGGAGCTCGACTACGAGTACGAGGCGCAGAACCAGCGCTCCTTCGCCCGCGCCTACCGCGACCATCCCTTCATCTACGTGCCGGAAGTGATCACGCGCCTCTCGCGGCGCCGGGTGCTGGTCACCGAGTTCGTCGAGGGCATCGGCTTCGAGCAGATCAAAGCGCTGCCGCACGAGGAGCGCAGCCGCTTCGGCGAGATCGTCTTCCGCGGCAACCTCGGCTCGATGTTCAACCTGCAGCACTTCAACGCCGACCCCCACCCCGGCAACTACATCCTGATGGAGGACGGCCGCGTCGCCTTCCTCGACTTCGGCATGACGAAGAAGCTCGACCGCGAGCAGATCGTGCTCGAGCAGCGCGCCTTCGACGCCGCCTCGCGCGACGACCCGGAAGCCTTCCGCGAGGCGCTGCACGACCTCGGCTTCATCAAGAGCCCCTCCAAGCTCGACGCCGAGCGGCTGCTGGAGCACATGGGCGCGGTCGGCGGCTGGTACATCGAGGACCGCGAGATCGAGATCACCGCCAAACGGGTGATGAAGATCATCGAGTCGACCAACGACCCGCGCTCGGAGTACTACGACCTGATGCGGCGCGAGTCGATCCCCGCCGACGAGCTGATGGGCAGGCGGATGGAAATCGGCGTCGTCGCCGTGCTCGGCCAGCTGCGGGCGAAGCGCAACTGGCACCGGATCATGCGCGAGTGGGTCTACGCAGATCCGCCTGCAACCGAGCTGGGCGAGCAGGAGTGGGAGTACTTCGAGGGAAGAGGAGTCAAGCGGGTGCCTGGTTTGGCCGAAATGCACTGAGACCAGGCACCGAACCGGCCGAAGGAGGAGCGATGAAGAAGATCAAACGCGGGTGGGCGCTGAGCAAGAAGAGCTGGGGATTGCTGAACGAGCACCGGGAGCTGATCCGCTTCCCCCTCTACGGCGCGGTGGCGACGATCCCGCTTGCTTTCGTCTTCCTCGGCCCCGGCCTCTACTTCCTCGACGACGGCGCCCTCGCCGGGGCGATCCCGCTGCTGGTGATCGGCCTCTACGTCCTCAGCGTCGTCGGCACCTTCTTCGCCGTCGGCCTCGCAGCCGCGGCCGACATGATCTTCCGCGGCGAGCAGGCGACGGTCGGCGACGGCCTCGCCGTGGCGCGCAGCCGCTTCAGCCAGATCTGCGGCTGGGCCGCGCTCTCGACCGCGATCGGCGTGTTGATGGGCGCGCTGGAAAACCAGGGCGGCATCGCGGGGACGATCGCCGCGCGCTTCGTCGGCATGGCCTGGTCGCTGGTCACCTTCATCGCCGTGCCGGTGATCGCGATCGAGGGCACCGGCGCGTTCGCGACGCTGAAGCGCTCGGGCGGGCTCTTCCGCGAGCGCTGGGGACAGCAGATCACCGGCAACCTCGCGATCGGCGGCGCCGTCTTCCTGCTCGGCATGCTGCCGAGCGCGATCCTGGTCGCGATCGGCATCGCCATCTGGGTCTCGGCCAGCTTCGTCGGCGCCCTGCTCGTCGTCCTCGGCGTGATCGGCTTCGTGGTCTCGATGCTGATCAGCAACGCGCTCAGCGGCATCTTCGGCGTCGCCCTCTACCGCTACGCGCTCGACGGCGAGGCGAAGGGCGGCTTCACCGCCGAGGAGCTGGAGTCGGCGGTCCGCGCCAAAGGCGGCCGCAACGCGCCGCCGACTGCGACGCCCGGCACCGTCTGAGCTTGCCTGAGCTCGAAGTCCGCAACCTGAGCAAGCGCTTCGGCAAGACCGTCGCCGTCGACAATCTCTCCTTCTCGGTCGAGGCAGGGCGGGTGACCGGCTTCCTCGGCCCCAACGGCGCCGGCAAGACGACGACGATGCGGGCGCTGCTGGGCCTGGTCAGGCCGAGCGCCGGAGAGGCCTTGGTCGAAGGGCGGCCGCCGGCCGAGATGGTGCAGCCATTGCACACGATCGGCGCCGCGCTGGAGGCGACCGCCTTCCACCCCGGTCGCAGCGGCCGCAACCACCTGCGGGTCCTGGCCGCCTCCGCGGGAATCCCCACCGCTCGCGTCGACGCGGTGCTGGAGATGGTCGAGCTGAGCGATTCCGCCGATCGCCGCGTCAAGGGTTACTCGCTGGGCATGCGCCAGCGCCTGGCGCTGGCCGCTGCGCTGCTCGGCGAGCCGCGGATCCTGATCCTCGACGAGCCGGCCAACGGCCTCGATCCGCAGGGAATGCGCTGGCTGCGCGACCTGCTGCGCGAGCAGGCGGCGGGCGGGCGCACCGTGCTCGTCTCCAGCCACCTCCTCTCCGAGGTCGCCCAGACGGCGGATGAGCTGATCGTGATCCGCGATGGGAAGCTCGTGGCCAAGGCCTCGCTCGACGAGTTCACCGCGGCCGAGGGCACCCAGGTGCGGGTGCGGTCCTCGGATCCTGCCGCGCCTGGCGGTGGCCCTTTCCGACCAGGGAGCGAAGGTGGAGCGCGATGGAGAGGCCGCCCTGCTGATCCGCGGCATGCCGCGGCGAGGAGATCGGCGAGCTCGCCCTCGGGCTGGCGATCGCGATCCACGAGCTCGCCCCGCTGCGGTCGAGCTTGGAGGAGCGCTTCCTCGAGGTGACCGGGGAGGAGGCGAGCGGGTGAGGCTGCTGCGAGCCGAGACGCTGAAGCTATGGACGGTGCGGACGACCTGGTCGATGCTCGGCATCGGCCTGCTGGTCGAGGCGCTCTTCGCCGGCCTCTACGTCGGCCTGGTCTCGCTCGACGACGTCGGCCCGATCCTCGAAGTCCAGACCGGCACCGGCCTGCTGATGGTGATGCTGCTCGTCCTCGGCGTGCTCGCGATCACGACCGAGTTCCGCCACGGCACGGCGAGCACGACCTTCCTCGCCGCACCCCGCCGCTACCCGGTGCTGGCGGCGAAGCTGGGCGCCGTGCTCGGCGCCGGCCTGCTCGCCGGTCTCGCCTACGTCGCGCTCAACGGCGGCCTGGCCCTGCCCTTGTTCGAGGCGCGGGAAGGGCGCCTGCCGGCGAGCGGCGAGATCGTCTCGGTGTACGCGGGCGTGGTCGTCTCCTTCGCCCTGCTCTGCGCGTTCGGCCTCGGCATCGGCGCGATCGTCCGCAACCAGGTCGGTGCGATCATCGCCGCGCTCGCCTTCTTCTTCGTCCTCTCACCCCTGCCTGAACTGTTGCCCGGCGACATCGGCGACTACTTCCCGGCGCAGGCGATCGGCTCGCTCCACGGCCTGCCGGAAGCCACCGAGGACGGGCTCGGGCAGGTCGCGGGCGGACTCGTCCTCGCCGCCTGGTCGGCGGCCCTCTTCCTGATCGGCACCCTCCTGACCCTGCGCCGCGACCTCAACGAGTAGAAAAAGCTCCAGGCGGCCGCCGTTAGTCTGCCGCGATGTCCTTTCAGGCCCGGCCAGTCGCACTACTCGTGGCTTTCGCGCTTCTCTGCTGCCTGCCGGTGGCAAGCACTGCGGCAGCCACCAGCGGCTCCTTCGAGGACCCGATCGGCGACGTGCTCGAATTCGCGCCCGACCTGGGTGCGACCACGGTCACCGTGGGCGACGACGAAACGATCGCGGTCGACACGCGCATCGTCCCGCGCCCGCCCGCTTTCTGGGGCGGCTGCGCCTACTACGTCGTCGGCACCTGCATCCCAGCCGACATGACCGTCACCTGGTACCTCGACCACACGCCGGGCAGCGGCAGCGTCGCCGACGATGGCGCCGACGCCAAGGTCGTCGTCATCCCGCGCCGCGGCGAGACCTTCTGGGAGGGCTCGCGCTGGGACACCGCCAACGGCAGGTTCTCGGCCGGGGCGCAGCCGGCAGGAGCGGAAGATTCGGGCGGGGCGCGCTGGACGCTGCGGCTCGCCGATCTCGGCATCCCGCGGCCGGCCACCCTGCGCATCTGGGCCGTCTCCCTCTACAAGTCCTACAACGGTCTCGGCACGCTGCTCGAGTACGAAGACAAGGCCGGTCCGGGGACCGTCGCGGTCGAGGCACCACCCGGCACGAGCGGTCCCGCCGGCGTCGCGGCCTCCGGCCCGTGCAAGCGCAAGACGAGAACCGTGAACGCGATTCAGCGGCGCATCCGCGCGCTGCGCAGGCATGCGGATGACGGGAACCGCCGGGCCCGCAGGAAGCTGCGCCGCCTGCGTGACACGCGCGGGCGCGCGGTGCGGGCGATGAAACACCGCTGCGGCCCGCCGGCCGACGACGAGGCGCCACCCCCCACGTCGGCGCCCCCCGGTTGCAAGCTGGTCACCAAACCGGTGCTCCAGCAGGAAGGCGTCGGCATCTACGCCGAGTGGGTGGTCAAGCCCGAAGTCGTGGTCGAGTGCTCGAAATGACCGGCGACGGGCCTATCTGAGGCCCACGGAGAAGGAGAACGTCCCCAGCGGTTCGCCGGTGACGAACGGCTGCCCCTTGCCGGCGGCGAACGCTTCGTTCAGCGGCGCCACCGCCCAGGGCGAGAGGGTGGCGAAGGCCGGCGAGCCCGTGATGGTCCCAGTGCTCGGGTCGAAGCTGGGCGCGGAGCCGAATTCGATCTGGCCGATCGGGCCCACAGCGGAGATGCCGAGTGGCGGCCTCCAGCGCGCGGTGACGACGTCCGATCCTTCACCCCCGAAGCCGTTTTCGAAGCCGATCGCGAGACCGCCCCAGAGGACTTCCCTCGGTTCTGGCGCACCGGCCTGGACCAGCCTGAGGCCATCTCTGCCGGAGCTGATCGCGCCGTGGGACAGATCTCGGTTGACGTCCCCGATCACTGCGGGAAAGCGGAAGGCCAGGGGGATCGAACTGAGCGGAGTCGCCGCTTCGTGAGGCAGGATCGCGATCCCCAGCGACTCCAACTTCTGACGAAAGCCTTCGTCGAGGCTGAATTCGAGCGACCCCGAGGTAACCGGGACAGTGAACAGCTGAGTCGCGACGAAGGCGCGCCCCAGCGGTCGGCCCACCCGGAAGACCTCGGGAAGCCCCAGGCGCACCGCGAGGACAGTCGCCGCTTTGAGGGTCAGGCGCAGGGTGCCGACTTCGATCAGGATGCCGAGATCCGAGCGACGGGCCTTGACGTCGTCGACGGCGGCGATCGTGATCGTGTCGCCGGCGATCCGGCCGGAGAGCCGGCGCTTGGTCGTATTGAGGACGAGCCCTTTCAGCGCCACGGTTCGCTTCTCTGCCCGGAGCCGGATGCCGCCGCGCTGAAAGACATAGCCCGTGCCGAACCGCGGCTCCAGCAGGCCTTCGTCGATAGGCAGGGCGATCACCTCGTTCCTCCTCACCCCTGGCCGGATCGGCAGGATCCTGCCTTCAGCCCTCTCCAGGGCGGCGCGGATCCGGCCGTCGAAGCGAAAGGTGGTAGTCCCGGTCTCGACCGCCCCGCCTTTGGAGGGGTAGGCGCAGGCGACAGCGGGAATCGCGACGAGTGCCGCGGCGGTGACAGCGGCCACGGCGACCAGCGCTCGCAACGGCCGCGCGATGCCGATCGCTGCCGATCTCATAGGTGGGCGAAGAGCCGTGGGTCGTTGGAGCAGATGCCGTCGACGCCGGCCGCGACGAGCTTGCGCATGCGACGGCAGGTCGTCGACGGTCCAGGCGATCAGCTCGACGCCGGCGAGGTCGGTGATGCGGGCGAGGCGGCGGCTGACGAGCGGGTGGTAGACCCACATCGCCTCCACCCCCAGCTTCGGCAGCTCGCGCGCGGCGAGGCCGGGCAGCCGCTGACGCATCCAGACCAGCGCGCTCAGCATCGGCGCCTTCGCCCAGCGCTTCGAGGCCCAGTCCTTGGTCACCTTGGGATAGGTCCAGCCGCGCCGCAGGCCGGGCTCCAGCTCGCGGATCCGGGCCAGGGTCGAGAGCTCCATGGTCGAGATCATCGCCCGCTCGAGCAGGCCGCGCTCGCGCACGCGCAGCGACGATCTCCTCCTCGCGCCCTGGCAGCTTGACGTCGAGGTCGATCTCGACCCGGTCGAGCGGCGGCTCGAGGAAGGCGTCGAGCGCCTCCTCCAGGGTCAGCGGCTGGCGCCGCTCGGCGTCATGCCAGTCGTGCGCGACGATCAGCGGCGTGCGCTCGGCGGCGTCCAGCCGCGGGTGGCCGTCGCGGGTCCAGAGCACGTCGAGCTCGATCGTGTCGACGCCGGCCTCGACCGCGGCGGCGAAGCTCTCCAGCGTGTTGCCGGGAGCGATCAGGTCGGCGCCCTTGTGACCGACCAGGCGCAGTCCGTCGCGGCACTAGAAGAGCTGGTTCTCGCCGGCGAAGATCTCGGAGACCGAGTCGTCGGTGAAGATGCGGCGGATCGAGTCGGCGAAGGTGCCGGCGGTCGAGAGCACGGTGATGTTGTCGGGCGCGCCGGGGCGCAGCGGGATCGTGTCGGTGACGACGATCCGCTCGATCCCCGAGGTGGCGAGCCGCTCGTAGGCGGGACCGGAGAAGACGCCGTGGGTGGCGCAGGCGATCACCCGCGCGGCGCCCTCGTCGAGCACGGTCTGGGCGGCGGCGCAGAGCGTGCCCGGCGGTGTCGATCATGTCGTCGACCAGGACCGCGGTCTTGCCCTTCACGTCGCCGACCACGTAGCCGATCTCGGCCACCTGCTGGGCGGGGCGCTCCTTCTCCATCACCGCCCAGTGGGTGCCGATGCGGCGGGCGAAGTTGCGCGCGGTCTTGACCCGGCCGGCGTCGGGGGAGACGATCACCAGCTCATCGCTCAGTTCCTGGTCGGCGAACCACTGGGTCAGCATCGGCATCGCCGTCATGTGGTCGACCGGGACGTGGAAGAAGCCCTGCACCTGGCCGGCGTGCAGGTCCATGGTGAGGACGCGGTCGACGCCGACGCCCTCGAGGCACTTGGCGACGATGCGGGCGGAGATCGGCTCGCGCGGGGCCGACTTCTTGTCCTGGCGGGCGTAGCCGTACCAGGGCAGCACGGCGATGATCCGGTGGGCGGAGGCGCCCTGGGCGGCGTCGATCATCGTCAGCAGCTCGACCAGGGCGTCGTTCGGCGTCATCCCGCTCTGCTCGTTGGCGCAGGTCGACTGGACGAGGAAGACGTCGGCGCCGCGGATCGACTCCTCGTAGCGGCAGTAGACCTCGCCGTTGGCGAAGGTCTTCAGCGTCACCTGGCCGAGGTCGAGGTCGAGCTTGCCGGCGACCTTGGCCGCCAGCTCCATCGAGCTGCGGCCGCCGAAGACCATCATCCGCTTCGAGTAGTCGTGCGGGATCGCGGTCGGCGCCGGGGCGGGCGCTGCCTCGGGGCGCTGCTCGATCGTGCTCACGAATCCTCCTCACGGGTCTGCGCGGCCTTGCCCTCCGCGTAGCCCTCGATGTTCCTCTGGTCGTTCTCGCTCACCGCAAGCGCCCCTTCGGGACGTCCTTCTTGATCACCGCTCCAGCGCCAGTGTAGGCGGCGTCCCCGACTTGTACCGGGGCGATCAGCATCGTGTCAACGCCGATCCGCACGTCCCTGCCGATCGTCGTGCGGTGCTTGCGGAAACCGTCGTAGTTGGCGGTGATCGTGCCGGCACCGAGATTGCTGCCGGCGCCCACGTCGGCGTCGCCGACGTAGGCCAGGTGGGGCACCTTGGCGCCGGCGCCGATGCGCGAGTTCTTGATCTCGACGAAGGTCCCCGCCTTGGCGCCCTCGCTCGAGCTGCGCGCCCGGGCGCAGGTAGGCGAAGGGGCCGACGCTGCATCCGTCGAGGACGTCGCACTCGACCAGGTAGGAGTGCGGCACGGCGACGTCCTCGCCGAGGCGGGTGTCGATCAGCGTGCTCAGCGGGCCGACGATCGAGCCGGCGCCGATCGCGGTGGCGCCGCGCAGGCTGGTGCCGGGCTCGATCCGGGCGTCGGCGGCGATCTCGACGCCGGCGTCGATCCAGGTCGAGGCGGGGTCGACGACGGTGACGCCGGCCAGCATGTGGCGCTCGAGGATGCGGCGACGCGCCTCGGCCTCGACCGCGGCGAGGTCGGCGCGGTTGTTGACCCCCATCGTCACCGCCAGGTCGTCGGCGAGGTGGGCGGCGACGGAGTGGCCGGCCTCGCGCAGAGCCGGGAAGACGTCGGGCAGGTAGTACTCGCCCTGGGCGTTGTCGTTGGAGAGTCCGGCGAGGGCGGTGGCGAGCGGCGTCGCGTCGAAGGCGTAGGTGCCGGCGTTGATCTCGCGGATCGCCAGCTGGTCGGCGTCGGCGTCGCCCGCCGCTTTCGCCTCGACCACGCGCTCGACCTCGCCGCCCGCGACCGCGCACGACGCGGCCGTAGGCGCCGGGGTCGTCGAGCTCGATCGTCAGCATCGTCGCCGCGCGCCGGCGAAGCGGCGTGCGCCTCGAGCAGGCCGGCGATCGTCTCGGCCGAGAGCAGCGGGTGATCGCCGGAGAGAACGAGAACGGTCTCGGCCTCCTCGATCAGCGGCAGCGCGGCGCGAACCGCGCCGCCGGTCCCGTCAGGCCTGCGGCTGGACGACGGTCTCGACCTCCCCCGGGAAACCGGGCGAGATGTCGCGGCCGGGCGAGACGATCGCGGCGACGCGGCCGGCACCGGCCTCGCGCGCGGCGAGGATCGGCCAGGCGACCATCGGGCGGCCGCAGACGGGGTGGAGCATCTTCGGCAGGGACGAGCGCATGCGGGTGCCCTCGCCCGCCGCCATGACGAGCACTAGGGGGGAGCTCACCTTTGGATCGTAATGCGTGGAAGGGAGGATGGGGCATCCCTCCGTTTGCTGGGTTTTCGCCACCGGCGTGATGCAGCTCTCGCTGACCGGTGGGGCGAAAAGAGGACGCCGCGCTCTCCGGGATGCCCCATCCTCCCTGCCCACCTCGAAGAAGCTCGAACTCCCAGCTTCAGCTTCTGGCGAGATCCTTGCCCACGAGAGCTATGGAAACGAGGGTCCAGCCGGCGAAGATCAGGTCTATGCCTACCAGGAGGCCGATGGCCCAGTCGGCAGAGCTGGGGAGCTTGGCGAGGACGAGGATGCCGATGAGGAGGCCGGCGACGCCGCTCAGGCCCACCAGGCCGGCGCCCTGCTGGCCGCGGGCGGCAAAGGCTACGGCGACGCGGGTTATGCCCATGAAGAGGAAGTAGAGGCCGAGCACCAGGGTCAGGGTGAGCGTGCCGCTGTCCGGTTCGACGATCAGGTAGATGCCGATGATCACAGTGAGGAGAGCCCAGACCAAGCGCAGGAGGACCGAGCCAACCGTCTGCGCGGCGAAGGCACCTGCGATCAGGAACGCACCGGCGATGATCAGGATCCAGCCGATGAAGATCGCGGTCGCGACCGAGGCCACGGCGGGGACGAGGATCGCCACACAACCGACGAGGATGGCGATCACCCCGACCGCCATCAGCGTCTTCCAAGTCCGCCGCAACCCCTCGCGAACCTCCGGGTCCAGCGCTACTCCACCCATCTCCATGCAAACGACCCTAAGCCCCCGCTCGGACGCAATCAAGCTCCAGCAGCAGCCGTTTCTGCTTCTTCCCTCTCCCGCTGCCTCTCATAAAAACGAACCCACTTGCGCACGGCGTTGTCCGACACTCCGTATTTGCGACCTACAGCGGAATAACCGGCTGCCTCAATCTCCTTGACGAGCTGACCGTACGAAGGTCTCTCCGCCTTGCGAGATGTGGGCTTCGGGACACCACGACCACCCCCTCGTCGATTGCAATTGGAGCGATTCCACCGCACCCCGCAATAACGAGAGCAATAGCGCTGCTTCGCATAGGCCGGAACAAACTCGTTCCTGCAGTGAAGGCATGGCCGCTTGGCTCGCTCGATCCGGTTCCGCCGTCCGCAATGCGTGTCGAGGGTCGCGGCGCAGTTCGGGCAGACCATCCGCAAATTCTCGAGTCGATGATCGTCCCGGATGCCGTTGATGTGGTCCAGGATCATCGACATCGGCCGTCCTTGCCATATCTCACCCTGTCCGCATAACTCGCATTGCGCATCCTTCAAACCCTCCGCGAGGAGCCGTCGCTTGACGTGCTGGCGACCATAGGTGGAGTTCGCAACCAGTACCTCAGCAAGCGGCCGCACCTTGCACTTCAGATTGGCGCCTCGGGCCGCTCCAGGATCGAAGTGGTCCGTGGAGATCTGCCATTTCGCCGCATATTTCTTGAGAACACGCCACGCCCCACCCGTTGGACAGAGGCCGAGCCTTCGCAAACTCTCCGCCCAGGATTTCGACGCGGCGATTGCAGCCCTGGCCTCTTCCTCGGAATAGCTCAGCCCCCTCCCGCTCATCGAACATATGTTCGGCGCAGCACCGGACGGAACCGAGATGAATCCGAACCGTCATCACTGAGTGAGGGGACTGGGGAGCCCGGGTTCGAACCGGGGATGCGGCATCCAAAGTGCCGAGTGTTACCGACTACACCACTCCCCAAGGAGCTGCTTCAAAGCTTAGGCGCAGAGGGCGGCGCTAGGTGACCGGCTCGCGCTCGGGAGGGAGCTGGCCGCCGCGGTCGGTGCCGGCGATCAGCTCGTCGGGGGACTTCTGCTTGGGGATGAAGCCCGACTTCATGCCGAAGTAGACGGCCTGGGGGTGGTGGGCGACGATCGCAACCGTCGACTGCTCCGGCATCACCGCGTAGCCGTCGGAGAGGGTCATGCCGATTTGCTCGAGGTCGAGCAGGCGCCAGACCTTCTCGTGCTCTGACTGGTCCGGGCAGGCGGGGTAGCCCCAGGAGTAGCGGCGGCCCTGGTCGAGGTCGATGCCGAGCTCGCGGCGCACCTGGGCGTGCAGCCACTCGGCCAGGCCCTCGGCCGCCTGCACGCCGAGGCCGTGTACGTAGAGCTGCTCGGCGAACTCGCCCTCGCGCTCGAGACGCTCGATCAGCTCGGTCACCTCGGGGCCGACGGTGACGCCCTGCAGCGCGACGACATCGCGTTCGCCGCTGTCCAGGGGCCGGAAGAAGTCGGCGAGGCAGATGCGGTCGTGCTTGGGCTGGCGGGGGAAGACGAGCCGCTCCAGCTCGCGCTCGGGTTCGTCCGGGTCGAAGACGATCAGCTCGTTGCCCTCGGCGTTGCAGGGGAAGTAGCCCAGCCGCGCCCGCGGGTGGAGGTAGTCCTGCTCGCGCCACATCCGCTCCAGCCGCGGCGCGAAGCCCTCGTCGGAGCCGTTGCCCTCGACCAGCTCGCGCCAGGCCTCGCCCTTGACCCCTTTGCCCCCCCAGTGCAGCTTGAAGAGCACATGGCGGTCGAGGTAGGGATAAGACCTCGTCGAAGTCGATCTCGACCTCGCGCACGCCCTGGAAGGGCGGCTCAGGGATCGGGTTGTCGGTGCGCCGCAGACGAGCGCACGCTCGCGTCGCTGGTCGGCGGCGCGTCGTCGACGACAACCGGCTTCTCGCGCAGCTGCTTCGCCTCGGCGTGGATCCGCTCGACCAGCGCCTCGCGCGCCGCCGCGTCGACCAGCGCGTCCATCGTGTCGAGCCCCTGGAAGGCGTCCTTGCAGTAGAAGACTCCCGGCCCGTAGACGTCGTCGGACTCCTTGCCGTGCGGGTAGAGCGCGCGGCGGCCGAAGTCGCGGTTGATCGCGGCTCCTCCGATCAGCACCGGGAACTCGAGCCCGCGCTGGTGCAGCTCCTGCACGCAGATCGGCATCTGCTTCGAGGTCGAGACGAGCAGGGCGGAGAGGCCGATCGCGTCGGCCTCGTTCTCGACCGCGGCTTCGATGATCGTCTCGACCGGAACCTGCTTGCCGAGGTCGACCACGGTGTAGCCGTTGTTGGTGAGGATCGTGTTGACCAGCGACTTGCCGATGTCGTGCACGTCGCCGAAGACGGTCGCGATCACGACCTTGCCCTTGCTGTGCCCCTCGATCCGGTCGAGGTAGTTCTCCAGCTGGGCGACGGCGCGCTTCATCACTTCGGCCGACTGCAGGACGAAGGGCAGGATCAGTTCGCCGGCGCCGAACTTGTCGCCGACCTCCTTCATCGCCGGCAAGAGCACCTCGTTCAGCGTCGGCACGGCGCCGATCTTCTCCACCGAGCGGTCGATCCAGTCCTCGACCCCGTCCTTCTTGCGGCGCAGGATGTGCCAGTGCAGGGCCTCCTCGGGCTCCATGCCCTCGGTCGGGTCGCCGGCCTCCTCGGCCGCCTCCTCGCCCTTCGACTCGAAGTGGCCGATGAAGCGCTCGAGCGCGTCGTCGCGCCGGTTGAAGACGAGGTCGTCGGTCAGCTCGCGCTCCTCGTCGGAGATCTCGCTGTATGGCGTGATGTGGTTCGGGTTGACCATCGCCAGGTCGAGCCCGGCCTCGACGCAGTGGTGGAGGAAGACCGAGTTGAGCACGGCACGCGCCGGCTGGCCGACGCCGAACGAGACGTTGGAGACGCCGAGCGAGGTCTTCACGCCGGAGATCTCCGCCTTGATCCGCCGGATCCCCTCGATCGTCTCCACCGCGGAGGGCTTCCACTCGTCATCGCCAGTGGTCAGGGTGAAGGTGAGCGCGTCGAAGATCAGCGCCTCGGGGTCGAGGCCGTGCTCCTCGCAGGCGAGGTCGCGGATCCGCTTGGCGATCTCGACCTTGCGCCCGGCCGTCTTCGCCATGCCGACCTCGTCGATCGTCAGCGCGATCAGCGCCGCGCCGTGCGCTCTGGCGAGCGGCACGACGACGTTGGCCTTGTCGGGCCCCGCCTCCAGGTTGATCGAGTTGACGATCGCCCGGCCGGGGATCTTCTCCAGCGCGGCCTTGATCACGTCGGGCTCGGTCGAGTCGACCTGGATCGGCGCCGGCTGGGTCAGCGAGATCCGCTCGACCACGGCCTCCATCTGCTCGTCCTCGTCCTGACGCTCGGTCAGCGCCACGCAGACGTCGAGCACGTGGGCGCCACCTTCGACCTGGTCTTCGGCAACCTGGACCAGGCCGTCGTAGTCATCGGCCAGCAGCAGCTCCTTCGCCTTTTTCGAGCCCTGCGAGTTGACCCGCTCACCGACCAGGGTCGGCCGCGGCTCCTGCACGAGCGACGTCGCGGTCATCATCGAGGAGAGCTGCGGTGGTCCCGGCGAGGGGCGCCCGCCCGGCACGCGCCCCTCGACGCGCTCGCGAATCGCCGCGATGTGCTCTGGCGTCGTCCCGCAGCAGCCGCCGACGATCCCCACGTCGTAGCGCTCGACGAACTCGCCCAGCGTCGCCGCCAGCGGCTCGGGCTGTTCGGGGAAGATCGTCTCGCCGTCGGGCCCCTGCAGGGGCAGACCGGCGTTGGGGATGCAGTGGACGGGCAGTGGACTGTTCTCGCCCAGGTAGCGAATCGCGTCGCGCATGTCCTCGGGCCCGGTCGAGCAGTTGAGCCCGATCACGTCGACCTCGAGCGCGGTGAGGGTCGTCAGCACCGCGGCGATGTCGGTGCCGAGCAGCATCTTGCCGCCCTGCGGCAGCAGCGAGACGCTGGTCTGGATCGGCAGCGTGCGGCCGGCCGCCGCGAACGCCTCGCGCGCGCCGAAGATCGCCGCCTTGACCTCGAGGATGTCCTGCGCGGTCTCGATCATGATCAGGTCGGCGCCGCCTTCGACCAGGCCGCGTGCCTGCTCGGCGAAGACCTCGACCAGGCGCCGGAAGGAGATGTCGCCCAGGGTCGGATCGTCGGAGGCGGGGAGGAAGCCGGTCGGCCCGATCGAGCCGGCGACGAAGCGGTCCTCGCCCGCCGCCCTGCGGGCGATCTGCGCCGCCTTCACGTTTATCTCCAGGGTCTCCTCGCCCAGCCCCCACTCCTCGAGCTTCAGCCGCGAGCCCTGGAAGCTGTCGGTCTCGACCACCTCGGCACCCGCATCGAGCATCGAGGCGTGGACGCCCTCGATCACGTCGGGGCGGTTGAGCACCAGTGCCTCGTGGCATTTGCCCGCGAGCCCGCCGTAGTCCTCCTGCGTGAGGTCGAACTGCTCCAGGGTCGCGCCCATGCCGCCGTCGAAGACGACGATGCGCTCCCTGGTTGCGGCTATGTAATCGCGCTCTGGCACGGTTAAAAGAGGCTACCGGGCCGCCTGTCGAGCGCCGCACGGCGGCATGCGCACACGGTTAGGCTGGCGAGCGCAGCGATGATCGACTCACACACCCACCTCTTCCTCTGCGAGCGGCCCGAGGCCGAGCTCGTCGACGCCGCGCGCGTGGCCGGCGTCGGGCGGCTGCTCAACGTCGGCCTCGGCGACCGCAACCAGGCAGCGGTCGACGCCGCCGAGCGCCACGCCGAGGTCTTCGCCAGCGTCGGCTGCCACCCGACCGAAGCAAACGGATTCGACGCGGCGCTGGCCGAGCAGATCGAGCGCCTCGCTGCCCACGAGAAGGTGCGGGCGATCGGCGAGACCGGGATCGACTACTACCGCGATACGGCGAGCCCGGCCGAACAGCGACGCGCCTTCGAGGCCCAGGTCGCGATCGCCCGCGAGCACGGGCTGCCGATCGTCATCCACGCCCGCGACAAGGACGGCGAGACCACTGCGATCGACGAGATCTTCGAGCTGCTCGACGCGCAGGCGGGCGATTGCCTGGTGATCCTGCACTGCTTCTCCGCCCCCCGGCGCGCCGTCGACGCCGCCGAGCGGGGCTGGTACTGCTCCTTCGCCGGCCACACCACCTACCCGGGCTCCGGCGAGCTGCGCGAGGCGGCCGCACAGCTGCCCGCCGAGCTGGTCCTGGTCGAGACCGACGCCCCCTACCTGGCGCCCCAGACCGTGCGCGGCAAGCCCAACGAGCCTGCCTACGTCGTCGACACCGCCCGCGTCGTCGCCGCGGCGCGGGGCATCTCCTACGAGGAGCTGGAGCAAGTCGTCGAGGCGAACGCCCGCACGCTCTTCGGCTGGTAGGAGCGTCGGTGGTCAGGCTCGGGCAGAACTTCCTCACCGATACGAACCTGCTCGACGCGATCGTGCGCGACGCCGAGCTGGCGCCGGACGACGTCGTGCTGGAGGTCGGCGCAGGGGAAGGGCCGCTGACCGAGCGCCTCGCGAGCGCCGCCGCGCACGTGCACACGGTCGAGCTCGACCGCAGCCTCGCGCCGCCACTGGTGGAGGTCGCCGCCCGACCCAACGTCGATCTGCACTGGGGTGACGCACTGCGCCTCGACCTGGCCGGCTTCGACCCGGCGCCGACCGCCGTCGTCTCCAACCTGCCCTACTCGATTGCCACGCCGCTGATCATCCGCACGATCGAAGAGCTGCCCGCGGTGCGGCGCTGGACCGTGATGGTGCAGCGCGAGATCGCCGAACGGCTCAGCGCCGAAGCGGGCCGGCGCGAGTACGGCGCGCCCAGCGTGCTCGTCCAGCTCGCCTGCGAGACGAAGATCCTGCGCTCGGTCGACCCCTCCGTCTTCCGCCCCCGGCCGCGAGTCGACTCGGCGGTGATCGGCCTGCGCCGCATCGGGCCGGGCGCCAATGCCGACACCCGCGACCTCGTCCGCGCCGCCTTCGCCCACCGACGCAAGACGCTGGCCCGCTCGCTCGCGCACGCCCACCCCGGCTCCCTGGGGAGGACGCGGGCGATGCTGCCGCAGCTCGGCCTGCGCCTCGAGGTCCGCGCTGAGGCGGTCACGCCGCAGGAGTTCGCCGAGCTCGCCCGCGGCCTGCCCTGGAAGGCTGGCGGCTGAGCCGCCGATCGCTCCGATGCGCGTCGAAGCCCCCGCCAAGCTCAACCTCTGCCTCTTCCTCGGGCCGCGCCGCGCCGACGGCCTGCACGAGCTCTGCTCGCTGTTCGAGCCGCTCGCCTTGACCGACGCGATCGAGATCGCCGAGGCGGGCCGCGACGAGGTCGTCTGCCCCGGAGTCGAGGGCGAGAACCTCGCCGCGCGAGCGCTCGCCGCGCTGCGCGAGCGCGGCTGGGAGGGCCCACCGCTGCGGATCGAGATCGAGAAGCGGATCCCGGTCGCCGCCGGGCTCGGCGGCGGCAGCGCCGACGCCGCCGCCGTGCTGCGCCTGGCGCAGGGCGAGGTCGGCGATTTGGAGGCGCTCGCGGCCGAGCTCGGCGCCGACGTTCCCTCGCAGCTGGCGCCGGCGCCGGCGCTCGTAAGAGGGGCCGGCGAGCGCGTCGAGCGCCTGCCGGCCCCAGCCTCCCATGCGGTCCTTCTCCTACCCGGTGGCGGCGGCCTCAGCACCGCGACCGTCTTCGCCAAGGCCGATCGGCTCGGCCTGGGTCGCACTCAGCGGGAGCTGGACTCGCTCGCGGCCCAGCTGCGCGAGGCGGCGGGCGCCGGCGCTTCGCCGCTCGAATACGCAGAGCTGCTCGACAACGACCTCGAACCCGCGGCCCGGGCGCTGCGGCCGGACATAGGCGAGGCGCTCGACGCGCTGCGCGGGGCCGGCGCCCCATTCGCGTTCCTCACCGGCTCCGGCCCCACTGCCGTCGGGCTCTTCCCCACCCTGGGGGAGGCAAAGTCGGCAGCGACACAGATCAACCGCGACGACGCGATCGTCTGCGAAGCTGGCCGCGCCCCGTAAGACTGCGCGCCAGGTGAAACTCCAGCTCCCCGAAGACCGTCGGCGACGACGCCTGCTGCTGATCGCGATCGCCGCCGCGATCGCGACCGGCTACTACCTGATCAGCCGCGTCATCCCCCACGATGACCTCCAGCAGCTGCTGGAGGACGTCTCCAACACGCTCGGCGCCTGGACCTACCTCCTGGTCGGCGTCTTCGCCTTCGCCGAGACCGGCGCGTTCGTCGGCTTGGTCGTGCCCGGCGAGACGACGATGCTCTTCGGCGGCGCCGTGGCCGGCCAGGGCGCGATCGACGTCTACATCCTGATCGCGATCGCCTGGTTCGCCGCCTGGGCCGGCGACACCACCAGCTTCTTCATCGGCCGTCGCCTCGGTCGCGGCTTCGTCCTGCGCAACGGACCCCGCTTCGGCGTCAGCCGCGAGCGCTTCGAGTGGGTCGAGGACTACTTCTCCCGCCACGGCGGCAAGACGATCTTCATCGGCCGCTGGATCGGCATCGTCCGCGCCCTGGCCCCGTTCGTCGCCGGCAGCTCGAGGATGCGCTACGGCGCCTTCGTCCCCTACAGCATCCTCGGCACCGGGCTCTGGGCGAGCGCCCACATCCTGATCGGCTACTTCTTCTCGCGCAGCATCGACACCGCCGCCGAGTACGCGGGGCGCGGTGCCTTCCTGCTGGGAACGCTGATCGTCGTCACGGTCGGCTCGGTAATGCTCTACCGCCGCCTGCGCGTGGAGGAGAACCGCCGCGCCGCGGTGCGCTGGATGGAGGGGCATCGAGTCGCCCGCTGGCTGGTCGTGCTCGCCCGGCGTTTCGAGCCGCAGCTGCGCTTCCTCTGGGCGCGGGTCACCCCCGGCGGCACCTTCGGGCTCGAGTTCACCTCGCTGATGGCCGTGCTCGCGGTGGGCAGCTTCGTCCTCGTCGGCTACACCTCGATCGTCAGCGGCGATGCCGGCCCCACGCCCGGGGACCAGACCGCGATCGACATCGTCGAAAGCCTTCACACCGGCTGGCTGGTCGACCTCGCCAAGATCGTCACCGGTCTGGGCGCCGGCGCGCTGGTCTACTCGCTGGCGGCGGTCTGCGCGGTGGCGCTGATAGCGCGCCGGCGCTGGCCCGAGCTGGGGGTGCTGCTGGCGGGCATGGCGATCGTCTACGTCGGCGTTCACGAGCTGAAGGCTGCGGTCGACCGGCCCCGGCCCGATGGCGGGCTGGTCGACGCCGAGGGCTCGTCCTTCCCCAGTGGCCATGCTGCCTACTCGACCTTCTACGTCTGGCTGGCGGTGACGATCGTGATGCGATTGCGGCCGGGCATGACGCGCGGCGCGCTGGTGATCGCGGCTGGGATCGCGCTTGCCGCACTCGTCGGCCTCTCGCGCGTCTACCTCGACGTCCACTACATGAGCGACGTCAACGCGGGCTGGGCGCTGGGCGCCGCCGCCTTCTCCCTCTGCGCAGCCGTGGCCCTGGTCATCTCCACGGTGCGACAGAATGACGAGCGTGTCGCTGCTGCCGCTGGCCCTGGAGAGGATCGAAGATGAGTACCTGCTGTTCGGCGCAGCCGGCCTGATCAGCCTGGTCGCCTTCGTCACCCTGATCTTCGTCCCCGCGGTCGGTTCCTACGGCCGCATCTGGGAGAAGGCGGCGGCGGGCTTCCTCTCGCTGATCGTCCTCGTCGCCCTGGTCCTCACCGGCGTCGTCGTCGGCCTCGCCGTCGTCTACTACTACAACGACATCGTCGAACTCGTCGGTTAGGCCCCGATCTCCCGACCGGGCTGGATAATGGGCCGATGCCCACCGGCTCGAAACAGCAGGAAACCCCTGCAAAAGCTGCTGATCCAGGGACTCTGGACGCGCTTGCGGAGGCGGTCGAATCGGGTGCGGGACTGCCTGCGGTGGCGCGGGCGGCGGCGCGGGTTCTGGATGCCAGCGTCGCCCTGATCGAGCGCTCGGGGGCGGTGCTGGCGGTGGCCGGAGCGTCCCCGGACCAGGAGGAGAAGCTGCTGGCCGGCGGCGAGCGGGTGACGACGGTCGAGCTGCGCGTGGCGGACGCGGCGGTCGGCGAGCTGCGCTACCGCGCCAAGGCCGCCCCCGACGCGGCGATCGCCCGCATGGTGACCACCCTGCTGGCGCTGGAGCTGGAGCGCTCCCGCGCCCCGGACTGGCAGAGCGAGGAGGTGGCGGGCGTCTTCGTCGCCGCCGTGCTGGCGCGCGAGGTGACCGACCGCGGCGACATCCTCGCCCGCGCCGCCGAGCTCGGCGCCGACCTGGAGAACGGCGGTGGCGCGATCGTCCTGCGCGCCGCGCCGCGCACGGCGCAGACGGGTGAGTGGCGGGCGCGGGTACTGACCCTGGCGATGCGGACGCTGCGCTCGCTTGCTCCGGGGGCACTCGCGGCGGCCGAGGAAAGCGAGGTGGCGACAGAGATCGCGGTGATCGTCCCCGCGCTGGACGAGGAGCGCCTCCAGCGCGCCGCCGCCGGCCTGGCGCGCGAGCTCGAAGACGCGCTGGCGGGCTTCCACCTGACGATCGGCGCCAGCCGCCGCGTCACCGATCCGGTCGACCTCTACCGCGCCGGCAACGAGGCGCGGCTGGCGGTCAACGTCGGCGAGGCCGAGGGCAGGCCGCTGCTCGCCTTCGAGGACACCGGCTCCTACCGCCTGCTGCTGCCGGCGATGAGCGAGGACCCGGGTGAGCTTCAGCGCTTCTTCGCCGAGACGATCGAGCCGCTTGCCGCCTACGACGAGCAGTACGAGACCGAGCTCGTCGCCACGGTCGAGGCCTACCTGAACAACGACGGCAACGTCGCCGCCACCGCCAAACAGCTCTTCACCCACCGCCACACGATCCGCTACCGGCTCGAGCGCGTGCGCGAGCTCTGTGGCCACGACGTCTCCGCCACCGAGGGACGCGAGAAGCTCGGCCTCGGACTCAAGGCAATGCGCGTGCTCGGCATCGCCTCGCCCCGTGGGCCTGCGCAAGAACCCGGGGCCGAAGGCGGCAAGGTGCCGCGTGGCGTCGATGAGTGAGGGGCATCCCGGCAGGGGCTCCACTTAACTTTTTCCGAAGACAGTCGGTGACTGTCCGCGAGCCTCGCCGCGGAAAAAGTACAAGACGTTCCGCCCCTACCGGGATGCCCCTAGATGCCGATGTGCTCGCGGGTGTCGCCGCGCTGCGAAGGATGTGGCTTGAGGCGGACCGGGGCAGCTGAGAGGGCTTGTATGCGCAGGTCGCTCCAGGTGAGTCCCTCGCGGACGAGGGCTGGCAGGCCGAGGGCGACCGCGGTGGCGATCTCGACCGCTTGGAGGATGACGCCGTAGGCGAGGGCGTCGGCGGTGCCGATCCCCCAGCCGGTGTGCAGGACGCTGATCACGGCGAGCTGGAAGACGCCGATGTTGGACGGGGTCGCCGGCACGACCGCGGTGACGTTGACGGCGAAGAGCACCGCGGCGGCGGCACCGATGCCGCCCGGCAGGCCGAGCGCCGCGAGCAGCGCCGCAGCAGGCGGCCAGCTGGATCGCCCAGGCGCCGAGCTGGGCGGCGCTGGCGACCGCGCCGTAGCGCGGCTGGCGGAACACCGCCAGGCCGGCCCGCACCTGGAGCAGGGCGCGGTGCATGGTGGCGCCGGCGCGGGCGAAGCGGCCGTTGCCGTTGCGACGCATCAGCGACGGGGCGAGGAGGACGACGACCAGCAGGGCGAGCGGCACGAGGCTGAAGAGGAAGAGCTTCTCGGTGCTGGAGTGGAAGAGGTCGGTGCTGGAGACGATGATCACGCCGAGCAGGGCGAGGGCGACGATGTTGAGCAGCGTCTGCGAGACGAGCGTGCCCAGCGAGCACCGGGAAGGTCTCGCGCATGCGGCCGATCCGCCGCGCCAGGGTCATCGCCCGCGCCGGCTCGCCGAGGCGCGCCGGCAGCGTCGCCGACATCAGCACGCCGATCATCGTCGCCGAGGTGACGTCGCGGCGGCGCACCGGCCGGTTGGGCAGCGCGGCGCGCACGATCCCGTACCAGGAGGCGGCGCGGAAGAAGAGCGAGAGCGCCATCAGCGCGCAGGCGACCAGGACCCAGGTGAAGTCGGAGCGGACGATGCTGGCGACGACCTTGTCGACGCCGATCTTCTGCGCGGCGAGGACGGTGAGGCCGGCGCCGAGGGCCCCGGCGACGCCGAGGCCGACGCGGCGCGCGACACGCCGGCGGCGGCTGCCGCTCTGGGCCAGGGGCGGGTCGAGCGAGGGCAGCCGGCGCGGCGGGCTCGGCGGGCCGCCGTCGGCGGGTCGGACGCCGACCCAGTGGGCGACGCGCTCGCCCGCGCCGGCCGGCGCGGGCGTCTCGATCGCGCGCTCGTAGACACGGCTGACGCGATCGGCGACGCGGGGCCAGGCGTAGCGCTGGGCGCTCTCCCGGGCAGCCTCGCCCATCGCCGCGAGGCGCTCCGGCTCGTGGTGGGCGCGCTGCAGCTCCTCGGCGAGGCGCTGCGGATCGCCGGGCGGGACGAGGATGCCGTCGACGACCGTCTGTGACGACGTCGCTGTAGCCGGCGATCGCGGAGGCGATCGCGGGCGTGCCCGCGGCGAAGGCCTCGGTCAGGACCATGCCGAAGCTCTCGCCGGAGAGCGAAGGGGCGCAGAGCAGGTCGGCCTCGTGCAGCGCCGCCCAGAGGCCCTCACCGGAGACGCGGCCGCGCACGTCGATCCAGCGCATCGCCTCGGGATCGGCGAGGTAGCGCAGAACGTCCTCGCGCTCGGCGCCGATCACGGTGAGGCGGCTGGGCACGTGCTCGATCAGCGCTTCGAAGGCGGTGAGCAGGACCGGCAGGCCCTTGCGCTCCTCCGGCCGGCCGACGAAGGCCAGGCGCAGCTCGCCGCTCGGCGGCTTCGGACCGGCGGGCGCGGCATTCGACGTCGACCCCGTTGGGCACGATCTCGTAGCGGCCGCCGAACCAGCGGCGCCCGGTCCAGGCGGCGGCCTCGGAGACGGCGATCCGCGCCGAGAGCCGGTTGAAGACGCGCCGTGCGCCGAGCGCCGAGGCGATGTGGTTGGGGACCGGCTTGGTCGAGTAGGCGTGGAAGGTGCCGACCGCGGGCGTGCGCGCACCCAGCGCCGCGTTCCAGCCGACCAGCGGCACCAGCGGCTCGTGGATGTGGATCACGTCGTAGCCGCCGCGGCGCAGCTCGCCGCGGATGCGAGCGACGCCGCCGCGGGCGAGGCAGAGAGGTTGGAGACCGCGCCGTTGGCGCCGATGCCGATCGTGCGGCCGAGCGGGATCAGGTAGTCGGGCAGCTCACGCGCCTCGGCCGGCACGCGGTGCAGCGCCCGGCTGAGCCGGTCGGGGGGATCGACGGGGGCGAGCACGCGGACGTCGTCGCCACGCCCGAGGAACTCCTCGGCGAGCGCCTCGACGTGCCGGTTCACGCCGCCCTGGTAGCTCCAGGAATATGGCGAGACAAGGGCGATTCGCACGAAGGGCAAAGCCTAGAGGATGCGACGGAGCCGCCCCAAAGCGGGTGACCCCTACAACTGGGTGACCAGCAGGCCGAGAAGGGCAGCCAGGATGCCGCCGCCGACCTGAATCAAGGTTCGGTTGAAAGCAGCGAGCTCGCCACGCAGCGCCGCGTTGCCCTGGGCGATCTCACTGCGCAGCGCTTCGCTGCCTTCTTTCATCTCCCTGCGCAGCGCTGCATTGTCCTCCCGCATCTCCTTGCGTAGCGTCGCGTCACCCCCCTTCATCTCGGCGCGCAGGATCTTGATCTCCCCGTCCACACGCGCGAAGCCGACACTCATCTCGCTTTCGACCCGCTTGAAGCGTTGGTCCATCTCCGCTTCGAGATGATCGAAGCGGTCGTCCAGGCGATCGTCTGTCCAGCTCTGCCTCACTGCCTCCATGCCTCCACTCTAGGGAGAAAAGTGTAACGCGTGGGACACGAAAGTGTAACTTTTTGCTTGATAGACGGATGTCTGAGTTACCGCCGCTCAGCGCTTGGCCGTGGCCCAGGCAAAGCCAATGAAAGCGAGCAGGTAGAGGCCGCCGATCTCAAGCAGCAGGGCACCCGAGTCGTTTGCCAGGGTGCCGACTAGGGTTGCCGCCAGGGCGCCGAGCAGGGCGGCGCGCATCGCCGGCACCGGGCGCAGCCAGGTGGCGAGGAGATCGCGGCGCAGCCAGGCGATCGCCGCCGCCGCGATGACGATCGGCAGGCCGGCGAGGAGAACCGGGCGGCCGAAGCTTTCGCCCGCCTCGCGCAGGCGGTCGCCGAAGACCGACAGCACGTCGCCGCCGCTGTCCGCATCGAGAACCGTGCTGGTGAGGTGGGCGTTGGCGCCGGTGAGGAGGTCGGCGGCGGCGAGGAGCGCCAGCGCGGGCAGCGGCAGGGCGAAGGCGAGCAGGGCAAGGCGGGGGCGGTCGGCGAGCAGGGCGGCGGCGACCGCGGCGCCGAGGGGCAGGGTGATCGCGGCGCCGACGTCGGCGCCGTAGCGGCCGTAGGCGAAGACGAAGGTGAAGATCGCGGCGACAGCGAGGAACACCGCAGGGCCGCGCGACCACGCTCCCCGGCCTTCCGGTGCGCTTTTTGTACCTGTGGGGTGCATAAAGCGCACCGGAGCGAGCCTGGCGAAGCCCGACAGCGCCGCGCCGGTCCCGGCGAGGACGAGCACGACCAGGCACGCCTCGAGCTCGTTGCCGATCCCGTAGTAGCGGTGGCCTCCGGCCGGGCTGGGGCCGACCAGCGAGAGCTGAATGAGCGGCGAGCCGGCGAGCAGGTCGACCGCGTGGGCGAGCACCGTCGCCGCGCAGGCGAAGGCGAGCGCCCGGTAGCCACTGAGGACCGCCATGGTGAGCGCCGCCAGCGCCGGCGAGCCGAGCATGACCAGCAGCCGCTCGACGCCGATGCTTGGCTCGATCGCCGCGGCCGCCAGGCAGAGCAGCGGCAGGTAGACCAGCGAGAGCGCCAGCAGCCGCGCGGCGGTCCGACCGGCGCGCTCGCGGTCCACCGCCAGCGCCACGCCGAAGGTCACCAGCCAGACGAGCAGCGTCACCCCGATCACTGGCCCGCGGCGGTCGGCGACCTCCCAGAGGCGACTGTCAGGCGCCGCCTCCCTCACCACCGCCAGCGGATCGCCCTGGAAACCGGCACCCGCCGCGTGCAGCGCCAGCAGCAGCGGCGATTACGGCCGCGGCCAGCGCCGCTGGCGCTATCGTGAGCGCGATGGCCGACCGCACGTTCGCCAAGTTCACTTTCTTCAAGATCGACCCCGAGTGGCGCCGCCGCGACGCCGAGCTGCGCGCCGCCGACAAGCAGGAGTTCCTCGCGGCCTGCGAGGACTTCGCCCTCGACCGCTCGTTGCGCGCCTACTCAACCATAGGCACGCGCGGCGACGTCGACCTGGTCGTCCTCACCCAGAGCCCGAGCCTCGAGGACCTGCACACCTTTCACGTCGTGCTCGGCCAGAGCGGCCTGGCGAAGTGGGCGGAGACCCCCCACTCCTTCCTCTCGATGACCAAGCGCTCGCCCTACTCCGAGGAGCAGGCGCGGCCGCAGATCTGCGTCTCGGAGCGCAAGTACCTCTTCCTCTACCCGATGGTCAAGCAGCGCCGCTGGTACGGCCTGCCGGCGGAGGAGCGGCAGCGGATCATGAAAAGCCACATCGAGGTCGGCCGCCGCTACCCGAGATCACGATCAACACCTCCTACTCGTTCGGACTCGACGACCAGGAGTTCGTCGTCGCCTTCGAGGGCGACGACCCCGGCGAGTTCCTCGACCTGGTGCAGGAGCTGCGCCCGACCGAGTCGAGCGCCTACACCGAGCGCGAGACGCCGATCTTCACCTGCGTGGCGATGTCGGTGCGCCGGGCGCTCGACGCGCTCGACGGCACCGCGAGCGTCGCCCAGGCCTTGAGCGGTACCGAAGCGTGACCGATAATCGTCTGAGTGACGGTTGAGACGCTCAGCTACGCGATCGACGATGAAGACCGCCTGATCAAGGTCGACGACGGCTACTACCGCTTCGCCGAGGAGAACGGCTGGGACGGGGCCGGGGACAGCCTCGGCCGCTCGCTCTGGGACTTCGTCGCCGGCCACGAGGTGAAGAAGCTGCAGCGGCTGCTGCTGCGGCGGGTCCGCGAAGGCGTGCGCGACGTCGAGCTGCCCTTCCGCTGCGACGGCCCGGACGTGACCCGCGAGATGGACATCCGCATCGCCGCCGACCAGACCGGCCGCGTCGTCCTCTTCTCGGCCAGGCTGCGCGCCGAGGAGGAGCGCGAGGAGCCACAGCCGCTGCTTCGACCCCGGCGCGCCGCGCGACGACGACGACTTCCTGCCGATGTGCGCCTGGTGCGACCGCTTCCTGGTCGAGGGCGAGTGGGTCGAGGTCGAGGAGGCGGCAAAGCGACTGGAGCTCTTCCGCCGCAGGGAGCTGCCAGTGCTCGACCACGGGATCTGCCCCGAGTGCAGCGGGCAGCTGCTCGCCGCATAGACAACAGGCGGCCCGCGTTCCCTATCCTTCCGCGTTCCTATGACCCAGATCGGAACCGAAGACAACCCCGTGCGCGTCGCCATCGTCGGCGCCGGCCCGTCCGGCTTCTACGCCGCCGAGCACATCCTCAAGGACGCGGACACGCACGCCCAGGTCGACCTCTTCGACCGCCTCCCCACCCCCTTCGGCCTGGTCCGCGGCGGCGTCGCCCCCGACCATCCGAAGATCAAGTCGGTGATCCGCGTCTACGAGAAAACGGCGGCGCGCGAGGGCTTCCGCTTCTTCGGCAACGTCAAGGTCGGCCACGACATCGAGGTCGAGGACCTCGAGCGGCTCTACCACGCGATCGTCTTCACGGTCGGCTGCGAGACCGACCGCCGGCTCGGCATCCCCGGCGAGGAGCTGCCCGGCAGCCATGCCGCCACCGCCTTCGTCGGCTGGTACAACGCCCACCCCGACTACTGCGAGGAGGAGTTCGACCTCTCCAGCGAGCGGGCGGTGGTGATCGGCAACGGCAACGTGGCGATGGACGTCGCGCGGATGCTGGCCCTGACCGACCACGAGCTGCGCCAGACCGACACCGCCGACCACGCGATCGAGCTGCTCGACCGCAAGCAGATCCGCGAGATCGTCGTGCTCGGCCGCCGCGGCCCGGTCCAGGCGGCCTTCACCAACCCGGAGATCAAGGAGCTGGGCGAGATGGAGGACGCCGACGTGATCGTCGACCCCGCCGAGGTCGAGCTCGACCCCGCCAGCACCGCCTACCTCGAGTCCGACGAGGCCGACAAGACGACCCGGGTCAACGTCGAGACGCTGCGCGAGTTCTCCCAGCGCCAGCCGGAGGGCAAGAAGCAGCGGATCGTGCTGCGCTTCCTCGCCTCGCCGGTCGAGATCAAGGGCGACGGCAAGGTCGAGATCGATCGTGATCGGCCGCAACGAGCTGGTCGAGGAGGGCGGCACGCTGCGCGCCAAGGACACCGGCGAGCGCGAGGAGCTCGAGTGCGGCCTGGTGCTGCGCTCGGTCGGCTACACCGGCATCCCGATCGAGGGCGTCCCCTTCGACGAGAAGCGCGGCCTGATCCTCAACGAGGGCGGCCGCGTGCTCGACTCCCACGACGCCGGCCACAAGGTCGGCCACTACACCGCGGGCTGGATCAAGCGCGGCCCCTCCGGCGTGATCGGCACCAACAAGAAAGACGCGCTGGAGACGGTCCAGCACCTGCTCGCCGACGTCGGCTCACAGACCCTGCTCTGCCCCGAGAGCCCCGAGCCCGAGGCGGTCGAGGCCCTGCTCGCCGAGCGCGGCGTCCGCTACGTCAGCTTCGAGGACTGGCAGGCGATCGACCAGGCCGAGGTCGGCCGCGGCGAGCCCCACGGCCGCCCGCGGGTCAAGTTCGTCCGGGTCGAGGAGATGCTCGAGACCCTGGGCGAGAAGGTCTCCGGCTAGCAGGTCCCTTGGCGGACCTGGCGGAGATCGAGGGGATGATCGCGGCGGCGCTGCCTGGCGCCAGCGTCGAGGTCGTCGACGAGACCGGCGCCGGCGACCATCTGCGGGCGACCGTCGTCGGCGCCGCAGTTCGAGGGCCTCTCGCGGATCGACCAGCACCGCCTGGTCAGGGCGGCGGTCAGGGAGCGCTTCGAGGACGGGGCGATCCACGCTCTCTCGATCAAGACCCAGGTGCCGGGATAGCTACCCTGTGGCCATGGCCGACCCACAGCTGAAGGAGAAGGTCGAGGAGCTGATCGCCGCCAACCCGGTGCTGCTCTTCATGAAAGGCACGCCGGAGATGCCGCGCTGCGGCTTCTCGATGCGCGTCGTGCAGGTGCTCGACTCGATGGACGTCGAGTACGGCGCGATCGACGTCCTGCCCGCGCTGCAGCCGCTGCGCGAGGTGACCGCCGAGATCTCCGACTGGCAGACCTTCCCCCAGCTCTACGTCAACGGCGAGCTGGTCGGCGGCGCCGACATCGTCGAGGAGATGTTCGACTCCGGCGAGCTGGCCGAGGCGCTCGGCGTCGAGCAACCCGAGGCGGCGCCACAGCAGGCCGCGCCAGCGCAGTCGCCGCCGCTTCAGATCGAATAGGTCGTTCGGGCCAGCGCTAGACGGCCGCGGTCTCAGCCGCGTCCTCTTTGACCTGGAACGAGGAGCCGCAGCCGCAGGCTGCGACGACATTCGGGTTGTTGACCTGAAAGCCTGCCCCCTGCAGGCCTTCGACGTAGTCGACCTCCGAGCCGAAGACGAACTGCATGCTGACCTTGTCGACGACGACGGCAACGCCGTCGACCTCGAAGACGTGGTCGTCGTCCTTGGCGCGGTCGAAGGCGAGCGCGTACTGGAAGCCGGAGCAGCCGCCGCCGCGAACGGCGACGCGCAGCGCCTGGCCCTCGGAATCGTCCTGGCCGCCCAGCAGCTCGCCGATCTTCTCGGCCGCCTTGCCGGTGAGCGTGATCGCCTCTTGGGGAGTCTCAGTCACTTCATTAAGTGTAGCGGCAGGTCTGCGAGAATCGGCTGTCTTGACCGCCGCCACGCCCACCGCCGTCGTCTGCGACAGCACCGCCTACCTTCCCGCCGAGCTGATCGCCGAGCGCGGTATCGAGGTCGTCAGCCTCTATGTCGCGATCGACGGCGAGCAGCAGCGCGAGACCGAGATCGAGCGACTACGGCGCCTTCTTCGAGCGACTGCGCGCCTCGGAGGACGGCGCGACGACCTCCCAGCCCTCGGTCGGCGACTTCGTCGCCGTCTACGAGCCGCTGCTCGACGCCGGCCGCGAAGTCGTCTCGGTCCACATCTCGGCCGGGATCTCCGGTACCTGCGAGGCGGCCGAGCAGGCCCGGCAGCGCCTCATCGACGAGGACAAGGGCGGCGAGCGGATCAAGGTCTTCGACTCGCGCTCGGCGGCCGGCGGGATGGGCCTCTGCGTGCTCGGCGCGGCGGCAGCCGCGGCGTCCGGCGGCGACGCTGAGGCGGCGCTCGCACGTGCGCAGCAGACCCGCGAGGAGCTGAAGATGTGGTTCGCGATCGACACCCTCGAGTACCTGCGACGGGGCGGGCGGATCGGCGGCGCCAGCGCCTTCATCGGCTCGGCGCTGAAGATCAAGCCGATCCTGACGCTGGAGGAGGAGATCACGCCGGTGGAGCGCGTCCGCACCCGCGCCCGCTCGATCGAGCGGCTGCGCGACTACGCCCGCGAGCGCCACGAGTCCGGCCTCGACGCCTGGGTCGTCCAGTACATCCAGGACGACGAGACGGCGGCCGGCCTGGTCGACGACGGCCGTGAGATCTTCGGCTGCGAGCCTGCCTTCGTCTCCGAGATCGGCGCCGTCCTCGGCGCCCACGTCGGCCCCGGGCTGCTCGGCATCGGCAGCGTCTCGAAGTCGGTCCTGAGCTGAGCGCTACCTGCGACGCCTGAGCATCATCAAGCCGCCCAGCGCGAAGCCAGCGACGGCAGCGCCGACGATCAGCTGGCTGCGGTGCTCGCTGACCTGGCGGCGCCAGTCGGTCAGCTCGGCGACGCGGCCGCGCAGGGCTTCGACCGAGTGGCCGAGATCCCGGCGCTGGCGGTCGATGTCGCGGCGGATCTCGGCCGGAGTGCGGCCGGGCGCTCCCGCGGTCATTTCGGCGCCTCCGGCGTGGATGGGACCTCTGGCTCGCCTTCGAGCGTCGCCTTGGTCTGCTTCGCCTCCTCGATCGCCTGCTCGGGCACCGGCGGCGCGCCGGCCTGGACCGAGCGGTAGGCGAAGAGACCGGCGGCGGCCGCGATCAGCAGGAAGAGCGCCGCCTCGACGAAGAAGCCGGGCCAGACGTTGCCGTCGAAGACCTCTTCGGCGAGCAGCCAGGCGACCCCGTGCATGATCAGGATCAGGGCGAGGAAGGCGAAGGTGCCGGCGGCGATGCCGACCACCGAGCCGCGCAGGATCTTGCCGACTTTCTCGCCGACCTCGGCCTTGGCCAGCTCGATCTCCTCGCGGATCAGCGAGGAGGCGCGTTCGGAGACGTCGAAGACGAGCTCGGTGACCGAGCGCTCGTCGGGACCTGGCGGCGGTGGAGTCTGGCTGGGGTCGGCGGCCACGACGGCGACTACTCCGGCGGGTCCTCGTCGAAGAGCCGGCGGTAGAGGATCCCGGCGACCCTGGTGGCGACGATGCTGGCCAGCGCGCCGCATGCCGGCGAGCATGCCGCTCCAGACGAGTCGTTTGACGATGTCGTTGTCCATCGCTGCCCGACCTTACCTATCGAGGCTCGAGCCCGTCGCAGATCGTCGCCGTGACAAGAGTCTTTGCCTGCTCGAAGTCGGCGTCGGAGGCGGGGATCAGCTCGAAGATCCAGCCGGAGAGCAGCTGCTCGATCGCGCCGTAGAAGGACATCGAGGCGAAGTCCGGGTCGATGTCGCCGCGGAAGGCGCCCGCCTGCCTGCCCCTCGGCGACGATCTTGGCGATCGAGTCGTAGGCGCGGCGGATCTCCGGCAGGTGGGTGCGGCCGAAGGAGTTGGCGGCGCGGGTGACCTCGACGATGATCACCTTCATCAGCTCCGGGTCGTGGCGGTAGGAGTCGACGATGAAGCCGGCGACCGCCTCGAGCTTGGCGCGCGGGGCTCGCCTCGCTGCGGTCGGCCTCCTCGATCGCCGCCAGCAGCAGCGACCAGCGCTCGCTGAAGAGCTCGTTGAGCACCTCGTCCTTGGACTTGAAGTAGTGGTAGACGAGGCCGTAGGCGACCCCGGCCTCGTCGGCGATGTCGGCGACGCGGGTCGAGTGGAAGCCCTGGCGGGCGAAGACGCGGATCGCCGCGTCGAGGATCTGGCGGCGCTTGTCGATCGGCGGGGCTTTCGGCTGGAGGCCATCAGGCGTGCGCCTCCATGAGCTGCGGCCAACGGTAGGCCCGCGGGCGGCGGTTGGCGAGCGAGGGCAGCTTCTCGCGGACCCGCTCCTGGGCGGCGAGGTCGAGGTCGGCGGCGACGAAGCACTCGCCGTCGGCGGCGGTGGCGAGCACGACCCCCCAGGGGTCGACGATCGCCGAGCGGCCGTAGGAGCTGTAGTGGGGCGGCGCCTCGCCGACCTGGTTGGGGGCGAGGACGAAGACCTGGTTCTCGATCGCGCGGGCGCGCAGCAGCACCTCCCAGTGGTCGCGGCCGGTGGCGGCGGTGAAGGCCGAGGGAACGGCGATCAGCCGGGCGCCGCGCACGGCGAGGATCCGGTACAGCTCGGGGAAGCGCAGGTCGTAGCAGACGGTCAGGCCCAGCTCGAGCCCGTCGAGCGAGCGCCGAGACGATCTCCTCGCCGGCCTGCTCGTGCTCGGACTCGCGGTAGGCGACGCCGCCGACCTCGACGTCGAACATGTGGATCTTGCGGTAGACGGCGAGGTCCTCGCCGTCGGGCCCGATCAGGACCGAGGTGTTGAAGGCCTTCTCCTCGCCGGGTCGGCGCCGCGCTCGGCGATGCTGCCGGCGAGCAGGTGGATGCCCAGCTCGCGCGCCCAGCTCGCGCGCGGCGGCGAGGCTGGGGCCGTCGAGCGTCTCGGCGCCGCCGCCATCTCCTCGCCCGCGGCGAGCAGGTTCCACTTCTCCGGCAGCGCGACCAGCTCGGCGCCGTCGGCAGCCGCGGCGCGCACGAGGCGCTCGGCGACGGCGAGGTTTCGCGCCTTGTCGCCGTTCGAGTTGAGCTGTACTACCGCTACACGCACTCCGGTTCCTCTCTTAATCGCTGGCTGACTGACCAGTCAATCGGTTTCCTGCTGGCCAGTATAAGTGTCCTCCAGGCGTACGATTCGGAACGGTGAGCAGTACGGATCGCATCGCAGGCGGACGGCGAGCGCAAGCAGGTCACGGTGCTCTTCGCCGACGTCAAGGGCTCGATGGACCTGGCCGAGCAGCACGACCCGGAGGAGTGGCGCCGGATCATGCAGGGCTTCTTCTCGATCCTCGCCGACGAGGTGCGCCGCTTCGAGGGCACCGTCGACAAATTCACCGGCGACGGGATCATGGCCGTCTTCGGCGCCCCGGTCGCCCACGAGGACCACGCCCGGCGCGCCTGCTTCGCGGCGCTGCGGATGCTCGACGACATCGCCGAGTACGCGGCGGAGCTGCGCCGCAAGCACGGGCTCAACTTCTCGGTGCGGATCGGGATCAACTCCGGCGAGGTCGTCGCCGGGGCGATCGGCGGCGAGGGCGGCGGTGACTACACCGCGATCGGCCACACGGTCGGCCTGGCGCAGCGGATGGAGGCGCTGGCCGAGCCGGGCAAGGCCTACCTGACCGAAGCGACGGCGGAGCTGGCGCGCGGCTTCTTCGAGCTCTCCGACCTGGGCGAGTTCGAGATCAAGGGCGCGAGCCGGCCGGTGCGCGTCTTCGAGCTGGCGGGCGTCGGCTCGGCTCGCTCGCGGCTCGACCTCTCGCGCGAGCGCGGCTTCTCCCGCTTCGTCGGCCGCGACGAGGAGATGACGGTGCTGGCGGGGGCGCTGGACCGCGCCAAGGCCGGCGAGGGCGCCGCGGTCGGCATCGTCGCCGAACCGGGGATCGGCAAGAGCAGGCTCTGCCACGAGTTCGCCGAACGCGCCCGGGCCGAGGGGATCGAGGTCTTCGAATGCCAGGCCCAGTCGCAC
Source organism: uncultured Solirubrobacterales bacterium (assembly GCA_963782685.1). Taxonomy (GTDB): domain Bacteria; phylum Actinomycetota; class Thermoleophilia; order Solirubrobacterales; family 70-9; genus VRUE01. The sequence goes on from CAWAKV010000006.1 coordinate 220,867, forward strand.
GGCCGCGAGATCCCCTTCATGCCGGTGCTGCAGATGCTGCGCTCCTACTTCGGCATCGCCGACGGCGACGCGGAGCGGATCGTGCGCGAGAAGATCGCCGGCCGGGCGCTGCTGCTCGACCCCGCCCTCGCCGACGACCTGCCGCTGCTCTTCGACTTCCTCGGCGTGCCCGACCCCGACCACCCCCTCCCCCAGCTGAGCGCCGAGGCGCGCCACCGGGCGCTGCGCGGGGTCGTCTGCAAGCTGATCCGGGCGCCCCGACGCCGCGACCCGATCGTCACCATCGTCGAGGACCTGCACTGGATCGACGAGGCGAGCGAGGTGCTGCTGGGCGAACTGATCGGCTCGGTCGAGGGCACGCAGACGCTGGCGATCGTCAACTTCCGGCCCGAATACGAGCCGGCCTGGACCGGCCCGCCGGACTACCACCCGCTCTCGCTCGAGCCGCTGGGACATGCGGACACCGAGGAGCTGCTGCGCGACCTCGCCGGCGAGGACCCCTCGCTGGACGGTCTCGCCGCGTTGATCCACGAGCGCACCGAGGGCAACCCGTTCTTCATCGAGGAGATCGTCCGCGAGCTCGCCGAGAGCGGCTATCTCGATGGCGAGCGCGGCGCCTACCGGCTCGTCCGCCCGGTCGAGGACGCTCGCGTGCCGGCGACCGTGCAGACCGTGCTGGCGGCGCGGATCGACCGGCTCGGCCCCGAGGCGAAGCGGCTGCTGCAGGCCGCCTCGGTGGCGGGCAAGGAGATCGGCGAGCGGCTCGCTGGCGCTCGTCGCCGGCTTCGACGACGGTGCGGAGGGCGAGGCGGCGCTGCGCGAGCTGATCGACGCCGGCTTCCTCTACGAGCTGGAGCTCTACCCCGAACGGATCCTCGCCTTCCGCCACCCGCTGACCCGCGAGGTCGCTTACGGCACGCAGCTCGCCGAGCAGCGCGCGGCGACCCACGCCGCCGTCGCCCGGGCGATGATCGAGCTCAACCCCGATCGGCACGAGGAGCTGGCGGCGCTGATCGCCAACCACCTGGAGGAAGGCGGCGAGACGCTCGAGGCCGCCCGCTGGGCGGCCCGCGCCGCGCACTGGGCCGGCAACAGCCGGCCCAACGACGCGCTGCGGCTGTGGCGCTCGGTCACCGAGCTGGTCGCGAAGCTCGACCCGAGCCCCGAGACCGACGCGCTGGCCCTCTCCTCGCGCCTGCTCCAGCTCGACTACGCCTGGCGGCTGGGAATGGAGCGCGACGAGGTGGCGCGGCTCGAGGCGGAGGCGGAGGAGATCGCGACGCGAATCGGAGACCTGCGCTCGCTCGCCCTGCTGCGGATCCTGGCCTCCGCGCGCCCGGGCCTCGAGCAGGCGACGGGGGACTGGATCGCCGAGGTCGAAGAGGCGAACCGGCTGGCCGACGAATCGGGCGACGACTACCTGCGCGTCGCGATCCGCACGGCCGGCGCCTACGCGTACCTCTGCGCGGCCGACTTCGAGACCTTCGACCGCACCGCCGACGAGATCCTCGAGCTTGCCGGGGACGACCACGAGGCAGGCGCCGGGATCATCGTCGGCTGCCCTTTCGCCTGGGCGCTGTGGGCGAAGGCGATGGTCTGCCGCGAGCGCAACGAGCTCGAGCAGTGCGAGAAGCTGCTGGAGAGGTCGCTGCGGATCGCCGAGGAGCAGGGCGATCCCGAGACGGCGAGCTGGACTCGCGGCTCGAAGGCGATGCTGCTCGCGCTGCAGGGCAACCCCGAGGCGGGCGTGGCGATCGGCCGGCGCAACTGCGAGCTGACCGAGCGCCTTGGCGACGTCTTCTCGCGCAGCCTGGCGCTCGGCAACCTCGGCACCGCGCAGCTCGCGGCGGAGGACTACGAGGCGGCGCTGGAGTCCTTCGAAGAGGCCGAGCGCCTGCACCGCGAAGCGGCCGGCGGCGGCGACGAGCAGGAGGCCTGGCGCGCCGCGGTGCGCGCCGAGGCGCTGACCGGAGTCGGCCGAGCCGAGGAGGCGGCCGAGATCGCCGCCTGGGCGGCCGAGATCGCCCGCAAGCGCGAACTGCGCTGGTCGCTGCCGCTGGCACTGCTGGCCCTGGCGCGCGCCCGTGCCGCCGGCGGGCAGGACGGCGCCCGCGAGGCGCTCGACGAGGCGGCGACGGTCGCCGGCGCGAGACGGAGCGCGGACGACCCTGCGACGCGATCGAGGCCGAGCGCGAGGCGATCGCCGGCGCCGCGCGTTAGCCGCTTCCGACTTTCACCACCCTGGAGTGGGGTGAATGTCGGCTACGCCCGGACTACATCCCGGTCGCGCGGGCGACGATCCGGTCGACGAGGCGAGTCGGGAGGACGCGGCTGGCGAACGCCTGGCCGCGGGCGTCGGCGCCGACCAGGTAGCGGGTGCGGGGCCGGCGGGCGCTGAGCGCGTGCTCGATCCTGCGCGGCGACCTTCTCCGGCGGGATGCCGCGCGCGCCGGTTTTCCGCGCCACCTCGCGGTAGGCGTCGATCGCCTTGCCGTAGAGGTCCCTGTGGCCGTCGCGGGCGCGCGTCGGCGATCTCGTCGACTTCCGCCTCGCCGCGCTCCCAGATCGGCGTCGCGATCGAGCCGGGCTCGACCACCGCGACCTTGATCCCCCACGGCCGCAGCTCCTGGCGGAAGACGTCGCCGACCGCCTCGAGCCCGAACTTGGCGGCGTGGTAGGCGCCGAACATCGGGAAGGCCATCAGGCCGCCGATCGAGGTGATGAAGACGATGCGGCCGCGGGCCGTGCGGATCGCCGGCAGCATCGCCTGCGTGACGGCGACCTGAGCGGTCAGGTTGACGTCGACCTGGCGGCGGAAGTCGTCGATCGGCAGCGTCTCCAGCGGCCCGGGCACGGCGATGCCGGCGTTGTTGACCAGCCCGTCGAGCCCGGCCTCCCCCACCTCCGCCTCGATCCGCTCCGCCGCGGCCTCGATCTGGCCGGCGTCGGTGACGTCGAGGATCAGCGGCACCAGCCGCTCCGAGCCGGCCTCGCGCAGCGACGCGGCGTCCTCCTCCTTGCGAACCCCGGCGAAGACCCGCCAGCCGGCGCGCGTCCAGGTGCAGCGCCGTGGCCCGCCCGATCCCCGTCGAGGCCCCCGTGATCAGCGCCGATCGTCATCAGCCGAGCCGCAGGCTATAACATCGCGCGCCGATGGCCGATGACGCTGCCTTCGTCACCGGCGGATCTGGGTTCATCGGCGGCCGGCTGGTCGAGCGACTGGTCGGCGAAGGCTGGACCGTGCGGGCGCTGGCGCGCTCGGACGAGCTCGGCGCGGCGAGTCGCCGAGCTCGGCGCCGAGCCGGTCCGCGGCGACCTCGGCGACCGCGCCTCGCTCGCCGCGGCGGCCGAGGGCGCCGAGGTCGCCTTCCACCTCGCGGCGCACCTCGGCGAGTGGGGTCCGTGGGAGGACTTCGAGCGCGGCAACGTCGAGGGCACGCGCAACGCGCTCGCGGCCTGCGCCGAGGCGGGCGTGCGGCGCTTCGTCCACTGCGGCACCGAGGCGGCGCTGATGGCCGGCGAGCCGCTCGTCCAGGTCGACGAGACGGCGCCGCTGCGGCCGGACTCGCGCGCGCCCTACCCGGCGACCAAGGCGAGGGCCGAGCAGGCGGTGCGCGACGCCAGCCGCGAGGGCTTCGAGACCGTCGTCGCTGCGGCCGCGCTTCGTCTGGGGCAAGGGCGACACGACGCTGCTGCCGGAGATGGTCGCGACGGTCGAGGCGGGCCACTTCGCCTGGGTCGGCGGCGGCCGCAACGTCACCGACACGACCCACGTCGACAACGTCGTCGAGGGCCTGATCCTGGCCGCCGAGAAGGGCCGGCCCGGCGAGGCCTACTTCGTCACCGACGGCGAGCCGGTCGTCTTCCGCGAGTTCGTCACGGCGCTGCTGCGAGACGCAGGGCGTCGAGCCGCCGGACCGCAGCCTGCCCGCCTGGACCGCGGCGCCCGCTGGCCCGCGTCGCCGAGGCGGCCTGGAAGGTCCTGCCGCTGCCGGGCGCGCCGCCGATGACCACCTTCCGCTCCTGGCTGCTGACCCAGGAGTGCACGATCGACATCTCCAAGGCCCGCGCCGGAGCTCGGCTACAGCGCCGCGATCGTCACCCACGAGCAGGGCCTGGCCGGGCTCGACGCTGCCCGGCTGGCGCGGTGGCGCTCCAGCTCGGCGACCATCAGCTTGGTGTGGAGGGCGGCGATCAGGTCCTGCAGGGGCTGGGCGCCGGCTTCGAGCATCTCGACCACGCGCTCGGGCGAGACCTCGCCGGCGAGGCGGTCCATCACCACCTCGACCTCCTGGCGGACCAGCTCTTCGAGCGCGCTCTTGTAGCGCAGGGTGTCGTAGACGGTGAAGCCGATCTCCTCGTCGTAGCCGCCGGCGCGGAAGCGGCTGATCGCCTCGATGATCTTCACGTCGGAGGGCGAGTAGCCGCGGCTGTTGGGGCTGAGCACCTCGAGCTCCTCGAGCCGGTCGAGCACCTCCTTGGGGACGCCGTAGCGCTCGCGCACCTCGGCGGCGCTGGTGCGGGTCCGCTCGCCGGCCAGGGCGCGCTCGAGGATGCGGTCCTCCAGCTCGACCAGGGCGCGGGCCCGCTCGGGGTCCTCGTCGAGCACCGACTTGATCGCCCGCAGCGGCATGAAGCGCTCCTCCTGCAGCTGCTTGATCAGCTTGATCCGGTCGACGAACTCGGGCGGGTAGTAGGCCATGTTGCGGCTCGTCTTCACCGGCTCCGGCAGCAGGCCCTCGCGCAGGTAGTGCTTGATCGTCGGCACCGGCACGCCGGAGGCCTCGGCCAGCTCGCCCATCCGCAGCAGCTCGTTCTCCGCTCTGGCCGCCATCGCGCTCATGCGCGGAAGGTCGTCGCCGCGTCGGCGCTGGGACCGGCGGCGGCGCCCGACTCCACCATCGCCGCGATCTCCTCGTCGGAGTAGCCGGCCTCGCGCAGGACCTCGTCGGTGTGCTCGCCGAAGGCGGGCGCCGGCCGGGTCGGGTCGCCGGGGTGCGGCTCATCTTCACCGGCACGCCGAGCTGGCGCACCGTGCCCGAGCTCGGGCTGCTCCATCTCGACCACCATCTCGCGCGCCCGCACCAGCTCGGAGTCGAGCGCCTCGTCGAGGTCGAGGACCGGCTCGATGCAGCAGTCGTGCTCGTCGTTGAAGGCCCGCCACTCCTCGCGGGTGCGCGAGCGGAAGACCTCGGCGACCTCGCGCCAGGCTCGGAGCCCGGCGCCTCGAACTGCTTCTCGATCAGGTCGGGGCGCTCGACCCCGTTGCAGAAGGCGGCCCAGAACTTCGGCTCCAGGGCGCCGCAGGTGACCCAGCCGTCGGCCGCCTCGTAGGGGAGGTAGCAGAGCAGGCCGCCGGCGAGCTGCTGCTCGCCGCGGCGCGGCACCTCGCCGTCGCAGAAGTAGCGGCCGGCGACCATCGCCAGCCAGGAGAGCGCGCCGTCGGCCATCGAGACGTCGACCATCTGGCCCTCGCCGGAGCGGCGCCGCTCGTGCAGCGCCGCCATCACGCCGAAGGCGGCCATCAGCGCGCCGCCGCCGAGGTCGGCGATCTGGCCGCCGGACTGGACCGGCGGCCCGTCCTTGGCCGCCGGTCAGGCCGAGCAGGCCGACCAGGCCGAGGTAGTTCATGTCGTGGCCGGCGCGCTGGGTGTAGGGGCCGTCCTGGCCGTAGCCGGTGATCGCGCAGAAGACGATCGCCGGGTTGGCCTCGCGCATGCGCTCGTAGCCGACGCCGAGCCGGTCGAGCACGCCGGGGCGGAAGCCGTCGAGGACGACGTCGTAGCGCTCGACCAGGCGCAGCAGCGCCTCGCGCCCCGCCTCGCTCTTGAGGTCGAGGCGGATCGAGCGCTTGCCGCGGTTGAGCGCCAGGTAGAGCGAGGAGCGGGTGCCCAGCTCCTGCTGCTCCTCGCCGCCGTAGTAGGGCGGCGCCCAGCGGATGTAGTCGCCCATGCCGGTGTCCTCGACCTTCAGCACCTCGGCGCCGAGGTCGGCGAGCAGCAGCGAGCAGAAGCCGCCGGGCAGGAGCCGGGTCAGGTCGAGGACCTTGACGTCGCTAAGCGGGAGATCGCTCACGCTTCGGCACCCCCAGGAGCTCGCGCGCCTCGGCGACGGTGGCGGCGCGGCGACCGACGTCCTCGGCCATCTGGCGCGCCTTGGCGATCAGCTCGCCGTTGGACTTCGCCATCTCGCCGTTCGGGCAGGTAGAGGTTGTCCTCGACCCCGGCGCGGACGTTGCCGCCCAGGACCAGCGCCGCGCCGAGCAGCTTCCACTGGTCGCGCGAGATGCCGATCACCTGCCACTGGTTCTCGCCCTCGGCGCCGCCGGGGATCTGCTCGGACATGAAGGCGACGTTGCGCGGCGTTCGGGCGGATGCCGCCGTTGACCCCCATCACCAGCGAGATCTGCAGCGGCGTCCGCTCCAGCAGGCCCATGTCGATCAGCGGGTCGAGGTTGGCGACGTGGCCGGCGTCGAAGCACTCGTGCTCGGGCTTGATCCCCAGCTCCTTCATCGCCGTGAGGAACTCGATGATCGTGTCGAAGCTGTTCTCGAAGACCGCCTTGAAGACGAAGTCCTTGCGCCGCGAGCAGTACTTGGCGTAGTTCATCGAGCTCATGTTCAGCGCCGCGACGTCGGGCCGCAGCTCGCGCAGGTACTCGATCCGCTTCTCGATCGGGATGCCGATCGCGCCGGTCGAGTAGTTGACGATCACGTCGCCGACCTCGGCCAGGATCGCCTCGGTGATCGCCCGGAAGTCCTCGACCTCATAGGAGGGCGTGCCGTCCGGCTTGCGGGCGTGGATGTGGATCTGCGAGGCGCCCTCGTCGACCGCCCGCCGCGCCTCCGCCGCGTACTCCTCCGGCGTGTAGGGGATCGCCGGGCACTGGTCGCGGTTGGCGATCACGCCGCTGATCGAGCAGCTGATGACCACCGGGTCGTCGAAGGAGCTCATACCGGCATCACCCCGTGCCGTTTCTTCGGCTTCTCGACGTGCTTGTCTTCGGCCATCCGCAGCGCCTTGACGATCGTCGGGCGGGTCTCGCGCGGGTCGATGATGTCGTCGATCACGGCGTTGCCGGCGGCGATGTAGGGGTCGATCTGCTCGCGGACCGCGTTCAGCATCGCCTCGCGGGTCGCCTCCGGGTCCTCGGAGGCCTCGATCGCCGAGCGGCCGATGATGTTGACCGCGCCCTCGGCGCCCATCACCGAGATCTCGGCGCCGGGCCAGGCGACGATCAGGTCGGGCTCGTAGGCCTTGCCGCACATCACGTAGTAGCCGGCGCCGTAGGCCTTGCGCACGATCACGGTCACCTTCGGCACCGTGGCGCGGCTGACCGCGTAGAGCATCTTCGCCCCGTGGCGGATGATCCCGGCGTGCTCGACCTTGGCGCCGACCATGAAGCCGGGCACGTCCTGGAGGAAGACGAGCGGGATGTTGAAGGCGTCGCAGAGGTTGATGAAGCGGGCCGCCTTGTCGGCGGAGTCGTTGTCGAGGATGCCGGCCAGCTGCTTGGGCTGGTTGGCGACGATCCCGACCGGCTGGCCGCCGAAGCGGGCGAAGCAGGTGATCAGCGTCTTGGCGAACTTCGGCTTGATGTCGAAGCACTCGCCGTCGTCGACGATCTCGCGCGATCACGTCGTACATGTCGTAGGGCTGGCGCGAGGACTCGGGGACGATCTCCAGCAGCTTCTCCGACATGCGGTCGTCGGGGTCGGCGGTCTCGGCACGATCGGCGGCTTCTGCTCGCAGTTGGACGGGAAGTAGGAGAGGTACTGCTTGACCGCTTCGATGCACTCGGCGTCGTCCTTCACCTCGAGGTCCCCCACCCCCGACTTGCGGCAGTGGACCTTGGCGCCGCCGAGCTCCTCCATCGAGATGTCCTCGCCGGTGACCGCTTTGGTCAGGTGCGGGCCGGCGAGCGCCATCGCCCCCTGGCCGGAGACCATCGGCACGAAGTCGGAGAGCGCCGGGATGTAGGCGGTGCCGGCGGCGCAGGGGCCCATCATCGCCGCGACCATCGGGATCACGCCCGACATTTCGACCTCCTCGCGGAAGAGGTGGCCGGAGCCGGCGAAGAGCGAGCCCGCCGCCTCCTGGATGCGGGCGCCGGCCGAGTCGAGCAGCCAGATGAACGGCATCCGCTTGGAGCAGCGCCATCTCGCGCAGGCGGGTCGACCTTGAGCTCGCCGGTCATCCCCATCGAGCCGGCCATCACGGTGAAGTCGTAGGCGGCGATGCAGCAGGGGCGGCCGTCGACGTCGCCCCAGCCGGTGATCACGCCGTCGGCCGGCGCCTCCTTGCCCTCCATCGCCCGCTGGGCGAAGTGCGGGCCGGCCGTGGATCCCCATCTCGACGAAGGTGCCCTCGTCGACCAGCAGGTCGATCCGCTCGCGGGCGGTCAGCTTGCCGCGCTCGTGCTGCTTGGCGATCTTCTCCTCGCCGCCGCCGAGCTTCGCCTTCTCGCGGCGCTCGTGCAGCTGCTCGGTCAGCTCCCCCAGCGGCGCGGTGCCCGGCAGCAGGTGCTTCTGCTCGTCTCTGCTCGGTGCTCGCCACTCCTACCTGTCCCTTCCACTGCGGCTCGCGCTTCTCGAAGAATGCGGTGACGCCCTCGACGATGTCCTCGGTCGAGAAGGTGAGCGAGAGCTGCGAGCGCAGGTACTCGAGCGCGTCGTCGACCGCCATGTCCTGCTGGCGGTACATCGCGTCGTGGCCGAGCCGCATCAGCACCGGGCTCTTCGAGGCGAGCTTGCCCGCCCACTCGGCGACCGCGGCGTCGAACTCGCGCCGCCGGCACGACCTTGTTGGCGAGCCCGTACTCGACCGCCTGCTCGGCGCTCAGCCGCTCGCCCAGCAGCATCATCTCGTTGACCTTCTTGCGCGGGACGTTGCGGTAGATGATCGCCATGATCATGTAGGGGAAGGCGCCGACGTTGATCTCCGGCGTGCCGAAGGTGGCGCCCTCCTTGGCGATCAGCAGGTCGCAGGAGAGGGCCAGGCCCATGCCCCCCGGCGAGCACGTGGCCGTTGGCGGCGCAGAGCGACGGCTTGCCCAGCCGCGGCATCAGCCGGAAGAACTCGAGGAAGAGGTCGGAGGCGAAGTGTTTGGCGACCAGCGGCACGTCGGCGGCGAAGCCGCCCAGGTCGGCGCCGGCGCAGAAGACCTTGTCGCCGGCCCCGGTGAGGACGACCGCACGCACCTCCTCGTCGTCGCGCGCCCGCTTCATCGCGTCGACCAGCTCGGTCAGCATCTGGCCGGAGAGCATGTTGCGCTTCTCCGGGTTGTTCAGCGTCACCGTGGCGACGCCGTCGGCGACCTCGTACTTGACGACCTCGTAGTCCATCCCGCCAGGGACCATAGCCGAACACGGCCATGCTGAAAGTAGAAAGTGCTACTGTCCACTCGGCCTTTCGGGCGGCCGGAGCCGCCCCTGCGAACCAGCGAACGGAGGAGAGAGACCAGTGGCGACCGCGACGACGAACGGCTCCAAAGTCATCAAGCCCGACCACGCTGCCGAGCGCAAGCACATGATCTTCACGCAGGAGCACGAAGACCTGCGCGAGTCGATGCAGGCCTGGGTGCAGAAGGAGCTCTACCCCCACCGCAACGAGTGGGAGGAGAACGACCTGGCCGCAGCGAGGTGCATGAAGCGGGCCGGCGACCTCGGCTTCCTCGGCCTCTGCTTCCCGGAGGAGTACGGCGGCCAGGGCGGCGACTACTACTACTCGCTGGTCCGCTCGGAGTGCATGAGCTACTCCGGCTCGGGCGGGCTCAACATGGGCTTCGTCGTCCACACCGACATGGTGCTGCCGCCGATCGAGCTGCTCGGCACCGAGGAGCTGAAGCAGCGCTACCTGCCGCCGGCGATCCGCGGCGAGAAGATCGGCTGCCTCGGCATCACCGAGCCCGAGGCCGGCTCCGACGTCGCCGGCATCCGCACCAGCGCGATCCGCGACGGCGACGAATTCGTCATCAACGGCTCGAAGACGTTCATCACCAACGGCGCCCGCGCCGACTTCATCGTCCTCGTCGTCAAGACCGACCCCGAGAAAGCGCACGACGGGATGAGCCTGCTGGTCGTCGACCTGCGCGACGAGAACGGCGAGACGGTGCCCGGCTTCAGCGTCTCGCGCAAGCTGGAGAAGATGGGCATGCACTCCTCCGACACCGCCGAACTCGCCTTCGAGGACGTGCGGGTCCCGGTCGACGAACCTGCTCGGCGAGGAAGGCAAGGGCTTCTACCACATCGCCTGGGAGCTGCAGAGCGAGCGGATGGTCGCCTGCGCCGGCGCGGTCGCCGGCGCGCAGCGGATGTTCGACCGCACCCTCGAGTACGCCAAGGAGCGCAAGGCCTTCGGCCGCTCGATCGGCAACTTCCAGGTGATCCGCCACAAGTTCGCCGAGATGGCGACCAAGATCGAGGCGGCGAGGCAGTTCACCTACGCGACCGCCTGGCGCTACGCCAACGGCGAGTACCCGGTGCGCGAGATCTCCGAGGCCAAGCTCTACACCTCGCGGATCGCCTGCGAGGTCGCCGACGAGTGCATCCAGATCCACGGCGGCTACGGCTACATGAAGGAGTACGAGATCGAGCGCGCCTACCGCGACGTCCGCCTCAACCGGATCGGCGCCGGCACCGACGAGATCATGCTCGAGGTGATCGGCCGCAGCTACGGGCTGTAGGGGGCGGAGGCCTCCGGCTCGAGGCAGCGAGGGTTCCGCATGAACGATGGCGAAGACAGTGGCGGCAGACCCGCCTGCGGCGTCGCAGGACGCGTACGAGCACGTTCGCGCCCTACGCTGGCTAGACGCCGAGCGCCGCGTCTCGGCGCCGCTCTCTTCGAGGTACCGGTGCACCTGCTGGATCACGATCGAGCCCTCGCCGACGGCCGAGGCGACGCGCTTGACCGCAGCCGTGGCGGACGTCGCCGACGGCGAAGACGCCGGGCAGGCTCGTCTCCAGCATCTGGCGACCCGAAGCACGAGTGCTCCGTTTGGCGTCTATGCCGCCCCCAACGGAGCTCTCGTCCGGCTCGTCGCCGGCGTCCCCTCCGGTCAGCACGTAGCCCCACTCGTCGCGCTCGACCTCCTCGGGCAGCCACTCGGTCCCCGGCCGGGCGCCGATCAGGACGAAGAGGGCATCGGCGGCGACGCTCGCGGTCGAGCCCGAGGCGTCGCGCAGGGTCAGGCGCTCCAGGCCGCCCTCACCCTCGCCGTCCACCACCTCGGTCTCCAGCATCACCTCGACGTTGGCGGCGCCGTCGATCGCCTCGCGCAGGTAGCTCGACATGCTGACAGCGAGCAGTCGGGCCGCGGACGATCAGCGTCACCTGCTCCGCCCAGCGGGACGAGGTGCATCGCCGCCTGGCCGGCCGAGTTGCCGCCGCCGACGACGAAGACCCGCCGCCCGGCGAGCGCCTTCGCGTCGGCCGCCGGAGGCGCCGTAGAAGACGCCGGTCCCCTCGAGCGCCGCCAGCGCCGGGATCTCCAGCCGGCGGTAGGAGACGCCGCCGGCGAGCACGACCGCGGCCGCCTCGAACTCGGCGCCGTCGGCGGTCCGCAGCGTGTACCTGCGCTCGCCCGGTCGCAGCTCGACCACCTCGCGCATCAGCAGGAACGAGGTGCCGAAGACCCACGCCTGCTGGTAGGCGCGCTGGGCCAGCTCGGAGCCGCTCGACCCCGCGAGCGAAACCGAGGTAGTTGCGGATCAGCGAGCTGGAGCCGGCCTGCCCGCCGATCGCCTCGCGCTCGACCACCAGCGCCCGCATCCCCTCCGAGGAGGCGTAGACCGCGGCGGCGAGGCCGGCCGGCCCGGCGCCGATCACGGCGACGTCGAACTCGCGCTGCTCGCCCAGCTCGGTGCTGACCCCGAAGGCGGCCGCCAGCTCGACCTTGGAGGGATCGATGAGGATCCGGCCGGGACGAATCCGGGCGACCGGGACCGAGGCGTCCTCCCGCCCCGCCTCCTCGAGCAGAGCCCGTCCGGCGGCGGAATCCGGCCGGTGGCAGACATAGGGGACGCCGTTGCGGCTGAGCAGGTCGTGCAGCTCGTAGGTGCGCGGCGAGGCGGGCTCGGCGACGAGCTCGATCTCACCCTGCAGCGGCGACTCGGCGCGGGCCCACTCGAAGAGCAGCTCGCCGACGGTGCGATGGAAGAGCTCGTCGGGGGCGCGCTGGGGCTTCAGCACGTAGTAGTCGATGCGGCCGAGCGCCATCGCCTCGAAGATCGCCTCGGCGGTGTCCGGATCGCCCCAGGCGCCCCACTCGATCAGCAGGCCGCGCTTGGCGCTCGGGTGGAGCGCCTTGGCACGCGCCAGGAGCTCGGCGCCGGTGGTCTCCCCCAGCCACTGGTCGGCGAGGACGAGAGCCACGGGCGTCGCCCGCCTCGCGCAGAGCCTCGAGCTCGCGCAGCGCGGCCGCGGCGGAGTGCGCGGCGCGCACGTCGTAGTCGTGCCCGTAGCGCCGCGCCAGTTCGTCCTCGGTGCGGGCGAGGCAGCCGGCGTCCTCGTCTATCGCGAGCAACACCGGTGGTCCCATGCAGCGATGGTATCGGCGGGTCGGCTAGCGTCCCAGGGGTGACCGTGATCAAGGACAGCGGCGTGCGGGCGACGCTGCCCCCCTTCGGCGAGGAGCACGACGAGCTGCGCGAGACCGTCAGCCGCTTCGTCGCCAAGGAGATCGCGCCCGAACGTCGACGAGTGGGAGGCGGCGCGCGAATTCCCCCGCGAGCTCTACGGCCGCTGCGCCGAGCTCGGCTTCCTCGGGCTGAAGTTCCCCGAGGAGTACGGCGGCCAGGGCGGCACCCACCTGCACGACGCGGTCTGGGTCGAGGAGCTGGCCCGCTCCGGCGGCTCGGGCGGGGTCGCCGCCGGGCTCAACGCCCACACCTCGATCGCGATGCCGCCGATCTTCAACTTCGGCAGCGAGGAGCAGAAGCAGCGCTGGCTGGTGCCCGGGATCGCCGGCGAGAAGATCGGCGCGCTGGGGATCACCGAGCCCGGCGCGGGCTCCGACGTCGCCGGCATCTCCACCTTCGCCGAGCGGGTCGACGGCGGCTACGTCGTCAACGGCTCGAAGACCTTCATCACCAACGGCGTCCGCGCCGACTTCCTCGTCTGCGCCTGCAAGACGACCAAGGAGGGCGGCCATCACGGCATCTCCTTCCTCGTGCTCGAGCGCGAGATGCCCGGCTACGAGGTGGCGCAGAAGCTGGAGAAGATGGGCTGGCACTCATCCGACACCGGAGAGCTCGCCTTCACCGACGTCGAGGTGCCGGCGGAGAACCTGCTCGGCGAGGAAAACGAGGGCTTCAAACTGATCATGTTCAACTTCGCCTGGGAGCGGCTGCTGATGGCGATCGGCGCCGTCGGCGCGATGCAGCGCCTGATCGAGCGAACCATCGAGTACGCGCTCGACCGCAGGGCCTTCGGCCGCCCGATCGGCAACTTCCAGGTGATCCGCCACAAGGTGGCGGAGATGGCGACCCAGGCGGAGGCCGCCAAAGCCATCACCTACAACGCCCTGCGCCTCTTCCACGAGGGCCAGGACTGCATCAAGGAGGTGACGATGGCCAAGCTCGTCACCCAGCGCGCCGTCCTCGAGATAGCCGACGAGTCCCTCCAGATCCACGGCGGCTACGGCTACATGCGCGAGTACGGCATAGAGCGAGCCGTCCGCGACGCCCGCCTGGGCCCAATCGGCGGCGGCACCGACGAGATCATGAAGGAGATCCTCGGCAAATTGATGGGGCTGTAGGGATTAGGCGCATGCCAAAAACCAGTCGAGTCTGAGGAGGGTGTAGATGCGCCGCGTGTTGGGGGTCGCTCTTACCGGCATTGTCATGGTGAGTGTCTTCGCCGTCGGTCCGGCTGCGGGGACGAGCAGCGGGGGGGATGCGCCTGGCAGCTGCTCCAGGGCAACTGCGAAGAGCCTCATCCGCGAAAATCCCCACCTCCATCCGTGGGCGCCGATCTATGAAGCTCCCGGCGCGGTCCTTTGCGGCTCCTTCCTGGGGAAAGGGAGCAACGCGCTGGTCATGTCCTTTGCTGCTGCGACCTGCGGGGGCAGCTCCGGCTGGGCGGCCTTTCGCCGCAAAGGCAACGAGTGGAAGCTTGTTTGGAAATACCGAAACGGCCAGCGGAGCATTGCGGCCGCGGGCACGGACATCAGGGAAACGCTGAACATCCTCCGTCCCGGCGACCCGCGCTGCGTCCCCACCGGCGGGACGAAAGCCCGGACCTGGCACTGGAACGGGAGCCGCTTCGTGGCCGGGCGCTGGAGCTACCACTACGTCAACCCGGCGGAATTCCTGTCCCCAGATCGCAAGGTCTGGTGCGTGATCGGCGAAGGACGAGACGTGTTTTGCGCCGCTGGTGGGTCCGACCCCGCAAACGAACCGCAGAGCTCGGCCCGCTTCGACCGCAACGGCAGGGTCACGCTTTGCTCCGTGGCCCACGCGTCCCTCCGCGAAGCTTGCTTCGTGAACTGGGGTTCGACCGCCCCCGTCCTGCGCTACGGCGAAGAGAGCAAGCTGGACGGCATTCGCTGCACCTCGGCGGCAAACGGGATCACCTGCGTCAAACTCACCGATCCCGGCAAGGGAAACGGCTTCAGGGTCAACAAGGACGAAGCCGTCCGCTTGGCACCTGGCGACGGGGCTGCCCGCAGCTCATCTGCACCGGAAGGTGAGCGGACCGGGCGGCAGCTCGCGAAAAGCGCGACCTCCCGCGCTCACCTGTGGTCGGCACTCGACGGAAAGGTCATATGCGGCCTCGCCATTCATGCGCCGGGGGCACCGGCGGAACTGCTGTGTGCAGCCAGATCCGTCCCCGCGCCCAGGCGCGCACCCTCCGCCGAGGGCGATCCGGGCTTCGTCTTCCTGCGCTCGGTCGGCCATCCTCGGCTGGCCCGGCTGAGCCAGTACTCCTGGGAAGTCGAAGGCGGCTGGGAAAGCAGGCATCGCCCGGAGCTCCAGGCCGGGCAGAGATGGAGCTCCGGCGCGATTGAGACGACGTGTTCCGTGCGTGCACACGCAGTGCGCTGTGCCAATGCCTCGCGCCACGGCTTCACGATCAAGATCGGCTCCTATCGCGCCTTTTGAGGCCGGTGGGTAAGGAGGCAACACGATGAAGCAACGGGTCAACGTGATCACCCTGGGAGTTGGCGATCTTGGTCGGGCACGGGAGTTCTATGAAGCGCTTGGCTGGAAGACCAACGCTGAGCCTGGGGATGACGTCGTCTTCTTCCAGGCGGGCGACATGGTCGTATCCCTTTGGGATCGGGCTCGGTTGGCGGAGGACATCTGCGTCGAGGACTCCGGTGGCTGGGGCGGGGTGACGCCCGCGGTCAACGTGGGGTCCCCAGGGGAGGTCGACGCGGTCGTCGAGGAAGCGCGCGCCGCGGGGGCAAAGATCGGTCGCGAGCCAGCCGAGACGTTCTGGGGTGGCTACAGCGCCGTCTTCGTCGATCCCGAGGGCCATCCCTGGGAGATCGCCCACAATCCGCACTGGACGATCACCGAGGACGGTGGCGTCAGCCTTGCCAAAGGCTCCGGCGGCGACGGATAGTCACTCAGTGGCATCGGCCACATCCATACGGACGATCAGGCCGTCTTCGAGGCGGTAGCGATGGAGGACTTGGCTATCCGATTGGAGCGCGTTCGTCTTCGTGTCGCGGACCGTTTGGTGGACAGTCACGGTGATGCTGCCATCCGCCTCGTGGACGAAGCGCTCGGGCTCGACGGTGCTCGAGATGGCGTCGAACTGGCGGCGCCAGTACTCGGCGACGGCGTCGCGGCCGACGACGCGGCCACCCTCCCAGGCGTTGGGCCAGTCGACTTCCGGGTGCATGAGCTGGAGGGCAGCCTCGATGTCGCGAGCGTTGAAGGCGCGGTACGCCGCACGCACGGTGCTCTCGGGGTCGGCACTCACCCGGCGATGATAGATGCAATGGCGCGCTAGCTTTCGCCGGGAACCGACTTACGCAAAGGAGGCGCTGATGCTGTCCTGGCTGGCCAAGAGGATGATCGCTCGCAACATGGCCAAGGCGAGCGCTGGCGACATCGGCCCGACGCTGCGCATGGACGCCGAGGACGTCAGGTTCCGCTTTCCGGGCGACAGCTCGTGGGGAGGCAAGTTCCACGGCAAAGCCGAGCTCGAGCCGTGGCTGCAGCGGTTCGCCGACACCGGGCTTCAGATCTCCCCCGATGAGGTGGTGCTCAAGGGGTTCCCCTGGAACCAGACGATCTGCATTCGCGGCACCGACCACCTCGACTCGCCCGCGGGCGAGCGCGTGTACGAGAACCGCTACGTGATCTGGGGGCGAATCTCCTGGGGGCTGCTGCGCGAATACGAGGTCTACGAGGACACGCAGAAATCGAAGGCGCTCGACGAGTACCTGGCCTCGACCGGCGATCCCTTGAGCCAGCAAGCGATCGGCGGCAACTCCTGAGCACCCGCCGCAAGGCCCATCTCAACCTGATCGACAGCTCGCGGCAGCTATTCGAGCTCGACCCCGGGGCGGAGATCGAGGCCGGAGCCGGTTGGGTCCTTGGCGCCGGGCGCTCGACGCACCCGGTGATCTCAAACGCCGCCTTCCGCGTCGAGGATGATCTCGACCCCGCCGAGCTGCTCGCCCGAGCGCGGACCTTCTTCGCCGCCCGCAACCGCGGCTTCGCCGTCTGGGCACGGCACGACATAGCGGAGGATCGCGACCTGATCGAGGCGGCCGGGGAGGCCGGGCTGCGGCAGGTTTACGAGATGCCCGAGATGGTGCACGGCGAGCGAGTCGAGGAGCGCCCCCTGCCCGATGGGGTCGACCTGCGGCAGGTCGCGACCGCGGCGGAGGCCGCCGATTACTGGCAGGTGGCGACGAACGCCTACGCCACCAACGGCTTCCCGCCGGAGATCTTCGCCTTCTACGAGAACCACGACGGCCTCGCCGCTGGCAACGCGGCCGCCTTCCTTGCCTACCTCGATGGCCGGCCGGCGGCGATCGCGATGACGATCGTCACTCGAGGAGTTGCCGGCATCTACTGGGTCGGCACCATCGAGGACGCGCGTGGCCGCGGCCTCGGATGGGCGGTGACCGCGAGCGCCGTGAACGCGGGCTTCGACCTGGGCGGCGAGATCGCCTCGCTCCAGGCCTCGCCGATGGGCGAGAGCCTTTACCGGGCGATGGGCTTCGAGACGATCTTCGACTACCGGCTGTTCATGCACGCCCCGCCGCGTTGACCCACCCCCTACGATCCCCGGCGTGATCTACCTACTGCGGCACGGCGACGCCGAGCGGGGCGACGGCGACGATGCGGCACGGCGGCTGA
This sequence comes from uncultured Solirubrobacterales bacterium, assembly GCA_963782685.1. Classification (GTDB taxonomy): domain Bacteria; phylum Actinomycetota; class Thermoleophilia; order Solirubrobacterales; family 70-9; genus VRUE01. Next base: position 238,188 of record CAWAKV010000006.1, read on the forward strand.
CCGAGAAGGGCAAGCGCCAATCGGAGGCGGCCGGGCGGGCACTGGCCGCGCTGGGGGCGAAGATCGACGCCTGCCTGACAAGCCCCAAGGTGCGAGCGGCCGATACGGCCCGGCTCGCCTGCCAGGCGCTCGGGATCGAACCCGAGGTCGCCGATGAGCTGAGCGGGGGCGGCTTCGACTCCAACGCGCTCACCGCCGGTCGCGGCGACGTGATGCTGGTCGGACACGAGCCCGACTTCTCCAACGAGATAGCGCGGCTCACCGGTGCCAGGGCGAAGCTGCGCAAGGGCGGCCTGGCGATCGTCGACGGTGGCACGCTGCTGGCCCTGCTGCGGCCCCAGGACCTGGCCGGGATCGCCGCCTCCTCGGCCTGAGACACACCCTGACACTCCCCACAGGAAAACGAGTAGTGCCCCGACTGCTCATGGGAGGTGAAGCAGCCGGGGCACGCTTGGTGCGGGCGATCGGCCCGTTAAGCGGGTTATTGTCTAGCAGACATCGGCACTCTTGCCGAGATGAGCGATGCTTCAATGGCAATCAAAGCCGCAAATTACGGCTTCACACCACCCTCACGTCACTCATATGAGTCAGTAACGGCGCGGCGGAGCCTTTGTCAGGGCCGATGTGGCCGATTGGCCAGTCAACCAGTCCAGCGGATTTCCTTGTAGCCTCCCCGGCCGACTTCACGACCTAGACAGGAGAGCGCAGATCGATGGGACTTCTTGATGGGAAAGCGGCGATCGTCACCGGCTCGGCCCGGGGAATCGGCCGGGCAACCGCGGAGCTGTTCGCCAGCGAGGGCGCCAAGGTGCTGATCAACGACCTCGACGCCGACGTCGCCGAGCAGGCGGCTGGTGAGATCGACGGCGAAACCGCCGTCCACGCGGGCGACCTGACCAAGCCCGATGCCGCCGACGCAGCTCGTCGCCGCTGCCGTCGACGCCTTCGGCGCGGTCGACATCGTCGTCAACAACGCCGGCTACACCTGGGACGGCGTCGTCCACCGGATGACCGACGAGCAGTTCCAGGCGATGCTCGACATCCACACGATCGTCCCCTTCCGCATCACGCGGGCGCTCGCGCCGCACTGGCGCGAGGCCGCCAAGGCCGAGCGGGGCGAGGACAAGGAGATCTTCCGCAAGCTGGTCAACGTCTCCTCGATCTCCGGCACGATGGGCAACGCCGGTCAGGCCAACTACTCGGCCGCCAAGGCCGGCGTCGTCGGCCTGACCAAAACGCTGGCCAAGGAGTGGGGGCAGTTCAAGGTCAACGTCAACGCGGTCGCCTTCGGCTTCGTCGAGACCCGCCTCACCGCCGCCAAGGAGGAGGGCGGCGAGATGACCTCACCGACCGGCGAGAAGATCGAGCTCGGAATCCCCGAGCAGATGCGGGCGATGGCCTCGGCGATCATCCCGCTCGGCCGCCCCGCCTCCACCCGAGGAGGCCGCCGGCCCGGTCCTCTTCCTCTGCTCCCAGCACGCCAACTACGTGCACGGTCAGATACTCAACGTGACCGGCGGGCAGTTCGGGGGGATGTACACCTGAGCCAAGCGGCGACAGAGGGCAGGCGCCCGCCCCGCTACCTCGACCTGGTGGAGCGGATCTGGCCTGTCCTCCGTCGCGGCGCGGGAGTCCACACCTTCCTCTACAGAAGGACGGGCGGACGCCTCGGCCGCACGATTCCGGGGGTTGGCGGCAAGATGCTGCTGCTCGACCACGTCGGCGCCAAGAGCGGCACCAAGCGGACCTCGCCGCTGCTCTACTTCCCCGACGGAGACGACGTGGTCATCGTCGCCTCCAAGGGTGGGCACCCGAAGCATCCCGCCTGGTACTACAACCTGAAGGCGAACCCCGACACGGAGGTGCAGGTCGGTAGTGAGCGGCGACGGGTGCACGCGCGCGTCGCCACCGCTGCGGAGCGCGAGCGGCTCTGGCCCCGGGCGGTCAAGGCCTACCACGGCTACGAGGACTATGCGGTGCACAGCAAGGGGCGCGAGATCCCCCTGGTCATCCTCGAGCCGCGCTAGCGCGGTCAGCCCTTCGGCTGCCGCTCCTCGGCGACCGGCTCGCCGCCCTCGTCGACGATCGCCGCGGGCGGCCACGGCCCGGCCCAGTTGTCGCGGGCGCCGTCGATCGTGATCGTCGTGCCGGAGACGAAGTCGCCGGCAGGCGAAGCGAGGTAGGCGACCAGCCAGGCCATCTCCTCGGCACGGCCGGCGCGGCCGAGCGGGATCGAGCGCTCGAGGTTGTCGACCACCACCTGCGGATACTTGGTCAGCAACGTCTCGGTGGCGAACTGGCCGGCGGCGAGGGCACAGGTCCTGATCCCGAAGCGCGCCCACTCGACCGCGAGCGTGCGCATCATGTTCTCGACCGCGGCCCGGGCGGCGCCGGAGTGGACCATCCCCGGCATCCCGTTGTGGGGGGAGAGGGTGACGCTGAGCACCTTGCCGCCGCCCTGGGGGATGAAGGCCTTGGTCGCCGCCGCGTGGGTCATCAACCAGGTTCCCTGCACGTTCAGCTCGATCACCGTGCGGAAGCCTTTCGGCGTGATCGACTCGGCGGGGCTGAGGAACTGGCCGCCGGCGTTGTTGACCAGCACGTCGAGCCGGCCGTGGCGCTCGAGCAGGCCGTCGAAGAACCGCTCGACCGCCTCCTCGTCGCGGATGTCGAGCGCCTCGTGCTCGAAGGAGCCGGCCAGGCCCTCGGCGAGGCCGGCGGTCTCGACCAGCGGCTCCTCGCGGCGCCCGCAGCCGATCACGGTGGCGCCGAGGCGAGCCAGCTCGAGCGCCGTCTCACGGCCGAGGCCGCTGCCGGCGCCGGAGACGAGGCAGACCTGCCCGTCGAGCAGACCAGCCCTGAAGATGCGCGAATGAGGACTCTCAGCCATCGTTCAGGAACCCTATAGGCGACCTCATCCCAGGTAATGTGACTCCGCGATGAAGGTGCATGTGGAGGCAAAACCGCTGCACGAGCCGCTCGCCGGCGGTACGCCGGGCACGCCAGTGAGCGTCGAACCGCTGATCGCCGGCTCGGTCACCTGGCCGCGGACGATGATGGAGCGGCCGGGCGGGCGCTTCGAGACTCTGAAGCTGCTGCGCGCCCTGATCACGGGTGAGCCGGCGATGACGGTTCCCTGCCCAGCCTTCCTGATCCGCCACCCGAGCGCGGGCGCGATCCTGGTCGACACCGGCCTGCATCCCTCGGTCGCCACCGACGCAAGCGAGAACTTCGGCCGGCTGGGCGCCCGCGTCGGCAACCCATCGCTCGAGGCCGGCGCCGACGTGCCGGCGCAGCTGCGTGCGCGCGGCCTCGACGCCGGCGAGATCCCGGTGGTCGTAATGACCCACATGCACCTCGACCACACCTCGGCGATCTCGGAGTTCCCCAACTCGACCTTCATCGTCAGCGAGGTCGAGTGGGAGGCGGCGACGGTGGGGCCGAAACCGCTGCTGAACGGCTACCGGCGGGCCCATTTCGACTACGCGTTCGACTACCGCACGGTCGACTTCGACCGCGGCGGGATCGACTCCTACGCCAGCTTCGGCCGCTGCTTCGACCTCTTCGGCGACGGCTCGATCCGGCTCGCCTACACCCCCGGGCACAGCGCCGGCCACATGTCGGTGATCGCGCGCCTGGCCAAGAACGACTTCGTCATCGGCGGCGACGCCACCTACACCGTCGGCCAGCTCGATGGCAGCGCGCCGCTCGCGCCGCGTCCCTTCGACGCCCACAACTACCGCCGCTCGCTGCAGGAGCTGAAGCTATTCCGCCGCGAGTACCCGCAGGCGATCGTTACGCCGGGGCACGATCCGGGCTTTTTCGAGAAGCTCGGCGACCGTTACGAGTAGCGAGCCCCTCGTACATCTCCCGCACCTGCTCGAAGACCTCTGTCGCTGCCTCGAGCTGGCGCTCACGGCTCGGCGAAGCCTCGGCCGGAAAGGTGATCGGCTCGCCGAACTGGACTGTGACCTTGGGAAAGCGGAAGCGCTTCCAGCGCCGCACCTTGGCCGAGCCGTAGACGGCGACGGGCACGACCGGCACGCCCGACTCCAGGGCGATACGGCCGATCCCCGGTTTGGCCTCGCCCAACTCGCCGCTGCGTGAGCGGCCCCCCTCGGCGTAGACGAGCAGCATTCCGCCCTGGTCGAGGATCGTGAAGGCGGTCTTGAAGGCCTCCTCATCGTGCCGGCCGCGGCGCACCGGGAAGACGCCGCCGTGCTTGTAGATGTAGGTGAGGACCGGCGGACCGAACATCTGCGATTTGGCCATGAAGCGGATCTTCCGCCGCAGGTAGAGGCCGATGAAGAAGTGGTCCATCTGGCTGAAGTGATTCGGCGCGAGCAACAGCGGCCCCGTCTTCGGCACGTTCTTCACGCCGATCGCCCGCACGCGGAAGAACAGCAGCGTCGGCAGGCTGATCAGCAGGCGGACGAGCGGATAGGTCCAGCCCACCCCCTTGCGCGCCGCCGCGTGGAACTGGTCGAAGTAGTCGGCGGGGCGGTCGTCCTTGTAGACCTGTGGCTTGATGTCGGGCATAGCGGGGACGCCGGCAGTGCCGGCCGTCGCTGTGGGTACCCCTTGCGCGGATGGTGGTTACGCGGTCAGAGCTGGCCGAGGATGGTCCCGAACAGGCCGATGACTGCGGCGATCATCAGCCCGCAGAACTGGAACATCATGCGTTGGATCGAGTGCAGCCTGTCCTCGACACCCTCGAACCGATTCTCGATCCGGTCGAGGCGCTTGTTGCTGTCGTCGAGTCGCTGATCGATCACGGCGAGATGCTGGTCGATCCCATCGAGTCGCTTGTCAACGCCGGCGAAGCGCTGGTCGATCCTGGCGAAGCGCTGGTCTACGGCATCGAACCGCTTGTCCACGGCGTCGAAGCGCTCGCCGACGTCGCGGAAGCCCTCGTCCACCTTGCGGTCGAGGTCGTCGAGCCTGTCGTCTGACCACGTCGCTGCCATTGCCTCCATGATCCCATGATCTCAGACAAGATGTCGCGTGTGTGTGATAAATGAAAAATGTCTGTGCCAACTTCAGCCAATTTGCAGGCATTTCTGGGTTCAAGTGACCCAGGCACGCGAGCGGTCGAGGGCGCGGTGCCAATCGGCGAGCAGCGCCTCGCGCTCGTCGTCGCCCATCCGCGGCTCGTAACGGGCCGCTTCGCGCCACATCTCGGCGACCTGCGGCCCGCTCCAGCGGCCGGTCGCGATGCCGGCCAGGTAGGCCGCGCCGAGCGCCGTCGTCTCGGCGATCTCCGGCACGACCACCGGCGCACCCAGAACGTCGGCCTGGAACTGCATCAGCCAGCGGTTGACGGTCGCCCCGCCGTCGGCCCTCAGCGCGTCCAGCCGCACCCCGGCGGCGGCCTCCTCGGCCCGCACAGCGTCGACCGTCTGGTAGGCAATCGCCTCCAGCGCCGCCCGGGCCAGATGGGCGCGTCCGCTGCCGCGGGTGAGGCCGACGATCGTGCCGCGGGCGTAGGGGTCCCAGTGGGGCGAGCCGAGCCCGGTCAGTGCGGGCACGAAGTAGACGTCGTCGTTGCCCGTGAGCGAGGCGGCCAGCGCCTCGCTCTCCCCCGCCTCCTCGATGATCCCCAGCCCGTCACGTAGCCACTGCACGGCGGCGCCGGTGACGAAGATCGAGGCCTCGAGCGCATAGACGGCCTCCTCGCCGGGGGCGCAGGCGACCGTGGACAGCAGGCCCTCGGCTGGGGGCGGCGCCTCGGCGCCGCTGTTGAGCAGGACGAAGCTGCCGGTGCCGTAGGTGTTCTTGGCGCTGCCGGCGTCGTGGCAGGCCTGGCCGAAGAGCGCCGCCTGCTGGTCGCCGGCGATCCCGGCCACCGGCACCTCGCCGCCGAACTCCACGGTCGTGCCGAAGATGTGGGCGGAGGGCAGGGGCTCGGGCAGCCGCGCCGGGTCGACGCCGAGCAGCCCGCAGAGCTCGCCGTCCCAAGCGAGGCGGCGGATGTCGAACAGCATCGTCCGCGAGGCGTTCGTGTAGTCGGTCGCGTGCCGGCCGGTGAGCTTGAAGAGCAGCCAGGAATCAACCGTGCCGAAGACCGCCCCCTCGGGCAGCTCGGCGTTGCGCAGCAGCCACTCGATCTTGGTGCCCGAGAAGTAGGGGTCGAGGACCAGGCCGGTCCGCTCCCGCACCAGGCGCTCGTGTCCCTCCTCGCGCAGCTCCTCGCAGCGGGCGGCGGTGCGACGGTCCTGCCAGACCAGCGCCCGGTGAGCCGGCTCGCCGCTTGCCGGATCCCAGGCGACGACGGTCTCGCGCTGGTTCGTGATCCCGATCGCGTCGAGCTCCGCCCCCGCGACCCCGGCGTCGGCGATCGCCTCGGCGGCGACCCGCCTGGTCACCTCCCAGATTTCAGTGGCGTCGTGCTCGACCCAGCCCGGCTGGGGGAAGTGCTGCTCGAACTCGGAGTAGGCCCGCCCCGCAACCCGCCCCTCCGCGTCGAAGACGAGGCAGGTCGTCCCCGTGGTTCCCTGATCGATCGCGAGTATCACCGTCGCCGCCCTTAGCGCCAGCGCCTGCGCCGCCAGCGGGACACGGCGAACGCGATCGACAGGAGACCGGCCAAGCCGAGCACAGTGCCATCCAGGAGATCGAGCAGCTCAACCTCTTGCAGAGCGACCGAGGCGATCACCATGGTCAACCCGCCGAGGCCGACGACGAGGTAGTCGAGCTGGCCCTCGCGCGGCCTGCCGTAGCCGAGACAGCTGGCCAGCTCCTCCTCGCGGCGATACGCGTTTGTCCCCTCGTGCGCCTCCTGCTCTTCCGTGCTCCTGGACTCCAAGCGGACCGCTTCGGGAAGGAGCAGCTCGCGCTTCAGCGGGAACGACTTGAAGGCCGCCACATAGAGCAGGTAGGCCAGCAGTAACAGGGGGATGAGAGTCCAGGCGGCTGGGATCTCGGTTTGCTGAATGATCGCGATGGCAATCAGCGAAAGGCCCGGGAGCTGCAACGCCCGCAGCCCGGCCTGAGCCGTCGACATGCTCTGCCCAAACTCGCGACAACCGGCCACGGCGTCATCTAGCCAGCCCGCGTAGGCCTGGTCGTCTCCTTCCCGAATCGCCCGCCGGAGCTGCACATAGACGCGCTCGAGCAACTTGAGCCGGTCCCTGATGTGAATCGCGAGCAGCGCCCGCGCGATCGGACCGGAGATGCCGAAGGTGAAGTCATTGTGATCGCCGGTTCGAGCGCCCGCCTCGAGCAGGCCCGGCAGAAAGGAGCTGCGACGCACGGCATCGACGTAGGTCACTATCAGCCGGCGATGGGCGGCCCGCAAGAAATCGAGCTGGGGTAGTAGATCAGCCTCGCCCCGCGGCTCTAGTGGCTTGCCGCCCATCGGCTGAATCTATTCGCCCCCCTCGGCGGCACGCCGGCCGCGAGAAAGGTAGACGCGCGCGAAGTCGGCGAGCTGGCGAGCGCGGTGGGCGAAGCCGGTGAGCGAGCGGCCGCTGGCGCGGTGTGAGAGGTCGAGCTCGTACTCGCGCAGGCGATAGCCGGCGCGGACCGCGTCGATCGTCATCCCCACCTCCATCCCGTAGCCACGGGCGAAGGGGAGCACCTCCCGCAGCACCTCGGCGCGCAGTGCCCGCTGGCCGGAGATCGGCGCGCTTGCCTCCAGACCGCAGCGGCGGCGGATCGCCCAGCGGGCGAAGCCGAGGGCGACGCCGAAGCCACCGCCGACGCGCCGGCTGAAGGCGGCCACGGCGAGGTCGCACTCACCGCGCTCGACCGCCTCGACCAGCGGGGGCAGCTCGGCGGCGGAGGCGCCAAGGTCGCCGTCGCAGAGCAGCACCAGCTCGGGCACGGGCTCGGCGCTCAGCGCCGCCTCCGCCGCGGCGCCGACGTTGGCGCCCTTGCCGTGCGGGCGGCCGCGGCTGACCACCTGGGCGCCGGCGGCCATCGCCGCCTCCGCCGTGCCGTCGGTCGATGCGTCGTCGGCGACCCACAGCGCCGCCCGCGGCAGCGCCGCGCGCAGCGCCGCCAGCGTCTCGCCGACCCGGTCGGCCTCGTTGCGGGCAGCCACGACGACCGCCAGCGGCTCGCTTGCCGCGGCGTCAAGCACCGGTTCTCCGCCGCTCCGCCGTCACGCGCGGATATTCTCCCGGCCCATGGCGGACATCGAGGCGCACATAACCGGCAACGTCTGGAAAGTCGAGGTCGCGATCGGCGACAAAGTCGAGGACGGCGACACGGTCGTCATCCTCGAGTCGATGAAGATGGAGATCCCGGTTGAGGTCGAAGACGACGGGACCGTGAAGGAGATCCGCTGCGAGGAGGGCCAGGCGGTCAGCGAAGGCGACGTCCTCGTCGTGCTGGAGTGAAGTGAACGAGCAGCTCGCCGGCGGCAAGCTCCTCCTCGACTCACCCGCCGAGGCAGTCGTCCGCATCCGCATCTCCAACCCCGAGCGCCGCAACGCGCTCGACCACGAGATCCTCGACACCCTGGCGGAGACGCTGCCCCGCCTCGACCACGGGATCGAGACCCGCTGCGTGCTGATCACCGGCGCGCCGCCCGCCTTCTCCGCCGGCTACGACCTGACAGCGATCCCCAGCGAGACCTTCGAGCGCGACGCCGAGGCGCTGGTCGCACACCCCTTTCACGACGCGATGGAAGCGCTCGCCGGCCACCCCTGGCCGACCGTCGCGGCGATCAACGGCCACTGCCTCGGCGGCGGCCTCGAGCTGGCGGTGACCTGCGACCTGCGCATCTGCGCCGCCGGCGCCAAGCTGGGTATGCCGCCGGCCAAGCTCGGCCTCGTCTACGGCCACACCGGCCTGCGCAAGTTCCTCGACACGCTCGGCCTGGCGCGAACCAAGGAGCTGTTCCTCACCGGCCGCAACTTCGACGCCACCCGCGCCGAGCAGATCGGCCTCGTCCACGAGGTGGTCGATGACGAGGGGTTCGAGGAGGCGGCGATCGAGCTGGCCGCGGGGATCGCCGGCAACGCGCCGCTCTCGATGCGCGGCAACAAGCGCGCAATCGAAGTGCTCAACTCGAACCCGGTCCTCAGCGAGCAGCAGGAGGGCGGCCTGATCGCCCTGCGCGAGTCCTGCTTCTCCTCCGCCGATCTGCGCGAGGGCGTCGAAGCCTTCGCCGAGAAGCGCAAGCCGCACTGGCAGGGAAGGTGAGCGGCGCCGGCGCCAAGGAACGCGCGGCGCTGGCCGCCGCCGATCCGACCATGGCGGCGCTGATCGAGCGGATCGGCGAGATCGATATCGAGACGCGGCTGCAACGGCGCAGCGAGGAGCGGCCTACCGACGCCTACGGCGCACTGCTGCGGGCGATCGTCGGCCAGCAGCTCTCGACCAAAGCAGCGCGGACGATCTACGGGCGGGTCCTCGACCTCTTCGCAGGGTCGACTCCCTCGCCCGAGCTGCTGCTGGAGGCAAGCGAGGAGGAACTGCGCGCCTGTGGCCTCTCCGGGCGCAAGGTCGAGTATGTCCGCGACCTCGCCGCGCACGTGCTCAGCGGCGAACTGGAGCTGGGCCGGCTGGGCGAGCTCGCCGACGAGGAGGCGATCGCCGAGATCGTCGCTGTGCGCGGCCTCGGCCAGTGGACCGCGGAGATGTTCCTGATCTTCCACCTCGAACGCCCCGACGTGCTCTCCGGCGGTGACCTCGGCATCCGCAAGGCGGTCCAGGTGGAGTACGGGCTGGCGGAGATGCCGGCGCCACAGCGCGTAATCGAGATCGGCGAGCCGTGGCGCCCCCACCGCAGCCTCGCTTCGCTCTATCTATGGGAGTCGCTGGCAAGCGTTCCCGTCGAGTGACAGGTATGACCGAGAAGAGGCGCATGCGGCTTCGCTTCTGGCTTGGATACCTCGTCGTCGCGACGATCGCAATCGGCTCGGTCGCAATGGCGCTGGTCGTTCGCGACCGCGAAAGCGACAGCTTCGAGCGCACGCAGAAGAGCCAGGCGGTGCGGGCGGCCAACCAAGCCGAAGCGCTGGCCGCGCTCTCGGTCGGCCAGCTCGCCAGCGCCGCCGCCTTCTACCAGGCGGTCGACGAGCTCACTCCGCGCAAGTTCGAGGTGATGGCAAGCTCGCTTCTGGACACCGGCGCCCTCTCGGGGACGGCCCTCATCCTGGCGGTGCCGGGGGACCGGCGGGAGGAGTTCGAGCGCGGGCACGGCTACCCGATCGTCGAGCGCACCCACATCGGGCTTCGCCCCGCCGACTCGAGGGCGCAGTACTTCCCGGTCGCCTTCGCCTCCTCCCACGGCGGTCTCGAACCGCCCCTGGGATATGACGTTGGCGCAGACACCAAACGCGCCGAGTACCTCGCCCGTGCGCGGGACCGCGGCGAGCCCGCCGCCACCCCCGCGATGCAGCTGCCGATCGGCGGCACCGGGATCAACGTCTTCCACCCCGTCTACCGCGACGACGCCCCGACGGCGAACGCCGAGCAGCGCCGGGCGGCGCTCTACGGCTTCGCCGCCGGCGCCTTCCACGTCCCTGAGCTGGCCGCGGCAGCGACCGCGGCTCTCGACGATGACGTCGACGCGCAGCTGGTCGAGGGCGGCAGGACCGTGATCGGACCGGAGCTGCCACGCGAGGAGGCCGCCACCGCGCCGTTGCGCATCGCCGACCGCACCTGGCTCCTCGTCGTGCGCGACCCCGACCGGCCGGGGGTCGGCCTGCCGCTCCTGATCGCCGTCGTCGGCCTCGCGCTGGCCGCCCTGCTGGCCGCGCTGGTCCTCGTCTGGAGCCGCAACGAACGGATGCAGGAGCTGACGCTCCAGGCCAACCACGATCCGCTGACCGGGCTGAAGAACCGCCGGCGCTTCGGCGAAGACCTGCGCACCGAGCTTGCCCGCAGCCGCCGCGAGAAGACAGTCGGCGCGGTGCTGATGCTCGACCTCGACAACTTCAAGCAGGTCAACGACACGCTCGGCCACCCGGCGGGCGACCGGACGATCGCCGACATCGCCGGCGTGCTGAGCGGGCGAATGCGCACCACCGACGTTGTCGCGCGCCTGGGCGGCGACGAGTTCGCGATCGTGCTGCCGCGCTGCGAGCTCGACGAGGCCGAGGACATCGCCGAGGCAATCGCCACGTCGATCCGCATGCACACCCGGCCCGGCGAGGCGGCGCCGCCGATCACGGCGAGCATCGGCATTGCCACCTTCGGTCCGCAGGCCGAGAGTGCCGAGGCGGTGCTCTCGGCGGCCGACGGGGCGATGTACGAGGCAAAGCGGGCGGGGCGCGATTCGGTCCGGGTAGCTGCCGGACCTAGTTCTCGCCGAGACGATGGCGCAGGCGCAGCACCCGCCCGGCCGAGTCCCTGAAGGCGCCGCTGGGCAGAGCGCCCCGGCGCAGACCGCGCAGCAGGGCACGGTGAGCCCGCGCCGCCTCGCGGGGCTCGGTGTAGAGGAGCAGGTCGGCGCCGGCGGTCGTGGCCGCCCTGGCGACCTCGGCGGTGTCGCCGAAGGCGCGCACGGCGACGGTGTCGAGCGCGTCGGTGATCGTGACCCCGGCGAAGCCGAGCCGACGGCGCAGCTCGGCGGTGGCTATCGCCCAGGAGAAGGCGGCGGGCCGGGCGGAGAAGGCTGGATATATCGCCGTGCTCAGCATCACCATCTCGCCGCCGGCAGCGGCAAATACCCGGAAGGGCACCTCGTCGACTGCGCGCAGCGTGCGCTTGGAGAGGTCGATGCGCTCGACGGCATCGTCGGTGTTTAGCCGGGCGGCGCCCAGGCCAGGGAAATGCTTGCCGGTAGCGGCGACGCCGCCGGCCTGGAGCGCGGCGGCGAAGGGTACTGCGCTCGTGCTCACGCTGGCGGCGGTCGAGCCGAAGCCTCGATCGGTTTCGGCGATCGTGCCACCGGGGCGGGCGACGTCGAGCACCGGCGCCAGGTCGACGTTGATGCCCAGCTCACTCAGGTTGGCGGCGGTGCGGCTGCCCTGGGCACGGCTGAAGGAGGGGCCGCGCGCGCCCATCGTGCGCGCCGAAGCCGTCGGGGCACCGCCAATCCGCTTCACCAGGCCACCCTCCTGGTCGGTCATCACCAGCAGCGGATCGCCCAGCCCGGGTGGCCTCGGGATCGACTGGAGGCTGCGGATCAGGCGTCTCCCCGCCGCCCGGCTCGGCAGGTTGTCCGAGAAGAGGATCACCCCGGCCGCCTGGCCGGCACGGATCATGCGCTCCACCGTGTCCGGCGGCCTGACGCCCTGGAACCCGAGCACGATCCTCTGGCCGGCAAGCTGGCTCGCCGTCAGCTGGCTGGCGGCGCTGGGTCGCAGTGCCGTGCCATCGCCAAGCGCGGCACCGAAGGCGAAGGCACCGGCAGCGAGGCCGCACACGGCCCCTACCGCCAGCCACCTGCGCCTTCGAACGAGCCTTTCCGTCGCCACCGTCACGCCGACCAACCATACGAGCCGTCGACTCCGCGGCGTCCGGGGCGGCTCCTAGCCTTGCGCCCCGAATGCCCGCTCTGATCTCCTTCGAGGAAGCACTGGCGCTCGGCGAGCTGAGCGACCACGATGAGATCGGCGCGCTGGTCGAGCGCGCCTGGGAGGTGCGGCGGGAGAACTTCGGCGACTCGACCGACATGTGCTCGCTGGTCAACGCCAAGTCGGGCGGCTGCGCCGAGGACTGCGGCTTCTGCGCCCAGTCACGCTATGCCGAGGCCGACACGCCGATGCACGCGATGATGGAGCCCGAGCAGATCCTCGAGCACGCGCGCGCGGCCGAGGCGGCAGGGGCGCATCGCTTCTGCATGGTCACCCAGGGCCAGGGGCTCTCCAAGCGCGACTTCGAGAAGATCGTCGAGGGGGCGAAGCTGGTCTCCGAGCACACCAACCTGAAGCGCTGCGCCTCGATCGGCCACATGTCGGCCGAGCGCGCCAAGCGACTGCGCGAGGCGGGGATCCAGCGCGTCCATCACAACGTCGAGTCCTCGCGCTCCTACTACCCGGAGGTCTCGACCACGGTCCGCTACGAGGGCCGGCTGCGGACGATCGACGCAGTCAAGGAGGCCGGCCTGGAGACCTGCGTCGGCGGCATCCTCAACCTCGGCGAGTCGCCGCGGCAGCGGGTCGAGATGGCCTTCGAGCTGGCCGAGCTGGAGCCGACCTCGGTGCCGATCAACCTGCTCAACCCGCGTGACGGGACCAAGTTCGGCGACCGCCCGCTGATGGATCCCTGGGAGGTCGTCAAGTGGGTGGCGATCTTCCGCCTGATCATCCCCGGCGCCCTCTTCCGCCTCTGCGGCGGCCGGGTCGAGAACCTGGGTGAGCTGCAGCCGCTGGCGGTCAAGGCCGGGCTCAACGGGGTGATGATGGGCAACTTCCTCACCACGCTCGGTGCCGAGCCGGAGGATGACCGGGCGATGTTCGAGGAGCTGGGCCTGAACGTGGCGCGGCAGGAGGACAACGGCGCCAACCCGCGTCCGGACAACCGCAGCGGCTGGCTCGAGGGCGAGACGCCGGCGACGCCGATCGACCAGCTGATCGACAGCCAGGACGAAGCGAACTTCTGGGACCCATCGACCCAGCTGCGGGTGATCAAGAAGACGAAGAAGCCGCCGCCGTACCCGGCGAGCCAGACAGCGGCATGACCGACGTCGCAGAGCGGCTGGAGGAGCTTCGCGAGAGCGGACTCCGCCGGAGGCTGCGGCTGATCGAAAGCCCGCAGGGGTCGCACGTCACGCTCGACGGCGCTCCGGTGCTGCTGCTCTGCTCCAACGACTACCTCGGCCTGGCCGATCGGGCTGAGGTCCGCGACGCGGCGGCCCAGGCGGCGCTGCGCTGGGGCGCCGGCGCCGGCGCCTCGCGGCTGATCTCGGGCAACATGACACCGCATCGCCGGCTGGAGGAGCGGCTCGCGGCCTTCAAGGGCTACGAGGCGGCGCTGCTGTTCGGCTCGGGCTACCTGGCGAACATCGGCGCGATCTCGGCCCTGGCCGGCCGCGGCGGCATCGTCTTCTCCGACGAGCTCAACCACGCCAGCATCGTCGACGGCTGTCGCCTGGCCCGCGCCGAGACCTTCGTCTACCGCCACGGCGACGTCGAGCACCTCGCCTGGGGGCTGCGCCGGGCCGGCGGGCGCGGCTCGCTGATCGTCACCGACGGCGTCTTCTCGATGGACGGCGACGTCGCCCCGCTGGAGGAGCTGGCCTGGCTCGCTCGCTGCCACAAGTGCCGGCTGATGGTCGACGAGGCGCACGCCACCGGCGCTCTCGGGCCCGGTGGCCGCGGCTCAGTCGCCGCCGCGGGGCTGAGCGGCGAGGTCGACATGGTGGTCGGCACGCTGGGCAAGGCGCTCGGCTCCTACGGCGCCTACGTCTGCGCGAGCGCCGAGCTGCACGAGTACCTGCTCAACACGGCGCGCTCCTTCATCTTCTCCACGGCGCTGCCGCCCCCCGTGCTCGCCGCCGCGCTGGCGGCGCTGGAGCTGCTCGAGACCGAACCGGGAATGGTCGCGCGCCTCAACGCCAACGCCGCGACGCTGCGCGAGGGGCTGAGGGCTGAGGGGCTCACCCCGGGCGGAGGGAAGAGCCAGATCGTCCCGCTCGAGGTCGGCGACGCCACACGGACCATGGAGCTGTGCGAGCGCCTGCTGGAGCGCGGCGTCTTCGCCCAGGGGATCCGCCCCCCCACCGTCCCCCCCGGCTCCTCGCGCCTGCGCTTCAGCGTGAAGGCGACGCACGAGGAGGGGGAGCTGCGCGACGCGGCAAAGCAAGCGGGCGAGGCGGCGCGCGATGTGGGCGTGGTGCAAATGCCGATCGCTGCGTGATGAGAACGGGCATGACCGAGCAGGTCGGTGGACGCAGGGAGGTCGGCGACACGAGCGTACCGTCCCGTACGTGAGCGAGCCGACCGACCGAGGACGCCGAGATGCGAAGCGTCATGCACGTTCTCATGGCGTATTCGTGACCGGGACGGGGACGGAGGTCGGCAAGACCGTGGTCGCCGCCGCGATCGCACGAACGCTCACCGCCGAAGGCAAGCGCGTGGCGGTCTTCAAGCCGGCGGTCACGGGACTCGACGAGGGAGGCGAGCCGGACCACGCGCTGCTGCGCCGCGCGGCGGGATCCGAGCAGAGCGACGACGAGATCGCGCCCTACCGCTACGGGCCGCCGATGTCGCCGCACCTGGCAGCGGAGCTGGCCGGCGAGCGGATCGAGCCCGAGCGGCTGGTGACCGCGGCGCGGGATGCGGCGGCGGACGCCGACGCGCTCGTCTGCGAGGGGGTCGGCGGCCTGCTGGTGCCGCTTTCGCCCGGCTACCTCGTGCGCGACCTCGCGGTCGACCTCGCCCTGCCGCTCGTCATCGCCGCCTCCCCCGGCCTGGGCACGATCAACCACACCCTGCTCACGCTCGAGGCGGCGCGAGCCGCCGGCCTCCAGGTTCTCGCCGTGGTCCTCACCCCCTGGCCCGACGACCCTGGTCCGGTCGAGGCATCGAATCGCAAGACGATTTCCGTCCAAGGTGAAGTCGAGGTCGAGGCGCTACCGCACCTCGACCTCTGCGAGCCGGACAGCTGGGCAATCGAGGGGCGCCTTGTCCAGGCCATCGCCGGATAAAGCGCCAACCGTCCTATCCGGCTGAACCGTTGCGCTCGCTCCGGTAGGGACCCGGCTTCGATCTTGGTTCTCCGCCCGGGAAGGCCAGCCTGAGGATCGTCCGCTGCACCATGCCCAGCTGCTGGCTGAACGGACCGCTGTTGTAGGGCAGGCCGTAGCGCTCGCAGATGTCCTTGACCTGCGGCGCGATCTCGGCGTAGCGAGTGCTCGGCATGTCGGGGAACAGGTGGTGCTCGACCTGATAGCCGAGATTGCCGCTGGCGACGTGGAACAGCGGGCTTCCCTCGATGTTCGCGGCGCCGACCAGCTGGCGCACGTACCAGCCGCCCCGGCTCTCGTCCTCGACCTCCTCGGGCCTGAAGGTGTAAGTCTGGTCCGGGAAGTGGCCGCAGAAGATGATCGCGTAGGCCCAGGCATTGCGGACGATGTTCGCGGTGGCGTCCGCTGAGGCGGTCGATCGGTACGCGCCAGCCCCGCCACGCAGGGCTGCGCCCAAAGCGCGGGCAAGGCCAGCGCGGCCCTTGCGTCCGCGGCCGCCCCCGCCACGACGTGCCTCGATCGCCGCGTCGAGGGCCGCGGTCGCCAATCCGCTCAACAGCGGCCACGCCACGTAGTCCTTGACTATCTGGCTCTTCGCCTTGCCCCGGATCCCTGCCAACTCACGCATGACCTGGGCCTTCGACTTCTTGCCGCTGCGAATCGCCTCGAAGTCGAGGTCATGGAACGCCACCCCCCACTCGAAGAACGCCGCAAGCAGGAGGTTGTAGAGCGGCTGGAGGAGATAGACCGGGTGCCACTTCTGCCGCGGGTCGATCCGCATGATCTCGTAACCGAGGTCCTTGTCCTTGCCAAGGATGTTGGTGAAGGTGTGATGGACGTAGTTGTGCGAGTGCTTCCATGCCTCCGCCGTCGAGGCGGTGTCCCAATCCCACGTCGACGAGTTGATCTGGGGATCGTTCATCCAGTCCCACTGGCCGTGCAGGACGTTGTGGCCGATCTCCATGTTCTCGAGGATCTTGGCCATCGAGAGCGTTGCCGTCCCGGCCACCCACGCCGGCCGGTAACGCGACGCGAGCAGCAGCACGCGCCCCATCACCGCGAGGCGGCGCTGCATCGCGATCATGCTCTCGATGTAGCGGCGATCGCGGCTGCCGAGGTCCGCGAACACCCGGTCGCGGATCGCGTCGAACTCGCGGGCCATCTCGTCGAGCTGCTTCCGCGAGAGGTGGCTCAGCGGGCTGGTGATCTCCTCAGTGCTGGTTGCGGTCATCCTCTGCCTTTCCGTAGTTTCAAAGTGCGATCTCAATCGGTCCCTCGGGGGCGTTCACGCAGGTGCGGATCATTTCTCCCTCGTTGCCGTGCACCTCGCCGGTGCGCAGGTCGCGAACCTCTCCCGCGCATAGCCTCCCCACGCAGGTGTGGCAGATGCCCATCCGGCAGCCGAATGGCAGGATCGCGCCGGCCTGCTCGCCCCCGGCCAGGATCGGCGTACCGCCGTCGCACTCGGCCTCGACCCCGCTCCTGGTGAAGCGAACGCTTCCGCCCTCGCCCCCACCGGGGTCGCCGCCGATCATCGGCTGGAAGCGCTCCATGCTGAGCAAATCCGCCACTCCCTCCCGCTCCCAGTGAGCGCTCATCGCGTCGAGCATCTCGGCGGGCCCGGAGAGGAAGGCGTGGCGCTGGCGCCAGTCGGGGCAGAGCTCGTCGAGGTCGGCGGGGGCGATGCGACCCTGCCCGCCGGTGATCCGCAGGTGAAGGCGGTATCCGGGATGAGCGTCGTCGATCTTGCGCAGGCGGTCGGCGAAGATGACGTCGCCCACGGCGCGGGCAGAATGGATGTGCGCCACATCGCCCATGGCGTCGCTGCGATGGAGGCTGCGCAGCATGCTCATGATCGGGGTGATGCCGCTGCCGGCGCTGATGAAGAGCAGCTTGCTCGGTGCCGGCTCGGGGAGGACGAAGGTCCCTTCCACCCCGCCCAACCTGACGACGTCCCCCGGCCTCGCCTGGCGGACCAGGTAGGGCGAGACCTTGCCGGAGTCGACCAGCTTCGGCGTGATGCTGATGCAGCCGTCGGGACGGCCGGGCTCCGAGGTGAGCGAGTAGGCACGCCAGTGGTGTACCCCGTCGATGACGACGCCTATCCTCAGGTACTGGCCGGGGCGGTGGCCCATCCACTCGTAGCCGGGGCGGATCAGCACGGTGACGGTATCCGCCGTCTCCTCGTCGATCCGCTCGATTCGGCCGCGCAGCTCGCGGGTCGACCAGAGCGGGTTGATCAGTTCGAGATAGTCGTCCGGCAGCAGGGGGCTGAAGAGTGCGCGGACTGCCCGCAGGGCCCGTCGCCTCGCGACAGGGACCTGAGGGGTCGCTCCACGCTCAGCCATTGGGCCAAATACTACATCGTTCGATGTAACGGTCTGTGAAATCGCGCACGTTGGCCGACGGTTACCCGCCGCGGCCGGGTTTATGTTGATGGGGACGATGCCGGTGGATCCAGCGCAGCTCGACCGCGACCATCTCTGGCACCCGTTCACCCAGCAGCAGGGCTGGGTCGAGGAAGAGCCGCTGATGATCGAGCGGGCTGAGGGAACGCAGCTGATCGACAGCGAGGGCCGGCGCTACATCGACGGCGTCTCCTCGCTGTGGTGCAACGTCCACGGGCATCGCCACGCCGGCATCGACGCGGCGCTGCGCGAACAGCTCGACCGCGTCGCCCACTCGACCATGCTCGGCCTCTCCCACCCGGGCGCCGCCGAGCTGGCGGCGAAGCTGGTCGAGCTCGCGCCGCCGGGGCTCTCGCGCGTCTTCTACTCGGAGTCGGGCTCGACCGCGACCGAGATCGCGCTGAAGATGGCCTTCCAGTTCCAGCAGCAGCGCGGTGGGCAGCACGCGCGGCGGACCTCGTTCGTGCACCTGCGCGACGCCTACCACGGCGACACGATCGGCTCTGTCTCGGTCGGCGGCATCGACCTCTTCCACGCCACCTACCGGCCGCTGCTCTTCCATACCCACGCGGCGGAGCCGGGCGACGCCGCCGACCTCGAGCGCGTCCTCTCCTGCCACGAGGAAGAGGTCGCGGCACTGATCGTCGAGCCGCTCGTCCAGGGCGCTGCCGGGCATGCTCGTCCACCCACCCGGCTACCTGCGCGAAGCGCGCGAACTCTGCGACCGCTTCGGCGTGCTGCTGATCTGCGACGAGGTGGCGACCGGCTTCGGCCGCACCGGCACGATGTTCGCCTGCGAGCAGGAGGACGTCGCGCCCGACCTGCTCTGCCTCGCCAAGGGGCTAACCGGCGGCTACCTGCCGCTGGCGGCGACGCTGGCCACCGAGCGGATCTACGAAGGCTTCCTCGGCGCCCCCGAGGAGGGACGAACCTTCTTCCACGGCCACACCTACACCGGCAACCCGCTCGCCTGCGCCACCGCGCTCGCCAGCCTCGAGGCCTTCGAGCGGGAGCGCACCCTGGAGCGACTTCAGCCGAAGATCGAGCTGCTCGGCGAGCAACTCGAGGCGATCGCGGCGATGCCCGAGGTGGCCGAAGTGCGCCACCGCGGCACCATGGTCGGCATCGACCTGGGCGAGCACGACCCCGCCCTGCGCCTCGGCCACCTGGTCACGCTCGAGGCCCGCAAGCGCGGCGCGATCATCCGCCCCCTCAGCGACGTGGTCGTCCTCATGCCCCCCCTCTCGATCACAGAGGCAGAGCTGCGCCAACTGGTCTCAATCACGATCGAGTCGATCGAGGCCGCGTACGGCAGCGCCTATCCGGCGGAGACGCCAAGGCAGATGGCCCAGGCGGTCTGACCCGCGCCATACCCCACACTTCTCGCTGTGATGAATCGAGTCCCTGCCCGTAGTAGGGATGTGAGCCGCGCCATGGCAGAGCCCATCGAGCAGCCTCAGGCAGTGGAACCGAGCTTCGAGTTCGACCGGCTCTATCGCGAGAGCCGCGACGACGTCTATGCGTATGCAGCCGGGCTGCTGCGCGACCGGGCGGCGGCCGAGGACGTCACCGCGACCGCCTTCGAGCGCGCCTACCGCAAGCGCTCCCGCTTCGACCCCGCCCGCGGCAACGCCCGCGCCTGGCTGTTCGGGATCGCCCGCAACGCGGCGCTCGACGAGCTGCGGCGGCGCGGGCGGCAGGCGGAGCTGATCGGCGAGCCGGAGGACCTCGCCGCCCTGGACGGCGTTCACCCGGCGGAGCGGAGCGAGCTGCGAGTCGCGCTCGCCGGCGCCCTGGCCGGACTCGGCGCGCGTGAGCGCGAGCTCGTCGCGCTGAAGTTCTTCGCCGGTCTCTCCAACGCCGAGATCGGCCGCGTGCTCGAGACGAGCGCGTCGAACGTCGGGACCCGGTTGCACCGAGTCGTCAGCAAGCTGAGGGAGGACCTGGATGGACACGCGTAGAGACGACTTCGACCTCGCCGAAGAGCTGCGGGCGCTGCGGCCCGAGCCGCGGCCTGCATTCGCCGCAGAGCTCGACCGCCGGGCGGCGGCGGGCTTCCCCCGCCGCCCGCGGCTGGGCGGCTCGGCGCCGGGACGCCTCGGCCGCCGCCTGCGCGCCCTATCGCCGCGGGGAATGCTGGTCCCGGTGGCGGCCACCACGGTGCTGGCGCTCGTCGTCGCGACTGCGGTCGTCACGACCACTCAGTACGGGCCAGACCGGCGAGAAAGGCGGGTTGGGGGAGACTCATTTCTCGGACGCGCCTGCCATCACTCAGTCCTCGGACGCCCCTGCCGCCGCCGAGAGCCTCCAGCCCACGAGGGGCGCCGCAGCGCCGACCGCCGGCAACCGCGCCGTGGAACGGGGCGCCGAGCTGACCCTCCGCGCCCAGCCCGACGAGTTCGGCGCGGCGACGAAGGAGGTTTTCGCCGTCGTTCAGGTGGCCAAGGGCATCGTCCTCAGCTCGTCGATCCACGATCGCGCCGGCAGCCAAGGCAATGGCGGCGCCGGCAAGGCAACCGCCAGCTTCGAGCTGCTGATCCCCTCGGCCAAGCTCGGCGACACGCTCGCCTCGCTCTCGCGGATCGCCGAGGTGCGCTCCCGGCACGAGTCGACCTTGGACATCACTGCGCCGACGGTTGGCGTGGGCGAGCGCCTGGAGGACTCCGAGGCTCGCATCGACGGGCTGCTGGCGCAGCTCGCGAGCGCCGAAAGCGACGGCGAGCGAGCGGCGGTCGAAGCCGAGCTGCGCCGCGAGCGCAGCCGAGCGGCGGCGCTTCGCTCGCGCCTCGACCGACTGCGGCAGCGCGCCCAGTTCGCCCCGGTCTCGCTGCGGATCGAAAGCGGCAATGCCTCCGATGGCGCGGGCGCCGGTCACTGGGGAGTCGGCGACGCTCTGCGACGATGCGGGTCGCATCCTCGCCACCGCTGCGGCGGTGGCGGTCATCGCCCTCGCGATCGTCGCTCCTCTGGCGCTGATCGCCCTGCTCGCCTGGCTCGCCAACCGCGCCTGGGTGCATCGCCGCCGCGAGCGCGCCCTCGGTTGAAACACCCCGAGTAAGGTTGGCTGGATGGGTGAGAGGCAACGCGGGCCCGCGGAGGCGCCGAACCTCGGCGAGCCTTCGACGCCGCGCCCGTCAGCGTCGGTGGTGCTGCTGCGGCGCGGCGGGAAGCACGACGACCGGGCGCTGGAGGTTCTGCTGCTGAAGCGGACCGAGGAGGCGAAGTTCATGCCCGGGGTCTGGGTGTTCCCCGGCGGCAGCGTGGACGCAGAGGACGGCGACGGCGAGGAGGGCTACAGGGCCTGCGCGGTCCGCGAGCTGGAGGAGGAGGCCGGGATCGCGCTCGGCGACGACGAGGAGCTGGTGCTCTTCTCCCGCTGGATCACGCCGGAGGTGGTCTCGAGGCGCTTCGACGCCTGGTTCTTCCTCGCCCTGGCGCCCGCCCACACACCCCCCGAGCCCGACGGCGTCGAGACGACCGAGGCGCGCTGGTTCGAGCCGCAGGCAGCCCTCGCGGCGCAGGAGGCCGGCGAGCTGGCGCTCGCCTTCCCGACGATCAACCAGCTCAGGTCGCTCGTCCCCTACAGCACCTCGAGCGAGGCGATCGAGGCCCACCGCGGCCGCGGGGTCGAGCCGATCCTGCCCAAGGTGATCGGCACGCCGGACGAGCACCGCGTCGTCCTCCCAGGCGACCCCGAATACCCAGCCTGAGGCCGCCGGAAAGGGCTCCAGCCCCGCGTGCCAGGGGCCGGGCGGATACGTGTGGATGCCGCTCTCATCCATCTCCCTCTGCAGGCGCTTGAAGAGCTGGCCGGCGTTCTCGAGCGCCGCTTTCAGCTCCGCCTCGCTGCGCTCACGCAGGCGCCAGAGGAACCAGAGCTGGCGGTCGTTGATCGCCGAAGTCGAGCTCGCCGGTCATCGTCGTCGTCCAGGCAAGGAAGCCGGGGCCGAAGAGCTCGCGCAGCTTCACCGGGTCGTACTCGCTCGGCACCGTCGCCAGGAAGCGCCGGTTGAAGTCGATCGACTCGAACTCGACCTTGCGGGCAAAGCGCTGGGTGACGGCCTCGTGACCCTCGATCGACTCGACGTTGAAGGCGGGCACGACGCTGGCCAGATCCGGCATATGGGCCTTGGCGAGCAGCGCTGTCGGCAGCATCGCCTTGCCGAAGAGGCCGCCAGCCTCGCGTTCGTCGGCGTCGCAGCACGACCCCCAGAAACCTGCGGCCAGCTGCCCGGTGAGCCGGTTGGAGCCGCCGACGCAGAGCGCCACCGGCCCGTCCTTGGGATTGATCCCGCCGACCGGCTCGTAGGTCAACTCGTGCCGCTCGCCGTAGCGCCGCACGATCTCGCCCCATTCCGCAGCTTCCTGCTTCGCGCCCACGGCCCGATCCTATGGGGGCGTGCCGGGAGTTATAGGTCCACATACGTCTTCAACTCCCGGCACGTCCTTTGCGGCGCCGGGTTGGGGAAGTAGGATGCGGCTATGACTATCGCCATCATCGTCGTGGTCGCGATCATCGTCATCGCGGTCCTCTACTTCATCGCCAAGCGCAACTCGATCATCGCCGCGCGCAACCGCGTCGACGAGTCATGGAGCGGGATCGACGTGCAGCTCAAGCGCCGCCACGACCTCGTGCCCAACCTGGTCGAGACGGTCAAGGGCTACGCCACGCACGAGCGCGAGACCTTCGAGAAAACGACGCAGGCGCGGGCCGACGCGATGTCCGCGGAAAGCGTCGCCGACACGGCCAAAGCCGAGCAGAAGCTGACCGCGGCGCTGGCCAACCTGCGCGCGGTCGCCGAGAACTACCCGACCCTGCGCGCCACCGAGAACTTCCAGCAGCTGAGCCGCAGCCTCTCCGAGCTGGAGGACGAAATCCAGGCCTCGCGGCGGATCTACAACTCCAACGTGCAGGCCTACAACACCGACATCGAACAGTTCCCCGGCTCGATCATCGCCAACCAGGGCGGCTTCACCGCGCGCGAGTTCTTCGAGATCGAGGACGCCTCCGAGCGCGAGCCGGTCTCGGTCAGCTTCGACAACTGAACCCGTCCCCTAACCTTCAGACACCATGAATGCGACGACCGAGGCAACGCTCTGGATCTGCGAGAGCTGCGGCTTCATCTACGACCCGGCGGTCGGCGATCCCGGACGGGGGCATCCCGCCGGGAACCAAGTTCGAGGACATCCCCAACCGACTGGTTCTGCCCCGTCTGCGGAGCGCGGACGAGCGACTTCCGCCCCATAGAGCCGGGCGAGGCCTAGGCCGCAAGGGACACCCCGCCCGTGACCTACGACTACGACTGGGTGGTGGTTGGGTCCGGGTTCGGCGGCAGCGTGTCCGCCCTGCGCCTGGCCGAAAAGGGCTACTCGGTCGCCGTGCTGGAGTGCGGCAAGCGCTTCGGCGACGAGGACTTCCCCAGCTCGACCGGCGACAGCCGCCGCTACTTCTGGGCACCGCGGCTCGGGATGAAGGGGATCTTCAGGCTGAGCCTCTTCAAAGACGTGGCCGTGGTCAGCGGCTGCGGCGTCGGCGGCGGCAGCCTCGGCTACGCGAACACGCTCTACGTCCCCCCCTCGCGCTTCTTCGAAGACCCGCAGTGGGCCGACCTGGAGGACTGGGAGGCGCGGCTCGCCCCCCACTACGAGACCGCGCAGCGGATGCTCGGCGTCGTCGTCCACGACAAGGACGATCCCGCCGACCAGCTGCTGCGTGAGCTGGGCGAGGAGCTGGGCGTAGCCGACACCTACCGCAAGACGCCGATCGGCGTCTACCTCGACAACCCGGGGCAAACCGTCCCCGACCCCTTCTTCGAAGGAGAGGGGCCGGAGCGGACCGGCTGCATGCAGTGCGGCCGCTGCATGGTCGGCTGCCCACACGGCGCCAAGAACACGCTGGTCAAGAACTACCTCTGGCTGGCCGAGCACCGCGGCGTCGAGGTGCAGGCGGAGCGAACGGTCACCGACATCCGCCCGCTCGGCGCCGCCGACGGCAGCGACGGCTACACGATCGCCAGCGAGCGCTCCGGGCTGCTGCGCGGCCGCAAGCGCCGCACGGTGACGGCCCGTGGCGTCATCGTCGCCGCCGGACCGCTCGGCACCAACAAGCTGCTGCAGCGCTGCCGCCTCGGTGGCTCGTTGCCGCGGATCTCGCCCCGCCTCGGCGAGCTGGTCCGCACCAACAGCGAGAGCATCCTCGGCGTCAGGGTGCCCGAGGACTTCCCCGAAGACCTGACCCGGCGGGTCGCGATCACCTCCAGCATCTACCCCGACCCCTACACGCATATCGAGACCGTCACCTACGGCGAGGCCGGCGACTCGATGAGCCTGCTCAACACGCTGCTGGTCGGCGACGGCACGCGGGTGACGCGGCCGCTGAAGCTGCTCGGACAGATCGTCCGCCACCCGGTCAACTTCGCCAAGACGCTGTGGCCGCGTGGCAGCTCGCGCCGCACGATCATCCTGCTGGTCATGCAGACGCTCGACAACGCGATCGCGCTGCGGCCGAAGCTGAAGCGCAACGGCGAGGTGCGGCTGCAGACCGAACAGGACCCCGAGCGGCCCAACCCGACCTTCATCCCGGTCGCCAACAAGGCGGCCGAATGGCTCGCCGAGCAGGCGAAACACGGGCGCGAACAGGTCGAGCACAAACATCGTAGCCACCAGCGCGCTTGTGACGGGTAGCGCCAGCCCCGGCCTCTTGGCCCAGGTAGCGACGACCAGCCCCAAACCCAGCACCACGAGCGCGGTAGGAAGGGTAGCGAGCAGTGCTCCTATCATGCGGTCAATTGCCAGAGGCGTGTTCGTTCCAATTGACGTGGCCCAGAGACATATCCCGATGACAATCACGATCCCGAGCAGCGACAACGCGAAAGCCACGTAGCGCGGGACAAGTTGCTGCCACCTGGGCAACGGCAGGCTGATCAAGGTCTCCATCCGCCCTTCTTCCTCGTCCTCGGCCCAGGCGTTGACCTGTAGCACAGCGTAGATGGCGAACATGGCGGGCAGGAAGGTAAAGAGCGAGTAAGACATATATCCCTCGACGGTAGCCATACTACCCACAACGAGCGCCAGCCAACCCGCCCCCTGAATAACTTCTTGTAGCGGCCCAATCGTTTGGTTGGCCGTCGCCAGAGCTACCACCGAATACAGTCCCAGGCCGAGACCCCAGAGCGCGGTGGGCCAGATAAGGTCGCGCAGACTCTTGGCGAATGGCGAGCCGAGCAACCTGTGCTCACTCGCGCTATATCCCGTCTTGCGCGGGCGCGCGGGCAGCAATCGGAAGATAGAGCCTGTGTCGCGCCGGGCGAAGAGGACGCCCGCTAAAGCAGCGACAGCAGCCGTAGCGGCCACCAGGACGAACCACGCGCCCCATTCGAACGTGCGCCCCGGCACCAGTGGCTTGCTTACTGCGTAGTAGTGGAATGGGCTGAGCCACGCCAGCCACTTGAGGCTAGGGTTGCCTGTAAGCAGATTGTCCATCAGGAAAGTGCCGAAGAGGAGCGCACCCGTGATTGATGATGCCGTCCGGCGCATCCCCACAAATTGCCCAATGAGCAGGCCCACCGCGCCCCAGAATGCGCCCAGCGCCAGGATGTTCAGGAGAGTGTAGACCATGTTGCTTGCGCCGATGTTCCCCGCCTCTCCCGCCAGGGCGATCCCCAGGTAGAGGCCGAGCCAGATAATCAGCACCAGCGCCGCCAGCGCGACCAGCACCCCCAGCGCCTTGCTACGGTACACCGACTGCCTGCTATTGGGCGTGGACAGGAGCACCTCCATCGAGCCGTTCTGTTCTTCGCCCCGTATCGCTCCCACGCCCGCCACCGCCGCCCACAGCCCAAGCATGACCGGCACGAACCCGAGCACGCGGGTGGTAATAAAGCCTCCCATACTTCCCAGTTCCGTGATCTCTCCGATCAGAAAGCTGAACGACTGGAAGGCCTGCGCAAGGTCCTCGATTATCCGCTCCCGGTCAGGTCCGAACCCCCCGACCAGGTCCTGGTACTGAGTTGCTGACACCACCATCAGCACTCCCAGGCCGATACCCCACCCCAGCACACCCGCCCGCTGGTCGCGCAGCGTCTTCATGAATATGTTACGAAGCCACATAGACTTTCCTCGTGATAAAGACGGGCGAAGGACGAAGGACGAAAGACGAATGACGATTACGCATTTACGTTCGTCCTTCGTCTTTCGTCCTTCGTCACGCCCGCGCGATAATACTCCAGGAACGCCTCTTCAAGCGTCGGCTCGTGGCTAGTCATGCTGATTACGGGGTAGGCGACGGCCTTCGTTAGTATGGGACCGATGTCTCCCTGCACTACGAATTCGAGGGTGTGGTCGGTAGCCGTGACGTTCGCTACGTTGGGTAGCGCCTCGAATTCATTCTTGATGGCGTCGGTGACCGGCATACCCAGCGTCAGCGTCACGCTGTAGCGCTTTTCGGCTATCACCTCGCTCACCGAGCCGACGCGCACCATGCTTCCTTCCCGTATAATGCCCACCCGGTCGCAGGTATGCTCCACCTCACTCAGGATATGAGAGGATAGGAAGATAGTCGCTCCTGCTTCGCGAGCATCGGCGGCCATGCGGAAGAACTCCTGCTGGTTCAGCGGGTCGAGGCCGCCCGTCGGCTCGTCGAGGATCAGGAGGCGCGGGCGATGCATGAACGCCTGCACGATCCCTACCTTCTGCTTATTGCCCTTCGAATACTCGCGGAACTTACGGTCCAGGTCGAGCCCCAATCGCTCGGCGTACTCTTCGATGTTGGCCATAGGCACGCCGCCCCGCAAGTTCGCCAGGTAGACCAGGTTCTGTCGCCCCGTCAGGTTGTTCCAGAGCGACAACTCTCCCGGCAGGTAGCCGCGTGAAGGTCTTGATCTTGACGCTCTCCTGCTGGCAATCGAGGCCGTCGATAGAGGCGCGCCCGCTCGTTGGACGGATAAGGTCCATCACGATGCGAATGGCGGTTGTCTTGCCCGCGCCGTTCGGGCCGAGGAAGCCGAAGATCTCGCCCGTCTCCACGCGCAGATCGAGGTCGACGATGCCTCTCGCGCCGTCATAATACTTGGTCAGTTTCTCTGTTTGTATGGCCGGGGTAGCTGTGGACATGCTGCGATTTCCTTGCGAAAATACTTATCGCCCCACCAGAATTTAGGCAAGGCTAAATTTCTCAACAGTATAGCACCCTTAGTCGGAATGAGTTAAGGGTTTATGGCAACGGTGTTACGTGGCAACTATGTTATAATGTAGCCCGTGTTGGTCCCGTTTAGCTACTATCCTAAAGGAGGAAGAGTAACGATGAATGCGCAGAAAGCTAGAACCGGTATTCTGACCATGCTGGTGGTCGGGCTTGGCGCGTTGGGCCTCGCCGGGTGTGGGGGCGAGACACCCCACTGCCACGCCGGTCCGCCTACCGCCACCACCATGACCACGACTACGGACCCGACCGCCACCGTTTCCACCGAAACAACCACGGATCCGACCGCCACTACCTCAACTGAAACCAACGTCGATCCCACCGCTACCACCGGCGGCTCGACTTCGGGCGGCAACGAAGCTACAGACAAGCTCATGAAGGCCGGCGCGGCTATGGACGGCCTCACGACTCTACCACTGACGATTGACTTGGAAGCCAGCGGCATCGCAAGCAAGCTGGAAGTCGATGTCGAGAAACCCGATAAGTACCGCATTATGACGGAAGCCTCAGGTATGACCACCGAAATTATCGTCGTTGGCGATAAGAGCTATACCAAGGCTTCGGGAATGGACCAGTACCTCGAAGGTCCCGCCGACAGGTCGTTTACTGGAAGCCGCTAACACCGGCGACATCGCCGCCACCGCTCAGGGCGCCGAGGTCGTGGGCCAGGAGACCATCAACGGTGTGAATACTACACATATTAATTACGCCGCCAGCGCGGATGACGCCTCGGGCGCGGCCGGGTCTGCTGAGACCGACATCTGGATCGATGAGTCCACAGGCTACATCCACCAGATCAAGGTCGTTTCGGAATCCGGCGGAGTATCATCTACTTCTACGATCACCTACTCGAAGTTCGACGAGCCGGTCTCTCCTCCAATCGAAGTCCCTACCAACGTAATGACTATGCCTTGATACACCGCACACCGGATTAAGGGTAAATACGAAATGGGCCGCGTAGCGGCCCATTATTGTCGTAATTTATTCTGCACGAATGCGCCCCACACGGATTGACTGTTCGGTCTACCCTGGTACGCTTCTTGCCGAAGTGATCTTATTTCTAGTTACTCTAGCTATTTCTGCCTGTTCTCGCCATGCCCGGCGTGCCCGCCCAGCGCCAGATGCGCTCCCAGGACCATCCTCCGCACGACCTAGCCATGCCCGATTCACTCCTGGACCTGTATGGGACTCTGATCGATAACTCGCCGGTCGCGATGGTGCTTTACGATCGCGACATGCGGATCGTCCATCTGAACGACGAGTTTGCCCGGTTGTCGCGCCTCGATGCCCGCCAGGCGCGCGGCAAGGTGCTGTATGACCTCGCGCCCGCTACCCGCGCCCGCCGCCACATCCACGATACCGTCCTTTCCGGCGAGAGCATAGACCAGGCGAACGTGCCCTACAAGTTCCCGGAACGAGCTTCGCCCTACTTGGAGCGACATCCATTACAGGCCCGTGCGGGATCATGAGGGCAACGTCGTCGGCATCCTTAGCGCGATCATAGACGTTACCGAGGCCGCGAATGCCCGAACAGGAGCTACAGGATCTGCTGGGCCACAAAGACGACTTTCTCGACCTGTCGGCCCACGAGTTGAGGACGCCTATCACGGTCATTAAGGCGTTTGCCCAACTGGCGCAGCGCCCGGAGTTTCGCCACCGGTTGCCGTGGCAGCAGCATGCTTTCGAGGTTATCGGCAGGCACGCGGATCACCTGGTGCACCTGGTCAACGATATGATCGAAGTCTCGCGTATTGGCCGGGGGCCGCTTCCCACTGTACAAGGAGAAGTTCGACCTTTGCGAACTGATCGGTGACCTGGAGAGGGATTACGCGCCCATATTCGAGCGATGCGCATGCGCCGTCGAGCTACCTGACAAGCCTGTGATGCTGGATGCCGACAGGAATCGCATTGGTGCGGTCTTCGCCAATATTATCGAGAACGCCGACCAGATATGCAGGCGAAGATAAGCCCTGCGCCATCCGCATAAGGGTGGAGCCTCAGGGAAAGGCAGCGCTCACTTCCGTACACGACAATGGGATCGGCATCCCGCCTGATGAGCAAGATAAGGTGTTCGAGCGCTTCTTCAGGGCGAGTAACGCGGGCACTCGCGCTCGCAACGGGCTGGGGTTGGGCCTCTACATCTGCAAGAGTGTCGTCGAGCAGCACCACGGGCGCATCTGGCTGGAGTCCGCCCAGGGTAAGGGCAGCACGTTCTATTTCACGCTGCCGGCTCTTGCAGGCGTGAAATCTGCTTCAAAATAAGAAATCCGGTCGCGAAGCGACCGGATTTCTATTTTGGAGGCTCCATCCCCTTGGGGCTGAGAAGTCGATAGCTTAGGCCCCTTTGTCCAAAGGAAGCGTGAAGTGGAAGGTGCTGCCTCGACCCTCTTCCGACTCGAGCCAGATGCGGCCACCGTGCCGGGCGACTATCTCGTGCGAGATATAGAGGCCCAATCCAAGCCCACTGAACGTGGCCGCCGCCACATTGCGCGCCCTGAAGAAGCGCATGAATACCTGGCCCTGCTGGTCGGCTGGGATGCCCACGCCGTAGTCGCGCATCGACACCCTCGCATCGTCTCCCTCTCGGCCCCACGCAAATCTCGACCTTGCGGCTGGCGCCCGAATACTTGACGGCGTTCTGCATCAAGTTGATTACTACCTGCTCGATCCTGCCACGGTCGGCGAAGACGGGGCAGCGCGTATCCGATACTTCCAGGGCTATCGTGAATTCGGGGGACGTAGGGGCCAGACTCTCGACGCAGTGCCGGACTAATCTCGCCCAGGTCGAATTGCTCGTAGTGCAGGGGGAGGGTGTCACTCTGTATGCGGGACACTTCGAGCATCTCGTCTATCAGGCGGGTGAGGCGGTTGGCCTGCTCGTCTATGGTCCTCAGCGTGCGGCGCAGCCTCTCATCGCCCTCCGGGCCTGCTGCGCGCAGCGCAAGCTGCGAGTAGCCCTTGATAGTGGTTATCGGCGTCTTCAGCTCGTGGGAGGCGAGGGCCAGGAGGGCATCCTTCTGCTTGTCCAGCTCGTGCCGCGCCGTGGCGTCGATCACGGCGTTGAGCATGCCTACCACAATACCCGACGCATCGCGCACCGGCCTAAGATGTATGTCCCGGTAATATTTGGTGTCGTCGCCGGGAAGCGAGTAGGGAACGTCGATCAGGTCCACCGGCTCGCCCGCCAGCACCTTCTCGTAGTAAGCGCGCCGCTCGGCGAAGGCAGGGGGAGATACTATACAGGGTCTTGCCCTGCGCGGGGGCATCGACGCTGGTCATGCGTGCCCATTCGGAGTTCATGCTCAGGATGCGCGCTTCCTTGTCCAGTAGTGCCAGCCCTATCGGCATACCCTCGACCATAGTCTCCAGCATGGCGCGCTGCGACTCCGTTTGCTCGCGCACCTCATCTTCAAGGCGTTGGCGCTCGCTTACATCCATGGTGACTCCGCGCATCCCTAGCAGGATTGCCTTCGGCGTCCTTAACGACCACGTCGTTGGCTTCCACCCACAGGACTTTCCCATCTTTGGTCACCCACCGGAAGCGGTTGGTGCCCCCGTCGGTGCGCTCGAAATTCTCGGCGGCGTGCCTGGCCGCTTCCTTCTTATCATCAGGGTGGACGATACTGAGCCAGAAGTTGGGGGTCGCGAGCCACTCTTCCCTGGTGTAGCCCAACATCGTCTCTACGTACCGGCTTACAAAGTTGATCTGCTGCGCGGCGTCGTCCGGCTTGCCCCATGCCTCCCATACCACGCCGGGCACGCTCACCAGGAGATCGTCCAGGCGCTTTCGCTCGCGTTCCACCTGCTCCAGCAGGCTATCTCGTGCGTGCTCTACCTCTTGCCGGTCGCTGATGTCTCGGAAGACTATTACCACCCCGACCACCCGACCCTTGCGGTTGCGGATCGGCGCGGCGCTGTCGTCAATGGGGCGCTCGGTGCCGTCCCTGGCGATGAGGCGGGTGTGGTTGGCAAGCCCTATCACCTTGCCTTCCTTCAGCACTCGCCTTACCGGGTTCTCAGCGGGCGCTCTCGTGCCTTCGCTCACAATGTTCAGCACCTGCTCTACCGGCTTGCCTACGGCCTCCTGCTCGGTCCAGCCCGTGAGCGATGCCGCTACCCCGTTCATAAAGGTGATAAGGCCATCCGTATCGGTAGCAAGGGCGGCATCCCCTATGCTGGACAGGGTGGCTTCGAACTTGGCGCGCTCCTCAAAGATCCTGTTATCAGCTTGCCTGCGGGCGTAGCTCAAACCGCTGATGAGGAGGGCCACCAGCACGAAGAGGCCCGTTTGAGCCATCACGTCGGCATCGCCCACTTTGAGCGAGTTAAAATGGAGGGAGGAAAAAGTAGTTGGAGGCTGCTGCTGAGAGGGCCGTCGCGAGCAGCGCCGGCCCCAGGCCGCCGAACCACGCGGCGGCTGCTACCGCGACGTGGAAGAAGAGGAAGGGTATCTTGTACGCGAGCGGGCCAAACGACAACTGGATGGCGAGGACAAGCACGACCGCCGCGATTGCTAGCAGGTAGCCTATCGCGGGGTGTCTGTTGCCTGGATGCAGCCATGATGCGCGGAATGACGGGCGCATTATGTCCCTTCTATGCCAGGAGGAGTATGTAGTGGGAGTATGTCTATCTATTTGAGGAACGCCCGAGCGATAAGGCAGGTATCATGCGGCAAGAAATGCTAGGTTGCCATACATGGGAACCAACGTACAGGGAAACCGGCATACTAAAGTATGTCCTATAAGTATACCGTTAGTTGTCAATAGTTGCTCATTTAGAATTGAGATAAAACCCGTAGGGGCACCCCTTGTGGGTGCCCTCTCTGGATACCTGGATCTCGCCCGACCAGGGCACCCACAAGGGGTGCCCCTACGGGTTCTTCCTGGCTGTCAGAGTAATGTAGCCCGCCCCGCATCGATCTCTACCTCGGCTCTCGATCTCCACGGGCATGTTGAAGGGCAATTCGGCCACGCCTACGGCGGCGCGAGCGTGACGCCCCACCTCCGGGCCGTACAGCTCGACGATCAGGTCGGAGAAGCCGTTGATCACCGCCGTGGTGCGATTGAAGCCCGGCGCCGCGTTCACCATGCCGAACACGCGCAGCCATGCCGTCACGCGGTCGAGGTCGCCAAGCTCGCGCTTGAGGCTGCCGAGCATCGAGAGAGCCGTCAACCTGGCGGCTTCGTAAGCCTGCTCGACCGTCACCTCTGCCCCCACCTTGCCGAACGGCCCGGTGATAGCCCCATTCCGCCGACAGCGGGCCGTGCCCCGCGAGATATGCCCTGTTCCCGCGTACGCGCACCCACAAGAACGGTAACTGCATGCCCGTGGGTGGAGTGAACGGCTCCGGCAGCACCAACCCCAGGCGGCTCAAGCGATCTTCGACCTCCATCCCTTTACTCCTATTCACAAGGCGCGCGTGGTTCGCGACCGATTTCTGGATTTCCCGCTACGTCTCCGGCCTGCTCCACCCGGTCTCCTGCCGGGCGGTGGTGCTTTTCGATCTGGGCCTGCTTTATGATGTCGTACCTCTCTCGCACCTGGTATCATCGCGAAAGCGGGAGGTGCGTAGCGCTTCATGCCGGGCGACGAGACGTTCGTGCCGAAGGGAATCGATAAGGGGTACGAGCCGAACGTGATCGTGCCCTTGTCGCCGCTGCCGGTCCTCAGGCTTACGTCAGGTAGCGTCTGGAGCGTGATCGACTGGACGTTCTTGCCGGGCCAGCCTGTGATGATGATCGCCCTCTGGTCCGTTACGCCGTAATAGGTGCGGCTCCTTCTGCATAGCGTCCACCACGAAGCGCCCGATCAGCATATAGAGGCCGACCAGGACGAAGGGGATGCCCCACAGCTTGAAGAAGAAGGGCGCGTCGGTCATCAACACCATGAACTCCCAGAAGAGCGCGAAGCCCGCCCACATGATGCTGAAAGGTATCATGACGGGCATCTTCCGCTTGCAACCTGACGCCGCCCTGCGGGTCTTACCTGCCCACAGCAGCCGCTCGTCGCGCGCAGAAGCTGCCTGACTGCACGACCTCCATCGCTCCCAGGTTTTCGGTCTCGTTGTAGATTGATGCCATCTTTACTGCTCCTGAAGTCGCTCCAGTGTAGGGATGAGACTTCAAAACCACGAAACCCCGTAGGGGTGTCCCAACCGGGTCTTGGTGGCACTTCTTAAGTATATACGCATGGCATTGTAGATAGTGTCAAGTGAACGAAAAAGCCGGTTGCGGGCCTTTCGGCGTGAGCAACCGGCTATGGGAGCGGGGAAAGGGGTTCGAACCCTCAACATCCAGCTTGGAAGGCTAGCACTCTGCCAATTGAGTTATCCCCGCGCTGGTAGATCAATTATACCCCAGCGTTGCCTGTTGCGTCAACCGTTACTCAGTGGAAATGATGCTGTGGAGCGCCCGCAGCCCCAGCAGGTAGCTGTCCACCCCGAAGCCTGTGATCTGCCCCCGGCACACCGCCGCGAGCGTAGAGTGGTGCCTGAACTCCTCGCGGGCGTAGACGTTCGACATGTGCGCTTCCACCGTGGGCAGGGCAACTGCCGCTATGGCGTCGCGTATGGCGTAGCTATGTACATTTCAGGATGAAGATGGATGCTGTGCCGGGCATTCCAACATCCATCTGGTTCACGCCAAAGTACACGACGGCGGAAATGAAAAAAATTACCGGCAACAAAGATTTTGTATATGAAATTTCCTGTGACCAGATGTGCGGAACGGGACACTACTCCATGAAAGGACAGGTGGTCGTGGAAACACAGGAAGAATATAATACCTGGCTGGCAGGTAAAAAACCGCAGTATGTAATGGTGCAGGAACAAAAAACAACGCCCGCACCGGCACCTGCAGCGGCTGATACGACAGCCAAACCGATGGCACAGGTATCTAAATAGAATTTAAAGAACTGAATTAAAATTAATCTGATGAGTGATACTACATTTCATGGGCAGGAAGGGTCAGTGGTTACCCATGCTACGCAGGGTCATGATGCACACCATGAGCATCATCATCACGAAGAATCTTTCATATCGAAATATGTTTTCAGCCAGGATCATAAAATGATCGCGAAGCAATTCCTGATCACGGGTATGCTCTGGGCTATCGTCGGAGGCTTATTCTCGGTACTTTTTCGCCTGCAGCTTGGATACCCTGAAATGACCTTCCCTTTCCTTGAAGACATTTTTGGGAAATGGGCAAAGGGTGGAAGGATCACTGATGAATTTTACTATTCACTGGTCACCATGCACGGTACCATCCTGGTATTCTTTGTACTTACTGCCGGATTGAGCGGAACCTTTGCCAACCTGCTTATTCCTTTGCAGATTGGGGCAAGGGATATGGCATCGCCTTTCCTGAACATGCTGTCGTACTGGTTCTTTTTCGGCGCATCGGTCGTGATGTTCTCCTCTCTATTTGTTCAAACCGGACCTGCCGCTGGCGGATGGACCATCTATCCGCCTTTAAGTGCACTTGGACAAGCTTCTGAAGGCTCCAAGATCGGAATGGATATGTGGCTGGTGTCGATGGCGTTGTTTATTGTTTCCTCCCTGCTGGGAGGTCTGAACTATATTTCCACCATCCTGAATATGCGTACCAAGGGTATGGCGATGACCAGGATGCCGCTGACCATGTGGGCCATATTTTTCACGGCGGTGCTGGGTGTACTTTCTTTCCCTGTATTGCTGTCTGGCGCAATATTGTTATTGTTCGACAGGAACCTGGGTACCAGTTTCTATCTTTCAGATATCGTTATTAAGGGTGAGATCCTCCCGAATGAAGGTGGAAGTGCGATTCTTTTCCAGCACCTGTTCTGGTTCCTTGGTCACCCTGAAGTATACATCATCCTGTTGCCGGCAATGGGAATGGTTTCTGAGGTACTGAGTGTGAATTCACGCAAACCTATCTTTGGTTATCTCGCGATGATCGGATCACTGTTTGCGATTACCGCACTGGCGTTCCTGGTTTGGGCACACCATATGTTCGTAACCGGTTTGAATCCTTTCCTTGGTGCATTCTTCGTGTTGCTGACATTGCTGATCGCGGTGCCTTCTGCCATCAAGGTGTTCAACTGGCTCACAACGCTGTGGAGGGGCAACCTCAGGTTTACGCCTGCAATGCTTTTTGCCATCGGTTTTGTGAGCCTGTTCATTTCAGGCGGACTAACCGGTATCTTCCTGGGTAACTCAACACTGGATATACATCTTCACGATACTTATTTCGTGGTGGCACACTTCCATATCGTAATGGGTGTGGCGTCATTCTTCGGAATGTTTGCAGGGGTGTACCACTGGTTCCCGAAAATGTACGGTCGTTATATGAATAATTCGATGGCCTACATTCACTTCTGGGTAACATTAGTGGGTGCGTATCTGATTTTCTGGCCCATGCACTACCAGGGATTTGCAGGTGTGCCTCGCCGTTATGCAGACTTCAGCAACTGGGAGTCATTCAAAATGTTTGCAGAACTGAACAGGTTTATCAGTACGGTGGCGATGGTGGTGTTTGCAGTGCAGTTGTTGCTGGTGTTCAACTTCTTTTATTCCATCTTTAAAGGAAGGAAGGTAAGGACCCAGAATCCATGGGGTGCTAACACGCTTGAATGGACCACACCGATCAATCCTGGCCACGGTAACTGGCCCGGTGAAGTTCCGGAAGTTCATCGTTGGGCTTATGACTATGGCAAGGACGGCAGGGAATTCATTCCCCAGACCGAACCAGTGGGAGAAAACGAATCAAAACATTAATCCCAAAAACAGGGATCAAGATATTTGGCAACAGTGAATGAAAAGGTGGCAGAGCCGACAGGCGTATCGCCCCTGAAGCAAAAATTCAGGGATTATTATCAACTGGTAAAATTTACCCTGAGTTTCACGGTAGTATTTTCCTGTGTGATCTGTTATCTGCTGGCACCTGGAATTTCATTCGATTGGCTATCAGTTC
>CAWAKV010000007.1:0-144530 GCA_963782685.1 uncultured Solirubrobacterales bacterium
ACAATATGCTGAACGAAGTAGAGGACAAGAACCTTCTTCCAGCAAAAGACTACGTATTGCTCTCCTTTTCCAGGATGCAATGGTACCGCCTGGAGCATCTTGCCGACGATGTCGCGCTGTTTGGCTGTGTAGGGCGCCCTGGCGAGCAACGCCGCCGTCTCCAGAGCCAGGTCTGGGTTCTGATCTTGAAATGCCGCTGGATTCCGCTGATGGCCCGGTTGTTCGGGGTTGAACTCGCCGTGCTCGGCGGACAGTTCCAGGGCCAGGTGCAACAGGGCGTAGCGGTCCTGCCGAACAGGTCAGGGTCGGCGGCCTCCTTGAACCAGGTGGTGAGCAACTGCTGCCGGGGGCTGGCGTCGGTCTGGGATTCGGCGAAGCCGTCGTGGTAGACGTCCCTGAGCTTGTCCAGGCGCTCGCCCAGGGCGATCTTGCCGGGAATGGGGGCGCGGGGGAGCTTCTCCTGCTTGTCCTTGTCCTTGGGTTGAGCGAGGCCGGGGGCGCTGAGGGCGGCCAGCGCGAGCAGGGCCGAGAGGCCGAAAACGGGCCAGGGTGTGTAACGCACGTTCATGAGTCGAGAGACCTCCAGGGAGATGGGAAAACCACTGGAGGGGACATCGCGGGCGGGGGAGCGGGGGTGGACAGAGGGAGTGGTTGCGGGGGGCGCACTCACCAACGGGATGTCCCCGTGACGCCCCGGGCACCTGACGCCCGGGAAAGGGTGTAGGGCCCCGGAGGCATGACGCCCGGGAAGTTTGGTGACGCCCCGGGTGGGTCTACGCCCGGGATGCAGGGTGAAGGCCCTGGAGGCCGTGACGCCCGGGACTCCCTCCAGTCGCCCCGGGCTGCGTTGCCGTCGCCCTCCGGGCTCAACGCTCGCCCTCCAGGCTCGCCAACCCGGGGTGCAGGCGGCTCGCCTGCACGGTGCCGAACGCAGGCGGGCCGCCTGCACCACGACACCGGCGCGCCCGGCCCGGAAGGCCGGGACTTGAGCCCGGAGGGCGACGGCAACGCAGCCCGGGGCGACTGGACGGAGTCCCGGGCGTCATGCGGGCTGAGGCTCATGCTTCCTCCCGCCGGCCCCGGGCGTCAACCCAGCGGGGGCTCGATCTGGTCCCCTTGGCGTCCCCCTTTTGGTGTGCTTCCCGCCCCGCCTCCTCCCGTTCCGCCCGCACGACCCCTTCGCTGCCCCCTTCCGCCCGCCCGGGATTGCTTTCCCGACCGAAAAAGTTGTCCCCAGCCCTCACCCGGGCGTTATAATACTGCTTCAGTCCCGGAAACGTGCACCGCTTGCGAGGTCCCTTCATGTCCCAACAACCCTGGCCGCTGCCAACTGCACCACGCCTGGTGCTCGCCGCCCTGTTCCTGCTGGGCTGCGCCAGCCTGCTGGCCGCGGGGCGCCTCGGGCCAGGACAAGGGACCGGACAAGGGCTCCCCCAAACCCGAGTCCGGCAAGGCCAAGCTTCCCTTCGACCCCATGGGCATCCACGTCCCCGACCTCAAGGACGCCCTCAAGGGCTTCCCGGGCGGCGTCCTGCTCACCCTCGAAAAATATCAGGCAGCCGCCCCGACCGGCTGAACCGGTCCGAGGCGGACCGGAAGCCGCCGCTGGAAGTGCCGCCCGTCTGCAACCTCGCCGGCAAGATCGAGGGCGTACCTGACGCTCCAGGTCGAGTCCCGTTCACGACCCGCACCGCCCGCGCCCGCGTCCTGCTCGGCGGCCAGGGGGCCTGGCCCATTGACGTTCGGCTCGACCCGCGCGGCTACCGGCCCGAGGAAGAATGACCCGGGCTGGAGGAGGTGCCCCAGGGCTACGTCGCGGGGATTGACAAACCGGGCGAGCACACCTTGCAGATGACGTTCAAGGTGCCCCTCACGCAGTGCTCGGGGCGACCTGGCGCCGTGCCCCAGTCCGCCGCTCCTGCCCGAGGTACCGGTGCAGGAGCGCGGCTTCGAGGTGAGCCTGCCCGCGTGGCTGCGACCCCGGCCGACCTTGACCTGCCCCCGGCGGTGCGCGAGGTGCGCCTGGCCGTGCCGGACGAGGGCAAGGGCAAGGACGGTTCCCGGAACAGTGAGATGCGCGGCCCCGGGGTGCCGCCCGCAGCCTGGACCTTCTATCTGGGCAGCGCCCGGCGCGTAAAGCCCGCAGCTGGAAGGAGCCAGCCCACACGTCCGGCATGCGCGAGGGGGCCCCGCTGCTGCTCGCCCAGGGGCAGGTCACCGTCACCCTCGATGACCAGGAGATCCTCACCAGGCCGAACTCGCCCTGGAAGATGTGCGGCAGCACCCCCAAGGCAGTGGGAATTGCTTCCTGCCTGCGGACGCCACGGTCGTAGCGCTTAGTCGCCCGCCGGAGTGCCCCACGGTTCGTTCCCCCGACACGAGTGCCTGATACGCATCTGTTCACGCTCAAGGCCCCGGCCGCCGAGCGCGTGGTCCCGGCCTGGGTCCAGGCCTCGCCAGAAGCGCCCGCCGGCGCGGGCCGGCAAGACGCCGTCCCGGCTGGCGGTGGGCCCCTTTGTGGTCCTCAAGGCGGCAAGGCAGTGGGGCAGCGTCCTGTTCAAGCTGGCCTCTTCCCGCACGTGGGTGAGGTGCGGTTCTCGCGCTTCTTCCGCCCCAGCGAGGTCGTGCCGCGCGAGTTACCCGAACTGCTGGCCAAGCAGAACGGCCTGGCCCTGTTCG
Source organism: uncultured Solirubrobacterales bacterium (assembly GCA_963782685.1). GTDB lineage: Bacteria > Actinomycetota > Thermoleophilia > Solirubrobacterales > 70-9 > VRUE01. The sequence goes on from CAWAKV010000007.1 coordinate 2,680, forward strand.
AGTATGGGGGCCGTCCCCGCGACCGTCCCGGGCAGTAACCTCCGGGCAAGGAGTAAACTGAAGGCCCCCTGGCCACCGTTGCTGAGTACGAGGTGACGGCACTCAAGGGCCTGGTCGAGATGCGCACCACCCCACAGCATTCGCCTGCGCTCCTGTCCAGGGCGCTGGCGAACGTGTCTGGCAGGCCACCGTCACCAGTCAGTTCCAGCCCAGCCCCAGTTCACGGAGGTGGATACCGTCGAGGTCCAGCTGCCCGCCTGGCCGACGGAGGGGCTGCTGGGCCTGGCCGTCCAGCCGGGCCTGGGTTTCCCCGACGCCCCTCAGTTGGGCCTGGCTCACGGGGCCCGCGGGGGCGTGCCCCGGCCCGGCCGCCGCTGGACTACGAGGTCAGCGCCACGGGCGAGGGCGGGGTGAGCCTGGGCCGGGTCGAATGGCGGCCCCCAAGGCTCGCAGCGCGGTGATGTGCCAAGGACGAGCGCTGGCGGTGCCCGGTTCCAAACTGTGCATCTCCCAGCGCGGCCGTTTCACCTTGACCCTGGTCGGCAACTTCACCGCCCCCCTGGCCGACGGGGCGGACGGCCGGGACGCCTGCTGCCTGAGTGGTTCACCCATCTCCGTCTGCCGGTGCCCTGCGCCGCCTGGACGGCGCCGAACGCGGCACCGAGGTGCGCTGGCAGGTCGAGAAGGACTTCGAGATCCTGCGCCTGCTCGGTCCTGGTGAGCAGCGCCGCACTGAGCCTGCCTCACGCGGCCGCGCTTGCTGGTCCCGGGCCCCGGAGCGCACCGAGCTCAGCGTGCTGTCTGCCCTCGCCCGCGCCTGGTGGAGGGGTCTGTCCGGCCCTGACCGCTCCTGCTCCCCCGTGCAGCTGCTCAGCGACGTGCGCCTCCAGGGTCGTGTGCTGACGCGCAGCAGGAGATCCAGCTGCGATTCTCCCTGAGCCCGGTCCCCGGGCGGGGAAGATCTGCCTGCTCTGTGCTTGCACCTGGTCGCTCCAGAAGGGGTCGTGGTGGACCCTGATGTGCGGCAGGGGCTTCGAGTCACGGCCGGCGGCGAACTGCTCAAGAGTGAGGGGGAGGGCGATGCCCTCGCCGTGCGGCTCGACCCGGCGGGCCTGACCAAGGGGCCTGCCGACAAGGGGGGCCCTGGCCAGCGGGCTGCGCGTGCAGTTGCGTTACTCCTTCCCGCTGCCGGAGTCGGACGAGGAGGAGGACCAGCCGATCCCGCCGGTCCGGCCCAGGACGTGACCCGCGCCACCAGCAGGCGCTGCTGGACGCCGGCCGGCCAGCCCGCCCGGCTCAGCACCGCCGCCCGCGGGCGCTGGGCAGGCGGCTCGGGGGCCTGAACTGGGCCCAGGGGAGGATGCTTGCCCGGCCTGGTGCTGGTCGGCGCCAGTGGCTGGCCCCCCTCACCCTGGCCCTGCGCACCCAGCAGCACTGCCCCGGCGGGTCAACCGCCGTGCAGCGCGGCCTGGTCCAGGTCGGCATCGACGGCGCTGACGGCACCCACACCTACCGGCGGGACGAGCAATACGCTCAACGAAGTGCGCCAAAAAAAAAAAAAAAAAAAAAAAAAAAGACGTATTGCTGGATTTAGCGAGTTTTGCAGCCGGGAAGCGGTCGCGGTTGGAGACTGAATGTGGCACAACTGACAGTCAGGCGAAGAGTGGAACTCGGACCAACGTTTGTACTCGCTCCCAAGCGATACGACCCGCGTCGCCAGTTGCTCCGCTCTAGGGCAATGGCTGAGCGAACGGTGCCGCTCGGTAGCTTGGTCAGAAGTGTTCGGCAGACGCTCAGTCCTTGTGCCGGTCCAAATGGCGAGTGCGAATACCTGGTTTACGACACGTCCGACGTTCGCGAGGGCTTGGTCATAGGCCGCAAGAAGCCGACGAGGCTTGCTGACGTGGGGAGCCCCGAAGAAGCGTTCCAGCGGGATGAGATGGTGCTGATTTCGCGATTGCGGCCGTACCTTCGGCAAGTGGCGTTCGTCGATAAGGACATCGGCGATGGACACGCCGTGGAGCTCGCGTGCTCAACGGAGTTCTTCGTGCTCCGGTCGCTCACTGCGGAGCCGATCGGCTTCTCGGTGCCGACCTGTTTCTTCTCCCGGCGCAGAGCGTGCTATCCGCCTCTCAAGAAGGCGGACATCATCCGCGTTTCGTTGAAGATGCTTTGATGGTGCTACCTGTGCCCGAGAGTCTCCTCGCGGTCAGAGAAGTAACTTCTGCGATTGTCGCCAAGTGTGCGGCTCTGTATCGGGAGTCAGAGCGGTCGATGATTGACTTGGTTGCCCAAGCCGAAGTAGCAATGACAACCAAGGCCGCAACGACGGTCAAGCGTCCGAGTGCCCCAAAAGGGTGTTGCTCTGAACGCAGCTCGTAGGGGGGTAAACTCGTCCATCCTTAAGATTGGGGGTCGGGATCCCTCTGACTACGGCAAGACCATCAGCGGCTACGGCCTCAACACCCTTGGCGACACCGAGGCCTGGATCGCCGTCCGCTCCACGCGCTGTGCCGACTGGGACGTAGAGCGGCTCCGTGAGCTCCAGCGACATCTCCGCGTACCTGATCTCCTGGCTCGCCGACATCGCCGGCGGCACCAGCAGCGCCCAGCACTTGCACTGCTGGCGCCACCAGCTCCACCGACATCTCTGCCTTCCTCGTCGCCTGGCTCGCCGCCCTCTCCGCTCTTGCTGATCCCGCAGGAAGTCTGGGCTGACGCCCGGCTTCTGATCCCCGCTCCGGCCTACGGCCTGAAGTGGATCAGCAGCACGTTCTCCCGCGGGATCCACACCTCCTCGTTCTGCACCTCCAGCACCACGAACTCCGGCCCCACCGCGATCAGCTTCCCGAACACGCTCGCCCGGTCCGCCGTCGCCGCGTCGTTCACCAGCAGGCCCGTGTCCGTCTTGAGCCCGAGCAGGTCGCGCCGAACTGCACCGTGGCGGCCAACCGGATCAGCCCCGGTGTCGTCACCCGTGCCGGCTGCGCCGACCCCTGAACCGTGAACACCCCGACGGCGACCGCCACCGCGCCCGCCACGATCACCGGAACCATGCTCTCGAACGCCTCATAGTTCCTCCTGTGCCAGATCGAGAGCCCCGGCCCGCTCCCCCAAACAGCCCTCCCGAGTCGATCGTCGCCTGCGCCCCCCTCCCCATCCCCCTCCCCATTCCCCCAACCACCACCCTCGGCCGCCACGTGGTACGCTTCCCTCCCGGGTTTCCGAGGAGCCAACCCATGGCCGCCAGCGCTGTGCCGATCAGCACCAAGTCCGTCACCGACCACCGCAAGCTCCGCCGCGACGCTCCCGGACTACCGCCGCGAAGTCGAGCGTATCGCGGCCGCCGACCGCGCCGTGCCCTCCCGCCGCACCGGCAACTGGAGCGCCGGCCAGACCTTCGGCCACCTCGCCACCTGGATCGACTTCGCCTACGACGGCTACCCCCCCGACATGCGCCCCCCGTTGCTCATCAAGCTCATCCTCCGTGCCCAGAAGGCTCGCTTCATGCGCCGGTGGACCGATGCCCAAGGGCGTCCGCATCCCCAAGGTCGAGGGCGGCACCAAGGGCACCGAACCCCTCACCCTCGATGCCGGCCTCACCCGCCTGTCCTAATCCCCTGAGCCGCCTCGAGTCCTCCCCGCCCCCGCACCCCAACGTCATCTTCCGGCCCCCTTTTCCCACGACGAGTGGCGGCAGATGCACTGCCGCCACGCCGAGCTCCATCTCGAGGATCTCACCCACAATCCTGAGCATCAACCCCGATGAACTACACCACCGTCGACCCCGACCGCGACGTCCCCGCCATCGGCCGCCTCCTCTCCCACGCCTTCGGCGGCGAGCGTAGCGACTGCGCCAGTGGATCCGCAAGGCCGGCCTCGAGCACCAGCGCAATCTCCTGGTGCTCCGGCGCCGACCCCGTCGCCTGCCTCCTCCGGCGTCCCCATGGGCCAGCACTTCGGCGGCCGCTCCATCCCCATGCTCGGAATCGCCGGCGTCGCCGTCGCCCCAGAGTCTCGCGGCCGCGGCCACGCCGCCCGCCTCATGACCGAGGCCGTCCGAGAGGCCCGCCGCGACGGCTTCCCCCTCCTCCTGCCTCTACGCCTCCACGCCCTCCCTCTACAGCAAGGTCGGCTTCGCCCATGCTGGGCATCGGTTCTCGATCCGCCTCCCCCTCGCCCACATCGACGTCAAGGACCGCGCCGCCGCCGTCGTCCCCCTCGGCGAGCCCGGCACCGCCCCCGCGTCAAGGCCTGCTACAGCGCCTTCGCGACGCGCTTCAATGGAACCCTCGACCGCGGCCCATACTGCTGGGGCCGCGTCGAGAACTTCCGCGGCGAGCAGTACTACGGCTTCGGTGTCCCGACACAAAGCGGCGACGCCCTCGACGGCTACCTCTACCTCGCCGAGTGTCGCAACCCCGGCCACCGGACGCCACGACGTCATGCTCACCGACGTTGCGTTCCTTACCCCCGCCGCGGGCCGCCGCCTCCTCGGTTTCCTCGCCGACTTCGCCACCGTCGGCGACGACGCCGTCTTCCCCGGCGGCCCGAACCATCCGCTCCTCTCCCTCCTCGGCCAGGTTCGCTACACCGTCACCCTCCGCGAGTACTGGATGCTCCGCCTCGCCGACGTCAAGGCCGCCCTCGAGGCCCGCGGCTACACCCCCGGCGTCACCGCCGAGGTCCACCTCGATGTCCGCGACGACGTCGTCCCCGAGAACAACGCCCTCATGGTGCTCCACGTCGAGGGCGGCCTGGCCAGCGTGACCCCCGGCGGCCGCGCCGAGCTCACCATCGACGTCCGCGCCCTCACCGCAGCCTACTCCGGCTTCGTCACCCCCCGCGCCTTCTCCTTCACCACCACGACCTCAGGGAACTACTGTGCCTTGATGCTCCACCGCCGCCTTAGCAATACGCTGAGCCAAGCAGGGCCAACAGAAGAAAAATTTCAGGCCGAGCGGCGATTTGGGCCGGATCATCATCGTCGAGTTGGCGGGGATCGGTTCGGCGCTCTGGTCGAGGCTGAGATCGAGTTCGGCCGCGACGCCACCGTTGCCGAGCTGCACCGGCCGCACCGACTTGACCACGCCGATGCGCGAGCCGCCGATGCGCACCTCGTTGCCTTTGACCAGGGCGTTCGCGTTGGGAACCCGCGCCTTGAGGTCATAGGTGGAGACGAAGGGAAGGCCGTTGTCGGCGTTGTAGGCGAGGAAGACCGCGACGATCACGACCAGCACCGTGACCGTGCCGACGATCACCGGGCTGCTCGCCACTCCCTGTATGCCGCTGCGGTTTCTCATGGTCCCAGTAGGTAGTCGAGGAGTGCACGCCGGGGAGCCGCGGGCCTGGCACTGGCGCCGAGCTGTTCGCTTTCGCCGAGGCCCGGGGCGGGCGGCGCGGGTGCCGGTTGGGGCGGCACCGGCGGCGCGGCGCCGGCGTCGGCGGACGTTCCACCGGTCTGCCCGCCGAGGTCTTCCTGCATGCGCCGGTACAGCGCCAGCGCGTCGGCCGCGGAGGCCGAGGAGCTGGCGCCCGGCCCGTTGAAGTTGGCCGAGCAGCCGCTGGTTGGCGCGGCGACGTAATCGATGCAGTTGGTCAGCGCCGCAAGCGTCCGCGTGAAGTGGCCGTACTGATCGAATTCGTTGGTCGCCGCGGTGCTGTTGTAGATCAGGTCGGCGAGACTGTCGAAGCCCTGGTTCTTCCGCGTGCTGACCAAGAAATTGGCCAGTTCGGTGGTCGGGCTGACGCCGCTGGTGGCGACGTCGCGGATCTTCTTCACCACCGGGTCGGCTTCACGTATCTTCGGCCCGGCGACTTCACCGCTCGCGCCGAGCGACTTGAGCGAGACGGTCGAGGCGGCGGAGAAGGGGGTCAGCGCCCGCGTCGCCTTGGTCAGCGCCGGGGCGGCCTTGCTGAGGGATTCCGACACCGGCGTGCCGGCGTTGGAGAAGTATTCGAAGCTGGCCATCGTCTCGCGCAGCTCGCGCAGGAAGGCCGGCAGCTTGCGCAGCGAGGCTTCCAGCGCCTCGCCCTCTTCGGTGCTCGCCTGCGCGGCGGCGCCAGCGTTGGCGAAGAAGCCGGCGACGCTGGTCCGCTCGCGCGCGAGCGGACCGAGGATCCGCTCGGAGTCGGCGGTCAGCTGCGCCAGCCGGTCGCGCTGGGCGTTGAGGATGCCGAAGAGGCGGTCGGTGTCGCGGAGCACCGGGTTGGCGCGTTTGACGACCTCCTCGATGTCCTCGCCGCGGCCGGCGAGGCCGGCGCCGAGTTCGTTCAGGATCAGCCGGAAACGCTGCGCATAGGTCAGCTGGTTGATGTTGTTGATCAGGTCGGGGTCGACGCTGGTGCTGTTGTTCTCGACCGGCAGCAGGTACTGGCCCTCGCCCGGCTCACCCTCGGGGATCTCCTTCAACGCCGGCGCCGGCTCGGAGCCCGGCGCTCTCGGGAGGGTCGGACTGCAGTCGACGAACTTCTCGCCGATCAGCGACTGCGGGCGGATCAGGCAGCTGGCGTCGCTGCGGAAGTCCTGGAAGGCGGGATCGGTGATCTTCATCGCGATCACCGCTTTGCCCGGCAGCGCCTGTGGCCTGCCGTCCTCGTAGCTATCGATCTCGCCGGGCATGGTCACGTCGACCGACTCGATTTCGCCCACGGTGGCGCCGGCGATCCGCACTTCCTCGCCCTTCACCATGAAGCCGCCGTTGTCGAAGATCGCCCGCACGACGTAGCCGTTGTTGCCGTTCCCCCCACCGCCGATCAGCACCACCGCGATCACGATCGCGGCGACCAGCCCGGCTGCGAGTAGCCATTTCCTCGCGCTCATGGTCCGGGTGGCGCGTCGGCCGGGTCGCATTCCGATGGGCTTACGCTCGAACCCGCGAAGGGCGGATCGGTGAAGGGATTCGAGCCGTCGGGCGCCGCCTGGGTGCCGCCGCCGGGACAGGGGCGGCGAGCGCCGGCGGAGGAGCCAAATGGATCGTATTGTTCGCTTGGCGTGATCGGCTTCAGCTCACCGCTTGCTTCGTCGCGGCGGAAGAGGTTGAGCACGAACTGGGCGCGAGCGTAGTGGCCGTTGCCGTCGTAGTAGCCGGTGATCTGACCGAGCCTGCCGAAGCCGTTGAAGATGTCCGGCGTGTAGGCACGGGCGAAGTTGAGCGTTGGCTGGAAAGCGTCGATCCCTTCTTCCGCGTGGGGGAAGGCCTTGGCGGCGCGGGTCTGCACCGCCGGCAGGAAGCCGAGCGCTTCGGCGGCGTCGTTGGCGAAGCCTTCGCGCTTTGCGCTGAGGCGGAAGTCCTTGACGACCGGCACCGCTTTGGAGAGCACCGGCCGCAGTTCGCGCAGGAACGGCGCCAGGTCCTTGGTCGCCGGCTTCGCCGTTTCCACCAGCGGGTCGAGGTCGTCGAGCGCGGCGCGCAGGTTGACGAAGGTCGTGTTGGCCTGGCGCATGAACGGCGGCAGCAGGCGCAGCGTCTGGTCCAGCGCTTCGTTGCGCTCGGCGATCGCGCCGAACGCGGTGCTCGCGTTGGAGATCGCGCTGGACAGCTCCGCGCCCCGCTGGGCGACGGCCGTGGAGAGCTTGCTGGAGCTGACGACGAAGCGCTCGAAGAGCTTCTGGTCGGCGTTCAGTTCACGCACGAAGGCGCCGGCCCGGTTGAGGCCCGGACCGAAGTACTTGAAGGCCTCGTTGGCCTCCTTGCCGCGATCGCGGAACTGCGCCGCGTTGCCGCGCACGAACTCGCCCAGGGCGCGGCGCACCGGCGGCGGGAAGGTGTTGAGGAACTGATCGAGGTCGACCTCGGTGGTGGTCTGCCCGAGGCCGAGGGTGGCGTCGTCGGCGAGCACCGGGTTGCTGTTCGGCCCGGGGCTGACCGAGACATAGTGATTGGCGACTCCGGAGAGCGAGGTGGCGCGGATCACCGCGGTGGAGCCGTCGTGCAGCTCCTGTTCGATGCTGATCTCGATTTCGGCCAGGTTGTCGTCGGTGAGGTCGATGCTCTCCACCGAGCCGACGGGCTGGCCGCCGATCAGGACCTGATTGTCGGGTACGAGCTGGGCGGCGTTCTGGAACACGAGCCTGTACTTGTGGCTGCCGTTGCCGCCGAGGAGGACGACGGCGAGAGCGATGACGACGATTCCCAGCGCCGCCAGTGCGGCAATGCGCACAGGGGTGATGCCCCGGCTTTTCGTCGGGCTTTTCTCCTCGCCTAAGGGATTGGCAGCCACGGATCGTCGCTTGCTGTCCCTCCGCCTCCGTACAGAGGGACGAGCTATCGAATCGTATCCGAGCGGTCAGCCGCCACGCGTGCGGGCCAGCTTGGCTTAACTCGAAGTCAACGCGCTGCACATTGCAGCTCCCGCCGCGGCTCAGACGTTGAAGCGGGGCAGCATCCGGTCCAGGCTGCGCGGCAGCCACCAGACCCGGTCGCCGATCAGCAGCATCAGCGCCGGCAGCAGGACGATGCGGACGACGGTGGCGTCGAGCAGCACGGCGACCGTGAGCCCGATGCCGAGCTGGCTGACGGTGGCGATCGAGGCGCCGGCGAAGGCGACGAAGACAGCCATCATGATCGCCGCCGCGCCGGTGATCACGCGCGCGGTCCGCGCCAGGCCGAACTCGATCGCCGCGGTGTTGTCGCCGTCGCGGTCGTAGCGCTCGCGCATCCGCACCAAGAGGAAGACCGCGTAGTCGATCGAGAGGCCGAAGACGACGCCGAAGATCGCGGTCGCCCCGACCGCGTCGACGTAGCTGCGGCCCCCCAGGGGCCAGTCCTCGGGCAGGTTGAAGAGCAGCGTGAGGATGCCGAAGGCGACCGCGACCGTGGCCAGGTTGAGGCCGACCGCGATCGCCGCCAGCGGCAGCGCGCGCAGGATGAGGACCAGGACGAGGAAGGTGGCGACGGTGATCGCGGCGACGACGAGCGGAATACGCTCGCGGGTGACGTGGCTGTAGTCGTTGAGCTGGGCGGCGCCGCCGGCGACACCGGTGTTGAGGCCAGCTTCACGGCCCAGCGCCGCGGCCTCGGCATCGAGCCGCTTGTCGAGGGCGATCGAGCCGGGGGAGTTGAAGGTGAAGCGAGAGATCACCAGGATCGCCGCGGCCTGACCGCCGCCGTCCAGATCGACCGCTTCCGCGGCTCGCTCGCGCACGCGCGGCTGGGCGCCGTCGAGGGCGGAGAGGACGAAGTAGCCGGAGTCGAACAGGCCCGGCGTGGCGCGCTGAAGGCGCCGTGCTTGCCGTTTCAGCGATGAGGAGGTCGACAGCACCTGCACGGTCGCGCGGCGCAAGCCCGACTGGAGCGGATAGGACGCGCCGTAGCCCAGGGCGAGGTTCTCTTCGAGCGCCTCGGCCCCACCCTGGAGCCTGGCGAGGCCGCCGGCCAGGGCGGTCGCGCCGGCGCCAAGGCGGGCGACGCCGCCTTCGAGACCGCCGGCGGCGCGGGCCAGCCGGGCGGATCCGTGGGCGAGCCGTTTGCCCGCACCCTCGAGTTTCCGCAGCCCGTCGGAGAGCCGGGTCGTGCCTTTGCTGAGCCGCTTGACCAGCGCCACCCCGGAGACCAGCCAGTCGGTGACCTGCTTCGCTTCTTCGGCGTCCTCGACGAGGCTCGACTCCAGCGCCGCCAGTTCCGTCGGCAGGCCGGCGTAGTCGGGCGCATATGGGGCGCCGCTGACCGGATCGGTGCCGCTGACCGCCGCCAGCGCCTGCCGCACGGCCGCCAGCGTGGCCTCGTAGTTGGGGTCGGCTTTGCCGATGGTCATCCCCTCGAGCTGCTCGAGCGCCCTGCGCAGCTCCGCTTCGGCGGCTTCTGCAGGCGGGCGCAGCCGCGGCACCGTCTGTTTCGACTCTTCGTTGAGCGATTTCTGCAGGCGGCGCGCCCGGACCAGGGCGTTGCGGCGCAGGTTGGGAGCGAGGCTCTGAAGGGCGAACTTGACGTTGAGGCCGGCGATCGAGGCTTGGTGCTGAGCGCCAGCGAGGCGGCGCGTGCCCTCGGCGAAGATTCGCAGCGCGCTCACCGCTCGCTCGCTGCCGGCGCCAGCCTGGGCCAGTCCGGAGGCGAGCGCGGCGGCACCCTCCTCCGCGGTGCCAGACCCCTCGGCCAGCAGGCCGGCGCCGTAGCTCGCCTGCGAGATCCCGTCCCGCAGCTGGGCGACACCGGCCGCGGCGCGGCCAAGGTTGCGCCCCAGCCGCGTCAACTGCACCAGCGGCCCGGTTTCCCCGCCGGTGGCGAGCAGCGCGCCCGCCTGACGCAGCGGCGCCACCGCGCGCGAAATCTGTGCCGGGCCGATCACCGTCTGGACGCCGGGCTGCCTCGCGATGCGTCGCTGCCAGCGACTCAGCGCCGCCAGCCGCCGCGGTTCGGTGATGGTCCCCCGTTCGGCGCTGGCGACGACCACGAACGGCGCGTCGTAGCCGGGACCGATCGTCCGCTCGATCAGTTCGAAGTCCTCGCGGATCGGATCGTCGAAGCCGAGCTGGGTCTGGCTCGGCGGCCCGGTCTTCAGGCCCACCGCAGGCACGGCCAGCGCCAGCACGATCGCCCCGATCGCTATCGCCACCGCCGCCGGGCGCCGCAGCGCCGCGCCGACCAGGGTCATCAGACGCGAGCGGGCTTCGTTCGGCGCCGGGCCGATCCGCCAGCGATCGATGTTGGGGCCAAGCAGGGTGAGGACCGCCGGGCCGGCCACCACCGCGACGACGACGCTGAGCCCGACGACGATCAACAGGGTCGCCGCCAGGGAACCCAGCAGCGAGCCGGGGACGATGAAGAATGCCACCAGCATCGAGAGCATCAGCGTGCTGCCAGCAAAGACGGTGGTGCGCCCGGCGGTGTGCCGCGTGGCGCGGGCCGCCGCCAACGGGGAGGCGCCCTCCGCAAGCTCTTCGCGGAAGCGCGACACCATCAGCAGGGCGTAGTCGACCCCGAGGGCGAGGCCCATCATCGTGCAGACGACGAGGGCGAAGGCGTCGACGCTGAACCAGTTGGTCATGATCGCGAGCAGCCCGCGCGAGGCGATGACGGTCACCGCGCCGAAGGCGAGCGGTATGACCGCGGCGAGCGGCGAGCGGAAGACGAGCAGGAGGACGATCAGCAGGATCGGCATCGCGATCAGCTCGCCCCGCTCGGTGGCGGCGATCGAGTCGTCCTGGATCGCCCGCGAGAGGGTCGCGTAGCCGGTCTGGGTCGCCCGGACCGGCGGCCGGATCCGCCGCTCGAGCATCCGGTTCAGCACGGGGACGGTCTCGTCGACCGCCTCGTCGATGCCGACGTGGAAGTCGGCGATGACGATCGCCCGGCGCGGTCCCGGCCGCAGGCGCTGCACCGCCCCCCTGTCCCAGGGCGAGAGCGTCGTCACGGCCGGATCGCGGCGCAGGGCGCGGATCAGCTCCGGGCCCTGCCGGTCGAGCTGCTCTGCCGGACCGCGCAGGAGGATCACGAACGGCGCGCTGTCGCCGAAGTGCTCGCGCAGAATCCGGTTGGCCTGGGAGGAGGAGGTACCCGGGATCTCGAGGCTGGTCGGGACTGAGCTTCCCCTCGACCCTGGCGCCGAGCGCCCCGAGGACGATCAGGAAGATCAGGGCGGCGCAGAGCACACGGCGGGGGTGGCCCAACAAACCAGAGGGGCCGCTGGCTGACTGCGTGCGCGCGGACTCGCTGCGCCCCCTTCCCCTGCTCCTCCTCAAGGCCACCGTGCTAGTTTGGCGGTCAGGGACTACGGAGGGGGCTGGGGATGCGGAAGACTCTGTTAAGGACGTTGATCGTGATCGCAGCGGTCGCGCTGGTGGGTGCAGGCGCCGCGGAGGCGATCAAACTGCGGATCGGCAACATCATCATCACCGGGGACGGCGGCTTCACGCCGACCAAGCTGCCGAAGCACGAGAACGCGCCGATCAGGCTCTACGGCCACGCCAAGTTCAGCACCGCCGACGGCACCCGCCCCTCGCCACTGCGGAAACTGGTGCTCGAATTCGACAAGCACGGCGCGGTCGAGACCCGCGGCCTGCCGAAATGCACCCAGGCGAAGCTGATCGCGACGACGACCGCGGCGGCGCGCAGGAACTGCAGCGGCTCGATCGTCGGCACGGGCTTCGGCACGGCTCTGGTCGAGCTGCCCGAACAGAGAGGGATCAAAGCGTCCTCGCCGCTGACCCTCTTCAACGGCCCGCGAGTGCACGGCAATCCCGTCGGTCCTCGGCCACGCCCACCTCGACTACCCGGCACCGACGACCTACGTCATCCTGATCGAGATCCAGAAGATCAGCAACGGCCGCTACGGCTTCAAGACGGTCGCCGACTTCCCGCGGATCGCCAACGACTACGGCTCGCCGCTCTCCGGCCGCCTGTCGATCGGCCGCAAATGGAAGTACAAAGGCGAGACGCTCAGCTACGCCAACGCCCACTGCGCCGACGGCCGGCTTCAGGCCAAGGCCCAGTTCACCTTCAAGGACGGCAGCTTCGTCCAGGGCACGGTCTTCAAACCCTGCCAGGTGCGCAAGTAGCCATCCTTGACAGCCGGCGCTACCCTGTAGGTACCGGCTTGTTTAGGAGGCGATGATGGGGAAGCGGCTACTGACGATGGGAGCGCTGCTTGCAGTCGGCGCGATGCTGCTCGCCAGCGCTGCGGGTGGGGCAACGGTCCGGGTCGGCACCCTCGTGCTGCAGGCCGACGGTGGCTTCACGCCACAGTTGCTGCCGAAACGAGCCTTTGCGCCGATCCGCTTCGAGGGATATGGCGACATCAAGACCACCGACGGTTCGCTGCCACCGGCGCTTCAGCACGTCGAGCTCGAATTCGACCGCGACGGGCGCCTGACCACCGCCGGGCTCCCCGTCTGCCAGCCGGCGAAGCTCGAGGGCGCGACCCCGGCGCAGGCGCGCAATCGCTGCCGCGACGCAATCGTCGGCACCGGGCATGTCGATGCCGCGGCCAACCTGGCCGGTCTGCTGCGGGTCCAGCTGCGCTCGCCGCTGACCCTGTTCAACGGGCCTCGCCAGGACGGCAACCCGACCGTCGTCGGCCATGCGCGGGCGCCGTTCCCGGTCTCGGAGACCTACGTCGTGGTCGCGCCGATCGAACGCCGCAGCGGGACCTTCCGCTACAGGACCGAGTTCGACGTCCCACCGATCGCCGGCGGTCTCGGCTCGCTCACCCACGTCGACTCGAAGATCGGCCGCCTCTACCGCTTCCGCGGCGCCGAGCGCAGCTACGTCTCCGCCCGCTGCTCGGACAGCATCCTCCAGACCCAGGGCTACTTCTCCTTCGCCGACGGCACGGTCATCTACGGCAGCGTCTTCAAAGTCTGCCGCGCCAAGCCCTGAAGCGCTTCTTCCTATACTGCCGGCCCCGGGCCGTTAGCTCAACCGGTAGAGCAGGAGACTCTTAATCTCAAGGTTGAAGGTTCGAGTCCTTCACGGCCCATCACGTCGCTGACCTATTCGCCTTCTGGGGCAGCTGCGCCAGGGGTGGCGAGGCCGCCGAAGGGAGCCTGCAGCGACTGGCGGCTGGCCTGGCGTTCCGCCTGGCGGAATTCCTTCTTCTGCTTTTCGAACCTCTTCGCCTGTTTGCGGAATTCGGCCAGCTGTTCTTCGGCTGCTTTCGCTTCGGCTTTCGAGGGTGCCACGCCGGCCGCCCGCTTGGCCACGTCGTCGCCGGCGGCGAAGTCGCCGGAGTAGTACTCGTAGATCGCCAGCGAGCTCAGCGAGCCGAGGTTGGGCCGCTGCTCGGCCGCGATCTTCTGGGCTTTGACCGCCCTTGCGACGTTTTCGACGGCTTCCTGGACGGTCGTGCTCCCTTCCGCCATGCGGATGAACGTCGCTGCGACGAACTGCGCGCCGGTCGGGCTCGCTTCATCCCCAACCTGCTTCAGATAGCGGTTCCACGCAGTCGAAGCAGCCAGGAAGTCTTCTCTGGCGCTGGGGGTGATCGTCGGGGTTTCGGTTTCGGCGACCGGCACGATTTCGGCGTTGCCCGCATTGATGCGGGCTCGGGTCAGTTGCAGCAGCAGCGCCTCGTCGTTGGGCGCTTTGGCGAGGCGGCCTTCGATCCGTTCGGCCTGTTCGTCGAAGACCTTGGCGGCGCTGTTGCCGGAGCTCGAGTCGCCGACGAGTTCGGCGATGTTGACCGGGCCGACGACGAGGAAGAGGCTCGCGCCCATGAGCAGCGCGAGGACCGCGTAGACGACGCGGATGACGTGCTTGCGCCGTCCCCGCGTGTCGAAGAGCATCCTGCGCTCGCCGTTCGATGCCATCGCTGCCTATCTCTCCTGGGTAGAGGGGTTGACCATGCCTCCCGCCGACCGCGGCCTGCTGAAGGCCCGCGCAAGCAAGATACTCAACTCGTATAAAGCGAGCAGGGGGACCATCTCGATCAGCATCGAGATCGGATCGACGCCTGGCAGCGCCGCCGCGAGGACGGCGATCCCCAGGTAGGCGTAGCGGCGGTTGGCGCTGAGCTGGTCGACGCTGACGATCCCCAGCCGGGTGACCGCGAGGATCGCCAGCGGCAGCTGGAAGATGACGCCGCCGGCAAGCATCGTCATCGAGAAGAAGCTGTAGTAGTCGCGGGCGCGGACCTGGACGTTGAACTGGCTGTCGTTGAAGTTGAGCAGGAACTCGACCGCCGCCGGCATCACGACGAAGTAGGCAAAGGCGACGCCGAGGAGGAAGAGCAGCGGCGCCAGCAGGACGAGCGGCAGGACGACCCTCCGCTCAGCATCGCTGAAGGCCGGTAGGACGTAGGCATAGGCCTGGTAGAGGAGCACCGGCAGCGCAAGGACGATCGCGCCATAGGCGGCGACGGTCAGCGTCGTCGTGAAGGGCTCGGTGACGCCAAAGGTGAGTAGCTGCTTGTGATCGTCCGGCAGGGGCCCGGAGGCGATTTCCAGCAGCAGGTGGTTCTGCCAGAAGCAGAGCGCCAGGGCGACGCCAAAGGCGGCCACGCAGACGACGATCCGCGTGCGCAGCTCGTCGAGGTGCTCGACGAGGGTGAGACGGTCCTCATGGGAGACCGGCCTGACGCGGCGGGACATCCCGGCCCAGCCCCGGGCTACGGCCGCTTGTGGGCGACCGGCTCCTCTTTCGCGGCGCCCTCGGCAGCGCCGGTCTCGATCTCGTGGGCCCGCGACGGTTGCTCCTCGTCGCGATCGTCGCCACCGATCGAGCCGCGGAACTCGCGGATCCCCCGGCCCAGGGAGCGACCGAGCTCCGGCAGGCGCTTGGGACCAAAGACGATCAGGGCGATGATCAGGAGCACGATTATCTCGAGGGGTCCGATATTCGGCATCGACTCATGGTACCGGGCACCCGTCGCGGCCGAGCACATCGAATTGCGCCGCCACGCCTACCCGGTTCTGGGTTTTTCTGCGCTCGACGCCGAAAAGTGCGGATGGAAATGCGCTTTCGCGTGTTCGATAGTCAAGAGCATGGGCAACGCGAGCCGCACAAAGACGAGAGCAAACGGACTCCACGTCTGTCCCGAGTGCGACTCGAGGCTGGTGCAGCCGACGCGCTGGGAGCAAACGGCCAAGCGCGGGCACTGGCGGCTGTGGCGCCGCTGCCCGGAGTGCGAGTGGCGCTGCGACGGCATCCACGGCGAGGATGAGATCGACGCCTTCGACGAGGCGCTCGACGACGGCGCCGAGGCGCTCGCCACCGAGCTCCAGGAGCTCGAACGGGAGAGCATGCGGCAGATCGCCGCGGCCTTCTCCACCGCCTTGGCGGCGGACCTGATCACCGCCGACGACTTCGGCTGAACCTCAGCTGTAGCGCTGGACGACCCCGTCGGCGACCAGGTCGAACAGCTTGCGCTGCTCGGCGTCGAAGCCGGCCGAGCCGAGCCGGCGCTTGCCTTCGGCGACCATCTCCAGAGCACGCGAGCGGACCTGGCGCAGGGCGCCGCTGGCCTCGATCCGGTCGCAGAGCGCCTCGGCTGCGGCGGGGTCGAGCGAGCGCAGATCGGCGGACCGGATCTGCGGGTCGCGCTCGGCGGCAAGGATCAGCGGCAGGGTCACGGTGCCGTCGAGCAGGTCGGTGCCCCGTGCCTTGCCGGTCCGCTCCGGCGGGCCGGAGACGTCGAGCACGTCGTCGAGCAGCTGGAAGGCGAGGCCGATCGCGGCGCCGAAGGCGCCCAGAGCCTCCTCATCGCGTCCGAGCAGGCAGGCGCATTCGAACAGGGTTGCGGTCTTCAGCCGGCAGCGCTCCAGGTAGCGGCTCTCGCCGAGCGAGGTGTCGTAGGCGTCTTGGCGCTGGGCCAGCTCGCCGCGCGCGAGCGCGACCGAGGCGGCGGAGAGCAGCTCGATCGAGCGCAGGTCGCCGGGCGCCGCCAGCAGCGCGAAGGCGCGCGAGAAGAGCAGGTCGCCGGTCGCCGTCGCGCGCTCGCGTCCCGAGGTTGCGGCGACCGTCGGCCGCCCGCGGCGCAGCGGGGCAGCGTCGAGCACGTCGTCGTGGACCAGGGTCGCCATGTGGATCAGCTCGATCGCCGTCGCCGCCCTCACCGCTTCCTCGCCGGCGCCTTCGCCGGCGCAGAGCAAGACCAGCATCGGCCGCAGCCGCTTGCCGCCGGCCTCCAGCGTCATCGCCGCGTCCGCGGCCAGCGCCTCGCCGTGACCGGCGGCCTGCTCGCGCAGCATCTCCTCGACCCGCCCGAGCCGCGCTGGCAGCCAGCGGCTCGAGGCGTCGAGGACCGCCGTGACCGGCGGCGGGACTGCCGAGTGGCGGGTCACCCCCGGCGCAACGCCGCTGTGGATCGCGAGGATCCCGCCAGCGGTCAGCAACCAGCGGATCCGCTCGAAGCCGGCGGCGTCCATCTTGGCGGCGAGTCCCTGCGGGTCCGGAAAGCTGTGGACCGATTCGGCCAGGTATTCGTAGGCCTCGGGATTGTCCGAGAGCCGCCCGAGAAGGGGAGCGATGCGGTCGAACCAGAGGGAGTAGAAGGTGGAGAAGGGAGGCCGCCACGGCTCGGTGAACTCGAGGATCACGAGCCTTCCTCCTGGCTTGAGCACGCGCGACATCTCGCGCAGGCCTTGATCCCGATCGGCGAAGTTGCGGATGCCGAAGCCGACCGTCACCACGTCGAAGCGGTCATCGTCATAGGGCAGCTGCAGCGCGTCCGCCCACTCGAACCGGACGGATGCGTCGGCGCGATTCGCCGCCTTCTCGCGGGCGAGATCGAGCATCGGCTCGGAGAAGTCGCAGCCGACGACTCGCCCCCCGGGCGAGACGCGGCCCGCCAGCTCGAAGGCCAGGTCCCCGGTACCGCAGCAGATGTCGAGCACGGAATCGCCCGGCCTCGCTTCGGCTCGATCGGCGGCCCTCACCCGCCAGGCGTGGTGAAGCCCGGCGGTCATCATCGAGTTGAGCAGGTCGTAGCGACCGGCGACGCGGTCGAACATGCCCTTCACCTGCTCCGCGAATTCAGCGGAGTCCCTGGAAGGTTTGTTAATCGAGTGAGGCGAGGAAATCGGCTAGCTCGTTGAGCTTCTTCGGCGGCAGGTCCCTGAAGGAGGGCATGATACCTGGGCCGATTTCGACCGAGCGCAGGATCGCCGCTCGCGGCACCGTAGCGGCGATATGGGTCAGGTCGGGACCGAGGCTGCCGTTGCCGTTCTCGCCGATCTTGTGGCAGGCGAGGCAGCCGGCGCCGGCGACGACCTCCTTGCCGGCCTCGTAGCGGGGCGCGACTTCCATCTCGATCTCGGTCGGCGAGCCGCCGGTGGCGCCGAGGAAGGTGAGGTAGGCCATCGCGACGATCGTCAGCACGCCGGCGGTGGTGGCGATCGGGCGGCGAGCTGGGTTGCGCTCCGGGCCGCGGTCGTAGAAGGGCAGCAGCAGCAGCAGGACCATGCAGATCGTCGGGATGCCGATCGTCGCGATCGGGACCAGCTCCGGCGGTTTGATCACCCGCAGCACCTCGAAGAGGAAGAAGAAGTACCACTCGGGGCGCGGCACGTAGGTGGTCGAGGTCGGATCGGCCTTCGGCCCCTGCTCGGCACCGAGGATGATCGACATCAGCATGATCACGCCGACCACCAGCAGCGCCATCGTCGAGTCCTTCAGCACCGCATAGGGGAAGAAGGGCTTGCCCTTCTTCTTCAGCAGCTCGTACTCCTCGAGGTAGGCCTGCTTCTCGCTCGGCTTCATCGCCGCGTTCCCCCGCCGTTGCCCTCGACGCCGGCGTCGAGCGGGGCGACCGGCGTGGCGACCTTGGGCTTCTCGGCCCGCAGCCAGGGCGGCGCCGTCGTGCCCAGCTTGACCACGAGGTAGAGGTGGGCGCCGATCAGGGCGATCAGCGCGCCGGGGATGAGCAGCATGTGGATCGCGTAGAAGCGCGAGAGGGTCGTCGCCCCCAGCTCGGGCCCGGCGCGCAGGAAGTCGCTCAGGTAGGGGCCGATGACCGGGCCGGTGCCGTTGATGTTGATGCCGACCACCGAGGCCCAGAAGGAGCGCTGGTCGAAGGGCAGCAGGTAGCCGGTGAAGGCCATCGTCATCGTCAGGATCAGCAGCACGACGCCGATCACCCAGTTGAGCTCGCGCGGGTACTTGTAGGCGCCGAAGAAGAAGGTCCTCCCCATGTGGAGGAAGATCAGGATCACCATCACGCTCGAGCCCCACTTGTGCATGCCGTGCACGAAGGCGCCGAGGAAGACGTCGTTGTTGATGTGGGCGATCGAGGCGTAGGCCTGGGTGGTCGAGGGCGTGTAGAACATCGCCAGGAAGACGCCGGTGACCGCCTGGACGATGAAGGCGAAGAGGGTCGCCGAGCCGAGCGTGTAGAACCAGTTGGTCCCCTTCGGCACCTTGCGGTAGAGCATCCCGGTGAGGAAGCCGGTCGCGGCGGTGCGCTGGTCGACCCAGGCGAGGACGTCGACCGGCGCCTCCTTGGCACGGTCGGTGAGCCGGGCGGCATCGGACGGGCGCTCGGGCGGTGAGGTCTTGAGGTCGGCCGGGGCGGCGCCCTTGGCACCGTTGCCCTGGCCCGGCTTGGCCGGTTTGCGCAGCGGCGCCGGTATCAGCGAGTCGAGCTTCATGGCGGCGGGAAGGTGGAGGGACGGGGCGGGTACAGATATTCCCAGACGCCGCCGGTGAACTCGCCCGGATCGCGGGCACGGACCGGCTCCAGCTGCGAGGTGACGCTGTAGCGGGGGCCAAGCTCGACCTGGCCGTTGCGGATCCGCGTCTGGAAGTGGTCGAGCGGCCGCACCGGCGGACCGCCGAGCACCTTGCCGACGAAGTCGTAGACGCCGCCGTGGCAGGGACAGATGAAGTTGCCAGCCGCCTCGACGAAACGCACCGGGCAACCGAGGTGGACGCAGCGGTTGGAGATCGCGACGATCTCCTTCGGATCCTCGCCGAGATCCTTTGACCCCTTGCGCACGTAGGCGGTCGTCTTGCCGGCGTCGCCGATCCCCTCGGTTTCGGTGAAGACGACCTGGCGGTAGGTGCCCGCGACGAAGTCGTCGACCGGGCCGACCGCCTCCCAGCGCTCCTTGCCGCGGTGGAAGATCGGCGCCACGGCGAAGCCGACCGCCGGCAGGACGATCGCCGCGCCGGCGATGCCGCCGAGCCCCTGGGCGGCGACCGTGAAGGCGCGGCGGCGAGTCATCGACTCGCCCTCGAAGTAGCCGGGAGGGGCGGGCTTCGCCCGCTCCGCCGGGCTCGCGCCCTCGGTGCCGTTTCGCTTGTTCGCCTCGTCAGCCAATATCCGCCAGAGGAAGGGCCGGGGAGTTTATTGGCTCGGCGGCGCGACCGAAGTCGAGGGTGGCCGATCCGGCCCCGATCTAGTCTTTTGTGTACAGAAGGTTAACGACACGAGCACGGCGGCCCGGCTGCCTGGTATAAGCACCTAGCGTGTTTCTTTGCCGGTCCGGACCGGCTGCATCTTGGGGAGGGGAGAGGGAAAGATCTGTCCAGCCGCCGCCCGCCGATGAGGCGGAGCAGAGGAAGAGGCGACCGCGGCGCCGCCGGGCCCGGCGGCCAGCTGCCGCTTGCCCTGCGCCGGCCGCGTGCCGTGCTGGCGGTGGCCGTTATCGCGCTCGTGGCGCTCGCCGTCATCGGCCGGGGAGTACAGGATGAGCTGCGCCCGACCTCGCTCAGCGTTCCCGGTACCGACTCGGGCGAGGCCAGCGAGCTGGTCCACCAATACTTCGGCGATACGGCTCCGTTCGCGATCCTGCTCCAGGGGCCCCCCGCCGAGCTCGACCGGCAGGGCCCGGCGCTGATCCGCAAGCTGCGCCGCGACCCCGCGGTCACGACGGTCTCGCCCTGGGACCGGGGCAGCGTCGACAACCTGCGTCCCAGCCCCCGCAAGGCGCTGATCCTGGTCGACTTCCACGTCAGCGCCGAGGAGGCGGTGAAGGAGACAGTCCCCTATCTGGACCGCACCTTGGACGAAGAGATCGCTCCCCCGGTCCATGCCGTGCAGAGCGGCTTCGCCAGCCTCTCGCGCGCCCTCATCGACGAGGCGGTCCACTCGACCGAGGTCGCGGAGATGGTCGCGGTCCCCTTCCTCCTGCTCGTCCTGCTGCTCGTCTTCCGCTCGCCGGTCGCGCGCAGCGATCCCGCTCGCTCTTCGGCGCCGTCGCGGTCTTCGCCTCGCGCGGCGTCCTCGCGATCGCGGCGAATTGGATCGCGATCGACGGCTTCGCCCTGACCGTCTGCTCGATGATGGGGCTGGCCCTCGGCGTCGACTACGCGCTGCTGATGGTCTCGCGCTTCCGCGAGGAGCTGGCGGCCGGGGCCGAGCCGCTGGAGGCGGCGCGGATGACCCGCCGCACCGCTGGGCGCACGATCGCCTTCGCCGGCTCGACGCTCTTCCTGGCGATGCTGGTGACGCTATTCGTGATGCCAGGGACGCTGTTGCTCTCGATGGCGGGCACGGCGATCGTCGTCACCGGGATCAGCGTTCTCGTCGCCGCCCTGGCCGGCCCTTCGCTGTTGGTCGTGACCGGTCACAACGTCAACCGCTGGCGGATCGGTGGGGAGCCCAAAGACGGCGGCGGCGTGATGACCCTGGTGCGGGGCGCGCTCAGCCGGCCGCTGCTGGCGGCGCTGCTGATCGGCGGCATCGTCATGCTGCTGGCGGCGCCGGTGCTGTCTCTGAAAACCGGGCCGCCGAGCGCCGAACAGCTGCCCTCGTCGAACACCGCCCGCGAGGAAGCCGAACTGCTCGCCGATGCGATCGGGCCCGGCTGGGAAGCTCCCTTCGTCGTCGTCGCCGTCTCCAATGAGGGCCCGATCACCGAAGCCGACAGCCTCGCGGCGCTGACCCGTTGGCAGAACCGGATCGCCAAGGACCCCGGCGTGCAGGCGGTGATCGGGCCGGCTCAGATCAAGAAGCAGGTGGAGCCGCTGCAGAAGACCGGCAACGACCTGCTGGCTGGGCGCGGCGAAGCCGACCCCGAACAGCTGACGAGGCTGGGCGAGAGGCTGGGCGTCGCCACCGAGGGCGTGCGCCAGCTGCGCGACGGTCTCTCCAAAGCGAGCTACGGCGCCGGCCTGCTCGCCAACGGAACCGGGCGGGCGGGAGACGGCGCCTCGCAGCTCGAAGGTGGGATCTCGAAACTCGCCTCCGGTGCGGCAAAAGCCGCGGGGGCCCTCGGCGAACTCGCCGAGGGCTCGGGCAAACTGGAGGAAGGTCAGCGCACCGCCGAGGTCGGCGCCTTCTCGGTCGAGGGAGCCTCTGAGGATCTGCTGCAACAGCGTCAAGGGCAACGGCCTGGAGCGCGCGCGCCAGCTGCGCGCCGAACTGAAGAAGAGGACCGCTGCCGATCCGAGCCTGGCGCCGCAGGCGCGCGAAGCCGAACGGCTGGTGGAGGCGCTGGCGATCGCGCGCAACGAAGCGCAGCGGCTCAACGGCCAGGCGACCCGCCTGCACGACGGCCAGGAAAGGCTGGTCGACGGAACCGCCAAACTGCACGACGGCGCCGACAAACTCGCCGACGCCACCGGCCAGCTGCCCGGCGCCCTGGGCAAACTCGAAGGCGGCGCGTCGCAGCTGGTCGACGGCCTTGGTCAGCTGCGGGGCGGCGCCGACACGCTCGAAGAACGCCTCGCCGAAGGCTTCCAGCGCTCACGCCCGCTGCAGACCGGGCTGCGCCGGTCCAACGTCAAAGTGTCGGTCAGCGCCAAGCGCGTCAACCGCAAGGTCGACCGCCTGCGCCGCAACTCGCCGGGGATATTCGACTCTGGCTACTTCGTCCTCTCCAGCCTGGCCGGAGCCCGGGAGAAGGAGCGCAAGCGCGTCGCCGGCATCGTCGACCTCGAAAACGGCGGGCAGGCCGCGCAGATGGTCGTCATCCCCCGCTACACCTTCAACACCGACGGCTCGACCGCGCTGAACGAACGCCTCAAGCGCGACGCCGACGGCCTGGCCACGGCGGCGGGCGTCACCACCGGCGTCACCGGTGCCGCCGCCGAACTGATCGACTACACCGACGTGATCTCGGAACGGATCCCGATCATGGTCGGGGTGATCACGATCGCCACCTTCCTGATCCTGGTCGTGATCCTGCGGGCGCTGCTGCTGGCGGCGATCGCGGTCGTGCTCAACCTGGTCACCGTCGCCGTCGCCTTCGGCGTGCTTACCCTGCTCTTCGAGGTCCCCGAGGGCTGGCCGCTGGGCGGCCACACCTACGTCGACGCGATCGGCGCGGCAGGGATCTTCGGGATCATCTTCGGCCTCTCGATCGACTACGCGGTGTTCCTGCTGATGCGGATGCGAGAGCACTACGAGAACAACTCCTCCAACGAGGAGGCGATCGTCTTCGGCCTCGAGAAGACGGCCCGGGTGATCACCGGCGCGGCGGCGATCATGATGGCCGTCTTCGTCGCTTTCGCCGGCGCCGACATCGCCACGGTCAGCCAGCTCGGCACCGGCCTCACCGTGGCCGTGCTGCTCGACGCGACCGTGGTGCGGATCGTCCTGCTGCCGGCGCTGATGCTGCTGCTGGGCGATCGGGTCTGGTGGCTGCCGCGCCCGTTGGAGAAAATCTTGCCCGAAATCGATCTTCACGGCTCCCGGGCGGGTTGATGTTGATGGACGACATAGGAACTCGTGTATTTTTGATACAGGGTTGGAGAACAGGGGGATCGGCTGGGGGCCTTGGCTCATCGCCGGACCAGCCAGAGCAACAGGAGGATGATCTAGTGGGAAGCTCAGCAAGGATGTCGTCACTGCCGATACTCGGCCTCGCGTCAGTCGTGGCGCTGCTCGTGGCCGCCCCCGTCGGCGCTGGCGGCCGAAGGGGAACTGACCCGCGCCGAATACGTCGAACGGGTCGAGCCGATCTGCAAGGCCAACACGCGAAGCCAACTCGCGCATCCTCAAGGGCGTCAAAGGCCAGGTCCAGCAGGACCAGCTGGTGCCCGCCGGCAAACGCTTCGTCCGCGCCTCAGGCGCGCTCGGCAAGGCGGTCGGCAAGATCGACGCGGTGCCGCGCCCGACAGCCGACGCGGCGAAGCTGACGAAATGGATCGGCTACCTGAAGAACGAGAAGACGCTTCCTGCAGCAGATCGGCCAGGCGCTCAAGGCCGAGAACAAGTTCAAGGCGCAGAAACTCGCCGTGAAGCTCAACGACAACAACAACCGACGCCAACAACACGGTGATCAGCTTCGGCTTCGACGAGTGCAGGATCGACTCCTCGAGGTTCATCTAAGTTGCGCCGCGCCAGTCTGATCGCGGTCGCGCTGCTCGTTGCCCTCGGCGTCGCCGGGGCGGCCCAGGCGGAGATGGACCAGGAGGGGAACGTGATCGTCGACTTCGATGGCGGCATCTCGCCGCAGGCTCTGCCCCGGGTCGGGGTGGCGCCGGTTGCGGTCAGCGTCGACAGCACATTCAGTGCGGTCGACGGCGCCGACCCACCGCCGCAGCTGCGCACAATCTCGATCGCGATCAACCGGGCCGGCAAGATCTACGACCGCGGTCTGCCGACCTGCCGCGTGCGCAGGATCCAGCCGACGACGATCACGCGCCGCGAAGAGGATCTGCGGCAACGCGATCGTCGGCAGCGGACACGTCCAGGTGCGCGTCCACCTCGCCAACCAGCCGCCATTCACTTTCAAAGGACCGCTGCTGGTCTTCAACGCGAAGCGATCCGGCGGCCACCGGCGCCTGCTGGCGCAGGTCTACGGCCGCAGGCCGCCGTCGGCCTTCGTGCTCAACTTCAAGATCCTCAAGAAGAGCGGTGAGTTCGGCACCGTGATCAAGACCTCGCTGCCGAAGACGGCTCGTGACTGGGCCTACGTCACCCACTTCGACATGCGGCTGCGGCGCACCTACACCTACGAGGGCCAGCGGCACAGCTTCATCAGCGCCGGCTGCGCCGCACCGGAGGGCTTCCCGGGCGCCGTCTACCCCTTCGCCAGGTCGAACTTCGGCTTCGCCGGGGGCAAGCACGTCTCGACGACGTTGATCCGCGACTGCAAGGTCAGATAGCTCAGGCGCCGCCGATGGCGCGAACCGCCTCGCGCCATCGGTCCGGCACCTCGTCCTCGCGGCCTTCGGTGTGGAGCTGGGCGCAGGTGCTGATCAGGTCGGCCAGGACGTGGACCGCCTCGGTGTCGCCGAGGGCCGCCAGGCGTTCGATGCCGAGGGCGTAGAGGTAGTCGCCGGCAAGCAGGGCGAGGTCGGCGTCGTGACCGGCGAGCAGGCGCGGCTCGCCGTAGTGGAGCAGGTAGCCCTCGCGCACCGCCTCGATCACGAATGCGTGCTCACCAGGCGCCGCAAACGCGGCATCCTCCGCGGGGTCGACCACGTGCGGGGATATCGGCGTGTCCTCGGCTCGCAGCTGCTCGGCCAGAACTGCGTAGGCTCGCTCATCGCAGCGCCTCGTCGAGCGACTCGCCGGCCGCTTCGCAGGGTGCGGTCGATCGCCTCGTCGTCGTGGGCGAGCGAGACGAACCAGGCCTCGAACTGCGACGGCGGCGGGTAGACGCCGCGGTCGAGCATCGCCCGGCAGAAGCGGGCGTGGGCCTCGAGGTCGCAGGCCGAGGCGGCGGCGAAGTCGGCGACCGGCTCGGCACTGAAGAAGAGGGTCAGCAGACCGGGCGCCGAGGCGACCCGCAGGGGTCGGTCGGCGGCGAGCTCTTCGAGGCCCACGGCGAGGCGCTCGGTGAGCGCCGCCAGGCGGCGGTAGGCCGCGGCGTCGAGGCGGCGCAGCGTGGCGAGCCCGGCCGCCACGGCGAGCGGGTTGCCGGAGAGCGTGCCGGCCTGGTAGACGTCGCCGGCGGGGGCGATCCGCTCCATCGTCTCGCGCGGACCGCCGAAGGCGGCGGCGGGCAGGCCGCCGCCGAGCACCTTGCCGAGCACGGTCAGGTCGGGCTCGACCCCGTAGAGCTGCTGGGCGCCGCCGCGGGCGACGCGGAAGCCGCTGATCACCTCGTCGAAGACGAGCAGTGCGCCCGCCTCGCGGGTCGCCTCGCGGAGGAACTCGAGGAAGCCGTCCTCGGCCGGGACGACGCCCATGTTGGCCGGCAGCGGCTCGGCGAGCAGGGCCGCCACCGGGTGCTCCGCGAGGGCGCGGTGGACCGCCTCGCGGTCGTTCCAGGGGACGACCACCGTGCCGGCCGTCTGCGCGGCGGTCACGCCCGGGCTGCCGGGAATCGCCAGCGTCGCCAGGCCCGAGCCGGCATCGGCGAGCAGGCCGTCGGAGTGGCCGTGGTAGGCGCCGGCGAACTTGACCACGACCTCGCGGCCGGTGACGGCGCGAGCGAGGCGGACCGCGCCCATCGCCGCCTCGGTGCCGGAGCTGGTCATGCGCAGCATCTCGACCGAGGGGACGCGAGCCGCAACCTCCTCGGCCAGCTCGACCTCGGCCTCGGTGGCGGCGCCGTAGCTGGTGCCGCGCGCGGCGGCGGCGCTGACGGCCGAGACCACGTCGGGGTGAGCGTGGCCGAGGATCAGCGGCCCCCAGGAGCAGACCCAGTCGACGTAGCGGTTGCCGTCGACGTCGACCAGCTCGCAGCCCTCGCCACGCTCGACGAAGATCGGATCGCGGCCGATCTGCCGCATCGCTCGCACGGGGCTGTTGACACCCCCCGGCAGGACGCGAAGGGCGCGCTCGTACAGCTCGGCGCTACGAGTGTTCAGCTTCCCACCGCGCGTAGTCGTCGGTGAAGTAGTGCAGGCGGATCTTCTTGTACTCGGTCGAGGAGTAGAGGGTGGCGCGGTCCTCCGGCCCCATGCCGCACTCGGCGGCGATCGAGTCGAGGATCGCGTCGCACTCCTGCTTCGAGCGGCCGTGGGCCATGGTGAAGACGCTGTAGGGCCAGTCCTCGTAGGTCGGGCGCTGGTAGCAGTGGGAGATGCCGCGGAAGGAGGCCATCCGCCGGCCCGTCTCGAGGATCTCCCCCTCGGGCACCTTCCAGACCCCCATCCCGTTGGCCGAGAAGCCGGCGCGGCGGTGGTAGAGGATCGCCGCGACCCGGCGCAGCAGCTTGCGGTCGACCATCTCCCGCAGCCGCTCCAGCAGCTCGACTCGGTGCCGATCCCGAGCTCCTCGGCAGCGGCGTCGTAGGGGCGCTCGACCGCCTCCATCGGACCCTGCATCGCCCGGATCGTGGCGATGTCGCGCTCGTCGTAGGGCTGGCGCTCGAGCTCGCGCGGGGGCGCCGCCTCGACCGCGGCGGCGAGCGCCTCGGTGCCCTTCTCCATCTCCAGGTTCATGTTGATCTTGAACAGGGTCAGGGTCGGCAGCTGGCGCATCGACTCGGCCCCGGCCTCGCGCATCAGCGCCTCCAGCGTCCCTTCCATGCCGAGCTCCGAGTCGGGTGGCACGGCGATCGTGAACCAGAGGTTGAAGTCGTGCGTGCGCAGGTAGTTGTGCGAGACGCCCGGATGGGCGTTGACCGCGGTGGCGGCGCGCTGCGGGTGCTCGGCGTCGACTTTGGCGGCGACCAGCATCGACTCGTAGCCGAGCGCCCGCGTGTCGAAGATCGGCGTGATCTCGCGGATGATCCGCTCGTCGAGCAGCCGCCGGGTGCGGGCGAGGACGTCGTCCAGCTCCAGCTCCGCCTCGGAGGCGAGCAGGGCGAAGGGCTCGGGGTCGAGCGGGAAGCTCGACTGGAGCAGGTTCATCAGCCGCTTGTCGGTCTCGTCGAGCGGGATCGCGGCACCGTCCTTGCGGGAGCGCGCCTTCGACTGTGGGACCTTCACCGAAGCCACCCTGCGGCCTCCTTCGCGTAGTAGGTGACGATCGCGTCGGCGCCGGCGCGGCGGATCGAGGTCAGCGTCTCGAGCACCGCGGAGCGCTCGTCGATCCAGCCGTTGGCGGCGGCCGCCTTCAGCATCGAGTACTCGCCGGAGACATGGTAGGCGGCGAGCGGCGCCCCGGTCTCCTGCTTGATCCGCCGCACCACGTCGAGGTAGGGGGTCGCCGGCTTGACCATCAGCATGTCGGCGCCCTCGTCGAGGTCGAGCTGGGCCTCGCGCACGCGCCTCGGCGGCGTTGGCCGGGTCGAGCTGGTAGCCGCGCCGGTCGCCGAACTCGGGGGTCGACTCGGCCGCGTCGCGGAAGGGGCCGTAGAAGGCGGAGGCGTACTTGGCGCTGTAGGCGACGATCGGCGTGCCCGGGTGGCCCTCCTCGTCGAGCTGGTGGCGGATCCCGCCGACCCGGCCGTCCATCATGTCGCTCGGCGCGACCGCGTCGGCGCCGGCCTCGGCGTGGGAGATCGCCGTTTTCGCCAGCAGCTCGACCGTCAGGTCGTTGTCGACCTCGCCGTCGCGGACGAAGCCGCAGTGGCCGTGCGAGGTGTACTCGCAGAGGCAGACGTCGGTGATCACGGTCAGCTCGGGGTGGGCCTCCTTCAGCGCCCGCACCGCCATCTGCACGACGCCCTCGTCGTCGTAGGCGCCCGAGCCGGTCTCGTCCTTGTCGGCCGGGATGCCGAAGAGCAGAATCGCGCCGACCCCGGCGCTGGCGATCTCGGTCGCCTCGGCGACCAGCTCGGAGATCGAGAAGCGCTCGATCCCCGGCATCGAGGGGACCTCCTCGCGCACGCCCTCGCCGGCGACGACGAAGGCGGGCTGGATCAGGTGGACGGGCGAGAGCTCGGTCTCGCGGACCAGGCCGCGCAGGGTCTCGCTGCGGCGCAGCCGCCGCATGCGGGTGCTTGGAAACGGCATCGACTCGATTCTACGAGGGCAGTAGCGTTCCGCGCGGTGGAGGCACGGGGGATTGGTCAAGCGCTACGGGCAACGCGAAGCTCTGCAAGAGCGTCGACTTCGCTGCGCCGCGCCGGGAGAGCTCGTCGGAGATCATCGGTCCCAACGGGGCTGGGAAGACGACCCTGCTCTCGATCTTGGCCGGCACGCTGAAGCCGGACGACGGCGAAGGTCGACTCGCCCAACGGGGACGTCGGCTGGGTGCCCCAGCAGGCGGCGCTCTACCGGCGCCTGACGGTGGAGGAGAACCTGCTGCTGTTCGCGCGGCTGGAGAAGCACGAGGAGCCGCGGAGCGGCGGTCGAGGAGATGCTCGAGCTGACCGGGCTGCGCGAGCGGCGGGACGAGATCGTCGCCCGACTCTCCGGCGGCAACCAGCAGCGGATCAACATCGCGATCGGCCTGCTGGCGCCGGCCCGTGGTGCTGCTGCTCGACGAGCCGAGCGTCGGGCTCGACCCGCGCCAGCGGGCGCGGCTCTGGGAGTTCGTCTCGGCGCTCGCCGGCGGCGGCACGACGGTGATCTTCTCGACCCACGACATCCAGGAGGCCGAGCGCTACGGCCAGCGGCTGCTCGTCCTCGCCGACGGCGAGAGCCTCTTCGACGGCTCCGCCGGGGAGCTGCGCGAGGCGGTGCGCGGCGAGGCACCGGAGGCCGCCGGCAGCGACTTCGAGACCGCCTTCGTCGCCTTCCTCCAGCACCGCGGGCACTGACGATGCGCTGGCTGCTGCTCAAGGACCTGCAGATCCTGCGCCGCTCGCCGCTCCAGGCGGTGCTGCTGATCGCCTACCCGGTGCTGATCGCGTTGCTGATCGGCTTCGCGATCTCGCGCGACCCCGGCAAGCCCAAGGTCGCCTTCCTCAACGAAATCCCGCCCGGCGCGCGGGTCGCCGCCGGCGACGGGCAGGCTGCCCGCGATCGGCGTCGACGAGCGCATCTGCGGGCGCGTCGAGTGCGTCGAGGTCGACAGCCGGGCCGAGGCCGAAGAGAAGGTCCGCGACGGCGACGTGCTGGCGGCGCTGATCCTGCCCGCCGACCTGATCGACCGACTCAACTCGCTCGGGACCCTCGACTCCCGAAACGCCGGAAGTCGACGTGATCGTCAACCAGGAGGACCCGGTCAAGGCGCGGCTCGTCGACGACCGCATCACGGCGCTGCTGGCGGAGGCCAACCTGTTCATCGCCCGGCAGATCGCGGCCGAAGGCGGCCGCTACCTGGACCTGGTCGTCAACGGCGGCGAGTTCGACGTGCTCGGCCAGCCGGTCGAGATCCTCGGGCTGCGGGCTGCGGCGGCGATCCTGCGATCGCTGCGCCCGGCGGTGCCCGAAGCTCTGCGCGACGAGCTCGACCGAGCGATCTCGCTTCGCCACTCTGGCCCGCGACAACCTCGACGTCGCCGCGCCGCTGATCGACCGGCTGGCGCAGCCGATCGCCGTCGACAAGCAAACGGTCAGCGCTCCAACGCCACCGCTCGACGTCTTCGCGATCGCCGTCGCGGCGACCTTGACGCTGACCTTCGTCACCCTCCTGCTCGTCGCCGGCTCGCTGGCCCTGGAGCGGGAGGAGAACACCTTCCCCCGCCTCACCGGCGGGCTCGTCTCGCGCTCGGCGCTGCTCGCCGAGAAGGTCGGCCTGGGCGTCGCCGTGGGGCTGGTCGTGACCCTGCTGATGCTGACCGGGGTGCAGCTCTTCGCCGACCTCGAGTGGAGCCGCTTCGGCCTCTGGCTGGCGGCGATCCTCGCCGGGGGCGGCGGCATTGGCAGCGGCCGGGGCGGCGCTCGGGGCGGCGGCGCGCGACGTGCGAGCCGTCTCCCTGCTCGCCTTCATGATCGCGCTGCCGGTGGCACTGCTCTCGCTCGTCCCCTCGGGCGCCGTCGGCGCCATCCTCTACGACGCGATCCGCGTGGTCACCGCGCTGTTCCCCTTCAGGCCGGCGCTGGAAGCGATGACGGCCGCCCTCGATCCGGCCGGCTCGGGCATCGGCGAGCCGCTGCTGCACCTGGCGATCCTGATCGCCGCCTACGCCGCGATCGCCCGTCTCGCTCTGCGCCGCTTCGCCTCCGTCTAGCCATCTCGGGGTAGGGTCCTCGCCATGAGGGTCCTCTTCATCGGCGACGTGGTTGGCGGGCCCGGCAGGCGCGGGCTGGCGACTGCGATGCCCGAGCTGCGCGAGCGGCACCGGCCAGACCTGACGATCGTCAACGGCGAGAACTCAGCCGGCGGGATGGGGATCACCGAGAAGACCGCCAAGGCCCTCTTCGATGCGGGCTGCGACGTGATCACCACCGGCAACCACGTCTACCGCCACCGCGAGGCCTACGACTTCCTCGACCGCAACGAGCGGGTGATCCGTCCCGCTAACTATCCCCATGCCAATCCGGGCAAGGGACACGTCGTGGTCGAGGCCGGTGGGATGCGCGTCGGCGTGATCAACCTCAGCGGCGCGATCGGGCTGAACGTCGCCCGCCTCCCCTTCCACGAGGTCGACGCCATCCTCGAGCGAATCGAGGCGGATTGCGTCGTCGTCGACTTCCACGCCGAAGTCAGCAGCGAGAAGGTCGCGATCGGCTGGCACCTCGACGGCCGGGTCGCCGCGGTCTTCGGCACCCACACCCACGTGCCCACGGCCGACGCGCGCGTCCTGCCCGCCGGCACCGCCTTCATCTCCGACGTCGGCATGACCGGGTCGCGGACCAGCGTGCTCGGCGTCAAGCCGGAGCTGATCCTGGAGGCGATGACCACCCAGATGCCGGTCAAGTTCGAGACCGCGGAGGACGACGTCTGGGTGATGGGGGCGGCGGTCGAGATCAACGAGCGGGGGCTTGCTGATTCGATCGAGCAGGTGATGGTGCCGGCCCATTAGGGATCGTTCGCTTCGGCCATCACCGGCAGGAAGGCCTCGATCACACGCTTGTTCGGGATGTAGCCATCTGCCCGACGCCGGACAAGACCCATCTTCACGACGGCATTGATGTCCCTGGAAACCGTCTTGTCGGTCTTGCCGGCATACATCTCGAACAGGCCCGCGCTTAGCCTGGGCAGCTCTTCGCGGGATAGCGGACGATCGACCTCGGACATCTCGAGCACGAGCTGGCGCTGGCGTAGCTGCGCTTGGCTCTTGGTTCGGCCGAACTGTTGGTAGACGTACTGCTCCCAGCGGTCGGCGAACTGTTGCTCGCGAATCTTGTCGAGCTGCTCATGAAGGCCGTCCACAAAACCCTGGAGCGCATAGCGGATGAAGGACAGCGCCTCGGCGTTCCCCCTGCTGGCCAGGCGAAGCTGCCGGTAGTACTCGCTCCGAGTCTGGTTGTAGTGATTGCTGAGGAGGTGCGTCGCCGGCGTGGGAACACCAGCTTCGAGCAGTATCCGAAGCTCCATCAGGCGTGCGGTTCGACCATTCCCGTCCCCAAACGGATGGATCCAGGCGATGTAGAGATGGGCGAGGATGGCCTTGAGCAAGGCCATCGGGCGCTCCCAGCCAGGGCCAGCTGGAGTGAAATCAGGCCCGTTGAGCCACTCCGAGAGGCGGTCCAACAGGAACGCGCGATCCTCTGGGGGGCGCCGAGGTAACCGCCCACCGCCACGGCGTGCTGCGGAAACTCGCCTGGGACGACTCCCTCTTCCAGCTCGAGGTTCTGGAGGATGAGACGGTTGTAGTTCTCGATCGTCAACCGGCTCATGGGTGGAGCGACACCAGCCACAAGCTCGTCTTTGATCTGGTTGTAGGCGGCGATGATGTTGTCTATCTCTCGTCCCAGGTACTCCCGCGACGGGGGCAGCTCGAGATGTCCCTCCACCCTCTGTCTCACCTCCTCCTCGGAGAGCGTGTTTCCCTCGATGGCCGTCGTAGCCAGGACGCCCTTCGTCAGATAGACGTTGTGCATCTCCCGAGCGACATCCGGATTGAGCAACGAGCCGGCGACGTGAGCGATCTTCGATCGAGCCTCGCCGAGCAGCATCCACAAATCTGGCGGCGCATTCCTCAGGTCCAACCGGAAGTCGATCCAGGGATGGGTTTCCTCATAGGTCCGCCCCACCGTCGGGATAAGAGTCTGTCTGTCTGCCATTGAGAGCCCATTATAGAGCCAGTTGTAGATTTTAGGGGCTAAATTTGTCCTCTAGACTGTCCCCTGAGATGGCAAGCAGCAAGAGGGGGTAGAACCAGACTATGTAGAGGTAGAACCAGTGTTGGGCGGTTAGCTGGAGGGCGATCAGGAGGGCCGCCCCCAGAGCGGCAACCTGGATGAGCGTCTTCCGTTTCGGCCAGAAGGCAAAGCTGACAGCAAGCGCACCGGCCCCAGCGAGAAGTGCCACGCGCAGGGGCTCGAGGCTTGGGGCCTGGCCCCAGATGCTGAAGGGGGAGTCGCGGTCGGACTGGTAGGCGACGGTGCGGTCGTAGAAGGTGTGCAGGCCGGGGTCTATCGCCGGCCATGCCATCAGCACCGCAGCGGTCAGTAGGAGCGCCCAGGCGAACTTCGCCCGCCCGGGCCCATAGGTCATGAACATCGGCGCCAGCAGCACCGGGGCGAACTTGGTCAGGGTGGCGAAGGCAAGCATCGCTCCTCTGGCGATCGGGCGGGCGAGGACGAGCAGAGTGGCCACGAGGAGGGCGGCGACCAGAGTGTCGTTGGAGTTCGACTCCAGGGCGTATGCGGTGTACGGGTAGGCGGCCCAGGCGAAGGCGAAGGTCGCGGCCAGCTTGCGACCGGACGGGCCCGGGCGAAGGCGGAGGGCCAGCCAGACCAACAGCGCCAAGGTGGCCAGGTCGAAGGCGACCGCGGCGCCGTGGGCGGCGGGAAGGTCGTCCCAGCTTCCTCTCCAGGGCCAGATCGTCTCGAAGGGAGCGTAGGCGAGGTAGTTGACCGGGCCGTAGGTGTCGCCCTGGGAGACATCGGCGGGGAAGTTGTCGTAGATCGGCTCGCCCTGGGCGATGCGATCGGCGCCCACCACGCTGGCGTAGCCGACGTCGATGACCCCCGAGTCGGCCATGTTGAGCCCCACGCGGAAGCCCATCAGGAAGAGCGCCGCGACCAGCAGCCAACTGGCCGGCCAAACCGGCCGGATCCCCTCCCCGCGTCCGCGTAGACCGATCCACAGCGCACGGGCGAGCAGGTACAGCAGCACCGGGTACTGCAACGGGACCGACACCCCGATCTCGGCTCGGTTGAAGAAGTAGTGAGAGACGCCGAAGCCGAGCAGTATGAGCAGATCCAGCGTGGCCACCCGCCAGGGCCGGCGCCAATCGATCAGACCGATCAGGAACAGCGCACAAAGCGGCAGGAACACATAGGGCGCGTTGAGCTTGTGGCCGAACGCCCCGGGGTACCCCCTCGCCATCTTCCACAGCACCTGGTAGCCGGTCCACGACTCCCGCACCTCCCCGCTGCGCGGGTCGACGACGACCAGCGCCACCTGCTCGTCCGCGGCGAAGTAGGCAACCTCCCAGCTGCCATCCACCATCGAGGCGCTGTGCGTCAGCCCCCCGTTCTGCTCTCGCTGCGCGACGACCTTGGCATCGCGGTTCGCCGCCCGCACCGCTTCGGACGCGCTGACATCCGCCGCGCTCGCGGTCGCCGGCCAGAGTGCAAGCAGGACAGCCGCCGCGAGCAGGGCGCGGCTCACAGGCCGAAGTGCTCGAGCACGATCGGTGCCACGTCGCGCAGGGCCCACTGCCGCCGCTCGCCGGGATCGTCCGGTCCGCAACCAACGAAGAGAAGTGGGCCGAGGGAGTCGCCGGCGTGCAGGGAGCCGTGGCTGCCACCACCCGCATGACTGACGCCGCCCCAATCGACCGCCTCGTAGCCCGGCGCGAGGGAGACGACGAAGTCGCCGGCGTGGGGCGCGGTGACCGCGGCAAAGACGCGTGCCAGCGCGTCGGGGTACTCGCCGCTGCGAAACGTGCCGTCGGCGATCGACGCCTCGAGGACGTCGGGTTGCCGTCGACATCCCAGCCGGCGCCTCGGAGGTCGGCGAGCTGGTCGCCCGGGCGGAAGCGCAGCTGCTCGTGCTGGCGCTCGACCACCGCGGTGGCGTCGTCGCGGTGGCAGACCAGGTCGATCCCCTCGGTCTCTCCCAGCCGCCGCCTCACGTCGCTGCGATCGGCTCGATCGCCGTCGCCCGGCAGCAGGTAGACGTGGGCGGCGCGGCCGGTCGGGCTGACGGCGAGCTGGGCGAGCTCAGGACGATCGTCGGAAGGGGCGAGGACGGTCCAATCGCGGGCGAGCACGTCAGCCAGCGGCAGGCCGCGGCTGACCGGGGTCTGGGCGTGGTCGGCCAGCAGGATCACCGCGTGGTCAGCGACGAACGGCGTCCAGGCCGCCGCCGGCGTCGACCAGCTTGGCGAAGCAGTGATCGGCCTTGGCGATCGACTCGACGCTGGCCTCGGGCCCGTAGCGGTGCGAGTAGTTGTCGTTGTCGGGCAGCGAAAGCAGGAGGAAGTCGTAGTCGCCCGCTCTGCTCCAGCTCGGCGGCGCAGCAGGCCGCGTAGCCGTCGCGGCTGCCCGGGATCGAGGTCGACTTGCAGGGCACCTCGCGGCTGGCGTAGAGGTCGCCGTAGAAGAGCTCGGCCGGCCCCCAGGTGTGGTGGCGGAACTTGAGCCGGGTCGTCTCGACCGCGCGGCGCAGCAGCCCCTCGAGCGAGACCTGGTGGCGGTGGCGGCCACGGTAGATCAGGAACGGCGTGCAGGCGGTGCGCACGCCGGCGTCGTCGAGCCGCTCGAAGAGGGTCTCGGCCTGCGGGTTGAGGTGGGCCAGGTTCATGTTGTAGACGAGGTCGTAGAGGGCGCGGAAGACGCCGACGGTCCTCGTTGCCTCCAGCGAGGAGCCGTACTCGACGTAGCGACGCTCGAGCCGGTGGAACCAGTTCATGCCGCTGATCCAGTGGCGGTCGGCGGCCACCCCGGTGACCATCTCCGCGCAGGCGACCGGCGTCACCGAGGGGAAGCTGGAGACGCAGTCGGGGATCAGCACGCCGCGTTCGAGCAGCGCGGCGAAGGTCGGCGCCCGCCCCTCCGCCACGGCGCGTTCGAGCATGTCGGTCCGCAGCGAATCGACGTAGGTGAGGACCAGCTTCTTCGCAGGCATCTGCCGCGAATGATGAAGCGCGGCCGGCGGCGCCCGGTTAACGGAGGACGCGCAGGCCGGCGTGCTTGCGCTGGGCGCGGCGGTGGCGGGCGGCACCGAGCCAGACCAGGGCGACGATGACGACCAGGGTCAGCAGCGGCAGCAGCAGCGCGGCGGCGGCCACGACCAGCGCCGCGAGCGAGACGAGGAAGCCGAGCGCCCCACCGCCGCCGCGCTCGCGCCGGCTCGCACCGCTGACCACATCGCTGATCACCACGCAGCCGAGCACGGCGCCGACGGCGCAGAAGACTGCACCGGTCAGGTCGCCCAAATCGGCGGTGCCGGCGAGCAGGAAGCCGACTATGAGGCCGATCACGGCGGCGAGGATCGTCATCCGGCCGCGGGCCGATCCACGCGTGCCGGTGGTGCCGGCGAGCATGCCGATCGCGATGCCGATGCCGAGCTCGAGCCCGGTGCCCTCGAGGAAGCTCACGTCAAAAACCTACACTTCAGGGATGGAAGAGACGCCCCACCGCCGCCGCGCTCACACGCGCAGCAGCGATCTGGAGCGCTACGCGGGCCTCTTCGCCGCCCGCACCGGGGTGATGCGCTCCTCGGCGATGCGCGACCTGATGGCGATCACGGCGCGGCCGGAGGTGATCTCGCTGGCCGGCGGCCTGCCCGACACCTCGACCTTCCCCGCCGGCACCTTCGCCGCGCAGATGACGCGGATCGCGCAGGAGTCGACCGCGGAGGCGCTCCAGTACGGGCCGACCGAGGGTTTCGCCGAGACGGTCGACTGCATCCTCGAGGTGATGGGCGCCGAGGGAATGCTGCCCGACCCCGACGACGTGATCGTCACCACCGGCGGCCAGCAGGCGATCGACCTGATCTGCAAGACGCTGGTCGACCCCGGCGACGTGGTCGTCTGCGAGGCGCCGACCTATCCCGGCGCGGTGCCGGTCTTCTGCAGCTACCAGGCCGAGACGATCCAGATCGACTGCGATCGCGGACGGGATGCGGATCGAAGAGCTGGAAGCGGTGCTGGCGCGGCTCGACGGGGAGGGCCGCAGGCCCAAATTCGTCTACTCGGTGCCCAGCTTCCAGAACCCGGCCGGGGTGACGATGTCGCTGGAGCGGCGTCGGCGGCTGGTCGAGCTCGCCCGCCAGCGCGAGCTGCTCGTCGTCGAGGACAACCCCTACGGCCTGCTGCGCTTCGGCGGTGAGCCGCTGCCGCCGCTCTACCAGCTCGACGGCGGCGACTTCGTCCTCTACGTCGGCACCTTCTCCAAGATCCTCTCCCCCGGCATCCGCCTCGGCTGGGCGGTCGCGCCGCCGCCGGTGATGGAGAAGATCGTCCTCGGCAAGCAGGCTTCCGACCTCTGCACCTCGACCCTGACCCAGCACTTCGTCCGCGAGTACTTCGCGAAGGGCGCTGGCGCGAGTACATCGCCGACCTGGTCGAGATCTACCGCGGGCGGCGCGACACGATGCTCGCCGCGCTGCGCGAGCACTTCCCCGCGCAGGCGACCTGGACCGAGCCCGAAGGGGGCCTCTTCATCTGGGCGACACTGCCCGAGTACATCGACACCAGCGACCTGCTGGCCAAGGCGCTGCGCGAGGACGTCGCCTTCGTCCCCGGGCAGGCCGCCTACGTCGACGAGAGCCGCGGCCGCAGCTCGATGCGGCTCAACTTCTCCGGCGTCGGCGAGGAGGAGATCCGCGAGGGCGTGCGGCGGATCGGCCAGGCTGTCGGCGAGCAGGTCGAGCTCTACGGGGCGCTTACCGGCGAACAGGAGGCCGTGGCGGCACCCGAGGCGACGCCGGCGGCCGGGCAGGAGGGCAGCGCCGCGGACGTCCTCCCGTTCCGCAAGGAGAGGC
This sequence comes from uncultured Solirubrobacterales bacterium, assembly GCA_963782685.1. Lineage (GTDB taxonomy): Bacteria > Actinomycetota > Thermoleophilia > Solirubrobacterales > 70-9 > VRUE01. The sequence goes on from CAWAKV010000007.1 coordinate 39,775, forward strand.
TCCGGGTGAAGGTCGCGGTGCTGAAGGGCGGCCGCTCGCTGGAGCGTGGCGTCTCGCTGCGCTCCGGCGCCCGGGTCGAGGACGCGCTCGAGCGGCTCGGCCACGAGCCGATCGCGATCGACGCCGGCGGCGATCTGGTCAAGCGGCTGACCGCGGGGCGGCCCGACGTCGTCTTCGTCGCCATGCACGGGCTCGGCGGCGAGGACGGCACCGTGCAGGAGCTGCTGGAGATCCTCGGCATTCCCTTCACCGGCCCGGGGGTGGCGGCCTGCGCGCGCTGCATGGACAAGGTCCTCGCCAAGCACGAGCTGCGCGACGCCGGCGTGCCGACGCCGGACTGGTTCGCCTTCAACGAGACCGCCTTCCGCGAGCTCGGCGCCGCCGATGCGCTGAGCGAGCTGGAGGAGCGCCTCGGCTTCCCGCTGGTGGTCAAGCCGAGCCGCGGCGGTTCGGCGCTCGGGGTCAAGTTCGCGGCGAGCTGGTTCGAGGTGCCCGAGGCGCTGGTCTCCGCCTTCAGCTACGACGACCGGGTGCTGCTCGAGCGCTTCGCCGAGGGTCGCGAGCTGGCGGTCAGCGTGCTCGGCGGCGAGGCGCTGCCGGTGGTCGAGGCGATCCCCAGCGGCGGCGACCGCTACGACTTCGAGGCGCGCTACGAGATCGGCCGCACCGAGTTCGTCTGCCCGGCCGAGCTCGGCGAGGAGGAGACAGCGGCGGTGACGGCGACCGCGCTGGCCGCCTACGAGGCGCTCGGCTGCGCCGGTTTCTCCCGCGTCGACCTGATCCTCGCCGCCGACGGGCCGCAGGTGCTCGAGGTGAACGCGATCCCCGGCCTCACCGACACCAGCCTCCTCCCCCAGGCCGCCGAGGCCGCCGGGATGTCATTCGAGCAGCTGGTCGAGCGGATCCTCGAGCTGGCACTGAAGCCGGCAACGCGCCTAGGAGTCTCCCTTCGGCGAAGTCGTCCGGCGTGACCTCGTCGAGGAACTCCTTGAACTTGTCGACGACCTCCTCGGTGTCCTCGACCTCGTGCTCGAACTCGATCGCCGACTCCTCGATCACGTCCTCGGCGGCGAAGATCGGCGCCGAGACGCGGACCGCGAGGGCGAGGGCGTCGGAGGGACGCGAGTCGATCTCCAGCTCCGAGCCGTCGATCGAGACCGTGATCGAGGCGTAGAAGGTGTTGTCGCGCAGCTCGGTGACCGAGACCCGCTCGCACTTCGCGTCGAGCTGCTCGAGCATGTCGGAGAGCAGGTCGTGGGTCATCGGCCGCGGCGTCGAGGCGCCCTGCAGCTTCATCAGGATCGCCGCCGCCTCGGGATGCCCGATCCAGATCGGCAGGAACTGGTTGCCGTCAACCGTCTTCAGCAAGACGATCGGCTGCTTGCCGACCATGTCGAAGCTGACCCCGTAGATCTGCATCTGCTGCAAAATTGGCTCCGAGCCGTGGGTGGATCGCCCATTATAGGTACGGCTTTGGGCCGCTCCGCTAGGCCAGATCGTTGCGGCGTCGCGCAGTGGGCGATCCTGGATTCGAACCAGGGACCTCGTCCTTATCAGAGACGCGCTCTAACCAACTGAGCTAATCGCCCGGGGCGGGGCGATGATAGCGGCCCGGTGGCTGCGGTCGCCCGCCTACTTCAGGCGCGCTTGCGCCCCAGCTGCCGGGCGAGCGCCGCCGCCTCATCGAGGTCCGCGAGGCGGATCTCGACCGCCACCCCTCCCCCACGCGGCCGCACCTTGACCTCGTGACCGAGCGCGGTCTCGAGCTTGTCGGCGGCGTCGCGCATCGCGGCGGCCTCCTCGGCGCTGAGCCGAGAAGCTGCTCCCCTTTCCTGTTTTGGCTGGCTGGCCAGCTTAACCCGGTTCTCGGTCTCGCGGACCGACCATCCGCCCCTCGCCGCGTCGCGGGCCAGGCGGCGACGGACGTCGTTGCCGGCGACGGCGAGCAGTGCGCGGCCGTGACCCTCGCTGAGCTCGCCGGACTCGAGCAGCTCCAGCGCCTCGTCCGGCAGGTCGAGCAGGCGGATCAGGTTGGAGACGGCCGGGCGGCTGCGGCCGATGCGGCGAGCCAGGTCCTCTTTGGAGAGGCCGAGGTCCTCGACCAGGGCGGCGCAGGCACGCGCCTCCTCGACCGGGTTGAGGTCCTCGCGGACCATGTTCTCGATCAGCGCCATCTCGAGGCGCTCGGCCTGCGCGGAATCGCGGACGATCGCTGGCACCTTCTCCAGCCCCGCCTGTTGCGCGGCGCGCCAGCGGCGCTCGCCGGCGATCAGCTCGTAGCTGCCGTCGTGCAGGGGGCGGACCAGCAGCGGCTGGACGACGCCACTGCTGGCGATCGAGTCGGCGAGCCCGGCCAGCGCCTCGGCGTCGAACCTGGTCCGCGGCTGCTTCGGGTTGGGCTTGATCAGGCTGACCGGCAGCTCGCGCAGCTCGCCGACGTCCTCGCCGGCAGCGCTCTCGGGAAGGATCGCCGCCAGGCCGCGACCCATGCCCCGCTGCGCCTTGCTAGCCACGGCCGACGAGCTCCTCGGCCAAGGCTTCGTAGGCGCCTGCGCCACGGGAGGAGGGAGCGTGCTCGGTCACGGGCAGGCCGTAGCTCGGCGCCTCGGCGACCCTGACGCTGCGCGGTATGACCGTCTCGAAGACCATCTCGGGGAAATGCTCGCGCAACTCCCGCTCGACGTCCCGGGCGAGGCGCGTGCGCTCGTCGTGCATGGTGATCAACAGGCCCGACACGTTCAGCGCCGGGTTGAGCTCACGCCGGATCATCCCCAGCGTGTCGAGGAACTGGACCAGCCCCTCGAGCGCCAGGTACTCGGCCTGGACCGGCACGATCACCCGGTCGGCCGCGACCAGGGCGTTGACGCTGACGGGGCCGAGGGAGGGCGGGCAGTCGAGCAGCGTGAAGGCGAAGCGCTCGCGCAGCGGGCCGAGTCGTTCGCGCAGGCGCGTCTCCGAGCCGTCTAGGCGCGGCAGCTCGACCGCGGCCCCCGCCAGGTCGCGATTCGCCGGGACCAGCCAGAGGTTGTCGGGTCCTGCCGGCCGGGCCGCCTCGGCCACGGAGACCTCTCCGATCAGGCAGTCGTAGGAGGAGGGATGCGCGTCGCGGTCGCCGCCCAGGGCAACCGTGGCGTTGCATTGCGGATCGAGGTCGACCAGCAGGGTCTGCGATCCGACAGCGGCGACGCAGGCAGTGAGGTTCACCGCGGTCGTCGTCTTGCCGACGCCGCCCTTCTGGTTCGCCACCGCGTAGACCAAGCCCATGGGCGGCAGACTATTCGGCCTCAGCCGCGCGGACGCTTCTTGGCCATGCCCGGGCGGCGGGGGATGCCGGCCGGGGTGGGACCCAGCTTGCGGAGGACGTGCAGGTGGCGGTGCCTGCTGCCGGCGCGGTCGCCCACATCGAGGATCTGTTCTGGATGCATCGCGAGCTGCTCCGCCGCGTGAGCCAGCTGCTGCTCCTCGTCCGGGTCTCGCCTGCCCTTCCAGGCGACGAGGACGCCGTCCTCCCGGAGGAGAGGCGAGGCGAGCTCGGCGAGGGTTGAGAGGCGACCAACCGCGCGGGCCGTGACCGCTTCGTAGGTCTCACCTCGCTCGCCGCTGCGCCAGCTCCTCCGAGCGGGCGTTGATGACGGTGGCGTTGACGATGCGCCGCGGCATCGATCGCGCGCTGGATGAAGTCGCACTTACGACCTATCGACTCGATCAGATCGACCTGGGCCTCGGGCAGAGCGACGGCAAGAGGAAGGCCCGGAAACCCCGCCCCAGAGCCAATATCTGCGATTCGGCGAGCTGCGGCGAGCTCCGGGATCTCAAGCCCGGTGAGGCTGTCCTCGACATGCACCCGCCACGCCCGCTCCGGCTCGGTCACCGAGCTCACGGAAGCTCGCTCCTCGCGCAAGCAGGTCGAGCACCGTCCGTAGTACCTCTCGCTGTGAAGGGAGCATTCGGTGGGGGTGGAACGTCTTGTACTTTAAGTGGAACCCCCACCGAATGCTCCCTACTCCGACACCAGCGGGGCGACCACGACGCAGCGCCGGGGCTCGTCGCCTTCGCTGAAGGTCTCGACGCCGGAGCGATCTTTGAGGTGTTCGTGCACGACGCGCCGTTCCTGCGCGCTCATCGGGTCCATCTCGACCGAGACGTTGCCGTCCAGCGCCTGCTCCGCGGCCCGGTCCGCCCGCGCGGTGAGCACCTCCCGGCGTCGCTCGCGGTAGCCGGAGGCGTCGAGCACAACCCGCTTGCGGTCTCTCAGCCCGCGGAAGGCCGCCTGGAAGCAGAGCAGCTGGAGCGCATCGATCGTCTGCCCCCGTTTGCCGATCAGCAGCCCGTAGTCGTCCTCGCCGGAGATGACGGCTTCGATCCGATCGTCGTCCTCGCGGATCTCAACCTCTCCCTCCAGGTCAAGCTCGTCCAAAACCCCCTCCACGAGCTCCTTCACCCGCTCAGCGGGCTCCTCCGGCCACTGCGTCTCAGCACTCACACCCGGCACCCTATTCCAGCCGGCGAAGCTCGTGGGGACAGGGGGCGGGGAGAGTCTCCGGAAGTGCCTCGCGAAGCGGCCACGGCTGAGTGACTCTTGCCGCGAAGCGGCAGCGACATAGTGAGCGGAGCGCCAGCGAAGCGAACATAGGCAGCTTCCGGAGACTCTCCCGCCGCCTGGCAGAGCTTCCGTTACTTGCGCCGCTTCTTCTTTTTGGGTGGAGGCGGCGGCGGCTTGGCTGCTGCGACCTGCGCTGGAGTGGGCACCTCGGGAGCTGGGATCAGTTTCTGGATCGTGTACTGCTGGCCGATCGTCCAGACGTTGGTGGTGATCCAGTAGAGGACGAGGCCGGCGGGGAAGCTGATCACGAAGGGGACGAAGACGAAGGGCAGGATGAACATGATCATCCGCTGGCTTTTGTCGGCCGTGACGGCCATCACCAGGCCGGAGATCAGCTGGGTGCCGACGTAGAGGATGAGCAGGGCGATCAGTTCGCCCCCAGTGGCCTTCGCGGTCAGGTCGCTGATGAAGAGGAAGGACGCTTCGCTGCCGCATTCACCGGCTTTGCAGCCGATGTCGTCGGGCAGCTCCTCTTTGAGGACGAAGAAGAGGGTGATGAAGACGGGCAGCTGGGCGAGCAGCGGAATGCAGGAGGCAAAGGGGTTGACTTTGTTCTCCTGGTAGAAGCGCATCATCTCCTGCTGCATGCGTTTCTGGTCGCTCTTGTACTTCTCTTTGATCTCTTTCAGCTGCGGCTGGAGAGCCTGCAGGGCCCGCATCCCTTTCAGCGATTTGTAGGTGAGCGGGATCAGCAGCGCCCGGGTGACCACCGTGAGGGCGATGATCGACATCCCCCAGCTGAGCCCGACGCTGTCGTGGAAAAATTCGAGGACCGAGTTGCCGACGTCGATCAGCGGCTGGAGGACGTTCGCGACTGGGATCATGAGTGGGCTCCGTGGTGGCGGTGGTACTCGCTCGGGTCGATCGGGCCGACGCGGAGGGTGAAGCGGTCGGGAACGGGGTCGAAGCCCCCGTGGCTGAGCGGGTTGCAGCGCAGCAGGCGCCAGCAGGCGAGCAGCAGGCCGCGGAACGGGCCGAAGCGCCGGATCGAGTCGGTCGCGTATTCCGAGCAGGTCGGCTCGTAGCGACAGCGCCGGGGCATTGCGGGGGAAACCCAGCGCTGGTAGGCGGCAATCGGGGCCAGGAGAACCCGTTTCACGTGGAACGCTCCCCCGGATCGGTGTGCGCGAGCGCCTCTTCAAGGCTGACCCTTACCCCGTCGATCCCGTCGCGCTCGATCAGGGCGCCAATCTCGGGGCGGGCGACGAGAACGAAATCGTGGCACTCAGGCAGCCGCTCCGAAAGGGCCCAGAAGGCTTCGCGCAGGGTCCGCTTGACGCGGTTGCGGTCGACCGCGCCGCCGACCTTGCGGCTGACCGAGACCCCGAGGCGGACGTCGGCCGCCTCCTCATCCTTGCGCGGGAAGCTATAGAGCACGAGATAACGGGTCGCGTGGGAGGAGCCGTCGCGATAGACACGGTCGAACTCGGCACTGCGCGAGAGCCGGCGTCGCTTTGCCGCCATCACCCGAACCCGACTATGGCGACCGTCATCCCGGAGTGAGGCGTTTCCGGCCTTTGGCCCGCCGCCGCTTCAGGATCGCGCGCCCACCGCGCGTCCGCATCCTCGCCCGGAACCCGTGGGTCTTGGCCCGCTTTCGCTTCTTCGGCTGGTAGGTGCGCTTCATTGGCCGTCGCAGTATACGGACGCGGCGGGGGGTGGGCCGGCGGTGCCGAGTCAATCGCCTGAAATCATTTCCTCGGCATTTGCGACTCCCTCTGGTTTGGCTCTCCCGGGGCGCCGCTATCGTCGCTCGGCGGTGCCCGACCAGCCTGCCGAACAGAACCTCGACGCCATCTGGGAGGACGTCCGGCGGCGCCTCCGGGCAGCCGTACCGGACTCGACCTTCAAGATCTGGCTGGAGCCGCTGCGGGCCGTCGGTGCCCAGGGCACGACGCTCTACCTCGCCGCGCCCGACGGGATCCGCACCTGGGTCGAGCGGCGCTACTCGTCGCTGCTTCGCGAAGCGCTCGCCGGGGGCGACTCGGCGCTGGGCGAGATCGCCTTCTCCGACAGCGCCGAGAAACGGCCAGGGGGGACGGATTCCGCGCCCAGTGTGGAGCTCAACCCCAACTACACATTCGAGCGCTTCGTGATCGGCGAGGGCAACCGCGTCGCCCACTCCGCGGCTCTGGCCGTCGCCGAGACCCCGTCCGAGGCCTACAACCCGCTCTTCCTCCACGGCCCGCCGGGGCTCGGTAAGACGCACCTGCTCGGTGCGATCGCCAACTACCTGCGCCTCAACGCGCCGGCTCTGAGCGTCCGCTACACCACGGCCGAGTGCTTCACCAACGAGTTCGTCGGCGCTCTGCGCTCAAGCGGGGCCGAGCTGTTCAAGAGCCGCTACCGCGACCTCGACGTCCTGCTCGTCGACGACATCCAGTTCCTGCAGGGCAAGCAGCACACCGAAGAGGAGTTCTTCCACACCTTCAACGCCCTTTATGAGGGCGGCAGCCAGCTCGTCCTCTCGGCCGATCGCCTGCCGAGCGAGCTCTCGACTCTAGAGGTACGATTGCGCGACCGATTCGAGTGGGGCCTGACGATCCCGGTCGAGGCGCCCGACCTGGCCACCCGCCTCACCGTCCTCCAGCGCCTCGCTCGCGAGGCTGGGCTCGAGACCGAGGACAGCGATGCCCTCTCCGAGCTCGCGCAGCGCATCGACGCCAACGTCCGTCGCCTGCACGGCGCCCTGACCAGGGTCATCGCCCACGCCTCGCTCACCGCCAAGCCGCTCAGCCCGGAGCTGATCGCCGAGGTCATCCCCAGCCGGAGCCGGGAGAGCGAGCCCACCACGGTCGAGGAGATCCAGCAGCGGGTGGCCGCCTCCTTCGGCATCTCACGAGCCGAGCTGGTCGGCACGAGCCGTGCCGCGACACCGTTGCGGGCGCGGCAGATCGCGATCCTGCTCACGCGTGAGGCGACCGATCTCTCCCTCCCCCAGATCGGCCGCCTCTATGGCGGGCGCGACCATTCGACCATCCTCAACTCGCTGCGGCGCGTCGAAACCACGCTCGCCGGCGACACCGAGCTCGCCCGCCAGGTGAGCGACCTGCGCTCCTCTATCCACAGCCCCCCGACCGAAACGGCCTGACCGCCGCCGCCACTGTAAGAATCAATGCTTTCCCCAGCGGACTCCACAGCCTGAAAATCCCATGACCATGCCGATTTCCGATGGTCGCAGCCATATCCACAAGCACTAACCCAACTCAAGAGGACATCAGTCATTTGAAGCTGACCACCAAATGCAACGAGCTCGTCTCCAAGCTCTCGATCGTCTCGCGTGCCGTCTCGACTCGTGCCGCGACTCAGGCGCTTTCGGGGATTCTCCTCACCGTCTCCGAGAGCGGCGTCGCGCTGGCGGCGACCGATGGCGAGATGGGACTTCGCACCGAGATGGAGGCGGACATCGGCGGCCCCGGCTCGGTCCTGCTCCCAGGCCGGCTCCTCGCCGACCTCGCCCGCTCGCTGGGGGAGGTCGACGTCGAGATCGAGCTGCGCGAGGCCGAGCGCGACGTGGAGATCCGCAGCGGCGGCTCCAGCTTCCACCTCCGTGTCCTCCCTGTCGAGGATTTCCCCAACCTCCCCGACGAGGGCTCCGAGCCGCTGAAGATCCCGGCGCCGGCCCTGGCCGAGACGGTCGAGCTGGTCGCCCCCGCCGCCTCGCGCGACGACATGCGCCCCGTTCTCACCGGCGTGCTGGTCACCGCCGCCGGCCAGGAGATGACGATGGTCGCCACCGACTCCTACCGTCTCGCGGTCAAGCGCACCGAGCTGGAGAGCGCGATCGGCGGCGAGCTCGAGGCCAATATCCCGGCCAAGGCGCTGCGCGAGCTGGGCCGGCTGGTCGCCGGCGAGGAGCTCGACGAGGTCGCCGTCAGCCTGCTCCCCAACCAGGCCGTCTTCAGGGCAGGGTCGATCCTCCTCAACACGAGGCTGATCGATGGCCAGTTCCCCAACTTTCGACAACTCCTGCCGGAGTCCTACGAGCACGACGTGCGCCTGCCGCGACCCGAATTCCTCGAGGTCGCCCGCCGCGTCAGCCAGCTCGCCCAGCGCAATGCGCCGCTGCGCCTCTCCTTCTCGCCGGGCGAGCTGAAGGTGTCGGCTTCGACGCCCGACGTCGGCGACGCCGAGGAGACGATGCCGGCGGCGTTCGAGGGGGAGCCGCTGGAGATCGGCTTCAACCCGGAGTTCCTGCGCGACGGGATCGAAAGCGTCGAGGGCGACGAGGTGGTGCTGCGGCTGATCTCGCCGCTTCGCCCGGGTCTGCTTCAGCCGGTCGACAACGAAGACTTCCGTTACCTCGTGATGCCGATCCGCCTCAACGTCTAGCGGGGAGCCGGTGCGGGTCGCCGCCGTCGAAGCGAGGCCACTGCGCAGTCTGAACGGCGTGCGGGTCGAGCTGGGCGAGGGCATCGTCAGCCTGATCGGCCCCAACGGCACCGGCAAGACGAACCTGCTCGAGGCGCTCTACTTCGCCCTCACCGGCCGCTCCTTCCGGACCTCGGACCGGCGCGAGCTGATCCCCTTCGGCGGCCAGCTGGCCCGCGCCGAGGCCGTGGTCCGCGACGAGGACGGCGTCGAACACCGCCTTCTCGCCGCGGTCAGTCGCACCGAGGGGCGGCGCCACCTGCTCGACGGCAGCCCCGCGGAGCCGACTGTGCTGGCCCGGCACCGCCCCCCAGTCGCCGTCTTTTCACCCGACCGCCTGACCCTGATCAAGGGCCCGCCGGGCGAGCGCCGCGCCCACCTCGATCGTTACGTCGCCGCTCGCTGGCCCTCTCGCGCGGCGCTGCGCCAGCGCTACGGCCAGGCGCTGGCCCAACGCAACGCGCTGCTGGCCCGCCTCGCCACCGGCCGACCTGGGGGCGACCTGGAGGTCTGGGACGCGGCCCTGGCCGAGGCGGCCGAGGCCCTGATCGCGGCCCGGGCGGAGGCCGTCGCCGAGCTCGCCGCACCATTCGCCGCCTCGGCGGACGAGCTCGGCCTGGCCGGAGGCGCGACGCTCGCGTACGCACCGCGGGCGTCGGGATCGGCCGAGGAGATTCGCGCTGGCCTCGGTGAGCGCCGCGACGCCGATCTGCGTCTCGGCCGCACCTCGTGGGGGCCGCACCTGGATGAGCTGAAGATCGAGTCGGCCGACAAGTCGTTGCGGCGCTACGGCTCGCAGGGCCAGCAGCGCATCGCCCTCCTCTCCCTGCTCTTCGCCCAGCGCGAGGCGCTGCTCGACGCACGCCGTGTGGCGCCGCTGCTTCTGCTCGACGACGTGATGAGCGAGCTCGATCCGCAGCGGCGCGAGCGCCTGGTCGAGCGCCTCGCTGGGGGCGGCCAGGCGCTGATCACGGCGGCGGCCGAGGAGTCCGTGCCACCGCGGGCGCTGGAACGCCGCGTCCGGGTGCCGTTCGATGTCGTTCGCTCCGCGGCGGCATGAGTCGACGGCCCGCTCCCCGTCCCGCCTCGGCGGCATTCCGCACGGCGCTCGAGCGAGCCGCGCCGAAGACGCGCTTGGCGGCGGTGCAGGCGGTCTGGGCCGAGCTGGTGGGCGAGCGCATCGCCGACGTCGCGCGGCCGGTATCCGAACGTGACGGCGTGGTCACGGTCGCCTGCTCGGACTCCGTCTGGGCACAGGAGCTCGATCTGATGCAGGAGCAGCTCCAGCAGCGCCTGGTTGAGCGGCTCGGTGCTGAGGCGCCGCGCGGCTTGCGGTTCCGTGCCGAAGACGGCTGACCCATCCCTGTTTCCGCCTTTGTGCGTAAGGCGACACATTCCCGCCATAATTTCCCGCGATTTGCAGGTATTTTTTAATCTCGAACCAGGTTTTCGAGGGGGCTGAACTGGTATCCTTATGTCAACTCGGATTTTGGCCCCGACCAGGCGCGCCGATAGCGCCAGGCGGTCGGGGTTTTCTGTGAGACGCGGAAAGGACCAGTTGCCTAAGAAAGAGAACGCCGCCGCGGCCAAGGCGGAAAAAGGAGACTCCTACGGAGCCAAGGACATCACCGTCCTCGAGGGTCTGGAAGCGGTTCGCAAGCGCCCCGGCATGTACATCGGCTCGACCGGCCCGCGCGGGCTCCACCATCTCGTCTACGAGGTCGTCGACAACTCGGTCGACGAGGCGATCGCCGGGCACTGCTGCGAAGTTCGCGTCGTCCTCCACCCCGACGACAGCTGCACGGTCAGCGACGACGGCCGCGGCATCCCGGTCGAAGAACTGAAGAAGGAGAAGCGGCCGGCGGCCGAGGTCGTGCTGACGACGCTGCACGCCGGCGGCAAGTTCGGCGACGGTGGCGGCTACAAAGTCTCCGGCGGCCTGCACGGAGTCGGGGTCTCGGTCGTCAATGCCCTCTCAGAGAAGCTGCACCTCGAGATCCGCCGCGACGGCCACGTCTGGAGCCAGGACTACGAGCGAGGCAAGCCGCAGCGCCCGCTCGCCAAAGGCGACGTCGAGCTCAGGAGACCGGCACGACACTCACCTTCCAGCCCGACCCCGAGATCTTCGAGGAGATCGAGTTCGACTTCCAGACGCTCGCCGAGCGCCTGCGCGAGACCGCCTTCCTCACCCGCGGCCTGAAGATCGAGCTGGTCGACGAGCGCGGCCAGACCAACAGCATCAGCTTCCAGTACGAGGGCGGGATCGAGGACTTCGTCCGCCACCTGAACGAGAACAAGGACACCCTGCACCGCAAGACGATCTTCTTCGAGGGCGAGGAGGAGGAGGGCCAGGTCGAGGTGGCGATGCAGTGGAACGCCTCCTACCAGGAGTCGATCTTCAGCTTCGCCAACAACATCAACACCCACGAGGGCGGCTCCCACCTCTCCGGCTTCCGTGCCGCTCTGACCCGGACGCTGAACGCCTACGCGCGCAGCAAAGGCCTGCTCAAGGAGAAGGACGGCAACCTCGGCGGCGAGGACGTGCGCGAGGGCTTGACCGCGGTGATCTCGGTCAAGCTGCACGATCCCCAGTTCGAGGGTCAGACCAAGACCAAACTCGGCAACCCGCCGATCCGCGGCCTGGTCGAGGAGACGGTCAACCGCAAGCTGGCCGAGTTCCTCGAGGAGAATCCCGGCGACGCGCGACGGATCATCACCAAGGCGATCGACGCCTCGCGCGCCCGCGACGCGGCCCGCAAAGCGCGCGACCTGACCCGCCGCAAGTCGGCGCTGGAGAACTCGACCCTGCCCGGCAAGCTGGCCGACTGCACGGTCAAGGACCCGCGCGACGCCGAGCTCTTCGTGGTCGAGGGCGACTCCGCCGGCGGCTCGGCCAAGCAGGCCCGCGACCGCTCGACCCAGGCGGTGCTGCCGCTGCGCGGCAAGATCATCAACGTCGAGAAGAGCCGCATCGACAAGGTGCTCGCCAACAACGAGGTGCAGGCGCTGATCACGGCGATCGGCACCGGCGTCCACGAAGAGTTCAACCTGGAGGACGCCAGGTACCACAAAATCGTGATGGCGACCGACGCCGACGTCGACGGAGCGCACATCCGCACCCTCGTCCTCACCTTCCTCTACCGGCAGATGCCGGAGCTGATCGACGCCGGCTACGTCTACATCGCCAAACCGCCGCTCTACCGGGTCAAGCAGGGCAACCAGGAGACCTACCTGGAGCGCGAGTCCGAACTGGAGGAGCTGCTGCTGCGCGACAAGCTCGAGGAGATCGAGGTCGCCGACGCGAACGGCAAGGCGACGAAGCTGAGCAAGAGCCGCTGGCAGAGCTACACGCGGCGGGCGAAAGAGTACGAGGGCTGGGGTTCCTCCCTGCAGGCCGAGTTCGGCCACGAGACGGTGCGCTTCCTGGAGGAGTCGAGCCTGCTCGATGAAGAGGTGGCGACTCTGGCCGGCGCGCGCAAGGTGCTGAGCCGCAAAGCGGCGGAGGGCGAGCCCTTCGAGACCGAGCTCGTCGAGGATTCCGATGCCGGCCTGGTGGTGAAGGCGATCGAACGCAAGAGCGGCCTGGCGCGGACCCACCGCCTGCCGAGCGAGCTGTTCGAGCACCACGACTACCGCAAGTTCGCCGAGGTGCACGCGGCGCTGCTCAAGCAGGTCGGCCGGCCGCCTTTCGAGGTGCGCTACTCCGGCCGCACCTCAGAGGCGCTCTCCTTCCAGGCGCTGCGACCGGCGGTGCTCGAGCTCGCCCGTCACGGCGTGCAGCTGACCCGCTTCAAGGGCCTCGGCGAGATGAACGCCGACCAGCTGCGCGAGACGACGATGGACCCGGCGTCGCGCACGCTCGCCCGGGTGACGCTCGACGATGCGACCGCCGCCGACCAGATCTTCTCGATGCTGATGGGCGACCAGGTGGGCCCGCGCCGCGACTTCATCGAGTCGAACGCGAAGGACGTGAAGTTCCTTGATGTCTAGGGGGGATCGCTGATGGCGCTCGAGGCCCTGACGGGCAAGATCGAAGAGCGCGAGCTCGAGAAGGAGATGCGCTCCTCCTACCTCGATTACGCGATGAGCGTGATCGTCGGCCGGGCGCTGCCGGACGTGCGCGACGGGCTGAAGCCGGTCCACCGGCGGGTGCTCTACGCGATGCACGACATCGGCCTGCAGCCGACCCGGCCCTACCGCAAGTGCGCCTTCATCGTCGGCGAGGTGATGGGCAAGTACCACCCGCACGGCGACTCGGCGATCTACGACACGCTGGTGCGGATGGCGCAGGAGTTCTCGCTGCGCTACACGCTGATCGACGGCCAGGGCAACTTCGGCTCGATCGACGACGACCCGGCTGCCGCGATGAGGTACACCGAGGCGCGGCTTGGGCGGCTGGCGACCGAGCTCCTGCGCGACATCGACGCCGACACGGTCGACTTCGGGCCCAACTACGACGAATCGACGCAGGAGCCGCTGATCCTGCCGGCGCGCTTCCCGAACCTGCTGGTCAACGGGGCCTCGGGGATCGCGGTCGGGATGGCGACCAACATCCCGCCGCACAACCTGCGCGAGGTCTCCGCTGCGGTCACCGCCTACATCGACGACCCCGCCATCGACCTGGCCGGCCTGATGGAGCACGTCAAGGGCCCCGACTTCCCCGGCGGCGGGATCATGAGCCTGGAGGGGATCCGCGACGCCTACGCCTCCGGCCGCGGCACGGTCAAGGTGCGCGCCCGCGCCCACGTCGAGCCGCTCAAGGGCGGCAAGGACGCGATCGTCGTCACCGAGCTGCCCTTCATGGTCAAGAAGGGTGGCGACAACGGCCTGATCACGAAGATCGCCGACCTCGTCCGCGAGAAGAAACTGGAGGGGATCTCCGACCTGCGCGACGAGACCGACCGCTCCGGCATGCGCCTGGTGATCGAGCTGAAGCGCGGCGGCCAGCCGGCCAAGGTCGTGCTCAACAACCTCTACAAGAAAACCGGGATGCAGACCAGCTTCGGGATCAACATGGTCGCGCTGGTCGACGGCGTGCCGCGCACCCTGAGCCTGCTCGAGCTGGTCAAGTACTACGTCCAGCATCAGCGCGAGGTCGTCACCCGCCGCACCCAGTACGAACTGCGCCGCGCCGAGGCCCGCGCCCACATCCTCGAGGGGCTGCTGATCGCGCTCGACAACCTCGACGCGGTGATCAAACTGATCCGCGGCTCGAAAGACCCGGACGCGGCCCGCGACGGCCTGATCGAGAAGTTCGAGCTCTCGCGCGAGCAGGCGCAGGCGATCCTCGACATGCGCCTGCAGCGTCTCACCGCGCTGGAGGCCGACAAGGTGCGCGCCGAGCACGCCGACCTGATCGAGCGGATCGGCGAGCTGCGGGCGATCCTCGGCGACGAGGCGAGGGTGCTCGGCCTGGTCAAGGAGGAGCTGGCGGAGATCGTCCAGTCCTACGGCGACGAGCGACGCACCGAAATCGCCCACTTCGAGGGCGACGTCGGCATCGAGGACATGATCGCCGACCAGCAGATGGTGATCTCGCTGACCGCGTCGGACTACGTCAAGCGCCTGCCGCTCGCCACCTACCGACAGCAGCGCCGCGGCGGCGTCGGCGTGATGGGGATGAACCTGAAGGAGGACGACTACATCGCCCACCTCCACATCTGCTCGACCCACGACTACCTGCTCTTCTTCACCAACCGGGGCAAGGTCTACCGGCTCAAGGTCTACGAGCTGCCGGAGGGCTCGCGGACGGCGAAAGGCAGCGCGCTGGTCAACCTGCTGCCGCTGCGCGAGGGCGAGCGGGTGATGGCGGTGATCCCCACCCGTGACTTCAAAGAGAACAAGTACCTCGCCTTCGCGACCGCCAAGGGCATGATCAAGAAAACCGAGTTCCTCGCCTACAACACGCCGATCCGCGCCGACGGGATCATCGCGATCAAGGTCCGCGACGGCGACGAGCTGGTCCAGGTGCGGCTGACCTCGGGCGAGGACGACCTGCTGATGGTCTCCAAGTCCGGCCACGCCTCGCGCTTCTCCGAGGACGCGGTGCGGCCGATGGGCCGCGACACCTCCGGCGTCAAAGGGATGAACGTCTCGGCCAAGGTGGGCCGCGAGGCGAACCGCGTGCTGGCGATGGACGTCGCCCGCGACGACACCGAGCTCTTCGTCGTCACCGAGAACGGCTACGGCAAGCGCACCTCGATCGCCGAGTACCCGGTCAAGGGCCGCGGCACCAAAGGCGTGCTGACCGCGAAGCTGACCGAGAAGAAGGGCGGCCTCGCCGGCGCCCTGATCGTGCGCGAGCACCAGGATCTGCTCTTCATCTCCCAGAACGGCATGGTGCAGCGGACCGAAGCCGGCGGCATCTCGCTGATGGGTCGCCCGACCCAGGGCGTCCGCGTGATGAACATCAAGGACGACGACCGCGTCAGCGCCGTCGCCCTGGTTGTCGAGTCGAGCGAGTCCGACTCCACCGACGACGGCCCTCCCCCGGAGGGGATTCCGGGGGTCGAGGGAGAGGCCGTCGACAGCTAGCTCGTGCCGTGCCGGCCTGGCCGGCCGGGGCCGCGGCGGGCGATCGAGATGACGTTGTCCGGCTCAACCGGACCGTCTTGCTCGTCGAGCTCGGGCGGCTCCTCGGGGAGCGCGTCGCCGACTTTCAGCTTGCGGTAGCGCAGCACGCCCCGCTCCAGCTCGTCGGTGTCGAGGGGGGTGCCGGCGATCAACATCCCGACGATCTCGGCGCGGGTGGCGCCAGCGTCCTCGGCGGCCTCGGCGAGCAGGTCGAGACGGTGGTGCACGGCGAGGGGCAGCGACATCGAGGTCGACTGCCGTTTCGAGTCCCGCAACCTTTCGTCGCGGGAGAGGTGGACTACTTCTTGTTCTTTGGCCATGGACTCAACGCTGAGAGGGGATCTTTCATAGACCAAATATAGATACACAAATCATTTAGCGTTAAAAGTCGATACCCTGCCGCAATCCATCGTGCATAAATCTTAAATCTATAAAACAACGATCGGACGGAAAAACAGAGGGTGGCGGACCGCGATGATGCGCTTGTGGAGAATTCTGGAAGGCACGGCGTTCCCCTTCCTGACCCTGGGCGGAAACGCCGGTGCGGTAGCCCTCGTCCTCGCCCAGCATGCGCAGATCGCGATCGGCGTTACCGCCTGCCTTCCCGTGGTCGCGGGCCTGCTCCAGATGCGCCTGGCGCGCCAGCGCAAGCGACGTAAAGGCCTGCGCCCGTTGCGTCGCGAGCTGCAAGGCGAGCGCGCCATCGGCCGGCTCTGCCTGGCCGTGGGGGTCGCCGTCGTCCTGACGTCCCTTCTCCTGCCGGTGGCCGCGGTCGTCGCCGTCGGCTTTGCCGGCACCGCGCTTGCGTCCCTGCGCACCTTCGCCGTCGTGGCGGACAGCGCGATCAGGGAAGAGGAACTGGAAATCGCCGGCCTCAGCGCCGCTCAGGAATGCTCCTGTATCGAGCGCTGGGTTCGGCGGCTGACGACGATGCCCGGCCGGCTCGGGAAGTACCCGGCGAAGGTCGCTAATGCCACCCCGCCGATCGGCGGGGTGACCAGGCTCAGGGCTCTCCCGGTCATCCTGATCGCGAGCTCGGTGCTCGTCTTCTTCGTCATCGGCAG
This sequence comes from uncultured Solirubrobacterales bacterium, assembly GCA_963782685.1. Taxonomy (GTDB): domain Bacteria; phylum Actinomycetota; class Thermoleophilia; order Solirubrobacterales; family 70-9; genus VRUE01. The sequence continues at coordinate 56,386 of CAWAKV010000007.1, forward strand.
CGCTCTCGCCGCCGAGGAGGCCATCAACAGTTCTGGAGAGGGCCCGCCGAGCGCCGAGGCGGATGCGGCCGACCCCCCGCCGCCAGGTGAAACGACCGTCGAAGGCGGTGAGGTGGAGGAAGGCGAAGAGACCTACGCGGACCTCTGCCCGGAGCTGCCCAACCCATTCGACATCGGTCACGGCATCGGCGCCCCGTTCTACTACGACGGTGCATATAAAGCCGGCTGCGGCACCGAAGCGGAGCGGGTGCTCGGCACCGGCGTCTGGTTCTCCGTCGGCACATGTCATGGCCACTTCCGCTCGCTCGGCGTCTCGTCACCCGGTGGAGACGCGGTGCTGCTCTACGGCTCCGGTGCGAGATTTGCCTGGCAGGCCGCGCTGCGGGGGGAGCTGGTCTCCGCCGAGGTGGCCCACCCGGCGGGCGGCGACGTCTACTCGATCGAAACCGAAGTCGGCAGCTACGGATTCGCCCGCACGGCGCCCAGCGGCGGGGCGGGCTCGGACAAGCTGCGTGATTGCACTGACGTCACCAGCACCGACCGACCCTTCGCGGAGCTCGCGCCGCTGATGCTGCTGCACTGGCGGAACCTCGTCGAATATCGGGCGGCCTGGTCCTGGCCACACCGCGAAGAGGGTGTCGCAGCCGGGCTCGCCTTCGTCACCGCCGCGGGCGGATCAGTGACCGCCCGCGGCGCCTGCGCCTCCGAATCCACCTGCTACCTGGACGTGGACGGCGTCAGGTGGCCGGGGGAAGGCACCGCTTACGTCTCGCTCGACGAATTCGAGCCGCACATTCCGCCGGAAGTCCCGTAGCCGGCCGCTATGCGGCGACGGGTAGGTACTGCTGCCAGGCGGGTGGGATGTTGGGGCTCGCCACCTGGATGAAGATGCTGGGGCCCGGCGCCTTCGGTGACTTCTTCGGGTGCATCTGGATCTCGCGGGGGAGACGGTTGCCCTTGCGGCGGTTGCAGCTCGCGCAGGCGGCGACGATGTTCTCCCAGACCGACTTGCCACCGCGGCTGCGGGGGATTACGTGGTCGACCGTGAGGCCGGACTTGGTCGAGCCGCAGTACTGACAGGTCCAGGCGTCCCTGGCGAGCACGGCACGCCGGGTGATCTTGCGCCGGTGCGCCTCGCGCGGCACCCGCACGTAGCTGACAAGGCGGATCACGTCGGGCCGGTCCATCGTCATGTGCTCCGAGTGGATCGCCCCCTCGCGCCGCTCCAACAGCTCGGCTTTCTCCTTCAGCAACAGCACAGCAGCTCTTCTCAACGTGCAGACGTTGATCGGCTCATACGTCGCATTCAAGACAAGCACTCGTGCCATCTTGCTCGGGAATTCTACGCAGGCGGCGGGAGGGGAGGGCAGGGCAGCTCCGCTGGAGCTGCCCTGCCCTCACGTCAACCAACCGGGTAGGAACCTAGGATCCGCACGGACTCGGCCTTTTCGCCCAGCGCCGCAAGCGCCTCCGAGATAGCTGGATCGTCGATCGCCGCCTTCGAGGTCGCAGAAGAACATGTAGCGGCCGAGGCCCTGCCGCAGCGGCCGCGACTCGATCCGGCTCAGGTTGACGCCACGGCTGGAGAACTCCTGGAGGGCATCGACCAGTGCGCCCGGGTGGTCGGCCCCGAGCTCGGAGAAGACGAGCGAGGTTCGCCATGGGCCGCCGCCCTCCGGCGCGGTGTCGGCGGGGGCGATCCAGACGAAGCGGGTGACGTTGTCGGCGTCGTCCTCGATGCTCTCGCGCAGGACCGTGCAGCCGTAGAGGTCGGCCGCGGCCCGCGCGCCGATCGCCGCCCAGGGTCGCACCGACTCGCCGACCATGCGCACCGCCTCGGCGGTGCTGCTGACGCTGCGCCGTTCGACCCCCGGCAGGTGCTCGCGCAGGAAGCCGGCGCACTGGGCCAGCGGCTGAGGGTGCGAGAGGATCGCCGAGACCTGCTCCAGCTCGACTCCCTCGCGGGCGATCAGGTGGGCGTGCACGCGGAAGTCGTGCTCGCCGACGATCGTCACCGCCTCGGTGTCGAAGGCCAACGTGTCGAGCGTGCTCCGCACCGACCCCTCGATCGAGTTCTCGAACGGCACCAGCGCCCGCTCCGCCTCGCCCCGCTCGACCGCCAAGATCGCGTCGTGGACCGTCGGCATCCGCAAAGCCTCGATCTCCTTACCCGCAGGAAGCGCCTCCCGCAGCGCGTCTTCGGTGAAGGTACCTGCTGGTCCTAGGAAGGAGATTTTCATCGGCTAAGGGCGAGCCCCGCCCGCCAACTATTCGAAGACGACCGTGTAGCTGGCTTCGTTGTTTTCCGACACTTCCTCGCCCGGCACCGGTTCGGCCACGACTTCCAGCGTCACTTCGCCTTTCGGCGCCGGCGTCAGCGGGATCGTCACCGTTTCGGTCGCCCCGGCTTCGATGCTGCTGATCTCTCCCTGCAGGGTCTGGCCGTCGACGGTGACCGAGACGGTGATGCCGTTCTCGGTCGATTCGCCCTGGTTCTGCACTTGGACTTCGACTTCGGGCGTTTCTTCCGACACCACCGAGGTCGCTTCCTTCCGGCGTCAGTTCGGTGCCGTTGATGCTGGTCGCCGAGCAGGCCGAGGCCGTGGACGCCGGGCGTCGTGCCCGCGGTGGCGCCGCTGACCGAGCCCAGGGCGCTGCTGATTTCGGCTTCGTCGAGCCACCTGGTGCCGTCGGGGACGAAGACGCTCTCCGGCACGTCCTCGCCGTCGATCCCGTTGTCGGCCAGAACGGCGTCGACTTCGGGGCGGACGACCGAGGCGTAGATGACGTCGCTCGCCGCCAGCACGCTCATCTGCTTGGCGATCGCTTCGGTCGCTTTCTCCGAGCCGACGTCGCCCAGCGCGGTGCTCATCTTTTCGGCGATCGTCGGCCATCGCGCGCCGCGCAGCTCGTAGACCAGCTCCAGCGCTGTCCTGCGCGTTGCTCATGTCGCCGGGGGTGTCGAGCCCGTCGATCCGCGATCACGTAGTTGTCCATCGCGCTGCGGTCGGCGTTGACCTCGGCGACGAAGTCGGTGACCGAGAGTTCGCCGGGGTCATCGAGCTTGCCGAAGAACGATTTGCTCGTCTGGTCGGTCTCTTCGACGATCTGGGTGACGTTCTGGGCGTAGTCGCTGAGCGCGCGCTCCTTGCGCGCGTTGAGGCAGCCACGTACGCCGAGCACGAGCAGGATCAGGATCAGCAGGCCGACGCCGAGCGCCAGACCGCGCCGCAGCAGGATCTGCTGCCGTTCGGGACGACGTGGCGGGCGCGGTCGGCGCCCCTGCCGGGATGCGAGCGAATCCTCCAAGTAGCAGGGAGTATGTCGCAGGAGGAAGCGGAATCGCGGCGAAGCTCGAAGTGAGTATGGTCGGCTCCCTCGTCCTCAACCGCTTCCTGATCGAGCGCCGCATCGGCAGCGGCGGCTTCGGCGTCGTCTACGAGGCCTGGGACGGCCGCCTCGAGCGCACGGTCGCGGTCAAGGCGATCGAGTCGCGCGGCGAGTCAGGCCGCAGGGTGCTGCGCGAGGCGCAGGCGGCGGCGCGGCTCAACCACCCCGGCATCGTCACCCTCTACGAGATGGGCGAGGAGGACGGCAACGCCCTGCTGGTCACCGAGCTGGTCGAGGGCTCGACCCTGGCCCGCCTCAGCCGCGACGGCGCGCTCAGCGACCGCGAGATCGGCGAGATCGGCGCCGACCTCTGCGAGGCGCTCGACCACGCCCACTCGCGCGGCGTCGTCCACCGCGACATCAAGCCGCAGAACGTCCTCGTCGCCCCCGAGGGAGAGTTCCGCGCCAAGCTGATGGACTTCGGCGTCGCCCGCCTCGCCGACGGCGCCGCGCTGACCGCGCCCGGCGACGTCGTCGGCACCCTCGCCTACATGTCGCCCGAGCAGGCCGAGGGCCAGGCCGTCGGCCCCGAGGCCGACGTCTACTCGCTGGCGCTGATGCTCTACGAGTGCTGGGGCGGCGAGAACCCCAACCGCCGCGCGACCCCGGCGGCGACGGCACGGGCGATCGGCGGCCGGCCCCGCTCGCTGCGCCGGCTGCGCCCGGATCTGCCGCGCGAGCTCAGCGACACGATCGACGCCGCGCTCCAGCCCCGGCCCGCACGCCGGCCCGCCCTGGAGGAGCTGGGCAGCGCGATCGAGGACTCGCTCGACCTGCTCGCCGACGAGCCTTCCGCCGCGCGCGTACGTCGCTCAGGCTGCGGCTCGGCGCCCTGGCCGCCGCCGCGGCGCTGGGCGCCTGGCTCGCGCTCGGCCACGGGGCCTTCCTGCCCTAACCCGCATCAGACCTCCGATCTCTAGGATTTCCCGATCAGCGTCCTACGCAACCTCGAGAGTCGGATCGAAGGCCTCGTCGAGGGGGTCTTCAGCCGCGCCTTCAGCTCCGAGGTGCAGCCGGTCGAGCTCGCCCGCAAGCTGGCCAAGGAGATGGACGCGCACAAGACCGCCGGCGTGGCCCGCGTCTACGTGCCCAACGAGTACACGGTCTACCTCTCGGGCAAGGACCGCACGCGGCTCGAGGGCTACGAGCGCTCGCTCGAGCAGGAGCTCTCCGGCTACCTGCTGGAGCACGCCCGGCGGCGCAGCTACGACCTGCTGACCCGCCCGACGGTCGACTTCGAGACCGACGAGCGGCTGCGCCTGGGCGAGTTCGGCATCCAGACGCGCCTGGTCAAGCCGCCCGCCCACGAGGGCGAGGCGCCCAGCCAGGGCGAGGAGGGTCACACGATGGTCTACTCGGCCGTGCGCGAGGCACCGGCGGCCGAGGCCCCATCGCCAGCGGGCGGCTCCGCGCCCGCGCGCGATCGTCATCCTCGACGACCGCCGCTACGTGCTCGACGGCGACCGCGGCGACGATCGGCCGCTCGAAGGACGCCGACTGCGTGCTCCGCGACCCCAACGTCTCCCGCCACCACGCCGAGCTGCGCCGCTCGGCCAGCGGCGAGTGGACGATCGCCGACCTCGGCTCGACCAACGGGATCAAGGTCAACGGCCGGCGCGTCGGCTCGACCCGGCTCGAGCCCGGCGACCAGGTCACGCTGGGCACGACGACCTTCCGGTTCGACGTCGAGCAGTAGCGCCTGAGTCTGGCTCTAGTGTGCTGAGCGCGTGGACTACGACCCGATCTCCGTCGCACTGAAGTTCGGCTTCCTCGCCGTCCTCTACCTCTTCCTGCTCTGGATCGCGCGCAGCGCGCTGAAGGACCTGCGCGGCACGGTCGCGCCGGCGCCGGACGCGACCGGCTTCCACCCGGTGCCGGCCTTCGAGGCGCGCACCGGCAGGCGGCGACGCCTGGCTGGTGGCGCTGCGCGGCGGCGGCCTCGCGAGGGCGAGCGCTTCGACCTGATCGGCGGCCTCTCGATCGGCCGCTCGCAGGAGGCCGACCTGCGGATCGAGGACCGCTACGCCTCCGGCCTTGCACGCGAGGATCTTCTCGCGTGAGGGGCGCGCCTACGTCGAAGACATGAGCTCGACCAACGGCACCCTGCTCAACGACGCCGACCCTGCACGGCGAGGCGGAGCTGATCGACGGCGACGTGGTGCGGATCGGCGACACCGAGTTCAGGTTCGAGGCGGGTGCCTGAGTGCTGCGGGTCGACGACCAGGCCTTCCGCACCGACACCGGGCCGCCAGCGCAGCGAGAACGAGGACTCGCTCTTCGTCCGCGCGCCGATCTTCGTCGTCGCCGACGGCATGGGCGGCGCCCAGGCGGGCGAGGTCGCCTCGAAGGCCGCCGCCGACGCCTTCGACCGCGACCTGCCGGCGGGACCACCCGAGCACTTCCTGCGCGAGACGATCGAGGCCGCCAACCGCCGCATCCACGAGCTCGCCCGGGCCGACCCCTCGCGCGCCGGCATGGGCACGACGATCACCGCGGCGATCGTCGACGCGCAGAGGGAAGAGGTCGGCATCGGCCACGTCGGCGACAGCCGCGCCTACCGCCTGCGCCGCGGCAAGCTCGAGCGCCTCACCCGCGACCACTCGCTGGTCGAGGAGATGCGGCGCAAGGGGCAGATCACCGACGCCCAGGCCGAGGACCATCCGCAGCGCTCGATCATCACCCGCGCGCTCGGCCCCGAGCCCGAGGTCGAGGTCGACGTGCAGACCGTCCCCGCGGCCCCGGGCGACGTCTTCCTGCTCTGCTCCGACGGGCTGACGACGATGGTCGGCGAGGAGCGGATCGCCGCTGTCCTCGGCTCGGCCGGCTCGATGCGCGAGGCGGTGCGCACCCTGGTCGACGAGGCCAACGGCGCCGGCGGGCGCGACAACATCACCGCGCTCGCCTTCCGCCTCGGGGACGCGGCCGCGCCCCAGGGCGAGCGCCCCGAGGACGCGACCCTGGTCGGCGCCGCGGCCGAGGAGGCGGGGCTGACCGCGACCGAGGTGCGCCGCCGCGCCGCCGCCGCCGCAGCGCAGGAGCGCCGCGAGAAGCTCGCGGCAAAGGCGCCGCGCCGCGGCCTGCGCACCGCGGCAAAGGTGCTCGCCGTGGCCGCGATCCTCGCTGCCGTCGCCTTCGGCGCCTGGTACGGCAACCGCCAGGTCTGGTTCCTCGGCACCGACGACAGCGGCCGTGTCGCGCTCTACCGCGGCCTGCCCTACGAGTTCCCCTTCGGCGTCGAGCTCTACGAGGAGCGCTACGCCAGCCCGGTGCAGACCGTCGCGCTCAACCAGCAGCGGCGCGAGGCGGTCACCGGCCACGACATCCGCTCGCGCGCCGACGCCGTCTCGCTGATCGAAGACATCGAACGCAGCCAGGGGGTTCCTTGAGGTCGGCCCGCAACCGGGAGCTCGTCGCCCTGATCCCGGTCGCGCTGCTGCTCAGCGCCGGCTTCGCCGCGGTCTTCGCCCAGGAGAACACCCGCCTCGGCGACGCCAGCCTGGTCTACGGCGCCTACTTCCTCGCCGTCTGCCTCGCCACCCACGTCTACCTGCGCCTGCGCCTTCCCAACGCCGACCCCTACCTCTTCCCCCTGGTCGCCCTGCTGACCGCCTTCGGCCTGGTGATGATCTACCGCATCGACGAGGGCCTCGCCCGCGACCAGGCCAACTGGTTCGTCCTCGGACTCGTCCTCTTCGCCCTGACGATCCACTTCCTGCGCGAGTACGACGTGCTCGAGCGCTACCGCTACACGATCGCCGGAGTCGGGCTGCTGCTGCTGCTGGCGCCGCGGCTGCCGGGGATCGGCCAGCAGGTCAACGGCGCCTACCTCGGGGTCAAGCTCGGCCCGCTCGCCTTCCAGCCGGCCGAGTTCTCGAAGATCTGCATCGTCGTCTTCCTCGCCAGCTACCTGCGCGAGCACCGCGAGGTGCTGATCGTCGGCGCCCGCCGCGTGCTCGGGGTGACCCTGCCGCCGCTGAAGCACCTCGGGCCGCTGCTGGTCGTCTGGGGGGCGTCGATGTTCATGCTCGTCTTCATCCGCGACCTGGGCAGCTCGCTGATGTTCTTCGCCGCCTTCCTCGCCCTGCTCTACGTGGCGACGGGGCGCTTCTCTTTCGTCGTCATCGGCATGGCGATGTTCCTGCTCGGCGCCTGGTTCTTCGCCTCGACCGTGCCCCACGTCCACGACCGGATCGAGATCTGGCTCGACCCCTACAAGGATCCGAGCGAAAGCGGGTACCAGATCCTGCAATCGATCTTCGCCCAGGCCGACGGTGGCCTCTTCGGTCAGGGCTTCGGCCAGGCGCTGATCACGATCCCCGGCACCGACAAGGCGCTGCTGCCGGCGGCGCAGACCGACACGATCTACTCGCTGATCGTCAACGAGGTCGGCCTCTTCGGCGCCTGCGCGGTGATCCTGATCTACCTGCTGATCGCGGCGCGCGGCTTCAAGATCGCCCTGCTCGCCGACGACGGCTTCTCCAAGCTGCTGGCGACCGGGCTCACCGCGGTCTTCGCGATTCAGGCCTTCGTCATCATCGGCGGCGTGACGCGGGTGATCCCGCTGACCGGCGTCACCCTGCCCTTCATCAGCTACGGCGGCAGCTCGATCGTCGCCAACTTCGTCCTCCTGGCCTTGCTGTTGCTGATCTCCGACCGCGCCCGGCGTGAGGCCGCGAGGCCGCGAGGCGCCTTCGCCCTCGAGGGGACGTGACGCGGTGAACCGCCAGATCGTCAAGCTCTTCGGCCTGATCGTCGTCCTCTTCGCCGTGCTGATCGCCTTCACGTCTTGGTGGTCGGTCTTCGACGCGGAGGCGCTGAAGGAGAAGCGGGCCAACGCACGGCCGCTGCTGGAGCAGCAGCAGATCGAGCGCGGCCGGATCCTCGCCGCCGACGGCACGGTCCTGGCCCGCTCGGTGGCGAAGGGACGCGGCGACGCGCTGCGCTACGTGCGCCGCTACCCCGAGGGGGGGCTGTACGGTCACCCGATCGGCTACAGCTTCGTCCGCCAGGGGGACAGCGAGTTCGAGAAGTACCACAACGACGAGCTGATCGGCGAGGACTCCGAGTTCGTCTCGATCCTCGACGAGCTGCGCGGGCGGCGACAGGAGGGCAACGACATCGTCACCAGCATCGACGCAGAGGCACAAGCGGTGGCGCTCGCCGACCTCGAAGCCGCCGGCTTCGGTGCTGTCGTCGCGATCGAGCCGAGCACGGGACGGGTGCGGGTGATGGCGTCGAACCCGCCCTACGATCCCAACCGGGTGCCGGAGCATTCCACCGAGCTCAACCGGGACCCAACCTCGCCGCTGCTCAATCGCGCCACCCAGGGTCAGTACCCGCCGGGCTCGACCTTCAAGGTGGTGACCGCCGCCGCCGGGCTCGACAGCGGCGCGATCACGCCGGAAACGACGATCGACGCCCCCGGCACGATCGAAGTGCAGGGGCAGCCGCTCTCCAACGACTTCAATCAGGACTTCGGTCCGATCGCGCTCGACACCGCGCTGACCAACTCGGTCAATACCTGGTTCGCGCAGCTCGGCGAGCAGCTCGGCGCCGAAACGATGTTCGAGTACATGGACGCCTTCGGCTTCGGCTCCACGCCAGCGATCGACCTGCCCGAGGACCAGGTCTACACCAGCGGCGTGTTCGAGGAAAGCGAGCTGCTCGGCCGGGACGACCCGGTCGACATCGCCCGCGTCGCCTTCGGCCAGGAGCGGCTGCTGGTGACGCCGCTGCAGATGGCCGAGGTTGCCGCGGCGGTCGCCAACGACGGCCGCCTGATGAAGCCCCAGATCTGGAGCCGCGTCGTCGATCCGGACGGGCGCGTAACCGAGCGCCTCGATCCGTCCCAGTACAGCCAGCCGATCGACGAGCAGACCGCGGCCGAGCTGACCACGGCGATGGAAGGGGTGGTCAGCGAAGGCACCGGCACCAATGCGGCGATTCCCGGCATCGCCGTCGCCGGCAAGACCGGCACGGCGGAAACGCCGTTCAACGAGACTTGTGGCGGCGGCAGCGACGAGAACCAGGCATGGTTCATCGGCTTCGCCCCGGCCGACGACCCGCAGATCGCGATCGCCGCGACGGTCGAGTGCACGACCGCGTTCGGCGGCGACGTGGCGGCGCCGATCTTCCGTGACGTCGCCGAAACCATCCTCGAAAACGAAGGGAGCTGAGAGTGTCGGCTGAAGTCGGCGAGGGAAGCACAATCGACGGGCGCTACCGGCTGCTGCGCCGGATCGGCTCGGGCGGCATGGCGGACGTCTGGCTGGCCGAGGACCCGCACCTGCAGCGCCGCCTCGCGCTCAAGGTCCTGCACCGTCGCTTCGCCCAGGACCGCGAGTTCGTCGAACGCTTTCGCCGCGAGGCCGAGGCCGCCGCGGGCCTCTCGCACCCCAACATCGTCGCCGTCTTCGACCGCGGCGACGCCGAGGGCACCTACTACATCGCGATGCAGCTGCTCGAGGGGCGCTCACTGAAGCAGCTGATCGACCAGGGCATGACGCCGGAGCAGTCGACGGCGATGATTCGCCAGGTGCTCGAGGCGGCCGGCTACGCCCACAAGCACGGCATCGTCCACCGCGACCTCAAGCCGCAGAACGTCATTGTGGATGACGAGGGGGTGGCGACTGTCACCGACTTCGGCATCGCCCGCGCCGGTGCCTCGGAAATCACCCAGGCGGGGTCGGTGATGGGCACGCCGCACTACCTCTCGCCCGAGCAGGCCCAGGGCCAGGAGGTGACCGCCGTCTCCGATCTCTACTCGGTCGGCGTGATGCTCTATGAGGCGCTCGCCGGGCGGGTGCCCTTCGAGGCCGACTCGGCCGTCGCGATCGCGATGAAACAGGTCTCGCACACGCCGCAGCGGCCGAGCTCGATCAACCCCGCCGTCTCGCCGGCGCTCGACGCGGTGGTGATGCGGGCGCTGGAAAAGGACCCCGGGCAGCGTTTCCAGAGCGCCGAGGCTTTCATCACCGCGCTCGAGACGGCGGGCCGGGAACCCGATGCAAGCGGTGGAACCGCCGCCTTCGCCCCGCTGCCGCCGCCGGTGGTCGGCCCGGACGAGGCGGCGGCAGCCGAGGGCGACTCCGAGGAGGAGGAACGCCGCCGCCGACGCAGGAGGTGGGCGATCCTCGCTGCGGTCGCGGTGCTGCTCGGCGCCCTGCTCGGCTTCGCTCTTACCCGCGACACGACGACCGACGTACCGGGGGTGACCGGGAACCAGCTCGGCGTGGCGATCGCGCTGCTCGAACAGAACGGCTTCAAGATCGGCGACATCGATCGCGTCCAGCGCGAAGTCGCGGCCAACACCGTGCTCGAGCAGGATCCGCCGGCGGGCAACGCCTCGCTCGACTGCGCCTTCCTCAGCTTCTTCTGCTCGAAGCCAAAGGTGGCGCTGACGGTCAGCGCCGGCCCGGGCACCGCCAAGGTGCCGGGCGGCCTCGCTGGCCAGAGTCAGGCGGAGGCGACCGAAGCGGTGGAGGAAGCGGGCTTCGCCGCCCAGGTCGTCAAGGCAAACTCCGACCAGGTCGAAGCCGGATTGGTGATCCGCTCCACTCCCTCCGGCGGCGCGACCGCTACCCGCGGCTCGACCGTCGTCCTCACCGTCTCCAAGGGACAGAAGCTGGCCAAAGTGCCGGTCCTGGTCGGCACCCAGCGATCGGTCGCCGTGCAGCAGATCCGCGGCCGCGGCCTGACGCCCGGCGTCGAAGAAGAGGAAAGCGCCAAGCCGGAAGGTCAGGTGATCCGCCAGTCGCCCAGCGCAGGCTCGGAGCTGCCGCGCGGCTCGACCGTCTCGATCGTCGTCTCCAAGGGCGAAGAGCAGGCGCAGGTGCCGAACGTGATCGGCAAGGAACGGGCAGAAGCGGTGGAAGCGCTCCGCGCCGCCGGCCTCGAACCGACCGTGCAGGAAGAAGAAACCGAAGTGCCGCAGCAGATCGGCCGCGTCACCGATCAGTTCCCGCCACCCGGGGCCGAAGTCGAACCGGGATCGGGAGTGACGGTGATTGTCGGCAAACGCGCGCTCGAAGGCGAAGGCGACGGCGAAGCGGAAGAAGAAGAATGAGGGTTGCGGTCCTCTGCGGCGGCCGTTCCTCCGAGCACGACGTCTCGCTGCGCTCGGGCGAGGCGGTGGCGCGTGGGCTGGAGGAGGCCGGCCACGAGGCGCTGCTGGTAACGATCGCCCGCGAGGGCGGCTGGAACTTCCGCGGCGCGCCGGTCGAGCTGCTGCCGGCCGCGGGGCTCTTTGGCGCCGACGCCGCCTTCCCCGCCCTGCACGGGCCCTTCGGCGAGGACGGCAGCGTCCAGGGGGTGCTCGAGTGGCTCGACGTCCCCTACGTCGGCTCCGACGTGCTCGCCTCGGCCGTCTGCATGGACAAGCTGACGCTGAAGCGCCTCTTCGCCCAGCGTGGGCTGCCGCAGGTCGAGTTCGTCGGCGTCGGCGAGGGGGACTGGCGCCAGCGCTGCGGCGAGATGGGGCTGCCGCTCTGGGTCAAGCCCTCGCGCCTCGGCTCCAGCGTCGGCATCAGCAAGGTCGAGAGCGTGGGGGAGGAGCTCGACCGCGCGGTCGAGCTGGCGCTGCGCCACGACCCCCGCGTGATCGTCGAGGCGCATGCCCCCGGCCGCGAGGTCGAGTGCTCCCTGCTTGGCAACGAGCGGGTCGAGACCTCGCTGCCGGGCGAGGTGATCGCCCACGGCGAGTGGTACGACTACGAGACCAAGTACAGCGACGGCGGCATGGAGCTGGTTGTCCCCGCTCCGATCCCCGGCGAGCTGGTGACGTCCCTGCGCGAACTCGCCGTCGAGGCCTTCGATCTGGGCGGCTGCTCCGGCCTCGCCCGCTGCGACTTCTTCCTCGAAGCCGACGGCCGCGTCCTCGTCAACGAGATCAACACCATGCCCGGCTTCACCGAGACGAGCGTCTACGCCAAGCTCTGGGAGGCCACTGGCCTTCCCTACCCCGACCTATGCGACCGTCTCATCGGGTTGGCGATCGAGCGCCACTCCGCGTCCCGCTCCCACGAGTTTTGACCGCCGCGCGCCAGCCGTAGCTGATGGCCGTTTGGCCGACCACGATGTCGGCGTCCGCTCGGACCGGCATCGCCCGTACACCGTTTACGCGGCAGAACGTCGCGACGTCCTCTCCATTGGCCCAAGTGCCGTTGAGGCTTCCGAGGTCGCGCACCAAGAGAATCCCAGGCTCTGTCAGCTTGACTGCGGCGTGTTGTCGGGAGACCGGCGTGTAGTCGAGCGAGAACTGGACATCAGACTTCGTGCCGCGGCCAATGCGCAGCCATTCGCCAGCGGAGAGCTTGAGTACCTTTGCCTCGTTTCCGGGTCCCGCCTCCTCCTCCGGATGGTCCGGGGTCCAGATCAGATAGTCGCCGCCCGCCTGCTCGTCCAGAAGGCGCCTATGAGAGTGCGGCACCGGCATGAAGTCGGTCGTCGGATGGTTTTCCCCCGTCCCGCCGCTTGCCCGCACGTCTTGCCGCAGACCTAGATGAGCGCCGCCGGCTCCATCGAGGCTTTTCCGACGGCCGCCCTCATCGCCAACTTGATCCCGTTCTTCGATCGCGGTCAGAACCGTGGTCTCGGAGCCGCTTGACGCCCGCTTCCTTTTCCGCTCGCTGTGGACGATCAGGACGATGCCGCCGAGAAGCGCGAGCAGCCACACAGCGACCACGAGGGGGGTCGAGCTGAGCCCGTCCGCCACCGTCGCAACCGCTCCACCGACGCCCGCCGCGATCAAGGCGCCGCCAACTAGCTTGGATACCTCAGGCATAGTTGTCTTTCGTCGCTTTGCGAGCTAGACACTAACATAATGTCTAGCAACTGTATCGAGCTTTTAATAGAAACGAAAAATGTCTGGCATTTAGCGTTACGTTATGTCATAATGCGGGCGGAAATGACCACCCGTTAAGGAGATGACATCCGATGAAGACGCGAACGACGACGATCCGGATTCACGATGCCCAGCTCCGGTTCCTGGAACTGATCGCGGAACACGACGGCGTGTCTGTCGCCGACGTTCAGCGAGCCGCCTTCACCGCCTACAGCGAGGAGCGCGCCCAGGCCAACAAGGAGCTGTCCACGGCGCGTGACCGGGTCGCCGAGGAATGGAAGGACGAGGATGACGCGCGGAGACAAGAGACGCTCCAGCGGGCGCTGGGGGAGAGCGTCGAGTAGGTGAGCGCCGCCGCTCCGCAGCAGGGCGAGGCCTCGCCCGAGTTCCCGCTCCTGCCCTTGGAGCAGGAGGAGGCGCGGGATCCGTCGGTTGCGGGCGCCAAGGCGGCGACCCTGTCGCGCCTCCGCCAGGCCCTTCCGGGCCGTGTGCCCCCCGGCTGGGTCCTTCCGGCCGCCAGCACCGCCGCCCTTCTCGATGCCGAGGGCGGGAGCGAGGAACGGCCGACTCTCGAGTCGCTGCGGGCGGGGCTCCAGCGGGCGCTTGGGAGCGAAACCTCGGGGGTCTTTGCCGTGCGCTCGTCCGGCCTCGACGAGGATTCGCCGCGGCACTCGTTCGCCGGCCAGTACCGGACGCTCCTCGGGGTCCGTGGTGACAGCTCACTCGCGGACGCCGTGCGCGCATGCGCGCACTCCGGCTCCGCTCCCCACATCGATGCCTATCGACAGCAGGCGGGGAGCCTCAACGTGGGTGCGCCGGCGGTCCTCATCCAAGAGATGGCGCCCGCCGATCGTGCCGGTGTGGCCTTCACCTCCAATCCCGTGAGCGGTGCCGACGAGGTCGTCATCGACGCTGGGTACGGGCTCGGCGACCTCGTCGTTGGCGGAGAGATCACGCCCGATGAGCTCGGTGTGGACGGAAGCGGCAGCGTGCTTTGGAGCAAGATCGGCAGCAAGCGGCGGATGAGCGTCCTGACGGCGGATGGAGTCGTGCAGATACCGATTCCCCACGCTTTCCGGCGGCGCCTATCTCTTGCTCCGGCTCAAATCGCCGCCGTCGCCGAGGCCGCCGAGCTCTGCAGGACGACGCTGGGCTTCCACGCGGATGTCGAGTGGGCCATAGCGGATGGTGCAGTGCTCGTGCTCCAAGCGCGCCCGATAACGGCGACCGCCTCTGCAAGGCGGCGAAAGTCATGAGCGCATCCGGCCAGGGCGCTCATGAGTGGGTGACCGCCGTTGCCCGCCCCAACACCCCACTCTTTCTGAGCTTTCTCATCTCGGGTCAGAGCCGGTCCGCGATCGAGGCCAACACGGGATTGCCCATCGGGTTCGAGAACATCCGTCGCGCTGGCATTCGATTGCAGTACAAGCGCGCGGAGCTGGCCGCAGCGACGGCCGTCGTACGTGAGCGAAGCACCGCGGAAGGCGTCGCCTTCTTCGAGCGCTATGCCGATCGCTGCCTCGGCTCTTGCCGTGCCTTGCTGAGGACAGTCGATCGGCTCGCGGCGGAGCACCGTATCCAGGAAGGGAGTCGCGAGAGCCTGCAGCCGGCCCTCGAGCGCTACTTCACGACCGCGGCGGAGCTGGGGTCCTTCCTGCAGACGCTAATTGTCGTCCAGTTCGAGCTCGAGGACCTGCTGCGTGGGTTTGTGACCGATCACCTGGATCAGCCGACCGGCGAGGACGTTCGAGGAGTCATGAGAGCGCTCCAGATCTCGCTCGAGCCGACCGACGAGCTGTGCAACCTCACCGAAATGTTGAAGCTCGCCCTTCTGGCGCAGAGCACGGCGGCCGACCATCGCGAATGGATCGCCGTCGACCCGATAGCGCTCGTTGCGCGTGTGGCGTACCGGCACCCCGCTGTCTGGGCCGACCTCGAGTCCTACCAGGCGCGTTTCGGCTGGATGGGGCGACGCTACTACTCCGGCGATCCGATCACTCCCGTTGACGTCGGCCTGCGGCTCCAGAACCTCCTGCGCGAGGACTGCGAGGAGCGGCTCGCGAAGATCGAGCGTCGCCGCAGCGACCATCTCGAAGAGCGCGAGCGGGCCATAGCAAGGCTGGGGCCCGACGCGCGCCGCCTGGCCGACGTCCTCAGCCGCTACATGTACCTGCGCAGCTACCGCCTCGAACGCTTTCTTCATCGCTCACGAGCGGGTGGTACCGCTGTTCGACGAAGCCGCGCATCTCCTGGCGCTCGACGGTTACGAGGACACCGTTCAGCTGAGCTGGCAAGAGCTCATGGACGGCATCCAAGGCCGCTGCGAAGGGCGAGATCTGGCGTCCAGGGCGGCCGAGCGCCGCGCCGGCTTCGAGTTCGTCGTTCGCGGCGGCAGCACCAAATGGATCGCCGCCAGCCACCCCGCCAGGACGGCCGCCGCATCCGAGACGCCGCCGGAGACCCTGCAAGGCGTGTCCGGCTGGCAAGGGCGGTCGCGAGGCCGCGTCCGGGTGATCGCCAGCGACGACGACATGCTTCTCATGCAGCCCGGCGAGATCCTCGTCGCGACGATGACCCAGCCACGACTAATGCTCGCGGTCGAGAAGGCGAGCGCGATAGTCACCGACGAGGGCGGCATGCTCTGCCACGCGGTCCTCGTCAGCCGCGAGTTCAACCTACCCTGCGTTATCGGGACCGAACGGGCGACGCATGTTCTTCGCAGCGGCGACCTCGTGGACGTGGACGCCGAGGAAGGCGTCGTGCGACTCGTCAGCCGGCCAAAACACTGATCAAGGGAGAATTGACCATGACTGCAATGCTCACCGCGAAGCGCGACATACGCGCCGACCCAGACCGAGCGATGAGATGGAGGCATCCCGGGCTGCTCCGGCGCTACTGCTCCGATTTCGGCAAGACGCCCGAGGAGGCGGAGCAATGCTTCACGGCCTTCAAGCAATTCCTCGTCGTCTGTGCGCTGGCGGACGGCGAGCGGGCGCCGTCGGCTTCGGTCGACGATATGTGGCATACGGCCCTTCTCTTCAGCCGCTCCTACCTACGGTTTTGCGAGCAGGTCCTCGGCGAGGTGGTGCACCACGAGCCGCTCGAGACGACCCCGGATGTCGCCCCCTACGCCGCGGCGAGGGCGGATGCACTTGCTCTGTTCGGCGAGCTGCCCGACGCGCACTGGCCCAGCCCAGGATGGGTGCAGCTGTGCGGCAGCAAGTATCCCGGCAAGGACTGTCCATCCTGGCCAGGTGAGCTGATCTGACGTGTCGGTCAACGTCCTGGTTCTCGAGGACCGAGAGTCCACGAGGAACGTAATCAGGGGTTACCTCGAGGCGAACCTGTCCCGCGACGCCACCGAGACGGACAACCCCGATCCGGATGCCGCGGCCGGCCGGCTCGCGCATGTCCTTCCGCCTGGCTGGCTGCCCTTCAGGCGCCACGATTTCAACGTTTGCTGCGCCAACGACGGCGAGATCGGAACTCTCACCCAGATGGCGGAGGGCTCGGACCGCGTACGGCTCCGAGAGTACGTGAGCTCGATCTGCGTCGAGTCGTTTGCCACGGAGCCGGAACTGCCGGACGTGCTCGTCGTCGATCTCGCGCTCTCGGATAACGAGCAGCACGAACTCATGGCCAAAGAGGCCAACTGGCCGTCGCTGACCTGCAAAGAGTGCCCCCTGCCCGAGCCCGACTCCGCGATTGAGGATCCACGAGACCTGGTGGAAGGGATGACCGGATTCAAGGTCCTCGGAGCGCTGGCGGGAGAGCTGCCGATCATCGCCACGTCCTACGCGAGCCATCCGCTCGTCTCCTATCACTGCCTGGTCAACGGCGCCCGGGTGTTCATCCGCAAGCCGGTCCGCGAGAAGGAGACGATCGAGGGCCGGGAGGGATGGGATTGGGCGGCAGCCGCCCGGTATGGCGCCGAAGAGCTCCAGAAGCGGGGAGAGCGGGCGGCCGATCCACTTGCCGCCGTCGTTCTGAACTACCTGACGATGCTCACTGCGCACATCCTCGCGGTTCTCCCGAACATCGCCCTGCAACAGCTGGGCGAGTGCCGAGACGACAATCTCCAGGGGCCTGCTCCGGTGGCTCCATGATCTCCGGCCGGGTCGATGCGATCATCGTCGGCGCCGGAGTGATAGGCCTGACCGCCGCACACGAGCTCACCCGCCGCGGGAGGTCGGTGCTCTGCTTCGAGCAGGGTGCGGCCGGACAGGGTCAGTCGGCGGGGGACGCGCGGATCTTCCGCAACATCCATGACACGTCACAGATGACTCGCAGGGCAGCTCGAGCTCGAACGGCTTGGCGCTGCCTCGAAAGTCAGCTCGGCAAGACGCTGATCGGCAGCGAGGGAATGCTTGTTTACGGCAGCGCGAGCGCGCAGGGCAGCGATTGGACGCAGTTGGGGGTGGAAGCGCGACGGCTTCGCCCCCCCGAGGCCGAGTCGCTGCTGCCTCGCGCGGCGCCGACTCGGGAGGCGCTGTTTGACGTCCGCGCCGGCGCGATACGTGCCGATCGCGTGTGTTCGAGGCTGGCAGCCTCACTCGGCGCGAAGCTCAAAAGGGGTCGTGTGCTCGGCCTGCGCGCTCACGGTTCGGAGGTCGAGGCGCAGACCTCCGTGGGGACTTGGTCGTGTGGCACGGCGATCGTCGCGGCAGGCGTCCATACGGCCGCGCTGGCCGCGGCCCACGGCATCGACATTCCCGAGCGCCGCGGCGTGCACGCGCAGATCTCTTTCGAGCTGTTGCCGGGGGTCGAGCCACCCTGCTTCCTCGATCGCAGCGACCAGTTTGGCGAGCAGGCCTACGGGTTGCCCCTGCCGGGCAGGCGGGAGATGGCGGTGGGCCTTGACCATGCCGGCGGTTTGCTGAACGTTCTCAGCGGCGACGTGCTGCCGCCGTCGTCGGCTCTGCGCGAGGCCGAAGCGCGGATAGTGACGTACGTCGAGAGGGCCTTGCCCAAGGCCCTCGGCTCACCCACGTCATCGCGCTTGTGCGTATTCACGCCGCTCGGCGCCGACCCCGACGCCTTCTCGGCCTGGCAGGCCGGGCCGATCACCTTTGTCGCCGGTCACAATGCGTTCAAGTTTGCGCCACTGATCGCCGCCGAGCTCGCGGACATCTGCGAGGGAGGCGCCGTATCGGAGTCGCTTCAGCCCAGCAGCTCGATGTCGCTGATCTCGATCTGGTAGCGGCCGGGTTGGTCGCGGGCTTCGGAGGCCTTGGTGAACCAGAGGAGGAAGTAGGTCGAGGGCTGGCGGACGGTCAGGTCGATTTCCTCGACCTCCTCGGCTTCGCTCGCTTCGCCCACCGCTTCGTCCCAGCCGGAGAGATCTGAGGGGGGCCCGGCCGGCGCGGCGTAGACCTCGGCGTCCCAGCCCGGGGTGGGAGTGCGGACGATCATCCGCTCCGGCGTCGCCGGCGAGGCGGTGCTGACGTAGACGCCGACGCCGGGGTTGGGCCCGGTCTTCGTGCCTTCGAAGACGTCGCTGTCGTAGTGCTCGGTTTCCCAGGCGGTGCCGGTCGGGTCGCCGTCGGCGGCGAGTTCGACCTTGCTGCCGACCTCTTCGCCGTCGCCCTGCGGGTCGTAGTCGGTCGCCCCCGAGAGCGCGACGCTGCCGCCCTTGCCCTGGTTGGCACCGCCCCCGCCGATCCCGCTGGAAATCAGCTGCACGGCGAGCAGCGCGCCGCCGGCGACCAGGAGCAGGACGACGATCGCCGCCCACGACCAACGGGCGCGGCCGGAGAGCTTGCGCTTCGGCGGCGGCACCGCGTCGAGCACGCTGGTCGCCTCGCCGGTGGTCGAGCCCGCCCGCGCCGCCTCGACCTCGAGCGCGGTCTCGAGGTCGTCGATCATCTCGGCGATCGTCTGGTAGCGCTCGGCCGGGTTCTTCGCGGTCGCCCGCTCGACCACCAGCGCCACCGCGGCCGAGACTTCCGGCCGCCGCCGCTGCACGTCGGGCAGTTCCTCGTTGACGTGTTTCATCGCCACCCCGACCTGGCTGTCGGCGTGGAAGGGGACCTGGCCGACCAGCATCTCGTAGAGGACGACGCCGAGCGAGTAGATGTCGGAGCGGGGGTCGACCTCCTTGCCCATCGCCTGCTCGGGGGCGACGTAGTCGGTGGTGCCGAGCACGCGGCCGGTGGCGGTGACGCCGTCCTGTTCGAGCTGGCGCGAGATGCCGAAGTCGGTCAGCTTGGCGCGCCCCTCGTCGTCGATCAGCACGTTCTGCGGCTTGATGTCGCGGTGGACCATGTTGCGCGCGTGGGCGACGCTGAGCCCGCGCGCGACCTCGATCGCGTAGGCGATCGCCTCCTGGGTGTCGAGCGCGCCGACGCGGCCGATCCGCTGCTTCAGCGTCTCGCCCTTGACGTACTCGAAGACGATGTAGGGGTGGCCGCCGTCCTCGCCGGCGTCGATCACCGAGACGACGTTGGGGTGGGTGAGCTTGGCGACCGCTCGCGCCTCCTGGCGGAAGCGCTGCAGCTGGTCCTCCTGCTCGGACATCTCGCGGTGCATCACCTTGACCGCGACCGACCGGTCGAGCGTCTCGTCGCGGGCCAGGTAGACGGTCGACATCCCGCCGCTGCCGAGCTTCGCCTCCAGCCGGTAGCGGCCGGAGAGCACGGTTCCGATCATCGAGCTGGAAGGAGGTGAGCTCATCTACGTCGTACGGATGATCCTTCTACCGTACGACCGATCCTCTGCGCCTGCGGATAGTGGCGGCGCAGCGATTCGACCGCGACCTCCTCGTCGTCCGCGGCGACCACGCAGCAGAAGCCGCAGCCCATGTTGAAGACGTCGTGCATCTCCTCGTCCGGGACCCCGGCGCGCTCCTGGATCAGCTCGAAGATCGGCGGCACGGGGAGGGGGTCGTCGATCTCGTAGCCGACCTCGGCGGCGAGGCGCACGAGGTTGCCGAGGCCGCCGGAGGTGATGTGGGCCAGGCCGCGCACCGTCGACCTCGGAGCGCAGCAGCTCGAGCACCGGCTTGACGTAGATCTCGGTCGGCTCGAGCAGGACGTCGCCGAGCGGGCGACCGAGGCGGCCTTCGGGATCCTCGTCGAGCGGCAGGCCGTCGAGGGCCGAGCGGGCGAGG
Organism: uncultured Solirubrobacterales bacterium; assembly: GCA_963782685.1. Lineage (GTDB taxonomy): Bacteria > Actinomycetota > Thermoleophilia > Solirubrobacterales > 70-9 > VRUE01. The sequence goes on from CAWAKV010000007.1 coordinate 76,725, forward strand.
GTGTAGCCGTTGGAGTGGATGCCGGAGGAGGGCAGGCCGATCACCGGGTCGCCCGGGCTGCACCGCCGAGCCGTCGACGATCGCGTCGAGGGCGACGGTGCCGAAGCAGGCGCCGGCGACGTCGAAGCCGCGCACCATGTCGCCCAGCTGGGCCAGCTCGCCGCCGGGGATCTCGACGCCGGCCAGCTCGGCGCCGCGCGCCAGGCCGACGCCGATCTGCTCGCAGACCTCCGGGTCGGCGCGCTCGATCGCGATGTAGTCGAGCATCGCCAGCGGCTCGGCGCCGACGCAGATCACGTCGTTGACGTTCATCGCGACGCAGTCGATCCCGACCGTGTCGAAGCGGCCGAGCTGCTCGGCGACCAGCAGCTTGGTGCCGACCCCGTCGGTGGAGAGCGCGATCCCGGTCCGCTCGTCGATCCGGATCACGCTCGCGTAGTGGCCGGGCAGCGGCACCTGCCGCGAGGGCCGCCCCAGCTCGATCGCCCCCAGCGCCCGCACCAGTCCGGCGACGGCGGAGTCCGCCGCCCCCTGGTCGACCCCGGCCTTCGCGTAGGCGTCCGCGTCGCTCACGCCGGCGATTCTTTCAGGCGCTGCGGTAGGTCGGGGGTGGGCTCGAAGACGTACCGCTTCCCCTTTCGCTGCCGCAAGAGCAGACCGCGGTCGGTTAGGCCCGAGAGATCGGTTCGGGCGGTCTCGTGGGTGACTCGATGGCTGGTGGCGTGACTGCTGAACGAGTAGACGTTGTGAGGGTGTCGCACGGCGTCGGTGAGCAGGGCCAGCTGTCGGTGGTTGAAGCCGTCGGCGCTCTGCAGGAGTCGCTCGACGTCCCGTACCTCGGCGATCTTGCGCTGTAGGTAGACGTCGTGCTCGTCGAGAGCTCGCTCGACCGTCTCCAGCTGGTGGATCAGGAAGTAGGTGGTATCGCCGCTGTCGGTCTCGGTCTCCAGAAAGGCACGCGTGTACCTGGAGGGCGCGTTGCGGAGGATCGGAGAGATGGGCAGGTACTCGATCAACCAGTAGCCGTGCCTCTGCATCGACCAAAAGAAGAGGATCCGAGCCGTACGACCGTTGCCGTCCTCGAAGGGGTGATCGTAGGCGAGCCAGAAGTGCAGCAGAATCGCCCGAACGACTGGATGGATGAATTTCTCGTCGGCCTCCTCTTCGTTGGCGAAGGCGCAGAGCAGTTTCATGCGTTCCGGCAGTTGCTCTGCCCGAGGTGGCCTGTGGATCGGCTGCTCGTCCTCGTCGCGGTCGTAGACGGCAACCCGCTCTTCGCCGGGTTGCTGCAGCCGGCCCGCCGCCGAGGGATCGTCGAGGGTCCCCTCAGTGACGATCCGGTGCAGCTCGAGGATCGAATCCAGGCTGAGCGTGTCGCCCATCTCCTCACGCATGAACTGAAGTGCCCGATAGTTGTTGGCGATCATCCGCTCGCTGCGATTTCGCGGTCGCCGCCCCGTCCGAAGCATCTCCTTTGCGACTCTCCGAGAGGTCGTCGCTCCCTCCAGCTGACTGGAGCGAATCGCCTCCTCCATCAGCGAGTTGACGAGGAACCGCCGGCCCGCCTGCCGCTCCGACGTGACGACCTCGTCCATCGCGATCTCACCGCTGCACCGCTGATCGATGTGGTGCAGGTGCTTGAGCACGAGATCGGGCAGTCCGTACGTGAACCGAAGACCGTCGATTCCCATAAGGGGCAGCGGCCGCATTTCCGCTGCCCTCTTCGCCTTGATCCCAAGCCACCATTCCTCGGTGCTCAATCCATCCGGGGAGGGCAGGTGGCGAAGCTTGTCCCAATGGAGGTACTTGTCAGCCGCAGGACCTTCGACGACCGCTGCCAGAGAACGCCCGGCCGCCTCGCCGCCGAGCTTTTCGAGCAGGTCGAGATAGGAAGGGGCCTTCGCTACGTACACGCCAACTCCAAATCATCTCCAAGTTTCTCCAAGATTTGGAATTGTAGCCGAACTCCAAATCAACTCCAAGTTTCTCCAAGATTTGGAAATAGCTGCTAACGGCGCAACTTGGCAAGAACGACAGCGGCCAGAGCAGCCCGATACGCCGCGTAGGGCCAGAGCGCCCGGTCGCGCTCGACCAGGCGGATCAGGCGCTGGGAGGCGAGGGTCGAGGCGAAGGAGGCGGCTACGCCGATCGCCATCGAGCGGCGCAGCGAGGGGGAGGCGCCGCGGCGGCGCAGGCGCTCTCCCTTGAGGATGGTGGCGCCGACGATGATCGGCAGCGCGATCGTGCGCGAGAGCAGGTTCGCCTGGTCGCGCGAGAAGCGACGCCAGCGGGCGGCCGCCAGGGTGACGCCGTTGCGCGAGACGCCGGGGGCGAGCGCCGCCGCCTGGGCGACGCCGAGCGCCAGGCCGTCGGCGGGGGTGGCGTCGCCGCGGCCGCGCTGCTGTGGGCGTGTGTCGGCGATCAGCATCGCCGCGGCGCCCGCGAGCAGGCCGATCGCGGTCGCCTTCGGCCCGCCCAGCCGCTGCTCGATCGGCCGCTCGAGCGTGTAGCCGACGACCGCCGCCGGCAGGAAGGAGAGGCCGAGGACGAGCCCCCGCCGCCATTCGAAGAGGCGCAGCTCTTCGGCGATCGTCTGCCGCTGGCCGATCAGCAGCGCCACCGCCGCGCCACCGTGCAGGGCCACCTCGAAGCTCTTGCGCACCTCCGAGTCGATCTCGTCCCAGTCCCAGCCGGCCAGCCAGGGGAGGAGGACGATGTGGGCGGAGGAGGAGACCGGTAGCAGCTCCGCCGGGCCCTGGACGAGCCCCAGCGCCAGGGCGCGGGCGGCCGGGATCCTGCCGTCGGCGGCGCGGCTCAAGCGCCGCTGCTCGAGGACGCCGCCTCGCCGGGGGCGCCGCGCTCTTCGCCCGTCGTCTCCGGCTTGGCGCCCGGGCCGCCGCCGCGGTAGCGGCGGATCAGCAGGTAGATCGCCCCGGCGAGGACGGCCGCGACGACCGCGTAGTCGAGGTAGTGCAGGTGGCCGCGCCACTCCTCCCAGTTCTCGCCGACCGCCTGGCCGATCAGGCCGAGCATCAGCACCCAGGGGATGCAGCCGAGCAGGGTGAGCACGGTGAAGCGCCAGAAGGGCATCTTGGCGACGCCGGCGGGGAGCGAGATGAAGGTGCGGATGATCGGCAGCATGCGGGTGAAGAAGACGGTCGCGTCGCCGTAGCGTTCGAACCAGTCGTCGGCCCATTTCAGGTACTTCGGCGGCAGGTGGATCAGGCGGTTCTTCTCGAGCAGGTCGAGGCGGGCGTAGTAGCCGACCGCGTAGGCAGCCCAGGAGCCGACCAGGTTGCCGAGCACGCCGGCGGCGACGATGCCGAACAGCGAGAGCTCGCCGGCGGCGACGCTGGAGCCGGCGAAGAGCATGATCGCCTCGCTCGGCACCGGCAGGCAGGCGGACTCGAGCGCCATCAGGATGAACACCGCCGGCAGGCCGGTGGTGCTGATGAAGTCCGTCCCCGCGTTGACGATCGGGTCGAGGAAGAAGTCGGTGACGCTGGCGAGAAGCAGCATGCGAGAGCGGGGATTGTAGGGATCGCGGTCGGCAGGAACTAAACTCGAGCCCACCCCTATGCACCGGTTGAACCACCCCGTCTACCGCAACCGGGTACTCCAGGTCGCCGCCGACGCGCTGCTCGTCGCGCTCGCCTTCTACCTGGCGTTCCGCCTGCGCTTCCTCGACGAAGGCCTGCCGGCGCGCTACGAGACTCTCTTCCTGCAGGCGGTCGCCTTCGTCGCCGTCGGCAAGGTCGCGGTCTTCGCCGCCTTCGGGCTCTACCAGAAGTGGTGGCGCTACGTCAGCGGCCGCGACTTCCTCACGATCGTCCGCGCCGTCGCCGTCGCCAGCGCGATCCTCGTCGTCCTCTTCACCGTCGCTGCAGCCCTTCGAGATCGGCCTGCCGCGCTCGGTCGCGGTGATGGACTTCATGCTCACCCTGTTCCTGATCGCCGGCGCCCGCCTCGCGGTGCGGCTGATCGTCGAGCGGCCGACCCACGGCCACCGCCTGCCCAAGCACGAGGTGCTGGTCATCGGCGCCGGCTCCGGCGGTCAGATGGTCGTCCGCGAGATGCACCTCAACCCGAACCTGGGCGCGACCGCGATCGGCTTCGTCGACGACGACGCGCGCAAGCAGGGGATGCGGATGCTCGGCCTCAAGGTGCTGGGGACGACGGCGCAGATCGAGACGATCCTCGACGAGACCGAGCCCGACGAGGTCGTGATCGCGATCCCCTCGGCGCCGGGGACGCTGCGAGCCAGGGTCGTCGCCGCCTGCCGGGAGCGCGAGATCCGCGTTCGCACCCTGCCGACCGTGTTCGAGCTCTTGCGCGGCGGCGTCCAGCTGAGCAAGCAGCTGCGCGAGGTCCAGGTCGAGGACGTGCTCGGCCGCGACCCGATCGTGGTCGAGCTCGACCGCGTCGGCGCCTACCTGCGCGACCGCATCGTCCTCGTCACCGGCGCCGGCGGCTCGATCGGCTCCGAGCTCTGCCGCCAGATCGCCCGCGTCGGGCCGCGCCTGCTGGTGATGCTCGACCACGCCGAGGACAACCTCTTCGAGATCGAGCGCGAGATGGTCGACGAGCGCCACTTCAGCAACGTCGAGGCGGTGCTCGCCGACTGCAAGGAGCCGCACCGGATGCTGGAGACGATGCAGCGCTTCAAGCCGAGCGTCGTCTTCCACGCCGCCGCCTACAAGCACGTGCCGCTGATGGAGGCCAATCCGCTCGAGGCTGTGCGCAACAACGCGATCGCGACCCGGATCACCGCCGAGACCGCCGCCGCCTCCGACGTCGAGCGCTTCGTCCTGATCTCCACCGACAAGGCGGTCAACCCGCAGACGGTGATGGGCGCCTCGAAGGCGATGGCCGAGTGGATCGTCGAGACCGCCGGCCACAAGCACCCCGAGCACGCGCTTCGCCAGCGTCCGCTTCGGCAACGTGCTTGCCTCCTCTGGCAGCGTCGTGCCGATCTTCCGCGGCCAGATCGAGCGCGGCGGTCCGGTCACGGTCACCCACCCGGAGATGACCCGCTACTTCATGACGATCCCCGAGGCGGTGCAGCTGGTGATCCGCGCCGGCGACATCGGCGCCGGGCGGGGCGAGGTCTTCGTCCTCGACATGGGCGAGCCGGTGAAGATCGTCGACCTCGCCAACAACATGATCAGGCTCGCCGGCTACGAGCCGGGCGCGGAGATCGCGGTCGAGTTCACCCAGCCGCGGCCCGGGGAGAAGCTGCACGAGGAGCTCTTCGGCGGCGGCGAGGAGCTGCGGCCGACGGCGGCCAAAAGGATCCACCGCGCGGTCCGCGAGGCGCCGCTCGACCCCGAGTGGGTCGAGTCCACGCTGAACTCGCTCGAGCACCTGGTCATGGCCGGCGACGAGGCCAATCTGGCCGAGCGGGTCGTGGCGCTGATCGCGAGCCCCGGTGGCGACGCGGCGGCAGTCGGCTAAGCGCCCGGTTAACGGATAGCCTCTCGCAGCCACCCTTGGAGTTGCTGAAGGAAATCGGGGCTTTCGCGGGCTTGGTCGCCTTCCTCGGCCTGGCCGTCCTCGCCCTGCTCTCGTTCGCCCAGGGGCGCGACATCCGCCGCCTGCGCGAGTGGGCGGGCTCGGCGCCGGAGCGCGACAACGAGCGCAAGGAGGCGACCTCGGCCGCAGCGGCCGAGCGGGCCGAGGAGATGCGCACGCTGGAAGAGGCACGCGATGCCGAGCGCGCGTCGCCGCGCGGGCCTGCGCGAGGCCGGTCTGCCCGAAACGACGCGCAGCGAGCGCCTGCGGGAACGCTTCGCCAGGGACGGCGGAGACAGCGGTGGGTTCGGCAGCAGGCTGGGCGAACCGCGCTACCTGGTGGCGATCTTCGTCGTCCTCGCCCTGGCCGCAGGCGGCATCGCCTATGCGGTCTTGGCCGGCTCCGACGACGAAGCGGGCGGCAAGCCCGGCAAGCAGGCTTCGCAGGCGGTCAAGCCGAGCGAAATCGAGGTGACCGTGCTCAACGGAACCGCCGTCGACGGCCTTGCCGGCACCTACGGCGACATGGTCGAGCGCAAGGGCTTCCAGCTCGGCGCGGTCACCAATAGCCGCTCGAGCTTCTCCGACAGCGTCGTCATGTTCGAGCAGGGCAACGGCCGCGAGGCGCACCGGGTGGCCACGGCGCTGGAGATCTCCCGGGTGCGGCCGATGAACGCGGAGATCGCCTCGCTCTCGGCCGGCGCTCCGGTCGCGGTCGTGATCGGCGAGGACAATGCCTCGTCGACGGGTTAGCGCAGCAGCAGTCGTCTTCGCCCTGCTCGTCATCGCCACGATCGCGGTCTTCGCCTGGTCGCAGCGGCTGAAGCGCGATCCGCTGGTCCTCGACCGGGTCAGCTTCGTCGTCGGTTCCGCGCGTCAATCTCGATGCTCCGCCGGTCCGCGCCTTCACCCCCAACCGCGACTGCCGTTTCGATCGCATCCGCATCCGCTTCCGCGTTACCCAGTCCGACCGTGCGCACGTGCAGATGGTGAAGCCGGGCGGCAAGCTCGTCGTCACCCTCGCCCGCGACACCTACCTGAAGCGCTACCGCTTCCACACCTACTACTGGGACGGTCGCGTACGCAATGACGGCAAGGCCCCACCCGGCCGCTACAAGCTGCGGGTCAAACTGCTCAGGCAGGACCGCACCCTGGTCCCCGGCGGCGTCATGCGCCTGCACGAAGCGCCCCGCCGTCCAGCCCGGGAGTGCAGCCGTTGATCCTCTCCGCGGTGGGGGTCCTCGCAGCCGCAGCAGCCGGCGCCGCGGCGATCCTGCTGCCCCCGGGCCGCGCCCGTGCGGCGGCGATGCTGCTCGCGCTCGCCCTCTTTCCCGCTGCTGATCCTCGGCGACCAGTGGAACTCCCCCAGATCGCCGACCTGCGCGACGACTCCGTGCGCCTCGTCGCCCTCGGGCTCGCCGCGCTGGTCGCCGCCGGAGCCCTCGCCGCTGCCTTCCAGCGCTGGCCGATCATGCTGCCGCTGGCGATCGTCGCCGCGCTTCCCTTTCGCGTTCCACTGGAGGCCGGAGGAGACACCGCCAACCTGTTAGTGCCGCTGTACCTCGTGATTGCCGGTGGAGTCCTCTCTACGGCGCTGCGCGAATGGCGAGATGCCGGGGATGTTCCGCTCCAGGGACAAAGGGTCGGGGTTCCCCCCTGCGGGAACTCTGTGAGCCGCCCCCGGCAAGAACCCAGAAGGCCGCCTCAGCGCGGGTTCCCGAAGAGGGGAACCCCGACCCTCTTGCTGCCGTATGTCCTCGCCGGAGTCGTCCTTCTGTACGCCGTTCAGACGCTGTACTCGCCTGACTTCTCGAAGTCGCTACAGAACGTGTGCTTCTTCTTCGTGCCGTTTTCGCTGGTGTACGCGCTGCTCCGGGATGTGAGGTGGGACAGCGAGGCTGCTGAAGCTGGTGCTGTGGGTGGTCGCCGTCGAGGCGGTGGCGTTCGTAGCTGTGGGGAGCATCGAGTACGTCAGCCGCGAGCTGTTCTGGAACGACCAGGTGATCAGGTCGAACGAATTCCACACTTACTTCAGGGTGAACTCGATCTTCTGGGACCCCAACATCTACGGGCGTTACCTGGCGCTCGTGATCGTGATCGCGATGTCGGCGCTGCTCTGGGCGAAGGAGCGGAAGACGTTCGCTTTGCTCACTGGGCTGGTGGCGGTGCTCTGGCTGGGGCTGGTGCCCACCTTCTCCCAGTCGAGCTTCGCGGCGCTGTTGGCGGGGCTGGCAGTACTCGCCGCACTGCGCTGGAGCTGGCGTTGGACGCTCGCGGCTGTAGGAGCTGGAGCCATTCTTGGAATCGTCGTCGTCCTCTTCGCCGGCGGCGTCTCGAAGCTGAGCCCGGACCGCTTCAACGTCGACACCGGCGGCCGGGCCAACCTCGTCTCGGGCGGCACCGACCTCTTCGCCCAGCGCCCCATCTGGGGCTACGGCTCAGGCAGCTTCCCCCGCGCCTACCGCGAACACATAGCAACGAAAAAAGCTCCAGTGTCCGTATCGCACACGGAGCCAGTAACCGTGGCAGCCGAGCAGGGCCTGATCGGCCTAGCGGCCTACGCAGCCCTTCTCGTAGTAGCGCTATGGACCATGAGCCACCGCCTGAGCTGGGCAGGGGGACGGGGTGTCCCCCTGCGGAAACTTGTGAGCCGCCCCCGAAACGAACACAGAAGGCCGTCTCAGCGCGGGTTTCCGAAGGGGGACACCCCGTCCCCCAGCGCGGGTTGCAGGTGGGGGACACCCCAGCCCGAGCCGCAGTACTCGCAGCCTTCGTGGCCTTGCTAGTTCACACGCATGGCCTACGCCGGCTTCTACGAGGACCCAATCACCTGGGTCCTGCTGGCAGTGGGAGCCTCGCTGGCGACCGTGCCCGCGGTCCGTCCCGCCGCTTAGGCTCACCGCCGTGTCGGGCTACCTCCGCCGCCTAGCGACGACCGGCGCCGCCTACACCGCGGCGAGCATCCTCTCGAAGCTGATCGCGGTCGCCCTGCTGCCGCTCTACACGCGCTACCTCACGCCGCGCCGACTACGGCGCCGCCGAGGTCCTCTTCGCCGCCGTCGTCGCCGCCAGCATCGTCATCCGCTTCGGCGTGATCGAGGCCGTGCTGCGCTTCTACTACAAGGCCGGCGAGGACCGCAGGCCGGGTCGTCGCCACCTCCTTCGCGGCCCTCTTCTGGTTCGGCACCGCGGCGGCGCTGATCGCGCTGCCCTTCGCCGGGCCGATCTCCGACGCGCTGCTCGACCGGCTCGCCGCGTCCCGACCTGACCCGGATCGCGATCGGCGGCCTCTGGGTGCTGACCCTGCACGAGTACCTGCTGACCCTGTTCCGGCTCGAGGAGCGCGCCCGCGCCTTCTTCCTGGTGACGATCGCCAACGTCCTGGCGGCGATCGCCCTCACCGTGGTCCTGGTCGTCGGCGAGGACGAGGGCGCCCGCGGCCTGCTGCTCGGCAGCTACGTCAGCGGCGCCGCCTTCGTCCTCGGCCTGATCGTCGTCCACCGGCGCCGCCTCTCGCTGCGCTTCGAGCGGCCGCTGCTGCGGCGGATGCTGCGCTTCGGCCTGCCGACGATGCCGGCCGAGCTCTCGCTCTACGCGCTCAACTTCGTCGACCGGATCATCATCGTCCGCACGGTCGGGCTGGCCGAGGCCGGTCTCTACTCGCTCGCGGTCAAGTTCGCCCAGGCGGTCAACGTGCTCGTCCGCGGCTTCCAGCTCGCCTGGCCGCCGCTCGCCTACTCGATCCGCGACGACGACGAGGCGCGCCGCGCCTACGCCGCGGTCGTCACCTGGTTCCTCGCCGCCTGCGCCTTCGTCGTCGCCGGCATGTGGCTGCTCTCGCGCTGGATCGCCCGCGCCCTCGCCGCACCGGAGTTCTTCGACTCCTACGAAGCCGTCGGGCTGATCTCCACGGCGGTCACCCTCTACGCCCTCTACATGGTGCTGCTGGTGATCCTCGGCCGCACCGGGCCGCACCGAGTTCAACTTCCCGGCGACCGGCGCGGCGCTGGTCGCCAACGTCGTCCTCAACCTCGTCCTCGTGCCGCCGCTGGGCATCGTCGGCGCCGGCCTCGCCCTGGTCGCCTCCTACGTCGTCGTCGTCGCGCTGATGTACGGCTTCACCCAGCGCCTCTTTCCCGTCCCCTACGAATGGGGCCGGCTGGCGCGGATCGTGCTCGTCACCGCGGCCCTGGTCGCCCTGGGCGAGCTGCTCTTGCCGACCGACGGAATCCGCCGCCCTCGCCGCCCGAGTCGCCCTCTGGCTCGCCTACCCGCTCGTCCTCCTCCTCAGCGGCTTCTTCACCGCCGAGGAGCGCGGCTGGCTGTCCCGCCTCCGTCACCCGAGCGAGCTGCTCGAGCGCTACCGCGCCGCTCGCGAACGCCCGGCCGTAGTGGACGGTGCTCTACCGGAGGCCTACGAGGCGGAGATCATGGACGAGGACTCGCGCCACTAGACGTGCCGGCACTTAGGCACCCTATGTGACGCTTAAGTGACGGCACGTCCCGCGCGGTCGCGGAGGCTTTGGCCTCGGTTGGGGAAGCAGGGCCTGGCGGGCGTGGGTCCACATGATCCGCGGCGAGCGGTTGGGGAGGACGATGGCGGCGAGGGCGCGGAGGGCGTAGGACCAGGCGGTGAGCAGGCGGACCGCCAGGGCCGCGGCGCGGCCGTGGTGCTTGCGCATGTAGAGGTCGCGGTTGCGGTGGAACTCGACGATGCGGGGCAGACCGGCGGTGAGGTCGGTGGAGAGCTGGTCGTGGTGGACCGCCTCGGCCGCGGGCACGTAGAGGGTGTGCCAGCCGGCGTCGGCGAGCCGCTTGCAGAAGTCGCACTCGTCGTAGTAGACGAAGAAGTCGGGGTCGAGGTAGCCGATCTCGGCGGCGGCCTCGCGCCGCACCATCAGGGCGCTCGACTGCGCCCAGTCGACGCGCCGCGTCTCCGCACCCTTGCTCTGCACGGTGAGCAGGCGGTGGAGGAAGACGGCGCCGACCAGGGCGGTGCCGACGCCGGGGAAGCGCCAGGCGCAGGGAACCGGGTCGCCCTGCGAGTCGAGCAGCTGGGCGCCCGCAGCGCCGGCGCTGCGGTCCGCGTCGAGCGCCGCCATCAGCGCGTCGGCGGCGCCCGGGCGGCAGCTCCGAGTCCTCGTTGAGCAGCAGGCAGTAGCGGCCGCGCGCCTCGCGCAGCAGGGTCGAGTCGTTGGCCGCCTTGCCGGCGCGCCGCTCGAGCGCGATCAGGCGGATGTCGCCGCCGCGCGCCCGCACCGCCTCGGCCGAGCCGTCCGTCGGAGGCGTTGTCGAGGACGAGGATCTCGCGCTCGACCCCGGCCGGGTGGGTGCGCTCGATCGCGTCGAGGCAGGCGAGCAGGTCCTCGCGGCCGTTCGTGTTCACGACGCAGTAGGAGAGCGCGGGCGGCACGCCGCCACGATAATCGTCGGCGCATGGCCCCCGCCCCGCGCAGCCGAATGAGCCATCGATGAAGGTGCAGCTGGTCGACCCCTCGGCCTTCACCCCGCCCTACGACCGCGCGCTCGCCGCGGCGCTCGCTCGGCACGGAGCGGAAGTCGAGCTGCTCACCAGCCGTTTTCTCTATGGCCCGGTGCCCGAGGCTGACGGGTACCGGGTACGAGAGTGCTTCTACCGGCGCAGCGCCGCGCGCGGCCTCGAATGCGCCCGCCCGCCGCGCCTTCAAGCTCGCCGAGCACCTGCCGGACATGCTGCGGCTGCGCCGCACCCTCGACGCCGACGTCGTCCACTACCAGTGGCTGACGCTGCCCGGCCTCGATTCCCGCCTGCTGCCCGCCCGCCGCCCCCGGGTGATGACCGCCCACTACATCCTGCCGCCGCAGCCGAGCCGCCGCCAGCTCTCCGCCGCCCGCCGCTGCCTTCGGCGCGATGGACGCCGTCGTCGCCCACTCCGAGCACGGGGCGCGCCGGCTGCGCGAGCAGGTCGGCCTCGATCCCGGCCGCGTCCACGTCATCCACCACGGCGCCTTCGACTACCTGACCGAGCTGCCGGCTGAGAAGCCGCTGCCGGCCGAGCTGGAGGGAGCCGAGGGCCCGGTGATCCTCTTCTTCGGCCTGCTGCGCCCCTACAAGGGCATCGACACCCTGCTCGAGGCCTTCGCGCCGCGTCGAGGGTGCCGAGCTCTGGATCGTCGGCAACCCGCGCATGGAGGTCGAGCCGCTGCGCCGCCTCGCGGCCGAAGCCCCGGGCCGCGTCCGCTTCCTCACCCGCTTCGTCGAGGACGCCGAGATCCCGGCCCTGATGCGCCGCGCCGACGCTCGTCGTCCTGCCCTACCGCGACGCCGAGCACTCCGGCGTCCTCTACGCCGCCCTCGCCTTCGGCAAGCCGCTGGTGCTGAGCGCCGTCGGCGGCTTCCCCGAGGTGGCCGAGCAGGGCGCCGCCCGCCTCGTCCCGCCCGAGGACCCCGCCGCCCTCGCCGCCGCTCTCGCCGAGCTGGTCGGGGACGAGGCCGCTCGCGCCGAGCTCGGCGAGGCCGCCACGAGCGCCGCGGCGGCTCCTACTCCTGGGACGAGGCCGCGCGCGCAGACGCTCGCTCTCTACGAGGAGCTGCTGGAGGCGCGAGCGGTGATCGCGCTCGCCGCTCGCCTTCTGGATCTGCGCTGGCGCTGATCGTCTACACCCATCTCGGTTACCCGCTCGTCCTGCGGACCCTCGTCGCCCTGCGCCGCCGGCCGACCCTCAGCCCACGCGTCTGGGACGAGCCGCCGCGCGTCTCGCTGATCGTCGCCGCCTTCGACGAGGAGGAGGTGATCGCGGCCAAGGTCGCCAACGCGCTCGCGCTCGACTACCCGCGCGAGCGGCTCGAGCTGATCGTCGCCTCCGACGGCTCCACCGACGCCACCGCCGAGCGCGCCCGTGCCGCCGGCGCCGACCTCGTCCTCGAGCTGCCGCGCGGCGGCAAGGTCGCTGCCCAGAACGCCGCCGCCGAGCGCGCCGCGGGCGAGATCCTCGCCTTCTCCGACGCCAACAGCACCTGGGCGCCCGACGCGCTGCGCCACCTGATCGAGCCCTTCGCCGATCCGGCGGTCGGCTACGTCTGCGGCCAGGTCCGCTTCCTCGACCCCGGCGGCGGCAACGTCGAGGGCTCCTACTGGCGCTACGAGATGGCGGTGCGTGAGCTGGAGTCGGGGCTGGCCGGCGTCACCGCCGGCAACGGCGCGATCTACGCCGTGCGCCGCGACGCCTACATCCCGCTGCCGCCGGCGGGCAGCCACGACCTCTCGTTCCCGTTCCTGCTCGCCAAGCGCGGCACGCGTTCGCTCTACGCCCCCTGGGCACGGGCCGAGGAGAAGATGGTGCCGACGCTGGAGGGAGAGCTCGCCCGCAAACGGCGGATGATGGTCGGCATCTGGGACATCGTCGTGCGCGAAGGCATGCTGCGCCCCGGCGGCTACCCGGCGCTCTACGCCTTCGAGATCGCCTCGCACCGGCTGCTGCGCTACGCGACCCCCTTCCTGCACCTCGTCGCCCTGGGGACCAACCTGGTGCTGCTCGGCAAGGGCTGGGTCTACGCCGCGACCCTGGCGGTCCAGTTCGCCCTCCTCGCCGCGGCGCTGCTGAGCCGGGTGCTGCCGCTGGCCCCCCTGCGGATCGCCCGCTACTACGTCTCGACCACGGCCTCGATCGCCCTCGGCCTCTGGGACCGGTTGCGCCACGGCGCCCCGGGGAGCTGGGAGAAGGCGGAGGGGACGCGCTAGATGCCGCGCGCCTTCGACATCGTCATCGCGGCGATTGCCCTGCTCGTTCTCTCGCCCGTCCTCCTGGTCGCCGCAATCGCGATCAAGCTGGGCAGCCCGCGGGCCGGTGGTCTACCGGCAGAGGCGGGTCGGCCTGGATGGGCAGGAGTTCGAGCTGCTCAAGCTGCGGACGATGGTGCAGGGGTCCGACCCGGTCGGCGTCGGCAGGGTCGTCGCCCGCGACGACCCGCGCGTCACCGCCGCCGGCCGCCTCCTGCGCCGCACCTCGCTCGACGAGATCCCCAACCTGGTCAACGTCCTGCGCGGCGAGATGGCGATCGTCGGGCCGCGGCCAACGATCCCGGCCCAGGTAAAGGACTACACGCCGTTCCAGCATCGCCGCCACGAGGTGCGTCCCGGCCTCACCGGCTGGGCCCAGGTCCAGGGCCGGGCGGGCATCCCGTGGGAGGAGCGGATCGAGCTCGACGTCGAGTACGTCGACTGCCGCAGCCTCTTCGTCGACCTGCGCATCCTCGCCAAGACCGCCTGGCTCCTCGTCACCGGCCACGGCCTCGCCCCGGACTGAGAGAGAGCTCGCTGAAGGGTTTGGGGGCCAATGGACCCCCAAATCCTTCATTCGGCACGGGGAAGCGCGTAGGGTTGCCGCGTGACCGAGCGCCCCGAGGTGAGCCTGCGTGCGTTCGAGCCCGGCGACGCCGGGGCGGTGCACCGCTGGTTCAACAACCCGGAGGCGACGAAGACGCTGATGGAGCAGCGCGAGGGCTTCTCACACGAGGAAGCGGAGGCCTGGGTGCGCCGGGCGATGGACGACTCGGGCGAGGACCGCAAGTACGCGATCGTGGTCGAGGGCTACGAGGAGCCGGTCGGCTTCACCGCCCTCTACGGGCTCTTCCGCCAGACCGCGCCGGAGCTGGGGGCGCTGATCGGCGACGACGTGCGCGGCAAGGGGGTCGGCCGCCGCGCCGAGGCGCTGACGATCGCCAGGGCCTTCGACGAGTTCGGCGCGCACCGCGTCTACGGTCGCATCCCCGCCCGCAACGAGGTGGCGAAGAAGACGGTGGCGGGCCTCGGCTGGAAGCACGAGGGGACGATGCGCGGCCACCTGCGCCGCCCCGACGGGGTCGACGACTGCGAGGTCTGGGGCGTGCTACCCGAGGAGTTCCGCGCGGCGGCGGCGGATCTCCTCGGCTGACGATGGCCGGCCAGGCTTCCCGGGCGCGACCGCCGAGCTGATCGCCGACCGCGGCGCCGCGGTGGAGAGCGAGGAGCTCTTTCGCTCACGCCCTTTCCTCGACGCCGAGGGGGTCACGCACACGCTGCGGATCGCGGCGGGCGAGGCCGAGCTGCTGGCGCCGCTGATCGTCCGCGACATCCCCGGCACCGATCTTCGCGACGCGATCTCTCCCTACGGCTACCCCGGGATCGCAGGCCCGACCGGTATCCGCATCGACCCCGCCGAGGTCGACTTCGCCCGCCACCGGTCTGGTCTGCACTCTTCATCCGCCACGCCCTCGCCGAGCCTCCCGCTCGCCGGGGCCGCCGAGCGCAGCATCGTCCAGATCGCCGATCCGGAGCTGCCGCCCAAGAGCCGCCCCAGCGACCGCAACCGGATCAACAGGAACCGGCGTGCCGGCTACGAGGTGCGAGCTCGTCCCGGGCCGGGAGACGAGCGCCGCGCAGCGGGCCGGCTTCCTCGCCGCCTACGAGCAGACGATGCGCCGCACCGGTGCCGCCGAGCGCTACTTCTTCGGCGCCGCCTACTTCGACCGCATCCTCGAGTCCGAGCGCGCCTGGCTCGCCCTCGCGCACGCCCCCGGTGGCGGCATCGCCGCCGCTTCGATCGCCGTCCGCAGCGACGGCTTCCTCCACTACTACCTCAGCGGCAGCGCCGACACGCAGCTGCGCGACTCGCCGATGAAGAACGTCGTCGCGGCCCTGGTCGAGTTCTCAGCCGAGCAGGGGCTGCCGCTCAACCTCGGCGGCGGCCTCTCCCGCGGCGACGCGCTAGAGGAGTTCAAGCGCGGCTTCGCCAACCGCGAGCAGCCCTGGCATGTCTCGGAGATCGTCTGCGACCGCGCCGCCTACGACCGCCTCTCGGCGGGACACGACTCGCACGGGTTCTTCCCGGCCTACCGATCCAGCTGAGCGATCAGCTAGCCGGGGACGGTTCCACGGGGGTCGGACCTTTGAGACTGAAGGCGTTGACCGGCTCGCCGCCGTATTTGCCCCAGGTCGCTTTGCCGAAGGCGCGGATCGCGTCGAGCGTGATCGCGCCTTTGTATTCCGGGCAGCCGAGCAGATTGGTCCAGGTCGTCGCCGCGACCTCGTAGTCCATGTTTTCGTTGGGGAAGAGCAGCGCCCCCGCGTACATCGTGTCGTAGAGGCCCTTGAGCTCCAGCTGGTCCTCCTCGGGCAGGTCCGGGCTGTACTGGATCTGCATGCGGCCGTGCTCGAGCGAGTGGACGATGAAGATTTCGTCGGGCATCTCGCTGTAGGCGCCGTCGGCCTCCTGGTAGGGCGGTTCAACGTGGTTGCCCGAGGTCGGCGGGTTGGTTTTGTAGTTGGGCGTTTCGGCGCTGCGCGAGATGTGCGTTTTGCCCTCGTCCTTGAGTTTGAGCCGCAGATCGCAGTCCGCCTGTTTCGCCGCCTGCTCCAGGTTCGTCGCCTTGACTTCGGGGGGCGCGGTGCCGGTGCGATCGTCGGGCTGCACCCCGTTGGTGCTGCCGCTTTCCGCGTTGATGTGAGCGCCGCCGTTCCCTCCGTCGCCCCCCGAGGAGGCGATCGCAGCCACGACCCCAGCGACGACGATAAGCCCGATCAGGCCCGCACCGCCGTAGACGGCGAACACCCGCCGTTTGTCCGATTTCACCTGGCCGGACTCGCGTTCCTGCCGCGCCTGGCGCAGTCGCTCCCTCTCTTCCTCCCTGCGGTTGGCCATCTTTCGCCCCTTATCCTGCCACAGCCGCGGCTCGGCGGCCGTCGTCGTTGGCGCCGGACGGGGGATCGTCCGCCTGCGTCCAGATCTGGTCGAGGAAGCGCGCCAGCTCGTCGTTGAGCCGCTTCGGCCGCGTCCTCCACTCGAGGATCGAGTTGGCCTCGACCAGCTGCGCCCGGCGCAGCTCTTCGACCAGCATTCCCGAGTCGCTGAATGGATGCAGCGGGTCGCGCGGATGACCGACGACGAGAGCCGGCTTATCGATCAGGCGCCGCCGCTCACGCCCCGGTGCGGTCTCGCCGAGCAGCAGCCCCTCGAGCACCGCGACCGAGGGGCCGGGCCGCCGCCGCGCCCAGTCGAGGCCGATGTCGAGCAGAAAGTTGGTGCGGGGCAATCGCGAGGCGAGGCGTGAGCCGAGCTCGAACGCCGGCCTGCCCACCCGCAGTCCGAGCAGGACCGGGGCGAAGATCGCCGCCACAGCCGCCAGCGCGTTGTCGAGCACCGGCATCTCGACGAACAGTCCCTCCACCCGGCCGGGATGGCGGACCGCCAGCTCGAGCGCCACGTTGGCGCCGAGCGAGGTCCCACCGACGACCGCCCGCTCCAAGCCCAGGTGGTCGAGCAGCGCCACCACCTGCTCGGCGAACAGCGGCATCGAGTAGAGCCGCAGGTCGTCGGGCTGATCGGAGCGGCCGTGGCCGAGCAGGTCGACGCAGATCGCCCGGTTGCCGCGTTCGGCCAGCGCCGGCCCGAGCCGGTCGAACATGTGCCGGTTCATCAGCAGCCCATGGACGAGGACGATCGGCCGCTCGCCAGCGCCGTACTCGTCGAAGCTGATCCGGTGTCCCTGGTAACTGAGCTCAGCCATCCCGGCCAACCAGTCTAGAGACCTATCGCTAATAGCTCGATTCGCCGACAGGGTCCGCGGGCGTCCCCCGGGTGCGCTCCCAGGGCCGCGCCGCCCGCAGCGCGCCGAGCACCGCCCGCGTCGCCGGCGCCCGGTTGAGCGCGTAGAAGTGGATCCCCGGCGCACCGGCGATCAGCAGCTCGGCGCACTGCTGCGCGGCGTAAGCGACGCCGAGCTCGAACTCGGCGCTCTCGTCCCCGTCGGCGGCGGCGAACGCCGCTTCCAGCCGCGGCGGGATCGTCGCGTCGCAGAGCTCGCAGATGCGCTTCGTCTGGGCGAAACCGGCGACCGGGATGATGCCGGCGAGGATCGGCACCTCGATCCCCTTCTCGCGCGCCGCGGCGACGAAATCGAAGTAGACCTGGTTGTCGAAGAAGAGCTGGGTGATGAGAAAGGAGGCGCCAGCCTCGACCTTCGTCTTCAGGTAGTCGAGGTCGGTGTCGAGGTCGGGCGCCTCGGGGTGCACCTCGGGGAAGCAGGCGCCGCCGACGGTGAAGTCCCAGCCGCCGGCGATGAAGGCGGTCAGCTCGGCGGCGCTGCCCAGACCGCCCTCGGGCTGGACGAAGTCGGGCTGCCCGCGCGGGGGGTCGCCGCGCAGGGCGAACACGTTCTCGATCCCGGCGCTGGCGATCCGGTCGAGCGTCGCCGCAAGTCCCTCCTTGGTCTCGCCGACGCAGCTCAGGTGAGCCATCGTCTCCAGCCCCAAATCGTCCTTCAGCGCCCGCGTGATCTCGACCGTGCCCTCGCGGGTCGATCCCCCGGCGCCGTAGGTGACCGAGACGAAATCGGGCTCGAGCTCGCGCAGCGAGCGCGCCGTGGCGAAGAGCTGCTCGGTCGCCTCCTCGCTCTTCGGCGGGAAGAACTCGACCGAGAAGACCGGCCGCTTGGCGGCGAGGATCTCGTCGATTCGCATTTGCGCAGGGTAGCCATCGCCCGCGAGACGCGATTTCGCCGGACTTTGCGGCATCGTTATGACCGCACCCCTAGACGCCGCTGTGGCAGCGGGTTAGGTTGATCCTGCGACTGGGAAAGGCAGGCCCCGCGGAAGCCAGCGGGACACCGTCTTGAAGGTGGCGCAAAGAGCTTCTGGCGCGAAGGCTACGCGCGGGCAGGCTTTAGGCGCGACCCCCGGTCGCTTTTTGCGTGTCCGGGGCCGTCCCTACCGTGGCTGCCGGTCATCGAGTGCCTGCCCTCGCTGACCCGCGCACCGGGGCGCACCTGGGAGTCGGCGTTGCCTGGCCGCCCGTGAATCGCCGGCAACTAGCCCGCCACTCCCATACTCTCTACCGCGATGGGCGAGGAGATGCGCTACGAGCGGATCGGGGCGGCGGCGGTGCTGACGATCGACCGGCCCGAGCGGCGCAACGCGATCGACGCGGCGGCAGCCGAGCTCTTCCGCCAGGGCCTGAAGGACTTCGAGGCCGACGAGGGCGCCCGCGTCCTGGTCCTCACCGGCGCCGGCGGCGAGGCCTTCTGCGCCGGCGCCGACCTGAAGGCGATGAACCTCGACGTCAGCCATCCGGACGGGCCGATGGGTCCCACCCGCCTGACGCCGGCCAAGCCGGCGATCGCCGCGGTCGACGGCTGGGCCCTGGCCGGCGGGGTCGAGCTGTCGCTCTGGTGCGACATGCGGATCGCCACGCCGAAGTCGACCTTCGGCCTCTTCGAGCGCCGCTGGGGCGTGCCCCTGCTCGACGGCGGCACCCAGCGGCTGCCGCGCACGATCGGCATGGGCCGCGCGCTCGAGCTGATCCTCACCGGGCGCCCGGTCCCCGCCGAGGAGGCCCACCGGATCGGCCTCGTCAACGAGGTCGTCGAGCCCGGCCGCCATCTCGAGCGGGCGCTGGAGCTGGCCGAGCGGATCGCCAGCTTCCCCCAGGAGACGATGCTCGCCGACCGCCGCGGCGCGCTCGAGGGCTTCGGCCAGCCGCTCGCCGAAGGCCTCGCCCTGGAGGCCGAGCTCGGCAACCAGGTGCTCGAGGTCGCGGTCAAAGGCGCCGCGCGCTTCGCCGGCGGCGAGGGCCGTCACGGCGAGTTCCCGGACTAGCTCTCCCGCGTCACGCGGCGCATCTCGTCTTCGGCCGCTTCCGGGCCCAGGTAGGGCATCAGCACGGCGAAGACCAGGTCGGGCAGGATCCGCTTCAGCTCCGGCCCACGGCCGGCGCGGACCTCGTCGAAGATCATCGAGGCGGCCCCGCCGACGGCGAAGCGAGCGGTGTCGGCGGGGAGCTCTTCGCCCTGACCCGAGTAGGTCCGTCCCTCCTCGAGGAAGGGGGTGAAGCGGGTGAACATCGCCCGGTAGCGCTCGCGCGCGTCGTCGCCTGCCGCGGTCGCCTCGACCATCGCCATGCGGGCGATGTCCGCCTCCATTGCCAGCAGCTCGACCAGGGCGCCGAGGCCGGCGGCGATCTTCTCTGGCCAGGCCTCAACCGAGGCAGCCTCGAAGGCCGCGGTCACGTGTGCCACCAGGACGTCGAAGACGGCGTCGTAGGCCTCGAGGAAGCAGGCCTCCTTGCTGTCGAACATCTCGTCGAAGGTCTCGCGCGAGACGCCGGCGTATTCGATCACGTCGGCGACGGTGGTCGCCTCGTAGCCCTTCGCCGCCGACATCCTCACCATCGCCTCCAGCAAGCGCTCGCGCTCGGAACGAATGATGTAGGCGCGGGGCAACCCGTGACGATCGAGCGGTGCTTCAGGATTCGAAGTAGAGGGCGAATCCATCGCACCAAATGTAGGGCAGGACTCGCAAACTGTCCAACCCGCTGTCCGCAGACAGATAGATTCAGGCGCGCGCGGCCTGCATCTCGGCGCTGGCGGCCTCGGCGCCGAAGTAGGGCAGCACGGCGAAGTACATGAACTCCGGCAGGAGGCCGCGGAAGCCCTCCGTTGCGCCGGTCGAGAGCCGTGAGTGGACGATCGCGTGGATACCGGCGATGATCCCCTCCGGGGCGATCTGCGGCGGCGTCTCCGATTCGCCGGCCTCCCCCCGTGCCAGATCGATGAAATCCGCCGCTCTTTTCATCGCTTCGGCCCGTATTGCCAGCGCCTCCGCACCGGCTGAATGGACGCCGACGATCACGCCGCGGCCGAAATCGGGCTCGGCGTCGAGCTGGTCGAGCAGGGCGCCGAGGCCGGCCCGCAGCCTGCCGCGCCAGCTCTCCTCGCTTGCCGCCGCCTGGGCCACCACCGCTTCCAGCCGGGCGATTCCCATCTCGAGCGCCGCCAGGTAGCAGGCGTCCTTGTCGGCGAAGTTGTCGTAGAACGCCTGCCGGTAGAGGCCAGTGCGGTCCAGAACCGTGCGTACTGAGGTGGCGTCGTAGCCCTCCGCGCCGACCGCCTCGAGCATCCCCTCGAGAATCCTTTCGCGCTTAGGAGAGTCCACGAGCTCAAGCTTGGGGGAGTTGGGGAGTGCTTCCACTTCCCTGACGGTGCCGGTCCCCTCCGCCCCTGCCTGGACTTTGGTTGCGGCCTGCTTCCCCATCGCTATCCCTCCTTCGTGATCTAGGGAACAGGTTGTCTAGACTCCGGTACTGTAGCGGTATATCGCCAATCCGTCCAGCTTGAATCTCGGGCCGCCGGGAGTAGCCTGACTTTCGTGGCTGAGCGTGTCCCCCAGGCAACCCGAATGCCTCCTGGACGGCACCCGCTCCCACGCGAGTTCATCACCCAGCACCAGCGCGCGCGCATCATCGCCGCCCTCGCTGAGGAGACCGTCGAGAAGGGCTACCGCGCGGTCACAGTCGCCGACATCGTCAGCCGCGCGGGCATCGCCCGCAACACTTTCTACGAGAATTTCTCCTCCAAGGAAGACTGCTTTCTCGCCGCTTCGGAGTTCGCGGTCAAAGAGGCGTTGCGACGCGTCGTCGACGCCGCCAGCAGGGTCGACAGCTGGCCCGCCCGCGTCAACGCCGGTCTCTCCGCCTTCCTCCATTACGTCGCCAACGAGCCGGCACTGGCCCGCACCTGCATCGTCGAGGCCCTCTCCGCGGGCCCGGCCGCGGTCGAGCGCTACGAACGCTCGATCCAGGCCTTCGTGCCGCTCTTCCGCATGGGCCGCAAGGTCGCGCCGAAAGGCGAAGACCTGCCGGGGACGCTCGAGGAGACGATCGTGGGCGGAATCTTCTGGATCATCTACCAGCGGATCGTGATGGGACAGGTGGAGGAGATCGAGCAGCTCCTCCCCGAGCTGGTCGAGTTCTCGCTCACGCCATACGTCGGCGCCGAGGCGGCAAAGCGCACCGCGGCCGAAGCGCCGGCCTCGCCGCAGACCGACAGGTAGCCAGGGTAGGGATCGGGGGTCCCATGCGCTAGTGCTCGACACCAAGACCCGCGAGCAGACGGGCAGCTCCGAGCGTGCCCGGATCGTCGCGGCGCTGATCGAGATCGCCGCCGAACGAGGCTACGGCGAAACGACGATCGAGCTGGTGCTGGAGAGGGCCGAGCTCGACCGCCCCGCCTTCGACCGCCACTTCCGCGGCAAGTACGACTGCTTCCTCTCTGCCTGGCAGGAGCTCAACGAGGAGTGCCTGGAGACGATGGTGCGCGCGTACGAAAGCCGCGAAGAGTGGTCCGACCGGCTCCGCGCCGTCGCCTACGAGGTGATCGGCGGGCTGAGCCACGACCCCAGCCGCGCCTCCTTCGGGGTCGAGGTGCTCGCCGCCGGCGACGCCGCCCGCGCCCGCCGCGACATGACGATGCGGGTGATCGCCTCGCTGATCGACGCCGGCCGCCAGGAGATGGAGGACCCCGAAGCCGTCCCCCACACCACCGCCGAGGCCCTGGCCGGCTCCGCCTATGGCCAGATCTACTCGCGCGTCGTCAGCGGCGCGGTCGACGAGCTGCCCGACCTGGTGCCCCAGCTGATGTCGGCGGCGGTGATGCCTTATTTAGGCATCGAGGCGGCGATGGCCGAGCTGAGAAGGGATTCCGATGACCCGGAACGATATGGTCGCGTTGTGGCACGCAAACGTCGCGAGAAAGCGAGCGATCCGCCGGACGACGGGGCGGAGGGCTATCCGCCCGAGCTCGCGCGCCTGCCGCCGGGTCGGCACGGCCTGCCGCGCGAGTTCGTCACTCATAACCAGAGAGAGCGGCTGATCGCCGGAATCGCCGAGGCGATCGCCGAGAACGGCTACTCGGGAACCACGATCGCCCACATCACGCGCGCCGCAGCGGTCTCTCGCCGCACCTTCTACGAGCACTTTTCGAGCAAGGACGAGTGCTTCGTCGCCGCCTACGACACGGTGATGACCGACCTGCGCGAGCGCGTCTCCACCGCCTTCGACGAGGAGGAGGAGTGGCCCCAGGCGATCAAGGCCGGGATCGACGCGATGCTCACCTTTCTCGCCGATCAGCCGAACCTGGCGCGCCTCTGCATGGTCGAGGCGCTGGTTGCCGGGCCGGCCGTGGTCGAGCGCTACGACGCCGCGATCCAGAGCTTCGTGCCCTACTTCCAGGAGGGCCGCAAGGGCCGCCCGCCCGAGGTCCTCTCCCGCCTCTCGCCGACCACCGAGGAAGCTCTGGTCGGCGGCATGGTCTCGTTGATCTCACGCCGCATCATCGCCGGCAAGGTCGACGACCTGGAGGAGCTGCTGCCCGACCTGGTCGAGTTCACCCTGACGCCCTACCTCGGCAGCGCCGAGGCGGCGGAGATCGCCAAGGCCGACTGATTCCTCAGGTCCGGCCGGCGGCGCGGATCTCGCCGTCGAGGCCCTGCGCCGCCGCGCGCGCCGCCTCGGCGAAGTCCTCGCCGGCGGAGGCGTAGAGGATCGAGCGCGAGGCGGCGATCAGGAAGGCGTTGCTGCCGGCCTCACGGTTGGCCGCGACGACCGCGGCCACGTCGCCGCCCTGGGCGCCGACCCCCGGGACGAGGATCGGCATCTCGGGCGGGACGTCCTCGCGGACCGCGCGCATCTCATCTGGGTAGGTGGCGCCGACCACCAGGCCGCAGTTGCCGGCCGCGTTCCAATCGCCGGCGACGGCGCGGGCGACGTGGCGGTAGAGCGGCAATCCCTCGGCCATCAGATCCTGGAACTCGCCCGCCCCGGGGTTCGAGGTACGAGCGAGGACGAAGACGAGCTTCTCCGCGCGAGCGAGGAAGGGGGCGAGCGCCTCGCCTCCCAGATAGGGATGGACCGTGACCGCGTCGGCGCCCAGCTGGTCGAAGATGGCGGCGACGTAGCCGGCGTTGGTCGAGCCGATGTCGCCGCGCTTGGCGTCGAGGACGATGGCCGCACCGGGCGCCTCTTGCCGGATCGCCGCGACGGTCTCGCCCAGCGCGCGAAAGCCATCGCCGCCCAGCGCCTCGTAGAAGGCGGCGTTCGGCTTGTAGGCGGCGGCGAGGTCGGCGGTCGCGGCGACGATCCGCCGGTTGAACTCGACCACCCGCTCTGCCGGCCCCGCACCGGGCGCAACCGACTCTGGGACCCGCGCCGGATCGGTATCCAGCCCGACCGCCAGGTGCCGCCCCTCGGCAAAGTGTCCCGCGAGCAGAGCAGCGCAAGAGTCGGGTCGGTCCATGGCCAGGGAGCGTATATGTCGAGCATCCTGGTCGCCGACATTCAAGGTCGCCGACAGTTAAGGTCGGCGACCTCTGCCGTCGGTAAGCTCTCCGCATGTTCGTGAACCGGGTGGAAGAGCTGGAGCGGTTGGATGCGTGGTGGAAGAGCCCCGAGGCGGCGCTGGGGGTGGTCTGGGGACGGCGCCGGGTTGGCAAGACGGCGCTCATCCAGCACTTCGCAGATAACCGTCCGACGATTTTCCACACCGGCGGGGGGAGACCCGCGAATGCCGAGCTTGCCGCGCTCGCCCGGGCGGCTGAGCCGCTTCTGGACGACCTTCGCGATCTCACCGCCCGCCCGTTTGCCGACTGGGACGATGCCCTCGAGGCTCTGGTCCTTGCGGCGCGCGATCGTCCCCTCCTGCTCGTACTCGACGAGTGGCCTGCCCTGGTCGAGACCTCGCCCGAGCTGCCCGGCCTCCTTCGCGCCTCCTGGGATCGGCTCCGCTCCCGCACCAAGCTGAAGCTCCTGCTCTGCGGCTCGGCGGTGCGGACGATGGAGGCGATGCAGGAGGAGCGCGCTCCGCTCTACGGTCGCCTCGATTTGGCGATGCTTCTCCATCCCTTTCGCCCTCACGAGGCGGCGCAGATGCTGTCGTCGCTTCGACCGCCGCAACGGGCGCTTGTCTGGGGCCTGGTGGGCGGCATGCCGCTCTACCTCAGGTGGTGGGACCAGAGTGCGAGCCTCCGGGTCAATCTGGCCCGCCTCGCCTGTACGCCAGGGGGGCAGCTCCTCACCGAGGGTCAGCTGGTGCTCGCCACCGAGGGCGAGGGGGGCGAGCTGACCCGGCAGGTGCTCTACGCGATCGCCGCCGGCCGCACTCGCTTCAACGAGATCGAACAGGCGGTGCGCGCGGATCCGGGCCGAACTCTCGACAGGCTCGTCGCTCTGCGCCTGGTCGAGCGCCTCGTGCCCGTCACCGAGGACCCAAGGCGAACTCGCAGGCGTATCTACCGCCTGGCCGACAATTTTCTCGCCTTCTGGCTCGGTGTGCTCGATCGCTTCCGGCCGGAGATCGAGCGGGGGTTGGGCCAGAGCATCCTGCCCGTCCTGCTGGGCTCGCTGGACGATCACATGGGCGGGCCATGGGAAGAGGCGTTTCGCGACCACCTGCGCCGGCTCGCCGCAGCCGGCGAGCTCGGCGATGAGGACGTCGTTGCGATCGGGCCCTACTGGACGAGCGCCGAGGACCCGGCCGAGATCGATGCCGTCGCCCTTGCCGGCCGCAGGCGCGAGGCCGTCCTCTTGGGCGAGGCGAAGTGGGCCAAACGGATCAGCGCACCTCGGCTGCTGGCCGATCTGGAGCGGAAGTCGGCGGCCCTGCCACGACTCCGAGCCGAGCCACGCTATGCAGTCTGCGCGCGTGAGCGAGTCGACAACGCCGGCGACGCCTTGGCGATCACTTCCACGGACATCTTTTGAGCCGAGTCACCCGGCCTCCTCGCCGAAGAGCTGGAGGAAGGCCAGGTTGGTGAGGTCGGGCAGCAGGTTCTCGACCTGGTCGGTGCGGCCGGCGGCGAGCTCGATGCAGATCGATTCCTCGATCGCCCCGGCGATGAAGCCGGCGGTCATCGGGCTGGAATCAGGGCGGGCGCCTCTCTGGTCGCGGGCGGTGTCGAGCATGGAGGTGAGCCGCTTGACGACCTCCTGGTGCTTGACCCAGGCGTCGCCGCGCGCCGCTCGCACCTCGAGCAGCAGCGCCCTTGCCAGCAGCGGCTGCTCGGCGACGAAGCGGAGCAGCTCGGCCAGGCCGCCGCGGAAGCCCTCGCGCCAGCTGGCGGCGTCGCGGCAGGCGTCGAGCACCTGCGTCGCGAGCTGCTCGACGGCCTCCTCGTAGGCCCGCGCGAAGCAGGCCTCCTTGCTGCCGAAGCGGCGATGGAAGTGGTCCTGCGTAATCCGCGCGCGCTCGGCCACCTCGCGCACGCTCGTCTTCACGTACCCCCTTTCGCCTACCGTCAGCAGCATCGTCTCCAGCACGTCGGCATCGGCGCTGCGGTCGGGAATGGCCTCCTCCCAGGAGCGAACCTCTCGCAGGGGTCCCGGTACTTCCATTTGAGACACCATAGCTTATGTTTGGGAACTTTTCCTAACTCAAATACCAGTTTCGTACCAATGGGAACTGGCGCTATCCTGGACCTGTGCGAGCTCTGCCCGGAAAGGAGAACCGGCAGCCGCCTGGCCCCGAGCCGGTCAGCCGTGACGCGGCCGCCGCCGACCAGCGGCGACGCATCCTCGAGGCCACCGCCGAGCTGATCGCCAAGCAGGGCTACCAGGAGACGACGATGGAGGAGATCGTCCGTCGCGCCAAGGTCGGCTACGCGACCTTCTACAAGCACTTCCCCGACAAGGAGGCGGCCTTTCTCGCCCTGCTCGACGCGGCGATCGAGCGCACCGTCGCCAGTGTCGAAGGCGCCTACCAGCGCGAAGAGGGTCCCTGGGCCGACCGCGTCGGCGCCGCCCTCGGCGCGCTCTTCGCCGACGTTGCCGCCCACCCCGACGCCGCCCGCGCCGTCCTGGTCGAGGCGGTCGCCGCCGGCTCGGACGCAGCGGCCAAGCACGAGGCGGCGCTGAAGCGGCTGGCGCCGCTGCTGCGCCCCGGTCGCGAGCTCAACCCGCACCGCGCCGAGCTGCCCCAGAGCCTGGAGGAGACGCTCGCCGGTGGCATCGTCTGGGTGCTCGGCCAGCGCCTGATCGGGGGCGAAGCGGACAAGCTGCGCGGCTTGCTGCCGGAGACCCTCGAGTTCGTCCTCCGTCCGTACATCGGCGAGGAAGAGGCGGCGCGGGAGGCCGGCGAGGTCGCCGACGCGATCTCCGCCTAGCCCGCGCGACCCGAGGCGATGCCCGCCGAAGAACTCGGCCCGCTGCCGGCGGGCCGCCACGGTTACAGCCGCGAGCAGGTCGCCCATCACCAGCGCGAGCGGCTGATCGCCGGCCTCGCCGCAGCGGTGGCCGAGAAGGGCTACGCCGCCGTCACCCTCACGGACATCGTCAGGCAGGCGAAGGTCTCGCGCCGCGTCTTCTACGCCAACTTCGAGAGCAAGGAGCAGTGCTTCCTCGCCGCCTTCGAGATCGTCCTCGCGCACCTGCGCGAGCTGGTCGCCGAGACGGTAGAGCCGGTCGACGGCTGGCCGGCGAAGGCGATCGCCGCGACGCGCGCGACCCTCGCCTTCCTCGCTGCCGAGCCCGACCTCGCCCGTCTCTGCCTGGTCGAATCGCGCGCCGCCGGCCCGGCCGTCGCGGCGCGCTTCAACGAGGCGGTGGCAGAGATCGTTCCCCTGCTGCGCCGCGGCCGCGCCGAGCGTCCCGAGGGCGACCGCCTCCCCGACTCGACCGAGGACTCGACCATCGGCTCCCTCGTCTCGCTCGCCTACCGCAAGGTCGCCGCCGGCGAAGCCGAGCGGCTGGGGGACCTCCTTCCCGACTGCGCCGAGCTCGTCCTCCTGCCCTACCTGGGTCCCGCCGAGGCCACCCGCCTCGCCCGCGCAGCGGCATAGCAGTTCGGTACCCACTCATCCCTTCTGGGAACGCTCCTAGGAACGTTGCTTTTCTCTTAGGAACTTTCCCTTGACAACTCCTGGCAGGGGTGCTTAGCTTGCGCCAACTCGCCGGTACCGCTAGCACTCTTTGGGAACTAGCGTCATCCGTCGAGCGAATCAGGGAACACGCCGTAACAGGGAAAACCGAGCACCGGGAGGGCCGCCAAGGGAAGCGGCCGGCAGAGGGGCTCAGGGACAAGGAGAGAGCTACGTGAGAAGCCACGCGAATGGATCGACTCGAAGTGGTGCGTCCAAAGCCAAGCGGTTGGTCCTCCCCGCGGCGGTCCTCGCGCTCGTCCTTGCCTTTGCGGTGCCCCAGGCCAGCGCGCTGAAGTTCCACGCCTTCAAGGAAGTCTTCGGCTCGGCCGCACAGCCGAGCTTCGAAGCCAGGGCGATTGCGATCGACCAGTCCACGGGCGACGTCCTCGTCATGGACAAAACGGACGGGACCTCCACGGTCAAACGCTTCAGCACCGACGGCACCGCCGACAGCTTTTCTGCCCTCGGCACCAACACGATCGACGGCCAGGGCGGTCCCGACACGACGCCCCAAAACGGCCTCGAATTCGGCGGCTCCTCCGAATCGCAGATCGCCGTCGACAACTCGGGCACCGCAACCGACGGCAACATCTACGTCACCCAGGGCTTTCCCAACCTGATCAACGTCTTCTCCAGCACCGGCACCTACCTCGGCCAGCTGACCGCCGCGGGGGCGACCGACTTCTCTGAAGCCTGCGGCGTCGCGGTCGACTCGACCGGCGCCGTCTATGTCGGCGACTCCAGCGCGGGCATCCACAAGTTCGTGCCGGCAGCGAACCCGCCGCTCAACGCCGACCACGTCGCGACCTTCACCACGACTACGCAGCCCTGCACGCTTGCGGCGGGCGCGGGGCCAACCGCGGGCTTCCTCTTCCCCACTCAATATGAAGGCCCGATCTCGAAAATCGACAGCTCGACCGGAGAACTCAAATACACGGTTTCTTCGGGCTTCCACGTGACCGTGGCGGTCAACCCCGTCAGCGGGCACGTCTACGGCGCCGGCAGCACGATCGAAGAGTTCGACGCCTCCGGCGCCAGCCCGACTGCGGTCACCAACAGCTCGGTCGCCGGCGCCAAGCAGGGTCTTGCCGTGCGCGGCTCGAGCGGCGACGTCTACGTGGCCGTGGCTCCCACGACCACCGACAAGATCCAGATCCTGAGCGGCGCGGTGAGCACCTCCCCCGACGTCACCACGACCGCAGCGACCGGCGTCACCGACACCGCGGCGACCCTCAACGGCACCGTCAACCCAGATGGCGAGGCGACCAGCGAATGCCTCTTCGAATGGGGGCTGACGACCGCCTATGGCAACACCGCCCCCTGCGTGCCGAACCCGGCCGGGATCGGCTCGGGCTCGAGCCCCGTGGCGGTTTCGGCCGCCATCGGCGGCCTCGATGTGGCGACCGTCTACCACTACCGCCTCAAAGCCGCCAACCCCAACGGGCCGGTCTTCGGCCAGGACGAAACCCTGCAGAGCGCCGGTCCCAGGCTGCTCGATAGCTGGGCAGAGGACGTGCTGCTAACCGAAGCGACGCTCAAGGCAGAAATCGACCCCGAGGGCGCCGCCACGACTTACCGCTTCGAGTACGGCACGAGCGAAGCCTACGGCTCTGAAACCGAAGAGCTCGCCGTCGGCTCCGACAGCTCCGTGCACACGGTGACCCGCTTCCTCGAGGGCCTCACTCCCGGCACCGAGTACCACTACCGCGTCGTCGCGACCAGCGCCGCCGGGGAAAACGTCGGGCCCGACCGCGAGATCAGGACCTTCAGGCCCTTCAGCGCCGAGACCGACTGCCCCAACCAGGCCAACCGCTACGGCGCCGGCGCCAGCCTGCCCGACTGCCGCGCCTACGAGCTGGTCAGCCCGCTGGACAAAAACGGCGGCGACATCGAGGTGCTGGGTTCGGCCGAATCCAGCTGGCCGACGCGTCGCACGAAGAGCACGCCCTCCGGGGACAAGCTCACCTACTCCGCCTACCGCGCCTTCGCCGGCGCGCTCTCGGTGCCCTGGTCCTCCCAGTACATCGCCCAGCGGCAGGTCGATGGCTGGCAGACCCACGCGGTCAACCCACCTCAGACCAAACCTCTTGTCTTTGGCGCCGGAGCGCTCGTCGCGCAGTACCAGGCCTTCACCGACGACCTCTGCCACGGCTGGCTGATTAACCATGGCGAACCGCCGCTCTCGCCGGCCGGCCTGGCGGGGACCCAGAACGTCTACCGCCGCAACGACAGGCTCTGCGGCCCCGAGGGCTTCGAAGCGGTGGCGCCGGTCACCGCGCCTGCCTTGGCTAACTTCCAAGGCGCCTCCGCCGACGGCTCGCATGCGATCTTCAGCGCGGGCAAAAAGCTCACCGCCGAGGGCACCGACGGGGTCCTTCAGCTCTACGAGTCGGTCGAACCGGAAGCGCAGCCGCGGTTCGTCTGCATCCTGCCCAACGGGGAACCGTGGAATGGTTCCTGCGGAGCGGGTTCAGGCGAGAGGAGCAACTTCGGTCTCGTCCAAGCCAGCCTGACCGGAGCGATCTCAGACGATGGCGAGCGGATCTTCTGGATCACTAGCAGCCCATTTGGCGAGGCCGAAGGGGAGCTCTACGTGCGCATCGGCGCCAGCGAAACCGTGCCGGTCTCCCAGGCCGGAGAAGAAGAAGCGGGGACCTCGGGCTCGTGGTTCCAGGGAGCCTCCGCCGACGGCTCCCGCGCCGTCTACACGACGAATCAGGGCGGCGGCGGCCCCAGCAACCATGTCCTTTTCGCCTTCGACGTCGACACGGAAGCAACCGAACCGATCGCCAGCGGCGTCTACGGCGTCCTCGGGATCAGCAAGGACGCGCGGCAGGTTTACTTCGTCTCCAAAGAAGCACTGCCCGGCAGCGGCCCGAACAGCGAGGGCGACGAAGCGGTCCCGAACCAGCCCAACCTCTACCTCTACGACGCCGATGAAGGCGGAACGTTTGCCTTCATCGGTGTGCTTGCGAGCCAGGACGCCAGTTTGGAAGAAGGGCCACTCGCACGCGAACCGCGGGGGCAAACCTCCCGTGTCACTCCAGACGGTCGCTATGCCGCCTTTCGCTCTTTCGCTTCGCTGACCGGCTACGACAACGAGGGCGGCTCGAGCGGCTTTCTCAATCCTCTCGCCTACGTCTACGATGCGGCCAAGGACGAGCTCATCTGCGCCAGCTGCATCCCGAGCGGCGCCCGCGGCGCACGAGAGATCCCGGCAGGCGAAGTGAACGGCCACGAAGTCCTCCGCCAACGCGAGAGCGCGATGTTTCCGGTGCGTATCCTCGTCGACGGGCGCCTCTTCTTCCAGAGCGTCAACGCGCTCAGCCCACGCGACTCCAACGGCAAGTTCGACGTCTATCAGTGGGAGCAGGAGGGCGTGGGAGGCTGCGCCGCGACTGACTCCACCTACGCGCCCGGCGCCGACGGCTGCATCTCGCTGATCTCCTCGGGCACGAGCGCCTTTGACTCCGAGTTCGCCGAGGCAAGCGCCAATGGCGATGACATCTTCTTCTACACCACCTCGAGCCTCGTCGCCCAAGACTATGGCCTCAGGGACATCTACGACGCCAGGGTCGGCGGCGGCTTCCCGCTGCCTCCGGAAGCCCCCGAGTGCGTCGGCGACGCCTGCCAGGGCATCCCGCCGGCGCCCAACGACCCGACCCCGGCAAGCGCTGGCTTCAGGGGGGCGGGCGATCCGGCGCCGCGCAAAGCCCAGCGCCGCCGCTGCCGGGCCCGTGGCCGCAAGGGAGCAAAGAACAGCAAGGCAAAGCAGAAGAAAGCAAAGCGCTGTAGGCGCAACAACGGGAGGGCGGGCCGATGAGAGGGAAGCTTGGAGTGAAGGGCGCGCTGGCTGTCTCGCTTACGTTGCTGGTCACCGCGTTCGCGCCAGCTCCGGCCTCGGCCGAATTCGCGATCGAAAACTTCAACGTCACGTTCGAAAACGAAGACGGCAGCCCGGCGCTTCAAGCCGGCGAGCACCCCTTTGCGGTGACGTCGCTGTTCGACATCAGCGCGATCGAAACGCCGTTTGGCGGCAAGGTCCTCGACGAGGCGGTCAAGGACCTCTTCATCAGCCAGCCCGACGGATTCATCGGCAAGCCCACCGCGATGCCGCGCTGCTCGAACGCCGAGTTCCTCACGAGCTCTGAAGCAGGTGGTGGAACCCAGCCCGATTGCCCCGCCAGCTCGGCACTCGGTGTGGTCGGAGTCAAGCTCTCCAACGAATTCGTCCCCGGTCTCTTCACCTACTCGGCCGTCTACAACCTCGAGCCGCCCCCCGGTAAGCCGGCGGCGCTCGGCTTCTGGGTCCGCTTCGGCGCCGTGCCGGTGCAGGTCGCGGTCGGCGTCGAAGAAGAGTACCCCTACAACATCGTCGCCGAGACGGTAAATCCAGCCCAGGCGCTCGAATTCATCGGCGCCGGTCTGACGCTGTGGGGCAACCCGGCAGACCCGGCGCACGACTCGCTGCGCAGCGATAACTGCGTCTCGATCGCCAACTTCTTCAACCTCTTCGAGTACGAACCGGTCTCCGTCGGGAGCTGCCCGGTCCCGATCCCCAATGAGTCTTTCCTGACCAACCCGCGCGCCTGCAAGGGCCCCCTGGCGACCGAGTGGGAAGCGGACTCCTTCGCGCAGCCAGGCAAATGGATCTCCGGCTCGGTTCTCACCCACGACTTCGCCGAACCGCCGAACCCGCAGGGCTTCACCGGCTGCAGCAAACTGTCCTATGACCCCCAGATCGAATCCAAGCCGACCTCCGACGCAGCAGAGACCGGAACCGGTTTCGATTTCAACCTCGACTTCGAGGACGAAGGCCTGACCAATCCCGACGGCCTCGCCGGCTCGGACACCAAGAAAGCCGAAGTGGTCCTGCCCGAAGGGGTGACGATCAACCCCTCGGTGGGCGAAGGCCTCGGAGTCTGCACGCCGGCCGACTTCGACCGGGAGAAGCTCAAATCGGCACCAGGTGCGGGCTGTCCCAACAACTCCAAGGTCGGCACCCTCGACGTCGAGATCCCGATCGTCGATGAAGCGCTGAAAGGCTCGATCTTCCTCGCCCAGCAGGACGATCCGAACACGACCACGCCAGGGGCGGAGAATCCATTCGATTCCCTGATCGCGCTCTACTTCGTGATCAGGAACACCAATCTGGGAGCGATCGCGAAGCTGCCCGTGCTGATCGAGCCCGATCCCAAAACCGGGCAGATCGTCGTCACCTTGGACGACAGCCCCCAGTTCCCGATTAAGCACTTCAACGCCCACCTGCGCGAGGGACAGAGAGCGGCGCTCATAACCCCAGCCACCTGCGGCACCTACACCACCGAATCGAGGCTCTACCCCTGGTCCGATCCGGACAACCCAAGGACCGTCTTCGCCGACTTCCAGGTGACCAAGGGAGTCGGCGGAGGGCCGTGCCCACCGGGAGGCGTCCCCTCCTTCAAGCCCCACTTCGAAGCGGGTTCGATCAACAACAACGCAGGCAGCTTCTCTCCCTTCAACATGCGCCTGATCCGAAACGACGGGGAACAGAACATGACCAAGTTCTCCTCGGTCCTGCCTCCGGGAGTGCTCGGATCGCTGAAGGGAGTCGACAAATGCCCAGATTCTGCGGTCGATATCGCCAAGTCGAAGAGCGGTAGGGAGGAGATCGCCAGCCCGAGCTGTCCCGCAAACTCATTGATCGGCCACACCCTGGCCGGAGCCGGAGTGGGAGGGGCTCTGACCTACGTCGGAGGCCAGGTCTATCTCGGTGGCCCATACAAAGGCGCGCCGCTCAGCGTGATCTCGATCACTCCGGCTGTGGCTGGTCCCTTCGACGCCGACACGGTGGTTGTGCGCCTGGGCCTGACGCTCAACCCGAAAACCGCAGAAGTCGAAGTCGACGGCGCCGCATCCGATCCGATCCCCCACATCCTCAAGGGGATCGTGCTCAAGGTGAGGGACCTGAGGGTCTACGTCGATCGGCCCAACTTCACGCTCAACCCGACGAGCTGCGACGAATCGAGTGCCAAGGCAAGGCTCTTCGGCTCATTCCTAAACGTGCTCGATCCCGCAGACGACGTCCCGGTCGACCTGGCGACGCGCTTCCAGGCTGCGAACTGCCTGAACCTCGGCTTCAAACCGAATCTGAAGCTGAACCTCAAAGGGGGCACCAAGCGAGGCGGGCACCCAGGCCTGACGGCGCTCTACACGCCAAGGCCAGGCGATGCAAACGTCGAGGGGCTGGTCGTCAGGCTGCCGAGATCCGCATTCCTCGACCAGGCTCACATCAGAACGATCTGCACCAGGGTCCAGTTCGCAGCCGACCAATGCCCCAAAGCAGCCCAGTACGGCTACATCAAAGCCTGGACGCCGCTCCTGGACGAGCCGCTGCAGGGACCGGTCTGGTTGCGCTCGTCCAACCACAAGCTGCCAGACCTCGTCTTCGACCTGCACGGCCTCGTCGACATCGAGGTATCGGTCCGCATCGACTCCGCCAAGGGCGGGATCAGGGCGAGCCTCGAAGACTCACCCGACGCCCCGATCTCCAAAGTCGTCCTGAAAATGCAGGGCGGCAAAAAGGGCCTGATCATCAACAGCCGCAGTCTCTGCGCTCGCAAATCGAGGGCAAACGTGCAGAGCGAAGGCCACAACGGCAAGTCCTCGACGGCCAACCCGGTGATGAAGCCGCAGTGCGGTGGGAAAGGTGGCAAGCGGAAGCGCCGCCGCTAGGCGGCTCCCGCCGGGGTCCCACGGGATCCCGGCGGACGTCGTCGCGCGCAACCAGCGCGAACGGCTGATCGCGGCGATGGCGGAGGTCTGCGCGGAGCGAGGCTACGCGCGGACCTCGGTGGCCGAGGTGGCGAAGCGCGGCGGCGTCTCCTCGGTCACCTTCTACAAGCAGTTCGCTGGCAAGCAGGACTGCATGCTCGCCGCCCACCGGCAGCTGTTGGGGCGGCTGCTGGAGGAGATCGGCCGCACGGATGCGCCGCTTCGCACAGCCCTCGCTCTCTTCGCCGCCGATCCTCCGTCCGCGCGCTTGCTGACCGTCGAGATCCTCGCCGCCGGTCCGGAGGGCATCAAGCGCCACGACGCGATGGTCTCTGCCTTTGCCGAGAGGTTGGCAACCGATTGGGTTCGCGCCGCCGGTGTCCTCGCCCTGGTCGGCAAGCACGTCGTCGCCGGCGAAGCCGATTATCTGCTCGAGCTCGAGGATGAGCTCGTCGCGACGGTTTCGACACAAAGCTGATCCAGAAGATTTCGTTTCAGCGCACCACTCGCGCGTCGTATTGTCTTAGCGTCTGCGACCATGTACAGGATGAGAGATGGCTGGACCGACGAGCGGCTGGACGACTTTCGGGACGATGTCAACCGGCGCTTCGACAAAGTCGATTCCCGCTTCGACAAGGTGGACGCGGAGCTTCATCGAGTCAATGATCGACTCGATGGGCTGCACCGGATTCTGGTCTTCGTCCTGCTTGCCTTCACGTCGACAACGCTCGCCGGTTATGGCGCGCTGGTCGCCCTGATCGTCACGCGAACCTGATCCTTCGGCAAAGAGAAACCTTTCGTAGGTTGATGGTCACGGGCTCGTATACGAACATATGTTCGTATGACGACTTTTCTCTCCGAACTCCCGGTTTCGGCCTTGGCGGGCCGAGTTGGGGTGCCTGAGCGCGAGGCCGGCAACTTGGTCGAGACGCTGGAGCGGCTGGGAATCGGCACGCTGGGGGAGCTGGCGCGGCTCTCGCCGGGGCACGTCGCCGACCGCTTCGGGCCGGCCGGGCTGCGGGCGCTGAGAATCGCCCGCGGCGAGGACGAGCTGCTCGTGCGAACCGTGCACGGCGCTTGGGAGGAGCTGATGGAGGAGATCGAGCTCCCGGAGGGAACTGCCGGCAGCCAGCTGGAGCGCGCGCTGGAGCTGCTGGTCGATCGACTGCTCGCCGCGCCGCGGCGCAAGGGGCGACCGTTGCTGGGGATTCGCCTCGGCGCTTTGCTCGGTGGCGGCGGCAGCTGGAGCGTCGCGCAGGGTCTCGGGCGGCCGACCGTGTCGGCCCGAGCCCTGCGCGGAGTGCTCCTGCCGCGCTTGGAGGAGCTGCCGGCGCCGGCCGTCTCACTATCGCTGCGCGCGGTTCGCCTCGGTCCGCCCGCCGCCGAGCAGATGGAGCTCTCGGCGCCCGGCGAGGAGTCCCGCCGCCACCGCCTCGGCGCTGCCCTGCGCGAGGTTCGCGCAGCCCAGGGCGCCGACTCGCTGCTCAGGGTCCTGCCCGTCGACGCCGCCTCCCGCGTCCCCGAGCGGCGCGCGATCCTGACGCCCTTCCCCGTCCCTGGCCGATGACGCCCGGGTTGCGGCGGCTCTACGCGCCGCGGCGGGCGGCGGTCGAGGTCGACGCGGAAGGCATGCCGCGCGCGGTGGAAGGGGTCGAGGTGGCAGCGGTGCGCGAGGAGTGGGTGGTCGAGGACCGCTGGTGGACGCTGCGGCGGCTCTGGCGCCACTACTTCGAGCTCGTCCTGGCCGACGGGACCAACACGGTCGTCTTCCGCAACAGCAGCGGACGCTGGTACCGGCAGCGCGCCTGACGGGGCTGGCGATGGGCTCCGCTCCATACATAGAGCTGCACGCTCACTCGGCCTTCTCCTTCCTCGACGGCGCCTCGACGCCGATGGAGCTGGCCGCCGCCGCGGCCGAGCGCGGCTACCCGGCCTTCGCCCTCACCGACCACGACGGACTCTGGGGCTCGATGGAGTTCGCCCAGGCCTGCAGGGGGTTCGGGGTGCGGGCGATCACCGGGGCGGAGGTGACGGTGTCCACGGAGCGGTGCGAGGACCAGTCCTCGCTTGCCCACCTCACCCTCCTGGTCGAAGACACGACCGGCTACCGCAACCTCTGTCGGCTGCTGACCGCCGCCCACGCTCACACCCGCGACGACACGGGCGCGGACGCCGGGCAGCCGTCGGGTGACGCTCGGAGCAGCTCGAGGAGCACGCCGAGGGGCTGGTCTGCCTCTCCGGCTGCGCCCGCGACGGGGCGGTGGCGCGGCGCCTGGGAGCGGGGGAGGCCGGCAGGTGCCGCGGCTCTGGCGCGCCGGCTGCTCGCCGCCTTCGGCCGCGACCGCTTCCGGATCGAGCTGCAGCGCCCCTACTGGCGCCGCGACCGCGCCCGCAACCGCTGGCTCGCCGGCCTCGCCGAGCGGCTCGGCGTCGCCTGCGTCGCGACCGGCAACGTCCACTCCCACGCCCGCCGCCGCGCCCACCTGCAGGACGCCTTCGTCGCGGTGCGGCTGGGGACGACGCTGGAGGCGTGCGAGCCGCAGCGGCGCGGCAACCCGAGCTCGGCCCTGGCCTCGCCGGGGGCGATGGCGACGCGCTTCGCCGAGCACCCCGAGGCGGTCGCCGAGACCCTGCGCCTGGCCGAGCGGCTGCGCTTCGACCTGACCGAGGAGCTCGGCTACCGCTACCCGGGCTCCGAGGACCCCGCCGCCGACCGCAAGCTGGCCGGGGTCTGCCAGGCGAGGCTGGCCGAGCGCTACGCCGGCTCGCCCTACCGCGCCGAGGCCGAGAGCCGCCTCGACGAGGAGCTGGCGACGATCCGCAAGCTCGGCCTCTCCGGCTTCTTCCTCCTCCACCGCGACCTGCTCGAGCTCGCCCGCGAGGTGGCGCTCGAGGTGCGCGGCCCCGAGTCGGCGCGCGCCGTGCTGCCCCCCGGCCGGGGGCGCGGCTCCAGCGTCAGCTCGATCGTCTGCTACCTGACCGGCCTCTCCCACATCGATCCGGTCGAAGGCCGAGCTCTTCGCCGGCCGCTTCCTCAACGAGGAAGTGAAAGCGATGCCCGACATCGACCTCGACTTCCCGCGCGACATCCGCGAGGTGCTGATCCCCCGCGTCCACGAGCGCTACGGCGCCGACCGCTCGGCCCTGGTCGCCGCCTTCCCCACCTACCGTCCGCGCGGCGCCGTGCGCGACCTCGGCAAGGCGCTGGCGCTGCCGCCGGCGGAGATCGAGCGGGTGGCGAAGACGGTCGGCTTCCACGAGCGCTCGGGCGAGATCGAACGCGACGTCGTCGCCGCGATCGGCGCCGAGCGCGCCGCTTCGCCGGGCTGGCAGGTGCTGATCGGGCTCACTGCCGAGGCGATGGGCCTGCCCCGCCACGCCTCCCAGCACCCCGGCGGCATGGTGATCTCGACCCAGCCGCTGCTCGACGTCTGCCCGGTCGTGCCGGCGGCGATGGAGGGGCGGCAGATCGTCCAGTGGGACAAGGACTCCTGCGACGACGCCGGCTTCCTCAAGATCGACCTGCTCGGGCTGGGGATGCTCTCGGCGGTCGAGCGCTGCGTCGAGGAGGTCGGCCGGACGCGGGGCGAGCGGCTCGACCTCTCGCGCATCCCGCTCGACGACGCCGAGACCTACGAATCGATCCGCGCCGCCGAGACCATCGGCGTCTTCCAGATCGAGAGCCGCGCCCAGATGCAGATGCTGCCCCGCACCCGGCCGCGCAACCTCGACGACCTCACCGTGCAGGTGGCGCTGGTCCGCCCCGGGCCGATCCAGGGCGGCGCCGTCCACCCCTACATAGAGCGGCGCAAGCGACTGCGCGAGGACCCGGGCTTCGAGATCCCCTACGAGCACCCGCTGCTGGAGCCGGTGCTGCGTGACACGCTCGGCACGATCGTCTACCAGGAGCAGGTGCTCGAGGTGGCGATGCAGCTGGCCGGCTTCAGCTCGGCCGAGGCGGAGGGGCTGCGGCGGGCGATGAGCCGCAAGCGCTCCGAGGAGGCGATCCGCAGCTACCACGACGCCTTCGTCGCCGGCGCCGCCGAGCGCGGCGTGCCGGCGGGGACGGCGGAGCGGGTCTGGGGGCAGATCCAGGGCTTCTCCGGCTTCGGCTTCCCCAAGGCCCACTCGGCCGCCTTCGGCCTGCTCGCCTACCAGTCGGCCTGGCTGCGGATCCACCGCGCGCCGGAGTTCCTCTGCTCGCTGCTGAACGAGCAGCCGATGGGCTTCTACCCGCCCGACGCGCTGGTCCACGAGGCGCAGCGCCGCGGCATTCGCCTGGCGCCGCCCGACGCCAACCGCAGCCGCGTCCTCTGCCACGTCGAAACCCCCGTCGCGAGCCGGAGGTTCGCGGCGGGCTGGTGGTGCGGATCGGGCTCGGCTACGTCAAGGGAGTGCGCGAGGAGGAGATGGAGGCGCTGGTCGCCGAGCGCGAGCGCAGCGGTCCCTACCGCGGCATCGCCGACCTCGCCTCGCGCTCGGGCGCGAGCCGCGACGGCCTCGAGCGCCTGGCCTGGGCCGGCGCCCTCGACGACCTCGGGGACGTGCCGTCACTTATGCGCCCATATGGGGCCTTAAGTGACGGCACGTCCGCCGCGGGCGGCGGGAGGCACTTTGGGAGGTGGGGGTCGCTGGGGCTGGCGTCCGGCACGAGGCGGGGGCGCAGATGGCGCTGCCGCTGGAGACGCCGGCGGCGCCGGCGCTGGAGTCGCTGGACGCGTGGGGGGAGGCGATCGCCGACTACCGCTCGACCGGGATGACGCTGGGCGAGCACCCGATGGCGCTGATGCGCGACGACCTCGACCCCGAGCTCCTGCGCAGCGCCGACCTGGAGAGGATCGAGGACGGCGCGATCGTCGAGGTGGCGGGGATGGTCGTCGCCCGCCAGCGTCCCGAGACCGCCAGGGGGATCGTCTTCATGCTGCTCGAGGACGAGCGCGGCACGGTCAACCTGATCGTCCCGCCCCCGGTCTACGACCGCCACCGCGCCGAGGTCCGCACCTCGCCCCTGGTCCGAGCCAAGGGCCGCCTCGAGCGGCGCGAAGGGACGACCAACGTCCTCGTCTCCGAGGTCGCGGAGCTGGAGCGCACCCAGCTGGACGAGGTTGCGCCGGCCGGGCACAGCTTTGGGCGGCGCGGCGACCAATCGCCTAAACGTCCACGTCAGAAGCCTCTCTCGATTGATCGGGATTAACTTAGGGAAAAACGGGTAGGCGCGAGCCGCTCGTTCCATGACGGGCGGGCGTCCCTCCCCAATCGAAGAGGAGATGGAGATGAACCAGTCGATCCTGTCCAGTCCGCGGCGGCTGTGGCGAGCGGCGGCCCTGGCGGCCGCGGTGCTGGTGACCCTCGCCGCATTCGCCGGTGCCGCCCGCGCCGACAACTACGTCGCGCTCGGCGACTCGTATGCCGCCGGGCCGCTGATCCCCAACCCGCTGCTGCCGCTCGGTTGTCTCAAATCGAGCAACAACTACGCACACCTGGCCGCGCCGGGCATCGGTCTGTCGCTGCGCGACGCGACCTGCAGCGGTGCGACCACCGAGGACATGACCAGTCCGCAGGAAGTCGACCCCGACGGACCCAACCCGCCCCAGTTCGACTCGCTCGACGCGGAAACGACGGTGGTCTCGCTGACGATCGGCGGCAATGACATCGGCTTCTCCGACATTGCCCTCGACTGCGTCACGCTGAACCCCTTCAGCACGCCCTGCAAAAACAAATACAACTCCGGCGGCAAAGACGTGATCGCCGAACGGATCGCGGCCACGGCGCCGAAAGTGGACGCGGTGCTGGACGGCATCGCGGAACGCTCGCCCTCGGCCGAGGTCTTCGTCGTCAACTACGCGGCGATCTTCCCGGAGACGGGCTTCGGCTGCTGGCCGCAGATGCCGATCGGCTTCGGCGACGTGCCCTACCTGCGCGCGAAGCAGAAAGAACTGAACGCGATGCTCGCCACGCAGGCGGCGGCCAACGGCGCGACCGTGGTCGACTGGTACAAAGCGAGCATCGGCCACGACGCCTGCAAAGGCAGCTCGACGCGCTGGGTCGAGCCGGTCGTGCCCGGCAACCCGGCGGCGCCGATCCACCCCAACAAAGCCGGCATGGTGGGGGCAGCCAACGCCCTCGTCGCGGCGGCCGAATGAGTTAGACGAGCTGTCGCTCGCGCGAGCCGGTGGGGATCTCGTCCCCCCGGCTCGCCGGGCACGGCTCCGGCATCGGGAAGAGCCCGAGGAAGCGACGAACGTCCTTCTTCGTGCCCTCGATCCTCGCCGTGCCCGACTCCAATGCGGCATCGAGCGGCAGCTCGCCGGTGAGGACGGCGGCCAGCGCACCGGCGTCGCCGACCTCGATCGTCGCGACCGGATCCTCGGCGCCACCCCGGCCGAGCGTGAGCTCGCCGCCGGCGACGTCGACGCGGTAGCGATCGTCGCCGATTCGCAGCTCGTAGCCTGCCTCCAGCCCCGCCGCCGCCTCGGGGTCGAAGAGCGAGCGCAGGGCGAGGACGATCGAGTCGGGGCCGATCTCGCGGTGCTCGGGCGGGACCGGCGAGCGGGCGCCCCAGGCGCCGAGCTGGGTCACGACCGCCTCCAGCTCCTTGCCCCACTCGGTCAGCTCATAGACCTGCGCAGCAGCCGGCGGCGGCAGTTTGCGACGATGGACGACACCGCCCCGCTCGAGCTCGCGCAGGCGCTCGGAGAGGATGTTGGGGCTGGCGTTCGGCAGGCCGTGGCGCAGGTCGGTGAAACGCTTCGGGCCGAGCAGCAGCTCCCGCACCACGAGCAGGGCCCAGCGCTCGCCGACCAGGTCGAGTGCATAGGCGAAGCGGCACGCCTCACCGTATGAACGCTTCGTTGCCATGCCGACCAGTTTAGCCGTTTGATACAAAATTGCAACTAAAGAGTTGTGTTTTGCAACTCTTTGCTAGGGTAGCGACATGGACATGACAAACGAATCTCACAACCGCTGGCTCGCCCTCTACGTCCTCTGCGCGGGGATGCTGATGATCGTCCTCGACATCACGATCGTCAACGTCGCCCTGCCCTCGATCCAGGACGACCTCGGCTTCTCGCAGGCGAACCTGACCTGGGTGGTCAACGCCTACCTCGTCCCCTTCGGCGGCCTGCTGCTGCTCGCGGGGCGGTTCGGCGACCTGCTCGGCCAGCGCCGCGTCTTCCTC
The DNA here is from genome assembly GCA_963782685.1 of uncultured Solirubrobacterales bacterium. Taxonomy (GTDB): domain Bacteria; phylum Actinomycetota; class Thermoleophilia; order Solirubrobacterales; family 70-9; genus VRUE01. The sequence continues at coordinate 117,864 of CAWAKV010000007.1, forward strand.
GCCGGCCTCGCCGTCTTCACCACCGCCTCGCTGCTCTGCGGCCTCTCGCAGAGCCAGGAGATGCTGATCGGCGCCCGCTTCGTCCAGGGGATCGGCGGCGCCCTCACCTCGGCGGTGATCCTGGGGATGATCGTGACGATGTTCCCCGAGCCGCGCGAGCAGGCGAAAGCGATCGGCGTCTACGGCTTCGTCGCCTCGGCCGGCGGCTCGATCGGCCTCCTGATCGGCGGCGTCCTGACCGAGGCGATCGCCTGGCACTGGATCTTCTTCATCAACATCCCGGTCGGGATCGCGACCGCCTTCTTCAGCCGCCGCCTGGTCCCCGACATCGAGGGGATCGGCTTCGGCAAGGGCGCCGACATCCTCGGCGCGACGCTGATCACGGCCAGCCTGATGCTCGGCACCTACACGATCCTCGGGGTCGACGAGCACGGCTGGGCGGCCACCCAGACGCTCGTGCTCGGTGCGGTCTCGCTGGCGCTGGGCGCCGCCTTCCTGATCCGCCAGGCGCGCATCGCCAACCCGCTGATGCCGCTGCGGCTGTTCCGCTCGCGCAACGTCTCGGGGGCCAACGCCCTGCAGATGCTGCTCGTCGCCGGGATGTTCTCGATGTTCTTCCTCGGCGCCCTCTACCTGCAGCGGATCCTCGGCTACGACCCGCTCGAGGTCGGCCTCGCCTTCCTGCCGACCACGTTGGTGATGGGCACGCTCTCGCTCGGCTACTCGGAAAAGCTGATCATGCGCTTCGGCCCGCGCAACATGCTGATCCCGGGCATGGTTCTGGTCGGCCTCGCCCTGCTGCTCTTCGCCCGCACGCCGGTCGACGGCGCCTACCTCACCGACCTGCTGCCGCCGCTGCTGCTGATCGGCGTCGGCATCGGGATCTCCTTCCCCTCGCTGATGACTCTGGCGATGTCCGGCGCGACCCCGAGCGACGCGGGCCTGGCCTCGGGCGTGGTCAACACCAGCGCCCAGGTCGGCGGCGCGATCGGCCTCGCCGTGCTGGCGACGCTGGCGACGGAGCGCACCGACACGCTGCGCGAAGGCGGCACCGCCTTCGACGCGGCGCTCAACTCGGGCTACCACCTCGCCTACGTGGTCGCTGCCGGGCTGGTCGCGGTCGCCCTCGCGATCGCGGTCTTCGTCCTGCGCTCCGAACCGATGCCGGACCCGGCGGCGATGGCCGAAGGAGCCGAGGGCGACAAGGCCCGCGACGCCCGCGAGCCCGCCTACTCGGAGGGATAAGACTTGAAAGCAGGCGTGTGCTCCGTTTGGGGTCCTTGCGGCACCAAACGGAGCACAGGTGAGAGTCAACGGCCGGTTCGCCGGCCAAAAGGAGGAGAGATGGGAAAGCCAGTGGTTCACTTCGAGGTGATCGGCAAGGACGGCGGCGAGTTGCAGCGGTACTACGCCGAGCTGTTCGATTGGAACATCGACGCGAGCAACCCGATGGGCTACGGGATCGTCAAAGGCGAGGACAACCCTTCGCCGATGGGCAGCATCGGCGGCGGCGTCGGCACCGGGCCCGAGGGCTATGAGGGCCACGTCACCTTCTACGTCGGCGTGCCCGACATCGAGGAGGCGCTGCAGAAGGCGGAGAGCCTCGGCGGCACCCGCGTGATGGGTCCGGAGAAGATCATGGACCAGGTCGAGCTCGGTCAGTTCAAGGACCCGCAGGGCAACCTGATCGGCGTCGTCCGGGACTCCTCCTAGCCGGCGGCTTCGGCCCGCTTGAGGCCGCCCCACGCCCAGAGGGCGAAGAGGAGGGGCAGGGCGATGGCGATCGCGAAGGCGGGTGCGACCACGGTCGGTTCGCCGGCGATGAAGCCGCGCCCTGCCTCGAGCAGCGCCGTGACCGGGTTGATCGCCGCAACCGCGTGTATCCAGCCGCTGAGCAGCTCGAGCGGCACGTAGACGGGGGCGAGGAAGAGGAAGAGGAAGGCGGGGAACTGCATCAGCGGGCCGCCCTGGATCGAGCGCACCCGCATCGCCACCCCGGCTGCCCACAGCGTCGCCGCGACGTTGACCAGAACGGCGAGGGCGTAGAGGCCGAAGAGGTCGACACCGCTGCCGCCCACCTCCATCCCGGCGAGCAGCGCGACGACGGTCAGCACCGTCCAGGTGATCGCCGCCCGCGTCAGCGCCGACAGCGCGTAGCCGGCGATGATCGCCCGCCGATCGGTCGCCGCCAGCAGGTAGCGGCGGGCGAAGCCGATCTCGAAGTCGCGGGCGATGCCAAAGCCGGTGAAGACGCCGCCGAAGGCGGCTGACTGGAGCAGGACGAAGACGAACTGGAAGGCGGTGTAGCCGCTGGGGAATTCGAAGCCGGGGACGCCGCCGATCGCCGAGAGGCCACCGGCGAAGGCGATGAAGAAGAAGAGGGGAAAGAGGATTGCCGGCGCCAGGAAGGAGGGGTGGGTGAGGAAGTTGTGGATGCTGCGCCAGGCGACGGCGAGGGCGATGCTGCGCTTCACGTTCGCACCAGCCTCGTCTTCAGCGTGGCGGTGGCGGCGGTCATGCCGATCGCCAGGATCGCCGCCGCGATGGCGAAGCCGAGTGCCAGCTCGCCGAGGTTCCAGCCTTCGATCAGCAGCGAGCGGAAAGCAGCCAACAGGTAGGAGACCGGGTTGGCGCTGGCGACGTCGTGGAACCACTGGGTCTGGATCAGGTCGAGCGGCAGCGCCATCGAGGAGATGAAGAGGAAGACGAAGAAGACCGGGAAGAGGCTCTGCACCGCCTCGCCGGAGCCGCTGCGCAGCGCGGCGAAGAGGCCGAGCGAGCCGAAGGCGACGGTGATCGAGACCGAGAGGGCGACGATGACGAGTGCGCCAGCCCAGCCGGCGGCGAGCTCGGCGCCGGCGGTCAGCCCGACGATGAGGAAGGTGAGAGCCTGGATCAGGCCGAGCAGGACGGCGCCGGCGAGCAGGCCGCTGAGCAGCGCCGCGCCGCGCAGCGGGGTCAGCGCCAGCCGGTTGAGGAAACCGGTCTCGATGTCGCGGGCGAGGTCGGTGCCGGCGTTCATCACCGAGAACAGCGCTCCCTGCATGAAGGTGACAGCGAGGGCGAAGGTGAGGTAGGAGTCGGTCGGGAAGCCCGGCAGCTGGGTCGCGTCCTGGAGCCCGCCCGAGTTGACCGCGAGCAGGAAGAGCGGGAAGGCCAGCGCCGGCACGATCTGCGCCGGCTGGCGCAGGGTGCGCAGCACCGAGCGGCGCGCCAGCTGGCCGATCTGGGTGGGCAGGGCGGCGAGTCTCATAGGACAACCTCCCCCTTGTTCTCCAGAGATTGAGAGGCCGACCGAAGGGAGGCCGTCGAAGATCCCCGGGGAACGCAGAGAGAAGCCGACCGCCGTCGGGAGAGCGCCTTGCTCGCTTGCCTCGCAGAAGGCCCGCGTGAGACCAGCGCCTCCCGGCGGTCGGAGGCACCTGAAGCGGCCACAGGAAGTGGCGCCCCAGAGCGCCGCACTATGAGCAACCGCAACGGTACCTCCCGGTCGGCGCAGGCAAAAGCCAAGCGAGGAGGAATGCGATGGAAGGAACGGCGGCGGGGATCGACTGGGCCAGCGAGGAGCATGCACTCTGCGTGGTCGACGCGGCGGGGAAGAAGTTGGCGGGTGAGCTCTTTGCCCACGACGAGGCGGGAATCAGGCAACTGGTCGCCCGGATGCGGGCTCTGGAGGTCGAGCGGGTGGCGATCGAGCGGCCCGACGGCCTTCTGGTCGACCGCCTGCTGGAGGCCGGCTTCACGGTCTTGCCGGTGCACCCCAATCAGCTGAAGGCCACCCGTCCGCGCTTTGAGGCGGCAGGCGGCAAGTCCGACGGCTTCGATGCCTTCTGCCTGGCCGAGCTGGCGCGCACCGACTCCCACCGGCTGCGGGCACTTTGCCCCGACAGCGACGAGACCAAGGCGCTGCGAGCGCTGACCCGCACCCGTGAGGACCTGGTCAAAGCCAGGGTGCGCCTCGGCAACGAGCTGCGGGCGCAGCTGCAGGCCTTCTGGCCCGGGGCCGCGCAGATCTTCGCCGACGTCGACTCCCGCATCGCACTGGCCTTCCTGGAGCGCTACCCGGCTCCCGCCGACGCCCGCGGGCTCGGCGAGAAACGGCTCGACGGTTTTCTGGCCCGGAACCACTACTGCGGTCGACGGAGCGCCGCCGAGCTGCTCGACCGACTTCGATCGGCGCCGGAGGGCCGGGCGGGAGCGCTCGAGTCCGAGGCGCGAAGAGGAGCCGTGCTCGGCCTGGTCGCCGCTCTGCGGCCGATCGTCGCCCAGATCGCGGAGTTGACCGCCCAGATCGCCGGGGCGGTGCGCGCCCATCCCGACGCACAGGTTTTCCTGCCGCTGTTCAAGGACCCCAAGTCGGTGGTGACCGCAGCGCGGCTGGTCGCCGAGATCGGCGACGACCGGGGTCGCTACCCGACCGGTGAGGCGCTGGCCGCGGACGCCGGCATGGCGCCGGTGGCAAGAGAGTCGGGCAAGCGCAAGGTCGCGTCCTTTCGCTGGGCCTGTGACAAGCGCCTGCGGGAGGCGGTCGCCTGTCTTGCCGACTCGACAAGGCACCACCACCCCTGGGCTCGCAGCGTCTATCTCGGGGCGCGTTCCCGGGGACTCGACCATCCGCATGCGATTCGGGTCTTGGGGCGGGCCTGGCTGCGAGTTCTCTGGCGCTGCTGGCAGGACGAAGTGCCCTACGACCCCGCTAAACACGGCAACTTGCGAAGGCTGCAACCCGCCGGGGGTTGACACAGGAAGTCTCACGCCTCCACCGCCTCCATTTCCTCGCTGTCGGCCTCGTCCTCCTCCTCGCCCGCACCCTCCAGCGAGCGGCCGGTCTTGGCGAGGAAGACGTCGTCGAGCGAGGGGGCGTGCAACTGCAGCTGCTCGATCGCGATCCCCTCGGCGTCGAGGGCGCGGACCACGTCGGCGAGCTGCGACTCGCCACCGTCGAGCCGTACCGCGACGCCGCCGCGACGCGACGCGCTGGCCGCCTCGCCGAAGGGGCGCAGCGCCTGTGCCACCCGCTCGCCTTCGGCCGGATCGCGGGGGACCGCCTCGACCGTCGGCCGCCCGATCTCCGCCTTCAGCTCGGCCGGCGTGCCCTCGGCGACGATGTGGCCGTGGTCGATGATCCCGACCCGGTCGGCGAGCGCGTCGGCCTCCTCCAGGTACTGGGTGGTGAGGAAGACGGTGACGCCCTCCTCCGAGGCCAGTCGCGCGACCTCGTCCCAGAGCGCAGTGCGGCTCTGGATGTCGAGGCCCGTGGTCGGCTCGTCGAGGAAGAGGATGCGTGGCCGGTGGACCAGCGCCAGCGCCAGGTCGAGCCGCCGTTTCATCCCGCCCGAGTAGCCGCCCACCTTGCGGTCGGCGGCCTCGCTGAGGCCGACACGGGCGAGCAGCTCGCCGCCACGCTCGGCACGGACTGCCTTGGGCAAGCCGTGCAGCGCCGTCTGCAGGCGCATGTGCTCGCGCCCGCTCAGCAGCGGGTCGAGCGCGGCCTCCTGCAGGGCAGCGCCGATTGCGCCCCGCACCCGTCCCCCTTCGGCGACGATGTCGAAACCCGCGACGCGCGCCGTGCCCGCCGTCGGCGGCAGCAGCGTGGTCAGCATCAGCACCGTCGTCGACTTGCCCGCCCCGTTGGGACCGAGGAAGCCGTAGATCTCCCCCGGCGCGACGTGCAGGTCGATTGCGTCGACCGCGCGCGGTCCGTTCTTGAACTCCCGCACCAGCCCTTCGACTTCAATCCCGGCCCGCTCGCGGCCATCGTTCGTCACAGTCGTTCCACTCTCTTTCGCGGTTGAGGGCTGAAGCTACCGGCTGCCGACCCTTGGTCGGCGTTCAGGCGCGCAAGCGGGAGAGAGCCCGACGCGCGCTCACGCCGATTGCGCGCGGCATCGTTCGCGCCAGGGTGGGGACGAGCTTTGCCTGGCGGGTCGCGAAGGCGTCGAGACGAGTGGCAAGCTCCGGGTCCTGGACCGCCGCCGCCATCCCCATGGATTCGCGTCGGTTGAAGCGACGGCCGGTGGCGTAGTCGTGGATTTGGAAGGCGTGCCCGCGCAGTTCGCGGCGGTGCCGCTTGCGGTACCGCTTGAGGCCATGGTCGAGTGGGTCATCCCCGATCAGGGCCGGCGCGACGCTGTCCACGAGCCACTCCGCTGACTGGAACGCCCAGCCGCAGCCGACGCCGAAGAGGGGATCGGTCGCAAGCGCGGCGTCGCCGATCAGCGCCAGCCCCGGCGCCACCGGGCGGCGTACCCGGTTGGGCATGTCGAGCTTGCCGATCACCGGGCTCACCCGCCGCCCCTCGCGGATCGGCGGCGCGTCGGGGACGGCGGCGATGTAGGAGACGAGAGCGGCCTCGGGGTCGTGCCTGAACTCGGCAAGGCGGGCCTTGGTCGGCATCGCCGCGTAGAAGACGAGGCCGCTGTCGGTCGGGAAGGCGGCAGCGACGTCGGGGTCGAGGAACCAGAGTGAGCTGCCCGGTGCTTTCGCCGGCAGCGCTCCCTCGAAATAGGCGCCGTAAGCGAAGCGCCCGTGGGGCAGCGTCTTCATCGGGACGCCGGAGAGCTCGGCGACGTGCGAGTCGCGTCCGTCGGCACCGACCACGAGCCGACAGCGCAGCGTCGTCTCGCCCCCTTCGCGGTCGCGGGCGACGACGCCGCGGAAGAAGCCGCCCTCGTCCAGCAGTCGCTCCGCCGTATGACCGAGGGTGAGCTCGACCCCCGGCGTCGCCGCAGCCATCTCGCGGACCATCGGGTCGAGGCGCTCGCGCCGCAGGTTCACGCCGTAGCCGGCCCGCTCCTGTGGCGCCTCGATCCAGCCCCAGGGGGTCCCGATATGGGCGCGCGAGCGCAGCGCGCCCGCGGCCATCATCGGCTCGAGCAGGCCGAGCCGTTCGAGCGCGGGTACCCCCGACGCCTGGATGAAGTGCGAGCAGGTGCGCTTGAAGGCGAGCGGATCTGGCCGCTGCTCGATCAGGGCCACCCGCGCTCCGGCCCGGCCGAGTCCGATCGCCGCGGCGCAGCCGGCGAGGCTGGCGCCGACGATCACCGCGTCGTAATTCTCCGCTTGAGAGGCGATCACCACGTACCGTACTGTGGACAGTGCGATGGCCCCGCCGGAGACGAGATACGCGCGCAGCGGCGACGTCGGCATCGCCTACCAGGTGTACGGCGAGGGCGAGCTCGACCTCGTCGTCGCCTTTCAGTACCTCTCTCACCTCGACCTGATGTGGGAAAACCCGGTGCTGGCCGGGTTCCTGCGCCGGCTCGGCTCCTTCGCCCGGGTGGTCCTCTTCGACCGCCGCGGAGTGGGGCTGTCCGACCCCGTGGACGGGACGACGACGCTGGAGGAACGCATGGATGACGTGCGCGCGGTGATGGACGCCGCCGGGTCCGAGCAAGCCGCCCTGCTCGGCATGTCGGAGGGGGCGATGACCTGCATGCTGTTCGCCGCCACGCACCCGGAGCGCGTCTCGGCCCTGGCCCTCTGGGGCGGGATGGCGCGCTCGACCTGGGCTGAGGACTACCCCTGGGCGGCGCCGAAGGAGGCGCTGCTGGAAGCCGACACCGAGCTGATGTCACCCCACTGGGGCCAGGGGGCGACGCTCGACGTGTTCTCGCCGAGCCTTGCCGACGATCCCGCCGCGCGTGAGGCGCAGGCCCGCTACGAGCGCCAGGCGGCGAGCCCGATGCGGGCCCACCAGCTCCTGAAGATGTTCCTCGACACCGACGTGCGCGACGCCCTGCCGCTGATCCACACCCCAACCCTGGTCATGCACCGCCGTGGCGATCGCGTGGTCAGCTACCGGGCCGCCTGCTGGCTCGCCGAGCAGATCGAGGGCAGCCGCTACATCGAGTTCGAGGGCATCGACCATTTCCCCTGGGTCGGCGACAGCAGCGCGATCCTCGACGAGATCGAGGAGTTCCTCACCGGCGTGCGCCCGGGGCCGGCCCCGGAGCGGGTGTTGGCGACGGTGCTCTTCACCGACATCGTCGACTCGACCAAGCTCGCCGGCGAGCTTGGCGACAGGCGCTGGCGCGACCTGCTCGAGCGGCACCAGGAACTGACCCGGGCGCAGCTGGCGCGCTTCGAGGGGCGCGAGGTGAAGACGACCGGCGACGGCTTCCTCGCGGTCTTCGACGGGCCGACCCGCGGCGCCGAGTGCGCTCGCGCGATCGTCGAGGCGATGCCCGCGTTGGGGATCGAGGTGCGCGCCGGCCTGCACACCGGCGAGGTCGAGCGGATGGGGGAGGACGTCGGCGGGATCGCGGTCCACGTCGCCGCCCGCATCTCCGCTTTGGCGGGCGCCGGCGAGGTGCTTGCTTCGCGCACCGTCCGGGACCTCTCGGTCGGCTCTGGGATCGAGTTCGCTGCCGCCGGCCGGCACGCGCTCAAGGGCGTGGCCGACGAGTGGGACGTCTACAGCGTCGCCTCGACGCCGCTCTCCGCGAGCGGCGTCAGCTGAGCGCGGGCGCGTTATCCGGGTATATCCCGGGAAATGGGCCCTGACCGGTCTCCCACCGCCCAGATCGCCACCGGCGGCGGCACAAGAAGCAGGGCGAGCGAGGCGATCTGGGCGACCGCGTCGCCGGTGTCGAAGTTGTCGAGGTGGGTGATGTGGAAGAAGAGGTGAAGCGCCGCGGTCAGCAGCCAGGCCGAGCAGACCGCGCGGACCAGCGTCGGCTGGAGCGTCCACGCCGCCCAGGCGAAGAGGACGGTGAAGCCGAGGTAGAGGCCGCCGACGTCGGTGACCAGGTGCTCGTTATATGGGGGGAGCAGGTCCACCCAATGGCGGAGGAAGGGGAAGTCGTCGTAGAAGGTCTGCGGCGCCAGCGTCGCGACGAGGCCGATCGGGGCGAGGGCGAAGACCATGACGACCAGCGCGCCACGGGCGGCGCCGGGTGAGCGCAGGTGAGCGAGACCACCCTCAGGCATCGGCCAGCCACTGCTCGAAGGTGGGCCCACCGGCCGCCGCCTCCGGATTGCAGATCGCCCCTTCGCCCAGCGGCCGGCCCATCTTGCCGAGCGTCGGCAGGCGTACCGGCAGCAGCCGCCGGCCGTCCGCGTCCCTCCACGCCCTGGCCAGCTCGCCGAGCGTGCGCACCTCGGGGCCGGCGAGGTCGGGCAGCCGACCGCCCGGCTCACCGTGCGCCACCTCCGCCAGCCGCGCTGCGACGACGCCCACGTCGACCGGCTGGATGCGGGCCTTGCCGGTGGGGAGGACGCGGAAGCGAGCCGCCTGTCCGAAGCCCCAGCCGAGCAGATCGTGGAACTGGGTCGCGCGCAGCAGGCTCCAGGGCACCCCGCCCTCGGCGATCGCCTGCTCCTGTTCGACCTTGACCTTGTAGTAGGCGATCGGCACCCGGTCGCAGCCGACGATCGAGATGCCGACGTGGTGGCGGACACCAGCCGCCGCGCCGGCCGCCAGCAGGCGCTTCGTGCCCTCCGCCAGCACCGGCCCGGCGTCGCGCGGCTTCGAGTTCGATGCGTCGACGACGACCTCGACTCCGGCCAGCGCCCCGGCGAGGTCCTCGTCGCGAGTCAGGTCGGCCTGCACGTGGGAGGCTCCGTCCGGCAGCTTCCTCGGCGCCGTGCGGCTGAGCACGAGCACATCGGCCTGCCGCGCCGCCAGCCCAGCCACCAAGGGCTTGCCCAGCACGCCGGTGCCGCCGACCACTGCCACTTTCATGGTCCGCCAGCTTATGCGAGCTGCGGCTGGCGGTAGAGCTCCGCCGAGGGGATCCCGATCACCTCGCCCTGGAAGCGCTTCTGCTTGCCGTAGATGACCCAGGTGGTGTCGATTTCGCCGATGTCGAGATCGAGCCGCAGCTCGTCGGTGTGCTCTTCGACGTGCTCCATGTGGGTCAGGCCGGAGTCGTAGCGGCCGGCGAGCAGCTCTTCGGCGACGATCGGCTTGGAGGCGACGTCGATCACCTCCTCCCACTGGGAGAGGTCGACGTAGCCCTTGGTCGCCGGCACGATCCCGAGCGAGCGCGGCACCTCCACCTCTCTGCGGGTGAGCAGCACCAGGTGCTTGGTCGGGAAGATGAAGGTGTCGACCACCCAGACCTCGGTCCAGTACTTCTCGGTGATCTCGTGCACGAGGGGATGGGCGCTGCACTGGACGAGGAAGGCGCCCGGGGATCTCGCGCAGCATCTCCAGCCCGACGAAGAAGTCGGTGATCAGCTCGATCCCGTAGTCCTCGATCCCCTGGAACTCGGCGTACCGTTTCACCGCCCGCTCGTGGCAGGTCCCGGTCGGGCCGAGCGTGATGAAGGTCACCGGCGCCATTTGAGTGCTAAAGGATAGTCGACTAACTCGGCGATCTCACGTTCCGCCCGGCCGCTGGGACAACCTCGACCTACGCTGACGAGTCGTCCTCGCCCGGCCACCTGCCGGTCACGGAGGCGAAACCGAGGCGAGCGCCACGGTCGACCATCCCTTTGACCAGGCGGAAGATCGCACCCTCGATGACGAGCGCGGCGGCCAGCTTCGGATAGGAGACCTCGCGGTCCTCGGCCTCCGGGGCCTCCTCTTCGTCGATCAGCGCCCAGACCCGCTCGAAGCCCTTCTGCGCGGCGAAGCCGGCGGCGAGGCCGGCGAGGATCCCGATCGGCGCGAAGACGAATCTCATGAGAGCGAGCTACCCAGCGCGATTGGCGATCAAACGGCGGGGCGCGGTACTCCGGCGACGTTTCGACGGTGGCCTCGGGGGTACCCGTCGGGTCCTTGAAAAGATCGAAGGAGGAAGACCAGATGGGCATTCTCGACAAGATCACCGGCCGCGCCAAGAAGGCCGCGGGCGATCTCGCCGACGACGCCTCGCTGCGCCGCGAAGGCAAGCTGGAGGAGCGTAAGGGCGAAACGAAGGAGGAGCGCGACCGCGCCCGCGAGCGCGCCGACGAGAAGGCCGAAGAGGCGGCCGAGCTCGAGCGCAAGACCTAGGCTGCGGCTATCGTCGGACGGGTGAGCGACAGGCTCGACGAGTACGAGCGCAAGCGCGATCTCGAGTCCTCGCCCGAGCCGAAACCGCGGCGCCGTCGACGGCGGACGGGCGCTCCCCGCTTCGTCGTCCAGGAGCACAGCGCACGGAGGCTGCACTGGGACCTGCGGCTCGAGCACGACGGGGTCGCTGTCTCCTGGGCCGTCCCCAACGGCATCCCCCAGGACCCGAGCGAGAACCGCAAGGCGATCCACACCGAGGACCACCCGCTCGAGTACATGGAGTTCGAGGGCGAGATCCCGGCGGGCGAGTACGGCGCCGGCAGCATGCGGATCTGGGACCGGGGCACCTACGAGTGCCACAAGTGGGAGGAGGGGAAAATCGTCCTCAGCTTCGCCGGCGAGCGGCTAAGCGGGCGCTACGCCCTCTTTCGAGCCGGCGAGGCGAAGCAGGATTGGATGGTCCACCGGATGGATCCGCCCGGCGAGGCGCGCGATCCGTTCCCGGAGGGGGTCGTACCGATGCTCGCCCGGCTGGCGGAGCTGCCGGCGAAGGACGAGGGCTGGGCGGCGGAGATCAAGTGGGACGGGCTGCGGGCGATCGCCTACTGCCGGCCAGGCCGGCTCGCCCTGGAGACGCGCAACCTCAACGACGTCACCTCGCAGTACCCAGAGGTACGGCGCTTGACGCGCCAGCTGGGGATGTGCGAGGCGGTCCTCGACGGCGAGCTCGTCGCCTTCGACGACGAGGGGCGGCCGAGCTTCGCGCGCCTCCAGCAGCGCATCCACCAGACCTCCGAGGCCGTGATCCGCAACCGCATGAAGAGCCACCCGGTGACCTTCGTCATCTTCGACCTGCTCTATTTCGAGGGCAGGAACCTGATGACGCTGCCCTACCGTCGCCGGCGCGAGCTGCTCGAGGGGCTGGAGCTGTCGGGCTCCAGTTGGCAGACGCCGGCCTACTCGTCCGACAACGCCAGGGAATTGCTGGCGGCGAGTGGCGAGCAGGGCCTGGAGGGTCTGGTGCTGAAGCGCCTCGACGGCGCCTACTCGCCCGGCAGGCGCACGGGCGAGTGGCTGAAGGTGAAGAACGTCGGCCGTCAGGAGTTCGTGATCGGCGGCTGGCAGCCGGGGGAGGGGCGCCGCCGTGGCCAGATCGGCTCCCTGCTGATCGGCTATTACGAGGACGGCGAGCTCCGCTACGCCGGCAAAGTCGGCACCGGCTTCTCCGAGCGCAACCTCGCCGACCTGGGGGAGCGGCTCGAGCCGCTGGCGCGCAAGAAGAACCCGTTTGCGCACGGTCGGGGCCCGCGGGAGGCGAACTACGTCGAGCCACAGCTCGTCGCCGAGATCGAGTTCCGCGAGCTGACCGACGATGGCCTGGTGCGCCATGGCTCCTTCAAGGGCCTGCGCGAGGACAAGCCGGCGAGCGAGGTCGTGCTCGAGTGAGCGGATCCAGAGGCGGCAGACTGTCTTTCGCCCCTAAGAATTCACAGAGAATTTGCATTCCGCGCACCATCCACGCGCATCAACCTGTCTACATGCCATCATGGAGACAGTGAGAGAGAGCTGGACCGACGCGCGGCTTGATGACGGCTTCGGCCGAGTCGATGCGGAACTGCGTGCGATTCGGGGTGAGGTGGCATCGTTCCGGGTCGAGACCAACGAACGCTTCGATCGCATTGAAGGTCGCTTCGACCGCTTGGAGGATAAATTTGATCGCTGGCAGCGGCAACTGCTCACGATGCTCGGCGGATTTCTTTTCACCATGGTCGGATTCGTCCTGACTCAGATCTAAGGCGGCCGCCTTTTCCGCGTCGGTAGTCTCGGCGCGGATGAGGCGTGCGCGGATTGCGGTGCTCTCGCTGGTCCTGCTTGCCGCTGGGGCCGGTGCGGCGCCTGCCGGCGGGGCCGTCACCTGGGTGGTCAAGGGCGGCGGGTTCGGCCACGGCGTCGGCATGAGCGCCTACGGCGCCTATGGCTTCGGCAAGCACGGCTTCGGCTACCGGCAGATCCTGCGCCACTACTACCGGGGCATCGAGATCGGCCGGATGCGGGAGTCGCCGCAGGTGACGGTGCTGCTCGCGATCAACCCCGGCGATGTCTCCTTCAGCCGGGCCACGGTGGCCTGCGGCCACCAGCTCGACCCCGCCCGCACCTACAGGGCGCACCGCCGCGGATCCTCGGTGAGGCTGCTGTCGAGTTCGGGCAGGCTGCTCGCCCGCTGCGGCGGCCGGTTGCACGCGGAGGGCCGCGGGACGATCCGGATCGCCGGCGTTGGCCTCTACCGGGGCGCGTTCGAGACCGTGCCGACCGCGTCGGCGGCCGGTTCGCTCAACGTCGTCAACAGGCTGAACGTGAACAGCTACGCGCGCGGATCGCTGCCGGGCGAGGTGCCTCCCGAATGGCCAGCAGCGACGCTGAAGGCGTTCGCGGTCGCGGCCCGCTCGATCGCCCTCTCTACTGACGTCGGCGGCAACGGCTTCGACCTCTACGCTGACACCCGCACCCAGGTCTACGGCGGGGTCGAGCTGGAGGACCCCCGCACCGACGCTGCCGTGCGCGCGACCCGGGACCAGGTGGCGACGTACGGCGGGGCCGTCGCCCAGACCACCTACTTCTCCTCCTCCGGCGGCCGCACCGAGTCCGGTTTCCTCGGTGCCCCGGAGGTGCCCTACCTGCGCAGCGTGGACGATCCCTACGACTACTACTCGCCGCTGCACCGCTGGACCTTCCGCTTCACCCAGGCCGAGATGAACGCGCGCCTCGGCCCCTACCTCGATGGCGGCCTGCGCGGCATCAGGGTGACCAAGCGCGGCGCCTCCCCCCGGATCGACTACGCGCAGCTGATCGGCACCGGCGGCACGTCGACGATCCGCGGCGACACGCTCGCCCTGGCACTGGGCCTGTACGACCGCTGGGCCTTCTTCAAGAAGGTGATGGAGAAATGAGGCAGTTGTCCCTGTCCGCCATTGCCAGCGGTTGGGTGTTGGGAAAGGCCGCGAGCAGCGCGTCGGCGATCAGCCTGCCGCGCGCGGCGTAGCCCTCCGAGGTGAAGTGGATGCCGTCGGGGATGAACCAGACCTCCCTGACGTCGGCGGCCCAGTCGTAGATGCGCATGTGCGGGTAGCGGTCACACGCCTCCAGCAGCGCCTCGTCCCAGTCCTCCATGTTCGAGGAGGAGTAGGGACCGCTGTCGACCAGTGACTTGACGTTCACCCACAGTACGGGTTCGTCCCCGATCGTCTCCATCATGCTGTCGACCCGGTCGTCGTAGGTGAAGGTCGAACCGGCGGCGACGTTGGCCGCCTCGTTGGTACCCATCGCCAGCACCCAACACCCTTCGAAGCCTTCGTTCTTCCACGATTCGGCGACTTCCTGCGCGTTCGGCAGCCCTTCGAAGTTCTCGTAGATCGAGCGCGCGCCGGAGACCTCGAGGTGCTGCGTGGTGGCGCCGACGCGGGCGTACTGCGCGCTGATCAGTTGGTTGGGGTCGGGCAGGTATTCCTCGGAGACGAGTCCCTCGGAGGTCGAGTCGCCGATGTGGATGACCGCTTCGCAGGAGGTCGCCAGCGGCGCCCGCCGTACGTCCTTCGCCGTCACGGTCTTGGCCACGGTTTCGGAGCCGATCGCCGGCTGCTCGTTGGAGACACCGACGCCAGCCAAACCGGCGAGGGCGATCAAAGTGACGACGGCGCTGCCGGTGACGACCGCCCAGCCGCGTCCGGTGAGCCGCTCGCGGCGCCACCGTCCCGCCCTCCACTGCGCCCAGAGACGGCCCAGGGCGCCGTGGCGGATGGGGTTCTCGACGTAGCGCCAGGACAGCTCGGCGATGCCCATGATCGCCGCGACCTGGAGCACGGCGCGGAGGAGATCGGGGCCGTGCGCGTCGTCGGGCGTGGTCAGCACGATGATCGGCAGGGTCCACAGGTAGATGCCGTAGGAGCGTTCGCCGATCCAGCGCATCGGCCGGCAGCCGACGATCGGCCCGAGCCGCGAGGCGGGGTGGGCGAGCGAGGCGACGGCGAGGACCGAGGCCAGAGCGAGCACGGCGAAGCCGCCGCGGTAGAGGAAGGGCGAGAACTCGCTCGTCTGCCAGAACATCAGGCCGATCACCGCCAGGCCGATCACCCCCGCTGCCTCGATCGTGCGCCGTGCCTGCGGGGCGATGCGGGTGTGCAGCCGCCGGCTCGGCCAGAGCATCGCCAGCGCCGCGCCGGCCAGCAGCTCCTGGGCGCGGGTGTCGGTTCCGTAGTAGACGCGGGACGGATCGAGCGTCGGGCTGTAGAGGATCACCATCAGGATTCCCGAGAGCAGCGCCGCGCCGGCGGTGACCGCGGCGAGGCGTGGGCGCACGCCGGTCTTCCTCGCCGCTTCGGGGACGAGGCGGAGTGCCAGCATCAGCAGGAACGGCCAGACGATGTAGAACTGCTCCTCGACCGAGAGCGACCAGAGGTGGTTGAGCGGAGAGGGCGGCGCGAAGCGGGCGAAGTAGGAGACGTCGTGGAGGACCAGCCACCAGTTGTTGAAGTAGCCGGCGGCGGTGAGCGCGGCGGTGCGGAAGTCAGGCGGCTGGTGGGGACCGATCAGGGTGACCCACGCCATCACCACGATCAGCATCACGAACAGCGCCGGCAGCAGGCGGCGGGCGCGTGCCAGCCAGAACGACTTCAACCGGATCCCGCCGCCGTTCACCTGGTTGAGCAGGATGTCGGTGATCAGGTAGCCGCTGAGGGTGAAGAAGACGCCGACGCCGAGCAACCCACCTTCCGCCCAGCCGAACTCCAGGTGGTAGAGGATCACGCCGACCACGGCGATCGCCCGCAGGCCGTCGAGGCCGGGCATGTAGCGGTCGCTTCGCTTTACGGGTTCAGGCATCGCTGGAGACCATGGTGAGGGCGGCGGCGAGCAGGGGCTGGCCACCGGCGACCTGGAGGGCGACCGCTTCGCCGAGCGAGGTCGCGATCTCGCGGGCGAGCACGGCCTGGCGCCGGGCGAACTTCCGCACCGGGGCGAGTTCCGGCCCCGACTCGATCGGCGACGCCTGCGCCGCCCCGTACATGTAGGCGAGGCAACCCTCGACCCCGTTGGCGATCAGCCGCGCCCGGTAGTCGGCCCCGGCCGGGGCCGGGTGCAGATCGTCTGCCTGCATCAGCTCGGGGTGGGCGACGACGGCGCCCGCCCAGTCGGGCACCTGCGTCCCCAGCCGCGAGGCCGCGAACGACCTGACCACGCTGTTCTTGCCCTCGTTGCCGATGCCGTCAACGGTAAGGCCATGGATGGTCGGCACCACCATGCAGCGGTCGCCGATCCGTTCGGCGACCTTGGTCAGGTTCTCGGCGAGGATCTGCGGGTAGGCCGGGTTGTCGTTGGTCCCCGCGTCGAAGACGATCACCGAGTGCGAGGGGTCGTAGCTCTCCTCGAAGAGTTCGTAGATCTGGTAGCTGTTGTAACCGCCGACGGCGTTGGTCGTCAGCGGCACGCCCGGCGAGGTGTCGCTCGAGGTAGGGAATGGTCAGCACCTCGAGGCTGTCGCCGACCACGAGCACGCCGCCGTTGCCGCTCGCGCCGGCGGAAGGAGCAGCCGGCGCCAGAGTCAACATCGCCGCGAGCGCGGCCACCATCACGAGCTTGCGCGCCCCCGGCATCGATCGATTCTTACACTACTCAGATGCGCTTCAGCCCCGCAACGATGGTTGGCGTACTGCTGGGCTTGGCGCTGATCCTGCCCGGTTGCGGCGAGGAGGGAACGGCGACCGCCGGCGGGGAGGCGACGGCCGAGAGGCGGGAGCCGGGCGCCGCGATCCCGAGGGCGAGGGCGCGCAAGGCGGCCCCCGTGGCCTCGCTCGCGGTGCGGCGCTGCCGCCATTCCCTGGGCGAATTCCTCGACTCGATGGAATCTCTGGGGAACACGCTGGCCGTCGGCCTGAGCTACGAGGCTTACCTCGCCGCGATCCATCGCGTGCGCGGCACCTACGCCGCCGTCCCCGCCGACCGCCTCTCCCTCGCCTGCCTCGGCCGCGTGGCCGGCCCGGCGGAGGGCGCGCTGAACCTCCACATCGACGCTGTCAACGCCTGGGGCGATTGCCTGGCGAGCTCCTCATGCGATCCCGAATCGGTCGAACCGCGGCTCCAGCGCGAGTGGGAACGGGCCGCCAATCGCGTCGCCGCTTCCCTGAGCGCGCTGCGGGATCTGGGGTGATGGCCAGCCACCCGACCCGGTGACCTCGAATCCCGTTGGGTGTGTTCTGTGACAAAAGATTTCTAGTTTCGGCACTCCCAGGTCTTGTGTCGTTACAGGGCAAGCATCGAAGATTTGCCCATGCCGCGCATAAGCAGCTTCTACGGAATTACGATCTGGATGTATCACGACGAGATCCACCACGGCGGCCGCCCGCACTTTCATGCCCGCTATGGCGAGGCTGAGGCTTCCGTTGACATCGAAAGCCTCACGCTGATCGCTGGCGAACTTCCTCCGCGTGCATGGCGGCTTGTGGCCGAGTGGGCAGAGACTCATCAGTCTGAGCTGCGAGAAAACTGGAAACGCGCACGTGAGCATCGGCCACTGGCACCCATCGAGCCTCTGCTGTAGGTCCTCTACCATCAACGCATGAGAAGTACCCCGCTGCTAGTCGACGCCACGCCGGTCGAGGGCTATGAAGTGCATGTCCGATTCGAGGATGGTTTAGCGGCCGATGTGGACCTCTCCTACTTGCTCGACTATGGCGGTGTCTTTGAGCCCCTTCGTGATCTCGAGTACTTTCACCGGCTTCGTGCTGACCCAGAGGCTGGCACGATCGTTTGGCCCAACGATGCCGATGTCGCGCCGGAGACGCTGTACGCGCACGCTCGGCGTCATGCCGCAGCGGCATAGGGCTCTTCAGCTTCGCTAAGTGGACACCAGGCTGAGGACTTCGCGTCGGGGTCGATGTAGGAGTTACCCGCAAACCGAGATTGGGAAATCGCCTCCGGGGTAAGCGAAATTTGTGGCGGCGATCGGCTACACGCTCTCCAGCGAGGAGCATGGGCCCCGAGCGCTGGTCGGCCATGCCGTCCGCGCGGAGGAGGCCGGCTTCTCGTTCGCCGGCATCTCCGACCACTTCCATCCCTGGATCGACAGAGCAGGGAGAGAGCCCGTTCGTCTGGGGCGTGCTGGGCGCGATCTCGCAGGCAACCGAGCGGCTGCGAGCTGATCACCGGCGTCACCTGCCCGACGACCCGCATCCACCCGGCGATCATCGCCCAGGCGGCGGCCACCGCGGCTGCGCTCCTGCCGGGGCGCTTCTCGCTCGGCGTCGGCAGCGGCGAGAACCTCAACGAGCACATCCTCGGCGATCGCTGGCCCGGGGTGGCCGAGCGCCAGGCCCGCCTCGAGGAGGCGATCGAGGTGATCAGGCTGCTCTGGAGCGGCGAGCTGAAGATCCATCGCGGCACGCCACTACACGGTCGAGAACGCGCGGATCTACTCGCTGCCCGAGGAGCTGCCGCCGATCCTCGTCGCGGTCGCGGGGGAGAAGTCGGTGGACATCGCCGCGCGGGTCGGCGACGGGCTCGATCGGCACCGCGCCCGTGGCTGAGTCGATCGAGCGCTTCCGCGCCGGCGGCGGGGAGGGCAAGCCGACCTACGGCCAGCTGCACGTCTGCTGGGCCGCGAGCGAGGAGGAGGCGCCGTCGCACGGCGCTGGAGTGGTGGCCCAACGCCGCGGTCAGCGGCAGCCACTTCCTCGAGCTGCCGCTGCCCGCCCACTTCGAAGAGGCGGCGGAGCTGGTCAGGGAGGACGACATCGCCGAGAGCGTCGTCTGCGGTCCCGACCCCGAGCGCCACCTCGCGGCGATTCGCGAGTACGTCGACGCCGGCTATGACCACGTCTACGTCCACCAGATCGGCCCCGACCAGGAGGGCTTCTTCGACTTCTACGAGCGCGAGGTCCTGCCGCAGCTGGCGCCGGTCGGGACTGGAGCTGAGTAGAAGCTCGCCGTACCATTGCGCCGATGAGGCGCCCCCTCGCGCGAATGGCGATCGTGGCCGCTCTTGCCCTGTGCTGGGTGAGCGCGCTCGAGGTCGATGCGCATGGGGCGGCCCACTCCGCGGTCGGCTTTCAGCCCGATCCGCTCGCGGTCGCCGTCGATGCCGCCGGCAACGTCTACGTCGTCAATCCGACGGCCCGCGGGTATGTGCAGAGGTTCAGCGCCGACGGCACGCTCCTGGACAGCTGGGGGAGCTCCGGTCAGGGGCCGGGTGAGCTCAGCGGAGCCAACGGCATCGCCGCCGGCCCCAACGGCGATCTCTACGTCGCCGACAGCGGCAACAACCGCATCCAGGAGCTCGCCCCGGACGGGAGCTTCGTTCGGCAGTGGCCCAGTTCGAACCCGCGCGACGTCGCCACCGATGCCGCCGGCAACGTCTACGTCGTCGGCGACACCCACGTCCAGAAGTTCAGCGCCGAAGGTGACTCCGCTCGGCGAATGGGGAACCACCGGCCCCGGCAACGGGCAGCTGGGAGAGCCCTACGGCATCGCCGCTGGCCCCGGCGGCAGCGTCTACGTCGCCGACACCTATTCCAGCCGCATCGAGCAGTTCGCCGCCAACGGGAGCTTCGTCGCGCAGTGGGGCAGCTACGGCCCGGGCACCGGGCAGTTCGTCTTCCCCTATGGCATCGCCACCGACGCCGCCGGCAACGTCTACGTCGCGGACACCGTCAACGACCGCGTCCAGAAGTTCGCCGCGAACGGCGCCTTCCTCGGCGCCTGGGGCAGCGCCGGCCGGCGGCCCGGCCAGTTCCACACGCCGCTCGCCATCGCCACCGACACGGCCGGCTACGTCTACGTCGCCGACGAGGGGGCGCCCTACCCTTTGGCGGCAGCAGTGCCCGGATTCAGAAATTCACCTCCCTCGGGAGGTTCGTGACCCAGTGGAGGAGCCCGCCGCTGCCGCAGCGCCCGGCCCGTCCGCGGATTTCCACCGCGCTCGCCGGCGAAACGACGAGGCACACCGCCACCTTTCGCTTCAGCTCGCCGCGGCGCGGCACTCGTTTCCAGTGTCGGCTGAACGGCGAGCAGGTGCCCGCCAGGCTGAGCCGCACCTGGCGTCGCTGCGTCTCCCCCCAGCGCTACCGCGGTCTGCTTCCCGGCAGGAAGGTCTTCCGCGTGCGGGCGGTGGGGAGCGGGGGGACCGGCAGGCCGGCGAGGCGGTCGTGGCGGATCGTCACTCGGGGTTGAGCGACTCCAGCACGTAGGCGTCGAGCGGCTCCTGTCGTCCCTTGAAGATCAACAACAACTCTGTAGACAGCGTGCTCGCGGTATCGAGGGCGGAATTGCGTCCGCCATGAAAGCGCGGTCACTCACGGCTCTTTGATCGGCTCCGGCATTTCAAACGCGCCGAGGGCGACCACCAACGCCATCGGTTCCCCATCGGATTTCCTCAAGCGCGCTTCGGCCAGTTCTTGCTCCCTGACGACGAAGGCATGCAGCCTTTCCAGGGACGCCACCACCCTTTCCCAGCTCTTCTGATCGAGATGAAGGATCGACCACGCCAGGTAGGTCTCGTCGTGGCGGGTGAGGGTGCCCGCCACCGTTGCGGCCTTGACCCAATCGGAGAGCCGCTCGAACGTCCGCCAGTCGTCGGTCTCAGCAAGGGCGTCGGGTACCTTGGCCCAGGGACCCCGCTTGTCTTCGTCGTAGACAGCGGGTCCGGTGGCGCGGTAGAAAAGCTCCGTTGCACCTCGCCGTCTCCCCCCGGTCTTGTGGCCGACCACCTTCAGCCAGCTGTACTGCACCAGTTTCTGGAAGCGGCGTCTGATCATGCTCTTGCTCAGACCGAACCGCTTGCCGTACTCCGCGTAGAACGTCGGAACGCTTACGTCGCCCCGGTTCGCCTCGTCCATGATCTGCATGCAGACCTCATCCTCAAATACTTTGGAGACGCGCACGGGGAACGGGGTGGTGGCCGGGAAGTGAGAGGCGTCGGCATTTGAACGGACGGTGATGTACCGGTATCCGCTTTTCGCGGAAAGCCGAAAGTTTCCCGTGTAGCTGGCACCCGCCTGAAGGAGGATGACGTCGCCGGGGCGGGCCGTGTCGAGTGCGGCCTGCAGGTCGCCGTTCGGTGGGACGGTGATGGTTGCCGTCTGCGGCCGTCCAACGCCCCCCAGCAGGACGACCCACAAAAAGACAATCAGCGTATGGCGCTGGTGTGCCGCGAGGCGCTGCATATCACCCTGTGCCGACCTCGACGGAACGCGGCCCACCCGGCTGGGACAAGGCGGTTGGCCGGGCATACCGGCACACAGGCCGCCTATTCAACGGGAACAACCACGGAGAGGGCACGACGCCGACCTCTCATCAACATCTGTGCCACTAGTGGGACGTAGAATGCCCAAAGAATGAACGCGTCCTGCCAATCCGCCGCTCGGCCGGACGTGCCGCACAGGCAAGCCAGCAACCTACAATCTGGAAAACTTTTCCACTCTTACGGCCCATCCCCAGCCGTGCCGTCCCGCTGAACACGGTCGCGCCCAATGCCGAACGTTCACGCCGCGCAGGTGGCGCTTGGCACTCCGATTGCTCAAGTCACGCCCGTGCGGCCGACAAGCACATCAGTATCGTTGAACTCGCCCGTGGATGTGCGAGAGGAACCAATGAATCTGCCGATCACACACAGCCCACGCCGGCTCTGGCCGGCGCGAGCCTGTCTCGCGTCCACACTAGCCGCAGTTTTGACCTTGCCCGCGGCCACATGGGCCCAGGAACCGACGTCACCGCTGCGTAATGCGACGCCGTTCGAATATCCGACCTATCCTGGCTGGATCTTCACGCCCTCTATCGCAACCGGCGGAACGTGGGACGATAATCTCCTGCTGGCCCACTCCGAGGATGTCGTGCTGCGCGATTACGCGACACCGGTGCAACCGTCCCTGCGGCTGGATTACCGGGGCCGTCGAACGTTGTGGTCGAGCAGTTACGACAGCTCGTTCCTGATGTATCGCGACGTCAGCGAGCTCAGCAGCTCGGACCAGGCGATCGATATCCGCTTCCGCCAGCTCGTCACCCGGGACCTGACGTTGTTTGGACACGAAAGCTTCGCTCGAGTGCCGACGACCGACGCGTTCACCCTCGGCGGCATCCCGTTCTCTCGAGTCGGCGCGCGCACGAACGATCTCGGGGCCGGCCTCGAGCTCAGATTGAGCCCTACGACGATGTTGGAGCTGGGGTACACGCACACGGCCGTGGACTTCGAGTCTCCACGCCTCCTCGCTACTCCGTTGGCGGGAGGATATGCGCACCAGGGATCGGTGTCGTTGGAACGGCAGCTGTCGTCGCAATTCACCCTTGGAGCCGAATATCACCTGCGCCAGGCGGTCCTCGAAGACGGTGACGATCGCTTCAACATCCACGACGCGACCATCACTGCGCAATACCAGCTGACGCCGAACATGGACCTCTCAGGTTTCGCCGGCGTATCGCGTATCGGCGCCGGCCTCGAGCATAGCGAACAGACCGGCCCCAGCGTCGGACTCACCATTTCACGGCAACTGACCAGGGCCGCGCTCATCTCCGCTGGTTATCAGCGCACCTTCATTCCCTCATGGGCATTCGGCGGCACATTCCAGAACCAGGAATTGTTCGCCACGCTTCGCGTGCCGTTCGCGCGCAATCAGGCATATGTCGAGGGGCGGGCGACGCTGCTCAACGCCGAAGCGCTGCAGGCCGGTGAGCCGAGTCTGCGCTCCCTTTGGTTCGGCACCGTGCTCGGATATCGAGCCACGCGGTGGCTCCGCTTCGAGGGGTATCCAATCGTTCAGGGCAGGACACGCACCGGCCGGGCGGCAATCGCCATCGAAACC
This sequence comes from uncultured Solirubrobacterales bacterium, assembly GCA_963782685.1. Lineage (GTDB taxonomy): Bacteria > Actinomycetota > Thermoleophilia > Solirubrobacterales > 70-9 > VRUE01. The sequence continues at coordinate 140,646 of CAWAKV010000007.1, forward strand.
TCTTCGGGTTTCGCATCGTTACCGCCAAGCCGATGAAACTCGGGTGACGGGGGCCGTCGAGTTGCCTGTCACGCGCGATGTCAGCGTCGTCATTCCCGTGTTCAATGCCGCGCCGCTGATTGGCAGGGCATTGCAATCCCTCTTCTCGCAAACGTTTCCTGATTTCGAAGTCATCGTCGTCGATGACGGCTCGGAGGATGAGGCCGAGCTGCGGGCCGCACTGGAGCCGTGGGCGCCGAGGATTAGCTACTTCCGCCAGCCGAACGGCGGGCCGGCGAGTGCCCGTAACACCGGCATCGGCCACGCAACCGGCCGTCTCATTGCGTTCCTGGATGCGGATGACGAGTGGCGGCCGGAGAAGCTCGCGCGGCAGGTCGCGTATTTCGCGCAGTATCCCGAGACTGGTCTGCTGCACACGGCGATATCAGGGGAAGTTCGGCCGCCCGCTACCCTGACTGGACCGCCGCGCGCGCTATTCTGCGAGCTGTTTCACAGCGCCTTCTTCATCAACACGCTGACGGTGATGATCCCGCGGCCGGTGATCACAGAGGTCGGAGGTTTCGACGAGCGCCGCGAGATTCACATCGAGGACTACGATCTGTGGCTGCGCATCGCTGCGCGCTACCCCATCGGCTACATTCCGGAACCGCTCGCCTACCATCGACCTGGCGGTCTGATGAGCAGCCAGATGGAACGCACTTACGCCGCCCAGGCGCTGGTCATGGAAAAGCACGAGCCACTCTGCCGCGCCGCCTGTGGACTGCGCATCGCGACTCGCCGAGTCGGTGCAAACGCGCGCGGCGACATGTTCTTCACCGTGACTGGGGATATGATCGACTGCAGATAGGCGATTCCAGGGGCGCTCGCGAGCAGCTGCGACAAGCCGTCGCATGTTCGCCATTCGATACCCGCACAATCGCGCTGTATCTTGCGACCTTCCTGACTCGCGGCTGGCTGGCGCGCATGCGCCGGCTGTTTCGGCGCCGGGCCATCATCACCAGAGGCGAGGGCGCCCGCGCCTGACAGCGCGTGTCGTGGCCACCCATAGCCGATAAATCGCGGACCAAACGCGGTGGTTGTCGCACTGGCGGGAAGGCCGCCGACATGGGCCGAATCTTCCTGGCGAGCTCGAGTAAACTATGAGCCCCTGGGTGAAGTCGGGGTGTCTGGGACGATGCGTCCGAGATCCAGGCTGTCGTTGGCGGCGCCTCGGTTACCGCTGGTAGATACGAGCGAGTAGTCGATCTTGAATTGTACCTGGTGTTCGCTCGCTGATGGGTACTGGTACGTTGGGATAAGTCTGCTTGCCGTCGCGGTTCGCGAGAGCATTGTGCGTCCAGACATAGGCGTTCACGTCAGCGTTCAGTGCCGTGGTCGCGAACCCCTGTCCATCGGCGTCCATCACTCCGTATTCGTTGTGATAGGCCAGATTGTTGCGGAAGGTCAGTGTCGATCGCGTAGGTTGCAGTGCGGCGTCCGCCCCCTCTTCCACACCAGACCACTCTCGTAGAGCACCATCAAGTGCCCTCCGTTCATGATTGTGTTGTGCTGAATGACGATGGTTCCGAATTCCCCGCCTGCGACCATGAAAGCGCCGCTGGTCTGGAACAGATTGTTCTGTATGGTGACGTCGGTCGCGCGCACAGTGGCCGAGCCGTCGTTCAACCCTAGGAAATTGACGCCTTTCGGAGAGTTGCGGACCACATTGTGCTCGAAGACGACATGTTGCACGGTTGCCCAAGGAGAGTTGGCGTCATCGTTTCGCGCGGTGAACAGAACGGCCGTGCCGTTCTGACCATCGGCGTAGTTGTTCTCCATGAGGTTGTTGCGAACGATGACATTCGTCGCGCACTTCAGTTCGAACAGATTCTTCACCACATAACCGGCGTTGGCCCACGCAGGTTTCTGGACAGATGGTTATCCGTGTAGGTGATGTTGTTCGGAATGTGCGCCTCGGATGACTGGTCGCCGCCGCCGAACAGGGTATTGATGCTGGCGGCTTCGAGATAGTTGTCGGTAATCGTGATCGGCCCTGGTCCGTCCTGGACAATGATCGCCTTGCTCTCGGCTCCCCGCTGATGAATGTTCGCGATGTGCGATTTCGTCACCGTAATGTTCGAGCCGTTCAGATACAGGGCGTTGCGCACGGAATCCGGGTCGCTGCCGATCATCACTACACGGTCGAAGGTGATGTTGTTGGTGTTCCGGAAGGCGCCGTTGCCGGTTCACGTTGTACAGGTACACCCATGTTGTAAAGCCCGGCGGGCGAGTCGAACTGAAGACACTCGAATCGCCAGCCGGCCACACCGGGGCCTTCAATGATCGCTTCAGCGGGGTGTGTCGGTCGCAGCCTGGCCATCGCGCCTGCATCGGCCGCCGTCACCCGGCGGGCTGGACACGCCGTTGACGACGTGATGACCACTGGCACCGCGTGCGGAGTGGCGGGAAGAACGAGACTCTCGGTGAACAGCTCGCCGCTCTTGAGCACGATCCTGTCGCCGTCGGACGCCGCGTTCACGGCCGCTTGAACGCTGGATTAATGCAGGTCGGCGCGCCTGCAGCGCAGACGGTGCGATTCGCGGCGGCTCAGGCCGATGTCGCCAGCAGCAGGCAGGCGATCAGCAGCAGGGTGGGGCGCACCAGCGGCAGCATGATGGGCACTTTGAGACCTCTATCCGTAATTCGGGCGGACACACGACGACTATACACGGGGACTTCCTCCGCGGGATTGTTCACGACATCGGAAGGCACGCCGGAGCAGAGCAGTTACGGTGCCGTACTCACACTGAGAGACTTCAGGTCGCGTCCGAAACAGATCGGACGTCGTCGCGGCTCTCTCAAATCGAGGTTACGGCGCCGTTTCCGGCGTCAAGGAGGCCGGCGGCCCGTTCGACCGCGTCACTCCCACATTGCGGGGGCGGCTGGTCAGTGCCGCGGTGAGCAATTACAAAAGTCTGATGAACAACGACAGAACTGAACCTGTCGCCCACGCCCGTCGAGTCGGCCGACGAGGCGACTGATTTGTCTTCGGCAGCCTCGCTCCTGGCACATACAGCGCCACGGTCACGGCCATTTCTGCGGGCGGACAAACTTCAGCTGGAGCCCCGGCGCTTCCATACCGCCCGGTCTCTGATGGCCTGCCACGCGATGACGACAAATGGGACCATGTACAGGTAAAGCCCGTTCTTATACCGCGGTTCGGTGGAGAGCACGACGAACAGCAGCCATTGATAAGCGATGGTCGTTGCCAGCAGGAGCAAGAGGGTGGAATCGAAACCCCCGCGCCAGCGCCAACATCAAGCCAGCCATGGACAGGAGCACGACCACGGCTCCTGCAGTTTTTGCGACAAGCCAGTAGATGAAGGTCACACGCGTGCGCAAGTCGGCCGGCAGTTCGCCGGTGAGTGCGGGAAGCAGTGCAGCGCCGGGTCGTCGCTTGATCGCGCGAAATTGTTCCCATTGCGCCGGCGAAAGAGGTATCTCGCCGCCGTAGAACCCACTGACCAGCGAGATCGCCCCGTTCCATGCCATCTTCGCCGCGAAAGCGACCGGCTCGGCCTCGACCCTTCGCTTGAATTCCTCGATGAGCACCCGATCGGCTTCGTGCGAGTTCACGCTGAGGTGGGGAGCAACTGTGCCAAGGTATGCATAGGCATACTCATCTTCATACACAGCTCCCCATGGATTGCGCGGCAGTTGGCCAAGGGAAATGAACGCCACAATTCCTCGCTGTGACGCGGTCAACGAAAAGTGTCCGGTCTGTTCTCGATAATGCAGTCCCCAGGGGATCAGTGTGATCCACGCCACCGCCGCGCACGCAGCCAGCGGCCGCCAAGGCATCGCCGGCAGACGCGGAAGCAGCCGGCTCAGCAGTCCGATCATCAA
>CAWAKV010000008.1:0-543618 GCA_963782685.1 uncultured Solirubrobacterales bacterium
GGGCCGGACACCTTCGACCCCCACCGCTTCGAGCATCAGGCCTCCTTCTCGGTCTCCAACCTCGTGCTGCGGGCCGAGGAGTACCTCGGCGACGGCCTCGACTGGTTCTCGGTCGACCTCGACCCGATCGGGCTGGCGGAACGAGCGGGAGAGCGGCACGACTTCAAGCGGGAGGCGCTGGCCTCACCGGTGCGCTTCGCCGGCCTGCCCGCCGACCGCTTCTGGGAGATGGAGGACGCGCAGATCGACCTCAGCTCGACCGACGTCGACACCCTCGATACCGGCCGGCTGCTGCTGATCGGGTTCGCCGAGGTCTACGGCAACGACTGGTTCCTGCTGCCGCTGGAGGTGCCGGCCGGCTCACTGACCGTGATCGAACGGGTGCGCGTCACCGACACCTTCGGTCGCCAGCAGGAAATCGAGCGCGCCGGGCGCGAGGACCCCGCCTGGAACATGTTCACCGTGGAGGGGACCGAAGAAGGGTTGCTCGTGATGCCCTCCGCTCGCGGCCTCGGCGGCGACGTCCTCGAGCGGATCGCGCTTGCCCGAGACGAGCTGGCGAACCTCGCCTGGGCGATCGAGGGCGAGTACACCGACGAGCGCGGCCGCTTCGTCCGCCGGCGCGACGACTGGCTGGCGGTCGCCCCCGACTCGGAGCCGGCCGGCGACCTGCCCAGCTACGCGGTGCAGACGATCGTCCCCGACTACTGGCTGCCGCTCGTCCCCCACGCGGTCAGTCCCAACTCGATCCGCTTCGCCCTGGTGCCGCTCGAACAGCCCGGCTTCGATTCGAAGCCCCTGGGCCGGCTGCTCCGCCCCGACACCTGGCTGCACGAGGAGGAGGTTCCGCGCGACGGCGCCTCCGTCACCCGGCGGCCGGTCATCGCCCGCTGGTTCGACGGCTCGACCCACGCCTGGACCCGGCGCGAGAAGAACCCCGGCGGCGGCGAGAGCTCCAGCGGGCTCGCCTTCGACATAGTCCGCCCCTCCGAGCCCTGGCCGTAGCCCAGGGGACCAGGCGCTCGATCCTCCACCCACCGTACCTAGAGCACTTCTGACAATGAACTCACGGGAACCACGGTGAATGCGAGATGAAGTGGACGAGATGTGGTGCCTTGCAGTAGGTTCGGATCACCGCCGTGCTCGGTGCATTGGCGCTAATCGGGAATAGCAGAGGGAGGCGAAGTAAGTGACATTGTTACGAGTCCTGACCGCAGCGGCGATTGTCGTCATCGCGGTGCCTGCAGGAATTCTCCTTTATGACATCATCGAAGTCACGGCCTCGCAGAGTCAGCGCGAGTGGTTTGGCTACCTGGCATCGCTGGAGGCGATCCTGGTCCTTTCTGCGGGGATCGGAGTGATCCATAATCTCGCCGCGAGCAGAGCTAGGGGCGATAGTCCACCGAGTGGACCTGGCGATCCCCCCAAACCGACCGGCATCCTGATCGGCGCCGACAATCGCCTCTCGACCTCGAAGCTCTCCGCCTTTGCTTGGACCTGGGTGCTCGCCTGGGCGATCCTGGCCTTGGCGATCGGAGACTGGGTGAGCGCACCAGCCGGCTGGGCGAGCTTCGTCGAGGAAGGCCTGCAGGACCAGTACCTAATTCTCTTGGGCGGCCCCTTCGTCGCGCTCGTTGGCGCTAAGGCATTGGTGGCAAATGGGGTGGCCAGTGGCAGCCAGGTGAAGCCGGCTGCGGGCGAAGACGAAACCTCCCCGGTGGCCCGCGTCACGCAGGCCTTCTCTGACGATGGGGGGCAGACCGACTTGATCGACACTCAGTACCTGCTCTTCGGTGCGGTCGCCCTGGTGGTGTTCATCGTCATGTTCCTACGTGACTCCACCACCGGGCTTCCTCAGCTCCCTGACATCCTGGTGGGCATCTCTAGCGTTGGCGCGACTGCCTATATCGCAAACAAGTGGACCGCCGAAGATGCCAAACCGCATATTGATCGCGTCATGCCCGACAAGGCGAAACCCGGCGAGACGATCGTCCTCTATGGCACCAATCTCCTGAGCCTCTCCCAGGGCGGCAAGGCGCTATCGCCGAAAGGAGAGGTACAGGTGTTCTTTGGCGGCGATGCGGAGGTGAGCCTCGACCTGACCAGCTCGGCGGCGAAAAGGAGCCCCTCCGGGAGCGACTATATGCGCTTGGAAGTGCCAGGGACGGCTGCAGGGGCAGGGGGCGCTGTCGGTGATCGTGAAGTCGACCTGGCGCTACGCAATGCGATAGGAGTTTTCTCCGACAACACCGTGCCCTTCACGATCCTCGCCTGATCTGGGGGTGAGCCGCTCGAGCGCAAAGCCGGGTCGCAGTCGTTTGCTGGGCGCCAGGATCGGCTTGGCGCTGATCGGAGTGATCGTGGGCGGCGCAGGAGTTTTCGTCCTCGTCAAGGATGCCAGCAACGCGGGTTTTCCAATGATCGCCGTCGGAATTGTGCTTCTCGCCATGGTGTTCCTGGCTCCAGACCATGCCCTCGAACGTCTCGGTGAACGCCTGCCAGGGGTGATCGAGGGGTTAGTCGGCCCGACCCCGGCAAGAGAGACAGTCGAAGAGGACGACTCCAGCGAGACCGAGCCCGGGGTGAGCGGCGTTCCGCAATCCCCGCCACCCGAGGAGCCCCCGCCTCAGACCGCCCCTGTTGATGTCGAGAGGATTGCGCTTGCCCTGCAGGCAGATGACGCCGGCGCTCAGCTGAGCGCGATCGAAGAGGCTGAAGGCCTGCGTCCATCTCTCGACGAGGCAGGACAGCAAGAGCTAAGGCAGGCTGCTCGGGACGCCAAGCCTCGGGGGCAGACGCGACGGGATCGTCGCAGCCGACAGAAGAAGATCGACTCGCTGATCGCACTGCTCGGGAACGAATTGAGGTCTTGACCGCAGGCGGCGCCGGCGGGCTGACAGGCCTGTTCTAGGCCGGCACGGTCGCCAGTGGCTTCGCGCCGGCGCTCTGCGTGGGGATGAGGAGAGCGGAGGCGCAGACCATGGCGAAGGCCGTGGCCTGCAGGGTGAGGCCGAAGGGGTCGCTCGAGAGGGGGTCGCCGAAGACGAGGACTCCGCCCACGATCTGGGCGGCATTTGCGACCAGTCCCATCAGGCCGATCGTCTCGATCGCACCGCCGCGCTGGAGTGCCGTCGCCGCCGCGTACTGGGCGAGGACGCCGGCGAGCACGATGAGTAGGATCCACGGGGCGAGCACCGTGACCGAGACGTCCCCGACCCCCGTCAGGCCCTTGATCGCGATGCCGGCGATGGCGAAGAGGGACCCCGCGATCGCGGCGAGCATGACGTTCCCGTGCTCGGCGAGGCGCTCGGAGCGGTGGCTCGAGAGGAGCAGCCCAGCGGCAAGCAGCGCCAGCCCGCCCTCGAAGCCGAGGATGGCGGCGACCGAAAAGCCGGAGTGGCTTCCATTGAAGTGGGGGACCGTGAGGACGAGCAGGGCGAGGCCGGAGGCGCCCAGCAGGAGGGCGAACCACTGGCGCCGCTCGACCGGGTGGCCGAAGAGGCGCTGGGCCATCACCGCGAGGGTGACGGCACCGCCGGCGAGGACGGCCTGGACGATCGAGATCGGGGCCTGGGAGAGGGCGGCGATGTGGACCAGCCAGGCAACTGCGGCAAGTCCCCATCCTGCTGCGAACCATGGGGAGGTGGCCAGGCTCCGCGCGCTTTGGAGCGGCCTGTGGATGGAGACCGGATCGGCGCGATGGCAACCGCGATGCTTGAGCAGCCAGGCGAGGTTCGTCAGCAGTGCTGCCGCGAGGGCAAGGCCGATTCCTATCTGCACGAGAACGCCACCACCGTTCTACTATCGGCCGACGGGCTCACGATGATTAGCTCGCCTGGCAGGTCGTGGAGTGGGTCCCGGCAGCCCGAGTCGGTTGCGCGCCGCGGCGACAGTCGATATCGAGGTGCGACAGGCCTTGGCGATCGTCCCGTCCGAGTGCCCGGGCGTGCGGCGGACCTCGAACTCGATCAGGGCGGCGCGACGAAGCCGCGCGCGAGTCTCGATCGGGCTGTCGCTCGGCGCCGAATCCAGCCCTGCCTCCGCGGCGCGCTCACGCCTGCACAACAGGCAGAACCGGCCGTCTGCCGAGCTCGCCCAGGTATCCGGGAGCGGAACGGGCTCACCGTCGATCTGGCCGACGGACACCCCGCACCGGTCGCACCCCCACTTTCTCGCCCGGCTCGGCCCGCGGCTCATGCGGTCGCCTTGCGCCTGCGTCGACGACGACGCGCGCTTGGACTCGGGGACGGTTTCTCCCGGCCGACGTGGCCCAGGCTCCGGTCGAACTCGTGGGCGAGGCCGAGGTCGCCGGAGATGCGCCGCATCTCGGCGGCCTGGTCGGCCAGCACGAAGCTGGTCCCGGTGCCTCGCCGGCCGGCCCGGCCGGTGCGGCCGATCCGGTGTACATAGGCGTCGCGGTCACCGGGGGCGTCGAAGTTGATCACGTGTGTGATGTCCGCGACGTCGATCCCGCGGGCGGCGACATCGGTCGCTACGAGCGTGCAGACGTCGCCGCGCTCGAAACGGGCGAGGGCCCGTTCACGCTGGCCCTGGCTCTTGTCGCCGTGCATCGCGACTGCCTCCAGCTCGCGACTGCGGAGGCGCTTGACCAGCCGGTCGGCACTTCGCTTGGTGCGCACGAAGACGAGCGTGCGGCTGTGCTTGCCGTCGCGCAGCTCTCCGGCCAGGTGGTCGATCTTCGCGCTCTGGGAGTCGACATGGATGAAGCGGTGCTCGATGTCGGCCTCTTTGCGCTCCGGTGCCGCCTGGGTGTGACGGCGCGCCCCGCGCGTGTAGGCGGCTGCGAGCTTGCCGGTCGTGCCCTCCAGCGTGGCGGAGAAGAAGAGGGTCTGGCGCGATGCCGGCACGCGGGCGACGATCCGGTTCACCGCCGGCTTGAATCCCATGTCGAGCATCCGGTCGGCCTCGTCGAGGACGAGGATGCGAACGTGCTCCAGCGAGACGACGCCGCGTCCGAGCAGGTCCTCGAGTCGTCCCGGCGTGGCGATGAGGATGTCGGCGCGGCGGGCCGCGGCGCTCTGCGGGCCGAAGCCCACGCCGCCGTACACCGCGGCGATTCGCAACCGGCGGGCGCCGGCGATCGATTGAAGCTCGTCGGCAATCTGGCTCGCCAGCTCGCGCGTCGGCGCGAGCACGAGGGCGGAAGGATGCTTGGAGCCCGGCTCAACCCGGTCCACCAGCGGAATGCCGAAGGCCAGGGTCTTGCCGGAGCCGGTCGGCGATTGAACCAGCAGGTCGTCGCCCGCGAGCGCATCGCGAATGACCGCCTGTTGGACGGGAAAGGGCTGGGTGATGCCGCGCTTGGCAAGCGCGCCCACCACAGGGTTGGAGATACCGAGATCGGCAAACGACATGATGTTTGGGTGAGCTCCTTTGAGCGATTCAGGGGAGATCCAGCGACCCCTAGACGCTCGGATGCGCACGGAGGAAACAGAACCTCTCGGGTGGCGGATTGAGCCAAGCCCGACACAGACACCGTAACAGCTCCACGCGAATTGACCGGTGAACGATCCTGGACGTTGATCCGATAAGCGGACTCTCGGCGGTTGACAGGCGTCCGATCGATGCTGGAGACTGCGGCGCCAAAGGTCGCTTCAGAAAGTTGACCTTGCTCGGGTCGAGGCATAGGCGGAGTGCGAGAGGGCGGGTGGCGTTTTGATGAGTGCTGTGAAGGGCTTCAACTGGCGCGGTAGCGGCATCTCGCTGGCCTGCGTCGGGGTTCTCGTGGCGATGCTGTGCGTCGCCTGCGTTCCATCCAGCGCCGACGCCAAGCGCCGTCCTGGCGCGCCGCCCGCGAAAGTCGTCAAGCGCACGTTGCAGGGCCTCGTCAACAGCACCCCCTTCCCCTCGGGCCGGGCGGCTGCCCGGCAGGCGCTGGGCGCCTTCAAACGCAAGAAGCAGTGCCGCTCGAACGACGCCCTGCTGGTGCACCGCAAACGCGTTGGCAGGGAGCTCAAACTCGCCAAACGGCGCGGCGAGCGCGGTCTGGCGAAACGCTACGCGGCGCTCGAAAGGCGCTCGGTGCGGGCGCGCATCCTTTTGCTGGCCTCGCTTCCACTCGGCAAAGCCTGCGGTGGACCGGCGACCGTGATGGTCGACCGGTCGCTGAAACCGCAGGCCAAAATGCCGCGGATCCGCGGTTTCGGCGCCCGCCCGATCGCCCGCGTGCAGGATCCCTACGGCCACGCGGTCGACTTCGTCTCCAACGAGCTGATCGTGAAAGCGCCCTCGCTCGCCAGGCTGAAACCGTTCCTGGGGCGCTGGAAAGGCAAGGTCCTCGCGACCGTCGATCTCGCGCTGCTTGGCGGGAAATTCAAACAGTTCCTAGTTCGCATCGACGTCGACAGGGCGAACACGGATCGCCTCGCCGCCGACGTCGCCGCTCTCTCGAAAACGCGCGGATCGGTGACGACCGTCTCCGACGGACAGGGGCTCGAGCTGCTCGCGGCGGCGGCACGCGAGAGCCGCAGCGGGGTGGACGTGGGGATCAACTACGTATCGCCCGGGACGGCGATCGCATCTGGAACGTCGTTCGAGTCGACCGAGGGTCCCGATGGCTTCTCCCCATCCGGCTCGGGCTTCGACCGCGACGCCTTCCGCTGGAAGCACCTCTCCGCCAGCTCGACCCAGGGCGTCGGCACGGCCGAGGCATGGCAGCTGCTGGAGCGCACCGGGCGTTCCGCCAACAAGGTCGGCCTGGCGGTGCTGGACATGGGCTTCGCGCCCAGGACCAACGGGTCTGACTTCGGCGAGCCGCTCGCGGCGATCTCCAACGTGCCCTTCACCGACGCCCTCGGCACGAGGAACCTGATCGGCTGCGGCAGCAGCGGCTGCCCCTGGCATGGCACCAACGTCGCCAACGCTGCCTTCGCAGTTCCCGACAACGGCCTCGGCGTCGCCGGCACCGCCGGCCCGGTGCCGAGGCGAATCGCCGTCTTCACCCTCTACGACTTCTTCACCAGCATCAGCGCCGTGGCGGCGGCTGGCGCCGCGGGAGCCCAGGTCCTGAACATGAGCTACGGCGCTCCCATTCCGGCAGCCTTCTCCTGGTCGGCGCTGCCGTTCGAGATCGCGACCGGCCTGGCGCATACGGCCGGCATGGTCCTCATGGCCGCGGCCGGCAACGACTCAACCGATGTCGACGACGAGGACTGCTTCATCGTCTGCTGGGAGGAGACGCTGTGGACGCCGTGCGAGAACATCGGCGTCTTCTGCGTGGGCGCGCTCGGCCACGACTCGACCGAGCGGGCGAGCTACTCGAACTGGGGCAGGAGGGGCGGTGGGGTGGACCTGTTCGCGCCTGGGACTGTCCTGGTGGGACCGGACCCGACGACGTCCCGCGTGCACAGCGTCAACGGCACCAGCTTCGCCTCGCCGTACCTGGCCGGCGTTGCGGCGCTCGTCAAGGCGGCCGACCCCTCGCTGTCGGCCGGCGCGATCGAGGGCATCCTGATCGATACCGCCAAGACCTCCGCAGACGGAAGGGTCCGCAGGTATGTCAACGCCCTGGCGGCGGTGAAGCGTGCCCTGCCACGCGTCCTCCGCATCGAGAGCCCGCTGAACGGGAGCTCGTTTCGGCGCGGCGCCTCGGTCGGCCTCTCGGCCTTCGCCTACGACGACGACACGGGGGCGCCGACGATCACCTGGAGGCTGTCGGATGGCACGGTCATCGGCTCGGGCGCGACCACTTCGACCAACACGCTGCCCTACGGCGCCACCGAGATCACCGCAACCGCGGTCTTCCCGGACGGCGCCAGCCTCAGCGACACGGTGCGCGTGTCGACCACGAACGACCCACCGACGGTCGAGCTCCTCCAGCCCGACAACGGGGCAACCTTCTTCCAGGGAGAGATCGTGCCGGTTGCCGGCATCGGTCGCGACGTCAACCAGATCGAGTCCGGCTTCGAGCTGCGCGACTCGCAGTTGGCCTGGTTCCGCGACGGATCGGCAACCGCGTTCGCGACGGGTCGCGAGGCCGCGCTCAACCTGACCGGCGTACCGGTCGGCTCGCACACGATCACCCTGCGCGGCACCGACGATGCCGGTGCGACCGCCGAGCGGACGATCACGATCGAGGTCGAACCGGAACCGGCCAACCTGCCGCCGACGGTGAACATCACCAGCCCGGCCAACAACGCCAAAAAAATCGCTGAGCCCGTCCCGGATGCCGGGCACTTCAACCAGTATTACGCGACCTTCAACTTCCAGGCCAGCGCGAGCGACCCCGAGAGCGACCCGCTCACCTACAAATGGACTGACACCGCGGTGGGGCTGCCCGGCACGGCCGAAGACCGCTCGACTGCGCAGGATCCCGGAAACCAGCGGGTCTACTCCACCAATGGCTGCACCCAGTCGCACGACTGGAAACTGTCGGTCTCCGACGGGACCAATACCCGCACCGACACCGTGCGCGTCACGGTCGAAATTCCCTGCTGACTTCCGCCCGCCGTTTCACCGCGCCGAGCAGGCGGCGCGTCACGAGGACATGGCCGCCGGTGCGGATGACGAGGGTGCGGTAGACGGCTCCCCTGAGACCCGGGAAGGCGGCTCTGGTCTCGGCACTCAGGCGGGTGCGGTTCCCGTCCACTTGGTCGAGGCGGAAGGTCAGCGCGTAGTCGGAGAAGCGGTGGCTGCCGACAAGCGCCAGCTTTCGCGGCTCTTCGGCCGTGTCCACGTGGAAACCTGGAAACGCCGAGCCGACCGCCAGCGGGCGCGGACCGGAGGCGCCGACGTCGGCGCAGCCGAGGAGGCGGGCAACCCGACCGGTCGCGGTCGAGCCGAAGGAGCCCTCGACGACCCGAAGCAGTGCATTCCACACGTCCTCTGCGCTTGCGGCGATCTCAGCCGAGTGCTCGTCGACGTAGGGGAGGGGTTCGGCGGTGACCGGCATCGAGCCGATCCTATGCTGGCTGGTCAGCTGACCGGGGCGATGAAGGTGCGGTTGCCGACGCGGACGCCGATCGCTCTGGTGCGGGAGAGGTCGAGGGCGGCGCTGAGGACGGCGTTGGAGTCATCTCCCCAGCGGTAGCGGAAGGAGCCGGCGGGCATCCGCGCCCCGTCGGGGCCGCGCAGGAAGATGCGGCAGAGGGCGCCTGAGGGCGCGCCCTTCACGTACATGTGGATCTCGGTGCCGTAGGCGTGCGGTTCCAGGGTGGCGCCGATATGCAGGCCGGCCGGCAGCGACTCGAAGCTGACGTGGCGCTCGGGGCCGGGGTCCGATCCGCCCGGCAGCACGAAGAGGGCGAGCGCGATGGCTGCCACCGCGGCGGCCGCGCTGCCGAAGGCGAGGCCCAGCCGCAGGCGCCGCCGTCGGACCGTCCGCTGCTCGGCGTGCGATCGTTGCCGCCACCCGGTCGGCGAGCGAGGGTGGCGGCGCCGGCGTGGCGCCGAAGCGCTCCGGATCGGCCAGCGGCAGCAACCGCGCGACCCCGACCAGCGACGCCAGCTCGGCCCGGCACTCGGGGCAGCCTTCGAGGTGCGCCTCGAGCGCGGCGCGCTCGCTCGCCGGCAGCTGGCCGAGCGCGTGCGCTCCCAGCGACTCGCGCCACTCGCGGCACTGCTCAGTCGTCATAGCCGATCTCCTCCAGCGCGACCCGCAGGGCCCGCAGGCCGTAGTAGACGCGGCTCTTCACCGTGCCCTCCGGCACGCCGAGCTCCTCCGCGACCTCGGCGTAGGGGCGGCCGCGGTAGTAGGTCTCGACCAGGACGCGGCGGTGCTGCTCGCCGATCCGCCGCATCGCCTCCTCGACCTGCCAGGAGAGCAGCGCCTCGTCGATCGGCTCCACCGACGGCTCGATCCCGTCGCCGCCGAGCGCCGGGCGCGACGCCCGCGCCCTGCCGAGGTCGATCACCACGTTGCGCAGGATCGCGAACAGCCAGGTCCGCAGCGAGCCGATCTGGGGGTCGAAGCGCTCGCCGGCTCGCCAGGCGCGCAGGAAGGTCTCCTGCACCGCCTCCTCGGCCAGGCCCGAATCGCCCAGCGAGCGCATCGCGAACCCGTACAGCTCGCCCGCGTGCGCGGCATAGGCCTCGCGCACATCGCGCTCGCGGCTCAGTGCCCCCGGTGACATCGACCCGATCTTGAAGCAAGTCGGGGCCTCATTGCACGACGACCTTGCCACGCATGGAGGGGTGGATCATGCAGTGGTAGCGGAAGGTGCCGCGGCTGCCGAAGCGCACCGACGCGGCTTGCCCGCCGCGGATGCGGGCGGTATTGAAGCTGCCGCCGCTGGTTGCGGTGTGCGCAGTGCGGTCGCGGTTGGTGAAGACGACTTTGGTCCCCCGCGGGACTCGCAGGGTGGCGGGGTGGAAGGCGAAGTCCCTGATGTTGACCTGGGCCGTGCCTGCCCGCAGCGGGGTGTGCGGAAGTGGGTCGCCGGCGGCCGGCGCGATCGACGGCGCGACCAGGGCCGCGGCGAGTGCGACAGCAGCCGCGGCCCCCGATCGCTGGCCTGAGCTCAGAATCCCTCGCATCGGCCCGGCATACGGAGCGACCCCGGCAAAGGTTCAAAGCTTTTGAACTTCGCGGCGGATCCGGCCGTATTCCGGACCGATGGGTGGGCGCCGCATTCTCCTGGCGAGTATCGCCGTGCTGGCGGCGCTGCTGGTTGCAGCCCCGGTGGCGCCGGCGACGTTCCACTTCATCTCGATCCGCGAGGTCTATCCAGGGTCCGCGGCAAGCCCCGCGTCCGGCTTCGTCGTGCTCCAGATGTACTCGGCCGGGCAGCAGTTCGTCGGCGGCGAGACGCTCACCGTCTACGGCGCCACCGGGACGGCACTCGGCAGCTTCGCCTTCCCGGCCGACCTCCCCAACGGCGCCAACCAGCGGACGATCCTGATCGGCGACAGCGGTGTGCAGGGCGCCTTCGGCGTCGCCCCCGACCTGATCGACGCCGACCTCGAGATCCGCGCCGCGGGTGGCGCGGCCTGCTGGGCGGCCTCGGTCGACTGCGTCTCCTGGGGCTCCTTCTCCGGCTCGACCCCGTTGGGCGTGGGCGCGTCTGCCGACGGCTCGGGCATTCCCAACGGCATGGCGCTGCGGCGCACGATCGAGCCCGTCTGCGCGACCCTGCTGGATGCCACCGACGACAGCAATGACAGCGCCAGCGACTTCTTCGACGCGGCCCCGCAACCGCGCAATAACGCCAGCGCGATCGCCGAGACCGTCTGCACCGGGCCCGCCACGACGATCGACTCCAAACCGGCCAACCCGACCAGCAGCACCGCAGCCTCCTTCACCTACCACTCGACGCCCGCAGCGGCGAGCTTCGAGTGCAAGCTCGACGCCGCCGCCTTCGCCAGCTGCCTTGCTGGCGGGATCGCCTATCCCGGCCCGCTGGCCGAGGGCAATCACCGCTTCCAGGTGAGGGCCAAGAACGCGAGCGAAGACATCGGCCCCTCAGCGAGCTACAGCTGGCGGGTGGACACCATCGCGCCCACGGCGATTCTCGACGACCACCCAACCGACCCGAGCCCCGGCAACGTCGCCTCCTTCGACTACCACGCGAGCGAGACCGGCGCCAGCTTCGAGTGCAGCCTCGTGGCCGGCGCGGCTGCCGACAGCTTCTCCCCCTGCGCCTCGTCGGGCAAGACCTACAACGGCCTGGCCGACGGCGAGTACACATTCAAAGTGCGGGCCAAAGACGCGGCCAGCAACCAGGGTGCGGCAACCGCCTTCGCGTGGACGGTGGACAACTCGCTGGCCGATACGACGCCGCCCAACACGGCGATCGACAGCCGGCCCCCGGACACGAGCTCCAGCTCGACCGCCTCCTTCACCTATCACTCGTCCGAGTCTGGCTCGAGCTTCGAGTGCAAGCTCGACGCCGCCGCCTTCGCCAGCTGCCCGGCTGCCGGGATCGAGTACACGGGGCTCGCCAACGGCTCCCACACCTTCCTCGTCCGCGCGATCGATCCGAGCGACAACGCCGACCCGTCCCCGGCCGGCTACACGTTCGAACGTGGTGTTCGCGGCGCCCTCGCCGCTGCCGCTTCCGCCTGGATCGCCGGACGCGACTCCCGCCGCCCCGGCGCCGAGCCAGCCCCGCGTCACTGTGCAGCCACCGACCACGCGGATCGTCGCCGGGCCAGGCGGCAGGACGCGCGACCGCACGCCCACCCTGCGCTTCCGGGCCAGTGCTCCAGGCGCTCGCTTCCAGTGCAGCCTCGACCAGGAGCGCTTCAAGCCCTGCCGCTCGCCCTTCACGACGAAACGACTGTCTCCCGGTCGCCATCGCGTGCGCGTGCGCGCGCTCGCCGGCGGCGCGGTCGACCAGACGCCGGCGACGAGCGTCTTCAGGGTGATGCCGTGAGGCGCTGCCGCCTCGTCCCGCTTGCCCTCGCGATCGTGGCCGCGTCCCTCACCGGCGCCACCGCGGCGTCGGCCAGCTTTCACCTGGTCAGCATCCGCGAGGTCTACCCCGGGTCGAGCACGAGCCCTGGGGCCGAGTACGTCGAGCTGCAGGCCTACGCCTCCGGTCAGAACTTCGTCCGCGGCCACTCGATCGCCCTGCTCGACGCAGACGGGAACCAGATCGGGACCGCCAGTTTCGGCGCTGACGTGTCGGCCGGGGGCAACCAGATCACGCTCCTCATGGCGACCGCGGCAGCCGAGTCGCAGTTCGGCATCGCCGCCGACGCCGCGATGCCGAGCGGGCTCGAGCCCGCCGGCGGCGCGGTCTGCTGGGAGGTGCTCGACTGCGTCTCCTGGGGGAGCTTCAAGGGCAGCACCGTCTCGCCGGCGGGTGCACCCGCCGATCCAGCTGGCATTCCGGACGGCATGGCGCTGCGGCGCACTATCGCGCCCGGCTGCGCGACCATGTTGGACGCCGGCGACGACAGCAACAGCAGCGTCGGCGACTTCTTCGACGCCTTCCCGGCGCCCCGACCTAACTCCGTGCCGCCGTCGGAGCGGGTCTGCGGCTTGCAGGATCCCGCAGTTGGGCCCTATGGGCCGGAACCGGGCGGGGACGAGACGCAGGGCAAGCGCCGGCCCCAGACGATGCTGCGCCGCCGGCCGCCCCGGATCGTGCGGCAGGACGAGGCGGTGTTCCGCTTCGCCTCCAACCGCGCCGGCGCGACCTTCCTCTGCAAGCTCGACCGCAAGCGCTTCCGGCGTTGCCGGTCGCCCTTCGTCGCCCGCCACCTGCGCCCCGGCTCCCACGTCTTCCGGGTCAAGGCAGAGGCACCCGACGGCACCCTCGATCGCTCGCCGGCAACCTGGCGGTTTCGGGTCTGTCTGGGGCGCGCGAGCTCCTGCTAGGGGGCGGGCGTGTGGAAGCTCGACTTGTCGATCAGGCGCTTCGCCTCGAAGGGCTGGCTGCCCGGGTCTTTGCGCGGCAGGCGCGCCTTGACCAGAACCCAGTCGCCGACCTCGACGTCGCCGAGGCTGCGCTCGCCGTCGCCGTTGACGTCGCGGACGACGAAGCGCGTCCCGTCGAGGTCGAACTCGACCGTCTCGCCGATGAAGCCGTTTTTGCGGACGTGCGCGTTGCCGCGTTTGACCTCGACGGCGCCCTCCCCGGCATAGAAGCCCTTGAAGACGTAGCCGACGCTACGCCGCGTGGCCTGCCCTTTGCCTCTTCCTTTGTGGGCATGGCCTTTGGCTTTGCCGCCTTTGGCATGGCCCTCGCCGTTGTCGGGAGGAGCCTCCTCGTACATGGCGAGCGCCCCTGCCGGCACGGCCAGCGCGGCGATGCCGAGGCCCACCAAAAAGGCGCTTCGCAGTCGACTCAAGTTCCTGCCCCCTTATGGAATCCAGCGGATTGGGATTCGTGAACGCGGAATTTTGCGGACTCCTCTTAAACGGGCGCTGGGGCTCGGTGTCAGGGGCGAGTGGACGTTTGTTCGATGAGATGATTCCTCTCAGGCCTGCGCGCCTTCGAGCGCCAGCTCGCCCTCGTCGGCGTCCTTACCGACGAGCGCCTCGCGCTCGATCTCGTGCTCGTGCACGAGCAGCAGGGCCAGTACGCCTCCGATGAAGGCGACCGCGGCGCCGAGCAGGAGAATCTCGTTCATCCCGGCGAGGAAGCCCTCACGGGTGGCGTGGGCGACGGTCTCGCGCGCCCCCTCGGGCACCGCGTTCAGCGCCCCGCCGAGGTTGCCCGAAGAGGCGGCTTCGATCAGCTGGCGGGGTCGGTCGCCGCCGGCCGCCGGCGTCCCCGCCGCCAGCTCCGCCACCTCGCTCGAGCCGCGGCCGACGAAGAGGGCGCCCCAGGCGGCGATGCCGACTGCGATCCCGACCTGGCGGAAGGTGTCGTTGATGCCCGAGGCCATCCCGCTCTGCTCCTTCGGCACGACGCTCAGCGCGACATCGGCGATCGCCGGGTTGAGCAGTCCGACCCCGACCCCGGCGACGATGAAGCCGAGCAGCAGCGCGGTCCACTCCGAGCCGGCGCTCAAGCCGCTCATCAGCAGCAACCCGATGCCGGTCAGCGCCAGCCCGCCGGCGAGGATGAAGCGCGCCTGCACGCGGCCCAGCATGGCGCCGGCGACGGGCGCTGCGAGGAAGCTGGCGACGGTGATCGGCAGATAGCGCAGCCCGGCCTCGAAGGGTGAGTGGCCGAGGTAGTTCTGCAGGTACAGCGTTAGGTAGAGGAAGAGGGCGAACATCGAGCTGGAGACGGCGAACGCCGCCAGCTGCACGCCGGTGAAGGCGGGGCGGCGGAACAGCCCCAGCGGCAGCATCGGCTCCGGCACCCGCCGCTCGGCGATGACGAAGGCGACCAGCAGCAGCGCCGCGCCGGTGAGGAGGCCAACGATCGGGGCGCTGTCCCAACCCTCCTGGTTGCCGCGCAGCAGCGCCAGGACGAGCATGAACAGCGCCGTGCTGAAGGTCACCAGCCCCAGCCAATCGATCCGGGTGGAGTGGGGGTCGCGCGACTCGCGCAGCTTGGCGAAGGTGACGGCGATCGCGGCGATCCCGATCGGCACGTTGAGCAGGAAGACCGATTGCCAGCCGAACCCGTCGGTGAGCGCGCCGCCGACCAGCGGCCCGATCGCCACGGCGACGCCGATCGTCGCGCCGTAGGTCGCCATCGCCGTCGCCCGCTCGCGTCCCGCCGGGAACTCCTGCGCGATCAGCGCCAGCGAGACGGCGAACATGATCGCCCCGCCGACGCCCTGCAGGGCGCGGTCGAGGTTGAGCATCGTCGCGCTGGTCGCCAGCCCGGCGAGGAGCGAGGCAAGCGAGAAGATCGCCAGGCCGATGACGAAGAGGCGGCGGCGGCCGAGCCGGTCGGCCAGCGAGCCGGCGGTGAGGACGAGTGCGGCCAGCGAGAGCGTGTAGGCGTCGATCACCCACTGCAGGTCGGTGAAGCTGGCGCCGAGGTCGTCCTCGATCGCCGGCAGCGCGGTGTTGACCACCGTGATGTCGAGCAGCAGCATGAAGGTCGCCACCGAGACCGTGATCAAGGTCCACCACTTGCGATCCACTCGAAACCTCCTGGAACGTCTCAGCGGCGGCGCAGCGCTCGCGCCGCTCGCGTCTTCAGATTGAGCGCGGCCAGCATCGCCCGCTCAGGAAGCGAGCCGGTCGGGGGGAGGGCGCCGAGCTGCTGGGCCATCTGCGCACCGTTCATGTAGGCCTCGTTGCGCTGGATCCTTCCCCCTCGGATCGTCAGCAGGTCACAGCCGGTGATGTCGACCGTCGCGCCGGTGGGATCCATCCCCTCGAACTGCGCGGCGCCGTTGAAGGTGCCGGTCGCGCGCCAGCGCACGGCGGCCTTCTCGCCCTCGCCGACGACGTCGAGGACCTCGAAGCGGAAGTCGGGGAAGGCGGCGAAGAGGTTGGCGAACCAGGCGCGGTAGCTGTGCGGCGCGGTCAGCTCGACCAGGCCGTGGATCTCGCCGGTCCCGCCGGGCTCGTAGAAGGCGGTCATCGCGTCGAGGTCGCGCGCGGCAACCGCTTCGAAGTATGCGCGGGCGACGGCACGGGCCTCCGTCGGCTGCTCCGTCGCGGGCATGGGGAGAGGTTAGGGGGTGGCTTCCCCTGGCGCTCAACGCCCGCCGGCCGCCTTCACGAGCCCGGCCATCAGCCTCACCGCCTCGGTTTCGGATAGGCCCTGCTCGCGGACCAGCGAGCGCCAGGTGGCAAAGGCGAGCGCGTGGGCGATCGCGGCCTTCGCCCGGCGGCGCCGGGCGCCGCGTTCGGGCCGCCCGCGGACGAGCGTCTCGACGGCTTCTCCGAACCAGGCGCCCACGACCTCGATCACCGGGCGCATCGCCGGCACCAGAGTGGCATCGCGGGTCGTCTTCTCCAGCATGTACTCACTCCTCTCGTACCAGGCGTAGAGCTCGCTCAGCGCCGTCTCCAGTCGCTCGCCGGGATCAGCGATGGCAGCCCAGCCGGCAAGATCGGGGCGTGGGTTCTGGCCCGCCCAGTGCGACGAGCAGGCGCCGAACAGGGCCTCCTCGTCGGGGAAGTGCCGGTACACCGTTGCGCGCTGGACGCCGGCCCGCTCGGCGATGGCGCTGATCGTCGTCCGGGCCGGGCCGACCGATCCGTGCAGGTCGACCGCCGCCTCGGTGATCCGCAGCCGCGTCTCGTCCTCGAGCTGGGCCCGTCGGCGCTTGCGGTAGGGCCGCTTGGCGGTTTTCGAAATTTGCTTAGACATCGATGTGCAATGAATCTTGACAGAGGCGGCGGACGTCTGCTACGTTCGCTGCACATTAGCGTTCAACGAAATGGAGGAACCTCGATGTCAGCCACTCGAATCACCGACGCGCTGCGGCGCTTCGACGCCTCCCAGGGCCCCCGCAAGGTGGGGCCCGCCGACGGACACGTCGCCGAACTCGGCGGCTGCGACGCTCGTTTCCTCGTCTGGGGCGAGGAATCAGGCGGAGGCTTCTCGCTGGTCGAACACCCGGTCCCGCCGCGCTCGCTCTGTGCGCCGCTGCATCGCCACGCCGGCGTCGACGAGTACAGCTTCGTGCTCGAGGGCCGGATGGGGGCGCTGCTCGGCGACGACGTGATCTACGCCGAGGCCGGCGAGCTCGCCTTCAAGCCGCGCGACCAGTGGCACACCTTCTGGAACGCCGGCGATGAGCCGGCCCGCATCCTCGAGGTGATCTCGCCGGCTGGCTTCGAGCACTTCTTCCGCGAGTTCGACGAGACGACGAGGGACGGTAGCTTCGACCCCGAGGCCCTGGGCGAGCGCTATGGCATCGAGTTCGAGATGGAGAGCGTGCCGCGCATCTGCGCCGAGCACGACCTGACCCACCCGCTGCTCGGCTGAGCCGGCGGCTACCCGCCGAGGCGGTAGGCGACGATCTGCGGCGTCTGCCCTTCGACGGACGCCAAGCCCGCGGCTGCGAGCAGGGTGTCGCCGACGACGGTGACCCCGGCGTTGGTGCCGGCCGGGAGTTCCACCTGCCACAGCACCTGTCCGCTGTCCGAGTCGAACGCGTAGACCTTGCCGTCGAAGGTGGTGGCGAAGACGATGTCGTTGACCGCCGTGGTGGCACCGTAGGCGGGGGCGACGGCGAATTCATGCTTCCATTCGACCGCGCCGCTCTTCGCGTTCACGGCGACCAGTTCGCCGGTGTTGAGCGGGTTCGTTTCTTCGATTTCCGTGCCCGAGGCCGAGACCGAAACCGGATGGTTGACCACCGGCGCGAAGACGGCCGAGCCGTCGGTCGACATCGGTGCGATCACCCCGCCCAGGGTGCCGGGATAGACTTCGTATGGCGGTTTCAGCTTCGAGCTTTCGCCCCGCATCGCCAGCAGCCCGTCTTCGTCGTGGCCGTTGTGCGTGCCGACCGAGCGCTTCCAGATCAGCTTGCCGCTCTTCGGGTCGAGCGCGATCACGAAGCCGGACTTGCCCGCCGCGACGACCAGTTCGCGCCCGCCCGCGTTCATCAGGATCGGCGGGCCCTGCAGATCCCAGTCGTAGAGATCGTGCGGGGTCAGCTGGAAGTACCAGTCCATCTTGCCGGTCTTGGTGTCCATCTTCACGATCGAGTTGGTGTAGAGGTTGGAGCCGGGCCGGCTCGATCCCAGCGGCTTCCCCGGGGCGCCCGGGAACGGCGCCGGGTTGCCGACGCCGAAGTACATCGAGCCCTTGCCGTCGAAGGCCGGCGTGTACCAGAGGCCTCCTCCCGCGTTGACCTTGGGGTCACCCCAGAGGCTTTTCGGCACGGTGTCGAAGTGCCACAGTTTCTTGCCCGTTTTCGCGTCCAGCGCCCAGAGCACGCCGACACCGCCGCCTTCGTAGTAGGAGGACACGTTCCAGGGCACGGTCGAGACGAAGACCTTGCCGTCGTCGTAGCCGGGGGCGATGTCGATCCCCTCGCTTTCGTTGCGCGTCAGGGGCACCGCCCAGAGCTCTTTGCCGGTTTCCTGGTCGAGTGCGAAGGCCCCGACCGGGGTGGCGCCGTAGACGCGGCCGTCGGCGACGACGACCCCGTTCGGCCCCTGATCGGGCAGTTCGTAGCGTTTCGTCCACAGTACGTCGCCGCTCTCGAGTTCGATCGCCTGCACGTTGGATTCGAGGTCCTGGGAATAGATGACGCCGTTGCTGACCACCGGCGAGGAGGCGTAGGCGCCGAAGCTGCTCTGCGCGGTCAGCGGCAGCGTCCAGGCGATCTCGAGTTCGGAGACCGTGGAGGCTTTGATCGGCCCTTTCGAGTAGCGACTGTTGGCCGGGTCGACATTGGGATAGGCCGAGCCGGTGAAGCTGATCGGTTCCGACTCGCCCTCCGAGGAGGACCCGCAGGCAGACAGCAGCAGGCAAGCGGTCGCCACCAGGAGAGCGACCGCTGCTGCGTGCGTACCCCTACCCACCGTTGACCCAACTCCCATTTCGCGACCCTATTCGATAGGAAAAATCATGTCAAGTGTTTGCAGATGCGCGATCGGTTATGTGTAACGGCTTGCGTTCCTCCAGCAGCGGCTGCAGCACGCGGTTGGAGAGCAGGCCGAGGGCGCCGAGGTTGGCGAACCCCGGCCCCTGGCTCAGCCCGGCCAGGCCGGGGATCTGGAGGCGCGGCTGCATCCCGCGCAGCTCCAGGTTGCGGCCGATCGACACCTCGGTGCCCGCCGGGGTGTCCCAGAGCTGACCCACCTGGCCCTCGATCTCGGACCGCGTCTGCGCCGGGAAGAGGTCTCGCAGCTGTGCCAGCAGGTCGAAGCCGGTGCAGTTCACGACGTAGTCGTGCTCCGGGTTGACCACTCCCTCCGGCGATTCGTGCCGCAGCCGCACGCCCTCGCCGCCGCGCGCCGCGGCGACGTCGGTCACCCGCCCGGTGACGAAGCGGCAGCGGTCGTCGTAGGCGATCGCCGCCAGGCTGGGCGGATCGAAGACGCCGCGGTCGGAGTGCTTGACGAAGTCGCGCCGCGTGGTCTGATCGAGCGCCGTCCATTCGACCTCGTCGGGGTTGGAGAAGACGCGGTTCTCGAGGAAGCTCTCGCCGCGACTCATCGGCAGCATCGGCGTGTAGACGGTGAAGCGGGAGCGGGGGCGGAAGCCGCGCAAAAACATCATGCAGCTGAGCGCGCTCTCGCCGCCGCCGACGATCGCCACGTCGCAGGCGCTCTCCTCGGGCAGCTCGGCGAACTCATCGCGCCTGCTGTCGCAGTGGAAGACGCGCGCGGCGATGCCGGGCTCGTGCGGGAAGGCGCGGTGGACTCCCGGCCCGGTCAGCACCAGGGCCCGCGCGGTGTGCCGCGAGCCGCCGTCAGCTCCCTCGACCTCGACCGTCCAGCGCTCGCCGTCGGTGAGCGTCACCTGCGTGACCCGTCCCTCGACATGCTCGACGCCCTCGGTCGCGCGCCCGAGCACCCAGGTCAGGTACTCGCCGTAATCGCGGTGGCGCACCTGCGGCGAGCCGGCGTCGATCCAGCGCGCGTAGCGCCGCCTGGCGACCATGTAGCGCTGCCAGGAGAAGCGCATCGCCTGGTCGTCGATCGCCTCACCCGCCTCGCCGAACTCCCTGAAGCTCTGGTAGGGGAAGCCGATGTCCTTGATCGGCGTCACCGCCAGCGGCTCCTCGCCCGAGGTCATCCCGTTGCGGCCCTTCCAGGAGGCGGCGACCTCGGTCCCCTCGACCACGGTCAGGGAGATCTGCCCCAGGCCGAGGCTGTTGACCGCGTGCACCTTGGTCGCGATGCCCGCCGCCTTGGCACCGGCACCGACTACGAGTAGATCGGACTCGGCTGCCATGGCTGCGCGGGGTGGGGGGCGGGTGCGGGGGTGCGCGGTTCGGCGATCACGCGGCCGCGCTTGTCGGGGCTGAAGGAGATCGCGCTGCGCCGCGCCCGCTCGGAGTCGTCGCCGGCGGGGCGCAGGTCGACCTCGCTCAGCACCGTGTTCAGCACCCGCTTCATCTCCAGTTCGGCATAGCTGGCGGCGAGGCAACGCCGGGTGCCGCCGCCGAAGGGGATCCAGGTGTAGGTGCCGGGCGGGCTCTCGAGGAAGCGCTCGGGCAGGAAGTGGCGCGGGTTGGGGTAGATCTCCTCGTTGCGGTGGATCAGGTAGACGCAGGGGGCGACCGTCGTGCCGGCGGGCAGCTCGTAGCCGCCCAGCTCCATCGGCTCCAGCAGGCGGCGGGTGACCACCGGCACCGGTGGGCAGAGGCGCAGCGTCTCCTTCACCACGGCGTCCATGTAGGCGTCCTCCTCGCCCGCGCGGACCTCCTCCTGGAGGCGCGCCAGCTTCTCCGGGTGGCGCAGCAGCCGCTCGAATACCCAGGCCAGCGAGGAGGAGGTCGGCCCGTCGGTGAGCAGGGTCATCAGTTCGTCGCGCAGCTCACGCTCGCCCAGCGGCGAGCCGTCCTCGTAGCGCGCCTCGATCAGGATCGAGACGACGTCCTTGCGCCCGTTCTCGCCTTCGCGCCGGCGCCGGTCGACCTCTTCCAGCAGCGCCTGCTCCACCGGCTCCATCGCCTCGCGGAACCCGCTGGCGCGGGCGGTTCGACGCGGGCCGAGTGCCGCCGCCATGCGCAGCAGGCCGGGCTCGTTGAGCGCCGCGGTCAGCCTGTGCAGCAGCTCGCGCAGGTGGTCGAGATGGCCGTCCTCGGCGGGGCCGAAGACCGAGCGCATGATCACCTCCTGGGTGATCGCCTGCATGTGCGGCCAGAGCTCGAACGGCTCACCCACCGGCCAGCGGCGCACCGTGCTGCGCGTCACCTCGGCCATCATCCCAGCGTCGGCCCCCATCCGTTTGCCGTGGAAGGGCGGCAGCATCAGCCGGCGGCGGGTCATGTGCGCCGGCTCCTCCAGCAGCATCACCGAGCGCGGGCCGAGGATCGGCAGCAACATCGGGTTGGCGAGCTCGACGCCGAGGCTGCCCGGCGGCGCGGTGAAGACCTTTTTGACGTCGTCCGGATCGCTGAGGAAGACCCACGTGCCCGAGTGCAGGATGCGCAGGGTGAAGGTGTCGCCGTAGCGCTCCTGGCAGCGCTTCATGAACGGGTAGGGACGCCGTGCCCAGCCGACCGCCTGGAGCACGCGCGGCATCCGCGGGCCGGGGGGCAGCCCGTCGCGCCCCCCGGCTCCCCGGATGTATCTCCCGTCTCCCTTCACTTCGCCCCGTCCTCTGAGGAAGTCTCCAGCGCCGCCATCAGCTCGTCCTCCTCCTTGCAGGTGGCGGCGATCAAAAGCTCGAAGAGGTCAGATGAGAACTCGGTCGGCAGCTTCGCCTCGGCGCCTCGCGCCAGGTAGCGCTCGCGCACAGCCTCGACCCGGTGGGGTTGCATCATCGGGATCTCGTGCGCGAGCTTGTAGCGGGCGATCTCGCGGCAGACCTCGAAGCGCTCGCCGAGCAGGCGCGCGATCTCATCATCGAGCCCGTCGAGGCGCTGGCGGTAGGGCTCGAGGCCGTTCTGGCTCATACCGGCACCTCCACCGCTTCTTCCTCGAGCAGGCCGGCGGCGAAGGCGTAGCTGCACGCGGCCAGCGTCGGCAGCGCGTAGCCGCCCTCCTGGACGACGCAGACCGGCGGGCCGGCGGAGGCCAGCAGGCGGCCGATCTGGGCGAAGATCGCCGGCGAGAAGCCCCAGCTGCCGTGCGGGTCGCCCTTCACCGTGTCGTAGCCGAGCGAGACGACGAGCGCCTCGGAGGCGCCGGCGAGCGAGTCGAGCGAGCGCTTCACCGCGCCCAGGTAGGTGCTCGCGTCGGGGCTGGCGGTGAACTCGACCACCCGCTCGCGCTCGGTGTAGGGGGTGACGGTGCCGGCCGCGACGTTGGTCACCGGCCAGGCGTGCAGCGAGTGCAGGCTGGTGCCGTCCATATCGGCGACGATCGCCGCGGTCCCGTTCGGGTAGTGCAGGTCGACGTCGAGGATGCCGACCGGGCCGAGGCCGCCCTCGCGCAGGGTCAGCGCCGCCGCGGCCGCCGAGTTGAGGTAGCAGTAGCCGGCAAACCAGTCCGGGCCGGCGTGGTGGCCGGGCGGCCGGCAGAGGGCATAGGCGAAGCGCTCGCCGGCGAGCAGGCGCTGCGCCGCGGTGATCGCGGTCCGCACCCCCTCGCGCGCCGCGGCGACCAGGCCGGCGCTCACCGGGATGTCGGGCAGCAGGCCCGGCGGGGTCAGCTCCGGCATCGTCACCGGCTTCTCCGGGGCGCCGTCGAGCGCCTCCAGGTAGGCGGCATCGTGCACCGTTCCCAGCGCCCGCTCGACCGCCTCGCCGGAGGCGTCGGCGGCGGCGGTGCGCACGCCGCCGTGGCAGAGCAGGCCGCTGCGCACCTCGGCAATGCGGCGGTTGTCGTCGGCGCCGGGCCGCACCTGCCCGCCTTCGAGGATCCAGACGGCACCGTCGTCGCGACCGCCCTCGCCGCCGCGCTGCTCGATCGTCAGCAGCCCGGAGCTCATCGCAGCAGCCTCCGCATCCGCGGGCCGAGCGGGGTGAAGCCGTTCTCGCGGTAGAAGCGCTCGGTCGCCGCGAGCTGGCCGAAGCTCTCCTGCGGCAGACCGACCTCGAGCCGCGGCACGCCGGCCTCCGTCGCCTGCCGGACCAGGGCGAGGATCAGCTCGCGGCCGAGCGAGCGGCTGCGCCACTCGGGGTGGACCCAGAGGTCCTGGATCGTGCCGTAGCGCCCCGGCACGTGGACCGCATACTGCCAGCTGGCGGCGAGGATGCCGACGATCGAGCCGTCGTCCTCGGCCACCAGCAGCGCCCCGGCATTGGGGTCCTCAGCCAGGTTGCGCGCCGCCTCCTCCAGCGCCGTCGCCGAGGGCCGCTCGCCGCCGAGCTCGATCAGCAGCGCTTCGACCGCACTCGCCACGGCCGGCGCGTCGTCGGCCGTGGCCGTCCGCACGCCCATCACGCCGCGGCTGCCTCCGCGTGCGGCTCCAGCTCCACCGACCAGGCCTCGCGGGCGCTCGAGCCGGTGACCGCCTCGGCGATCGTCGCCATCGGCGCCCGCGCCTTGAGCAGGATCTCGTCGAACTCGTCCTCGGGGTCGGACTGCATCACGATCGCGCCGCCGGCGCCGATCGTCGTCCGGCCCGGCCGCATTACGATCGTGCGGATGACGATGCTCAGGTCCATCGCGCCGTCGACGCCGAACCACCCGATCGCCCCCGAGTAGACGCCGCGCGCCTCGTCCTCGAGGTCGTCGATGATCTCCATCGTGCGCTCCTTCGGCGCACCGGTCATCGAGCCGCCGGGGAAGCAGGCACGGGTGCATTCGGGCGCCGTGCGCGCGGCGTCGAGCACGCCGCTCACGGTCGAGATCAGCTGGTGGACCGTGGCGTAGTCCTCGACGATCATCAGCTCGGGGACGCCGACGCTGCCGACCTCGCAGACCCGGCCGAGGTCGTTGCGCAGCAGGTCGACGATCATCAGGTGCTCGGCGTAGGTCTTCTCGTCTTCGGTCAGCTCGGCCCGCAGCGCCTCGTCGCGCGCGGGGTCATCGGAGCGCGAGGTCGTCCCCTTGATCGGCCGCGCCTCGACGCGGCGCTCGCGATCGACCGAGAGGAAGCGCTCCGGCGAGGAGCTGACCACCGCCATCTCGCCCAGCTTCAGGTAGGCGGCGAAGGGGGAGGGGTTGCGCCGCCGCAGCAGCCGGTAGAGGTCGAAGGGATCGGGGCTGGCGTCGGTCGAGATCTGGTCGGTGAGGCAGACCTCATAGGACTCGCCGGCGGCCAGTTCGGCCTGGCTGCGGGCGATGTCGGCCAGGTACTGCTCGCGCCCGCGACCGCAGCGGAAGCTGACGTGGGCGGCTTCCGGTCCCTCGCTGAGCGCCCGCGGCGTCTCCGGCTCGGGCGGATCGGCGATGATCTCCCGCACCGCCGCCTCGGCCTCGTCGAGCCAGGTCTCGGCCTCCGCCTCGTCGCCGTGGCAGAGCACGACCAGATGCGTCCGTCCACGCACATGGTCAACGGCGACGAGGCGGTTGGCGAGCATCATCACTGCATCGGGCATGTCCGACCGATGCACGTTTGGCGAGCCGCAGTCCGCCTTCAGCTCGTAGCCGAGATAGCCGACGAAACCGCCCATCAGCCCGGGCGGGAGGTCGGCGGGTGGAGGCTCGACCGCATGCCCCGCAAGCTCGCGGTCGAGCAAGTCGAAGATCGAGGCGCGCACCGTGCTCGCCGGTCCGGCACCGTGGCGGATCGCCGTGCCGGACTCGACGTCGTACTCGAGCACGCAGCGGGTGGCGCCGGCGCTGGTGCCGAGGTAGGAGCTTTGGGCGAGCCGCGTTGGCGCGTCGGCGCTGTCGAGCCAGAAGGCGTGCTCGGCGTCGCCGAAGAGGCGTTCGAAGAGCGCCTCGGTCGAGGGTTCGCCGGGGATCGTGCGCAGCCGCAGCTCGCTCTCGCCGGCGCTGCGAGTGCGTTTCGCCTCGGCGCGCGGCGGCACCGCCAGCGGCCGTTTGGCGCCGCGCCAGCGCGGCGAGCGCAGCTTGCGGGCGAGCCCGTAGAAGTTCTCGACCAGGCGGGCACCGTGCTCGGTCGCCACCGACTCGGGGTGGAACTGGACGCCCCACATCGGCCGTCGCCGGTGTTCGATGCCCATCACCACGCCGTCGTCGGCCCAGGCGGTGACGTGGCCGTCAGGCCCCATGTCGGTGATCGCCAGCGAGTGGTAGCGGACGACCGGGAAGTCCTGCGGGATGCCCGCGAAGAGGCCGTCGTCCTCGTGGTGGATGCGGCTGAGCCGCCCGTGCATCGCCTCCGGCGCGCTCGAGACCTTGCCGGCGAGCATCTGGCCCAGGCCCTGGTGGCCGAGGCAGATGCCGAGCACCGGGATCTCGCTCTCGCGGAGGATGTCGTTGCAGACGCAGAAGTCGTGCCAGCGCCGCGGGCTGCCGGGACCGGGGGAGAGGACGATCGCGTCGAAGTCCCAGCGCGAGAGCGCCCGCCAGGAGACGGCGTCGTTGTCGACCACGATCGGCTCCTCGCCGGAGACCCCGGCCAGCAGGTGGAAGACGTTGTAGGTGTAGGAGTCGTGGTTGTCGATCAGCAGGGTCCTCATGCCGGCGCCTCCAGGCCGAGACCGCGGGCGGTGCGGTCGAGGGTCGAGCGGACGACGCGCGAGACGTGCGGCGCCCGCTCCTCCTCCAGCTGCCAGCGGGCGAGGTGGGAGGCGTAGCGGCCGAGCGGCGCGACGTCGAGTTCGCGCACGGCGCGACCGAGCAGGCGGCCGTAGGTCTCCGCCTGGACCACGGCGAAGCGGTAGTCGGGGTCGAGCTCGGGCTCGCCGCCGCCGGCCGGCCCGGACGCGGATTCGTCGCGCGCCCGCGCCCGCGCCAGGTCCCAGCCGAGCGCGTCGCCCTCGGCGAGCAGCTTCTGCGGATCGAACTCGATCCGTTTGTTCGCCGGATGCAGGAGGAAGAAGCCGAGCGCGATCTGCGAGGCGACCCGGTCGCCCGCGGGATGGGCGCGGCGCACCGCATCCCGCTCCGGATCGGCCTCCAGCTGCTCGTCGATCCACTCGACCAGGTGGTCGATCAGCAGCGCATCCTGCTTGCTCGAGGAGATCTTCTCCTGCTCCTTGGCGACCATGCCGTGGAAGACGTCGTGGTACGGGTGGAAGCCGTTGCCCTCGCTGGTGTGGACGAGCTCGGCCATCAGCTGGCGGCGGCAGGTGATGTGTGCGACCCACTCCTGGCCGCAGATCTGCAGCGAGGTGGTGCCGTCGAGGCCGGGCGCCGCCAGCCAGTAGGCGAGGGCGCGCATGTGCTGGGTGGGCACCCCGTCGGAGCGCACCAGCGGCATCTCCTCCAGCTCCTCGCGGCCGGTCATGTAGACCACGGTGCCGTCGGGGCGCTTCTCCAGCGTTCCCTCCGCGAGGCCGAGCTCGGTCAGCTCGACCACCTCGGGCAGGAAGTCGGACTCGAAGAAGACGCGGTCGAAGTGGATGCCCAGCCGGGACAGGGTCTTGCGCTGGCCGGAGATCACCCAGGCCCGCGTCTGCGACCACAGTTCGAGCGCCGTCTGGTCGCCGTTCAGCACGCGCTGGAGCAGCTCGTCGGCGCTGTCGTCCTGCACGTCGACCTCGCGCGTCAGCGAGTCCGCGGGGTGGTCGGAGCCGAGCCCGAGCGAGGCCCCGTTGCGGACGTAGTCGGCGTAGCAGTAGCCGACGAAGTGGTCGCTCTTGACGCCGTTGCCCTCCGAGGACATCTGCGCGTACTTGCCGCTGCGCACGACGCCCGCCATCGCCTCGCCCATGCTGCGGCCGACATCGCAGATGATGCTGCGGCGCTCGACCTCGCCGCCGGCCTCGGCCAGCGCCGCACCGAGCGAGTTGCCGAGGGCGAGGTTGCGCATGTGGCCGATGTGCAGCGCCTTGGTCGAGTTGGCGTCCCAGAAGTTGAGCGCGAAGCGCTTGCCGGTGGCGATCTCGCCGCAGCCGGCGACCGCGTCGGCGCCCTCCTCCAGGGCGGCGCCCCGCCGCGCCACCCAGCCGTCGTCGAGGCGCAGCCAGATCTGCTTCTCGCCGCGCTCGACCGCCGCCACCCAGGGCTGGCCTTCGACCTCCTCCAGGGCGGCGAGCGAATCGCCGTCCTCGCGCCAGCCCTCCACTAGGGGGACCAGCATCAGGTCGAAGCGGTCGTGCGGCCTGTAGGGCGCGCGCAGCGTCCAGTGCGACTGGGTTCCGTCCCCGTCTCCCGCTTCGTCGAAGTAGTCGAAGAGATTGATGTCCATAGCTCCGACGCAACCCAGCGCCGATGCACCAGCCGGGGCTCGAACCCGGATCCTCGGCTTACAAACCCGATCCTCTAACCGATTGAGGTACTGGTGCGTATTTTTTTATCAAATAGCGCGGTCACTATTCAATAATTTCGGAGTGTAACAACGGAATGCGTTTCTTGTCCACCCGGACGGGAGGACAGGCTTCGCGGTTACGACTCGGGTGCCCGCTGGGGCGCTTAGATGGCTTCGTAGAGCGGGTCGTCGGAGTCTGGGCACGACGACGGCGCATACCGGATGCAGCCGGAGTTACAGAGGGCGCGGCAGTGGTAGGCGACCTCTGCGAGCGGGGCACCGGCGACCTCGACCAGTTTCGATCGGTGTGCTGATTCGGTCTTCAGGAGCTCGAGAAGCCGCGCTCTGGTCGGATGCCAGACGGCTCTCATCTCTTGGGTTGGCACGAGTTCTCCTCTGACTCTGAATGTAGCTGAACGAACTGCTCGATCGGGCATCTTTGCTTAATCGCGCTCGCTTTGCTGGCCAAAGTGGCCTTTTGTACCCCCTTGTCTCGCTTGTTCCCGCAGTTTCGGGAGAATTGTTCGAATGCTGACTGTGGCAGTCACCGGCCCGACGGGGGAGATCGGCATCTCGTTCATCTCGGCGCTTGAGCGAGCCCCCGAGGTGGAGCGGGTGATCGGCATGGCCCGCCGCCCCTTCGATCTCGGCGCCCAGGGCTGGGAGAAGACCGAATACCGGCGTGGCGACATCCTCGACCGCGAGGCGGTCGACGCCCTGGTCGCCGAGGCCGACGTGGTCGTTCACCTTGCCTTCGTCATCGTCGCCGGCCGCGGGGAGAGTCGCGAGATCAACCTGAACGGCTCGTGCAACGTCTTCGAAGCGGCAGCCGCGGCGGGGGTCAAGCGCCTCGTCTACACCTCCTCGGTCGCCGCCTACGGTTTCCACCGCAGCCTGCCCTCGCTGCTGAGCGAGGACGAGCCGGTGCGCGGCACCGCCCGCCATCCCTACTCGGCCGACAAGGCCGAGGTCGAGGCCGAGCTGCGCAAGGCGCTGGCCGGCTCGGCCACCGAGGCTTATGTCTTCCGTCCCTGCATCGTCGCCGGGCCGAAGGCGCCGCTGCTGCTGGAGCTGGTGCCGTTGCTGAGCGTAGGCCAGAAGCTGCCGGGGCCGGTCCGCTGGGCGCTCGGCAAGGCGCCCTCGCTGCGCCCGGTGCTGCCTGATCCCGGCGTGCCCTTCCAGCTCGTCCACCACGACGACGTCGCGGCCGCCCTCTGCGCGGCCGTGCTCGGTCACGGCGAGCCCGGCGTCTACAACCTCGCCGGCCCCGGCGAGCTGACCGTCTCCGACCTGGCCCACGAGCTCGGTTGGCACTCGGTGCCGGCGCCACAGCTCGCCGTCGGCGCCGCCGCCGAGGCGGTGGCACCATTCCTCCCCTTCCTGCCCGCCGAGGCGGCTTGGATCGAGACGGTCCGCCGGCCCGTCCTGATGGACACCTCGCGTGCCCGCCGCAAGCTGCACTGGATGCCCCATCACGACGCCCGCGAGACCCTGCGCGAAACGATCGCCGCAGTCCGCGCCTGACGATCGAACTTCCTTGACTCGGTTGACGCCATGAGCGAGAGTGGCGCCGTGCCGGACGAGGAGGAGGAGCGGGAGGAGCGGGGCGACGCCGAGGAGGGCTTCCTCGGCACCGCGACGAAGGTCGCCGGACTGCTCGCAGGGGCGATAGCGGCCGTCTACTTGCTGGGCGGCGTGGTGATCGCGCTGCGCCTCCTCTTCGACGGCTTCTCGGCGGGCAGCATGGTGACGCTGCTGGGCCAGCTGCCACGGGAGCTGGTGATCACCACCGCGATGCTCGAGGTGATCGGTCTGGCAGTCATCGTTGGCGTCCTCGCGGCGCTCTGCTACGGCGCTTTGAACGGCCCGCGGGAACGGCGGAACGAGAAGGACGGGAGGGCTGTCACCGACTCCAAGGAGCTGCACAAACTGGATCTCCTCAACTCTCAACCGCGGAAGAAGAGGACGTATCTGCTCTTGGTGCTGATCGCGCTCGCCCTCACCGGGCCCGCCCTCTTCGTCGCCCTGGATCTGGTGGAACAGTCCAAGACGGATCGCCTGATAGCGGTGGGGTTCAGCTTCCTGGTCACCCTCGCCCTGGTCGCCTCGGGCTGGTTCCTGCTGCGGCGATTGGCGCGCAAGAAGAAATGGTTGCGGCTACCCAAGGCCGCCGCGGCTGGGGGATTGTGGGCGGCGATGGCCCTCGTTCCGGCCTTGATGTTCGCCGGGCTGCTCGAATTCGAGGACGCCCAGGTCTGCACCGCCGGCAGCTTCGCCCCGGTGGAAGGAGTGCTCGTCGGCGAGACGCCCGACCACCTGCTGCTGGCCACCGACTTCGAAGACGAGGAGAGCGTCCTCAGCCTGCCCGCCGACCGGGTGACCAAGAGCGAGTACGGCGACCTCACCTCGGAATTCATCTGCGAGCCGGTCAGCGCCGAGGTCGCCGCGGCGGAAGCCGCTGCCGCCGCCGAGGCGGAAGCCGCGCTCGGCGAGCACGGCAGCGAGACGGAGCGCGAATTGGCGACGGAACTGCGTCCCTGGCTGAGGTTCGACAGCGGCGAGCGCTGGCGGCCGCTGGAGGTCGAGGGCTTCGTCGCCGAGAGCTTCGAGGACGGCCGAGGGCACCGTGCCTGTCCCGCTCCGGGAGCGGCGCGTTGCCCCGACGTCGACGGCATCGAGGAGCTGACGAGCGAGGTCGCCTTCCTCGACATCCACGGCGAGAAGAACCGCGACGACGACGGTGGCGACGGTGGGGAGTTCAACACCCCCTCGGACTGCGAGAGGCCCGCCGTGGTCCGCGACTGCGTCAATGGCGAGGGCTCGGTCACCTACTACCGCCGCACCTCCCACCGCGGGCGCTGGTACTGGGACTACTGGTGGTTCTTCCGCTTCAACGACTACACCGGCAAGGTCAACGAATGCCAGATCATCTGCGGCGACCACGAGGGGGACTGGGAGGGGGTCACCGTGATCACCACCGCGGCGATCCGGCCCGAAGTCCTCGGCACGATCTACGCCACGCACAAGGACCGCGTCATGGTCGGGGCCCCGATCCTGCCGGTCGTCGGCACGCACCCCCTCGTCTTCGTCGCCAAAGGCACCCACGCTTCCTACCCGTTCAGGTGCGGGGGCGAGTGCGATCAGTACTCGCCCTTGCCGGGCTTCTCGCAGACCCACCTGCCGGAGGAGTCCCACGACGGTCGCGCCAGTTGGGTGCACAACCGTGACGACTCGTGTGAGGAGGCGGAATGCGTGCGGCCGCTGTCGGAGGCGGTCAGCGGGGTCAACGACTCGCTTCCCTTCGCCGGCAGCTGGGCGGCGTGGAGCGGCGCCTGGGGTGAGACCTGCTACAGCGAGGACTGCCGCAAGCACCACGAGTCGAGCCCCCGCTCGCCTGGTCGCCAGGCGCGCTATCAGTGCCCATGGGTGCCGACTCGGCTCGCCAGGCCGGGGGCGCGCGACGCGACCCGCACGGGCTCGCGCGAGGTGGGGGACATGAAGCGCCTGCTGGCGGCCTGCGAAGCGCAGCGCGGCGGCCTCTGAGCCCGGCATTTGCCGCCTCCTACACTAGGCGCATGCAAGCGCATGGCGACGGCGATTCGACCTTCACCTTGTACCGACGGGGGATCGAGCTGCTCGAGGAGGCGGATTTCGAGCAGGCGACCGAGCCGCTGGAGGCGGCAGCGCGGCGGGCGCCGGAGAAGTCCTCGGTGCGCGAGGCGCTCGGCCGGGCCTACTTCCGCTGCGGCCGCTTCTCCGCCGCCGTGGCCGAGTTCGAGGCCGTGGTCGACACCCACCAGGTCAACGACTTCGCCCACTTCTGCCTCGGCCGCGCGCTCGCCAAGACGGGCGAGACCGAGCGCGCCCGCCACCACCTGGCGCTGGCCGCCAACCTGCGCCCCGAGCGGCGCGACTACCGCTTCTACCGCGAGCTGCTCGGCGCCTAGCCCGGCTAGAGGCCGGCGACGAGGGGGCCGACGTTGCGGCGGCTGAAGTAGGGGCTGAAGGTGTGGGCGAAGTCGCGCCGTTTGACGTAACTGCTGAGGCCGTTGATCCTGGCCCCTTCTTCGATCAGCCAGCCGCCGCCGCTGGAGCCCGGCGGCCAGAAGCAGTCGATCGCGATCGTCGGCGGGCCGGGCAGGCCGAAGGTGAGGACGTCGTCGCCGATGTAGGGGGACTCGCAGCCCTGCATCCAGCGCGCGCGGCCGGGGTAGCCGAAGGTCTGGAATTCCTGGCGGCGGCTCAGGTCGGTGGCGATCTCGGCGCCGCCGCCCACCGCGTCGGCGACGTTGACGCCTTCCGCATTGGGCCGGACGACGATCGCGCCGATGTCGAAGTTGGGGTTGCCGAAGCGGACCCACTGCCGCGGCGCGAATACCTGCCTGCGGTGGGCAATGAAGCCGCCGAAGGGTGCGGTGGTGCCGCTGTAGGCGGGGACGAACAGGAGGAAGCTCGACCAGACGCTCTTGCCGTAGGGGAATTCGGGGCCCGAGTTGACGCAGTGGCCGGCGGTCAGCACGAGCCTGCGACTGGGGCTGTCGATCGCCGTCGCCGAGCAGACGGCGCGCCTTTTCCCCTGGCGCAGGAAGAGCCGCCCGATGGCGGAATGGGTGGGCGCGGTGGGTTCGACCACCTGGATGAAGCTGGCAAGCGCCGTGAGGCGTTCGCCGGGGGAGGCGTCGAGTGGTTGCGCGGAGCGCATCCGCGCCGCGGTCCAGTAGCGCGCCGTGCGCGCCGCTTCGCCCTCGGCCGCGGTGGTGGCGGGGTGGAGGCGGGGGGATGCGGCAGCACCCGCAGGCACGGCGAGCAGGCCCGCGAGCAGGCAGACGAGCGCGACGGTCCACTTCCGCATTGGAGCAGGATAGAGCTACCGGATCAGCGGGATGACGCAGCGGTAGGCGTGAGTCTCTGTCGAGAGATCCCGGAACACCACACTGCCAGCAGTCACAGTGGTGACGGCATAGGCATCTGTACCCGAGATGACCGGGATGTCCCCTGACCACTCATCCCCGGAATCCAAGCTGACGCCGGGCTCTTCGGCGAAGGCGGCGAGCTGGAGCGCCTCCGGCAGGGTGCCGTCGCGCGCGGCGCATTTGCGCGCCGCGGTTGGGGCGTTGACGGCGCTGCTCGCCGAGCTCTCCCAGCAGGCGCCGGCGAAGGGCTGGGTGCCCGGCAGGCAGCCGACGCTGTGGCCGTTGATCGTCTGCGCGTCGACCGCATTGACCGCGTTGAGCGCCGTCTGCGCGTCGACCGCGCTCTGCGCCGTGTCGGCTGTGTCGGCGTGGGCGGCGCTCGGCACCTGGCCCAGGGTGAGCTCGTTGATGTCGGTTCCCGTCAGCGGCCCGCCGGCGGTGAGGGTGGGGAAGGCGCCCGGCTTCAGCAGCTTGGCCGTGATCGAGTGCGGCTTCAGCCGGTTGGCCGGGACGGACCGCGGCTTCAGCCGGTTGCCTGGCATCGACTTCGCCCTGATCGCCTTGCCGTTGATCCCCGCCTTCTTCGCCGCGTAGACGCTGCCGCCGAGCGCCACGAACAGCGCGACGACGGAGACGACCAGCGCCGGCGAGCCCCGCCAGATCCCCTGCCCCATGCTTCCCCCCGTAAACGTGTCGGTTTCCAGATCGGGCGGCGAGCCTATGCGGCGGCCACTCGACGGCCCAAGCTGGCTGGACGAACGTTCAGCGGGTTGAGGTCAGGGCTTGTACCCGCGCCGGGCGTTTTCCTCGTCGATCTGCCGCGTTTCCTCGAGCAGCATTTCGATCGGCCGGTCGTTTTCGATCGTCGAGCGGTAGAAATGCTCGATCGCGCCGCGCACCGGCACCGAGCTGTCCGGCTCCAGCGCGCCCAGCCCGCGCAGGACGCTGACCTGGTAGGAGACCGAGCTCAATCCAGCCTTGAGCGCGGCGGCGATTTGCTTCGGACTGCGCACGTCGTCGCTGTCATGGAGGAGGCGCAGCGTGCGACGCCGCAGCGGGTGGGCGATCGCCCTGATCATGGCGATTCGCCGCAGCCCCCGCCGCCTCGCCGATTCACCTGACGGCCGGCGCCCGCTCGATGGCCTTTTCGGCCTTTTCCTTTTCCGCTTGCGTCCCTTTTCGTCATCCTGCCCGTCCGCGCCCGCTGCCATCCGATGCATCCCTCCACTCGATCGACCCAAACCAGTTGGGCATTAAGAATTGGCGGCGCAGTGTAAGAATGCTGATCGGCTTTTTCAATCTGAATGTGCCGACCGAAGTGCTTTGATGCGCACTGTGTGTCGAGTGTGTGTCTCTGATGTGCTCTGTCAGTCAGGGTGGAGTGTGTTTTGTGACCTTGGTAGCCCGAAACCACACTGAAAACTGCCCCGAACCGCACGGCCGATGCCGGCAGTTCGGGGCGAGTTGTAGTGATGCCTGGTTACCCGTTCTTCGAGATTGCGAAGATTGGAATTGACATCCCGGCGGCCGAGAGTCTCATGGTTCCACCTCCTCCCATTTTAATATTGCTCTAAAAAATCAGAGCATTTGCCGGGCGGCGGGAACTCCGCAAGACTCTGAGCGTTCCGTTAAAAACCCTGCTTGGAAATCCCAATGTATCCGGCAGCAAACAGCGGAGGAGCGCATGAGCAGCCAAAGGTGGAGAACTGCGCTTGACGTGCCCTACACGGTACGGCTGGCAAAAGTGATGAGTAACAAGCTGAGAATGAAAATCGTGATGGAGTTGAGCATGCGCGAGATGAGCCCAAAAGAGTTTTTCGATGAGTTTGGTGGTGGCACGCTGTCGAGGGTCGCCGAATCCTTCCGGGTGCTAGCCGATTACGGTTGGATCCATATGACCAGGACGGCGACCGGTGGGAGAAGGCGCAGTGCCACCGAGCACTACTATCGAGCAACTGAGCCGATTATCTATTACAACGACACTTGGGCGGCCCTGCCTGGACCTATTAAGGAAATGATCAGTGGAGGAATCTTCGAGGAATTCTTCGGGCGGGTAAGAGAGGCCATGGCGGCAGGCACGATCGACTCCCGCTCTGATCGGCACGCGAGCTGGATGCCCGGGCGCGTCGACCAGCAGGGCTGGGAGAACATCATTGGCTCGATCGACGCGCTTTTCCACCGCATCCGAGAAGAGCTGGAGGAGGCCGGCCAGCGGCTGGCCGAGAGCGGTGAGGAGCCGATCCCGATGACCGTCGCCCTGGCCGCCTTCGAATCGCCGAAGGACACCGAGAAGCTGCCCTAGGGGGCACTCGATCCAGCCGGGGGGTTAGACTCGCCCGCGTACATACGGTCGGTGGTTCAAGGGAAGTCCGGTGTGAAGCCGGCGCGGTCCCGCCACTGTGACCGGGCGAAGGACGCCGCAGGCGCGATTTGCGTCAGCCACTGGGGGCGACACAGAGCCCCCGGGAAGGTGCGGCCGGCCGATTCCCGGAAGCCAGGAGACCTGCCTCCGACCAGCCATGACAACCCTCGAGGAAAGGGTGGCTTAAATGCCAAGACTAGTTCCATTCCGGCTGGCCGTCGCGTGCGCGCTGGCTCTCGTTCTCGTCCTTTCGCTTGCCGCAAGCGCGGTGGCGAAGGGCCCCGTCGCGGACCTGCGGGTAATCGGCGGAGGCGGCAAGGTGCTCGCCGAAGACTCGTTCGCCGCCAGCAAAAACGTCTCGATCGCGACCAGCCCGCAGGCGACCTGCTTCGGCGCGGGCACCGGCGGCAGCGGCAAATCCGCCACGGTGCCGGGCCAGACCGCGCTCGGGATGCTGATCCAGGCCTCCCGGTCTACGCAGGCGCTGAAGCCCGTGCAGGTTACCGACGCCTTCTCGTTCGGCCTCGGCCTTTGCGGGATCGGCGGCTTCAAGACGACCAAAAAAGTCTCCTGGTACCTGAAGCTCAATCACGTCAATCCCGAACTGGGTGGCGACGCGGTGAAAGTGAAGGCCGGCGACGAGGTCCTGTGGGCGCTCGCCTCCTTCCCCTACCCCGACGAGCTGGCGCTGGTCGCACCGGGCAAAGCGACTGCTGGTGAGCCGTTCGGCGTGCGCGTCTTCGCCTATGACGACAAAGGGAAGAAGAAGCCGGCGGCCGGTGTGACCGTCACCGGCGCGAGTTCGCCGACGGCAGCCGATGGCCGCACCACGGTGACCCTGGCCAAACCCAAGCGCCTGATCGCGCGCCACGGCACCGACATCCCGTCCAACCGGGCGGCTGTCTGCGTCGGCGGGAAGTGCCCGAAGGGCTGAACCGCTCGTGAAGCACCGCTGCACGGCGGTCGCGATCGCGCTGCTCCTCGGCGCAGCGCTCGCGACCGCCGGCTGCGGCGTCGGCTCGGGCGAGGGGATCGGCGAGGTATCGCTGACCGTGACCCGCGACTTCGGCGCTGAGCGCCTCGCCGAGTCGGTGTCCGAACCGGCGGTCGAGTCGGACACGGTGATGCGGGTGCTCGATCGCAACGCCGAGATCTCCACCCGCTACAGCGGCGCCTTCGTGCACTCGATCGGTGGGCTCGAGAGCGGGCGCCAGGACGGGCGGCCCTACGACTGGTTCTTCTACGTGAACGGCCTCTGGTCGCCTGTCGGCGCGGTCGAGTATCCGCTGCGGGGCGGCGACGCGATCTGGTGGGACTACCGCGACTGGTCGGCCTCGGAACGGGTCTCGGCGCTGGTCGGCTCCTGGCCGCAGCCGTTCGCCAGCGGCTATGAAGGCAAGCGACACCCGACCGCAGTCGAGTGCATGGGCGGCGGCGCGGCCTGCTCGCTGGTGCGCCGCCGGCTGGCGGCTGCCGGTGCCACCCTGGTTGCCGCCGGCACCGACGCGGCGATCCGCGTGCTGGTGGGCCCGTGGGCGCGGCTGCGCCGAGACGCGACCGCCGCCGCGGTGGAGAGCGGTCCGGAGGCAAGCGGTGTTTACGCGGACTTCGTCCGGCGCGGCGGGGGTTTCGAGCTGCGCGGCCTCGAGGAAGGCGGCGATCCGGCGCGCGATTTCGGCCCGGACGCCGGCCTGGTCGCCGCCACCCGCCGCTTCGGCGCACCGCCGGTATGGCTGATCGGCGGCTCGACCGCTCGCGGCGTCCTCGCGGCGGCCCGGCTGCTCGACGCAACCCACCTGCGCGACCATTTCGCCGTGGCGACCGAAGGCGGCGAGGAGACGCCGCTGCCGATCCAATGAGATCCCCCCTTGCCTACACGCCGCGACCGGGCCCGCTGCAGGCGGCGTCGCCGGGCGCCGTGGTCGCTTACCTCGGCGCCCTCGTCGCCGTCGCCTTCCTCTACTCGAACCCCATCGTGCTGACGGCGACCGGTGTCGCTGCCGCCCTGGCCGGCTACTCGGCGGGCGCCGGAAGGGCGGTGCGGGTGGCCCTGCGCATGGGCCTCACCCTGGCCCTGCTGATCGTCGCCGTCAACGGCCTCGTCGTCAGTCGCGGCGAGACGGTGCTGCTGCGGCTCGGCGAGCTGCCCCCTGCTGGGCCAGACCGACGTCACCACCGAGGCGCTGGCGGCGGGCGCCGTGATCGGCCTGCGGGTGGCGGTGGCGATGATCGGCTTCGCCGTCTACTCCGCCTGCGTCGACCCCGATCGGGTGCTGCGTGCCCTGCGTCCTCTGGCCGGCCGCTCGGCGCTGACCGCGACCCTGATCTCCCGCCTCGTCCCCGTGGCCGCCGCCGACGCATCGCGCCTGCGCGACGCCGGCCGCCTGCGCGGCCCAGCCGCGGCCCCGCTGGGCCGCGCCGCCCTTGCCCGCCGCTTGCTGACCGGCTCCCTCGACCGTGCCGTCGACGTAGCGGCAACCCTGGAGCTGCGCGGCTATGCGCTCGAGCCACCCCGTCACCGGCTCGCGGAAGCATTTGGGGGCCTCCGGTACCCCAAATCCTTCCATCGGCGTTCACGGCACGACCGGCGCTTCTACGCGGTGGGGGCGACGGTCGTCGTCGCTGCGATCGGCGGCAAGCTGCTCGGCGCCGACGGCTTCGAGGCCTATCCGGCGGTCGAGGTCGGCCTCGATCCGGCGACGATCGCTCTCTCCATCCTGATCGTCCTCTCCGGCCTGGCGCCGAGGAGACGGGCGCCGAGGAGGCGCGATGCCTGATCTCGCCTCCCGACCCCGCGCCGTCCCCGCCCTCTCGATCGAGCGCCTCTCCTATGCCTATCCGCGATCCGGCGACCATGTCACGAGGTCTGCATTTGACCCCTCAGGGGGGCTAAACGTAGATCTCGTCCTGCATGACGTCTCGCTGACGCTCGAACCCGGGGAGTTTGCGTTGCTGGCGGGGCGTTCGGCCTCTGGCAAGACGACCTTGCTGCGCGCCGCCTGCGGGCTGGTGCCGCACTTCCACGGCGGCGAGATCGAGGGCAGCGTCCAGGTCGCCGGCATCGACGCGATCGCCTGCGGCCCTGGCGACCTCGCGGCCGTGGTCGGCTACGTGGCCCAGGACCCCGAGACCCAGGTCGTTTCGACCACGGTGGCAGCGGAGATAGGCCTGCCGCTGGAGATGCGGGGCGAACCGCCGGCCTCCCGCGCCCGCGCGGTCGAGGAGGTCGCCCTGGCCCTGGCGATCCCCGCACCTGCTCGACCGCACCGTCGACACCCTCTCGGGCGGAGAGCTCCAGCGCGTAGCCCTCGCAGCAGCTCTCGTGACCCGCCCGCGCCTCGTCCTCCTAGACGAGCCCACGTCCCAGCTGGATCCCGTCGCGGGTGACGAGCTGATCTGGCTCTTACGGAGGCTGAACGAGGAGTGGGGCGTAACCATCCTCCTGGCTGAGCACCGCCTAGAGCGCTGCTTGGCTGCGGCCGACCGCGTTATCGCGATGGACGCGGGAGCTGTGGCTTTCGATGGTGCTCCGAGCGCCTTCCTAGCCTGGGCCCAGCAAACCGACACCGCCCTGGAGACCCCGTCGGCCCGCCTCTTCTCCCTCGTGGGAATCAATCCCCTGCCGACTGGTGTCCGCAACGCGCGAAGCATCCTCCGCGATCGAGAGGAACGGATAGGGGCGGGGGAGAGGGACGGGGGTCCCCCGACAGCAACTTGTGAGCCGGCGAGACCAGCGCCCCCACCAAGCGACCGACGCGGGTTGCGGTCGGGGGACCCCCGTCCCTCTGCCATCACCACCATCGCTGCCGAAGCACGAAACCTCTGGGTCGAGCTGGGCGAAGACGAAATCCGGCGCGATGTGCTGCGCGGAATCGACCTGACGATCCACGGCAGTGAACGAGTGGCCTTGATGGGCCGCAACGGCGCCGGTAAGAGCACTCTGCTGCGCACCGTTGTGGGTCTAATAGACCCCGTTCGGGGCAAAAGCGAGGCGCCGCGCGGCACCGCCCTGCTGACTCAGAACCCGAGCGACTACCTGGTGCGCGAGCGGGTTGGAGATGAGCTTCCGGGGGATGCGGGCCTGGCGGCATTGCGGATGGTCAAGCTGGAGCACGCTGTCGACGCCGACCCGCGCGACCTCTCCGGCGGCGAGCGGCAGCGGCTGGCGCTGGCGATCGCGCTTGCCGGGCGGATGGAGAGCGGCGATCCGCCGGGCCTCGTCGCCCTCGACGAGCCGACGCGTGGCATGGACCGCGCGCGCAAGAGCGACCTGATCGAGCTGATCGAGGGGCTGGCCGGTCGAGGCGCCGGGGTCGTCGTCGCCACCCACGACGTCGAGTTCGCCGCTGCCTTTGCCCAGCGGGTGGTGCTGCTCGGCGACGGCGCCATCATCGCCGACGGGGAGGCTGCCGAGATTCTCTCCGGCGGCTGGTACTTCGCCACCGAGGTCGCCCGCATCCTCGATCTTCCTGGCGTGGTCACGCCAGAGGACGGCGCCGCGGTTCTGGCGAAGGGGCTGGGCGAATGAGCTGGGAGCTGGCCAGCTTCCTCATCCTCGCCGCCGTCCTGCTCGGTGGCTTCGCCTGGTACGAGCGCTCGCGGCCTACCTCGCAGGTCGTGGCGCTGGTCGCCGCCCTCGCCGCCCTCGCCGTCGCTGGCCGGGTCGCCTTCGCGCCGATACCCAATGTCGTTGCCACCACCGACATCGTCATCTTCGCCGGCTTTGCCCTCGGTGGCGCCCCCGGCTTCGCCGTCGGCGCGCTCGCCGGGCTGATCTCTAACTTCTGGCTTGGCCAGGGCCCGTGGACGCCGTGGCAGATGGCGGGGTGGGGGATGTGCGGTGTCCTCG
Source organism: uncultured Solirubrobacterales bacterium (assembly GCA_963782685.1). Taxonomy (GTDB): domain Bacteria; phylum Actinomycetota; class Thermoleophilia; order Solirubrobacterales; family 70-9; genus VRUE01. Next base: position 39,289 of record CAWAKV010000008.1, read on the forward strand.
GAGCCGGTTTGGCGCTTGTGCGACCCCGCGCAGGCCGGTTCGTCCTGGCCGCCGTCTGCGCTCTGGCCGGCGTTGCTTACGGCGCTCTGCTGAACTTCTCTCTGATGGCGACCTACGGAGGCGACCTCTCGATGGACCGTTTCCTCGTGCTGGAGTCCCGCGCTGTGCCCTTCGACGCGGCTCACGCGATCGGCAACGCCACCCTCGCCCTGATCGCCGGGCCGGCGATGGTGCGGATGCTCGTCCGCTTCCGCGAGCGCTTCGAGTGGCGCGCCCCGGCGATCGCCTCGGTGCTGATGCTGGCGCTTGCCCTGGCCAGCGTGCTGCCCGCCCGCGCGCAGGCCTCCGACGTCAGCCGCGCCGCCAGCTGGCTCATCGCCGCGCAGAACGCCGACGGCGGCTGGGGTGCCTCGCCCAACGGCGACTCGGCTCCGGACATGACCGCCTGGGCGATACTCGGCCTCGAGGCCGCCGGCCACAACCCGCTCGACATCTCGCGCGACGGTCATAACCCGGTCGGTTACCTGCGCAGTCACGTCGATGAGCTGAGCAGCCCCGGCGACCTCGCCCGCACGATCCTCGCTCTGGAAGGCGCCAATGTCGACCCGCGCACCTTTGGCGACCGCAATCTGGTTGCGGCGCTGGCCAAGCACCGGCGGGACAACGGCTCCTACGAAGGCTGGCCAGGTTCGACCGCCTTCGCGGTGATCGCGCTGCGTACGGCCGGTGTCGGCGGTGGTCTCGACCACTCGACCTCCTGGCTCGCCAAAGTCCAGAACAGCGATGGTGGCTGGGGTGACGTGCCGGGCTCGGGAAGTACCGCCGACGGCACCGGTGCCGCGATGCAGGCGATGCCGAACACCAGCGCGGCCAATCGCGGGCTCGGCTATCTGCGCCGCGCCCAGCGTTCCAGTGGCGGCTTCGCGCTCGGTGGCGCGGGCGCGGTCAACTCGCAATCGACCGCCTGGGCCGTCCAGGGGATGCTGGCGGTGGGGATCGACCCCGCCTCGGTGCGCGCCGGAGGGCACAACGCGCTCGACTACCTCGCCGCTCGTCAGGCGGACGACGGCCACTATCGCTACTCACCCTCGAGCGACCAGACGCCGGTCTGGGTGACCGGTCAGGTGCTGACCGCGACCGCGGGCGAGTCCTTCCCGGTGACCCCGGTCGCGCGCCAGTCGACGCCGATCCCGTCATCGCCTGGTGAGATTCCTGATAGCGGGTCGGTACCGGCGCTGCCGGTCCCGTCGCCTGGGGCGGGAACGGAATCGTCCGAGGAGCTACTCGAATCCTTTGGGCAGGGCAGCACCGGCGGCGGCGTCCCACCCAGCGCCAGCGGCGTCCCACCGGCCAAACCCCCGACCATCCCCGGCACCGGCGCGACCCCAGCAGTGCCGCCCGGCGTCGGCACCGAGGGCGAGACGCCCGAACAGGCTCCAACCCAGGCTGCCGCCCCGTCCTTCGAAGCGAACGACAGCGCTGGTCCCAAGCCCTGGGCCCCGATCGGCGTCGGCCTCGGCACCGGCGGCCTGGCGCTAGGCAGTGTCCTCCTCCTGGGTCGCCGCTTCAGCTGGTAGCCCAGAAAGCGAAACGGCCCGCAAGCGCGGGCCGATTCTGGGTGACGGGGAGCTTCCCCAAACGACTGACAGTCGGGCCCTGAGGCTAGCAGGACTTACCAGCACCAACTCGTTGAGGGCGAGGGACTCGAACCCTATTCGGAGGTTAATCCGAACTTCCGTCTGTCAGTCGGTTGCCGCCACCTGGCGGCGTCACCCTCCGCTGGCGCCGAACATAGCCGTGTATTTCCCCATTTCAAGCCATGTTTCAGACATTTTGCAGATAGTTGTCTGTTGTGACACAAGGGTGCCCGCAATGAGTGGAATGGGAGGGGGTGGCTATGTTCCTGGCATGGACGTCGAGACCGCGATCCGCACGCGCCGCACCCACAAGGCCTTCGGGCCGGAGGCGCTTTCGCGCGGCGAGATCGAGGAGCTGCTCGAGCTGGCGCGTTGGGCGCCGAACCATCACCTCACCGCGCCCTGGCGCTTCCGCGTGCTGGGGCCGCGAACGTTGGCGCGGCTCAAGCAGGTGGCGGGGCCGGAGGGAGCCGCGAAGCTCGACCGCGCTCCGACCCTGATCGTCGTCTCCTGCGCGCTTGGCGGCGATCCGATCCAGAACGAGGAGGACCTGCACGCCACCGCCGTCGCTTCCTACATCGTCCTGCTCGGCGCCCATGCCCGCGGCCTCGCCGGCTACTGGCGCACGCCCGCCCTGTTGTGGTCGGACCAGGGCAAGGAGGCGGTTGGGCTCCCCGACTCCGAGCGCTTCGTCGGTCTCCTCCATCTCGGCCGGCCGCGCCAGGAGAAGCAGCCGCCGGAGCGGCCCCCCGTCGAGCAGACCACGGCGTATCTGGACTGACGATGCTGACCCGCGCCGCAGCCCTCGAGGAAATCGCCGGCCAGCGCTTCGAGGTGGTCGTGATCGGCGGCGGCATCACCGGCGCCGGCGTCGCCTTCGACGCCGCCTCGCGCGGCTACTCGGTGGCGCTGCTGGAGCGCGGCGACTACGCCGTCGGTACCTCCAGCCGCTCCTCGAAGATGATCCACGGCGGCCTCCGCTACCTGCAGAACTTCGACCTGGGCCTGGTCCGCGAGGCGCTGCTCGAGCGCCAGCTGATGGTGCAGCTGGCGCCGCACCTGGTCTACCCGACGCCGTTCCTCGTCCCCTCCTTCGCCGACGAGCGCCGCGACCGCAAACTCGGGATGGGGCTGAACATGTACGACGTGATGGCGACCACGCGGGTCGGGCGCAGCCGCCGCGAGATGCGCTCCTCCAAGGAGGAGGACGAGGACTTCTACTGGTCGCCCGACCGCCACCGTGCGATCGACCGCGACGAGGTCTTGGAGCTGGTCCCCTCTCTGGAGCCACGCGATCCGAGCGGCGCCTACCTCTTCTACGACTGCCAGACCGATGACGTGCGCCTGGTCTTCACGATCCTCGGCGAGGCGGCGCGCTTCGGCGCGGTGATGCTGAACGGCGCCGAGGTGACCGAGGTGCTCTCGCGCAACGGCCGCGCCATCGGCGTCGCCGCGGTCGAGGCCGAGTCGGGCGAGCGCTTCGAGGTCGAGGCGGAGAACGTCGTCAACGCGACCGGCGTCTGGGCCGACCGGATCGGCGCCGAGGTGGCGGACGAGGAGGACGTGCCGCGGATCTCACCCAGCCGCGGCACCCATGTCCTGCTCGACCGCGCGGATCTCTCCACCGGGAGCGCCGCCTGCATCGTTCCCGCCGGCGAGGGGCGCCACATCTTCGCCCTGCCCTGGTACGGGCGCACGCTGATCGGCACCACCGACAACGACTACGAGGGCGACATCGACCATCCGCGGCCGGCCGAGGACGACGTCGAGTATCTGCTCAACGCGGTCAACGCCTTCTTCGGCGTCTCCTTGAGCGACTCGGATCTGGTCGGCGCCTATGCCGGCGTGCGACCGCTGCTCTCCACCGGCGACCCGAAGAAGTCGGTCGATATCTCGCGCAAAGCGGAGCTGTACGAGACCTCGTCGGGGATGCTGACGATCACCGGCGGCAAGCTCACCACCTGGCGGCGGATGGCGAAGCAGACGGTTGACCGCCTGGTCGAGCGCGAGGGCCGCGAGGCGCCCTGCCACACGGCGGAGATCCCGCTCGGGATGGAGGCGCGGCCGGAGGATCTGGAGGCGCCGGACGGCGTCGGGGAGGAGGCGCTCGCCCAGCTCGCCTTCCGCTACGGCCATGCCGCGCGCGCGGTCCTGCGGCTCGCCCGCGAGGAGCCGAAGCTGGCGGCGCCGATCGTCCCCGGTCGCCCAGACCTGCTCGCCGAGGTGGCGATCGCGGCGCGGCTGGAGCAGGCCCGCTGCGTCGCCGACGTGCTCCTGCGCCGCACGCGCCTCGGCCTGCTCGCGGCGCCGCAGCTGCGCGACGCCGGCGCCGCGCGCCCGGTTGCCGAGGTGCTCGGCGCCGCGCTCGGCTGGTCGCGGCGCCAGGTCAAGCGCGAGGCCGAGGCCTGGCCGGCGGCGCTCGCCGAGGCCGGCGCCGATCCCGCCGCCGTGCCTGCGAGCGCCGCCCGACTGCCCGGTTGAATAGCCTGCCGGCCACGATGACGAAAGCCGAGCTGGAGTCCAAGCACATCGCCGAGCTGCACGAGCTCGCCGCCGAGGCCGGCGTCGAGCGTTACCGGATGCTGTCGCGGGCCGAACTGATCGAGAAGCTGGCTGGCGGCAGGCCGAAACAGGAGCGGTCGCCGAGGCCGAAACGCGAGCGCAAACCGCGGGAGGGCCGCAAACCGCGGGAGCCGCGCGAGGGCCGCGAGCCGCGCGCAGGTGCCCCGCCGCGCGAGCAGCCGCGCCGCGAGCGCGAGCCCGTCGCGACCCCGCCGCAGGCCGCCGCCCCGGCGGAGCGTCCCAAACGCAAACGCCGCCGCCGCTGGGGCCGGCGCCGCAAGGGCCTGCGCGTTCACGACCTGATGCTGCCGGCCGCGCCGGGCCGCCAGGCGATCGTCTACGCCGAGAGTCGCGCCGGCTGCACCGCGCTGCTGCGCGAGGTCGCCGCCGAGCTCTCCGAGGCTTCCAACGGCCCCGATCCGATCGCCCTGCTCGTCGACCCGACACCTGAGGAGCTCGCCGACTGGAAGCGCGGGGCGCCGCGGGCGGAGATCGTCTCCGCCGGCAAGGCCCACCACGCCGACGACGCCCTTGCCCAGGCCCGCAGCCGCGCCGCCGCGGGGGAGGACGTGATCGTCCTGGTCGACTCGCTCTCCCGCTTCGCCGAGGCCTTCGCCGGCCCCGACGAGGCGCGCGAGCTGTTCGACGCCGGCCTCGGCACGAGCGCTGGCAAGGGCTCGCTCACCGTCGTCGCCGCGCTCGAGCGCTCGAGCTAGTGCGTCGCCGCGGCTAGATGATTGATTCCACGCTCAGGCCGCGAACTGGGCGAAGGATCGGCTGGGCAGCCCCAGCCAGCTGTTGACCCAGACTCCAGCGGCCAAGGCCAAGAGCTTCGACGCGATCCGCGCCCGCAGCCCGACCAGGGTGCGTGCGCGATGGCGCTCGAGCCCGAGGCGGTCCTTCAAGGTCCAGAAGACCGACTCGATCCGCTGGCGGATCACCGAGAGGCTGAAGGACGCCTCGGGCTCGTCCTTGCGGGCCGGTCTCAGGACCTCCGCGGCGAAGCGAGCTTCGACCTCGGCGGCGAACTCCCGCCCGGCGTAGCCCTTGTCGCAGACGATCCGCTCGCCGCCGCGCAGGGCATTCGGCAACAGGCGCAGAGCCACCTCGCGCTCGGACTGGTCTGCGGGAGCCAGGATCGCGGCCCTGGGCGTCCCGTCGGGAGCGCAGCAGAGGTGCAGGCGCATGCCCCAAAACCACCGTGAGTGCGAACGGCAGTAGCCGTAGCCGCAGGCGTCGGCCAGCTCTGAGCGGCGCACCGTCTCGACCGAGCGCCCGCACTCCACCGGCGTTGAGTCCAATAGCACCACGGGATCTGAGTGACCGGGGCTGTCGGTGGCGAAGACGCCGATCAGCCACTCGATCGTCTCGGTCAACCGGCGCCGGCGCTTGTGGAAGCCGGGCTGGCGAGGCAGCCTCGGGAACAACCCACCCAGTCGCCTCTCGGCGACGGCTAGGAACTCGCGATCGGATGAGATGCCCATCACTGCCTGGGCGACGCAGAGGGTGGCGACCTCCGCGTCGGTCAGGCTTCGGCGGGCGTTCCTCTGCTTTTCGGGCAGGAGATCGTCGGCGGTGCAGAACACCGCAGTGAGCAGCAGGTCGAGGTCGGCGAGCATCGTGGCCCTCCTTGGGATCGATGGTGCGGTTTAGGCACCGTCGACTTCGACCTGTTGCCCTATCCCTCCTCGCCCAGGCGCCCTTCCACGCCTGGCGGCGTGGAATCAATCATCTAGCGGCGGTAGGCGATGCGGCGCCAGGAGGGCTCTTTGGAGAGCTCGATCAGCTCATTGCTGCGGTCCGGCTGGACGTAGCCGAAGGTCTGGGTGGTCTCGTCGAAGACGACGTCGAGCTCGCCCTCCTTGACGCGCTGGTCGAGCCAGGCGCCGCGGAAGACGAGGCGTCGCAGCCAGTGGACGAGGCTGCGGTTGGCGGGGCCAACCAGATCCTCCCAGTTGAGGTTGATGTGCTCACCCAGCTCTGAGGCGGGCTCGGAGATCTCGCCGTTGACGGCGAGATCGAGCAGGTCGTCGAGCTCCTCGCGGCTCAGCCCCTGCTGGACGAAACCGAGTTTGACCGCGGCTTGCTCGACGCGCTGGCCGAAGTCCTCTTCGTTGAAGGCGAAGCGGAGCTCGCCGTACTCGAGCACGTAGTCGGAGCCCGACTCGTAATTTCCTCTGCGGGTCGTCTTCTTATTCATTGAGTTGAAGCCCATCCGCCGTCGCAAGCCCAGCGCCGGCAGGTGCTGATCATGCCTGTCATCGTAGCCCCGTGCCTGCCGGGGGCGACCGTTGAAACAGGTTTTGCGCCCAATGGCTCCTGACCGATGATCGACCTGCACTGCCACATTCTCCCCGGAGTCGACGACGGGGCGCTCGACATCCGCGACAGCGCCGGGCTGGCGAGGCAGGCGGCCGCCGACGGGATCGAGGCGATCTGCGCCACGCCCCATATCCGCCACGACCACGACGTTCGTATCGCGGAGGTGGCCGGCAGGGTCGAGGCGCTCAACCGCCACCTGCGCGGCGAGGGAATCCCGGTGACCGTGCTCCAGGGCGGCGAGGTGGCGGAGACCGCGGTCGACGAACTGAGCGAGGAGGAGCTGTCGCAGGTCGTGCTGGGCAGCGGTCGCTGGGTGCTGCTGGAGCCGGCGCCGGGGCCGCTGGGCGACAGCCTCCTGCACCGGGTCGAGCAGCTCACCGAGCGCGGCCACCGCGCCCTCATCGCCCACCCGGAGCGTCACCTCTCCGCCGACATGTACGAGCGCATCGCGCGCCTCATAGGCGCCGGCGCCCTGGTCCAGGCGACCGCCGACTTCTTCCTGCGCGAACGCTTCGCCGGCGGCATGCTGGCGCTGGCCAGGGCCGGCCTGGTGCACGTGCTGAGCAGCGATGCCCACTCCTCGCACGGCGGCCGCCCAGCGAAGATGGCAGCGGCATTCGAGCGGCTGGCCGAGGTCGAGCCCGTCGCCCCGCACCTGGAGTGGATGCGGGAGACCGCCCCCCGGGCGATCGTCGAGGGGGGCGAACTCGCGCCTCCCTTCTCGCCGCGAAGCTAGAGACGCGAAGCTGCGTTCTGCGTCACATAACGACGCTAAATGCAGTTTCGATTTAGGTGAGGCGCCGCAGCTCGACCCGGCGGGCGAGGTCGTCGACGACGGCGCGATCGGCGCTGCCGAGGCCGTGGCGGAGGAAGTTGGCGGCGCCGGCGGCGGCGCCGATCCGCAGCGTCTCCTCCCACTCGCAGCCGTTCGCCATGCAGGCGGCGAGGCCGCCCATCATCGAGTCGCCGCAGCCCTCGCGGGCGCCGCGCTCGAAGCGCGGCGGGATTAGCTCCCAGGCCTCGTCGTCGCGCAGCACCATCGCCGGCTCCTCGGCGCGGGTGACGATCGCCGCGCCGGCACCGGCCTCCAGCAGGCGCTCCATCGCGGCGCGCATTTGCGCCTTGGTGTCGACCGGGCCCTCGATGTATTTCGCGATCTCCCAGTCGTTGATCTTGACCAGGTCGGGCTTGCCTTCGAGCGCGCTGTCGAGTCGTGGCGGCGAGAGGTCGACGAGCACCGGGGTGCCGTTGCCGCGCACGTCGGCAACCAGGTTGCCGTAGATCTCCAGCGGCAGCGCCTCGCCGGGATAGGGGCCGCACAGCGCCAGCACGTCCGCGTCGAGCGCCGCCGCGCAGGTGACCGAGAAGAGGTCGTCTATCTCATGGCGGGAGGGGGGCATGCTGGCGCTCTGCGCGACCGGCACGCGCTCGCCACTGCGCCGATCGTGGATGTAGGCGCCGCTCGCTGCCTCGGTCCTGACCAGGCGCAGCTCGACCGGCAGCTGCTCCAGCAGCGGACGCAACGCCGTTCCGGACTCGCCGCCGATGAAGCCGCAGAGTGCCGCCGTGGCGCCCAGCTCGGCCGCCATCCGCGCCACCCAGACGCCCTGGCCGGCGGCGTGCAGGTGGATGTCGTCGCCGCCCTCGGCGGTAAGCGCCTCGACCGTGATCGAGAGCATCGGGTGCGGGCCGAAGATCGCCACCTTGCCGGACATGGCCTGAAGGCTAGAGGCCGAGGGGGGAGAGAACGGGCCGGCTGAGCCCTTAAGGGGTAATGGTCCATCGCCGTCTGCGCGACCTGCCGGCGGCGACCGTCCTCGGCCGCGAGGTGCCGGTCGCCACCGGCCTCCGCGCCCGCCTGCTCGGCCTCTCCCGCCTCGGGCGCACCGAGGCCGGGCCGGGCCTGTTGATCCCCCGCTGCGCCAGCGTTCACACCTTTGGCATGCGCTTCGACCTCGACCTCGTCTTCCTCGACCGCGCTGGCCGGCCGCTCTCGATCAGGCGGCGGGTGCGGCCCCGCCACATCGCCGTCGATCGCCGGGCGAGCGCGGTGCTTGAGTTACCCTGCCCGCTGGAAGGACAGGTCGCCGCGGGTTGGCAGACCCACCCCCAGACGATGACCGCGCGCGAGGTACAGGTCCCTTCACTCTCCCTGGAGCGGCTGCGTGGCCTGATCGATCCGGAGGCCTGGCAACGCTTCGAGGCCGGGCTGCGGCGCGGCGCCGAGCTGCTCGGGGAGCGCCAGATCTGGAACGTCAACTCGACCTCCGCCGGTGGCGGGGTGGCCGAGATGCTCTGGTCCTGGGTCGGGCTGGCGCGGGGGATCGGTGTCGGCATGCACTGGCTGACGATCGACGGCTCGGCCGAGTTCTTCACCCTGACCAAGCGCCTCCACAACCATGTGCACGGCGAGGTGGGCGACGGCGGTGAGCTGGAGGAGCGCGAGCGCGCCATCTTCGAGCGGGTGAGCCGCGAGAACGCGGAGGCGGCGATCGCCCGGCTCGGTCCCGGCAACATCGCCTTCCTGCACGACCCGCAGACCGCTGGCCTCATCCCCCATATCGTCGCCGCGGGGCGCACGGTGGTCTGGCGTTGCCACATCGGCGCCGACGAGCGCAACGAGCTGACCGAAGCCGCCTGGGCCTTCCTCGCCCCGTACGTGACCAAGGCCACCGCGGTCGTCTTCTCCCGGCCTGCCTTCGTCCCCGACGTCTGCGAGGGCATGCTGACCGCGATCGTGCCGCCCTCGATCGATGCCTTCTCGCCGAAGAACCAGGAGATGGAGCCGGCGCAGGTGCGCGCGATCCTGCGCCGGACGGGCCTGCTCGCGCCGGCGGGTGACGGCGACGGCGAGGACGCTGAGCCCACCTTCCTGCGGCCGGACGAAAGCGGGGCGCGCGTCGAGCGCCGCTGCGAGCTGGTGGGCGAGGGCGAGCTGCCCGGCGCCGCGGAGCGCCTCGTCGTCCAGGTCTCGCGCTGGGACCGGCTCAAGGACCCGGCCGGGGTGATGCACGGCTTCGCCGAGGTGCTGGAGGCGGGTCACGACGCCTGGCTCATCCTCGCCGGCCCGAGCCTCGGCGCGGTCGCCGACGACCCGGACGGCGCCGCCGTGCTGGCCGAAGTCGAGGCCGACCGAGCGCGGCTGCCCGAACTGATCCGCAGGCGCGTGCTGCTCGCCTGCCTGCCGATGGAGGACCTCGACGAGAACGGCGCGATTGTCAACGCCCTCCAGCGACAGGCGGCGATCGTCGTGCAGAAGAGCCTCAAGGAGGGCTTCGGCCTCACCGTCACCGAGGCTATGTGGAAGGCACGGCCGGTGGTCGCGACCGCGAGCGGCGGCATCGTCGACCAGATCGAGGACGGCGTCAGCGGCGTCCTGCTGCAGAGCCCACTCGACCTGAAGGCCTTTGCCGCCGCGGTCGGCGACCTGCTCGCCGATCCCGAGCACGCCCGGGCGATCGGTCGGGCCGCCCGCGAGCGGGTCCGTGCCGAGTTCCTCGAGGACCGCCACACCCTGCAGTACGTCGACCTGCTGGAGCGGCTGCTCTAGTAAACGCCGCGTTTTGCGGCACTCTCGCCACGGGAGGGGGGAGAGATTCCGGCGCTGTTCCCTTAGGCGGGGCACATGCTGCCCCAGCGCCAAGAGATCGCCAGCGTCGTCGTCTGCGAGGACGACACGCCGACCCTGGAGCTGCTCTGCGACAACCTGATGGCCGATCGCTTCGGCGTGCTGCCGGCGCCGACGGCCTCCGACGCGCTGCGGCTCTGCCGCTACAAGGCCCCGGACCTGATGCTCTTGGACCTGACCCTGCCCGACGCCTCCGGGCTCGACGTCCTCCAGGAGATCCGCGAATCCGACGGCATCGCCTCGCGCTTCAACCCGCGCCTGCCGGTGATCGTGCTCAGCGGGCGCGGTGGCGACGAAGACCGGGTGCGCGGCTTCGAGTTCGGTGCTGACGACTACGTGGTGAAGCCCTATATCTACGGCGAACTGCGGGCGCGGATCACGGCGGTGCTGCGGCGCGTGGAGCAGCGCCGCAGCGGTCCACTGCGCGTCGGCGAGATCGTCGTCGATCCGGGCCGCCGCCGGGCCTGGGTCGGCGGTCGCGAGGTGAACCTCTCCAAGAAAGAGTTCTCGCTGCTGCACGTGCTCGCCGCCGATCCGCACCGGGTCTTCTCCAAGCGCGAGCTGCTGGGTGAGGTCTGGGGTTTCCGCGCGCCGACCAAGACGCGCACGCTCGACTCACACGCGAGTCGGCTGCGGCGCAAACTGGATCCGGAGGGGGCGCGCTTCATCGTCAACTGCTGGGGCGTCGGCTACCGCCTGCTCGACTGATGCTCGAGCTGGCCGAGATCGTGGTCGGCTGGCCGCTCGCCGCGACGATGGCGGCGGCGGTCGCGGCGCAGGGTCTGCGTGCCGGGCGCCGGCGCGGCGCCCTCAACGAGGCGCTGCACGAGCTGCGCCGGCCGCTTCAGGCGATAGCCCTCGCCGGCGGCGGGGGCGCGGGATCGTCGCTGGCGCTGGAGGCTTCGGTGCGCCTCGCCGCGGCGGCGCTGGAGCGGCTCGACCGCGAGGTCAATGGCGGTGGCGGCCTGCGGCGCCCGGCGGAGACGGTGGAGATGCGGCCGCTGCTGGAGGCGGCGGTGCGACGCTGGGGCGCGCGGGCGAGCCTCGCCGGTGCCTCACTGAGCCAGCGCTGGCGCGCCGGGCACGCGATCGTGATCGGCGATCGGGTCGAGTTGGCGCAGGCGCTCGACAATCTGATCGTCAACGCGATCGAGCACGGTGGGCCAGCGATCTCCGTCGACGCCCGTCCTTATAAGGGGCGGGTACGGATCGTGGTTGCCGACTCGGGCCGCGCCTCGCGGCCCGAGGAGCGGCAGGGCACCCCAGCTGAGGTGATCGGCCGTCTCTCCGGCCGGCATCGTCGCGGGCACGGCCTGACGGTGGTCAGGAAGGTGGCAGCGTCGCATGGCGGCCGCTTCGCCCTGCGCCGCTCCGAGCGCGGCTCGCTCGCCCTGCTCGAGCTCCCTCTCGGCGACGAGCGCGGCACGCTGGTGGCATGAGGCGGCGCAGGCGGGCGTTCGCGTTCCTGCTGGCGGCGCTGCTCGCGGCAGCCGGGGCGGCTGCGATTGCCGACGGCTACGGGAAGAGGGCCATCGGCGGCTACGGCTCGTTGCGGCCGGTCGTCGTCCTCACCGGCGACCTTCCCGCCGGGCGGCGGATCGGCCCGGAGGAGATCGCCTCGGACCTCGCGTTGCGCCGGGTGCCGGAGCGGTTCGCGCCGCCGGGCGCGCTCGCCGTCCCCGAGGAAGCGCTGGGACTGGTCGCGCGGGCGCCGTTGCCCGCGGGCTCCTATCTGCTCGGCGCGCAATTGGCGCTCGCGAGCAAAGGCGGGGGCGGCGGACGGCGCCTCGGCCGCGACAGGCGGCCGGTCGAGATCGCCGTCAGCGGTGCCGCCGCGCTGCTCGCCACCGGCCCGGCGCCGTCGGGGTCGAAGGTGGATGTGGTGGTGACGAGCGAACCGGCGGGCGCCGGGCCGGGCCGCACCTATGTCGCCGCCGCCGGGGTGCCGCTGCTCGCCCTCAGGGCGGGTGCCGAAGAGACCGGGCTCGAAGCGACCGCCGCGGCCGTCCTGGGGCTGACGAAGCGCCAGGCCCTGCGGCTGATTGCCGCCGAGAGCTTCGCCCGCAAGGTGACATTGCTGCCGGGGGCATGAGATGGAGGCGAGGCAACGGCATCTGGAGGGGATGGCCGAGTCGCTGCGCCTGCGCCTGATCGAGGCGCGGCGCGAGGCCGCGGCGGCGGGCGCCTCGTCCGGAGGGGAGCTGGCCGACCAGATCTGCGACCTGGTCGAGAGGGACGCCGCGCTGCTCGGCGACGAGGATCGCCAGGCGCTGATGGCGCGGGTGCTGCGCGACACGGTCGGGCTCGGGCCGCTGGAGGACCTGCTCGCCGACCCCACGGTCGAGGAGGTGATGGTCAACGGCCCGCATCAGGTTTATGTGGAGCGCGGCGGCAGGATCGAGGCAGTGGACGCCGGCTTCGCCGACGAGGAGGAGCTGCGCAACGCGATCGAGCGCATCCTCGCCCCGCTCGGCCGCCGCATCGATGAGCTCAGCCCGATGGTCGACGCCCGCCTCGCCGACGGCTCGCGCGTCAACGCGGTGATCCCGCCGCTGGCGATCGACGGACCGGCGCTCTCGATCCGGCGCTTCGGCGCCAGCCGCCCCGGCCCGCGCGAGCTGGTCGAATTGGGCACCCTGAGCGAGGACCAGCTCGAGCTGCTGGAGGCGGCCGTCGCCGCGCGGCGCAGCGTCCTGGTCAGCGGCGGCACCGGCTCCGGCAAGACCACCCTGCTCAACGCGCTCTCCGGCTTCGTCGCCCCGGGCGAGCGCTTGGTGACGATCGAGGACGCGGCCGAGCTGCGCCTTCAGCGCCGCCACGTGGTGCGGCTGGAGAGCCGGCCGGCCGGGGTCGAGGGGCGGGGCGAGGTGACGATTCGCGATCTGCTGCGCAATGCCCTGCGGATGCGGCCCGACCGGATCGTGATCGGCGAGGTGCGTGGTGCCGAGGCGCTCGATCTGCTGACCGCGCTCAACACTGGCCATCGCGGCGCGCTCTCGACCGTGCACGCGAACTCGTCTGCCGACGCGCTCGCCCGGCTGGAGACGCTGGCGCTGATGGCGGGCCTGGGGTTGCCACACGAGGCGATCGCGGCGCAGGTCCGTCGCGGCATCGACCTCGTCGTCCATCTCGAGCGCCTGTCCGACGGCTCGCGCCGCGTCACCGAGATTGCCGACCTGGCGGCGAGCGGGTGAGCGCCGCCGCCGGCCCGCTGCTGCCGCTCGCTGGCGCGGCAGCTGGCGGCCTGGTCGCGCTCGCCGCTCGCGAAGCGGTGCTGGCGACACCGGCAGTTGCCGATTGGTTGCGGCTGGCGCTGGAGCCGCTGCGCCGAGCGGGGGAGGAGGGCTACGCGCCCTCGACTTTGGAGCGCCGCCGGCTCGCCGCGGTCGGCGCCGGCGCGGCGCTCCTGGCTGGCTGGTTCCTGGCAGGCGCAGCCGTCGCCCTGCCGCTGGCGGTCGCCGGTCCCGCCCTGGCGGCTTCGGCAGTGTCGAGCCGCCGCCGCCGCTACCGCCGCACCGTCGAGCGCGCCCTGCCCGAGGTCGCCGCCGCGGTGGCAGACTCGCTCGCCGCCGGCCGCTCGCTGCGCGCCTCTTTGCCGGCTGCCGCCGCCTCGGTCGACGGCCCGGCGGCGGTTGAGCTGGCCCGGCTCGGGGCGGAGCTGGAGTTGGGTGCCCCGACCGAGGAGGCGATCGGAGGCTGGCGGCGGCGTATGCGCTCGGCCAGGGTCGACGCCTTCGCCGCGGCGCTGCTCAGTCAGCGGCGCGCCGGCGGCGACCTGGCCGGATTGCTGCGCCGCTTCGCCGCTGGCGCGGCGGAGCGCGACCGTGCAGCCGAGGACGCCAAGTCGGCGACGGCCCAGGCTCGCTTCACGGGTCTGCTGGTGGTCGCGATGCCGAGCGGTGGCGCCCTCTTCGCCGAGCTGATCCAACCCGGCTTCCTGCTCAAGGTGCTGGGCGCGCCGGCATCCGCGGTTCTGCTGGCGCTGGCCGCCGCCCTGCAGGCGGTGGGTTTCGTCGCGATCCGTCGCTTCGCCCGGGTGGTCGAGTGAGAACGAAGAAGGCAGACATAAGGGTGAAGCTGCTTGCGGCTCTCGGCGGCGCGCTCGCGGCCTTCGCCGCGGCCCCGGCAGCGCCGGGCCGCACCTCGCTGCTCGTCGCCGTCGCCATGCCGGCCGCGGGCTTCGTCCTGCCAGACGCTCTGCTGGAGCGCGAGGCGCGCCGTCGTCATCGCCGCCTGCTCGCCTCCCTGCCTGACGCCCTCGACCTGTTGGCGATCGGCTCGGCGGCGGGTCGCAGCCCGGCAGCCGGCTTCGCCGAGATCGTCCGTGCCGGCAGCGGCCCGCTGGCCGACGAGCTGCGCGTCGCCGTCGCCGAGCTCGCGTGCGGCTCGCCGCTCGCCGATGCTCTCGCCACTCTGCGCAGCCGCGTGCCCGGCAGCGAGATCGCCACCCTGTGCGCCGCGATCGAACGCTCCCGCCGCCTCGGCTCGCCGCTCGCCGATCAACTCCGCCGCCAGTCCGCGGCGCTGCGCCGCGATCAGCGCCGCGCGGTCGAAGAGCGCGCCGCCCGCGCCGCGCCCAAGATCCAGCTCGTCGTCGCCCTGGTCCTCGTTCCCTCGGTCCTACTGATGATCGCCGCCGCCCTGATCGCCAACGCCGACGTTCTCCTCGGCGGGTTCTGATCGAAGGCCGGCACGACCAAGGTGATGTATGACAACTGAGAGGACGAGGAGGACGCGTCTGGCATTTGCAGCTGCCGTCTGCGCAATCGCGACCATTGCCGTAGGCGCCGGTGCGCAGGCCTCCCCACCAGAGAGCGTCCCAAGCTACGCGCTTGATTCGGTGCTTGTCTACAAGTGCGAGATTGCCCTGGCGGTCTTCTTCGGCGGTTATTTGTTCATCGCATCAATCGCCTTGGCAATTGAAGGGAGGACCATTGGCAAGATCTCAGCAAGTGGGATCGAGTTGCCAGATGAGTTGTCGTCTTCGGTGGCTAATCAGCGCACGTTGATCGATTGGCAGGAGCAGATGCAAGAGCGTCTCATCGAGCGGGAGAGACGACTGTGTCGTTACGTCGAACTCCTGGGGGACAGGATAGAAAGGCCCACCGCGCAAGGCGACATGGAGGAGAGGTAAGGTAGGCATATGGCTGAGCAGACAAAGCGACGCGTTTTACCTGACGAGTTCTGGACCGGTATGAGATGGATCCGAGCCAGCATTGAGCGGGACCTCAAGGAGATGGAGGAAATGCGCGAGTTCTCGCGCAGGTCCAGGAAGCGCCTTGAAGCGATCGTTGGGCCGATTCCGAAGCACTAGCGCAATCGGCTAACTACTCCAGCGCCTCCTCGCGTAGGCGCATTGCCACCTTTGCCGCGCTGGCGCGGATGATGTCCAGCTCGACGGTGGTCTTCTTGTGGCCGCTGACGTAGCAGCAGAGATTGCCGTCGACGAGCTCGAAGCCGAACTTCTCCGGGGCGGCTTCGGATAGCCAGACGATGAAGGTGGGGGAGAAGAGCTGGCGCAGGCGGTTCGGGTCCTGTCCCTTGCCGGCGAAGATCTCGTAGCGCTCCGCCAGCACCGCGCTCTCCAGCTCGACGCGCTCTTTGTCGCGGCGGAAGACGTCCTCGAGCTTCTCCAGGGCGCGCAGGCCGAACTTGCGCTGGCAGTAGAGCTCGGGGACGAAGCCGGCGCACTCGGGGACCGCGGCGATGCCGACCGTGTAGCGGTAGTAGTTGGTCTGCCGGTTGCCGTCGCTGTCGGTCGACTCCTCCTCGTAGGTGTAGAGGGCGAGCGTTCCCTCGATGCCGTCGGCGAGCGCTCCTTCCAGGGCCCGCTCGGCGTAGCGGTCGTCGCCCTTGCGCAGCAGGGGCGTCGCTTCCGGCAGGCGGCCCTTGCCGTAGACGACCATCTCGCGCTGCTGGCCGTAGACCTCGAAGAAGGCGCCCTCCGCGCGCGAGTCGGCGATCGCGAAGACGACCACCACGGCGATCAGCAGGGCCGCGACGAAGCCAATGGCGCCGATGCCGGGCCCGGCGA
This sequence comes from uncultured Solirubrobacterales bacterium, assembly GCA_963782685.1. Lineage (GTDB taxonomy): Bacteria > Actinomycetota > Thermoleophilia > Solirubrobacterales > 70-9 > VRUE01. Next base: position 55,472 of record CAWAKV010000008.1, read on the forward strand.
TGATCGCGCCGATCACGCCGCCGGCGATCGCTGCGGCCGCTACCGCCGCCTGGGTGCTCGCTTTACCCAGCAGCAGGCGGAAGTAGAAGCCGCGCAGGTCGTCGGCGTCGTCCGGCGCCCCAGCCGCGTGATCGGACCCGCTCGTCACGGCGCCCACGATAGATGGTGCAACGAGGGTTGCGTTTGGGGCGTCTGTTTGAGGTCGTGTTGCAAAGTGGGGGAAAGTGGGGTACTGTGGCCAACGAGTTGAAGCCCAGGACCGGGGTGGTGAGGCTCCTCCCACCTCATCACTCCGGTCCTAACTCTTTCCAGGCCGCAGAAAGGAACCCACGGGGATGGCATTTCGGGGCCTCTACGAGCACAGTCTCGACTCCAAGGATCGCCTCACGGTTCCCTCTCGCTTTCGTGCTGCGCTCTCCGACGGGATCGTTCTCTCCAAGGGCTTCGACCCCTGCGTCTGGGTGCACACGACCAGCGAGTTCGAGCAGCTCTCCGAGCGCTTCCTCTCGCCTCACAGCCCCTTCGGCAAGGACGCGCGCAGCCTGCGCCGCCGCTTCCACGGTGGCTCCTTCGACGAGAAGCTCGACTCCGCCGGACGCATCCGCGTGCCCAAGCCGCTGATCGAGCACGCCGGCCTCGCTGGCCCCTGCGTCGTCATCGGCGCCGGCGAGTACCTGGAGATCTGGAACGCCGAGGCCTGGGCGAAGCAGGAGGAGGAGCTCGACGCCGCCGCCCCCGAGATCGCCGAGGGTCTCGCCTCGAGCGGAGCGACTGCGTGACATGCAAGCCCATGCCGAGTCCGCACCCACGTCCATCGCCAAGAGCGCGACCCTGATCTATATGCCGACCGAGCACGAGCCCGTTCTCGCCCCCGAGCTGAGCGACCTGCTGGCACCACAGCCTGGCCAGACGGCCGTCGACTGCACGTTCGGCGGCGGTGGTCACGCGCGACGCATCGCCGCCGCGCTCGGGCCGGGGGGGACGCTGATCGGGATCGACCGCGATCCTGCCGCCGACCGCTCGCTTCGAGCGCTTCGCCGCCGAGGCGCCATGCCACACGCGCTTCATCGGCGCGGACTACGCGGAAGGGCTTCGCACCCTGCGCGGCGAAGGCATCCGCCCAGACATGGTCTTCATGGACCTCGGAATGTCCTCCATGCAGGTCGACGCCCGCGAGCGGGGGTTCTCCTATTCCTATGACGCCCCGCTCGACATGCGGATGGACACGCGGCAGGAGTTCAGCGCCGCCGACCTGGTCAACGAGTGGCCGGAGTCGCGCATCGCCCAGGCGCTGCGGCGCTTCGGCGAGGAGCGCTACGCGGGCGGGATCGCGCGCGAGATCGTCCGCCGCCGTCCCTTGCGGACGACGGCCGAGCTGGTCGACGCGGTCAAGGCGGGGATGCCCGCCTCGGCCCGCTTCGGCGGCGGCCACCCGGCCAAGCGGACCTTTCAGGCGATCCGCATCGCCGTCAACGGCGAGCTCGACTCGCTCGACGACGCCCTGCCGATCGCCTGGTCGATGCTGCCAATCGGCGGGCGCTTCGCGGCGATCTCCTTCCACTCGCTCGAGGATCGCCGCGTCAAGCAGTTCCTCGCGGCACGGGCGCGCGGCTGCGTCTGCCCGCCCGAGCTGCCGGTCTGCGCCTGCGGGCGCGAGCCGGAAGCCGAGCTGCTGACCCGCCGCGCGGTCGCCCCGGAAGCCGCCGAGGTGGTCTCGAACCCGCGTTCCAAATCCGCCCACCTGCGCGCCGCGGTCAAGCTCGCCGAGGCGCAGAGCGCCGGGAGCGCCGCCTGATGGCCGCCGCGGCGACCGCTCGCCGGGCAGCCGCCCCCGCGCCGGTCCGCGCCCCGCGCCGCAAAGCACCGGCGCGGCGTCCCGGTGGCCAGCTGATCCCGATCGCGGTCGGCACCGCGACCGCCGTCCGCGGCCTGCCCGACTCGAGCCTGATCGTCCGCCTCACCCGCGGTCGCGCCTGGATCGCCGTGCTCGGCATGCTGCTGGCGGGGATCGTCGCGCTAAACGTGGTCACGCTCAGCCTTGCGGCCAGCGCCGGCCATGTCGACCAGAACATCCAGGCACTCGACGAAGAGAACTCGATCCTGCGCAGCCGCGACGCGCAGCGCTCCGGCTCCGGCCGCATCCGCCACGACGCGGCCACGCTCGGGCTCAGCGCAGCGGCCGTCGACCAGATCGGCGCGGTCCTAGCTGACCCGCGCGACGCCGAGATCGCCGCGCGGCGCCTGGCCGCGGCCGGGGCGGCCTACTGAGGCATGCGCACGATCGAGCGCCGGATCGGCCTCCTCTTCGCCGGTTTCCTGCTCTGCTTCCTCATCGTCGCCGGCCGCGCCTTCTGGCTGCAGGGGGTGCAGGGGGCGAAGCTCGCCTCCGAAGCCGCCTACCAGCAGACCGAGGTGGTCGTCGTGCCCGGCCTGCGCGGCAGCGTCCTCGACCGCTTCGGCAATCCGCTCGCCGTCTCCGAAGAGGCGAAGACGATCTACGCCACCCCCTACCAGGTGGAGCGACCGCGGCAGACCGCCGCCAAACTGGCCTCGATCCTCGACCTCGAAGAGGACGAGGTGCTGGAGAGCCTCACCGAAGACTCCGGCTTCGCCTACGTCGCGCACAAGGTCGACCTGCCGAGCGCGGCGCGAGTCGCCCGGCTCGAGCTGGCTGGGATCGGCGAGCTTCCCGACAGCCGGCGCACCTACCCCCAGGGCACGCTGGCGGCGCAGACGATCGGCGCTGTCGGCGACGAAGCCCAGGGCCTAACCGGGCTGGAGAAAGGCAAGAACCCTGTCCTGAAGGGCAGCGACGGCGAAAGGCGGGTGGTCAACGACGCCCTGGGCGAGCCGATCCGGCTGGAAACGGTGAGCGAGGCGAGCGACGGCGAAGACCTGCGGCTGACGCTCGATCCGGCGATCGAGGAGAAGACCGAGGAGGTGCTGGCGGAAGTCGGCGAAACCTACGCGCCCAAGGGTGCTACGGCGATCGTGATGGAACCGCGCAGCTCGGAGCTGTTGGCGATCGCCAACTGGCCGCCGGTCGATCCCACCGACCTCTCGAGCGCCGAGCCCGAGGACCTGATCAACCGCGCCACCGGCTTCACCTACGAGCCGGGCTCGACCTTCAAGGCATTCACGGTCGCGGCGGCGCTCGAGGAAGGGCAGGTGAGCCCTGAGAGCTACTTCACGTTGCCGCCGACGATCCAGGTCGCCGACCGCGTGATCGAGGAGTCGCACGCGCGCGGCACGGCGACGATGTCGGTCGCCGAAATCCTTGCCCACTCCTCCAACGTCGGCGCGGTGACGATCGGCCTCGGCCTCGGCAGCGAGAAATTCAGCCGCTGGATAAACCGCTTCGGCTTCGGCAGCCCGACCGGTATGCGCTTCCCGGCCGAGGAGCAGGGGATCGTGCCGGCGCTCGACGAATACTCCGGCTCGACGATGGGCAACCTGCCGCTCGGCCAGGGCCTGGCGGTGACGCCGATGCAGATGATGGCCGCCTACGGGGCGATCGCCAACGGCGGCACCCTGCGCCAGCCGCGGCTGGTGGAGAGCATCGGCGACGAGGCGCTGCCGCGTGCCTGCCGGCCGTCGCGTGATCGGCGCGGGCGTCGCTGCCCAGGTGCGGTCGATGCTCGAAGGAGTGTTGGCGCCGGGCGGCACGGCCTCGGAGGTCAGCGTCCCCGGCTACACCCTGGCCGGCAAGACCGGGACCTCGCAGGTCGCCGAAAACGGGACCTACTCGGAGACCAAGTACGTGGCCTCGTTCATCGGCTTCGCGCCGGCGCAGAACCCGCGGCTGCTCGTCGCCGTGATCGTCGACCAGCCGCAGGGCAGCGACTACTACGGCGGCTCGGTTGCCGCGCCGGCCTTCGGCAGGATCGCGGCTTTCGCTCTGCCTTATCTCGGCGTGCCGCAGGAATAGGTGCTCCTGCGGGTCCGTTCGGGGGGCCCCAGCCTACAATCGCCGCCGTGAGATTGGATGAGCTTGTGGCCGGAGCTGGGGATGGCCGGATCGTTGGAGATCCGGCGGTTGAGGTTGGGAAGCTTGCTTATGACAGCCGCAAGGTGAAGCCCGGGACGCTGTTCTTCTGCGTGCCGGGGGAGAAGGTTGATGGGCACGATTTCGCGAGGGCCGCGGTCGAGGCTGGGGCGTCCGGGTTGGTGGTGGAGCGTGAGCTGGATCTGGATGTGGCGCAGGTGGTGGTGCCCGATGCGCGGGCTGCGATGGCTCCGCTTGCGGCGTGTTTCTACGGCGATCCGACGGCGGAGCTGAAGATCGTGGGGATTACGGGGACGAACGGGAAGACGACGACGGCGTTCCTGCTGCGAGAGGTCCTTGAGTTGGCGGGTATGCGGTGTGGGCTGCTGGGAACCGTCAAGCAGGTGGTCGGTGGGGTGGAGGAGGAGGTCGAGCGGACCACGCCTGAGGCGATCGATCTTCAGGGGACGTTTCGGCGGATGCTGGATGGTGGGGATCGGGCCTGTGTGATGGAGGTGTCCTCGCACGCGCTGGCGCTGCACCGCTGCGACGCGATCGCCTTCGACGTCGCCCTGTTCACCAACCTCACCCAGGACCACCTCGACTTCCACGGCGACATGGAGGGCTACTTTCAGTCGAAGCGGCGCCTGTTCGAGATGGGGCCGGGGACGGCGATCGCGAACGTGGACGATTCCTACGGTCAGCGGCTGGCAGAGGAATTCGAGTGCCTCACCTTCTCCGCCGCGGGCGCCGAGGCCGACCTGGTCGCCCGCGACGTCTCATTGAGCGTCGCTGGCTCCAGCTTCACGGTCGGCGAGACAGTCGTGCAAACCCGGCTGCCCGGCCACTTCAACGTCTCCAACGCACTCGCAGCCTTTGCCGCGGCGACGGCCCTGGGGGTGGAGCCGGAGGCCGCGGCCTCCGGGCTGGCCCAGGCTGCAGCCCCGCCCGGGCGCTTCGAGCCGGTCGACGAGGGACAGCGGTTCACCGTGCTCGTCGACTACGCGCACACGCCCGACTCGCTGGAGAACGTACTGCGGGCGGCGCGGCGGCTGGACGAGGGGCGGGTGATCTCGGTCTTCGGCGCCGGCGGCGACCGCGATCGCGGCAAGCGGCCCCTGATGGGGCGCGCCGGCGCCGAGCTCTCCGAGCTGGCGATCGTCACCTCGGACAATCCGCGCTCCGAGGATCCGGAGGCGATCGTTGCCGAGATCCTCGCCGGAATCGCCGATCGCGATCGGGTCGAGGCCGAGGTCGATCGTCGCGCCGCCATCGCCCTGGCTCTATCCCGCGCCGAGCCCGGCGATACCGTCGTGATCGCCGGCAAGGGGCACGAGCAGGGGCAGGAGTTCGAGGGCGGCCGCAAGGTCCCCTTCGACGACCGCGACGTTGCCCGGGAGGAGCTGCGCAAGCTCCTGGGCGAAGGGCAATCGCCCGCCGCGAAATCGGCATGAACATGACCCCTGAGCAGATCGCGGCGGCGATCGGGGCGGAGATCGTCACCCACGGGGGGGTCGGCGAGCTGCAGCGCGGGATCATCGATTCCAGCGAGGCCGGCGAGGCGGACCTCTTCTTCGGCCTGCGTGGCGAGCGGGTCGACGGCGGCGAATTCGCCGGCGAGGCGGTCGCGGCGGGTGCCTGGGGTGCGGTCGTCGGCCCGCAGTGGGCTGGTGGCCTGGAGGGTGCCTGGGTCTTTGCCGTTGCCGATCCGCTTGCGGCCCTGCAGGCGCTGGCTCGCGCCTGGCGGCGCGAGCTGGGGGTGCCGGTGGTCGGCATTACCGGCTCGGTCGGCAAGACCTCGGTCAAGGACATCGCCCGGGCGCTGCTGCCCGGCCGCGTCCACGCCAACCGCGAGAACCTCAACACCGAGATCGGCCTGCCGCTGACGCTGCTCGAGGCGCCCGCCGACACCGAGCTGCTGGTGCTGGAGATGGCGATGCGCGGCCGCGGCCAGATCGCCGAGCTGGGGGCGATCGCCGAGCCCGGTGTCGCTGTGATCACCAACGTCGGCCCGGTCCACGTCGAGCTGCTCGGCTCGGTCGAGGCGGTGGCGGCGGCGAAGGCCGAGATCCTCGCCGCGCTCCCGGCCGACGGCGCCGCGGTCGTTCCCGTCTCGGCGGGCGAGCTGGAGCCCCACCTCGGCGCCGCCCCCAGCCTGCTTCGCTTCGGTCCGGGTGGCGACGTCGAGGCCGTCGAACAGCGCGTCGAGGACGGTGTTACCGAGGCGCTGATCGCGACCCCGGCAGGCCGCACCCGCTTCCACTTCCCCTTCACCGAGGCGCACAACCTGACCAACGCCCTCGCCGCGATCGGCGCGGGATTCGCGCTCGGCGCGTCGCTCGAGGAGATGGCCGACCGCGCTGCGAACATAGGCTTCTCCCGCTTCCGGGGCGAGCGCCTCGAGCTTGGTGACGGGATCGTCCTGGTGAACGACTGCTACAACGCCAACCCGGTCTCGATGCGCGCGGCGCTCGACCACCTCGCCTCGCTCGAGGGTACGCGCCGCATCGCCGTGCTCGGCGAGATGGCCGAGCTCGGTCCCGGCGCCGCCGCCTACCACCGCGCGATCGGCAGCCACGCCCGTGCCGAGGGCGTCGACCTGCTGGTCGGCGTCGGCGAGCCGGCGCGCGAGTACGACCCCGACGAGCTGGTCGCCGATCCGGCCGAGGCGGCCGAGCTGCTTGCGGCTCAGCTCGAGCCGGGCGACGCGATCCTGGTCAAGGGCTCGCGCTCGGCCGGCCTCGAGGTGGTCGCTGAGGCGCTGGTGGAGCTGCGCTGATGGGCGAGGTACTGATCGCCGGCATGGCGGCGATGCTGATCTGCATCTTCCTCGGCCCCAAGTTCATCGAGTACCTGCGGGTGAAGGAGTTCGGCCAGCACATCCGCGAGGACGGGCCGCAGGAGCACCACGCCAAGGCCGGCACGCCGACGATGGGCGGGCTGATCGTCTTCGCCGCGATCATCGTGCCCTTCCTCGTCCTCTCCGATCGCGACGCGCAGAGCCTCGCCGTCTTCGGCGTCGCCCTCGGCTGCGCCGCGCTCGGCTTCGCCGACGACTTCACCAAGATCATCAAACGCCGCTCGCTCGGCCTCTCGGCGCGCTGGAAGCTGGTCGGCCAGCTGCTGCTGGCGCTGGTCCTCTGGTGGGTGGCGCGGCACGAGGTCGGCCTGGAGCCGACGCTCTTCTTCCGCATCGGCGACGCCAGTCTCGACCTCGGCCCGGTCCTCTACTTCGTCCTCGTCTTCCTCGTCATCGCCGGCACCTCCAATGGGGTCAACCTGACCGACGGCCTCGACGGCCTCGCCGCCGGCTCCTGCGCGATCGTCCTGCTCGCCTACACGGCGATCTGCTTCGTCACCAACGAGCAGCAGAACCTGGCGCTGCTCTCCGCCTGCCTGGTCGGCGCCTGCGTCGGCTTCCTCTGGTTCAACTCCTTTCCCGCCTCGATCTTCATGGGGGACACCGGCTCGCTCGGCCTCGGCGGTGCGATCGGCGCCCTGGCGGTGATGACGCAGACCGAGGTGCTGCTGATCATCATCGGCGGCATCTTCGTGATCGAGGCCCTCTCGGTCGCCGCCCAGGTGTTCGCCTTCAAGACCTTCCGCCGGCGCGTTCTGCTGATGGCGCCCCTGCACCACCACTTCGAGATGATGGCCTGGTCGGAGACGAAGATCATGCTCCGCTTCTGGATCATCGCCGCCGTCTGTTCCGGCATCGGCTTCACCCTTTACCAGCAGAGCATTGGGCGGTAGGTCCTCCCGGCTCTAGGCTGCGCGAAGGTTGACGAGATCTTCGATGATCTTGAAGTCCTTGAAGTTGTAGGTGAGCAGCGGAACGCTATGCACGTTGGCCGTCGCGGCGATAGCGAGGTCGAGCGCTCGGCGACGCGGTTTGCCTCCCCGCTGAGTAACTGCGGCGTGAAGCCTGCCGCATTCACGGGCGACCTCGGCGTCGAAATCCAGCGGGTCGAAATGCTGCTCGACGATTCCAAGGCGGCGGGTGCGACGAGCCCTGGTTTCGTCGTCCGTCGCGGTAAGAACTCCGAAGTGCAGCTCTGTCAGCGAAACGACGCTGATCGCCGTGTCCTCATCTGGGTCGATATCGGCGGCAATCAGCACGGAGGTATCGAGCAGGACCGTCGGCACGCGTCAGTCCGACCAAGGATCTACCAAGTCGCCAAAACCCATTTGTTCCAGGTCTTTCATCAACGTCGGGTCCGGCGGTGCGTCCCACAGGTCTTTGAGCTGATCGCTGGGCACCCATTGGCGCGGGCGAGGGGGTCCCAGCTGGGCCACCGGCCGCCCGGACACCGTGATCGTGAACTCCTCGCCGGCTTCGGCGCGGCGCAGAACCTCGGCGACGTTGTTGCGCAGCTCTTTCTGGGGGATCGTGGTGGCCATGAATCGAGGGTAGCAGTTCTGCTACCGACCTCCTTTTTCTCGGAATGGGCGGAATGATCGCAGAGGGATTGGGGGGAACATCTGTTCGCCTCTCTAGTATGGAGTGAGTGGCTGCCTCTGAGCGGATCGTCATCTCGGGTGCGCGTGAGCACAACCTGAAGGACATCGACGTCGAGCTGCCCCGCGACGCGCTGATCGTGATCACCGGGCTCTCGGGCTCGGGCAAGTCGAGCCTCGCCTTCGACACGATCTACGCCGAGGGGCAGCGGCGCTACGTCGAGTCGCTCTCGGCCTACGCGCGCCAGTTCCTCGGCCTGATGGAGAAGCCCGACGTCGACTCGATCGAGGGGCTCTCGCCGGCGATCTCGATCGACCAGAAGACGACCTCGCGCAACCCGCGCTCGACCGTCGGCACGGTGACCGAGATCTATGACTACCTGCGGCTCCTGTGGGCGCGGATCGGTGTGCCGCACTGCCCCACCTGCGGCGAGGAGATCACCGGCCAGACCCAGGAGCAGATCGTCGATCGCCTGATGACCCTCGAGGAGGGGACCAAATTCATGGTGATGGCACCGGTCGTGCGGGGGCGCAAAGGCGAGTACGGCAAGTTGCTCGAGCAGATGCGGCTCGAGGGCTACTCGCGGGTGAAGGTCAACGGTGAGCTGCTCCGCCTCGATGAGGAGATCGTGCTCGACAAGAAGTACAAACACGACGTCGCCGTCGTCGTCGACCGCCTGGTGATGAAGACCGACCTGCGCCGCCGCCTCTCCGAGTCGGTCGAGGCTGCCGCCGGCCTGGCCGCGGGACTGGTCGAAGTCGAGATCGTCGGTGACGCGGAGGAGACGATGCTGTTCAGTGAGCAGTTCGCCTGTCTCAACTGCGGTACCTCGATCCCCGAGCTCGAGCCGCGGATCTTCTCCTTCAACTCTCCCCATGGCGCCTGCGAGCGCTGCCACGGGCTCGGCTTCCAACGCGTGATCGACCCCGAACTGGTCGTCCCCGACCCGACCCTCTCGTTGAACGAGGGCGCGTTGCAGCCCTGGAACCGCGGCGTCACCGCCTACTGGCGGCGACTGATCGCCGCGGTCGCCGATGACTACGGGGTCGACGCGGACAAGCCCTGGTCGAAGCTGAAGAAGAGCGAGAAGGAGGTCTTCCTCTACGGCACCGGTGGCGAGCGCCACCAGGTCACCTACACCAACCGCTTCGGCCGCCGCCGTTCCTACAAGGTCCGTTTCGAGGGGATCGTCAACCAGCTGCAGCGCCGCTACGAGGAGACCGACTCGGAGACCAACCGCGAGCGGATCGAGGGCTACATGGCCGAGCAGCCATGCCCCGACTGCGACGGCGCCCGGTTGCGGCCGGAGAGCCTCGCGGTCACCGTCGGCGGCCTCAGCATCGCCGCTTACACCGAGCTCTCAGCGCGGGCGGCGAGCGCCTGGATCCAGGCGCTGGAGCTGACCGAGACCGAGCGGGCGATCGCCCGCCTGATCGTGCGCGAGATCTCCGAACGGCTCGCCTTCCTCGAGAACGTCGGCATCGGCTACCTCTCGCTGTCCCGCTCGGCCCGCTCCCTCTCTGGCGGCGAGGCGCAGCGGATCCGCCTGGCGACCCAGATCGGCTCCAGCCTGGTCGGCGTGATGTACGTGCTCGACGAGCCCTCGATCGGCTTGCATCAGCGCGACAACGAGAAGCTGATCGCGACCCTTGACCGGCTACGCGACCTGGGCAATACGGTGATCGTGGTCGAGCACGACGAGGGCACGATGCGCGCTGCCGACCACCTGGTCGACCTCGGTCCCGGCGCCGGCGAGCACGGCGGCCACGTGATCGCCGCCGGCACGCCGGATCAGGTCGCCAAGGACCCCGCCTCGCTCACCGGCCAGTACCTCTCCGGCAAGAAAATGATCGAGGTGCCGGGCGAGCGCCGCGAGCCGCGCGGGGCGCTGGTCGTGCGGGGCGCCCGCGAACACAACCTGAAGGGGATCGACGTGGCGATCCCGCTCGGCGTCTTCTGCTGCGTCACCGGCGTCTCCGGCTCGGGCAAGTCGACCCTGATCAACGAGACCCTGCACCACGCCGTCGCCAACCGCCTGCACCAGGCGAAGCTGCGGCCCGGCGCCCACGACGGCGTCGACGGCCTCAGCCAGATCGACAAGATCATCAACATCGACCAGTCGCCGATCGGTCGCACGCCGCGCTCCAACCCGGCCACCTACACCGGCGTCTTCGACCACATCCGCCAGCTCTTCACCCAGACCCAGGAGGCGCGGGCGCGCGGCTACAAGCCGGGCCGCTTCAGCTTCAACGTCAAAGGGGGCCGCTGCGAGGTCTGCCGCGGCGACGGCCAGATCAAGATCGAGATGCACTTCCTGCCCGACGTTTACGTCCCCTGCGAGCAGTGCCACGGCAAGCGCTACAACCGCGAGACGCTCGAGGTCCGCTTCAAGGGCAAGAGCATCGCCGACGTGCTCGAGATGTCGGTCGAGGAGGCGGTCGGGTTCTTCGAGAACGTGCCCAAGATCGCCCGCCGCCTGCGCACCCTGCACGACGTCGGCCTCGACTACATCCGCCTCGGCCAGGCGGCGACGACGCTCTCGGGCGGCGAGGCACAGCGGGTGAAGCTGGCGACCGAGCTCTCCAAAGTCGCCACCGGCGACACCCTCTACATCCTCGACGAGCCGACCACCGGCCTGCACTTCGCCGACGTGCAGCGCCTGCTCGACGTGCTCGGCCGCCTCGTCGACGCCGGCAACACCGTGGTTGTGATCGAGCACAACCTCGACGTGATCAAGACCGCCGACCGCCTCGTCGACCTCGGCCCCGAAGGCGGCGAAGAGGGGGGAGAGGTGGTCGCCACGGGCACCCCCGAGGAGGTCGCCGCGGTCGAGTCATCGCACACGGGCCATTTCCTCTCCGCGCTGGTCGAGCCGGTGAAGCCGGCGAAGCCGAAGCGTGCCCCGCGCAAGCGGCGCGAGCCCGTCGCCGCGTAGTGAATACATAAATTTTCTTGATCATTAAGTTAAAAGGGGCTATCTATGTCCTTGCGCCCTTCTGCAATGAGGGCGCCTAAAGCCCATAAGCGTTGGGAAACCGCGCGGAAGGAAGGACATCATGACTCGCAATCTCAGAGCCCTCGGACTCACCCTCGTCGCGATCCTCTCGATCGCCGCAATGGCGGCCCCGGCCGCTCAGGCGGCGCCGGAGTTCTGGACGACCGAAGCGGCGACGATCAAAGCGACATTTCACACCAGCCCCAACCTCGTCACGAAAATTCCGAGCGTTGGAACGATCACATGCAACTCGCTGACGTCCGAAGCCTCGCTGCCGAAACCGGAACTGAAACTCGAAACCAAAAACCTCAATTACACCGGATGTCACACTCAGGCAAAAGAATATGAAGTGACGGTGGTCTCAAACGGCTGCGGGTATTGGTACACAGTCACGACCGTATTAAAAGCCATGCACGAATTCGAAGGTGAAATGGACGTCTTCTGTCCAACCAAACCGCTTGAATTCCGTGTTGAAGAAGAAGCAGAAGTCATATGCACGGTTACAGTGCCGGAACAGACCAATGGCGGCCCGGTTCTCTTCACAAATTCCAAAACCGTAGGTGGTCAGGAGGTACTGACAGTCAAAATGAACGCCACAGTCAGACTGGAATACCACGGGGGTTTGTGTGGGTCTGGAGAAAAAACCGACACGGAACTCAGCGGCAGCCTGCTCATGCACGCTGAAAACAACAAAGGCAATCCGCTCAATTTCACAGTCAAAAACACATAGACCGGCTTGATCTGGCCCGGCTGCGACCGGATCGCAGTCGGGCCCTTCGATCTCCTTCGTTTCCGTGCCTGATTGAAGCTCGCCCCAGCGGGTAGCCCCTTCCCAGGACGGGCGCGAAAGGAGTTGCGATGTCGAGCTTTGTCGGAATCAGGCGGGGCACGCTTGCCCTTGCCGTGTTGCTTGTGACCGTCCTAGTCGCGTCGGGCTGTGGCGACGATGACGGTGGTGGCGGTGGCGAAGGTGGTGGTGGTGCGACGATCGCCTTCCTGCTGCCGGAGAACCAGACCCCGCGCTACGAGGCCTCCGATCGGCCGCGCTTCGAAGAAAAAGTCGAAGAGATCTGCCCGGACTGCGACATCCTCTACAGCAACGCCGCCGAGGACGCCTCCAAACAGCAGAGCCAGGTCGAAGCGGCGCTGACCCAGGGTGCCGACGTGCTCGTCCTCGACCCCGTCGATGCTGCCTCGGCTGCCGCGAGCGTCGAAAAAGCGCGGCAGCAGGACGTGCCGGTGGTCAGCTACGACCGCCTCATCCTCGGTGCCGACGTCGATGTCTACGTCTCCTTCGACAACGAAAAAGTCGGCGAACTCCAGGGAGAATCGCTGACGAAAAAACTGAAAGAGGACGGCAGTCCCAAAGGGCCGATCGTGATGATCAGCGGCGATCCGGCCGACAGCAACGCTGCGCTGTTCAAAAAAGGCGCTGAAAGCGTTTTCGATGCCGAAGGCGTCGAGGTGGCGAAATCGTATGACACCCCCGGCTGGCTGGCGAGCAACGCGCAGAACGAGATGCAGCAGGCGATCACCGCGCTCGGCAACGACGGCTTCAACGGTGTCTACGCCGCCAACGACGACACCGCGGGCGGCGCGATCGCGGCGCTGAAATCAGCCGGGATCAACCCGGCCGAACGGCCGGTTACCGGCCAGGACGCCACGGTCGCCGGCCTGCAGCGGATCCTCGTCGGTCAGCAGTACATGACCGTCTACAAGGCCTACAAGCCCGAGGCCTCGATCAGCGCCGAAATCGCCGTCGACCTGGCCGAAGGGAAGGAAGTGCCGCAGGGCAAAATCACCGACCAGCTCGACAACGAAAAAGAGCAGGTGCCCTCGATCCTGCTGACGCCGATTGCGGTGACCAAAGACAAGATCAAACAGACCGTGATCGCGGACGAAGAAGTCTCGACCGACGAACTCTGTACCGGTCCCTACGCCCAGGCCTGCAAAGAAGCGGGGATCTCCTGAGGAGGGAACGGCGGCCGCGATGAGCGCAGACTCCCCGCTGCTGGAGCTGAGCGGGGTCAGCAAGAGATTCGGCCCGGTCCAGGCCCTGGACCGGGTCGACTTTGCCCTTCACGGCGGTGAGGTCGTCGGCCTCGTCGGCGACAACGGCGCTGGCAAGTCGACGATGGTGAAGGCGATCGCCGGGATCCATACCGCCGACAGCGGCGAGATCCGCTTCGGCGGCAAGCGGGTCTCGATCTCGCGCCCTCAGGACGCGACCGGGCTGGGCATCGCCACCGTCTACCAGGACCTGGCCCTCTGCGACAACCTCGACGTCGTCGCCAACCTCTTCCTCGGCCGCGAGGAGGTCTCGCCGGGGCCGGGGCAGTTCTCGCGCCAGCTCGACGAGGCGCAGATGGAGCACCAGACCGAGAAGCTGCTCTCCGGCCTCTCGGTGACGATCCCCAGCCTGCGCACGGAGGTCGGCACCCTCTCCGGCGGGCAGCGGCAGCAGGTCGCGGTGGCGCGCTCGCTGCTCGGCAAACCCAAGGTCGTGCTGTTGGATGAGCCGACCGCGGCGCTCGGGGTGGCACAGACGGCCCAGGTGCTCGAGCTGATCCGCAAACTGCGCGAGCACGATCTCGGCGTGGTCGTGATCAGCCACAACCTCGCCGACGTCTTCGCCGTCGCCGACCGGATCTTCGTCCTGCGCCTTGGCCGGGCCGCCGGCAGCTTCGAGGCCGAAGGGACGACCGAGGAGCACGTCGTCTCGGCGATCACCGGCGCTGGTGAAGGCAACGAAGAGAAGGCGGGGCCTTGAACACCGCCGTGCGTCGCTTCGTCCAGGGCGACCTCGCCTCGCTGCGAGTCGTCCTCGGCCTGGCCGTCATCTGGCTGATCTTCCAGCTGCAGAACGACCGCTTCCTCTCAGCCGAGAACCTGACCAACCTGATGCTCCAGATCACCGCGATCGGCCTGATCTCGATCGGCGTCGTCTACGTCCTGCTGCTGGGGGAGATCGACCTCTCGGTTGGAGCGGTCAGCGGCCTCGCCGCCGCCATCGTGGTCGTGCTCAACGTCAGGCACGGCTGGAACCCCTACCTCGCGATCGCCGCCGGAGTGCTCGTCGGGATGGCGATCGGCTTCCTGCAGGGGGCCGTGTTCACCCGCTTCGGCGTGCCCTCCTTCGTCGTCACCCTGGCCGGTCTGCTCGCCTGGCAGGGAGCGCTGCTGCAGGTGCTCGGCTCGACCGGCTCGATCAACATCAACGACCCCAAGATCACCGGGCTGGCGAACACCTTCTATTCCGATGCTGTCGGGTGGGTCCTCGCCGCCCTGGTGATCGCCGCCTACGCCGGCCTGGCGCTGCTCGGCCACCGCCAGCGGGTCGCGGCCGGCCTGGCGGGCAGGGGGATGGGTGCGCTTGGCCTGCGGATCGCCGTGGTTGCGGTCCTCGCCGTCGTCACGGTGGCGGTTCTCAACTCCGACCGGGGTGTGCCGCTGGCGCTGCTGATCCTGCTCGCCTTCGTCGTCGGCATGGAATACGTCGCCAAGCGGACTCGGTTCGGCCGCCACGTCTTCGCGATCGGCGGCAACGTCGACGCGGCTCGGCGGGCTGGCATCCCGATCGACCGCATCCGCATCGCCGTGTTCGCAATCGCCGGCTCGATGGCGGCGATCGGCGGCATCCTCGCCGCTTCACGGCTGCTCGCCGTCAACCAGAACTCGGGCGGCAGCGAACTGCTGCTGCTGGCGATCGCCGGCCCGGTGATCGCCGGCACCAGCCTCTTCGGCGGGCGTGGCGCTGTCTGGACGGCCTTGCTCGGCGCCCTCGTGATCGGCTCGATCTCCAACGGCATGGACCTGTTGGCGCTCTCCTCCGCGGTCAAGTTCATGGTCACCGGCGGCGTCCTCCTGCTCGCCGTGATCGTCGATGCCATCGCTCGCCAGCAGCGCCAGGCGGCGGGAAGGGTCTAGCGCTCGACGAGCAGGGAGGCGCCGATCGCGCCGCCCAGGTCGCCGAGTTCGGCGACGCGCATCTCGGGTGGGTCTTCGTCGACGAAGAGGTGCTTGCCCATCTCCTCGCTGAGCGGCGCCATCAGCCGCTCGCCAAAGCGCTGGCCGAGCCCGCCACCGATCACCACGGCTTCGACGTCGAGCACGTTGCAGGCCGAGGCGACGCCGGTGCCAAGCGCCTCGATCGCCCGCTCGATCAGCTTCTCTGCCAGGTGGTCGCCATGGTCGAGGGCGCGCTCCCAGATACCGCTGGTCAGGCGCGGTTTGTCGTGCTTGTGCATCAGCTTGAAGAGGTCGGTCTTGTGCCCCTCCTCATGTTGGTGCCGAGCCTCGGCTTCCATCGCCGCCCGCCCCGCGTAGGCCTCCATGCAACCCCTGCGCCCGCAGGGACACTTGGCG
Source organism: uncultured Solirubrobacterales bacterium (assembly GCA_963782685.1). GTDB lineage: Bacteria > Actinomycetota > Thermoleophilia > Solirubrobacterales > 70-9 > VRUE01. The sequence continues at coordinate 71,276 of CAWAKV010000008.1, forward strand.
CCCCCGTGCTTGACCACGATGTGGCCGATCTCGCCGGCGGCGCCGCGGCCCAGCCAGGGCTTGCCGTCGAGGACGATGCCGCCGCCGACCCCGGTGCCCCACCAGACGCCGAGCAGCGAGCCGAACTCGCGGCCCGCGCCGAGCGCGTACTCGCCTTCGACCGCGACCTGAACGTCGTTGCCGACGCGGATCTCGGTGCCGAGCGCCTTCGCCAGGGTCTCGCCGAGCGGGAAGCTGCCGTCCCAGCCCGGCAGGTTGCGCGCTGAGGACACGACCCCGGTGCTGCCGTCGGCGTCGCCGGGCGAGCCGACCCCGACGCCGTGCAGGTCACCGGCCTCGACGCCCGCCGCTGCAGCGGCCTCGCGCAGCGCGTCCTCCATCGCCCGCGCCACGTCCGCCGGCCCGCCCGAGGTCGGCGTCGGCTGCCGCGCTTCGCCGCGCACCGTCCCGTCCGCGACCACGACGGTCTGGATCTTCGTCCCGCCGAGGTCGATGCCGCCGCGCAGATCGCTCACGACCGTCAGTCTATGTCGCCAATGGACCGCGGCTGGCGACTCTGGTGGGCGAAGCGACGCTGGTACGAACGCAACCGACGCCTGTCCCGTCGCTTGCGGTTGGCCCGGCACGCCGCCCGCGGCGGCTTCTTCATCCGCCACCCGGTCGAGGGGGAGTTGCTCGAGGCGCTCGACGAGGGACGGCTGGCGATCGGCGAGGGAACGCTGCTCGAGCCCGGTTGCTGGCTGACGCTTGCCGCCGAGGCGCGGATCGAGATCGGCTCCGGCTGCTTCCTCAACCGCAACACGATGCTGGCCGCCTATGAGCGGATCGAGATCGGCGACCACACGATGTTCGCCAACGGCTGCTTCGTCGGCGACGGCGAGCACCGCTTCGACGACCCGGACACGCCCGTCACCTGGCAGGGCTTCACCAGCAAGGGCCCGGTGAGAATCGGCTCCAACTGCTGGTTCGGCGTCAACGTCGCCGTCACCAGCGGCGTCACGATCGGCGAGCGCTGCGTGATCGGCGCCAACTCGGTCGTGACCAAGGACATCCCGCCAGGCTCGATCGCCGCGGGCGCCCCCGCCCGTGTGATCAAGCCCATAGATTTCCGCCGCTGAGTGCCTATACTGAGCTTTCGGCCGTGACCCCCACAGGGCATGGACCAATGAACCTCTTACTGACCGACCCACCGCGTGCAAAAGCAGGCGTGAAGATCGTCCGCGTCAAGGACGAGCTGCGGGCGCAGCTTGCCCGCGAGCGTGGCGAGGGCCGGCGGATCGGCCTGGTGCCGACGATGGGCTTCCTGCATGAGGGCCATCTCTCGCTGCTTCGCGCCGCCCGCGCCGAGTGCGACCTTGTCGTGATGAGCCTCTTCGTCAACCCGACCCAGTTCGGGCCGGGGGAGGATCTCGACCGCTATCCGCGTGACGAGCGAGCGCGACGCCGAGCTGGCCGCCGAGGCCGGCGTCGACCTGATCTACGCGCCGCCGGTCGAGGAGGTCTACCCGGACGGCTTCTCCACCCAGGTCGAGGTTGGCGATCTGACCGAGGTCCTCTGCGGCGATCCGGCCCGCCGCGGCCCGGGGCACTTCCGCGGCGTCGCCACCGTCGTCGCCAAGCTCTTCAACAGCGTTCAGCCCGACGTCGCTTACTTCGGCCAGAAGGACGCCCAGCAGGTGGCCGTTATCCGCAGGATGACGCGCGATCTCGACTATCCCGGTGCGGATCGAGGCGCGGCCGATCGTGCGCGAGCCCGACGGCCTGGCGATGAGCTCGCGCAACGCCTACCTCAGCCCGGCCGAGCGCCAGCGGGCGACCGCGCTCTCGCGGGCACTGGGGGAGGTTGAGCGCCGGGCCGGCGAGAGCTCGCTCGAGGATGCGCTGGAGGCCGGTCGTCGCGAGCTCGCCGCGGCCGGGGTCGAGCCCGAGTACCTGGAGGCGCGCGACGCCGAAAACTTGACGCCGGTGGCCGAGCTGGATGGCCGCCCGGTTTTGATCGCTGTCGCGGCCACGGTGGGCCCGGCGCGGTTGATCGACAACGTGACCATCGCCGGCGACGGCGGGAGAGAGGACAGCTAATGCAGAGGCAGATGCTCAAGTCGAAGATCCACCGGGCGACGGTGACCGATTGCGACGTCGACTACATCGGCAGCATCACGATCGACACCGAGCTGATGGCCAGCGCCGACCTGATCACCAACGAGCAGGTCCACGTCTGGGACATCGACAACGGCGCCCGCTTCGTCACCTACGTGATCGACGGCGAGCCCGGCTCCGGCACGATGCAGGTCAACGGCGCCGCCGCCCACCTGACCCGCCCCGGGCACAAGATCATCGTCGCCTCCTTCGGCGCCTACGACGAGCGCGACCTCGAGACCTACTCGCCGGTCGTCGTCCACGTCGACGACGACAACGCGACCGTCGCGGTCGACAGCCACCCGGAGGTGCTGCTCGCCCAGGAGGTCGTCTCATGAGTGAGCGCAAGCCGGTCAACCTGCCGCGCCTGGCCGAGATGAAGCAGGCCGGCGAACCGATCGTGATGGTCACCGCCTACGACTACCCCTCGGCGCGCGTCGCCGAGGAGGCCGGCGTCGACCTCGTCCTCGTCGGCGATACCGCGGCGATGGTCGTGCTCGGCTACCCCGGCACCGAGTCGGTCTCGATGGACGAGATGGTCATGCTCGGCAAGGCCGTGCGCCGTGGCTTGAAGACGCCGCTGATGGTCGGCGACATGCCGATGGGCAGCTACGAGGCGAGCAACGAGCTCGCCGTGCAGAGCGCCCAGCGCCTGGTCAAGGAGACCGGCTGCCAGGTGGTCAAGCTGGAGGCGGGGGGGACCTCGGTCGAGCGGGCGCGGGCGATCGTCCGCGCCGGCATCCCGGTGATGGGCCACGTCGGCCTGACGCCGCAGACGGCCACCGCGCTGGGCGGCTACAAGACCCAGGGTAAGACCGCGCAGGGGGCGATCCAGCTGCTCGAGGACGCGCTCGCGCTGCAGTCGGTCGGCTGCTTCGCGATCGTCTTCGAGGCCGTCCCGGCGGCGATCGCCGAGGCGATCGTCGAGAAGCTGGAGATCCCGACGATCGGCATCGGCGCCGGCCCGGCGACCGCCGGCCAGGTGCTCGTCTACCACGACCTGCTCGGGATCACCACCGGCCGCTCGCCCAAATTCGTCAAGCGCTACGCCGAGATCCACGCGGCGATGGTCGAGGGCGTTGGCCGCTACGCCGAGGAGGTGCGCTCGCAGCGCTTCCCGGAGCCGGACCACGTCTACGGGGTCGAGCCGGCCGAGCTGGCCGAGTTCCAGCGTTACCTGGAGCAGAAGGACGGCATCGGCTCACGAGCCTCCTGGGAGTGGGAGCCGTTGCCGTAGCGCGGTTAGCATTGCCCGGATGACGGCCGAGGAGCGGCGCGCCGAGCTGGTCGACCTCTACAAGGAAGTGCAGGCATGCACCAAATGCCCCCTGCACGAGACGCGGACCAAGGCCGTGTTCGGCGCGGGGGACGCCGACGCCGAGGTGATGTTCGTCGGCGAGGCGCCGGGGGCCGAAGAGGACCGCCAGGGCCTGCCCTTCGTCGGCCGCGCCGGGCAGCTGCTCAACCAGCTGCTGGAGGAGATCGGCCTCTCGCGCGAGGAGGTCTTCATCGCCAACGTGTTGAAGAGCCGCCCGCCGGGCAACCGCGACCCCCAGCCGCTGGAGATCGAGGCCTGCCGCCCCTACCTGTTCGAGCAGGTGCGGCTGATCGAGCCGCGCGTCGTCTGCACGCTGGGCAACTTCGCCACCAAGCTGCTGAGCGGCAATCCGGCCGGGATCACCCGGGTGCGGGGGACGCCGCAGGTGCACGAGCTGGGCGGCCGCACGGTCTTCCTGCTGCCGCTCTTCCACCCGGCGGCGGCGCTGCGCACGCCGGCGGTGAAGGAGACGCTGCCGGCCGACTTCGCGCTGCTGCCGCAGCTGCTTGCCGGTCCGCCTCCGGGCGGGGCGGAGCCAGGAGGAGGAGATCGAGGAGGCTCCCGTCCCGGGGCCGCCTCAGCCCACCGACGACCAGCTCGACTTCTTCGGTTGAGCGATGGAGACGGTCGAGAGCGCCTCGGCCGCCGAGACCGAAGCGCTGGGGGCGAGGATCGCAGCCGACCTCGGTCCCGGCGATGTCGTCGTCGTCAGTGGCGAGCTCGGCGCCGGCAAGACGACCCTGATCCGCGGCGCCTGCCGGGCGCTGGGGGTCGAGGGGCCGGTCACCTCGCCGACCTTCACGATCGGCCAGCGCTACCGCGGCCGGCTGCCGGTCTCCCACCTCGATCTCTACCGGCTCGGCGGGCTCGAGGGCGAGGACCCGGCGCTGCTCGACGACTACCTCGACTCCGCGCTCGGTCGCCTTCGTCGAGTGGCCGGCCGTGGCCGAGCCGCAGCTCGCCGGCCGCCGCGTGCTCGAGGTCCGCCTCGCCCACGTCGACGGCGATAGGCGGCAGATCGAGATCGGCAGCGCATCGCCCCGCAAATAGGCGTGTTTCGGAGGGGGGTGCTGCCCTGTAGCATCGGCCGCGCACGCAAACGCGAATGGAAGGACGCGCTCGATGAAGGGACTGAAGACGCTGACGGCGATCGGGTTGGGGATCGCGCTGCTCGCCAGCGCCGTTCCCGCCACCGCGCAGGGTGCCGCGTACAGGCACTACGTCGCCTGCGGCCTCTCGCAGAACGCGAAACCGTCGCACCTCTGCCAGAAGCCGCGCAAAAAGGGCGCCTTCTTCCGCAGCAACAAAGCCGACGTCTTCTACACCGTCTGCGTCAAGTTCCCGACCAAGAAAAACCTCTGCGCGCCCAAACAGGAAGCCAAACAGGGCACGCTCTACGTCAACAAGATCACCTCCAACATCCCCGGCAAGCACAGGGTGACCTGGTTCGTCGAGGGCAAACGCGTCGGCGTCTTCAACTTCTTCGTCCCCAGACGCGCTGACCGTCGTCGGCTTCGACACCGCGACCGTCGACACCGCCGTCTGCGCGACGCGCGACGGCGAGGTGCTCTACGAGTCGCTGCTCGGCCTCTCCGAGAAGGGCGGGCCGCAGCACACCACGGCGCTGCTGGCCGAGGTCGAGCGGGCGGCGGAGGCGGCCGGCGGCTGGCGGGCGGTCGACCGGATCGCGGTCGGGGTCGGGCCCGGCTCCTTCACCGGCCTGCGCGTCGGCATCGCCACGGCGCGGGCGCTGGCGCTGAGCCGCGGCCTGCCGCTGAGCGGCGTCGGCACGCTCGATGCGCTCGCGCGCGGCCTCGGCGAGGTCGCTGGCGAACGGGCTCGCCTCGCTGTCCTCGACGCTCGCCGCGGCGAGGTCGCGGCGGCGCTCTACTCGGCGGGTGGCGAGCGGCTCTGGGGGCCATGGCTCGGCGCCCCCGAGGAGCTCGCCGCGCGCATTGCCGAGCTTCCGCAAGCGGCGCTGTGCGGCGGATCGGGCGCGGTACGATTTCGCCAGCAGTTGACGAACCGGGCGGTCGAGATCCCGGACGACGCCGACCCCGTGCACCGCGTCGCCGCGCGGCACATCTGCGCTCTCGCGGCGGCCGGACGGGACGAGGACGACTCCGGCTCAATCGCCCCGATCTACCTGAGACCCCCCGATGCAGAACGGTGGCGTGAGCGAGACTCTCTCCAAGCAGCCGAGTGAGCTGACCGGCGATCCGCCGGTGCGGCGGCTCGCCTACAGCGACCTGCCGGCGGTGATCTCGATCGAGCGCCGCTCCTTCCCGACGCCCTGGTCGCTGGCGATGTTCGTGCTCGAGCTCTCCAAGCCATCGGGGATCTGCCTCGCCGCGACCGACGGCGACGAGCTGCTCGGCTACCTGGTCTGCTCGCGCTACGACCACGTCTGGCACCTGATGAACGTCGCCGTGGCGCCGGAGCGCCGCCGCCGGGGGGTCGCCAGCAGCCTGATCTCGCGGCTGATCGCCGAGGCCGGGCGCGAGCTTCCCTTCACGCTCGAGGTGCGGGTCTCCAACCGCGACGCGATCGCGATGTACGAGAAGCTCGGCTTCCGCTCGGCCGGCGTGCGGCCTCGCTACTACCAGGACAACGGCGAGGACGCCCTGATCATGTGGCTCGATTGAGGTCGCCGTGATCCTGGCGATCGAGACTTCCTGTGACGACACCTGCGCTGCGGTCGTCGACGGGGCGGAGATCCTCGCCAACGTCATCTCCTCGCAGGACGAGGCGCACGCCCAGTTCGGCGGGATCGTCCCCGAGGTCGCCTCGCGCCACCACCTCGAGCTGACCGTGCCGGTGGTCAAGGCTGCTCTGGACGAGGCCGGGCTGACGCTGGACGAGATCGACGCGGTCGCGGTCACCGCCGGCCCGGGCCTGATCGGGGCGTTGCTGGTCGGCCTCAGCACCGCCAAGGCGATCGCCGCGCCACGTCGTCTGCCGCTGATCCCGGTCGATCACCTCCAGGGCCACGTCGCCGCCAACTTCCTTGCCCCAGAGCCGCTCGAACCGCCCTTCCTCTGTCTGGTGGCGAGCGGCGGGCACACCCTGCTGGCGGGCGTGCGCGACCACGCCGGCCACGAGGTGCTCGGGCAGACGCTCGACGACGCCGCCGGCGAGGCCTTCGACAAGGTCGCCCGCCTGCTCGGCCTCGGCTTCCCCGGCGGGCCGGCGCTCCAGCGGCTGGCCGAGGACGGCGACCCGGAGGCGTTCGAGCTGCCGGTGGCGATGGCGCGCGACCCCGGCCTCGACTTCAGCTTCAGCGGGCTGAAGACGGCGCTGGTCTACCTCTGCCGCGACCTTGGCGAGGACGGCGTGCGCGAGCGCCGCGCCGACCTCGCCGCCAGCTTCCAGGCGGCTGCGGTCGGCCAGCTGACGGCGAAACTGAAGCGGGCGCTGAAGCGAGGCGAGTGGGAGGCGGTGGCGCTGGGCGGCGGCGTCGCCGCCAACGGCCCGCTGCGCGAGGCGGTGGCAGCGCTCTGCGAGGAGCGCGGCCTGCGGCTGAAGCTGGTGCCGCTGCGGCTCTGCACTGACAACGCGGCGATGATCGCCTCCGCCGCCCGCTTCGCGCCGCAGCTGCCCTATCCGGACTACCTCTCCTACGACGCCTTCGCCAGCAGCCGCCCGCCGGTCGCAGCGCCATGAGCGCTCAGCTGGTCCTCTACTCGCGCCCCGGCTGCCACCTCTGCGAGCAGGCGCTGGAGGAGCTCGTCGCCCTGCACCGCGAGGGCTACAGCTTCGAGCTGCACGAGATCGACATCGAGAGCGACGAGGGGCTGCTGCGAGGCATGCTCGAGCGCATACCCGTGCTTGAGCTGAACGGGGAGACGATCTCGGAGCTGGTCCTCGACCAAACCTCCGTTCGTGCGCGGCTCGATACTGTGGGGGCCGATGATCGATCCAGCGGTGGAGGAGCTCGGGGTGCCGGGCGGCCTGGTCGGCGACAATGAGCGCCTCTCGCTCGGCGTCGCCGCACGCCTCTCGCGCTACCTGCAGGTGCTGACCCAGGCCCGCAAGATGGGCCGCGAGACGATCTCCTCGCAGGAACTCTCCGACTACACCCACATCAACCCGACCCAGATCCGTCGCGATCTCTCCGGCTTCGGCAAGTTCGGCAAGCGCGGCGTCGGCTACAACGTCGAGTCGCTGGTGGCGGAGATCCGCAAGATCCTGCGCACCTCGGGCCAGCACAACATCGCCCTCTTCGGCGCCGGCAACCTCGGCCAGGCGATCGCCAGCTCCGACATCTTCGCCGACCACGGCTTCGAGGTCGTCGCCATGTTCGACATCGACCCCTCGGTGGTCGGCACCCAGGTCGGCAGCCTCCAGGTGCGCGATTTCGGCGAGCTCGAGGACGTCGTCTCCGAGCAGGAGATCGTCGTCGGCGTCCTCGCCGTCCCCGCCGCCTCCGCGCAGGCTGTCGCCGACCGCCTGGTCGAGGCCGGAGTGAAGATCATCTTCAACTACTCCGAGCAGCTCCTCCAGGTGCCGCCGGAGGTAACGGTGCACACCTCCAGCCCCGCCGTCGACCTCCTCTACGCGCTCTACTTCTACCTCACCTAGGAAGGCCGCCAGCTCTTGTCCCTGGACCTCGACCTGGCTCGGGAGAGATTCGAGTCCTCGACCGACTTCACCATCGGCCTGGAGGAGGAGTTCGCGATCCTCGACCCGGCGACGCTGGAGCTGGAGCACCGCTTCGAGGACCTCTACGCCGCCTGCCAGAAGGACGAGATGCTGGCCGACTCCGCGGCGGGCGAGCTGATCGCCTCGGAGATCGAGATCCGCTCCGGCCGCGCGGAGACCTTCGCCGCCGCGATGGACGCCCAGCGCGAGCGCCGCGGCCGGCTCTTCGAGCTGGCCGGGCGGATGGGCCTGGGGCTGGCGGCGATGGGCACCCACCCCTGGGCCGACTACCTCGACCAGCGGATCATCGACACTCCTCACTACAACCGGCTGCGCAACGAACTGGGCTGGGTGGCGCAGCGCAACAACACCTGGAGCATGCACGTGCACATGGGCGTGCGCGGCGCCGACCGGGCGATCGCCGTCTGCGACTGGATGCGCGAGCTGCTGCCGCTGCTGCTCGCGGTCTCGGCCAACTCGCCCTTCCTCGATCGCCGCGACACCGGGCTGCACACGGTCCGCACCGAGATCTTCACCCGCACCTTCCCCCGCTGCGGCGTGCCCAGCCCTTTCGTCGACTGGACGAGCTACGCCGAGTTCGTCGGCATGCTCGAGCGCACCGGCAGCGTGGTCGAGTCGACCCAGCTCTGGTGGAGCGTGCGCCCGCATCACCAGTTCGGCACGGTCGAGGTGCGGATCTGCGATGCGCAGACGCGCGGCGAGGAGTCCTTCGGCCTGGCGGCGCTGATCGCCGCCTGCATCGCGCAGACCGCGCTCGAATACGACGAGCACGGCTACGAGGGGGTTGGAACGCCGCTGCGCGACCGCGAGATCGAGGAGAACCTCTGGCGGGCGATCCGCCACGGGATGAGCGGCAAGCTGATCGACTTCCGCCGCGGCGAGGAGGTCGAGGCGCGGGCGGCGCTGGAGGGCGTGCTGGAGTGGACGGCGCCGGCGCGCGAGGCGCTGGGCATCGAGCCGCGGCTGCCCGAGCGCAACGGCGCCCAGCGCGCGCGTGAAGCCTTCGACGGCGGCATCGCGATCGAGGACGTCTACCGCGACGCCGTGCGCGAGACGCAGCGCACCTACACGGCGGCGAAACAGACCGCGTAGGGCACGGCACGGCCCCTTGCAGGGCGGAAAACGCGGTATCCGCGGCCCCTTATAGACTCCCGCGCCGCCAAACCACCGGAGGAATCGAACTTGACCAGCTTCTTGACCGATTACGGAGTCGTCGTCGCGCTCGTCTGCGCCGGGGCGGCAGTTCTCTACGGACTCATCATCACCCAGCGCCTGCTCGCGAAGTCGCCGGGCAACGAGCGGATGCAGGAGATCTCAGGCGCCGTGCAGGAAGGCGCCAGCGCCTACCTGAGCCGCCAGTACACGATCATCGGCGCGGTCGCGGTCCCGATCGCGATCCTGCTGCTGCTGCTGCAGAACTGGGAGACCGCGCTCGGCTTCGTCATCGGCGGCCTTTTCTCGGGCGCGGCCGGCTTCATCGGCATGAACCTCTCGGTGCGCGCCAACTCCCGCGTCGCCGAGGCGGCGCGCGGCGGCGTGCCGCCGGCGCTCGACGTCGCTTTCAAGGGCGGCTCGGTCACCGGCATGCTCGTCGTCGGCCTGGCTCTACTCGGCGTCGCCGGCTACTACGGCATCCTCGTCGCGACCGGCAGCACCGACAAGCACGCGGTCGACGCCCTCGTCGGGCTCGGCTTCGGCGGCTCGCTGATCTCGGTCTTCGCCCGGCTCGGCGGCGGCATCTTCACCAAGGCCGCCGACGTCGGCGCCGACCTGGTCGGCAAGGTCGAGGCGGGGATCCCCGAGGACGACCCCCGCAACCCTGCGGTGATCGCCGACAACGTCGGCGACAACGTCGGCGACTGCGCCGGCATGGCCGCCGATCTGTTCGAGACCTACGCCGTCACCTCGGTCGCGGTGATGCTGCTCGGCGTCCTCACCTTCACCGGCGCCGGCGGCGACTTCGCCCGCGAGGTGGCGATCTACCCGCTGGTTCTCGGCGGCGTCGCGATCATCGCCTCGATCATCGGAGCGCTATCGGTGCGGACCAAAACGGACCGGGTCGAGGGCGCCCTGTACACGGGCGTGATCATCTCCGGGATCCTCTCGATCGCCGCCTTCTACCCGATCACCGAGTGGTTGATGAGCGACGCGGTACGGCTCGGCCTCAGCACCGCCGCCGATACGGTTACCACCACCGACCTCTGGCTCTGCGCGGTAATCGGTGTCGTCGTGACGGCGCTACTTTTTGTCATCACCGAATACTATACGGCGACTCGCTTCCGGCCGGTGAAGACGATCGCGCAGGCCTCCGAGACCGGCCACGCGACCAACATCATTCAGGGCCTGGCGCAGGGCTTCCAGTCGACCGCGGCGCCAGCGCTGGTCATCGCCCTGGCGATCCTCGCGGCCAACGAGCTGGCCGGCATCTACGGGATCGGCGTCGCGGTGATGGCGCAGCTCTCGCTCTGCGGGCTGATCGTCGCCCTCGACGCCTTCGGGCCGATCACCGACAACGCGGGCGGGATCGCCGAGATGGCCGATCTGCCCGAGGACGTGCGCAACGTAACCGATCCGCTCGATGCGGTCGGCAACACGACCAAGGCCGTTACCAAGGGTTACGCGATCGGCTCCGCCGCGCTGGCCGCGCTGGTGCTGTTCGCCGCCTTCAAGAGCGAGCTGGCGGACGAGGCTCCGGCTGGGTTCGACCTCAACAGCCTCTTCAACCTCTCATCGCCTGAGGTCCTGATCGGGTTGATAGTCGGCGGCATGATGGTCTACCTCTTCGCCGCGCTGGCGATCGAGGCGGTCGGCCGCGCCGGCGGCCAGGTGGTCGAACAGGTGCGCCAGCAGTTCCGCGACCACCCCGGGATCATGGAGGGGACCGAAAAGCCGGAGTACGGCAAAACGGTCAGCATCGTCACCCTGGCGGCGCAGAAGGAGATGATCCTGCCCTCGCTGATCCCGATCGTCGTACCGGTGGTCGTCGGTCTGCTCAGCGTCGACGCGCTCGGCGGCCTGCTGATCGGCGTGATCGTCGTCGGTCTCTTCGCTGCGATCTCGATGACCGCCGGCGGCGGCGCCTGGGACAACGCGAAGAAGCTGATCGAGGACGGTGCCCACGGCGGCAAGGGCTCCGAGGCCCACGCCGCCTCGGTCACCGGCGACACGGTCGGCGATCCCTACAAGGATACGGCCGGGCCGGCGATCAACCCGATGATCAAGGTGGCGAACATCGTCGCCATCCTGATCATCCCGATCGTTCACTTCTAGGCCTGGCGGGTGGGAGGGGCAGGGTGCCCCTCCTGCTTGCTGGGTTTTCCGCCGCAGGGGTGATTGCGGCTGTCCGCGAGCGCATTTAGGGCGGAAAACAGGACGCCGCTGCGCTGGAGGGGCACCCTGCCCCTCCCGACGAACGCCACCATTGCTTCGGCGTCCGCTGGACGACCTACGCTCAGGTAGTCGATTCCAAAGCGGAAATAGTCGCGGCCGTCGGCAGAGCTGTTGCGGGGCTGTGTCTTCTTGCGCTTCTCGTTTGGGCGGCCGTAGAAGCGGTCTTGGCGGACCCAGCAATAGGGGGAGCGATTGTGGTTGCCGTGGTTGGCCTTTTTGGGGTTGTCGCCGAGAGGTACTGGGCTGAGAAAGCACGCCGGCGAGAGGTGCAGCGTGAACGCATGGAACCGATGTACAAAGAGTTTGTGGAGCGTGCGCACGAACAATTTTCGTCGCAAGGTCGATCAGGAACTGCTGAGACAAAAGGATTCTTCACGAAATTCAAAGGTAAGGAGCTTCTTTTGGGCGCCGATGCCAAGGTAATCCAGGCACTAATTGCTTTTGAGAAGACCAAACCGTCCAATGATGAGCCGCTCGCTTCGGCGCTTGCCTATGAAGAGCTGCTCCGGTCGATCCGCCGCGATCTGGGGCATGGCGACTCGACGTTGCAGGAGGGCGACCTCCTACGACTCTTCAGCGACTATGAGTAGATCTACGCAGCGCTGTCGGCGCGCTGGGGGTTTGGCAGGGCGTCCACGAGCTCGGGTGGGAGATTGCGGCGGGCATCCCAGATCTCGAAGCCCATGAGATGGCCATCGTCGGGGTCGCGGTCGATCAGGCCCCACTCGTGCTCTTCGCTCACTGCCCTGCCATGCTCGAAGGAAAGCAAGGCGATATCTACTTCCGGGTCGTAGTGAAAACGCATGACCGGCCGAGGATAGCGCGGGATGTCTCCTCCCCCTAGAGCGGCCATACGCTCACGATGCGTACCGCACGCTTGTCCCCGCCGTGCGGATGGTCGTAGATGACGACGAAGGCACGGCCATCGCTGGCCGAGCCGGTAACACGCCATTGGGCCCGCCCCCGGTTGATAGCTCGACTTCGATGCTGTTCTTGCACTGCTCGCACCACATCACGGGCATTCAGATCGCGCTCGCTCAGTCGATCGGCTGCGTGTTCCGTCCAGACAAAACGAACGATCTGTCGTCCCGGCTGGTTCGCTGAGAGCCACTAGGACTCAAGCCGCCAGCGAGCGATTCTCTCCCCCCGATACTCGTCTAGGGTCCTGGCGTGATCGAGGACTTCGTCAACATCTCCGACTTCGAGAGGGCGGCGGCTGAGAGGCTGGAGCCGGGGGTTGTCGGGTACTTCTTCGGCGGGGCGGGGGATGAGCTGACGCTGCGGGAGAACGTTTCCGCCTGGGGGCATTGGCGGTTGCGGCCGCGGATGCTTGCCGGATTGGGGGAGTGGCGGACTGAGGTCGAGCTGCTGGGCGGTCAGGTCTCCATGCCCGTCCTGGTGGCGCCGGTGGCCTACCAGGGGCTGGTTGATCCGGAGGGAGAGGGGGCGACGGCGCGGGCCGCGGCGGCGGCTGGGACCGTGATGTGCCTCTCGACGCTGGCGACGATGCGGCCGCGGCCGGTGGCCGAGGCGGCTCCGGGCGGGCGGCGCTGGTTCCAGCTCTACTGCTTTCGCGACGAGGGCGTGACGCGGGCGCTGATCGAGGAGGCGGTCGAGTGCGGCTATGAGGCCATCGTGGTCACCGTCGACGCGCCGCGCGGGGGCAACCGCGAGCGCGACCGGCGCACCGGCTTCGCGATCCCCGAGGAGGTTGGCGTGCCGAGTGTCGAAGCGGCGCTGGGCTCAGGGCGGGCGATCACGATCGCCGAGACCTTCGACCTGATGGAACCGGCGCTCACCTGGTCGGACCTCGAGGACCTCGCCGCCGAGTGCCGCGTGCCGGTCCTGGTCAAGGGCGTGCTCACGGCCGAGGACGCGACACTGGCGGTCGAGCACGGCGCCGCTGGAGTGGTGGTCTCCAACCATGGCGGCCGCCAGCTCGATCGCTGCCTCGCCACCGCCGATGCCCTGCCCGAGGTCGTCGATGCGGTCGAAGGGCGGGGCACCGTCCTGGTCGATGGCGGCATCCGCCGCGGCGTCGACGTCGCGCTCGCGCTCGCCCTGGGTGCCGACGCGGTGCTGGTCGGTCGGCCGGCGCTCTGGGGGCTTGCGGTGGGCGGTGAGGCCGGCGCCCAGCGCGTGCTCGAGGTCCTGCGCGAGGAGCTGGAGCTGACGCTGGCCCTCTGCGGCTGCGCCTCGCCCGCCGAGCTCGGCCGAGCCCACGTGCAGCGGGCACCGGCCGGCTCCCTATATTCGGGCTGAATGCCCGCTCGGATCACCTTCTAGATGGCTCGGCGAATCCCCAGGGACGAATCGCTCAGCCGCGTCCACGGCGTCGGCGCGCTGTTCTCCGCCGCCTACGGCAACGTCGGCTCCTCGATCTACTACGCCCTCGGCGTCACCGCCGCCTTCGCCCTCGGCCTGACCCCCGTCGCCTTCGTCATCTCGGGCTTGATCTTCGCCGCCACCGCCGCCACCTATGCCGAGGCGACGGTGATGTACCCGGAGGCCGGCGGCTCCTCGAGCTTCGCCCGCCACGCGTTCAACGAGCTGGTCAGCTTCGTCGCTGCCTGGGGGCAGATGCTCAACTACGTGATCACGGTCGCGATCTCGGCGTACTTCGTGCCGCACTACCTGGCCGTCTTCTGGGAGCCGCTCGGCCACGGCCCGGGCGACATCATCGCCGGCGCCGCGGTGATCGCCGCGCTGGCGCTGCTCAACATCCGTGGCTCACAGGAGTCTGCGCGGCTCAACCTGGTCCTGGCGATGGCAGACCTCGCCACGCAGGTGGTCCTGGTCGGGATCGGCGTCTTCCTGGTGCTCAGCCCGGAGGTGTTGGTCGACAACGTGCACCTCGGCGTCGCCCCGACCTGGAGCGACTTCGCCCTCGGGATCGCGGTTGGGATGATCGCCTACACCGGGATCGAGACGATCTCGAACATGGCCGAGGAGGCGCGCGACGCGGCCCGCACGATCCCGCGCAGCGTCGGCCTGACCGTGCTCGCCGTGCTCGCCCTCTACATCCTGATCCCGGTGGTCGCTCTCTCGGCGATGCCTGTCACCGAAAACGCCGCCGGCCAGTTCAGCACCACGCTCGGCACTGAGTTCGCCGACGATCCGATCCTCGGCATCGTCGAGAACCTCGGCGTCGCTCACGGCCTGACCGAAGCGCTGCGCTTCTACGTCGGCGTCCTCGCCGCGGTGATCCTGCTGATCGCCACCAATGCCGGCCTGATCGGCGTCTCCCGCCTCACCTACTCGATGGGGCAGCACCGCCAGCTGCCCGAGAAGCTGCGCCAGGTCCATCCCCACTACCGAACCCCCTACATCGCCATCCTCGTCTTCTCCGCCCTGGCGACCGTCACCCTGCTGCCGGGCCAGACCGACTTCCTGGCGACGATGTACTCGTTCGGCGCGATGCTCTCCTTCACCATCGCCCACGTCGCTGTGATCCAGCTACGGCGGCGAAAATCGGAGGACGATCGCCCCTGGAAGCCGCCGCTCAACTTCCGCGCCTTCGGCGCCGAGCTGCCGCTGACCGCCGTGCTGGGTGGGCTCGGCACCTTTGCCGCCTGGATAGTGGTGATGGCGCTCAACCCCCGCACGCTCGTGGTCGGGCTCGGCTGGATGGCGGCCGGGGTCGCTGTCTACGTGCTCTACCGCCGCAACCAGCGGCTGCCGCTGACCGAGACGGTCAAGGTTGTCACCCCCGAGCCGCTCGGGGTCGAGGAGATCGAGTACCGCAGCGTCCTCGTCGCCTTCGAGGACGGCGAGCCGTTCTCCGAGGAAATGGTTGCGACCGCGGTCAAGCTGGCCTCGAGACGGCGCCGCGGCATCCATGTCCACTCGATGCTGACCGTGCCCACCAACCTGCCGCTCGACGCCGAGATGCGCGACGCCGAAGCCGAGGTGCAGAGCAAGATCGAGCAGGCGAAGCTGATCGGCGGGCAGCGCGTGACCGGCCACGTCGCCCGGGTGCGGCCCGCGCAGGCCGGCTACTCGATCGCCGATGAGGCGAAGGAGATCGACGCCGCCGCGATCGTCGTCGGCATGCGCTTCCGCAACGGCACGCCGCTCTACGACAAGACCCTCCAGACCGTGCTCGGCGAGCGCCCCTGCCGTGTCCTCGTCGTCTCCGACCGCTCTGTCGCGGACGGCGCCGAAGCCCCCCGCGCGCTCGCCTAGAATCGCGCCGATGGCCTCGCCCGAGCGGATCTATCGCGGCTCGGTCCGCACCCTCTCCGTCGTCTTCGTCGTCCTCGGCCTCGCCCTGCTGACGATCACGCTGGCCAGCGGCGGCGGCCCGCTCTCGGTCGGGACGATGCTCGGCCTGGCCTTCGTCGCGGTCGGCGCGGTGCGGCTCTGGGGCGCTTCCCGGATGCGCTCGTGAGCGCTCCCGACGAGCGTCGACCGCGGCTGGAGCCGCTGCTCCAGCGCGGGGTCGGCGTTCCCGGTCTCTTCGTCGCCGTCTACTCGACCGTCGGCTTCTCGATCTACTTCGCCCTCGGCGTCGTTGCCGACCGCGGCCTCGGCCTGACGCCGCTGATCTTCCTCGCCGTCGGCCTGCTCTTTGCGCTGACTGCGCTCACCTACACCGAGGGCGCCTCGATGCTGCGCGAGCGCGGCGGCTCCTCCAGCTTTGCCCGCCACGCCTTCAACGAGCTGATTGCCTTCATCGCCGGCTGGGCGATCCTGATCGACTACCTGATCATCGTCGCGATGGCGGCGATCTCAGTGCCGCACTACCTCGAACCGATCGCCCCGGACCTCTCCCTGCAGCAGCGCGAGATCGGTGTCGCCGCGGTCGTCATCGTCGCCGCCTGCCTGCTCAACGCCCTCAACGTGACCGGGCGGGGGCGGGAGCGACCGCTAGCCATGCTCGCCCTGGCCGACATCGCCCTCCAGGTGGCGGTGATCGTGATCGGGGTGCTCGCCGTCTTCCACCCCGAGCGACTGACCGCCGAGCTCGACCTCTTCACCAGCCCGACCCTCACCGACGCGATCTACGCCGCGGTCGTCGCCATGCTCGCCTACGCCGGGATCGAGGCCGCCTCGGACCTCGCCCCCGACCTCGACGCCAGCCGCCGCGATCTGCGGCGGATCGTCTCGTTGGGGGCGATTGCGGTGCCGATCGGCTACGCGGCGATGGCGGCGATCGCGCTGATGGCGGTGCCGGTGGTGGCCGGGCCGGGGGGGCCGGAGACGGCGCTCGGCGGCGAGTACGTCGAGGCGCCGATCCTCGGCGTGGTCTCCGCCTACGATCCGGCTTGGCTCTCCGACGCGATGCGCTGGATCGTTGCCGTCATCGCCGCGCCGGTCCTCTTCTGGGCGACGACGACGGCCATGCTGGGGGTGTCACGTCACATCTACACGCTGGCGATCAACCGCCAGATCCCCAGCTGGCTGGGCAAACTGGACGCCCGCCACGCCACGCCGACCGTCGCGATCGCGATCTCCGGCGTGATCGCGCTCGGCCTCGTCGTCCCGGTCGACGTCAAGCTGCTGGCTGGCATCTACGCCTTCGGCTCGACCCTGGCGATCACGATCGCCCACCTTTCGATCCTGCGGCTGCGGATGACCGAGCCCGACCGCCCGCGCCCTTTCCGCGTGCCCTGGAGCGTCAAGTGGCGGGGCGCCCAGCTGCCGGTGCCGGCGCTCTTCGCTGCCCTGGTCAGCGGTCTCGCCTTCCTCAGCGTGCTCGCCTACCACGACACCGCGCGCTGGGTCGGCGGCGGCTGGATGATCTTTGGCTTGGTCTTCTACGTCGTCTACCGCAAGGGAGTGGAGGGGACGACGCTGACGCGGCGGGTATCGGTCACCGAGCGGGCGCTGACCAAGCAGGTGCGGGGAATCGAGTACGCCAGCATCCTGGTGCCGGTCTTCGGCTCCGAGCTAGACGATGACATCGTCGCCACCGCCGGTCGCCTCGCCGCTGCCGAGGATGGGAAGGACGAGACGCATCTGGCGCTGATCTACGTGGTCGAAGTGCCGCTGGCGGTGCCGCTCGACGCCGAGCTCCCAGCCCAGCGTCAGGAGGAGGCCGACCGCGTGCTCGAGCGCGCCCGCGAAGTCGCCGATGAGTACGAGGGCGTCGCGGTCAGCACCGAGACGATCCGCGCGCGCAAGGTCGGCGCCGGCATCGTCGAGGCGGCGCGGCACAGCAGCGCCGAGGCGATCGTGATCGGCGGCGAGCCGCCGACGAAGATCCGCGGCGGGGCGACGCTGGGCGGGGTCGGCGCCGCCAAGCCGGCGGAGATCGGCGCCGCGACCGAGTACGTGCTGAAGAAGGCGCCCTGCCAGGTACTCCTCACCGCCCCACCAGAGCTCTAGTATCCGGCCCATGTTCATCCTGATCGTCGGTTGCGGGCGGGTCGGCTCCTCCGTCGCCAGAACCATGCTGAACGAGGGGCACGATGTCTCTTGCCTCGACGAGGATCCCGAGTCCCACACCCGGCTCGAGGTCGGCCTCGACAAGGGCTGGGAGGATCTCGGTGGCCGCTTCACGGTCGGCACCGGCCTCGAGACCGACGCCCTGCTCGCCGCCGGGATCGAGAACGCCGACGCCTTCATCGCTGCCACCAACGGCGACAACACCAACATCGTCATCGCCCAGATCGCCCAGCGCCGCTACGAGGTGCCGACGGTGATCGCGCGCATCCTCGACCCGCTGCGCGCCGAGTGGTACCGCCAGCAGGGCATGCACACGATCTGCCCGACGCGGGTGGCGATCGACATGCTGGAGAGCGCGGTGCGCGAGGGCGCCCAGCGCGAGGCGGTCTAGGCATGTACATCATCGTCGTCGGAGCGGGGAAGGTCGGTTGGAACCTGGCCCGCGAGCTGCTCGAAAAGAACCACGAGGTGACGGTGATCGAGAGCAACCGCCGGCGCTACCTGACGGTCGAGCAGGAGCTCGAGCACAACGTCACCTACGGCGACGCCTCCGAGCTCTGGGTGCTCGAGCGGGCCGGGATCCAGCGGGCCGACATGGTGATCGCCGTGACCGGCGACGACGAGGACAACATGCTGATCTGCCAGGTCGCGCGCGAGAAGTACGAGGTCGGGCAGATCATCGCCCGCGTCGACAACCCGCGCAACAAGCCGCACTTCGACCTGCTCGGGGTGAAACCGTCGGTCTCCGCCACCGACCTGATCCTGCGCCTGCTCGAGCACGAGGTGCCCGAGTACGGCCTCGTCCACCTGCTCGACCTGCAGGAGGAGCAGCTGGAGATCATCGAGATGCTGCTCGGCAAGGACTCGCGCGTCACCGGACGCCGCGTCGGCGACCTCTCGATGCCCGAAGGCAGCCTGCTGATCTCGGTGCTGCGGGAAGGCAAGGGCTTTGTCCCCAACGCCGACACGGTGCTGGAGGAAGGCGACGAGGTGCTCGCCGTCCTCGATCCGGGCCGCGAGGAGGACATCAAGGCCCTCTTCGGCCCTGCGCCCGGCGGCAACGGGACGGGCTGAGCGATGGCCGATCGCGAGGTCGACTTCCTCCTGATCGGCGGTGGCATGGCCTCGGCGCACTGCGCGGCCGAGCTGCGCAAGCGCGGTGCGGAGGGGTCGATCCTGCTGGCCGGGCGCGAGCCCGAGCCCCCCTATGAACGGCCGCCGCTCTCCAAGGAGTACGTGCGCGGCGAGGCGAGCCGCGAGGACGCCTACGTCAACCCGCCCGAGTGGTACGGGGAGAACGGGGTTGAGCTACTGACCGGCGTCAACGCGATGTCGCTCGACCCGCAGACGCGCACGGCGAAGCTTCAGGGCGGCGAGGAGGTGGGCTTCGGCAGGGCGCTGATCGCCACCGGGGCGATGGTCAACATCCTGCGGGTCGAGGGGGCCGAGAACGAGGGAGTCCACTACCTGCGTGCCTTCGGCAACTCCGATGCGATCCGCGCCGATGCCGAGGCCGCCGAGCACGTGGTCCTGATCGGCGGCAGCTACATCGGCTGTGAGGTCGCCGCCTCGCTGCGGGCGAAGGGCGTCGAGTGCACGATCGTGATGATGGAGGAGGTGGCGCTCTCCCGCACCTTTGGCGAGGACGCTGGCCGTTGGTTCCAGGACAAGCTCGAAGGGCATGGCATCGCCGTCCACGGCGGCGAGGAGCTGGAGGCCTTCGAGGGCGACGGCCGGGTGAAGGCGGTACTGACCAAGAGCGGTCGCGCGATCGAGTGCGACACGGTCGTCGTCGGCGCCGGTGTGCGCCCCGACGCGATGCTGGCTCAGCGCGCCGGGCTCGAGGTCGAGGACGGGATCGTCTGCGACTCGAAGCTGATGACCTCGGTCGAGGGGATCTTCGCCGCTGGCGACTGCTGCTCGTATGAGAGCGTCGTGCACGGCCGGCGGATCCGGGTCGAGCACTGGGACGTGGCGATGCAGCAGGGCATGCACGCCGCCCGCAACATGCTCGGAGAGAACCGCGACTACGACGTCGTGCCCTACTTCTTCAGCGATCTAGCCGACTGGGCCAGCCTCGAGTACGTCGGCCCGGCTTACGAATGGGATGAGGAGATCTGGCGCGGTGACCGTGACAGCGGCGAGTTCTCGGTCTGGTACCTGAAGGACGGCAGGGTGGCGGGCGCGCTCAGCGTCGAGCGCTCCGAGGATCTGGCCGAGGCGCGCCGCATGCTCGTCGACGGCGTCGACATCTCCGCCGCCCGCGAGCGCATCGCCGACCCCGGCAGCGAGCTGGCGTCGATATCCTGAGTCGCCTCCCTTGCGGCCTGGTGTAATGGCAGCACGCCTCGCTCTGGACGAGGTAGTCGGGGTTCGAATCCCTGGGCCGCAGTAATAGTCACTGCGAATAGTGCCGCAAAGTCCGTCTAGCAATTCTGCTACCTTCGCGTCGCATGGGGACCTTCAGGCGACGCCACCCTTTTGTGCTTTTGCTCCTCGTCGTGGTGGCGACTGCGATGGCCGGCTGCGGTAGCGGGGACGACGGGGACTCGACTGCGGCCGCGCCGCCCGAAAGGACCCAGCCACCGGTACTGAGCAAGGAAGAAATGATCACCCAGAGCAATGCGGTCTGCGCTGAGGTCAATGCCGCGATCGGCGCGATCGGCTCGACCAGCTCGGGCGCCACCGCCCAGGCGTCCCAGGTCGTCAGCCTCTATTCCGGCATGGCGGAAAGGCTGAGGAATCTGGGGACGCCCCGCGAAGACGAAGTCACGCATGCCGAGTTCATAGTTGCGGTCGAAAACCTGGTGCGCGCTGAGGAAAAAGTCAAGCTCGCATCCGAACGGGAAGATGGCGAAGCTCTCTCCGGGGAAGAAGCCGCAGCCTCCTCAGCGCTCTCTGAGGTTCGGTCGGCGGCGAGCGCCTTCGGCCTCGAAGAGTGCGCCGAAGCTCCGGCGGCACCGGCGCCGAGCAGCAGCTCGGCCGCCGAACCGTCCAGCGAAGAAAGCGCGGCGGCGGTCGAAGAAGAAGTCGAAGAAGTCGCCCCCGAAGAAGCCGAAGTCGCGCCTGAAGCGGGCGGCGGCGAAGAAGAAAGCGCCGGCGGCGGCGCCGGTGTCGGTGGCGGCACCGAAGGCGGTTCCGCGGGCTCCGGCGGCGATAGCTCCGGCGGAATAGGGCCGGGCTAGGCAGCTGACGATTCCCGCCAGGCTCCGTAGAGCCTCGCGTAAGCGCCACCAGCCTCGATCAACTCGTCGTGGGTGCCGGCCTCGGCGATGCGGCCGCCTTCGAGCACGACGATCTTGCCGGCGCGGCGGATGGTCGAGAGGCGGTGGGCGATGACGATCGCCGTGCGGCCGGCGAGCAGTCGTTCCAGGCCGCGCTCGATCGTGCGCTCGGTGCGCACGTCGACGTTCGAGGTCGCCTCGTCGAGGATCAGGATGCGGGGCTCGGCGAGCAGGGCGCGGGCGAAGGCGACGAGCTGGCGCTGCCCGGCCGAGAGCTGAACGCCGCGCTCGCCGACCTCGGTCTCGATCCCCTGCGGCAGTGCGGCGACGAACTCGCTCGCGCCGACTGCCGCAACTGCTGCCTCGATCTCCTCCGTGCTCGCCCCGGGCCGGCCGAAGGCGACGTTCTCGCGCACGCTGCCGGAGAAGAGGAAACCCTCCTGGGGGACGATCCCGAGCTGGCGCCGCAGCGCCTCCTGGCGGACCCCGCGCAGGTCGTGGCCGTCGACCAGCACCCGTCCCGCCTGTGGGTCGTAGAAGCGCGCGACCAGCTTGGCGAAGGTCGACTTGCCGGCCCCGGTCGCGCCGACCAGGGCCAGGGTCTGTCCCGGCGGCACGTGCAGGTCGACCTCGCGCAGCGCCCACTCGACCGGCTCGCCCCGCGCCTGCCGTTCCAGCGCGTCGTCCGCGTAGGCGAACGAGACCCCCTCCAT
This sequence comes from uncultured Solirubrobacterales bacterium, assembly GCA_963782685.1. Classification (GTDB taxonomy): domain Bacteria; phylum Actinomycetota; class Thermoleophilia; order Solirubrobacterales; family 70-9; genus VRUE01. Next base: position 93,109 of record CAWAKV010000008.1, read on the forward strand.
CGCGATCTCGCCGCGCAGCCGGCCGGGATCGATCGCACCTGGCGCGTCGACCATGTCGGGCTCGGTGTCGAGCAGCTCGAAGACCTTGTCCAGGGCCGCCATTCCCTGCTGGTAGGTCGTGTAGAGCTGGGAGAGTTCCTGGATCGGCTGGAAGAAGACCTGGAGGTAGCCGATGAAGGCGACGATCGTGCCGATCTGGATCGCGTTGTCGATCGCCTGGCTGCCGCCGTAGAGGATGATCGCCGCGGTGCCGACGGCGGCGAGCAGTTCGACCGCTGGGAAGTAGGAGGCGTTGAGGTAGACGGTCCGCATGTTCGCCTCGCGGTTGGCCTCGTTGAGCTCGGTCATCGCCGCGGTGTGGCGCGGCTCCTGGCCGAAGCTGCGCACCACCCTGACCCCGCTCAGAGTCTCCTGGAGGTAGGCGGTGACGGCGGCGATCCGCTCGCGCGTCAACCGGTAGGCGCCGTGGGAGGCGATGCGGAAGACGATGCTGGCGAGGGCGACCAGGGGGAAGGTGAGGAAGGTGACCAGGGCCAGCTTGGCGTCGAGTACGAGCATGATCGCGACCACGCCAATCAGGGTGAGGCCGCTCGAGATGAGAGTGACGACACCGCTGGTGACGAGCTGGTTGAGCGCCTCGATGTCGTTGGTCATGCGGCTGATCAGCACTCCCGGGCTGCGCCGGGTGAAGAAGCCGATCGACATCGATTGGAGGTGAGAGAAGACGCGCTCGCGCAGATCCTGGAGGGCGCGGGTGCCGACCCAGCCGACGAGGTAGGTCTGGGCGTAGGTGGCGGCGGCGTAGAGGATCGCGACGCCGAGGAAGGCGACGACGATCCGGGTCAGCGCGGCGCTGTCGCCGGCGACGATGCCGGCGTCGATCGCCTGCCCGGCGAGGTAGGGCGGGGCGAGGCCGGCGCCGGTCGCGGCGAGCATCGCGACCAGGGTGAGCGCCACTCGGCCGCGGTAGGGGCGCAGCAGCGCCGCCATCCAGCGCAGCTTGCGGCCGCGCTCCTCCTCGCCGCGGATCGCCTGCCACAGCCGCCTCATAGCTTTGCCAGCTCCTCGCGCTGCTCGAGGTCGCGCTGGAGGAAGACCGAGTCGGCGAGGCCGTGCTCGGCGATCTCTCGGTAGAAGCCGCAGCCCTCGAGCAGCTCCTCGTGGCTGCCGCGGTCGACGATGCGACCGCCGTCCATCACGACCACCTCGTCAGCGAGCGAGACGGTCGAGAGGCGGTGGGCGATGACGAAGGTGGTTCTGCCCGCCATCGCCTCGCTGAGGCCGGTCTTGATCGCCGCCTCGGTCGTCGCGTCGACCGAGGAGGTGGCGTCGTCGAGGATCAGGATGCGGGGATCGGCAAGCAGAGCGCGGGCGATCGCGATGCGCTGCCGCTGGCCTCCGGAGAGGGTCAGCCCACGCTCGCCGACGATGGTGTCGTAGCCACCAGGCAGGTCGCGGACGAACTCGTCAGCCTGGGCGCGCCGCGCCGCCGCTTCGACGCGCTCGCGGCTTGCGCCGGGCTGCGCGTAGGCGATGTTCTCGGCGATGCTGGCGCTGAAGAGGAAGCTGTCGTCGCCGACGAAGGCGACCTGCGAGCGCAGCGAGACCAGGTCGACTGAGCGCACGTCGGCGCCGTCGATCGAGACGGCGCCCTCGTTCGGGTCATACAGCCGCGCGATCAGCGCCACCAGGCTGGTCTTGCCTGAGCCCGAGGGGCCGACCAGGGCCACCGTGCGGCCGGCCTCGATCGCCAGGTCGATTCCGTCGAGCGCGAGACTGCGTTCAGCGTCGCTATCCGACGCTGATTGCAGTTTCGCCGGAGAGGCGTCGTCGTAGCGCAGATTGACCCCGCGCATCTCGACGCGGCCGCCGCCGTCGGGCAGCGGTGGCGCATCCGGCGGGCTCTCGATCTGCGGTTCGCGGTCGAGGATCTCGAAGAGGCGATTGCCGGAGGCGATCGCTCGCTGCGCCATGCCGAGCGCCATCCCCAGCATCCGCATCGGCGCCGCCAACATGGCCACGTAGGTGTAGAAGGCGGTGAAGTCGCCGAGACTGAGATTGCCGGCGATCACCTGTCGGCCGCCGATCAGCAGGACGAGGGCGATGCCGAGCTGTGGCAGCAGGCCGAGCAGGGGGGAGAAGAACGCCTGCAGGCGGGTCGAGTAGACGCTCTGGTCGAAGACGCGGGCGACCGCGCGGCGGAAGCGGTGCAGCTGGTGCTCCTCGCGGGCAAAGGCCTTGACGATGCGGATCCCCGAGACGTTCTCCTCGGCTTCCGCGGTCAGCTCGGCGAGGCGCTGCTGCACCTCCTGCACGGCGGGCCGGGAGACGCGGTTGTAGCGGGAAGCGGTGTAGACGACCAGAGGCGCCGGCGCGAGGGCAACCAGCGCCAGCCAGGGCTCGAGCGCGAACATCACCGCGCTGGCGAGGACGATCGTCAGCAGGTTCTGGGTGATGAAGATCAGGCCGTAGCCGAGGAAAAAACGGATCGACTGGAGGTCGACCGTCGCCCGCGACATCAGCTGGCCGGTCTGCTGCCCGTCGAAGAAGCCCAGCTCGAGCCGGTTGAGGTGGGCGTAGAAGCGCTGCCGCAGGTCGAACTCGACCGCGAGCGAGACCTTGCCGGCGACCACCCGGCGCACCAGCGTCAGCCCGAGGCGCAGCACGCCGGCGATGACGATCGCGATCGCCAGCGGCGTCAGGTCGGGCTCGTTGCCCTCCTGGATCGCGTTGACGGCCTGGCCGATCAGCCAGGGGATCAGCACCGTCATCCCCATCGCCGCCCAGGCGAATACCAGCGAGCCCCAGAGCTGGCGGCGGTACGGCCGCAGAAAGCCCATCAGACGCCGATAGGTCTGCATCCAAGTCACTATACAAAGTGAAGTATTGAGGCCCGGGCGCGGTCTACTCGAAGGCGGCGGCCTTGGCGCTGGTGACCTTGCCCCCCGTGCACGGTTTGGTCTCGTGCCCGGGCGGGGTGAGGATCTGGAAGTTGGTGACGGCGTGGTAAGGGGTGGTGGCGCCGTTGTTGCGGGCGAGGGTGACGACGAGCCGGTAGAAGCCCGCCGGCAGCTCGTCGTAGTAGATCTCCGGCCGGGTCGCCGGCGAGTAACTGCCGCTGGAGCCGATCCTTTCGGCGAGCGCGCCGTTCGGCCCCGCGTAGCGGGCGAAGTCGAAGGAGGCTCCGACCAGGCGGCCGCGGCCGAGCGGGCTCTCCTCGGCCCGTTTCAGCTTTGCCGGGTTGACGCAGTCGGGAACCCGGTTGAGCCCGAAGCGGAGGTGGCCCTCGCCGAGCTGCGGTTCGCCGCCGAAGTGGCCGGGGGCCAGGCTGAAGTTGTGGACCTTGGCCTTGACCACGATCGCCCGGTTGGTCTGGCGAGCGCCGTTGCGCGGGGAGACGATCTCCACGCTGGGCTCTCCCGGCAGGGTCGTCGATCCCGAGCTTTCCCCGTCCCCGCTGGCGAGGGAGACGGCGAGTGCGGCGGCGAGGGCGATCGCCGCCAGGGTTGCGAGGGTGGCGAGTCCGGGTCGCATCACGGCCGGAACACTACGCACCGATCGGCGCACCTTCCGTCCGACGGGGGGCGAGAGGCTCGGTGCAGGCGGTGGACGCAAAGCTCACCCGGCTGATCGACCGGCTCGGCATCGGCGAGGAAAGCCTCAGCGGCAAGCAGCAGGCGCTGAAGGGCAAGGCGAAGACGAAGGCGCTGGAAAATCAGGTCAGCGCGATCGACTCACGCCTCACCGCGCTCAACCAGCGTGTGACGAAGCTGAGCCGGAGGGTGAACTCGGCGCAGAGCTCCGGAGGTCAGTCGGCGCGGTAGCAGTCGGCGGCGGTCTTTACCAATCGCCCTCCAGCCAGTGCAGCAGCTCGGAGGCGAGCCGTTCGAAGTCGGGATCGGCGGAGGCCAGCTCGGCATCGGCGAGCTGGATAGCCGCGCCGACGGCGAATGTAGTGCGGTCGGAATCCCCACCGAGCCAGGTTTCGAGCCGTCCGAGGCGGAGGTGATCCGCACGGAGCTCGTGCAGGGCCGACCGGGCGGCGGCGGGATCGGTCTCGGCCACGGCAATCCACGCCTCCAGCCCGGCTCTAACCCTGTCCTTGGGCGGTGCCTCCTCAGTGGCGGCAAGCGCCCGCTTAACGAACTCTTCGTCTAGCCCCTCTTTCTCCAGAAGGGCGGTTTTCGTACCCTCTCTCATGTTGGGACCTCCTCTTCAGGTCTCGGCCCGGCCCCGGGGTGTCTCGAGCACCGCCGGGGCCGCGTTTCTCTACGCGAGTCACGCTAGGCCCGCGTCCGGACGCAGAAGCGCCCAAATAGCTCCCATTCGCGACTTTTCACACTTCTTTGACACAACTGGCACGCTTTCGAGTGTCACTCGAATACTTCAGGCTGCTTGACCATAGATTTCCCAGCATAGGACCCCTCGGTCCCGGGGTCAACGTTCATGGCACACTGCGACGACTATGAGCAGCAAAAAGCCGACCTACGACGCGGGCGAGATCGAGGCCGCCCGGCAGGCCGCCTGGGCTGAGGCGGGCGCCTTCGCGACCCCCGATCCAGCGTCGGGGCAGCCCGCCGTTTACATCAAGCCGTCGAGCCCGTTCACCTCGGGCAACCTGCACATGGGCCACGTCCGCGACTACTCGATCGGCGACGCCTACGCCCGCTTCCGCCGCGCCCGCGGCGACGCAGTGCTCTTCGGCTTCGGCTTCGACGCCTTCGGCCTGCCGGCGGAGATGGCAGCGATCGAGCGCGGCACCCGTCCGGCCGAGTGGGTCGAGCGCTGCGGCGAGCGCATGCTCGGTCAGATGAAGCGCCTCGGCTTCTCCTTCGACTACGAGCGTGCCTTCTATAGCTCCGACGAGTCGCAATACCGCTGGTCGCAGTGGCTCTTCCTCACCCTGTTCGAGGCGGGGATGGTTTACCGCGACAACGCCACCGTTGACTGGTGCGACACCTGCCAGACGACGCTGGCCGCGCTCCAAGTCGAGGACGGGCGCTGCTGGCGTTGCCACAATCCGGTGCGGCTGATCCGGCGCCCGACCTGGTTCCTGCGGCTCTCGCCCTACCTGGAGGAGAACGACCGCAACCTGGCCACGCTCACCGAGTGGGACGAGCTCTCGCTGAAGACGCAGCGCTACATCCTCGGTCGCAGCGACGGGGTCGAGCTCGACCTGGCCGGACCGGGGGGCGGCGGGCTGGAGGTCTTCACCCCGCACGCGGGCGCCGTCGGCGAGGCGCGCTTCGTCCTGCTCTCGCCGCGCCATCCCGATATCGAGCGCTGGGCGACCGACGCTGCGGTGGCGGAGCAGCTGGACGAGCTGCGCTCGGGCGGCTGGGAGCGCAGCGCCCGCGACGCGGCAGCGGTGCCGGTGATCGACATCGGCGCAGACGCCGAGGTCGCCGCCGCCGGCACGCTGCCGCTCTTCGTCTCGCCGATCGTCGATGCCCGCTACGGGCCGACCGCGGCGCTCGGCATCCCCGCGGTCGACGAGGCCGATGAGGCGATCGCGGCGCGGATGCCGCGCTCGGCGGCGGAGCCGCTCGGCGGCGGTGCTCGTCGCCGAGCTGGAGCCGCGCAAGGCGAGGCGCTACCGCGCCTACGACTTCTCGATCTCCCGCCAGCGCTACTGGGGAACGCCGATCCCCGTCCTGCACTGCGAGAGCTGCGGCGTCGTCCCGGTCCCGCTCGACGACCTGCCCGTGGTCCTGCCGCGCGACGTCGAGCCGACTGGCGAGGGCAATCCGCTGGCCGAGCGCCCCGACTTCCTCGAGGTGTCCTGTCCGACCTGCGGCGGCGCGGCGCGGCGCGAGACCGACACCCTCGACTGCCACTTCGACGCTCTCTGGCTCTGGGTGCCCGCCGCGGTGCCGCCGGCGGATCGTGACGAGCAGATGTTCACCCACCCCGACCTCGAGCAGTGGCTCCCCGCCGAGCGGCTCGTCGCGGGCAACGATAGCGGCGGCTTCGTCTTCGACCAGCGAGTGGTGACCAAGGCGCTGCGCGACATCGGCCCCTTCTCCTTCCTCGCCGATGGCGAGCCCTTCGCCGGCTGCCTCTTCCACGAGATGGTGATCGCGGACGGGCGCAAGATGAGCAAGCACCTGGGCAACGTCGTCGACCCCGATGAGCTGGTCGCCGAGCACGGCGCCGATACGGTGCGGCTTGCGGTCCTCTACGCGGCGGGGCCGGCCAAGGCGCTCAACTGGACCGACGGCGCGCTGCGCTTCGCCTCGCGCTTCCTCCGCGGCCTCTGGGACTACACGCACGCCAGCATCGAGGCCGCGGCAGCTGCGCCCGAGGACGCCGAGGCGGCCGCCGACACCGCCTTCATCCGCGAGCGGCTGGGCAAATGGTGCGACAACGGGGTGAGCCGGATCGGCACCGACCTGGAGGAGCTGCAGATGCACAAGGCGGTGCGCAACATCACCCGCCTGCTGGAGCGGATCAAGGACTACGAGAAGCGGATCGTCCAACGCCGCGGTCAGCTCAGCCGCGAGGACTTCGAGACGCTGCTGGAGGCACTGGCCCTACTGGCACGGACCCTCTCGCCGTTCGCTCCGCACATCGCCGAGGAGCTATTGGTCGCCCTTGGCCGGGACGCCTCTGTAGGATTTCCCGCGAGGGGAGAGTCACTGGCCCTCTCTTTGGCCGAGAATAATTGATCGATATGCCCGTATCTGCTATACACCGCGGCTCATGATCAGGCGCCAGCACGGAAAGCGCAGGCGGAGATTCGCGAAGGCGGGGGGTCTACCCTCGCTAGCTGGAGGCATGGAGGGGCGATGAGCCTCTCGGCTGACCAGCGCACCCGCTCCTGCGCGACGGAGCTGGTCTGCCACGATTGCGAGCTGCGACTGCCGCTTCTCGACACCACCTTCAGGTGCCTCGGCTGCGGCCAGACCCTCGACATCGACTACGACTACGAGCAGGCCGAAGCGCGCATCGCCGAGCGGCCGATCGGCGCGCGTGAGCTCAACATCTGGCGCTTCGAGGAGTTGCTGCCGATCATCGACGCGCGCGCGCAGGCGCGAGTGGGCCGCTACAGCGGTCGCACGCCCCTGATCCACGCCGACCGGCTCGGAGCCGAGCTCGGCCTGCGCAAGCTCTACCTCAAGGACGACAGCACGCAGCGGCCCAGCCTCTCCTACAAGGACCGCGTCGTCTCGATGGCGGTCGCCCGTCTGCTCGAGCTGGGCAAGGAGGAGATCGGCTGCGTCTCGACCGGCAACGTCGGCACCGCGGTCGCCTCGCTGGCGGCCAAGGCCGGCGTTACCGCATACGTCTTCTATCCGAGCAACCTCGAGCGCGGCAAGGCGCGCGCCTGCCGAGCACTGGGGGCCGCGGTGATCCAGCTCGACGGCAACTACGACGAAGCCAATCGCGCCTGCCGTGAGCTGGCCCTCGCAACCGGGGTGCAGTTCGCCAACATCACCCTGCGGCCGTTCTACGCCGAGGGGGCGAAGACGATGGCCTTCGAGGTGGTCGAGCAGCTCGACTGGGTCTCGCCCGACCACTTCGTCATCCCGGCCGCCGGCGGCACCCTCTCCTCGCGCGTGCACAAGGGCCTGGGGGAGATGGAGAAGGTCGGGATGGCCGAGACCGCCGCGACCAAGATCCACATCGCCCAGCCCGAGGGCTGCAGTCCGATCGCCACCGCGGTGCTTGACGGCAGCGGTGAGATCGAGACGCAGCGCCCGAACACGGCCGCGCACTCGCTGGCGATCGGCGCGCCGGGCGATGGCCCGCTCGTGGTCGACGCTGTGGCCTCGCGCGGCGGCTCGGCGGCGACCGCCACCGACCCCGAGATCTTCGAGGCGCTCGACCTGCTCGGCGCCACCGAGGGAATCCTCACCGAGCCCGCCGGCGGCACCACGGTCGCGGCGACGATGAAGCTGGCGAACGAGGGCAAGCTCGGCCCCGACGACACCGTCGTCGCCGTGATCAGCGGCAACGGCTACAAGACCCTCGACGAGCACCCCGACAAGCCCTGGCCAGAGATGGTCGCCCCGGAGGTGGAGGCGATGGAGAAGACCCTCTCTCAGTTCCGCCGCGCCGGCGCCCCGCTCGCCTCCTAGCTTCGGCCTACCGCCACCCTTTGCGGAGGACCCGGCGCGCGTTGCCGCCCAGAATCGCCTTCACGTCCTCCTCGGCAACCCCCTTGTCTTCCAGCCTCTCCCGCACCAGCGGCAACTCGCCCTCGTTGCTGCAGTCGTCGGCCGGGTCGGTGAAGCCGTCGAAGTCGGTGCCGATCGCGACGTGCTTCCACGAACCGCCGCTCCATTGCCGCACCGTGTCCATCGTCTGCCAGATCGCCTCCAACCCCGGGCCGGGGTGCGATGCGTCCAGCCAGTAGGGCATGAAGATAACGCCAACCACGCCGTCCGACGCGGCGATGGCTTGCACGTCCTCCTCCGTGAGGTTGTAGGGGGCGGGGTTCATCGAGTGCACGCCGATGTGCGAGGCGATCACCGGCGTGCGGCCGGCAACGAGCTCGTAGATCTCCTTGCGCGCCTTGGGGGTGCAGTGGGTCACGTCCGGGACCATCTTCAGCTCCACTAACCGCTCGACCACCGCTCGGCCCGTCGGGGTCAGCCCGACCTCCAGATCCACTTTCGAGTCCAGCGGACAGAGGAAGGTGTGCTGCGACGCGGGGATGCCCTCGGCGTGTCCCGCCAGGTCGTTGGGGAAGAGGTGCGCCACGGTGAGCGAGGCGACGCCCCGGCGGGCGAGCTGATCCAGCCGCGCGAGGCGTCCGTCCAGGTCGCCCGCCGCGAGCCCCGCGCCGAGCACATGACCGCCCTCCACGGTGTGGACGATCGCCGTCTTCCCGGCTCTCACCACCCGGTCCAGATCGGCGTTGGAGAGGGCGAGCTCGAAGCGATCGCCGGCGCGCGCCACCTGCCGCTCCATCTCGCCCATCATCATCAGCAGGCACTCCCAGGCGCTCAGCTTCAGCAGCGCCCGCCCGCCGCCGGTGAAATGCGCCGCGAGGCGAATCAGCCGGCACTCGAAGTACTCGGACTCGGGGATGTGCAGCGAAGACCAGAGCACCTTCACGCCGCCCTTCTTCAGCATCTTGAAGTCGGTCAGGCTGGCGAGCGGGTTGAACGTGTCCCCGGTCCAGTAGTGACGACGCAGGTCGCGGTCCCAGAGGAACGCGTTCATCGCCGGGTGGGCGTGGATATCGGTCAGCCCTGGGAATGCGTCGGTGGTGGTGTCGTTCATGGCTGGGCTCCGTCCTGTGGTCGGTTTGCGCTGGGGTTAGAGCGGCCCGATGCGCTGCTCCAGGTAGTCGTTCATGAAGATCGGGGAGATCAGCGGCCGGAATGCGTCGAACCCGTGGTTGTGTCGCGTGAAGTCGGGGTCGATGAAGTTGATCTTTCCCCAGTGCGCCTTGAACGGAATGCCGGCGGCCTCGAGGTGCTCCCAGAGGCCACGGAGGTGGGCGTAGATCGCCTCCTTCTCGCCGGGCTCGGTGCACACCTCGGTGAGGTACATGAAGTTGAACTTGACGACGTAGGGCAGGTCCTCCCAGTTCCATGCCGACATCAGGCTCCCGTCCACCCGGGTCAGCTCGATCTCGGTGGGGATGTTCGGCCAGCCGCGGTCGTCGAAGTAGTCCTGGCACTCGCCGATCACCCGGTTCACTTCCTGCGGCCGGAAGCTCCACTCGGCCATCGCCACGTGGAGCGGGGCGTGGCGGTCCACCGGGAGCATGTTGCGCAGCGGGCCGGTGAAGTGGCTCTCCTTGTAGGTGAGGGCGAGCACGTTGTAGATCGCATCCAGCGCTCCGGTCAGCAGCGGCCCCGTGTCGGACAGCTTGTCCAGCATCTTGAAGACGACGTCGAGCACCTGCTCGGAGCGATCCGTGGGGTAGTCGCCGTCCGGTTTCGACTGCTCCCGCGGAACGGCGGTGGCCGCCCAGAGCAGCGCCTTCTCGCTCTTCTGCATCCAGTTGATGCGCCAGAAGTCGTACTTGGCCGAGGTCGCGTCCAGATCGGCCAATACCTCGTCCAGGTGGACGATCTTCTGGACCACGGAGAAGTAGCGCTCGTCCACCAAGCGGAAGTGGACGCGGGTGAGCACGCCGAGCAGGCCGAGCGAGCACACGGCTGCCGGGAAGTCGGCGTCGCCGTGCGCGATCTGCCGCACCACTGCCTGCCCGCTGACCGGGTCCACCGTGACCAGCTCCACCCACTCCAACAACTCGTAGAGGGCGTGGCGCGAGCTGGCCGGTGCGGTGCCGGTGGAGATCAGCCCCGCCAGAGTTTGGTGGTCGGTGCCGCCCGTCGCCGTGACCGATTTACCACGAGCGCCCAGCTCGGCCAGGAACTCGTGCAGGGTCACGTTCGCCGAAGCCGTGACCGCAGTGTCGCCCGTGGCGAAGTCTGTGGTTTTCGGCAGCGCCGAGGTGTCGAGAATGGTGTCGGAGACCACGATCTTCGAGCAGGAGTGCAGGCTGCCGGGCACCCGCACGCGGCCCCCGCCCAGCTCGCCGCGGTGGATCCGCTCCAGCGTGGCCTTCAGCTCATCGATGCTCGCCGGCCGTAGGACCAGCTCGGGGCGAAACGAGACGAGCTGCGCCCAGTCCTCCAATAACCCAGACTGCGCAACCATGCCGCAGCAAGATACAGGCACCACCGTCGTGCGGTATCCATAGGCTGCATGGGATGGAGAACTGGCTCGTGGCGTTGATTGCCGCGGGGGGAGCCCTGGGGGTTCTGCTTTGACCGGGGTGATCGCCTACCGCCTCGCTCGCATTGAGCGAGAGGCTCGCGATGCGAGCGAGCTGCGAGCAGCTCTCGCGGCCTATGGTGCGGCGCTTGACCGGCTGACCATTCGCATCGATCAGCTTCCACCAGCGCCCGCCAACGCGGGAAAATGGCTGATGCAATACGTGGCCCGCTGGCGCGCTTTCGATTGGGTGATGGGCCGTATTTCTGTCGCCACCGTAGGTCGCGGGGGTATGCGGGCTATCGATGAAGTGCTCGCTGCGACGAACCGGTTGATGTTGGTCGCGCCCGACTCGGTTCTCGAGCCGATGCAGATCCTCAGTGATCTGATCAGTCGGTTCGAGCAGGGCGACGAAATGTGGCGAGACGAATGGCGAATCGCACGGAACGAATTCGCCAAGGCCTCGAGAGAGGCCGTGGTCTAGGTGGAAGCCCAGCGTCCAAATGCCGGAGGAGGGACTCGACGCGGATTATGATTCACGCCAGCCGAGCGCACGCCGCATTCCTGAGCGGTCGCCCGTTCTGCCGGATGCGCTCAGTTCTGCCGGAACTCCTGAGTTCGGTCCACCGCCGGGTCCACCGCGCCGGAAGCGGAAGGCTCGGAGAGCCCGATGAGTATCGCCCTTGATGTCTAGGTAGGACCCTGAGAACGACGTTGAGGAGGCCCGCGGTCGAGCAGACGGGCGACGCCGTCCCGCCGTCCCCCGGCCCCTCGCGCCAAGCTCGAGCGAGACCCGGCCTTCTTCATCAAGAGCGGCGAACAAGTTGATCCGCCAGGCGATGTCAGAGGCGGCTGCGGATCTTTTCAGGCAGCTCCGGCGAGTCCGCTGACAGCACCACGCCGGCCACCGAGCCCTCGATTTCGGCGATCTTGTTCTGCATGAGCCGCATCTGGTCATCGCTCAGCTCACGCACAGGCGTCCCGACCGACACGCCCGCCGCCTGCGCGACGTTCGCCGCGTAAGTGTCCGGAGCGTTTCCGTCCGACGCGGGCGCGTACTTGCGGAACGCGTTCTGGATGCTCAGGTCGCGGTAGCCCTCGCCGCGCAGCAACGCCGCGATCGCCGCGAACCCGGCGTTGAAGCTCGGGAAGATCAGGAAGTTGTGCCAGTTGAACTTGCCTCGGTACTGGCCGTAGTCCGGGCCGCCGGGACGGCCCGTAAGGTTGCCCGGGTTGTTGTTGAGCCAGGCGTGCGTACCCTCCCGGTTGCGCATGTGCGGTCGCCCGCGGCGGATCTCCCCGTTGGCGTGGATCACGAAGTTGAAGATCTCGTTGCCGTGGCCCTTGAAGTCGGTGGCGTTCGCCGAGTCCGGGAACCACGTCAGCCGCGGGATGTCCTGCTCGCCGGAGAGCTGCCCGTTGAAGTACCAGACGTGGTCGCCCGGCACGAGCTGCCCAGCAGCCTGGCCGCCGCCGTTCGGCGCTGCCCCTCCTCCGGCGGCGAGCTTGACCCAGATCGCGTCGACGCCGTCGGCGAAGCCGGCGTCCGCCAGCCCCGCCCAGCCGTCAGCGATTAACTTCGGGTAGCCGTCATCGGCGCGATCGCCCGCGATGTCGTAGCTGACGTACTGGTCGCCCTTGAAGAAGTAAACCTTCCCGTTGGGCCACACAACCGCCGCGTCGAGATCCGATCCGAACCCCATGTCGCCGAGTCCGTCCCACTGCTCGCCGATCAACAGCGGGTAGTCGGCATCGACGTGGTCTGAGGCGATGTCGTAACGCACGTAGGAGTCGCCGCGGAACAGGAAGAGCTTGCCGTCGCCCCAGTTGATCGCGGCGTCGATCGCATCCGCGAAGCCGATGTCGCCGAGCCCGCCCCAGCCCGCGGAGATCGCGGTCACCTCACCGTCGACCGTGTTGGAGCCCTGGTCGACACGTAGGTACTGGTCGCCCTTGAAGAGATACGCCTTCCCTATGCCAAGGTCGACCACCGAGTCGACGTCGCCCTCGAACCCCGTCCCGTCGAGGCCGCCCCACCCGCCCGTCATGTCCTTCGGGTAGCCGTTGTCAGTCCTGTCTGCGTCGACGTCGTACCGCAGGTAGCTGCTGCCTTTCAGGATGTACACCTTGCTCATGGAACTGCGCTCCCTCCGTCGTGGGTTTTCATCCCAAGCTGGACTGATCCGAAGTTGAGAATTTCGGGTTCGACGGTGATCGGCAGGCCGATGCCGTTTCCTTCGAGCTCAACCGTCACCGCCGGCCGGCCGTTTCATCGTGTGCCAGTCTAGACGCGGAAGGCCCGGCCACTTACCCACGGCGTTGCTCGTCATGTGTGCCTGCGGCAACCTGTTGACGTTGTCAAGTATCGACCTCCATTCAAATTCCCTAGCTAAAGGTCGACACAAGCGCGGCCGGCCCCGCCAGGCATGCGGGGCGAAGCGGTCACGTCAAGCGGAAGGGGAAGAGCTCAGCGAGGGCTTCGGGGAGATCGCGCTCGACTGCGGGCTCAATCGCCCGGGCCGCTTGAGCCGCTTCGAATGCTCACGGGGGTAGACCAGCGGGAAGTCCTTTGCTGCGCGGCATGTGGAGCAAGGGCAGGGCGCTGCCGCCAGCCTCACCGTCTGGATTGATGAAAAACGAAGCATTCGCCGACCCTGACGTCCTGTTCGACGATCGCCAGCGGGGTGCGAACCGCGTCGTGAGAGGCAAGGACCTGAGGCTATATCTCGGCCCGTGGAGCCCCTGCGGGCCCGACGCTAGGCGCTGAGAGCTGGCTGCGTTCCGCCGGTCGACCCGACGGTTCGGTCCACCGTTGGTAGGGAGGCTCCCGGCCAGCGGGCAACCCTCCGGAAACATGGCTCTAGCATTGGGAAATGCGGTGAGTGGGAATTGAACCGGAGGGCAGCACGCGGATTTTCCGTATGTTCCCTGCGTTGCAACCTGAGAGGCCGATATTCTGCTCTGGAACAGGGAATTCGATGCCGGAGGAGGGACTCGAACCCCCGACACGCGGATTATGATTCCGCTGCTCTAACCAGCTGAGCTACTCCGGCCGGGAGGGGGATGCTAGCGGGCAATTGCGAGCTGGCAGGCCTGCGCCGCCGCTTGTCCGGTTAGCCTTCCTTTGTTGTGATGGGGAGCGCTCTCGATAGGGCAGTGAACACTCTGATTCGGGATTGCCTGGATCTGAACCCCTCCGAAGAGGTGCTCGTGATCTGTAACCCGATCACCGAAGAGCTCGGCGCGCTGCTGCGGATCAATGCCCAGGGCGAGGGCGGCGAAGCGACCCTGGCGGTCATCTCCGAGCGGGACTCGCACGCCGCCGAGCCGCCGCGGACGGTTGCGGCCGCGATGCTCGCCGCCGACATCGTCATCGCGCCGACGATCCAGTCGATCTCCCACACCGAAGCACGCCGCGCGGCCACCGATGCGGGCGTGCGCATCGCTTCGATGCCCGGCGTGACCGGCGAGATGCTCGCCCGCGTGATGGCGGCGGACCTGAGGCAGCTGCGCAAACGCGGCGCCTCGGTCGGCCGCGTGCTGGGGGCTGGTGCCGAGGCGAGGATCACCTGCGAGCACGGCTCCGACCTGCGGCTCGGGCTGGAGGACCGCACCGCGATCGTCGACGCGGGCTCGCTCAACATGCGCGGCGCCTTCGGCAACATCCCCTGCGGCGAGGCCTTCATCGCTCCTCTCGAGGGAACGGCCGAGGGAACACTGGTCGTCGACGGTTCGATCGCCGGCGTCGGCAGGCTCGCCGAGCCGGTCGAGCTGATCGTTCGCGCCGGCCACCTGAACGAAGCGACCGGCGTCGAGGGAGGGCAGCTGATGGAGCTGCTCACCGAACACGGCGCCGACGGCACCAACGTCGCCGAGCTTGGCATCGGCACCAACGAAAGCGCGGTCCTCACCGGCAACATCCTCGAGGACGAGAAGATCCTCGGCACTGCCCACGTCGCCTTCGGTGCCTCGGCCGCGATCGGGGGTACGGTTCAGGTGCCGGTCCACCTCGACTGCGTGCTGCTGCGCCCCACCGTGGAAATCGACGGCGCCACGATCGTGCAGGCCGGCGAGCTGGTTCTCTGAGCGGTGACGCCGCCGCTGCTTGCCGTCCCCAACGTCTCCGAGGGCCGTGACGGGGCGCGGATCGCCGCTCTGGAGAGCGCGTTCTCCCAGGGCGTGGAGCTGCTCGACCGCCACAGCGATCGCGAGCACAACCGCACCGTGTTCACGCTCGCCGGCGAGCCGAGGGCGTTGCGCGCGGCACTAGTCCGCGGCGGAGCCGAGGCTGTGGGCACGATCGACATGAGCGCACATGAGGGCGTCCACCCGGCGATCGGGGCGCTCGACGTCTGTCCGCTCGTCTGGGCGTCGCCCGAGGACCGCGAGCCTGCCCGGGAAGTGGCGCTCGAGGTGGCCGTCGAGATCGGCGATCTGGGCGTGCCGGTCTTCTTCTACGGCGAGCTGGCGAGCGGCCCGGAGCACGTCGAGCGAGCCTACTTCCGCAATGGCGGCCTGACCGAGCTCTGGCTGCGGATGGAGGCCGGCGAGCTGCGTGCCGATCGAGGGCCGGGACAGCCGCATCGCAGCGCGGGCGCGACCCTGGTCACCGCCCGCCCGCCGTTGGGTGCCTTCAACGTCGAGCTCGACAGCGGTGACCTCGAACTGGCGCGCGCTGTTGCCGCCGGGTTGCGGGAGTCCGGCGGCGGCCTGCGTGGAGTGCGGGCCATTGGCCTGCCGCTCCCCGGCGGCAGGGTGCAGGTCTCCACCAACGTTCACGACCCGGCGGCGGTGCCGCTGGCGGCGGTGGTCGAGCGGGTGCGCGAGCTGGCCCAGCCACTCGGAGCCGGTCCGGTTGAGGCTGAGCTGGTTGGGCTGGTCCCGGCCGCGGCTCTTGCCGGCTACCCGAATGACGTGCCGATTCGCGACTTCGATCCCGCGGCGCAGACGATCGAGCGACGGCTGGCGGCGCTCTCCCGGTAGGAGCTCCGCCCTGGCCCGGCGGCGCTATTCGTTTAGATTCCGGATATGGCCCAGACGAGGAAGAAGCGCCGCCGCAAGCACCGTGGAACGCAGGGGGGACGGGTCGATCCGAACCGCCGCGCCGGGCGCCCGCGCAGTCGCGAGGAGGCGAAAGCGCGCGCTCGCGCCGGGCGCAAGAGCACTCCTCGGGTCGACGCGCCGCCGACCTGGCGCAGCGCGATCACCCGCGGCTTGGTCGCCGCCGTCATCTTCACCGTGCTGCTGATACTGATCTTCCAGCGCCCGCTCGGCTCAGCGCTGGCCCTGGGCGCGTTCATGCTCGTCTTCTACGTCCCTGCCGGCTACTACGTCGACACGATGCTGTGGCGGCGGCGCGAGCGGGCTCGGATCCGCGCGCGGGAGAAGGGTTGAGCCTCGACGTCCAGATGCTCACCGTGGGGCCGGTCGCGGAGAATTGCTTCGTGGTGCGGCGCGAAGGCTCCGGCAGCGGCCTGATCGTCGATCCCGGTGACGAGCCCGACCGCATCCTCGCCGCGGTCGAGGAGATGGGGACGAAGGTCGAGGCGATCCTGATCACCCACTGCCACTTCGACCACATCGGCGCGGTTGCGCCGGTGGCGACCGTGACCGGCGCCCCGGTCTACTGCCCGGAGATCGAGCGTCCCGTGCTCGCCGACATCATGGCCTACGTCCCGATCCCCGGGATCGGTCCCTACGACAGCTATGAGGCCGATGAGACGGTGCGGGGGGGCGAGGCGCTGGAGCTGGCCGGGATGACCATTGACGTGATCTTCACCCCCGGCCACAGCCCCGGCCACGTCACCTACTCGGTGCGCGGCGAGGACGCGATGTTCTCCGGCGATGTGCTCTTCAAGGGGTCGGTCGGCCGGGTGGACCTGCCCGGCGGCGACGGCCCGACGCTGCTGCGCTCGATCCGCGAGCTGCTCGATTCCCATCCGCCGGAGACTGGCGTCTATCCCGGCCACATGGGTGTCACGACACTTGGCGCCGAGCGCGCCACCAATCCCTTCCTCGCCGAGCTGGCCCGCTGAGGGTCTATCGCGAGCGTCGCGCAGGTAAGGTCGCGCCACGATGGCGAGCAAGTACCAGGCCCCGCGCGGGACCTTCGATGTCCTGCCGAGCGACGCCCGTGCCCGGGGCCGGATCGAACGCACGGCTGCGGAGATCTTCTTCCGCGCGGGCTACGAGCCGATCTCCACGCCCGCCTTTGAGGACACCGAGCTGTTCGAGCGCGGCGTCGGCCGCTCGACCGACATCGTGCGCAAGGAGATGTTCACCTTCGAGGACAAGGGCGGGCGCAGCATCACCCTGCGCCCGGAGGGCACGGCGCCGATCTGCCGTGCCTACCTCGAGCACGGCATGCACAAGCTGGCCCAGCCGGTGAAGCTGTCCTACGCGGGGCCCTTCTTCCGCCACGAGCGGCCGCAGGCCGGTCGCTACCGCCAGTTCCACCAGATCGGCGCCGAGGCGATCGGCACCGACTCGCCACTGGCCGACGCCGAGGCGATCACGTTGCTCGCCGACCTCCTGGCTGAGCTCGGCGTGCCGGGCGTCGAGCTGCGTCTCGGCAGCCTCGGATCGCCGAGCGCGCGCAGCGCCTACCTGGAGGAGCTGAAGGCGCACCTGCGTGCTCACGAGGCGGAGCTCTCCAAGGACGTGCGCGAGCGGATCGAGATCAACCCGCTGCGAGCCTTCGACGCCGACGACGAGGGCACGCGCGCGGTGATGGCGAGCGCGCCGACGCTCGTCGAGCGCCTCGAGGGCGAGGATGCCGAGCACTTCGCCGAGGTGCGCGCCCTGCTCGAGGCAACCGGGATCGCCTATGAGATCGACCCGACTCTGGTGCGCGGACTCGACTACTACACCCGAACGATCTTCTCCTTCGTCTGCGACGAGCTGGGCGCTCAGTCCGAGATCGGCGGCGGCGGCCGTTACGACGGTCTGATCGAGCAGCTGGGCGGCCCGCCCACCCCCGCAATCGGCTGGGCAGCGGGGATCGAGCGCATCCTGCTGGCGCTCGGCGGAGAGGATGCGTCGCCGGTGCCGAAGGTCTTCATCTCGTATGGCTCCGGCAAGACCGCGCAGGTGGCGATGGTGCTGGCCGAGGAGCTGCGACGGGCGGGGCTAGCCGCCGAGATCGACCTCGCCGGGCGCAGCGTAAAGGGCCAGTTCAAGCACGCGGACCGGATCGGCGCCGACCTGGTCGTCGTGATCGAAGAGGAAGGGAGCGCCCAGTTGCGCGACATGCAGAGCGGAGAGCAGGAGCCGGTCGATCCTCGCGCCCTCGTCGCGGAGATCGAGAAGAGACGCGCATGAGCAAGGCACCCGCCCTGCGGTCCAATGAGTATCGCGACACCTGGTGCGGCCAGGTGCTGGACGACCTGGTCGACTCCGCTGTGCGGGTTGCCGGCTGGGTCCATCGTCGCCGCGATCACGGCGGGCTGATCTTCATCGACCTGCGCGATCGCACCGGGATCGTCCAGCTCGTCTTCCACCCCGATTCCTCCGGCGAGGCCTTCGAGCTTGCCCACAGGCTGCGCGCCGAGGACGTGCTGAGCGCCGCCGGCACGGTCGTCCGCCGCTCGCCCGAGACGGTCAATCCGGAGCTTCCCACGGGCGAGTTCGAGCTCGCCGTGAGCAGCGCCGAGCTGTTCGCCGACGCCGAGACGCCGCCCTTCCAGGTCGAGGGCTTCTCCGGTGAGGTCGGCGAGGACGCCCGCCTGCGCCACCGCTACCTCGATCTGCGCCGCGAGCCGATGCGCGAGGCGCTCGTCCTGCGCCACCGGGTGACCGCGGCGATGCGCGAGTTCCTCGACGGCGAGGGCTTCCTCGACGTCGAGACGCCGGTGCTGACCCGCTCCACTCCCGAGGGCGCCCGCGACTTCCTCGTCCCCAGCCGTCTCCAGCAGGGCTCCTTCTATGCGCTGCCCCAATCGCCGCAGCTGTTCAAGCAGCTGCTGATGGTCGCCGGCTTCGAGCGCTACTACCAGATCGCCCGCTGCTTCCGTGACGAGGACCTGCGCGCCGACCGCCAGCCGGACTTCACCCAGCTCGACATCGAGATGTCGTTCGTCGGCGTCGACGACGTCATCGAGGTCAACGAGCGGCTGCTAACCCACGTCTTCGCGCGGGCTGGGGGCCCGCCGCTCGAGCTGCCGATCGAGCGGCTCCCCTACGACGAGGCGATGAGCCGCTTCGGCACCGACCGTCCCGATATGCGCTTCGGCCTGGAGCTGGTCGATCTGGCCGACGCCCTGGCCGAGACCGAGTTCAAGGTCTTCCGCGGCGCGATCGAGGCCGGTGGTGCCGTGCGCGGCCTCAACGCCGGCCGCCGCGAGCTGCCGCGCTCCGAGCTCGACGGGCTGATCTCCCGCGCCCAGGAGCTGGGGGCGAAGGGGCTGGTCTGGGCCTTCCGCGAGGGCGAGGGCTGGCGTTCCCCGACCGCCAAGTTCCTCTCCGAGGCCGAACTGGCCGACCTCAACCAGCGCCTCGGCGCCGAGGAGGGCGATCTGCTCCTCCTAGTCGCCGACCAGCGACGCGTCGCCGACGCCGTCCTAGGGCAGCTGCGGGTCGATCTGGCGGAGCGCTTCGGGCTGATCCCGGAGGGTGAGCACCGGCTCGTCTGGGTGGTCGACTGGCCGCTGCTGGAGTGGAACTCCGGCGAGGAGCGCTGGGACCCGCTGCATCATCCCTTCACTGCGCCCGCCGGTGAGTTCGACCCAGCCAACCCCGGCGATGCCCGTGCACTCGCCTACGATCTGGTCTGGAACGGCCAGGAGATGGGCGGCGGCTCGATCCGTATCCACCGCGCCGACGTTCAGGAGAAGGTCTTCGCCGCACTCGGCATCGACGCCGGGGAAGCCGAGGCCCGCTTTGGCTTCCTGCTCGAGGCGCTGCGCTACGGCGCGCCGCCCCACGGCGGCATCGCCTATGGCCTCGACCGCATCGTCCAGCGCCTCGCCGGCGCCGACTCGATCCGCGACGTGATCGCCTTCCCCAAGACCGCCTCGGGCGCGGATGCGCTGACCGGGGCCCCGGCCCCGGTGGGTGAGATGCAGCTCAAGGAGCTGGGCATCGCCCTGCACAAACGCGGCCTCGCCGGTCACTAGGCCGGCGCATCGTCCAGATCGCATCACCGCAAACGCGGAGCGGTCAAGATATTGGCGATGAGCCTCCTCGACCGCATCAGGTTCGCTCTACAGGACCGGCGCCGTGGCCCGGGCGCCACCCCGGTTCACCTCGACGATCCGCAGTTCGACTCGTGGGAGGTGGTGCGCGACTTCGGCGACGTGCGCACGGCACGAGCTTGGTACCAGGCGCTGCAGGAGGCCGGGATCGAAGCCGTCCTCACCGCCGACTGGCCGGTTGATCGCTTCGGCCGCGGCGACATTGCCCTGCGGGTGAGGAGCGAGGACTGGAGCGAGGCCGAGTTCCTTCTCTCAAACCTCGACTGAGGGCTCGCGCGGTGGTACGGTTGAGCCGAGGCTCGAGCCCGTGCGCGAGCCGTCCCAACGTTTGACCCAACACAAACGGCTAGGGGGCCGATCTCTCTCGGTCTTGTGGGATCGCGAGGAGGCGCCCGCCCTTCACTTCAAGGGATCAAAGCCAGGGGCGGCAACGGCGGCGCTGGAGCCTCTTTTTGCTGTGCTCGTTCGGCCGCCCCCGGCGCGCATTCCTCGACAGGCGCGCATTCCTCGACAGGCCTTGGGGAGAGAATTGACATTCAGCGCACCACGCGCGCGTCGGGACCTTTCACGATGCGACCACCGTGGCGGCCGGAAATGCGCTCAAGCAAACGTGTGCTCCCTTTGGTGGTCTATGGGCACCGAACGGAGCAGACGTGGGATGAAGTCCACCCTTGACCGCTCAATGGCAGGCCTGGCGGAGAGGCAGCATGGAGTCGTGGCGCGCCGGCAGCTTCAGCGGCTCGGCATCAGCGAGGATCGAATCAAGGGCCGACTGCAACGCGGGCAGCTGCATCGTGTGCATCGTGGCGTCTATGCGGTGGGCTTTCGCCTTCCCAGCATGGAGGCGCGGTGGATGGCGGCCGTCCTGGCTTGCGGTCCCGGTGCGGCGCTGAGCCATCGCTCAGCTGCGCGGCTATGGGCGTTGCGGCGCGGTTCCGGTGGGGCGATCGAGGTGACAAGGGCCAAGGGATGGCGCGCGCCTATGGGGGTCAAGATTCACCGCCTGCCGCTTCCCGAGGACGAGCGGACCGTGGTTGAGGGGATTCCAGTGACTACGGTTCCTCGGACGATCCTGGATCTGGCGGCGGTGGTGTCCGCGAGGCAGGTTGAGCGGGCTCTGAATGAGGTCGAAGTGCAGGGGCTGACCGACCGGCTGTCGATCCCCGATCTGCTCGCGCGGTATCCGGGGCGCCGAGGTTCCGCCGTGTTGCGCGCCTTGCTGGACGAAGGCGCCGGAGGCGATGGGGTGACGAAGAACGACTTCGAGGAGCTTTTCTCGTCGCTTCTCGATTCCCACGGCCTGCCTCGACCGCGATTCAATGAGGATCTTGCGATTGATGGCCGGTTCTTCTCGGCTGACTGCCTCTGGCGGAAGGAG
This sequence comes from uncultured Solirubrobacterales bacterium, assembly GCA_963782685.1. GTDB lineage: Bacteria > Actinomycetota > Thermoleophilia > Solirubrobacterales > 70-9 > VRUE01. The sequence goes on from CAWAKV010000008.1 coordinate 114,358, forward strand.
CGGCTGATCGTCGAGCTGGATGGTAGGGCGGTACACGGAACGCGCGAGGCGTTCGAGTCCGATCGTGAGAGGGACCGCCTGCTCATGCTCCGCGGCTGGCGGGTGATGCGGGTGACCTGGCGCCAGCTACACACGCAGGGCGCCACGATTGCCACAGACGTCCGGCGAGCGCTCAGCCGCTGAGCTTCACCTCGTGCGGGCTACCCTCTTTGCATGAGTCGAGAGCTATTCGAGCACTTCCTGCGTGACGACGCGCGGCTGGGGCCGGTGCTCGACGCCGGCTTCACCGGCGCGGCCGGAGGGGCCGCTTGCGGCGACCTGTCGCGGATCTCCCTTGCGATCGAGGACGGGCGGATCGCCGCCGTTACCTTCGATGCCGAGGGGTGCGGGGCTACGAGAGCCGCCACCGCGGCGATTGCGGAGCTGGTCGACGGCGAGCCCGTCATCGACGTGGCACGGATCGGGATCGACGAGGTCGACGAGGCGGTCGGTGGGCTGATGCCCGCAAAGCGGCACGCCGCGCAGCTGGCGGCCGACGCGCTGCACCGAGCTCTGGCCGCAGCGGCCGCGTCGAGTACGCGACTGGCCCCGGCCACGCCGGACCGTGTCCTCGTCGCCATGTCCGGCGGGGTCGACAGCGCCGTTGCCGCCCTGCTGGAACGCGAGCGCGGGGCTGAAGTGCTGGGCGTCACGCTGAAGCTCTGGGCCGATCCGGAGACCGATGGCGCCAAGGCATGCTGCTCGCCCGAGGCGGTGCTCGGCGCCCGTGCCGTGGCCCACTCGCTGGACATCCCTCACCTCACGCTCGATCTCGAGGAGGAGTTCCGTCGGCGCGTCGTCGCCGCCTTCCTCGACGGGTACGGGGCTGGCGCCACCCCCAATCCCTGCATCGTCTGCAACGGCGAGGTGCGGATCGCCGCGATGGTCGACCTCGCCGAGCGGCTCGGCGCCGATTTCCTCGTCACCGGCCACTACGCCCGGATCGTCGAGGACCGCGACGGCCCGCTGCTCGCCGCAGCGGCCGACCGCAACAAGGACCAGAGCTACATGCTCGCCGCCCTGCCCCCGGAGATGCTCGGCCGCTTGCGCTTCCCGCTGACTGAGCTGAGCAAGCCCGAGGTACGCGAGATCGCCGCCCGCCACGGTCTCGCCGTCGCCAAGAAGCCGGAGAGCCAGGACCTCTGTTTCCTCGCCGGCCAGGGCAAGAGCCGGTTCCTGCGTCGTCACGCTGGCCTCGGCGAGCGCGAGGGCGCGGTGCTCGACCGCTCGGGACGGGCGATCGGCCGCCACCGCGGCCACCACAACTTCACCGTCGGTCAGCGGCGCGGGATCGGTGTCTCCGCCCCCGAGCCGCTCTACGTCGTCGCCACCGACGCCGCCGCGAACACGGTCACGGTCGGCACGCGGGCCGATCTGGCGACGCGACGGGTGCGGATCCGCGATGCCGTTCTGCACCGCGACGGCGATAGCGTCGATGCGGTCAAGCTGCGCTACCGGGCGACGCCGATTCCGGCCTCGCTCTCAGCTGTCGAGAGCGGGCGTCACGCCACGCTCGAGGTCGAGCTCGGCGAGGCATTTGACGCAGCTTCGCCCGGGCAGGCGGCGGTGCTGCTCTGCGGCGAGGCGATCGTCGGCCACGGCACGATCGCCTTCAGCGGGCCGCCGACGAAATAGGGATCTACTCGTCGCTGTGCTTCGAATGGCCGTGTCCGGTCTTGCCTGACTTGCCTGGCGCATCGGGCTCGGCGGCCGCCGAGCCCGCCGATTCGACCGGTCCCGCCGATTCACCGGGTGGTGCATCGGGTTCGTCGGGCTGCCCGTCTGGCTTACCGGGTGGTGCTTCTGACTTGCCTCGGCGAGGGCCGGTGGAGGCGGACTGCTTACTCGGCTTCTTTGCGGAAGGGCCGTGGCCGCGCGGCGATTCGACATGCGGTGATTGCTGGGCGGCGGCGGTCTGCTGTCCGTGGGCGGAGGATTCCGGCAGACCTTCAGAGGAACTGCTCCGCATTGCCGTCGGATCGGAATCCTCGAACCTGGAGTCCAGCGGGGGGATTGGAAAATCACTGGGGGCGCTGCCCTCGGCGGCGTCGATGTCGCTCGTGGCCGTCGTCTCGTTTTCGCCTCGGCCCAGTTCTCGCACGGCAAGCTGAGCCCCGGGGGTCGCCGGCTGGGCTTCGGGGCTCGCCTGCATCTGGACTTCAGTCCCAACCTTCGGATTCGCGACCTGCTCCCTGGAGGAACCGACACCGGCGAAACCGCTGCCCTTGACGCTCGGGCTGGTTGACTCGGTCGGAGCCCGGGGTGCCGCGGAAGCATGCTGCACGATGGTCTCGCCGTCACCGCCTCGCGGCAGATCGAGGAGGCTCCCGCTGTCCGCCGCCGACACCGCCACCGCCGCCACCGCGACGGTTGCCGCCGATTTAACGATCGTCGAGGTCGCCATTCCCTTGCCGACCGCGGCACCGACCGCGGCGCCGATGCCGCCGCTCGCGGCCCCGACACCACCGGTATGGCCACCGAGCACGCCTGAGAGCAGGCTGGCGGAGGCGGCAAGCGGAAGCGTCGTGATCGCCGCGAGGTTCTCTTGGCGCTTGACGATTTCCTCATAGAAGGCCCTGCAGTTGCGGCAGCTGCGCAGATGGGCGCGCGTCTTGCGGCGGCGGATCACGCGACCGTCGGCGCCGGAGAGCTCGATGCGCACGTCCGCACAGCGCTGCTCCCGTCCCTCCTCCAGCTGTCGCAGGCTGAGCCGCGCCTCGTAGAGGGTCTGCCGCGCGGCTGCGGCGGAGGTCTCGAACGCGGCGCCGATCTCAACGAAGCCGAGCCCCGCCAGCTCGCGCATCAGGAGCACCGCCCGCTGACGCTGTGGCAGCTGCTCGAGGTCGCTGAGCAGGGTGCGCAGGTGCTCACGAGTCTCCGCCGCCTCGACGACGGTGCTCGTCGCCGTTCGATCGAGCGTCAGCTCGTCGTTGTCGCGGCGCTTGCGCAGCACTTCGACCGTCTCGTTGCGGGCGATCCGGTAGAGCCACGGCTTCAGCGCGATCTGGCGCTCCTCTCCGGGCAGCGCTCGCAGCACCTTGACCATCGTGTTTTGCAGCGCGTCCTGGGCGTCCTGGCGATTGCCGGTCATCGTCAGACAGAAGCGGAAGAGATCGGGGTGGTAACGCCGATAGATCTCTTCGAAGGCGCCCCTGTCGCCGCGTGCCGCGCGTCGCACCAAGCGCTTGTCCGATCCTCCCATAAAGGCAAGGTTAGGCTTCGTTGCCGATGAACGCCAACCAGATCCGCGATACCTACCTCTCATTCTTCGAGGAACGCGGGCACCGTGTCGTGCCTTCCGCGTCGCTCGTGCCATCGGTCCACGATCCCTCGGTTCTGCTCACCACCGCCGGCATGCAGCCCTTCAAGCCCTATTTCCTCGGCCGCGAGGAGCCGCCATCTCCCCGCCTCGCCGACGTGCAGAAGTGCTTCCGCACGACCGACATCGAAGAGGTCGGCAACACCGCCCGCCACCTCACCTTCTTCGAGATGCTCGGCAACTGGAGCTTCGGCGACTACTTCAAGGCCGAGTCGATCCCGTGGGGGTGGGAGCTGGTGACCCAGGGCTTTGGCATGGACCCCGAGCGGATCTGGGCCACGGTCTTCGGCGGTGACGAGGAGCTCGGCCTCGGTCCCGACGAGGAGGCGATCGAGATCTGGCAGGGCGTCGGTCTGCCCGAGGAGCGGATCGTCCTGCTCGGCCGCGAGGACAACTTTTGGCAGGCCGGGCCGAGCGGTCCCTGCGGTCCCTGCTCGGAGCTCTACCTCGACCGCGGCGAGGCCTTCGGCGCCGCCGACGAGCGACCGGGCGACGACACCGACCGCTTCCTCGAGTTCTGGAACCACGTCTTCATGACCTACGACCTCTCCACCGAGGGAGGGCTCAGCGAGCTGCCGATGCGCAACATCGACACCGGCATGGGGCTCGACCGAATGGCGGCGATCCTCCAGGACGTGCCCTCGGTCTTCGAGACCGATCTGATCCGGCCCCTGATCGACCTCGCCGAGGAGCTCTCCGGTCGCTCCTATGGAGAGGGCGGCGCGGTGACGCGGGCGATGCGGATCGTCGCCGACCACTCGCGGGGTGCCGCCTTCCTGATCGCCGACGGCGTCGTCCCCTCGAACGAGGATCGTGGCTACATCCTGCGGCGGATCATGCGGCGGGCGATCCAGCAGGGCCGAACGCTGGGGCTCGAAGCCCCCTGGCTGGGCCGCTTCGCCGAGCGCACGATCGAGGTCATGGCCGACGCCTACCCGGAGCTGGCCGCCGAGCGCGAGACCATCGCCCGCTGGGTCGGCGACGAGGAGGAGAGCTTCGGCCGCACCCTGGAGCGCGGCACGGAGTTGCTCGAGCGCCTGATCACCGAGGCGAAGGAGGCCGGCACTTCGTGGATCGACGCCGCGGACGCCTTCCAGCTGCACGACACCTACGGCTTTCCCTACGACCTGACCAAGGAGCTGCTCGCCGAGCAGGGACTGTCGGTCGACGACGGCGGCTTCGAGGAGTTGATGGAGGAGCAGCGCCAGCGCGCCCGCGTCGGCGCCGCCACCGCGCACGGCTCCGAGGATCGTCACGAGAAGGTGATCGCCTTCGCCGCGGAGGCACCGCCGACCCGCTTCGTCGGCTACGAGACGCTGCGCGCGACCACCGGCCTGGCCGCGGTCGCCGCCGACGACGGGCGGGCGCTGGTCAAGCTCGAGGAGAGCCCCTTCTACGCTGAGGGCGGCGGCCAGGTTGCCGACTCCGGCCTGCTGCGTTGGACTGGGGGAGAGGCCCGCGTGATCGACGTCTATCGGGTGGGGGACGATCAGGCACTCGAGGTCGAGCCCACCGGTGACGTGGTCGAGGCCGGCGTCGCGGTGGAAGCTCAGGTCGACCACGAGATCCGCCACCGGACGATGCGCAACCACACCGCTACCCACCTCCTGCACGCAGCGCTGCGCGAGCGGCTCGGCGAGCACGTGCGCCAGGCGGGCTCGGCGGTGCGACCCGACAAGCTGCGCTTCGACTTCACCCATGGGCAGGCGCTCACCGCTGAGGATCTGGCCGCGATCGAGGACCGCGTCAACAAATGGATCAAGGCGAGCCGGCCGGTGCGCTGGCTGGAGATGGCGCGCGAGGAGGCGGAGAAGCTCGGCGCGATGGCACTCTTCGGCGAGAAATACGGCGAGTGGGTACGGGTGGTCGAGGTCGACGAGGTGTCCCGCGAGCTTTGCGGCGGCACCCATGTCGCCAACACGGCCGAGATCGGCATCTTCAAGATCGCCGCGGAGGGCTCCAGCGCCGCCAACGTGCGGCGGATCGAAGCGCTGACCGGCCCCGCCGCGATCGACTGGTTTCGGGCCAGCGAGGAGCGCCTGCGCGAGGTCGGCGAGCTGCTCGGCTCACCGCAGGACCCGCTCACCGGCGCCCGCCGCGCCGCCGAGCGCCTGCGCGAGGCGGGCGAGGGGGCCAGGCAGGCGGCAAAGCAGATGCTGGGAGACGAGGCCGAGCGCCTGGTCGCGGCGGCCGAGGAGATCGACGGCATCAGCGTCGTCGCCTCGCAGGTTCCGATCGCCGACCAGAAGCAGCTGCTCGAGCTGGCCAGCCGCGTGCAATCGAAGCTGGGCGGCGAGTCGGCGATCGCCCTCGGTGGCGCCGAGGACGAGAAGGTAGGCCTCGTCGTGCTCGCCTCTAAGGGGGCGGTTGGCAACGGCATCTCGGCCGCGGCCGTCGTTCGCGAGGCGGCCGCGGTCGTCGGCGGGGGCGGTGGCGGCCGCGACGACATGGCGCAGGCTGGGGGGAAGGACGCTTCGAAGCTCGAGCAGGCGCTGGCGACGGCGCGGCGGGCGATCGAAGCCGGTGCGGACTAGTGCGCGTGCTCGCCCTCGACCACGGCACCGTCCGGATTGGCTGCGCGATCTCCGATCCGAGCGGGACCCTGGCGACGCCGCTGCCGGTGATCGAACCGCCGGCCGCCAGCCTCGTCGCCGAGCTCGTCGCCGAGCACGGCGTCGAGCGGGTCGTGGTCGGGCTGCCGCTCCACCTCAGCGGTGAGGAAGGCTCCCAGGCAGCCCTCGCGCGCAGTTTCTGCACTGAACTGGAAGCGCTGCTCGACGTGCCGGTGGAGACCTACGATGAGCGGCTGACCACGCGCATGGCCGAGGCGAGCAAGCGCGAGGGCGCCGTCGCGCCGCCCGACTCGCTTGCCGCCGCGCATCTGCTCCAGGCCTACCTCGCCGGCCAGGCGGCGATCGAGGGCAGCGATGAGGACGCCTGACGATCCGGTCGGGCTGCGCCAGGATCGTCGCCAGGCGCTGCGCGAGAGGCAGCGGCGCAGGCGCCGGCTGGCGCTTGCCGCGCTGGCAGCGGTTGCGCTGCTCGCCGGCGGAGCGGCGGTCGCCGCCTACGCCTACCTGAGCCGCGACGAGCCGCCGCCACCCGAACCGCTGAAGACGATCACGCTGACGATCCCCGAGGGCTACAGCCGCGAGCAGACCGCGGAGCTGGCCCGTGAAGCCGGCCTCAGGGGGGATTACATGAAGGCGAGCGAGGGCCACGAGGGCTTCCTCTTCCCCGACACCTTCGAGCTCGAAAAGGGCGCGCCCGCCTCCGATCTGGTTCAACTCCAGCTGGAAGACTTCGAGCGCCGCATCGCCGGGGTCGATATGCGTTACGCGCGCTCCAAGAACCTGACCGAGCGCGACGTGGTGACGATCGCCTCGATGGTCGAGGAGGAGGCGCAGCTCGCCGAGGAGCGCGAGCTGATCGCGGCCGTGATCTACAACCGCCTGCGGGAAGGGATCCCGCTCGGGATCGACGCGACGATCCGCTTCGCCACCGGCAACTTCGAGCAGCCGCTGACCGAATCCGAACTGGCGGTCGACTCCCCCTACAACACCCGCCTCAACGCCGGCCTGCCGCCGGGGCCGATCTCCAGCCCTGGCCTGGCCTCGCTCGAAGCCGCCGCCCGCCCGGCCGAGGCCGACTACCTCTACTACGTGGTCGAGCCGGGGACCTGCGGCGAGCACTCGTTCTCCTCCAGCGCGGCGGAGTTCGAAGCCGATGTCGCTCGCTACAACGAAGCCCGCGAAGCGGCCGGCGGCGAATCCCCCGACACCTGCGGCGAATGAAGCGCCTCGCCGTCCTCGGTCACCCGGTCGCGCACTCGCGCTCGCCGGCGATGCAGAACGCCGCGCTGGCCGAGCTGGGCCTGGCCGGCGAGTGGAGCTACGAGGCGATCGACCTGGCGCCGGACCGGTTCGAGCCGCGGGTGCGGGCGATGGCGGGCGAAGGGTTCGCCGGCGCCAACGTCACCGTTCCCCACAAGGGCGCGGCGCTCGCGCTGGCCGACACCCTCTCCGAGACCGCGCGTGAGATCGGCGCCGCCAACACGCTCAGCTTCGAGGCGGGGGAGATCCGCGCCGACAACACCGACGCCAAGGGCCTGCTCGAGGCGCTGCCCGCCTCGCCGGCGGGCCGGCGGGCGCTGGTGCTGGGGGCGGGCGGGGCCGCCCGCGCGGCGGTCTGGGCGCTGGCCCGCGAGGGCGCCGAGCTCGACGTCTGGAACCGCACGGCGCTGCGCGCCAAGAACCTCTGCGGCGAGCTGGGCGGAACGGCAGTCGAGGCCCCCGACCCCGCGGCCTACGAGCTGATCGTCAACACCACCGCGGCCGGGCTGCACGACGAGGACCCCTTCGAGGAGTTGCCGCTCACCCCAAGCGGCTTCGGGGCGGGGCAGACCGTGGCCGATCTGGTCTACGGCGAGCGCCCGAGCCCGCTGCTGGTCGCGGCTGCGGCCGCTGGCGCTGCTGTCGTCGACGGAATCGAGGTTCTCGTCCGCCAGGGCGCCCTCTCGCTGGCACTCTGGACCGGGCGCGAGGCGCCCCTCGACACGATGCGCGCCGCGGCGCGCAGATAGCCTTGCGGGCGTGAGCACGCGCTTTCGCTTCACCACCGCGGGGGAGTCGCACGGGCCCGGCCTGGTCGCGATCGTCGAGGGCATGCCGGCGGGGCTCGAACTCAACCGCGAGGCGCTCGACCGCGACATGGCGCGTCGCCAGCTCGGCCACGGTCGCGGCGGGCGGATGAAGATCGAGACCGACTCGGTCGAGGTTCGCTCCGGCGTGCGGCACGGCCGCACCCTGGGCAGCCCGATCGCGGTCCTCGTCGCCAACCGCGATTACGCCAACTGGGAGGAGCGGATGAACCCCTGGCCGGTCGAGGGGTTCGAGCCGGACGCGGTCCACCTGCCGCGCCCGGGCCACGCCGACCTGGTCGGCGCCCAGAAGTACGGCCACGACGACATCCGCAACGTGCTCGAGCGCGCCAGCGCGCGTGAGACGGCCGCCCGCGTCGCCGCCGGCTCGCTCGCCCGTGGTCTGCTGAACGCACTGGGGGTGAGCGTGCACAGCCACGTCACCCAGATCGCCGGGGTCAAGGCGCCGGAGCGCCCAGACCTCGGCCCCGATGACTTTGCCGCCGTCGACGATGACCCGGTGCGCTGCCTCGACCCGGAGACGAGCGCGGCGATGGTGGCGGAGATCAACCGCCTGCGCAAGGCCAACGAGAGCCTCGGCGGCAGCTTCGAGGTGCGCGCCTTTGGTCTCGTCCCCGGCCTCGGCTCTCACATCTCCTGGGAGGAGCGGCTCGACGGCCAGCTCGCCGGCGCTGTCGCCTCGATCCAGTCGGTGAAGGGGGTCGCGATCGGCGAAGCCTGGGACGTCGCCACCCGGCCCGGCTCGGAGGCACACGATGAGATCTTCTGGTCGGAGGAGCGCGGCTACCAGCGCGAGACGAACCATGCCGGCGGGCTCGAGGGGGGCATGACCAACGGCCTGCCGCTCTCGGTGCGGGCCGCGATCAAGCCGATCTCGACGCTGACCAAGCCGCTGCGCTCGGTCGACACCGAGACCAAGGAGCCGGCGCAGGCGCTGCGCGAGCGCACCGACTCGACCGTGGTGCCGGCCGCCGCGGTGGTCGCCGAGGCGATGGTCTGCCTCACCCTCGCCCGCTGCTACCGCGAGAAGTTCGGCGGCGACCACATCGACGACGTGCTCGCCGCCGCCGACGCGTACAAGCAGCGCATCGACTTCCGCGGGTGACGGCGTGAGACTTCCTGTGTCAACCCCCGGCGGGTTGCAGCCTTCGCAAGTTGCCGTGTTTAGCGGGGTCGTAGGGCACTTCGTCCTGCCAGCAGCGCCAGAGAACTCGCAGCCAGGCCCGCCCCAAGACCCGAATCGCATGCGGATGGTCGAGTCCCCGGGAACGCGCCCCGAGATAGACGCTGCGAGCCCAGGGGTGGTGGTGCCTTGTCGAGTCGGCAAGACAGGCGACCGCCTCCCGCAGGCGCTTGTCACAGGCCCAGCGAAAGGACGCGACCTTGCGCTTGCCCGACTCTCTTGCCACCGGCGCCATGCCGGCGTCCGCGGCCAGCGCCTCACCGGTCGGGTAGCGACCCCGGTCGTCGCCGATCTCGGCGACCAGCCGCGCTGCGGTCACCACCGACTTGGGGTCCTTGAACAGCGGCAGGAAAACCTGTGCGTCGGGATGGGCGCGCACCGCCCCGGCGATCTGGGCGGTCAACTCCGCGATCTGGGCGACGATCGGCCGCAGAGCGGCGACCAGGCCGAGCACGGCTCCTCTTCGCGCCTCGGACTCGAGCGCTCCCGCCCGGCCCTCCGGCGCCGATCGAAGTCGGTCGAGCAGCTCGGCGGCGCTCCGTCGACCGCAGTAGTGGTTCCGGGCCAGAAAACCGTCGAGCCGTTTCTCGCCGAGCCCGCGGGCGTCGGCGGGAGCCGGGTAGCGCTCCAGGAAGGCCAGTGCGATGCGGGAGTCGACGTCGGCGAAGATCTGCGCGGCCCCGGGCCAGAAGGCCTGCAGCTGCGCCCGCAGCTCGTTGCCGAGGCGCACCCTGGCTTTGACCAGGTCCTCACGGGTGCGGGTCAGCGCTCGCAGCGCCTTGGTCTCGTCGCTGTCGGGGCAAAGTGCCCGCAGCCGGTGGGAGTCGGTGCGCGCCAGCTCGGCCAGGCAGAAGGCATCGAAGCCGTCGGACTTGCCGCCTGCCGCCTCAAAGCGCGGACGGGTGGCCTTCAGCTGATTGGGGTGCACCGGCAAGACCGTGAAGCCGGCCTCCAGCAGGCGGTCGACCAGAAGGCCGTCGGGCCGCTCGATCGCCACCCGCTCGACCTCCAGAGCCCGCATCCGGGCGACCAGTTGCCTGATTCCCGCCTCGTCGTGGGCAAAGAGCTCACCCGCCAACTTCTTCCCCGCCGCGTCGACCACGCAGAGTGCATGCTCCTCGCTGGCCCAGTCGATCCCCGCCGCCGTTCCTTCCATCGCATTCCTCCTCGCTTGGCTTTTGCCTGCGCCGACCGGGAGGTACCGTTGCGGTTGCTCATAGTGCGGCGCTCTGGGGCGCCACTTCCTGTGGCCGCTTCAGGTGCCTCCGACCGCCGGGAGGCGCTGGTCTCACGCGGGCCTTCTGCGAGGCAAGCGAGCAAGGCGCTCTCCCGACGGCGGTCGGCTTCTCTCTGCGTTCCCCGGGGATCTTCGACGGCCTCCCTTCGGTCGGCCTCTCAATCTCTGGAGAACAAGGGGGAGGTTGTCCTATGAGCCAGCCCGCGATCGTCTTCATCGGCTTCATGGGCGCCGGCAAGTCGACGGCGCTGGCCGCCGCGCGCGAGGCGGGCCTGGAGACGATCGAGATCGACGAGTTGATGGAAGCCGACCTGGGGATGCCGATCGCCGAGGCTTTCGAGCAGCACGGTGAGGAGGGATTCCGGGCGCGGGAGGCGGAGGTCGTCGGTGAGCTGCTGGAGCGCGCCGACGGCGGCGCGATCGCGCTCGGCGGCGGGAGCGTGCTCTCCGAGCGCGTGCGCGAGGCGCTCGACCGGCACCTCGTCGTCTGGCTGCAGATCGACGCCGAAGAGGCCTGGCGGCGGATCGAGGACACCGACCGGCCGCTGGCGCACAGTGCGGCTGATGTCGCCGAGTTGCTGGAGGTGCGGTTGCCGCTGTACGAGGAGCTGGCGGATGCGGTCGTGCCGCCGGGCGACGAGGGCCAGATCGCCCGGGCGTTACCTTCGATTCGGGCGCTTGCCGATCTGCCACGGGGCACGAAGCTGCTCTGGGCCGGCAGCAGCTCGGGGGAGTACTCCGTGTACGTCGGCGCGGGGTTGCTGGACGCCGGCTGCTGGCCCAGCGACAGACGACGCTTCTGCGTCACCGACACCGCGGTCGGAGTGCTCTACGCGGGCAGGGCCGAGCCCCTGGAGGCGCGGATCGAGGTTGAGCCCGGAGAGGGGGCGAAGACCATGGCCGAAGCCGAGCGAGTGCTGCGCGAGCTGGCCCGCGCCGGTATGACTCGCGAGGATCGGCTGATCGCCCTCGGTGGAGGAGTGGTCGGCGATCTGGCCGGGTTCTGCGCCCACACCTACCAGCGCGGGATCCCGGTCGTGCAGGCGCCGACGACGCTCGTCGCCCAGGTCGACTCGGCCTACGGCGGCAAGACCGGCGTCGATCTGCCCGAGGGCAAGAACTACGTCGGCGCCTATCACCTGCCGGAGGCGGTGATCGCCGACACCGGAACCTTGGCAACCCTGCCGGCCGAGGAGCTTGCTGCTGGCTTCGTCGAGGCGCTGAAGACGGGTCTGTTGGCCGGCGGGCGCCTGTGGGAGCGGGTGCGGGCGATCGAGTCGCTCGACGCTGCCGGCCTAGATGACGTCGTCTTCGCTTGCGCCCGGTACAAGTGCGAGGTTGTCGCCGAGGACGAGCGTGACTCCGGCCGTCGCCAGGTCCTCAACCTGGGTCACACGGTTGGCCACGCGATTGAGGCGGCCAGCGGGTACGCCCGCTACCGGCACGGCGAGGCGATCGGTCTTGGGTTGCTGGCGGCCATGCGGCTATCCCAGGCACCGCAGCTGCGCGAAGAGATCGCGGAGCTCCTCGCCCGTCACGGTCTGCCGGTCGAGCTCGACGCCAGGATCGACAGTGGCGCCGTCCTCGACGCCCTCCAGCGCGACAAGAAGCGCACCGCGGCGGGCGTCGGCTTCGTCCTCCTCTCCGAGCCGGGTGAGCCGCGGACCGGTCAGGTGCTCGATCCCGACGAGGTGCGCGAGGCTGTGCTGGAGTTGTACGCATGACCTCCGCCCACAACCGAGTCGCCGTCCTGCACGGCGTCAACTTCGACGTGCTCGAGCGGCGCGACCCAGAGATCTACGGCGGCCTCTCCCTCGGCGAGCTGGAGATGAAGATCCAGCGCGCCGCGCGCGAGCTCGGCCTCGAAGCGATCTTCTTCCAGACCAACTCCGAGGGCGAGTTCGCCGAATACCTGCACCGGGCGCCCGAGCTGGCCGACGCGATCGTGATCAACGCCGGCGCCTGGACCCACTACAGCCGCGCGATCGCCGATGCGCTCGAGCTCACCCGCCTGCCGGCGGTCGAGGTCCACCTCTCCGACGTCGAGTCGCGCCAGGACTGGCGCCGGGAGTCCGTCTTCGACGGCCTCGTGCTGGAGAAGGTCTCCGGCAAGGGGCCGGACGGCTACGGCGACGCCCTCGCCACGCTGGCCCGCCACCTCGGCGTCTCCGCCTCCGGATGAGAGGTCGCGGCGACCGCCTCGCGGCTGGCCTGGCCGAGCGCGAGCTCGACCTGATGCTGATCACCGAGCTGGTCAACGTCCGCTACCTGACCGGCTTCACCGGGACCAACGGCGCCTGCATCTGCGGCCCCGACACCCGCCTCTTCCTCACCGACTTCCGCTACACCGAGCGCGCGGCGGCCGAGGTCGAGGGCTGGGAGACGGTGACGATCAGCGACGACTGGCTGGGCGGCATCGCCGCGCACCTCCGTGGGCGCTTCGGCTTCGAGGACGACCACGTCTCGGTTCGCCTGCTCGAGCGCCTGCGCGGGAAACTGGCGGATGGCACCGAGCCCGTCGCCGGCGGCGGCACGGTGGAGAAGCTGCGCCGGGTCAAGGACGGGGACGAGCTGGCGGCGATCGCCGCCGCCGCCGAGCTGGCGGACGAGGTCTGGCGCTGGAGCCTCGAACGTGGCCTCAGCGGCCGTGCCGAGCGCGACGTCGCCCGCGCCGCGGAGGCTCGGATCCGCGAGCTGGGCGGCGATCCCTCCTTCCCGGCGATCGTCGCCGCCGGGCCGAACGGGGCGCTGCCGCACGCCGAGCCCGGCGAGCGGCCGATCGGCGCGGGCGAGCTGGTCGTCTTCGACATGGGCGCGAAGCTCGACGGCTACTGCTCGGACGGCACGCGGACCTTCGCGGTCGGCGAGCCCGGCGAGCCCGCCCGCGAGGTCTACGAGGTCGTGCGCGGCGCTCAGGCAGCGGCGCTCGACGCCGTCGCCGCGGGTATCGGCGGCGAGGCGCTCGACGGCGTTGCCCGCGAGGCGATTGCCGCGGCCGGTCACGGCGAGCGCTTCGGCCACGGCCTCGGCCACGGCGTCGGCCTCGAGGTGCACGAGGCGCCGCGTCTCTCGCCGCGCTCCGAGGACGTGCTCGAAGTGGGGGAGGTGGTGACGATCGAGCCCGGCGTCTACCTGCCTGGCGAGCTTGGCGTGCGGATCGAGGACCTGGTCGTCGTCGCCGAGGACGGTTGTCGCAATTTCAGCGGTTTACCTAAAAGTCTGCAGATTGTCGACTGAGGATCGGGGTTTTCCGCAGACAAAGCAGAGCGTCAGGTCTCCTGCGGCCTCAAGTCCGGCAGTCCGCCGACCGATGCGCAGGTGATGAAGCTGCACGCAGACACGCCAAGGCCCACGGCTGAGTCACTGCGGGCGATCCGCGAGGACGCCCGGCGCGAGCGCCTGATCGACATGGAGCTGCGCCTGGGTCCGTACCGCCTCGCCTGCTTCGCGATCCTTGCAGCCGGCCTCGCTGCCTTCAGCTCCGAGCTCGGCTGGTGGTGGACGGTCCCCCTCGCCGCCGGCCTGGCCGGGTTCGCCGTCGCCGACAGCTTCATGAAGAACAGCGAGCACCCGGCGGTCTGGGTCGCCTGCGCCTGGGGAATCCTGCCGCTGCTCCTACTCGACGCGGTGGTTACCACGGGCGGTGCCGAGAGCCCGGCTCTGATGTGGTTCGCTTTGCCCGCCGTCACCCTCGGCGCTCGCTTCGAGCCGCGCGGCATCGTCATCGGCACTGCCTACATCGTTGCCCTGCTGGGGATCTCGACCTTCGGTCTCGATGCCGGGGTCGCCTCGGCGCACGCGCAGGAGGTGACGGCCGCGGTCGGTCTCGTCCTCTGCACGGTGATCCTCTCCGGCGCCCTGGTCGAGTCAGACCGCGCCCACCGGCGCCGCTCGACCCTCGACCCGCTCACCGGCCTCAGCAACCGCAATGCCCTGGAGCAGCGGCTGGCAGAGCTCGACGGCCAGCCGACCAGCGCGGAGGAGGGCCTCTCGCACGCGCTGCTGCTCTGCGATCTCGATCACTTCAAGCTGGTCAACGACCAGCTCGGCCATGCCGCCGGCGACGCCGTCCTGCAGGACGTCGCCTACACGATGCGGGCGATGCTGCGCGCCGGCGACTCGATCTACCGGGTCGGCGGCGAGGAGATCCTCGTCGTCCTGCCGGGGGCCGCGGAAGCGGGCGCGGTGGAAATCGCCGAGCGGCTGCGAGAGGCCGTGCGCGACCGTCGCCCGGTCGGCGTGGAGGTGACGATCAGCATCGGCGTCGCCGTCTCCCAGTCCGGGCCGCTCGACACCGACGAGCTGATCAGCGAGGCCGATGCGGCCCTCTACAGGGCAAAGGCTGACGGGCGCGACCGCGTCATCGTCGGGCAGGGAGCGGCACCCCGACCGGTGCCGGTCAGCGGCTGAGGTCGAGGCCGGCCTCGAGCCGCGCCGCGAAGGCGGCGACCAGCTCGACCGTCGCCTCGACGTCGCCGAGGTCGACCAACTCGACTGGCGAGTGCATGTAGCGGAGCGGGATCGAGACCAGCCCGGTCGGGTATGCCCTCGCGGGAGATCTGGATGGCGTCGGCGTCGGTGCTGGTGCTGCGCCCGCTGGCGCTGACCGTGTGCTCGATCCCGGCCTCCTCCGCGGCCTCGACCAGCAGCTCGAAGACCTTGGGCGAGAGCGTCGATCCGCGCCCGATCGCCGGCCCCGAGCCAAGCGGGTGGCTGCCGACCTGCTTCTCGTCGACGCCGGGCGCGTCGGTGGCGTGGGTGACGTCGATCGCGAGGGCGAGGTCCGGCCGCACGGCGAAGGCCGCGGTGCGGGCGCCGAACAGGCCGATCTCCTCCTGGACCGCGGCGACGGCCGCGAAGCTGCCGCGCAGCGAGCCGCGCTCGTGGCAGCGCCGCAGCGCCTCGAGGGCGACGTAGGCGCCGAGCCGGTTGTCCATCGCGCGGGAGGCGAGGCGGTCGCCGGCGAGGCGCACGGGCTCAGCGGCGATCGTCGACCGGGTCGCCGATGCGGACCAGCTCGGCGGCCCCGTCGCGATCGGTGGCGCCGACGTCGATGTGCAGCCCTTTGAGCTCGACCACCTTCTTGCGCTGGTCGGCGTCGAGCAGGTGGATCGGCTTGCGGCCGACGACGCCAGGCACGAGCCCGTCGCGGCCGCGCACCTCGACGCGCTGGCCGACGAGGATCTGCGGGTCCCAGCCGCCGATCGGAGCGAACCAGAGGAAGCCCTTCTCGTCGATGTGGGTGACGACGAGGCCGATCTCGTCGATGTGGCCGACGACGGCGAGCAGCGGCGCCGCATCGCCGACGCGGGCGATCGAGGAGCCGAGCCCGTCGGCGGAGAGGTCGGCGAAAGCGGCCCGCTCGCGCCAGATCGCTGCTGCCGGCGCCTCGTGGCCCGAGGGCGCAGCGGTGCGCAGCAGCTCGTCGAGTAACGCGGGGATTTCGGCCATGGCGGAGGCAGCAGTATGCCGAAGTCATAAGGTCGTCCGCATCGTCGCTTTTCGAATAGTTTTCCGATCCATGAGCACTGAGGGGGCGATGACGGCACTGATCACGGGGGCCTCGAGCGGCATTGGCGAGGCGACCGCCAAGCGGTTGGCGCGCGAGCCCGGCGCGGAGCTGATTCTGGTCGCTCGCCGGGAGGATCGCTTGCGGGCGCTGGCCGAGTCGCTGCCCTGCGAGGCGAGCTGGATCGCCGCCGACCTGACCGAGCCCGATGCGCCCGAACGGGTCCGCGCCCACCTCGCCGAGCGCCACGACGGCCGCTTGACCCTGCTGGTCAACAACGCCGGCGCTGCCTGGCGCGGTTCCTTCGCCGAGAGCGGCTACGCGAACGTCCAGCGTCACATGGAGCTCAACTTCGACGCGGTCGTCCGTCTCACCGAGGTGCTGCTGCCGCTGTTGCGCGCCTCGGCGCCGAGCGCGATCGTCAACGTCGCGAGTACCGCCGGCCGCGTCGCCCGGGCGCGGACGGGCGCCTACTCGGCGAGCAAGTTCGCCCTGGTCGGCTGGACCGACTCGCTCTACGCCGAGGAGCGCCCGCACGGCGTCCACGTCGGCATGGTGCTGCCGGGCTTCATCGCCACCGAGGGCTTCCCCGCGACCGAGCTGCGCGAACGGGCGCTCACTCGCTGGACCGTTTCCAAGCCGGAGAAGGTCGCCGAGGCGATCGTCGAGTGCGGCCTGCGGGGCAAGGCCGAGCGCTACGTGCCGCGTCCCTACGCCCTGGCTGCGGTCGCCCGCATCCTCGCCCCGCGCCTCGTCCGCCGCGTCCTCTCCGGTGGCGCCGCCTCCAGCCTCACGACCAGCACCGCGGCGGAATCGGGCGAGTGAGTCCTAGGAGGCGTTGAAGCGGCCGAAGCGGCAGAAGCGCACCTTGAAGACGATGCTGATGTTGTTGGCCGAGATGCCGCTGCGTTCGGCCAGGACCGACTCGTGCGCGGCCTTGATTTTCTCGCCCTCCTTGTAGTACTTGCCGACCTGGCGCAGGCGCGTCTTCAACAGCCGCATCGCGCCCAGCCAGCGCGTCACCCGGCGCTCGTCGCCGACGGGGGCCGGTACGGGTTCGAGCTGCTCGATCAGGTTGCCGAACGAGCCAGAGAGACGGATGAACTGTTTGCCCGCCGGCACCAGATTGCCCTTGTTGACGCGCTCCCTGGCCCCGGCCATGATCCGCTCGTTGACCTCGCGGTTGGCTTCGCAGAGCGGCTCGACCTGCGCCTTGTAGGTCTCCCGCGTCTGTTCCTCGGCGTGGGCGAGCGGCACGACGGCAAGCATCGCGGCTATCACGGCAAGTGTCCCCAGCGGTCCCTTCATCTCCCAGGCACTGCCTAGGTTAGAGCCTGGCGCCACCCAGCACTACGATGAGCGTGACCATGGAGGTCGATGCTCCGACCCGCTATGCCGACTCCAGTGGGGTCAGCATCGCCTATCGGGTGCATGGCGAAGGCGAGCTCGACCTGGTCTTCGTGCCGGGCTTCGTCTCCCACGTCGAGCTGCTCTGGGAGAGCCCGCAGCTGGCTCGCTTCATGCGGCGCCTCGGCGCCTTCGCCCGCCTCGTCGTCTTCGACAAGCGCGGGCAGGGCCTCTCCGATCGCCCAGCCGATCCGCCGACCCTGGAGGAGTCGATGGACGATCTCCACGCCGTGCTCGACGCCGCCGCTTGCGAGCGGCCGGCGGTCTTCGGCATCTCCGAGGGCGGCCCGATGTCGATGCTGTTTGCCGCGACCTATCCCGAGCGCATCTCCTCGCTCGTCCTCTACGGCACCTACGCGCGCATGGTCAGATCCGACGACTTCTCGCTCGGCATCCCCGGCGAGGCGCTCGATCGCTGGGCGGAGATGGTCCGCCAAGAGTGGGGAGGGCCGGTCGGCCTGCGCAACTGGGCGCCGAGTGCGATCGGCGATCCCGAGTTCGAACGCTGGTGGGCGCGCCTGCTGCGCCAGGGGACGAGTCCGGCGGGGGCGATAGCGCTGATCGAGCTCTACCGGGAGATTGACGTGCGCGGAGCCCTCTCCAGCATCGACGTGCCGGCGCTGGTCCTGCACCGCGCCGAGGACCGGATCGTCCCCCTGCAGCAGGGGCGCTTCCTCGCCGAGCAGATCGAGGGCGCCCGCCTGGTCGAGCTGGAGGGTGTCGATCACCTCGCCTGGAGCGGTGACCAGGACGCGCTGCTCGACGAGGTCGAGGAGTTCCTCACGGGTGCTCGCCGAGCCCACGAGCCCGAACGGGCGTTGGCGACCGTCCTCTTCACCGACATCGTCGCCTCGACTGAGACGGCGGCGCGGCTCGGCGACCGCCGCTGGCGCGAGCTGCTCGAGCGCCACGACGCGATCGTCCGCCGCCAGCTCGCCATCCACCGCGGGCGCGAGGTGAAGACGATGGGGGACGGCTTCCTCGCCACCTTCGATGGCCCGGCGCGGGCGATCCGCTGCGCCACCGCGATCACCGAGGCCGTGCGCGAGATCGGGCTCGAGGTTCGCACCGGCATCCACACCGGCGAGGTCGAGCTGATCGGCGACGACGTCGGCGGCATGGCGGTCAACATCGGCGCCCGTATCGGTGCTCTGGCCGCGCCCGAAGAGGTGCTCGTCTCCAGCACTGTGCGCGAGCTCGTCGTCGGCTCCGGCCTCGACTTCGCCGAACGCGGCACCCACACCCTCAAGGGCGCCCCCGACGAGTGGCGCCTGTTCGCGGTCGTCGGCGAGGATGGCTAGTAAGGGGCTAGTCTTCGCCGCCGTGATCTCCACCAATCAGTTCAAGAACGGCAGCCACATCGAGATCGACGGGTCGATTTTCAAGATCCTCGAGTTCCAGCACGTCAAGCCGGGCAAGGGTGGGGCGTTCGTGCGGACCAAGCTGCGCAAGATCGACGACGGCTCGGTGCAGGACAAGACCTTCAGGGCGGGGGAGAAGTTCAGGCCGGTCCACACCGAGTCGCGCAAGATGCAGTACCTCTACGACTCCGGCGAGGCGGCGGTCTTCATGGACAGCCAGGATTACGAGCAGATCGAGATCCCGAGCGACGTCGTCGGCGAGACGATGCGCTGGGTGCTGCCCAACGACGAGGTCGACGTCCTCTTCGTCGACGAGCGACCGAGCGACGTGCAGGTGGCCAGCTCGATCGAGATGAAGGTCACGCAGACCGACCCCGGGGTCAAGGGCGACACCGCCTCCGGCGGCGGCAACAAGCCGGCGACGCTGGAGTCGGGGGTCGTCGTCCAGGTGCCGCTCTTCATCGACGAGGGCGAGACCATCCGCGTCGACACCCGCAGCGGCGAGTACATCTCGCGCGCCTAGCCGCCGCCGGCCGGCCGAAGCGCGAGAATAGGCAGATGCGCAGATCCGACCAGCGCCGCGACGCCGTCTTCGCCTGCTACCAGCGCGATGTGACCGGTCGCCCGCTCGATGAATTGATCGCCGAACTGCGGCCCTTCACCCGGGAGCTGGCGCTCGGGGTCGATGCCCACCGGGAGGAGCTCGACGCGACGATCGGCCGCCACGCCCGCGGCTGGGAGCTGGAGCGGATCGCGCCGCTGGAGCTGAACGTGATGCGGGTGGCGCTGTACGAGATCGAGCGGAGCGAGGACGTGCCCGACGAGGTCGCGATCGACGAGGCGGTCGAGATCGCCAAGGAGTACTGCGGCGCCGATGCGCCCGGCTTCGTCAACGGGGTCCTCGGCGCGATCCTGCGCGAGCGCCAGGGAGGAGCGGTTACGTGAGCGAGCCGGCACGGCTGCGCGAGATCTCTGCCCGGCTGAAGGCGATCGCCGCCGAGCTGGAAGGTTCCGAGGCGAGCGACGAGCGCGCCGCCGAGCTGGCCCGCGAGGCGGCCGAGCTCTCCAGCGAGGCGGTCGAGGAGGCAAACCGCCGCATTCGCGAGTCGGAGAGCACGCAGTGAGAGACCCGCGCCCGCGGTGAGCTACCCCGAGGATCTACGGGCGCTGGTCGACGCCGAGCTGGAGCGGTTGCGCTTCGCCGAGCAGCCCGCCACGACCGGCCTCGAGGAGGCGATGCGCTACTCGCTGCTGGCCGGTGGCAAGCGGGTGCGACCGGTCCTTGCGCTCGCCACCGCACGCGCCCTCGGCACCGAGCCCGAGCGCTATCTGTGCGTCGCCGCGGCGATCGAGCTGATCCACACCTACTCGCTGATCCACGACGACCTGCCGGCGATGGACGACGACGACCTGCGCCGCGGTCAGCCCACGTCCCACGTCAAGTACGGCGAGGACGTCGCGATCCTGGCCGGCGACGGCCTCTTCGCCGAGGCGATCCGACTCTTCTGCCAGCAGCCCAGCGAGCCGGCCCGGGTGCTCGCCGCGCTGGCCGAGCTGGCGGCGGCGACCGGGGTCGACGGCATGGTCGGCGGCCAGTACGTCGACGTCGCCGGCAAGGCGGAGGACGCCGAGGCGCTGCGCGCCCTGCACGGGCTGAAGACGGGCCGGCTGATCGCCGCCGGCGTCGCCGTCGTGCCGATCCTCGAGGGACTGCCCGAACCTGAGACAATTCCCTACCGCCGGTTCGCCGTCGAGCTCGGCGTCCTCTTTCAGATCGTCGACGACATCCTCGACGTGACCGGAAGCGACGAGCAACTGGGAAAGCCCCGTGGAAGCGACGAGCGACATGGCAAACTCACCTACGTCAGCCTCTTCGGCCTCGAGCGCGCGCGCGAGCTGGCGGCCGAGTCGCACGCGAAGGCGACAGCGGCCCTGGCCGAGGCTGACGGCGACACCGGCGACCTGAGAGGGATCGCCGACTACATCTTCACGAGGAACGAATGAGCGAGAAGCGACAGAGACTGCTCGAGGGGATCGATTCCCCCGCCGACCTGCACGAGCTCGACGACGAGCAGCTGGCCCAGGTGGCGCAGGAGATGCGCACCTACATCATCGACACGATCGGCGAGATCGGCGGGCACTTCGGCGCCAACCTCGGCACCTGCGAGCTGGCCGTCGCCCTGCACAGCCTGCTCGACTCGCCCCGCGACAAGGTGCTCTGGGACGTCGGCCACCAGGCCTACCCGCACAAGGTCCTCACCGGTCGCCGCGAGTCGCTACCGACGATCCGCCAGTACGAGGGTCTGGCGCCCTTCTGCTCGATCCCCGAGTCCGAGCACGACATCATGGGCGCCGGCCACGCCTCGACCTCGATCGGCTACGCGGTCGGGCTGAAGGAGGCGATGCGCAAGGGGATCGGCGAGGACGGCCGGGTCGCGGCGGTGATCGGCGACGGGGCGCTGACCGGCGGCGTCGCATACGAGGCGCTGCACGCGGCCGGCGGCCTGCAGACCCCGATCGTGATCGTGCTCAACGACAACGGCATGTCGATCTCACCCAACGTCGGCGCGCTCTCGCGCTACTTCAACCGGGTGCGCCTCAACCGGCGCCTCTACCACGCCCGCGAGGGGGTGGAGCACCGGCTGACCAGGCTGCCGCTGGGTCTCGGCAAGCGGATCGAGCGGCTGGGGCCGGAGATCAAGTCGGCGATCAAGGCCTACTGGGCGCCGGGCCTCTTCTTCGAGGAGCTCGACCTCGCCTACATGGGCGTGATCGACGGCCACGACGTGCACGCCCTGCGCGAGGCACTGAAGGAGGCCTTCGCCGCCGACCGCCCCGTGGTCGTCCACATCCACACGGTCAAGGGCAAGGGCTTCGCCCCGGCCGAGGAGGGTGGCCTCGAGGGGATGGAGAAGTGGCACGCGGCGAAGCCGAAGTCGATCGTCAACGGCGAACCGACAGCGAAGCCGGTGCCGGTCAAGGAATCCGACGCGCCGGAGGCGATCGCGCCGGAGCGATTGGAGAAGCCGCCGCCGCCGAGCGCGCCGCCCCAGTACACGCAGGTCTTCGCCGACGCGATCGTCGCCGAGGCCGAGCGCGACGAGCGCGTGATCGGGATAACCGCGGCGATGGCGGGGGGGACCGGCCTGCAGAAGCTCGCCGACGAGGTCCCCGAGCAGTACTACGACGTCGGCATCGCCGAGCAGAACGCCGTCCTGCTTGCCTCCGGCCTCGCCCTCCAGGGCGCGAAGCCGGTCTGCGCGATCTACTCGACCTTCCTCCAGCGCGCCTACGACCAGATCATCCACGACGTCTGCCTACAGCAGCTCGACGTCACCTTCGCCATGGACCGGGCCGGGCTGGTCGGCGACGACGGGCCGACCCACCACGGAGCCTTCGACGTCTCCTACTTCCGCCCGCTGCCCAATGTGGTGGTGATGGCCCCGCGCGACGAGGCGATGCTGGTCCACATGCTGCGTACCGCGATTGCCCACGACGGCCCGGCGGCGCTGCGCTACCCGCGCGGGGCGGCCGAGGGGGTCGAGCTGCCGGAGGAGCCGGAGGAGATCCCGATCGGCAGCGGCGAGCTGCTGGCCAGCGGCGAGCGGGTGGCGCTGCTCGGCTACGGCTACGGCGTCTCGGTTGCGCTGGGGGCGGCGAAGATCCTCGCCGACCACGACCTACGGCCGACGGTTGCCGATGCCCGCTTCGCCAAGCCGCTCGACGCGGAGCTGCTCGAGCGGCTGGCGCTCGGCCACGACCTGCTGGTGACGATCGAGGAGAACGTGCTGCCGGGTGGCTTCGGCTCGGCCGTGCTCGAGCACCTCGAGGAGTCCTTCGACCGTCCGGGCGAGCGCGCCCGGGTGATGCGGGTCGGTCTCCCCGATCGCTACGTCACCCACGGCAAGCCGGCGCTGCTGCGCGAGGAGGTCGGCCTGACGGGCGAATCGGTGGCCGAGCGGGTGCTCGCTGCGCTGCACAGCGGCGAGCCCGCCGTTCACTGAATTTAAACCTGCGCTTGCACGGAAGCGCTCGATCGGCTAGCCTGCCCGGCGGCCTCCTTGGTTTCCTTCGGATACGCCCCCGCTTCGGCGGTCGTTTCTGGGGTTACTACAGGGAGAGGAGGCGCGTATCTCTGGATATGCAGGGTCCGTTGGGCAGGCGGACCTATGCCCGCAAACGCGGCGTGCTATTCGAGCTCTTTGATCCCGCGAAGGTCGCGCGGACGCCGCGGGCCGGAGAGGCCACGCTCGAACCAGAGCATCGCCGCGACCCGCATGGCGGCGTCGTCCTCCTCCGCGCTCTCGCCGATCTCGTGCTGTTCTTTGATCGCGACCATCCGCTCGAGCATCTCGGCCTGTAGCGCGGTGACCTGCTTGCGTCCCTCCGCGTCGAGTCGCATCGGCATCCAGACGAGGTACATGTCCTCGTCGTCCTCCATCTTGCCGTGGCGCAGCGAAGCGAGGCTGTCGGCGACGATCGCCTGCAGACCAAGCGCTGCGATCTTGCGGCGGGACGGCTTCGGCAGCGCTTTCCATTCGTCCGCGTCCACCTCCGGCGGCTTCGTCGCGCGGTAGTAGTGCTCGATGGCTCCTCGGCGCTGCACTTTCTTCACCAGCTCGATCACGCCGTCTTTCCTCAGCTCGCTCATGTGAAAGCTCACCGTGGCCAGCGGCTTGCGCAGCAGCTTCGCCACTTCATTCGGGCTGGTCATCGCTTCGAACGTCGCCAGGAAGGCGTCGAGCCGGACCGAGTGATTGACGGAGTGACTGATCTTCTCCTCGGGGGACCTGGCGCGCCTCCGCCTTCGCCTGGGCGTCGTTTTCGTCTCGTCTTTCCTGACCACGTTTCCTCTCCTTTTCGTGCTGCTAAGCGCTGAGTGATTGAGATATCTGAACAGTTGTATAGCGGAACCAAGGGGTAGTTGCACGGCATTGTCTGAATGACCGCTCATTAGTGGAACTTTCTCCACCATTTTCTGGTCGGGCTCGGAAGACAGAATCCACACCAGGCCAGGGGAGGTGAAGTAGATGAGGATCACCAGCGTGGACGCGGTATTCCGCCCCGAGCTCGTCGTGAAGCTCGGCTGAGGGTTTTTGCGATGTGGGCGCTGTCAGCCCAGTCCCACATGCGGTGAAGCGCGGCTAAGGCCGTCTCCCGGAAAAGTATGCGCGCGCCGGTCGATTCCCGCAGGGATCGGCCGGCGCGCCGTGCTCCCGGATGGCCTTGCCCTCGCGGTTGAACCGGGGTAGGGTGAGCCCCATGGCAGTCAAGCTCCATCGTTGCTCAGCCATGTGGGCCAAGGTCGGCGCTCACCCGTGCCACCGCGTGCAGGCGGCGCTCGACGAGCAGGGAATCGAGTACGAGGTCATCAAGGGCCCGTTGCGACCAGGCAAGCGCGAGGAGCTGGCTCGCATCTCCGGCCAGCGCAAGTACCCGACGATCGAGCTCGAGGACGGCAGCACCTACCGCGAGGAATCGGCCGACATGGCGGAGCGGATCCGCGCTGGCCACCTCTTCGACGACTCAGGGGACGCTACGACGTCCGCGTAGCCGGATCGCGCTGGCGCAACCACGTCGCCAGGCCGGCAATCAGGTAGGCGATCGCCGCGGCGAGAAGGGCGAACTTGCAGGCGGCGAAGATCGTCGCCAGGAGGGGAAAGGCGGAGCCGGCGCCATCCAGGGTGAGCAGGAGGCAAGCGTTCTCGAGTGCGTCGAATGCGGCAGCGAGGGCGCCGAACGAGACGACCACGCCGCCAATCGCCGCGAGGCGGCGCCAGCCGCGCTCCCGGGCACGGTCGCGGACGGCGGCGAGGGCGAGCGTCAGGAAGGTCCCATAGGCGAGCAGGAAGCCGAAATCGATCCAGAGCGACTCACGCGCGGCGTCCTGCCCCTCCTCGCCCCATTCGGCGAGGATCTCATCCGCCCGGTCCTGGCCACCGGTCAGCTCGAAAGGCACCATCCCGGGACCACCCGTGTCCTTCATCCGCTCCTCGGCTGGCGACATCGCCAAGAGCAGGATCACCGAAGCGATCCCCGCTGCGATCAAGCCGTTCCGCCGCGTCACGCGCGCATTATCCCCACCTTCCCCAGCAGAAGACTTTCAGAAGGCAAAACGTTCCGCCGCCGTGCTGGCTACGGTCCGAGCTACCGAGCTGCCGCCCGATCACGCTCCCACAGCACAAGGGCCGCGACTACTCAGTCCGGGCTTGCCAGCGCGAATCTCAAACAGGCAGGGCTACCATGAGCAGGCGAGAAGGAGATTCGTCATGGAGTTGACCGCCCGAATCCATATCGAGGAAGGCAGCTGCACGTCGCGACCGCCACGCTGACGGATCGCCCGCTGACGGCTGCATAGCTCCGGCTGTACCGAGCCATCAACTCAGCTAGCCATCGTTGGGGATCCCGGCTCGTGTCCCGAACCCGAGCCGTCTTAGGTCATCGCTAGTTGTCAGCAAGGCAGCAACGTACGCAAACTGTCAAGCCCTGACCTGTCGCTCGAAGCGGGGGCAGTCCAGCGGACCTACGGGGTCAACCTAGGCACTAGAGGTAGCGGCGGTAACCGCGGACTGGTGCCTCAAAGCCTGCCCGTCGATACAAGTCGTGAGCAGCGCCACGCCGCTCGTGCGAAACCAGCTGAACCTTGTAACAGCCCACTTCGCTGGCGAGTTCTACGGCGGTCTCTATTAGCCCGCTGGCGATCCCCTCACGGCGGTGATCGGAATCGACAACCAGGTTCTCGATGCCGGCCCATGGGCGTCCCTCTCGCGTCAAGTTCGCCATAACGAAGAGATCGAGAGTGCCTACGACCTTGGTGTCGTGGACCGCTACGAGCAGCGCCCGGGAAGAAGACGCCAAGATCTCTTGAAACGTCCGCCGAAGAGATTCTGCATCGTCATTCGCAGGCGCATCGTGCATCTGTGACAGAAGTCGAAGGACTGCCGGGAGGTCGTCAGGGATTGCTTTCCGGACCTCGAGGTCCTTAGCAACGCGCCGGGCGATTGACTCGGGAAGGTCAGTCATGCCTAAACGCGTTTGGCCCTGTATGCATCGGAGATTCGCCATGGCGCAGAGAGCGGCTTTGCTGATTCCAAACCAACAAAGTCAGGCCGCACTGAGGCCGCCGGATGAGTCAGCAGCGACGCGGTCTTGATCTCGCGCGGATTTCTTTGACGGGCGAACTGAATTGCGTGCCGTAGATCCTCGCCGGAATAAAGCTCCCCAACGACGACCAGAACGCGTTTGTCGCGGAGAGTCGGACAGCAGTCGGGGAACCTAAAGGTCACCTGACTGATGCCATCGGAATGGTCGATGACCGTGTCTAGAACCGCGAGCGGGAGATGCCCGAGATTGCCGGCGAGCATGCCGGCCAAGATCGAGCCTCCTCGTCCAACACCTAGGACGAGATCCGGCCTGTAGCCATTGGCTTGCATTTCGGAAAGCATGTTCCGAACGAGATTTGCGACCTGTTTCCAGCCGAACCTCCGTCGGCTTTTCATCTCCTCTGCAAAGAGGTAGATGCTCACGGCGCTTGCGATGGCGCCCAGGAGTCCTAGGAAAAGGGTCATTTCACGCGGGGTTTTTGATCGGCTTGAAGCCGATTTATCCGCGAGTTTATGTAACGGAAGAAGATTCGGGTGCCACTGAAGTAACTGCGCTGAGCGTCTCGTTGCGGGCTGATTGTGGCACCGCGGCTTCGGAGCGATCCGGAGGCCGTTCTCGTAGGAAGCAGACCGCCCGTCTTCCGCTTGCCAGAGCCCTCTCCAACAGAAAACGCCCCGCCGGGGAGGCGAGGCGTTTCTGGGGTTACTACAGGGAGGAGAGATATGTATCTCTATATATGTGGATCCGTGGGAGGTAGGTGGGCCCTTATGTGCCGCGGGGCGAGTTGATGGGAGTCAACTGCCATATGAGCGACGCCGAGCCCGACCAGGAAGTTTTCTAAAGCCCTTTATCGATCCTCTCTCGTGAATCCTTGAATCAAGATACGAACATACGTGCGATTTGTGTGTGAGCCGAGTCACAGAGACCTTCATTTCGGCCTGGCAACCCATTTCGGCGATTCTTCTACCCAATTCTAAGGTGTCGGTAAACATCTGGCAAGGGGATCTTTTGGCTGCCGGCTGGACGGCTGTACCGTTCCTGCGTGGCGCAGACGGGCTCCAAGGCGCGAATCGACGCGGTTCTGGCCGAACGGGGCCTCTTTCCCTCGCGCTCGGCTGCCGCCGGCGCGGTACGTGCCGGGGAGGTCCGCCTGGGTGAGGACGGGCCGCTGGCGCTGCGCCCCAGCCAGCTGGTCGATCCGGAGGCCGACTTTCGGCTCGAGCGGGCCCCGCGCTTCGTCTCCCGCGGGGGAATCAAGCTCGACAACGCGCTCGCCGCTCTCGGCCTCGACGTCTCGGGGTGCGATTGCCTCGATGTCGGCGCTTCGACCGGCGGTTTCACCGATTGTCTGCTGCAACGTGGCGCGGTCCGGATTGTGGCGCTCGACGTCGCCTACGGCCAGATCGACCTGCGCATGCGCGAGGATCCCCGCGTGACCGTGCTCGAGCGCCACAACGCCCGCGCTCTCTCCCCGGACGACCTGCCGTTCCGTCCCGGCCTGGCCGCGATCGACGTCTCCTTCATCTCGCTGCGCAAGATCCTGCCGGCGGTCGCGGCTTGCCTGGCCCCGGGGGGAGAGGTGCTGGCGATGGTCAAGCCCCAGTTCGAGCTCGGCCGTGAGCGGGTGCACAAGGGCGTCGTCCGCGCCGCCGCAGACCGTCACGAGGCGATCCTCTCGGTGGCGCGGGCCGCCGGCGAGCTCGGCCTGCCCGTGCGTGGCTTTGCCTCCTCGGGCTTGCCCGGTCCCAAGGGCAACCGCGAGACCTTCGTTTGGTGCGGGGGAGATGCCGACCCGGTCGCCGACCCCGAGGCCGCGATCCAGGCGGTGGATCCGTGAGACTTCCTGTGTCAACCCCCGGCGGGTTGCAGCCTTCGCAAGTTGCCGTGTTTAGCGGGGTCGTAGGGCACTTCGTCCTGCCAGCAGCGCCAGAGAACTCGCAGCCAGGCCCGCCCCAAGACCCGAATCGCATGCGGATGGTCGAGTCCCCGGGAACGCGCCCCGAGATAGACGCTGCGAGCCAAGGGGTGGTGGTGCCTTGTCGAGTCGGCAAGACAGGCGACCGCCTCCCGCAGGCGCTTGTCACAGGCCCAGCGAAAGGACGCGACCTTGCGCTTGCCCGACTCTCTTGCCACCGGCGCCATGCCGGCGTCCGCGGCCAGCGCCTCACCGGTCGGGTAGCGACCCCGGTCGTCGCCGATCTCGGCGACCAGCCGCGCTGCGGTCACCACCGACTTGGGGTCCTTGAACAGCGGCAGGAAAACCTGTGCGTCGGGATGGGCGCGCACCGCCCCGGCGATCTGGGCGGTCAACTCCGCGATCTGGGCGACGATCGGCCGCAGAGCGGCGACCAGGCCGAGCACGGCTCCTCTTCGCGCCTCGGACTCGAGCGCTCCCGCCCGGCCCTCCGGCGCCGATCGAAGTCGGTCGAGCAGCTCGGCGGCGCTCCGTCGACCGCAGTAGTGGTTCCGGGCCAGAAAACCGTCGAGCCGTTTCTCGCCGAGCCCGCGGGCGTCGGCGGGAGCCGGGTAGCGCTCCAGGAAGGCCAGTGCGATGCGGGAGTCGACGTCGGCGAAGATCTGCGCGGCCCCGGGCCAGAAGGCCTGCAGCTGCGCCCGCAGCTCGTTGCCGAGGCGCACCCTGGCTTTGACCAGGTCCTCACGGGTGCGGGTCAGCGCTCGCAGCGCCTTGGTCTCGTCGCTGTCGGGGCAAAGTGCCCGCAGCCGGTGGGAGTCGGTGCGCGCCAGCTCGGCCAGGCAGAAGGCATCGAAGCCGTCGGACTTGCCGCCTGCCGCCTCAAAGCGCGGACGGGTGGCCTTCAGCTGATTGGGGTGCACCGGCAAGACCGTGAAGCCGGCCTCCAGCAGGCGGTCGACCAGAAGGCCGTCGGGCCGCTCGATCGCCACCCGCTCGACCTCCAGAGCCCGCATCCGGGCGACCAGTTGCCTGATTCCCGCCTCGTCGTGGGCAAAGAGCTCACCCGCCAACTTCTTCCCCGCCGCGTCGACCACGCAGAGTGCATGCTCCTCGCTGGCCCAGTCGATCCCCGCCGCCGTTCCTTCCATCGCATTCCTCCTCGCTTGGCTTTTGCCTGCGCCGACCGGGAGGTACCGTTGCGGTTGCTCATAGTGCGGCGCTCTGGGGCGCCACTTCCTGTGGCCGCTTCAGGTGCCTCCGACCGCCGGGAGGCGCTGGTCTCACGCGGGCCTTCTGCGAGGCAAGCGAGCAAGGCGCTCTCCCGACGGCGGTCGGCTTCTCTCTGCGTTCCCCGGGGATCTTCGACGGCCTCCCTTCGGTCGGCCTCTCAATCTCTGGAGAACAAGGGGGAGGTTGTCCTATGAGCGGGCACCTGGCGGCGCTGATCACCCACTCGCATCCGCCGGCGACCACCGGCGCGGTGGCGCAGGCGGTCGCCGCCGCGCGCGAGGCCGGCTGGCGGCTGGTCGCGACCGCGGAGGACGTCGCCCGCCACGGCGAGGCGGCGGAAGGGATCGAGGCGGTCGAGTCGCTGCCCCATCAGGCAGACCTCTGCCTGGTGCTCGGCGGCGACGGCTCGATCCTCTACGCGCTGCGCCACTTCGCCCGCACCGGCGTGCCGGTGTTCGGCGTCAACTTCGGCACCGTCGGCTTCCTCGCCGCGGTCGAGCGCGACGATGCCGAGGAGGGCATGCGGCGTGCCTTCGCCGGCGAAACGGAGGCGCTCGATCTGCCCGGCCTCGAGGTGGAGGTGGACGGCGAGCTGCGGGTTGCCCTCAACGACGTCAGCTTCCTCCGCCGCCCGCACGAGCGGGTCGCCGAGCTGAGCTACAAGATCGCCGGCGAGGAGGTCGGGCACGTGCGCTGCGACGGTCTCGTCGCCGCCACTCCGGTCGGCTCGACCGGCTACAACCTCGCCAACCAGGGCCCGATCCTGGCCTGGGGCGTCAAGGGGTACGTCGTCTCCTACGTCGCCCCGCACTCGCTGACCGCGCGCGCCCTCGTCGTCGGTCCCGGTGATGTGCTGCACGTCGGCAACGCCGGTGGCCGCGAGCCGGTCGACGTGGCGATCGACGGCGCCCTCGCCGGCACCCTGGAGTCGGGGGCGGCGCTGGGCGTGAGCTTCGCCGACGACGTCGGCCGGCTTGCCCAGCTGCCGGGCACGAGCTTCTACCAACGAATACGCGAGAAGTTCGGTCACTTAGCTGTTTAAAGCTGACCTCGCCTGCTCTTTAGGGTGTTCACCGATGGAGCGCAAGTGGTGGACCCTCGTCTTGATCTCGATCGCGACGTTCATGCTGCTGCTGGACATCACGGTCGTCAACGTCGCCCTGCCCGACATCCAGCGCGACCTCGATGCGAGCCTCTCCAGCCTGCAGTGGGTGGTCGACGCCTACTCGCTGATGCTCGCCGCCTTCCTGCTGACCGCCGGATCGCTCGGCGACCGGCTGGGACGGCGCCGCGTCTTCTCCCTCGGCTTCGCCGTCTTCACCGTCGCCTCGTTCCTCTGTGGGATCGCCGGCGATCCGACCCTGCTCAACCTGGCTCGCGGCCTGCAGGGGATCGGCGGCGCGGCGATGTTCGCCACCTCACTCGCCCTGATCGGCCAGGAGTTCCATGGCCGCGACCGCGCGACCGCCTTCGGCGTCTGGGGGGCGACGGTCGGCGGCGCGGTGGCGATCGGCCCACTCGTCGGCGGGCTGATCACCGAGCACTTCGGCTGGGAGTGGATCTTCTTCGTCAACATCCCGATCGGCGCCCTGGCGATCGCCCTCACCGAGATGAGGCTGGTCAACGTCGCCGCCCAGGACCCGCAGCGGATCGACCTGGCAGGGCTGATCACCTTCTCCAGCGGCCTCTTCCTGCTGATCTTCGGCCTGATCCGCGCCAATCCGGAGGGTTGGGGCAGCGCGACGATCGTCGCCTCGCTGGCGGGCTCGGCCGTGCTCCTGCTCGCCTTCGTTGCGATCGAGGCCCGCAGCGACCACCCGATGCTCGACCTCGGGCTCTTCCGCAAGCCGGCCTTCAACGGCGTCTCCGCTGTCGCCTTCGGCCTCTCGGCGGGGATGTTCGCGATGTTCCTCTACCTGACGATCTACATGCAGGGCGTGCTCGGCTACTCGCCGCTGGAGACCGGCCTGCACTTCCTGCCGATGACCATCCTCTCCTTCCTCGCCTCGCCGATCGCCGGCAAACTCTCCCACCGGGTGCCGATCCGCGTCCTCGTCGGGGTCGGCCTCGGTTTGGTCGGGGTGGGGCTGATGCTGATGCACGGGCTCGAGCCCGACTCGGACATCTCGACCCTGCTGCCGGGCTTTCTCGTCGCCGGCATCGGCATCGGCATCACGAACCCCGGCATCGGTCAGGCGGCGATCGCCGTCGTCCCGGCAGCGAGGTCCGGAATGGGCTCGGGGATCAACACCACCTTCCGCCAGGTCGGCATCGCCACCGGCGTCGCCTCGCTCGGCGCTGTCTTCCAGTCCCGCGTCGATTCGAAGCTGGCGACGCTGCTGCCGAACGCACCGCCGGGGCTCGCCGAAGCGGTCGCCTCGGGCGGTACGCGGGCGGCGGCCGAGGCTGCCCCGCCGGGCCAGCGGGTGGAGGTGGTGGGAGCGGCGAAGGTCGCCTTCGTCAGCGGCTTCGACGACATCCTCCTGATCGGCGCCGTGGTCGCCTTCGTCGGCGCCGCCTTCGGTTTCGCCCTGGTCCGGTCGAGCGACTTCGTCCAGCCCACCGAGGGTGTGCCGGAGCCCGCCGCGGCGTAGCCCGGTCGGTCCGCCCGCGCTGCTACATACAGCGCGTGCTGCGCGAGCTCCGGATCGAGAACCTGCTGCTGATCGAGCGGGCCGAGCTGCGGCTGGGGGAGGGGCTGAACGCGATCACCGGCGAGACCGGCGCCGGCAAGACCGTGCTCGCCCACTCGCTCGACCTGCTGATGGGCGGGAAGGCGCGGCCGCAGATCGTCCGTCCCGGGGCCGAGGAGGCATGGGTCGAGGGTGTCTTCGACCTGCCCGAGGGGCTGCTGGCCGAGCCCGAGCTGGCGGAGGTCGCCGAGCGTCTTCCCGACGGCGCAGAGGAGATCGTGCTCGGCCGCCGCGTCGGCGCCTCCGGTCGGACCGCCGCCTTCCTCGCCGGCCGCGCCGCCTCCGCCGCTGACCTGAAGCTGCTCGGCGGGCGGCTGCTCGCCTTCTACGGCCAGCACGAGCACCGCAAGCTGACGATCTCCTCGGCGCAGATGGAGGTGCTCGACGGCTTCGCCGGCGCCGACCACCTCGCCCTGCGCGAGCGCTACCGCGACGCCCACCGCGAGTGCGCGCGGCTGGAGGCCGAGCTGGCCGAGCTGCGCGAGCGCGACGGCTCGCGCGAGCGCGACCTCGATCTCTATCGCTACGAGCTGGCCGAGATCGAGGAGGTGGCGCCCGACCCTGCCGAGGAGGCGGAGCTGTTGGCCGAGCGCGAGCGCCTGCGCCACGCCGAGGGGCTGCGCGAGGCGGCGCTGGGCGCCCTCGCCGCGGCGGCCGGGGCCGACGAGGACGGCGGCGGCGCGGCGAGCGCCCTCGCGGAGGCCGAGTCGCTGCTGCACGGCGCCGGCGGGGTCGATGCCGAGCTCGACGCGCTCGCCGAGCGGCTCGGCGCCCTCGCGGTCGAGCTGGGCGACGTCGCCGGCGGGCTGCGCGGCTACCTCGACGGGATCGAGGCGGACCCCGGCCGGCTCGCCGCGGTCGAGGAGCGCCTCGATGCTGTCGATCGCCTCCAGCGCAAGCACGGCGGCAGCGTCGAGTCGGTGCTCGCCCACGCCGAGCGCTGCCGGGCTGAGATCGAGCGTCTGGAGGGCGCCGAGACCCGCGGCGCCGAGGCGGAGGCCGCCCTGGCCGAGGCCGAGGCGCGGCGCGAGGAGCTAGGCGAGCGGCTGAGCAAAGGCCGCGCGGCGGCAGCCTCGACCGCTGGAAGAACGGGTCGCTGCGGAGCTGGAGCGCCTGGCGATGCCGGGGGCGGTGCTCGAGGTCGAGCTTGGACCCTCACCCCGACGGCTTCGGGCCGAGCGGCCGCGAGACGGTCGAGCTGCGCATCGCGCCGAATCCGGGCATGGCGCCGGCGCCGCTGCGCGACGCCGCCTCGGGCGGCGAGCTCTCGCGGGTGATGCTGGCGCTGAGCGGCCTCGGCGAGGGCGCTGGCGCGGGGACGCTGGTCTTCGACGAGATCGACGCCGGCGTCGGCGGCAAGACCGCCCGCATCGTCGGCGAGCGGCTGCGCGCTCTCGGCGACGGCCGTCAGGTCCTCTGCATCACCCATCTGCCGCAGGTCGCCTCGCTCGCTCCGACCCACTTCCGCCTGGAGAAGGACGTGAGCGGCGAGCGCGCTACCGCCACCGTGCAGCGTCTCGACGGCGAGGGCGTGGTCGAGGAGATCCGCCGCATGCTCGGTGGCGAGAGCGCCGACGAGGCGGCCGACCGCCACGCCCGCGAGCTGCTCAAGGTCGCCTGACCGGCGCATATCGGCGTCCTCGGTCGCTCGCGTGCAGAGCACGCCACGCTCCCTGCGTCCTTGATCTGCTTGGTCATGCAACCTTGAGGCCTTAATCTCAGCGGATGGCTACCGCCAGTCGTCGTCGCTTTCCTGCGCTGCTGTCGCGTCGCAACGGGGCGAGCGCGACCGAGACGATCCACGGCACCGCTCGGCTCGGCCGGCGCACCAAGGACCTGGTCAAGCGCCTGCGCCCCGGCGACGTCGCCGTCATCGACCACGTCAACATCGACCGGATCGCCGCCGAGGAGCTGATCGCCGATCGGCGTGCGCGCCGTGGTCAACGCCTCGTCGTCGAGCGACGGCCGCTACCCGAACGCCGGCCCGCTGCTGCTGGTCCGCTCCGGGGTGACGCTGATCGACGTCGAGGGAGCCGATCCCTTCGAGCTGCTCGACGACGGCGCCCAGGTGACGATCGCCGCCGGCGCGGTCAGCGTCGGCGGGCGCGAGCTGCTGCGCGGCCGGGTGCTCGGCGTCGCCGAGCTCGAGGAACGCCTCGCCGAGCAGCGCGAGCGGGTCGACGAGGCGCTTGCCGAGTTCGCCGAGAACACCGTCGCCCACGTCCGCCAGGAGACCGACCTGCTGACCGGCACGGTCGAGTTCCCGCCGACGCGAACCTCCTTCCGCGACCGCCACGTCCTGATCGTCGTCCGCGGCGAGGGTCACCGCAGCGACCTCAAGGCGCTGCGCGCCTACATCCGCGACGTGCGCCCGCTCGTCGTCGCCGTCGACGGCGGCGCCGACGGTTGCCTCGAGGCGGGCCTGCGGCCCGACGTGATCCTCGGCGACATGGACTCGGCCGGCGACGCGGCGCTGCGCTGCGGGGCAGAGCTGATCGTCCACGCCTACCCCGACGGGCGCGCGCCGGGCCGCGAGCGCCTGCTGGAGCTGGGGCTTGAGCACACGCTCGTGCCCGCCGCCGGCACCAGCGAGGACGTGGCGATGCTGATGTCCTACGAGAAGGGGGCGGACCTGATCGTCAGCGTCGGCGCCCACTTCAACCTGATCGAGTTCCTCGACCGCAACCGCGGCGGCATGTCCTCGACCTTCCTCACCCGGCTGCGGATCGGCGAGAAGCTGGTCGACGCCAAGGGGGTGAGCCGCCTCTACAACCCGGGCTCGGCCTTCGGCCCGTTGCCGCTCTTCCTCGCCGCGTTCGCGATCCTGCTGGCGATCCTGGTGATCGCCTCGCCGGCGCTGGGCGACCTGGTCGACCTGGTCTGGCTCAAGATCAAGATCTGGCTCGGGCTGTAGCCGCGGCTGCGGCCAGCGTCTAGCCTCTCCCGGTCATGGGTTACAGCGCCCGCTACCACGCCACCTCGCTGATCGCGGTCTTCCTCGCCCTTGCGGTGGGGATGGTGATCGGCGCCGCGCTCGGCGGCGACACGATCGACAACACGCGCCAGGACCTCGAGCGGAGCCTCACCGGCAACCTCCAGGACGCCCGCGACCGGGCCGACGAGCTGAACGCCGAGCTCGGCCGCGCCAACGAGTTCTCCAGCCGCGTCTACCCGGTGCTGGTGCGCGACCAGCTGCGCGACCGGCGGATCGGCGTGCTCGCCCTCGGCGACCTGCCGCAGGAGGTACTCGGACGCGATCGAGGACGCGCTGGAGCCGACCGGGGCACGGCTGGTCGCGGTCGGCGTGGTGCGCGAGCCGGTCGACACGCGGGGGCTCGCCGGCGATCTCGCCAAGACCCGCTTCGCCGACCTCGCCGCAACCCCGACACGCAGACCGAACTCGGCGCCGGAGTGGGGCGCCAGCTGGTCCTCGGCGGGACGCTGCTCGAGCCGGTCCGCGGCCACCTCTTCTCGCGGGCGAGCGGCAACTTCGGCGCGCTCGACGGCGTGATCGTCGTCCGCGACCAGCCAGAGGACATGGGCTCGAAGCAGCGCGCCGTCGCCGGCCGGATCGAGTCCGGCTTGGCGAGCGGGATCACGGGCACCCGCGCGCCCGCGGTCGGGGTCGAGGCCAGCGACGCCGAGTCGTCCTCGATCTCCTTCTTCGCCGGCAACGATCTCGCCAGCGTCGACGACGTCGACCTGGTGGCGGGACGGGTGGCGACCGTCTTCGCCCTGCTCGGCGCCGAGGGCGACTTCGGCGTCAAGGGCAGTGCCGACCGCCTGCTGCCCGACCTGCTCGCCCGCTCACGAATGACCTGGGTCGGCTTCTCGGTGGCGATCGCGGTGGCGCTGCTGGTCGTCCCGGCGGGCGTCCGCGGCCTGCTCGACGCCGGCCTGGTGCGCGAGAACTTCCGCGGCGCCCGGCTCGCCTTCCCGCTCGGCGCGGTGCTGGCGACGGCTGCGCTGGTGGCGCTGGCGCCGCTCGCCTTCCTCGACGACCGCGCCGACCTCGACCTGCTCGACCCCGAGCTGCGCCGCTGGCTGCCCTACCTGCTCGGCGTCGCCTTCCTCGGCTTCCTCGACGACTCGCTGGGGCAGGGCGAGACGGCGGGCACGCCACGCGGCTGGCGCGGTCACGCTCGGGCGCTGCGCGAAGGGCGGCTCTCGACCGGGGCGATCAAGGCGATCGGGGCGCTGGCCCTCGCCGCCTACGTCGTCTCCGGCCGCGGCCTCGAGTCGTGGCGCTACCTTGCCGACGTCGCCCTGCTGATCCTCGCCACCAACGCCTTCAACCTGCTCGACCTGCGGCCGGGACGGGCGGAGAAGGGCCTGGCGCTGCTCGGCCTCGGTCTCTGCCTGGGCGCCTGGACCTTGGCGCCGCTCGAGCTGCTCGGGATCTTCGCCGGGCCGGTCCTGGTCGGCGCCTGGTTCACCCTGCGTGAGCGGGCGATGCTGGGCGACACCGGCTCCAACCTGGTCGGCGCGATCGCCGGCGTCTGGCTGCTGACCACGCTGGACGAGACGGGGCGCCTGATCGCCCTCGCGCTCCTGGTCGCGCTGACCGTTTTCGGCGAGTTGCGATCTATTTCGCGGACGATCGAATCGGTTCCGCCCCTGCGCTGGCTAGACTCGCTCGGCAGAGAATGAGTCGGGCTGAGAACGCACCACAAAACTCCCCGCGCACGTCTGACGGCGGCGGACCGGCGCGGTGCCGCGTCCTCAGTCGGCCAAATAGCGCTGCTATTCGGCCTCCCTGCGTCCTTGCCCCGCTTGGTCCGGCGCACGCCAGCCGCACACGTGGAGTTTCGTGACGCGTTCTAAACCAGGAGACACGCGCTTCATCTTCGTCACCGGCGGCGTCGTCTCGGCTCTCGGCAAGGGGATCGCCGCCGCCTCGATCGGCCGCCTCCTCGTCTCCCGCGGCTACCGGGTGCAGCTGCAGAAGTTCGACCCCTACATCAACGTCGACCCGGGGACGATGAGCCCCTTCCAGCACGGCGAGGTCTTCGTCACCGAGGACGGGGCGGAGACCGACCTCGACCTCGGCCACTACGAGCGCTTCACCGACGAGAACACCTCGCGCGCCTCCAACGTCACCGCCGGCTCGGTCTACAACACGGTGATCAACCGCGAGCGGCGCGGCGACTACCTCGGCGCCACCGTGCAGGTGATCCCGCACATCACCGACGAGATCAAGAACCGCATCCTGATCGTCGCCGAGTCGCAGTCGGTCGACTTCGTCCTCACCGAGATCGGCGGCACGGTCGGCGACATCGAGTCGCTGCCCTTCCTCGAGTCGATCCGCCAGCTCTACACCGACCTCGGCCCGAAGCGCGGCGATGTTCGTCCACCTGACCCTGGTGCCCTACGTCGGCCACGCGGGCGAACTGAAGACGAAGCCGACCCAGCACTCGGTCAACGAGCTGCGCCGGATCGGGATCCAGCCGCACGCGCTGGTCTGCCGCTCCGAGGGCCGCCTCGACCAGGAGATCCGCAGCAAGATCGCGCTCTTCGCCAGCCTGCCGGTCGAGGCCGTGATCTCCGCCAACGACGTCGACAACATCTACAAGGTGCCGCTCGTCTTCCGCGCCGAGGGGGTCGACGACCTGGTCCTCGACCACTTCGGCATGGAGGCGCCCGGCCCGGACCTGAGCGAGTGGGAGGCGATGGTGCGCCGCGCCGACGCCGCCAGCGGCAAGGTGAGGATCGCCCTGGTCGGCAAGTACGTGCAGCTCGCCGACGCCTACAAGTCGGTGATCGAGGCGCTCGAGCACGGCGGCTTCCATCACGGGGTCGAGGTCGAGGTCGAACTGGTCGACTCCGAGGACTTCGACCCGGAGAAGCTGGAGGAGGCCGACGGGGTGCTGATCCCCGGCGGCTTCGGCGAGCGCGGCATCGAGGGCAAGGTGGCAGCGGCGCGGATCGCCCGCGAGCGCTCGATCCCCTACCTGGGCATCTGCCTCGGGATGCAGATCGCGGTGGTCGAGTTCGCCCGCACCGTCGCCGGGATGGAGGGCGCCAACTCGGCCGAGTTCGACCCCGAGACGCCCGTTCCCGGTGGTCGACCTGCTGCCCGAGCAGAAGGAGGTCTCCGAGATGGGCGGGACGATGCGGCTCGGCGCCGACCCGGTGAAGCTGCACGAGGGCACGCGGGCGCGCGAGATCTTCGGCGAGGCGGTCATCTACAAGCGCCACCGCCACCGCTACGAGGTCAACATCCAGCTGCGCCGCCGGCTCGAAGACGAGGGGCTGGTCTGCGGCGGCACCTCGCCGGACGAGCGCCTGGTCGAGATGATCGAGCTGCCCGACCACCCCTTCTTCGTCGCCTCCCAGTTCCACCCCGAGTTCAACTCGCGCCCCAACCGTCCCGAGCCGCTCTTCCGCGAGTTCGTCGGCGCCGCGGCCCGCCATGCGGGCGAGCGCCCCGCCGAAGGCGGCGAGCTGCCCGAGGCGGTCGAGGTCGAGAGCGGCGACGTCGGCGTCCGCCACTCCGGCTGACCCCGCTCCCTCCCGCCCATTAGCCTGTCGCGCGGTGGAGAGACTCCACGAGACCTTCGTACGCCTTTGCGAGATCCGCAGCCCGACCGGGGAGGAGCGCGAGGTCGCCGACACGATCCTCGCCGAGCTGCGGGCGCTCGGGCTCGAGGTGAGCGAGGACGACGCCGCCGGCCCGGCCGAAGCGGGAGCCGGCAACATCGTCGCCCGGCTGCCGGGTCGCTCGGACCGCTGGGCGATGTTCTGCGCCCATATCGACACCGTGCCGCACCCGGGCCAGATCGAGGTGGTGAACGACGAAGGCGTCTTCCGCAGCCGCGGCGAGACGATCCTCGGCGCCGACAACAAGGCCGCCGTCGCGGTCTTCATGGAGCTGGTCGCCCGCCATGTCGAGGAGCCGCCACCGGTCGGGATCGAGCTGCTGCTGACCGTCGCCGAGGAGCAGGGGTTGCGGGGAGCGAAAGCCTTCGACCCCAGCGTCCTGCGCGCCGACTGCGGCTTTGTTCTCGACCACGCCAGCCCGATCGGCGAGGTGATCGTCACCTCGCCTACCCAGCAGCAGATCCTCGCCGACTTCTCCGGGGTCGAGGCGCACGCCGGGATCCGGCCCGAGGACGGCAGCAACGCGATCGCCGCCGCCGCAGCGGCGATCGCGCGGATGGAGCTCGGGCGGCTCGACGAGGGGACGACGGCCAACGTCGGCGTGATCTCCGGCGGCACCTCGAGCAACGTCGTGCCCGGCCACTGTGGGATCGTCGCCGAGGCTCGCAGCCTCGGCGCCGACCGCGCCGCCGCGGTTGCCGGCGAGCTGACCGAGGCCTGTGCCTGGGGGGCGAGCGAGCACGGCTGCGACGTCGACGTGCGGGTCGAGGAGCTCTTCCGCGGCTACGAGCTGCCGCCCTCATCGCCCTCGGTGGCACTGGCCGAGGAGGGGCTGCGCCGAGCGGGGTTCGAGCCGGTGCGCACGTCGACGGGGGGCGGCAGCGATGCCAACGCCCTGATCGCCGCCGGCTTCGACTGCGTTCTGCTCGCCAACGGGACCGAGGCCAACCACACCCCAGATGAGAGCGTCCCGGCCCGCAATCTCGACGCGATGCTCGAGGTCTGCGAGGGCATCGTCGCCGCGGCCGGCGCCGAGACGCCCGCAGGGTGAGCGGCCGGCTGAAGCTGCGCCGCGGCGTCGTCGTCGGCGAGGAGCCGCTGACGGTCGAGGTCGACGGCGAGCATCGCCCGGCCTGGGCCGACACGGCGCTGCTGGGCGAGATGCACGAGGGCGACGAGGTGATCGTCAACGTCGCCGCACTCGATCTCGGGCTCGGCTCGGGCGGCTTCGACGTGGTCCACGTCAACCTGACCCGCGGCCTGGACGCCGCCCCCGGGGACGACGAGCACGTGATGAAGCTCAACTACACGTCGCTCCAGCACCCGGTCGAACCGGTCGAGCTTCCGGTGCGCCTTATGAACCTCTCAGGTACAAAAAGCGCACCGGAACAGAGCGAGCGCGCGATGCCGGTGCTCGTCCTGCCGTTGCACGGGCACCTTGCACCAGCGGCATGGGCGGCGACGCAGGCGACGCCGGGCTTGAAGGTCGGCTACGTGCAGACGGCGGGCGGCGCCCTTCCCGGTTCGCTGAGCCGCGACGTGACACAGCTGCGCGAGCGCGACCTGCTCTGTGGTCATGTCACCGCGGCGCCGGCCTACGGCGGCGAGCACGAGGCGCTCTCGGTCGCGGGCGCGCTCGACGCCGTGGCGAACGGATTGGGTTGGGACGCGGCGATCGTCGGCCCCGGCCCCGGCATCATCGGCTCCGAGACCCGCCTGGGCCATGGCGGCATGGCGGCGCTCGACAGCGCCCACGCGGCCCTGGCGCTCGGCCTGCCGACCCTGCTCTCGCCTCGTCTCTCAGACGCAGACCCCCGCGTGCGTCACCAGGGTGTCAGCCACCACACCCTGACGGTGATGGAGCTGCTCCTGGGTGGGGTGGGGGTCCCGGTGCCCTCGGGCTATGCGGATGTGGTCTCGCAGCTGGACGCTGCGGCTGGCGATCGCCACCGGCTCCACGAGGCCAGCCCCGATCTCGCCGGCTACGCGGCCACCGGCTTGCCTGCGCGGACCATGGGCCGGGGCATCGACGAGGATCCGCTCTTCTTTGCCGCTCCGCTCGCCGCGGGCGCCGCCTTGCGCCGCGAGGAGTGAGCCGGGCGCGCGAGAACTTGGCCGTATGGCAACTGCGGTCAAGCCTCCATCCGAGCCCGTGCAGGGCTCCCCGGTGGATGCCCGCTTCGAGGGTCTCGTCCTCGACTTCCTCTCTTACCTGGAGCTCGAGCGCGGCCTCTCCCGCAACACGCTCAACGCCTACCGCACCGATCTGCTCCAGTACGGCGATTTCCTCGTCCGAGCATGAGCTCGACGCGCTCGCCGCACGCCCGGCAGATGTCGGCGACTTCCTCGCCGATCTGGCCACCGGCAACGGCCGCCCAGCCTGCTCGGCGGCCACCGTGCACCGCAAGACCGCCTGTCTGCGCTCCTTCTACAAGCACCTGCGCCGCGACGAGCTGATCGGCGACGATCCGACCGCCGCGCTGAGCGCACCGCGGCGAGCCAAGAAGCTTCCCCACGTCCTCAACTACGCCGAGGTGCAGAAGCTGCTCGCCGCGCCGCGGGGCAGCGAGCCGACGGTGCTGCGCGACCGGGCGCTGCTGGAGGTGATGTACGCGTGCGGGCTGCGCGCCTCGGAGACGATCGGGCTGGAGATGTCGGACGTCGATCTACGTGAGGGCCTGCTGCGGGCACGCGGCAAGGGCTCCAAGGAGCGGATCGTGCCGCTTGGGCGAAAGGCGATCGCGGCGATTTCCGCCTACCTGCGCGGCGGCCGGCCGAAGCTGGTCGGAGAGCGCCACGAGGTGTGCCTCTTCGTCAACTTCCGCGGCGGCCCGCTCAGCCGCCAAGGCCTCTACAAGATCGTCCAGCGCCACGCCCGCGAGGCTGGCCTGGCCGGCCAGATGAGCCCGCACACGCTGCGCCACAGCTTCGCCACCCACCTGCTGGCGGGCGGCTGCGACCTGCGCGCCGTGCAGGAGATGCTCGGCCACGCCGACATCGCCACGACCCAGATGTACACGCACCTCTCGGGCGAGCGCCTCAAGGAGGTCTACTTCGAGGCCCACCCCCGCGCCGTAGAGGGCTGATAGAACCGGGCGCAATGCCCGAGCTGCCCGAGGTCGAGACCGTCTGCCGCCAGCTCGAGCCCGAGCTGGAAGGGCGGCGGATCGAGTCGCTGGAGGTGCTCGACCTCCGCTGGTGTCGGCCGGCCGCGCCGGCCGAGCTGGAGAAGCAGGTCTCGGGACGCACGATCGAGCGCCTCGGCCGCCGCGGCAAGTACCTGCTGCTGGGTTTGGACGGGGCGCAGACCCTGGTCATGCACCTGCGGATGACCGGCAACCTGGTCCTGGTCGAAGGCGAGGACAGGCTCGATCCATCCGAGGGCATGCGGCTGTACGAGGGCGAGCGCTCGA
Organism: uncultured Solirubrobacterales bacterium; assembly: GCA_963782685.1. Classification (GTDB taxonomy): domain Bacteria; phylum Actinomycetota; class Thermoleophilia; order Solirubrobacterales; family 70-9; genus VRUE01. Next base: position 156,028 of record CAWAKV010000008.1, read on the forward strand.
CCTCCGAGCGCCATCTGCGCGCCCGTTTCGTCCTCGACGACGGTCGCGAGGTCTGGTTCACCGACCCGCGCCGCTTCGGCGAGGCCTTCCTGATCGACGATTCGGGGCTCGAGGCCCGCTTCGCAAAGCTCGGGATCGAGCCGCTCTCGGCCGAGTTCACGCCCGAGGCGCTGGGGAAGGTCGCCGCCGGCCGCACGGCGCCGCTCAAGTCCTTCCTGCTCGACCAGAAAGGGATCGCCGGGGTGGGCAACATCTACGCCGACGAGGCGCTCTTCCGAGCGCGGCTGCACCCGCTCTCGCCGGCGGGCTCGATGAGAGCCGAGCACCTCATGGCGCTGCGCGACGGGGTCGTCGCCGCGCTGGAAGCCGGCATCGACGGCGGCGGTGCCTCGATCGACGACTACCGCGACGGGCGCGGCGAGAAGGGGCGGATGCAGGACGAGTTCCTCGTCCACACCCGCGAGGGCGAGCCCTGCCGGCGCTGCGAGGGAACGATCGAGCGGATCGTCGTCTCCGGCCGCTCGACCTACTTCTGCCCGAGCTGCCAGGTGAAACTGCGCCGCCGACCCGCGTCGCCGCCGTCCGGCTCCTCGTTCATCGTAGATCGGCTATGCCCGGCAAGACGCTGAAGACGGAGGCGATCGTCCTGCGCAGCATCCGCTACGGCGAGGCCGACCGCATCCTCCATCTCTACTCCGCTCAGCGCGGCAGGGTGGGGGCGATCGCCAAGGGGGCGCGGCGTCCCAAGTCGCGCTTCGGCGGGCGCCTGGAGCCCTTCTTCCGGCTCGACCTGCTGCTGCACGAAGGGCGCGGCGAGTTGCTGACCGTGACCCAGGCCAGCACGGTCGACGGCTACCCGCGCCTGCGCGCCTCCGGCGCGGCGCTCAGCGCCGGCGCCCGCGCCTGCGACGCGGTGCTGCGGTTGCTCGACTCGGCCGAGCCCAACCCGCCCGCCTACAACCTGCTCTGCCGCTACCTCTCGCTGCTCGACGACCCCGCGGCGCCGGGGGCCACCTCGCTGCAGACGGCGCTCTCCTTCCGGCTGAAGCTGGCGCTTGCCGCCGGCTTCTCCCCCGAGCTCGCCTCCTGCGCCCGCTGCGGCGAGGCCGAGCACCTGGTCGGCTTCTCCGGCGCGGCCGGGGGCGTCGTCTGCGCGAGCTGCGAAGCGGGCGCCTTCCCGCTCAGCGAGGAGGCGCACCGCTTCATGGTCGAGGCGATCGCCACGCCGCTGGCCGAGGCGCCGGGCGCCGGCGAGCGCGAGCTGCACCAGGCCGAGCGGGCGATCGGCGAGACGCTCGAGCACCACGCGCACGTGCAGTTGCGCTCTGCGGCGTAGGATCGGGCGGTGCCAGCGACCGCGACTTTCGAGGACCGTGTGAGGGCCTGGGAGGCCGAGTTCCTCTCGGATCTGGCGACGCCCTCCTACCCTGCGCGGCGCCAGGTCGAGGAGCCCGACAGCCCGCTGCGGACGCCGTTCCAGCGCGACCGCGATCGGATCGTCCACTCGAAGGCCTTCCGCCGGCTCAAGCACAAGACGCAGGTCTTCATCGCGCCCGAAGGCGACCACTACCGGACCCGCCTCACCCACACGCTGGAGGCCTGCGGGATCGCCCGCACGGTCGCCCGCGCCCTCGGCCTCAACGAGGACCTGACCGAGGCGATCGGGCTCGGCCACGACCTCGGCCACCCGCCGTTCGGCCACACCGGCGAGGACGCGCTCGACGCGGCGCTGCGCGAGCGCTGCGGGACGGGTTTCAAGCACAACGTCCACTCGCTGCGGGTGGTCGACGCGCTCGAGCGCGACGGCCATGGCCTCAACCTGACCGAGCAGGTGCGCGACGGCATCCTCAACCACACCGGCGCGGACCGGCCGGCGACGCTGGAGGGGCGGATCGTCAAGCTGGTCGACCGCGTCGCCTACATCAACCACGACATCGACGACGCGCTGCGGGCTGGGATCCTGCACCCGGAGGATCTGCCCGCCGCCGAGATCGAGCTGCTCGGGCCGACCGGCTCGGCGCGGATCGACACGCTGGTGCGCGACATCGTCGAGCGCTCCACCGCGGCGGGCGACATCGAGCAGAGCGATGAGGTCGGGGGGGCGATGCTGCGGCTGCGCAAGTTCATGTTCGACCGCGTCTACCTGGGCGAGGCAGCGCGACGCGAGCACGAGCGGGCGACCAGCGCGATCCGCGGCCTCTTCGACCACTACATGGAGCATCCGGAAGAGGTGGCCGAAGGCGAGTCGGAAGCTAGCGAGTGCCAGCGCGTCGCCGACTACCTGGCCGGGATGACCGATCGCTTCTGCATCGCCCGCTTCAGCGAGTTGACGATCCCGGAGGCGACGCGGTTCTGATGGCGCTGATCTCCGACGAGAGCCTGGAGCGGGTCAAGCAGGCGGCGGACATCGTCGAGGTCATCTCCGCTCACACCGACCTGCGCCGCCAGGGGGCCCGCTGGGTCGGGCTCTGCCCTTTCCACGAGGAGCGCACGCCCTCGTTCTCGGTCGATGCCCAGGAGAAGCTCTACCACTGCTTCGGCTGCGGAGTGGGGGGCGACACGATCAAGTTCGTCGAGGAGAAGGAGGGGCTGGGCTTCGCCGAGGCGGTGGAGCTGCTCGCCGACCGCTACGGGGTCGAGCTGGAGCGTGAGAAGGAGGATCCACGGGCCGAAGCGCGCCGCCAGCAGCGCCGCCGCCTGGGCGAGCTGCTCGACCGCACGGGCGCCTTCTACGCCCAGTACCTGTGGGACTCCGAGGAGGCGGGCAAGGCGCGTGCCTACCTCGCCGAGCGGGGGCTGGGGGAGGAGACGCTGCGCGCCTTCGGCGTCGGCTACGCGCCGAGCGCCTGGGACACGGTCCTGCTGCGCGGCCAGCGAGCGGGGTTCAAGGTCGACGAGCTGCGCGCGGTCGGGCTGGCGCAGAAGGGCCGCGGGGGTGGGGAGTACGACCGCTTCCGCGAGCGGATCATGTTCCCGATCCGCGACCGGCGGGGTCGCACGCTTGGCTTCGGCGGGCGAGCGATGCGTTCCGACCAGGGTGCGAAGTACGTCAACACCGCAGAGACCGACTTCTTCCACAAGAGCCGCATGCTTTACGGGATCGACTTGGCAAAGGAGGCGATCGCCAAGAGCGGCCGGGTGGTCGTGGTCGAGGGCTACACCGATGTGCTGGCGCTGCACCAGGCGGGTATCGGCGAGGCGGTGGGGGTGATGGGCACCGCGATCACCGAGGAGCAGGTGGCGGCGCTCTCGGGCATGGTCGACGAGGTGGTGCTGGCGCTCGACGCCGACTCCGCCGGCCAGGAGGCGATGCTGCGTGCGCAGCGGGTGGCGGCGGGGCGGAAGATGCGGCTGCGCGTGGCGGCGATGCCGGCGGGCGAGGATCCGGCGGAGATGATGGCGGCGGAGGGCGGCGCGGAGCGCTTCCGGGCACTGGTCGACGGCGCCGTCGACCTGCCCGCCTTCCAGGTTGGCCTGGTGCTCGACCGCACCGACGTCTCCTCGCCGGCCGAGCGCGACCGGGCTCTGGGCGAGGTGGCCCCGATCCTGGCCGGGATGGGGGAGACCGCGAGCCGCGACGACCTGGTGCGGAGAGTGGCTGGGCAGCTCGACCTGGAGCCGGCGCTGGTGATGGGACGGGTGACGGCGGCGCGCCCGGCGAGCGGCGGCTCCGCAGAGCCGCCGCGGCGGGACGGCGGCCAGGCGCCTCCGGCGGCGCGTGGCGGCGAGCTGACCTCGCGCGAAAGGCGTGAGCGCGCCCTGCTGGCGATGTGCATCGCCCTGCCGGGAGAGGGCAAGGAGTACCTGGCGAAGCTCACCGAGGAGCACCTCTCGCCGACCGGCATCCGCGCTGCGGCCTGGCTGCGCCAGCACCCCGAGGACCCGGCATCCAATCTCCCCCACGACGACGACCAGCTCGCCGGCCTGATCGCCGAGCTGGTGATCCTCGCCCACGACGAGCCCGCCTCGGCCGAGGCGATGGAGCTCAACTACCTCCTGCTCGAGCAGCGTCGCCTCGAGTCCCAGATCGCTGCCGCCGGCGAAGCAGACGACTACGAGCGCCGCGCCGCCCTGAGCCGAGAACGCGCCGCCTTGGTGGAACGAATAGCCCACACCGAGGGTGTCGGCGGAGGATAGTCACGAACACACGTTCGCATTTTTCGTCTGATCTGCCTGGCAGGATCCCCTCATGAAGAGGGGGTTCCTGGAGGAATGCTTGGCCAAGGGAATGTCGCTTGACGCGATCGGCCGAGAGGTCGGCAGCATCCGTCAACAGTCAGCTACTGGCTGAAGAAGCACGACTTGAGCGCTGCGGGGAAGGATCTTCATTCGCCAAATGGCGCTATAGATTCCGCACGACTAAGTCAGCTAGTCGATGAAGGGGCATCTATTAGGGCGATTGCTCAGGAGTTCGATGTCGGCTATTCGACCGTGCGGTACTGGCTCCAACGGCTGGGTCTCGAAACGGAGCGGAGCGTACGTAAGAAGGAATCCCGAGAGGCGCGTGAACTAGGCCTGCGCAAGGCCTACTTGCGATGTCCGAAGCATGGACATACGGCGTTCTACTGCCGTCGAGAGGGTGGATACCGATGCGCGAAATGCAATATAAGAGCGATATCCGAGCGTAGGCGGCGGGTAAAGCGCATGCTCGTTGCGGAGGCCGGTGGAAGTTGCCGGATCTGTGGCTTTGACGAGCATCCATCGGCACTTCACTTTCATCACATCGATCCATCGACCAAGCAATTCCACCTCGCTCAGCTGGGCGCAACCCGGAGTATCGGTCGCATGCGTGTCGAGGCTTCAAAGTGCGTTTTGCTTTGCGCAAATTGCCATGCCCAGGTCGAGGCTGGGACGAAGGAGGTACCGCCGCTCGATCGCTAGAGTAGTGACGCTGCTCGGGGCTCCTGGGTAGCTCATATTGATCCGGGGTAGCTCAATTTGGTAGCAGCGCTCGGCTGTTAACCGAGAGGTTGTGGGTTCGAGTCCCACCCCCGGAGCTCTTTTGCTCCACCGGACGCTCTGGCGGCGAGCTGCTCGACCAGTTCGGCCCCTCGCTCGGCGCCGTCGTGCTCCTTGGCCCAGGCGGCAAGCTCGGCGGCTCGCTGCGTGAACGAGGGGTTGCGGAGTATGTGCCGTGCTGCCCAGCGCAGCGGCTCGGGGCGGCAGAGGCGCCAGGGGAGCGAGAGGCCGGCCTTGGCCCAGCTGACCCGCATCGCCGTCTCGCTCATGTCGCCGATGAAGGGGCTGATCAGCAGCGGAGTGCCCGCGGCGAGGGCACGGGCGACGGTGCCGTGGCCGCCGTGCGAGACCACCAGCGATGCCGCCGGCATCAGCTGGCTGTAGCTGAGCCAATCGACGAGGATCGCGTTGCCGGGCGCCTCGATCGGGCTCTGCGGCGCAACGCGGTTGGTCGTCGCCACGACCCGTACCGGCTCCTGGGCGAGGGCTCTGAGTGCCGTCCGCACCAGGTGGTTGCGAGAGTCGTGGGCGGTGCTGGGCGCGATCAGGACAAGCGGATCGTTTCCCGGCGGCAGCTCGATCTCCGGGTGCGGCACCTCGAAGCTCATCGGCCCGGTCACCTGGACGCTTGCCGGCCAGCGACGTGGATACTCGAGTTGCGGAAACGTCCCGACCAGGGCTAGGTCGGGGCTGATGCCGCCGTGGAAGCGCTCCGTCGGGGCGAGGCCGAGGCGTGCCCGCTGTCGGTTCAGATCGCTGCGGCCCTGCTCCAGGCCGACGTTGAGGGCCCGCTGTCCCGCCCGCCAGATCCCGCGCCCGAGAGGCGTGCGCGGCGGTCGCAGGCCGACGGCGAAGAACGGCAGCCCGGGCTCGACCACCGGGTAGATGTGCGGGATCAGCGTCGCCCGCGGTATGCCGGCCACCTCAGCGGCAAGCGCCGGTGCCAACGTGAGGATGTCGCTGACCACGGCGTGCGGCTGCATCTCCTCCAGCAGCGGCAGCAGGGCCGTGGCCGCCTCGGCCGCGTGCGCCCCGTCTGGTGAATCTGGGTCCGGCGGGGGGAACATCCGGTATTCCTCCGCCGCGGCGAAGCCCAGCCCAGCTCCCTCGACGGCGGCCCGGCGCTCCTCCCAGGTCTCGATCGTGACCTCGTGGCCGCGGCCGGCCAAGGCCCTTCCCAGGGCTATCGCCGGGAAGACGTGCCCAGGATCGCCGAAGGCCGCGACCAGGAATCGCATGTCACGGGGTATCCAGTCCCTCGGCCGGGCGCGTGAAGACGATCTCGGGGACGTGACAGTTGGGCGACGTGCACAGCAGGAAGCGCACCGCCTCGGCAATGTCCTCAGGCCGCATCATCTCCTCGCCCGGCACGTCGCCCTTGGCGAAATCGGTCATTGGCGTGTCGACGAATCCGGGCGCCAGCGCGGTGCACTGGATGCCGGCGCTGCCCACCTCGCGGTGGGTCGACTGGGTGAAGTTGATCACCGCGCCCTTGGTTGCCGCATAGACAGAAAGCCAGCCCTGCCCGACTTTGCCGGCGATCGAGGCGGTGTTGACGATCAGCGCCTTGCCGTGCTCGGCCCCGGCCTCGCGCAGCATCGGCAGGCCCTCGCGGGTGCCGATGATCAACGCTCGCAGGTTGACCGCGAGCTGCATGTCGAGGTACTTCGTCTTGATCTCCTCCATCGGGGCACCAATCCCCACCCCGGCGTTGTTGACCAGCACGTCGAGCCGGCCGTAGGTCTCGCGGTGCTTGGCAAAGACACCGATCACATTCTCCTCGTCGGCCATGTTGGCGGCGATGCTCTGCACCTCGAGACCCCCGCTACGAAGCTCCTCAGTAGCAGCCACGAGCTTCTCCGGGCGCCGAGCCGAGACGGTCAGTGCGTATCCCTCCTCGCCGAGAGTGCGGGCGATCGCCAGCCCGATCCCGCTCGAGGCTCCAGTGATCAGTGCCGCTCGGTCCGCCAAGACTCCTCCTCACGCTCGTAATTCCGCCGCGAGGCACCCTATATGCCGCCCGGTCCTCGCCGCCGAATAACATGGCCATCCGCATGCCCCGGCGCCACGTCACAAGCGCTTCTGCCTGCCTGCTCGCCGCCGCCATCCTCGTCGCCGGCTGCGGCGGCGACTCCGACTCGTCCAGCTCCACGGCGGAAAGCGCTGCCAGCAAGCCAGCTCCGCCGACGGGCAATTTCCCCACCAGCGAAGGCAAGACGCTCCGCCAGATCGTCAAAGCCGCCGATTCCCACGCCGAAGTCGTCGTCTCGCCGGCGGCGCTCTCCTTCGACAGGGGCGAGAATCGCTACCCCTTCGGCGTTTTCCGCCCCGATCGCAGTCAGATCGATGACGCCGAAATAGCCCTCTACGTCGCCAAGGTGCCGCGGGCGACGGGGCAGAGTGGCGGGACCGCTGAGAACGGCAAACTGAAAAAGGGGGCGGTGGCACGGGCCCGCACTGAAGCGCTCGAAGGGCCGGCGCTTGGCCCCTTCCCGGCGGCGATCGAAAGCCTCGTCACCAAGCCTGCCTTCCGTGCCCAGACCACGACTGGCGATCCGGATGCGGCCACGGTCGTCTACACGACCGAGCTCGACTTCACCAGCGAGGGCGAGTGGCGGATCGCAGCGCTGATCAAGCAGGGCGACGAAACGGTGGCGACGCTTCTTCCCAGCGCGACCGTGGGCGAATTCGAAGGCGTGCCGAAGGTGGGGGAGAAGGCCCCCCGGATCCACACTCCCACCGTCGAGGACGCCGGCGGGGACCCTTCCGAGGTCACCACTCGCCTACCGCCAGACACCCAGAACCGGGTCGATTATGCGGACGCTCTGGGCAGGGAACCGATCATCCTCTTGTTTGCGACCCCCCAGTTCTGCCAGAGTCGGGTATGCGGCCCGGTCGTCGACGTGGCCGAGCAGGTCAAAGAGCAGTACGGCGACGAGGCCGCATTCATCCACATGGAGATCTACAAGGACAACGATCCGAGCAAGGGCGTGAGGCCGCAGGTGCGGGCCTTTCACCTGCCGAGCGAGCCATGGCTGTTCGCGATCGACCGCCAGGGCAGGATCCAGGCGGAGGTCGAGGGAGCCTTCGGGGTCGACCGCCTGACCAGGATCGTGAAAGAGGTGACCGCGGAATGAGCGAGAAGACCGCGCCCGATCCAGAGCTGCTCAAATCGTTTGCCGAAGAGGCGCGGCGGCGCTGCGACGTGATCGCGGCCGGCCTCGCCACCGAGACGGAAGACTTCGAGACCCTGCGCGCCGAAGCCCACGCGCTGAAGGGGACTGCGGGCGCCGTCGGCCTGCGCCGCCTCGCGGAGCTAGCCGGGTTGATGGAATCCGATCTGGCCGAAGCGAAGAAGTCCGGCGAACTGCGCGGCGGCCGCTCGAACCAGATCGCCGATGCCGCCAAGGCGCTCTCCGAAGGCGCCAGCGCCGCCGCTGAGGGCAAAGAGGAGCCACCCGATGTCGGCCGCTCCCTCGCCCAGCTCTTCAGCGCCTAGAGCAATGCCAGGCCACCCCGTCGCCCGCTACCCTCGCCTCAGGGGGCGGTAGCTCAGTTGGTTAGAGCAGCGGACTCATAATCCGTCGGTCGAAGGTTCGAGTCCTTCCCGCCCCATCCGCCAGATGCCCCTCATCGGGTTCCGGTTTTAGCCAAATGGGCTAGGGTCGTCGAGCGCAGTTTCGCTGCGCGCAAACAATTGAGAGGCGGCCTCTTGGATCCTGTCGGATATGAGTTGTGTACTCCCGAGGGCGGCAAGGGCGGTGGTGTTCGCGCGACTCGTGGCTTCCAGGTCGGCGAGACGGTGATGATCGGAGTGCTCGAAGGCGAGGTTGCCTTCAACGACTCGCACGCAACCCAGGTGAGTCGCACCAAGTGGGCCCGACATGGCGGTCTCGGCCCCAAGGTCAACCATTCGTGCAACCCGAACTGTGGCGTTGAGCTCAACGCCACGGGTGCCTGCAACTTCGTGGCTCGAAGGTCAATTTCGGATGGCGAGGAGATCACTTTCGACTACGCGATGCGCAACTACTCGATCGAGCATTTTCCGGGAGGCTGTCTTTGCGGAGCGGATATCTGTCGCGGTTCGGTAACCGGCTGGAAGGATCTCCCCGCGGAGCGCAAGGTCGCCTACGAGGGTCTGGTCGCGCCCTATCTGCTCGAGATCGATCGCGAATTGGCCGATTCAGTCGTCTGAGCGCATCGAATCCGAAGAGCAGAGGCGCGAAGAACTTGGTCCCGAAATTGGTCCCCGACTCCACCGAACTCAGCCGAACTCCTTGGACGTGATTCGCCCTATTGGGCAGATTCGGCTTCATTAGACGGGTTCCGGCTCGACTCATAATCCGTCGGTCGCTGGTTCGAGTCCAGCCCGCCCCATTGGGATGAACAGATCTGAGCCATCTCGGTTCCCCGTCGACCTTCCTATCTCGGCTCGGCGTCTTTTAGGTCGCAGGGCCCCGACACCCTTGCGCAGGGCAGGGACTTCGTGCTCAACTCATGTCCATGGCCCGTCCTGTAATTCAAATTTCTGATCAGGCCAGGTATATACGTCCAGATTCGGGGTAGAGGCTCAAGTCCAAGCACCAGCGCAACACGCGGAGGAGCATGGCCGTTCGTCGGATCAAGGAAGCGACCCCCAAGCTTTCATTGCGCTACGGGATCTCACTGGTGGCTGTCCTGATCGCGTCGATCTTTGGCGTTCCCTTCGCCTCCGCCACCCCGCCGAGGGAGGCAGCAGCTGCCGTCGGCTCGGTTGTGCCTCCGGTACCCGACACCTCCGCTCCCTCGCTTCCGAGTGCGGCGCCTCCGCAGGCTCCGGTCCCTGCTGCGCCTCAGGCGTCGGTCGGGGTCCCGGCTGTGCCTCAGGCTCCAGTAAAAACTTCTCCTGCACCTCGGACCCCCGCACCTCGGACCCCCTCGGTCGTGGCGTCCGAAACGACCCCAAATCCCCCCCGCCTTGCAGCCGCTCCCTCGCGCGGTTCAACCGGGCCTTCGGGTCCCGGCGTCGATCGGCCTTCGGCTGACACGGCCACTAGCGACTCAACGGGGGGCGCGCAGCGGACGATCGCCTCTGCTCGCAACCGCGCCGGCAAGGGTGGTGACAGCCACGGTGCTACGCGGCCTGGGGCTGAAGCAGGCTCAGTCGAATCAGCCAAGGTGGCGTCTCTGCGACGTCTGTTCGCCTACGTCTGGCCCGCGCTCGCTCTTGGACCAGCATGGAGGCTATTGCCGACCCTTCAGACGGGATGGAAGGCTGCGACTCCACTCGCGATGTCCGACGTCACTCGGTTGCTCTCGGGACTTACGGCGGGAGTTGCCGGAGCGGGTGGCGTCGCGGGAATCTCCGAACACTCTGTCACCCCGAATCCTTCGCCTTCAGATTCCACGGGTGCTTGGGTGCCGGACGGCAGCGAGATTTCTCTCTTCGTCTTCATCATCTCGTGCGCCGCGCTGATCGCTTTGCTCGCATTCACGGTAAGTCGGGAACTGCGCTCTATGCATCGCGGGCCATTCTGACGGTCCTCGCACGTGTTACAGCTCCACGAACCCGCTCGAAGGCATGACTTCATCGCGGCGCGAGAGAGTCGATGACTTCATATATGTGGGCGCAGTGGAACGAGATGGAGCACGCAGACCACGCCGAACCCGACCGGAGCTCTCAGCGCCTCTGCGGAAGAGGTTTCCTGTACGAGCAGCACGGCCTGTACGGCGGTCGGGATTTATCAGATTGCCAGTGGACCCTTGCCGTTCGCGATGCGCTGGAACGGATCCACTTGGTCGATGCAGCAGGTGAAACTGCCGGGGGAAACCAACTTCGGATGGCTCGATGGAGTTTCCTGTGTGTCAAGCACGTTTTGCATGGCGGTAGGCGCCTACGAAAAGATCGGAAAAGGCACGTTTACGATGGCGCAAAAGTGGAATGGAACCAGCTGGACGGCTGAAAAACCGGCGACTCCGGGGGCATCCTTCAACCGGCTCAAGGACATCTCGTGCACGTCGTCGACCTGGTGCAAGGCAGCGGGGTACTACTTCAACGGCGAAGGCAATTCCACGCCATTCCTGGACCATTTCTCGGGGTGACCGAGTCGGCACGTGGGTCGACTTTCGTCGGGAACTTAATTCGGAGATGGCCAGCCTGGATGGGCTGGCCATCTCCCAATGGAACCCGTGATCGTCGGTCGCTGTTCGGGTCCCGCGCGCCCCACCTCAACCTGACGGGGTGGTCCGTCTCGGGTCCTAGCCTGGTCAGTGTGGAGTTGCTGTAGACGATCTGGAGCGCGTTGGCAGCGAATGGACGGACTTTCTGCGGCTTGTTCTCGAGCACCCGGAGAATGACCCGATGAACGTTGAAACGATCCTGGGAATACCCTCGTCAACTGCGGAGAGCCAGCGGGTTGCGCTCAACTCGATCTTTGTGACGCTGGTCGGGCGGGTTTGGCGCGCTTACCGAGATCAGCCTGAGGATGTCCGGTCAAATCGATGGCGAGGCTGGGAGCTTTCCCTCGAGCGATGGGCCAAGCGCCCGGACTTTGCGGAGTTCTGGAGCAAGCCCTGGGCCGAGCAGGAGGTGGGCCGCACTGAATCGCCTGAACACCTTCCTGGGTAGCCGCCGAAGCTAAGCAGGCAGGTGACGCCCAGGCAGAGCGAGATTCTATGATCGTGCGCGTGAGCTCTCCAGCCGAGCCCGAGCCGCTGAATCAGGAGGGGTTTGCTGCCTTCTCCGGACGCGCCGAAGAGGAGACGCCGGTGGTGATGCTGAACCTGCTTGCGTTCAAGCCCGACGGAGGGCGGGAGCGCTACGAGGAATACGGCGAGGGGGTCGCGCCGCTGTTGGAGAAGGCCGGGGGGCGGATCGTCTTCCTCGGAGAGCCGAGCCCGGCGCTGCTGGGTGGCGAGGCTTGGGACCTGGTTGTCCTGGTCGAGTACCCGAGCCGGCAGGCGTTCCTCGACATGATCGGCTCGGAGGAGTACGCGGCGATCGGGCACCTGCGCAGCGAAGCCCTGGTCAAGGGCGAGCTGCACCCGATGGATCCTGCCGCTGTCTAGGCGTTGAGCCGGACCGGCAGGGTCTTCAACTGGTTGAGGAAGGCCGATTCGGTGTACCGGGGCCTGCCGTTCAGCTCCATGCTCGGATAGCGGGCGAGGGTCTCCTCCATGAGGATGCGCAGCTCGAGGCGGGCCAGCGCGGTGCCGAGGCAAAAGTGGCGGCCGCCGCCGCCGAAGGCCTGGTGCTCGGGATTGCGCAGGACATCGAATCGGTCGGGGTCCTCGTAGCGCGACTCGTCGCGGTTCGAGGAGGCGTACCACATCACCACCTTCTCACCCTCGCGGATCTCCCGGCCGTGGAGCTCGGTATCGCGGGTTGCCGTGCGGCGGAAGTGGGCGAAGGCGGGGAACATGCGCAGCGACTCCTCGACCGCGGCGGGGATCAGCGAGGGGTCGTCAAGCAGAAGCCGGCGCTGGTCGGGGTGTTCGATCAGCGCCCGCATGCCACTGCAATAGGTCGCTTTGGTGCTGTCGTTGCCGGCGGCGACGAGGAGGAAGAAGCCCATCGCGATCTCGTGTTCCTCGAGCCTCTCGCCGTCGACCTCGGCGTGCACGAGGACGCTGGTCAGGTCGTCGGTGGGGTTCTCGCGTCGCGCGGCGATCATCCTGCCGCAGCGCTCGAAGATCTCCGGCACGGTGGTTGCGATCGCCCCCTCGATGCCCTCTGGGTTGAGGTCGGGATCGCTCGCTCCCAGGGCCGAGTTCATCAGCTCGGCCCAGACCTCGTCGTCCTCTTTCGGGATGCCCATGAAGCTGCCGATCACACGGGCGACGGCTGGCTGGGCGACGTCGGTGACCAGGTCGCAGGTCTCGCGGCCGTCGAGCCGGTCGAGCACGTCGAGGACGATCTCGCGGATCTCGCCCTCGTGTGCGGCGATGCGCTTGGGCGTGAAGCCGGCCTGGAACAGCGCCTTGATCCGGTCGTGCTTGGGTGGGTCCATGCCGATGAACATCGCCCGCATCAGCTCGAGCGGGAAGACCGCGGTGACCGCGGTGATGCCACCGCGTTCGGAGGAGTAGGTCTGCCAGTCGCGACTGACCTCGTGCACGTCGTCGGCGGTGGTCACCGACCAGTAGCCGGCCGATTCGGGGAACTCGGTGATTTCGCTGGTCCAGTGGACCGGGCACCCGTGGCGCAGGCGCTTGAACAGCTCGTGGGGCGGGCCGTCGGGCCAGTGCTCCCGCTCGGTTACGAGCAGGTCGTCGAGATCGCCTTCGCTTGCCGTCAGCTGTTTCTCCTCACCAGCCTCGATGCGGGGATGGTACTGGCTGGCTGGCCAGTTTCAACCAGGGCGACGCGTCCGCCCAGCTCGACCCGGCCATCGGCGAGCGGATGGCAGACCAGGACGGAGCCGTGGCCCTGATGGACGACGAGGGGGCGGCCGAGCCGCGCGCAGAGGGCGATCGCGGCCGAACCGGTGGCCTCGTCCTCGGCTATGCCCGCCTCGGGGACGAAAGAACGCGCCCGCACCGTCCCGGCCGCCTCGTCGATCCAGGCCCAGGCGTAGGTATTGGCGCTCCTCGCCGCAGCGGAAAGGGCCCGCACCTCCGCCGGCGAGCCTAGGCAGCGGTACTCGAAAGGCGGCGCCCACTCTGGCCGGGCGGCGACATAGGTCGCATCGCCGTCGTAACGCACGCCGACGTCGCCAGCGGGGGGTCGCAGCGTGTCGATCGCCGTTCCCTCCCGCGCCAGCAGCCAGGCGGTGCCGACGGTTGGATGGCCAGCGAAGGGAAGCTCGATCTGCGGCGTGTGGATACGGATCCGGCCGGCCGCACGGTCGTCGACGAAGACGGTCTCGCTAAAACCGAGATCGGCGGCAAGGCGCTGCCGCTCGAGCTGGGGCACGCCCCTGCCGTCGAGGAAGACGCCAAGCGGGTTGCCCCACTCACCGTCGTCGTTGACGAAGACGCGGAGGATGTGCAGGTCTGGCATCGGCCGATCATAGGAATTGGCGCTCCGCCGTCTTCTGCGCGAGAATCGGCCTGCTGCGTGTCCCGTCCCACCGAGAAAGGAGCCGTTGTGTCAGATAGAGGACCGAAGCGGAGTAGGGGGAGGCGCCTGCCGGCGCTGTTGGCCGCCCTGTCGATCGGGGTCGCCGGAGTCGCCTGGGCAGGCTGTGGAGACGACAGCGACAGCACCAGCAGCGAAGCTCAGGAGCGGATCGAACAGGGTGCCGAAAAGGCAAAGCAGGCGGTCGAAAGGGCCAAAGAAGAAGCGAAGAAGGGGTTCGAAAAGGCAGAAGACCAGGTCAAGCAGGGTGTCAACCAGGGCTCCGCGGAGGCGCAAAAGGGGGTCGAAAAGGCAAAGCAGGAAGCCCAGAAGGGGATCGAACAGGGCAAGGAAGAAGCGCAGAAGGGAATCGAAGAAGCTGAAAAGTACGCTGAAGAAAACGCGCCCTAGGTAGAGGCAGGCACTGGGACCTCCTCCTCGGTGAGATCCAGGGCAAGAGCCTCGACGATGTGTGGGTCGAACTGGCTGCCGGCAGCTCGGCGCAGCTCGGCCAGCGCCTCGTCGGGGCTGATCGGCTCGTGGTGGGGGGGCCGCTCGGTCAGCGCCGCGAAAGCAACCGCAACGGCGATCACCCGAGCCCCGACCGGGATCGCCTCTCCCGCCAAGCCGTCCGGGTAGCCACTGCCGTCGAAGTGCTCTGCGCTGGAGCGAACGAGGCGCGCGACGGATGCCAGCCCCGGTGCGGCGGCGACGATTCGCTCGCCCTCGGCGGTGTGGCTGCGCACGATCGCCCGCTCGCCTTCGTCGAGCGTCTCCTTCGTGAGCACGGCTTCCGGGACCGCGAGAAGGCCGACCTTCTGCAGCTCGGCGGCAAGCGCGATGTCATCGATCTCCTCGCGATCCAGCTCCATTCGGCGAGCTAGGGAGATCGCGCGGTAGGCGGCGACGCGCAGGTGGCCGCGGAGCTCCGGCTGGCGGGCGTCGAGTGCGGCCATCAGCACCGCGTGGGCCTGACGCCTGGCGGAGCGGTGGCGGCGCTGGCGGTGGGCCGCAAGCCGCCGTCCGGCGGTCTGGAAGGCCGAGTCGGCGTCGGCCGCTTCGGTGGGAACCTGTACCTCGCCGTAGGAGCAGCTGAGCGGGGACTCCAGGTCGCCACCCTGCAGCGAACCGGTGGTGGCAAGGACGATCTCGCCCAGCTGTCCGTCCCCGGCCGGCACGAGCACAGCGAGGCGGCTCGCCGCCACCCGGTAGGTGATCCCGCTGAGCGGCACAACCGCGTCTGCCAGCTGGCGGGCGGAGTGGCGGAGCACCTCGTCCCCAGCGGCATAGCCGAGGCGATCGTTGTGCGCCTCGAGTCCCTCGAGCTCGAGCAGAACAAGCACCCAGCCGCCGCCTGCGGCCGCTGCCGCCGCACCGATATCCACTTCAAGGCTGCTGCGATTGCGCAGGCCCGTGACGCGGTCGTTGACGGCGTCGCGTCGCTAAACGGCCAGCGCCCGCGACTGACGCCGGTTCGTTTCCAGCATGCGCACGAACACCGTGACGATCAGTCCCAGCGTTAACCAGAAGACCAGCGCCGGTACGCGCTGGTTCACGTGGTCGTAGATGAGCAGCGCGATCGCCACCAGCGCGAAGGCGATCGGTCCGATGACCGAGCGCCAGCCGCTCGGGCCGACCACCGCGCTCCACAGGCGCCGAACTGCGTGCATGGGCATAGTCATCGACCGTTCGGCCGTCGCAAGCAAGGGCGACGGACGATTGATCGGTGCCTAACGGACCGTGCAGTCGCGCGTCAAGGTGGTGACGATCCGCTTGCCGCCGGCGAAGGTGAAGGTTCCTCGGGTGAAGGAGAAGATCGCACCCGGAAAGCCCGAGGGAGCGGCGCAGCGGGCGCTGAGGAAGCTGTATCGCTTGCCGCGGTAGCTATAGCGGCGGTCGAAGACGAGCGAGACGTCGGTGACATAACCGAGGTCCGAGGCGAGCCGCGGAATCTTCGTCGTCAGCACGGTGCCGAATTTCCCTTGCTTCGGATGCTGGATGGCGAAGGGGAGCACGACGGTCACCTTGACCGGATGCGAGCCGCTGATGTGCAGCAGGATCGCGGGCCGCCCGTGGGCCTGGCCATTGAAGGCGAGCACTCGTCCCTCGACCGGGAACGGCGCTCGGTTGGGAAACTCGACGTTGGCGGCGAACTTGCCGTGGCCGACCAGGGAGCCGCGGCAGCGGGCGAGGGCCGCGTTGGAGTCGGTCGACTCGAGCAGCGCAGCGCGGCAGATCGGCAGGCCCCTGGTGGTGATCTGGCCGTAGCGGTTCACTCCAAAGGAGATCTCCCGAAGCTGGGGCGGGCGGCTGCCGTCGCTGGTTTTGATCGAGGTGATGAGGGTGACCGTTACCGGAACGTCGCGGTCGCGCGGCAGGGACTGAGGTGCGAACCCACCGCCGAAGCTGACGAACAGGCCGTCGCCGCCGAAGAGCTCGCCGCGCGCGACGTTGGCCCCGGAGAGTACGGTGGCGAGCAATGCAGCGATGAGTGCGATGCGCTTCGTCATCTGACCAGAGTCTAGGCCGGCTCCCCCTGGAGCCCGCGCAGGTTCGGTTAAGAGACGGATCCTCCAAGCAGTCCGGGACCGGGCTAGTCTGCCGGCATGGAAGCGGCAGGCCGGCGCATCGATCTCTCCGCCGGCGATGAGTTCGCCGGCTACAGGATCGAGCAGAGTCTCGGCCGCGGCGGCATGGGCGTTCTCTATCTGGCGATCGAGCCGGGGCTGGAGCGCCGCGTCGCGTTGAAGCTGATCGCGCCCGAGGCGGCGGCCGACGAGGTCTTTGCCCGTCGCTTCGCCGAAGAGTCGAGGATCGCTGCCTCGATCGAGCACCCCAACGTGGTGCCGATCTATGCGGCAGGGGAAGAGGACGGCATTCCCTTCATCGCGATGCGCTATGTCTCCGGCTCGGACCTCGGCCGGCGCCTGGCCCGCGAGGGCCGGCTCGAACCGGCACGGGCGGCGGCGCTAATCGTCCAGGTTGGTAACGGGCTCGACGCGATCCACGCCGCCGGCCTTGTCCACCGCGATGTCAAGCCGGCAAACGTGCTGCTCAGCGAGACCGGCGGCGAGGACCACGCCTACATCACCGACTTCGGCGTCGCCCGCAACGTCGCCACTGAGTCTGGCCTGACCCAGACGGGGCGCTTCGTCGGCACCCTCGACTACGTCGCGCCCGAGCAGATCTCCGGCGGCGCCGTCGACGCGCGCGCCGACGTCTACGCGCTCGGCTGCCTGCTGTTCAAGTTGCTGACCGGCGAGGTGCCTTACCCACGTGACGGCGAGGCTGCTCGCCTCTATGCCCACCTCAACGACCCGCCGCCGGCACCCTCGCTGCAGGCGACGGCGGTGCCGATGGCGCTTGATGACGTCGCCATCAGGGCGATGTCCAAGCAACCCGAGGACCGCTACCCCTCCGCTGGCGACTTGGGTCGGGCGGCGGTGGCGGCGCTGAGCGGCTCGCGGCCGGACCTGCCTGAGCGCACGGTTGCGACCGGGGCGGCGGCAACGCCGACGGCGGAGACGATCGCCCCGGGCGGCGAGGCGGAGGACACCGATGTGCCGGTGAGGCAAGCCGAGCCGACCGCGGCCACCCGGCGGCTTGCGCCAGAGAGAAGGGGGGCGAAGCGGCGCGCCGGCGGGAGGTCGCGCCGCTCGGTCGTGCTCGCGGCGGCCGGCCTGGTAGCGCTCGCGGCGATCGTCGTCGGCGCGATTACGCTCGGCGGGGGAGACGGCGACCCGGACGGCGTCACTGCGAGGGGCGGGGAAGGCAAGCTGGCGAAGGCAGACGGGGGAGGGGGTGGTAGGGAAACGGAACCTGTCCCGCAGCCCAAGCCACTGACCAGGTCACAACTGATCGCCAAGGCCGACTCGGTCTGCGAAGACAGTCAGCGCCGATATCTCGAAGTCCGCGACCTGGAAAGCGAGTACTCGACGGACGTCCCCTATGCAGAAGCCCTCACCCGATTTGCTCGATCGCGCGTGCGGGGACTGCGCGGGCTGACGCCGCCACAACCACTCTCCGGCCCCTACGAGAAATACGTCGCGTCACAGGAAAAGGTCTACGCGACCGATAGACAAGCGCTTGCAGCCGCGAGGGAGGGCGACGCGGCCGGAGTCGAGGCGGCGCGCGACCGGCGGGACGCAGAGGACGCACTGCGCGAAAACCTGGCCGAGAAGATCGGCTTCACTGTCTGCAGCACCCCCCATAGCTGAAAGGAGGCTCGATGAAGTCCCACACCGCCTACATGACCTTCGAGACGAGCGAGCGCCGCGAGCTGATCCGCATAACCGAGGAGGTGCAGGCCGCGGTCGACGAGGTCGGGATCGCGGAGGGCATGGTGCTCGTCTCGGCGATGCACATCACCGCCGGCGTCTGGGTCAACGACGACGAGCCGGGGTTGCACGAGGACGTCCTCGAGTGGCTCGACAAAGTCGCGCCACCGAGCTGGATGCCTGCCGCCAGCGAGGTCGCCGAGGAGCTGCTGCCCGAGGGCGGCGATTACCGCCATCACCGCGGTGGGGAGGACAACGGCGACGCCCATCTCAAGAACCTCCTGGTGCATCACCAGGCGATCGTCCCGGTGACCGCCGGCCGGCTCGATCTCGGCCCCTGGCAGCAGGTCTTCTACTGCGAGTTCGACGGCCGCCGCCCCAAGCGCCTCGTGATCAAGGCGATCGGGGAGTAGGCGGCGCGATCGGCTGGCCCGGCCAGAACGGCCACTCCTCGAACTCGCAACAGCGGCCGTCGATGGCGAAGCGAAGGATCCAGAGGTCTCGGTACCTGGCACCGGTTGCGTACTCGACCTCAATTCGCGCGACGGCCGTATTGCCATCCACGGCGACGATCTCTCGGCTCATCTCGAATTCCTCATCGGGTCCGGCGCGCTCCCGTTCCCAGAGATTGCCGATCGCCTCCAGCCCGACCACGGGCTCCTCGTAGGGGGACATCCGGTAGGACGCGCCTTCATCGAAGAGCGTGCTCAGGGTGTCGGTGCCGGCCGTCCGCCAGGCGCGCTCATATGCCTCGATCCATGCCGCGACGCGTCCCCGGCTGGTCATACCGTCGGTCAGTCCTTGTCCTTGCTCCCACCCGGCCGAGCCACCCGTTCGGCTCGCTGGCGGACTTCCTCCACGGCCTCGCGGGTCGTGGCCAGTGCCTCTTCGGTGGCGGCGGTGACGCCCTCGCTGGGCTTGCCGCCGACGATGTCGCGGAAGGCGTTCTTGAAGCGCTCGGTGTGGCGGTCGGGGCGAAAGCGCTGCTCTGCCTTCGCCTGCTTCGCCGGGTTGCGTTCGCCGTAGCGCCGCCGCCCCAGGGCGACCCCGGCTTGCCCAGCCGCACGGCGCCGTAGATGCGCGATCGGGGAGACGAAGAAGCCGATCGTGCCGTGCAGGATGCGCTGCTTTGCGAAGCAGGCGGCGACCAGGCCGAAGACGATCAGGGCGCTGCTCACCCCGGCGAGGACTTCGTCGAAGGAGCCGGTCTCGAAGGTGAACGGGGTGAAGCCGAGCAGGATCAGGCCCATCGCCGCCGCGGCGATCACAGTGGCGTCGATCGAGACGCGGCCCTCTTCGGCCCAGTAGACGTCGTCGAGGTAGATCCAGAGGGCGAACTCGTCGATCGTCAGCCCAGCGCCGATGCCGAAGGCAAAGGCGCAGATTTCGGCCCACGGCCCGTCGCCGAGCACGGTGAACCCAACCGCTCCGGAGATCATCATCGTGACGATGCCGAAGACCAGGTGGTGCAGGTGGACGCCGCTCTCGCTGACCACGCTGCCCGGCCACCAGGGCACCCTCGGGCTGCGCATCAGCCGCGTGCTCATGCGGATGAAGGCGAAGGAGAGGACGAACCCAGCCAGCACCAGGAACAGCCCCTGCTTTTCTTCGGCCAGGATCTGGTCGTTCCAGAAGTCGCTGAAGATCGACGCCTCGATCATGGGCTGGGTGGTGTCGAGTGTAGAGCCGGAGCGTCGCCGTCTCGTTCGGCGATCAGGTCGACCGCCAGCAGCACGGCGGCGACCGCGTAGAAGGGCGTCAGCAGGATGTTGGTGATGGTGTCGGTGGCCCAGCCGGCGACCAGCGACTCGCCGAGCAGGTCGTGGATCAGGTGCGTTGCCACGTTCGTCACCACGTCGCTGACGATCTCGATCGGCACCAGCACCGCCAGCACCAGCCAGAAGTGGTCGCGGACGAGCCGGTAGCTGCGAGCAAGGGCGGCACGTACGCCCCGGTGCTCGATCTCCACCACCGGCGCGGCGAGGCTGAGGTAGACGAAGAGCAGGATGCCGGGGATGACGAAGGCGACGAAGCCAAGCGCCACGGCGATGACGAAGATCAGGTCGACGGCGATCAGCGCTCGGTAGTCGATCGTCCTGGCGACCTCGCGCAGCGGCATTGCCCGTCCCTCGGCGTCCCGCGGGTGGGTCAGCGCGATCGCCACCGCGCCGGTGTAGAAGATCTCGCCGAGCAGGCCGGTCATCGTCAACAGCAGCAGCGCGAACGACGCCGCGGCGATTTTCAGCCCGCTGTCGAGGTCGAGCGAGGTCGCATCGACGTGGACCGGGATCGCGTGGACCAGCCCCAGCGGCACGAAGACGAAGAAGGCGAGCGGCAGCAGCGTGCCCGCCCAGGCGAAGTAGGTGCGGACGATCCGCCGATAGGTCGATCGGAGCGTCATCCGACTGGCGAGGTTGCACTTTCCCGCCCCATAGGCGGGTAACTGCAACCTCGATTCAACGCCGCCTCCCGGAGGGGCGGCGGCCGCGCTCCTCGAGCTTCGAGCGCGCGGACTGTGAGGCCGGCACCTGCTTCAATCCGCGCAGATCGGGTATCAGCATTTCTTCGGCGCACTGCCGGTGCCAGTGGTGGTGTTCGGTTCCGCCCAGCCGCAGCACGTACTGGACGACGGTGTGCTCGGTGCCGATCGGGATGTCGCCGTGGCAGCCGGGGCAGCGGTAGAGCTTCTGGCCGAAGCTGCGGATCAGCCAGACCTCGTTGCCTTCGTCGTCAGTGCCGCGCAGGCTCCAGCGCTTGCTGGGCGCCGGGCGCCGCCGCTCATCGCTTCGAGAGCCAGGCGAAGCCGACGGCCATCGCCAGGTTCGCGGCTCCGGCGAGGCGCAGGCCGAGCTTGGCGCCCGGCCGGCTGACCGCCGGCGACTCCGACCAGAGGGCGTCGGTGGCGATCTCGGTGCCGCGCAGCCAGGCCAGCGCCCACCAGTCGCGCTGCTCGCCGCGGGTCGCGGCGATCGCGTGGGCGGCGGCGAAGGTCAGCCAGATCGGCCCGCAGCGGCGGAAGAGGTGAGCTGCGTCGGGGGACGGCTCGTCGTGTCCCAGCACCCGCAGCGTCGCCTCCGGCGCGGCGATCGCGGCCGAGCCGAGGATCAGATCGAAGGCGACCATGTTGCGGTTGGTGAGGCGAAGAGCCTGTTCGAGAGTCATTTCACCCCCCATCCAACCAGATCGGAGGCGAACGGAAGGGAAAGCACCCGCACCGGCGAAATGGACCGCCGTGACCAAGACCGCAACCAAAAGCCCTCAGCTCAAAAGCCTGTCCGAGTACATCCAGGAGCGCTTCGACGAGTTCTCGCGCTCGCAGAAAGACGTCGCCCGCTACATCGTCGACCATCTCGACGAGGCAGCCTTCCTCACCGCCGAGGAGCTGGCCAGGAGAGCGAGCACCTCCTCATCGACGGTGGTGCGCTTCTCCCAGGCCCTCGGCTTCGAGGGCTATCCCGAGCTTCAGCAGGCGGCGATCGAGGAGTACCGCAGCGCAGCGGTGGCCGGCAGCTGGCGCCAGCGCCGGCGGCGCGGCGCTCTTCTCCTTCGACCACTCCGAGCTCGAGGGCTCGCTCAGCGCCGACTACGCGAA
Source organism: uncultured Solirubrobacterales bacterium (assembly GCA_963782685.1). Taxonomy (GTDB): domain Bacteria; phylum Actinomycetota; class Thermoleophilia; order Solirubrobacterales; family 70-9; genus VRUE01. The sequence continues at coordinate 177,893 of CAWAKV010000008.1, forward strand.
CCTCGAGGAAACCGCGCGCAACCTCACCCGCGAGCAGGTCGAGGGCGCCGTCGCGGCGCTCGCCGAAGCGCAGCGCGTGGTGATCGTCGGCGTCGACCAGATGGCCTTCTTCGCCAGCTACCTGCGCCACATCCTCAGCCTGCTCGACATCCGCGCCGAAATCGTCGCCAGCACCGGCGGCGAGTCGTTGCAGCGGCTCGGGCGGATCGACGAGGAGACGCTGGTCATCGTGCTCTCCTGCGGCCGCGCCCACCCGCTGCTGCTGCGGGCGATGAAGCTGGCGCTGCACCGTCGCGCCCGCACCCTGGCGATCTCCGACGCCTCGATGTCGGAGGTCGGCGAGCACGCCGAGCAGACGCTCTACTTCTCCTCCAACAGCCCTTCCTTCGCCCGCTCCAACACGGCTCTGATGGCGCTGGTGCAGGGGCTTGCACACGGTCTCTACGCCCGCGACGAAGCTGCGCACAAAGACCGCATCCGCGCCTACAAACTGAAGTAACCGGCAGGCCCCGCCAACCCCCGGACGCGAAGCGGAGGAGGTGGCGGTTTATATTGGGCCTCTCATGGCTGAGAGGGCAACCTTCCGGGTCAAGACCGGCCTCGCCGAGATGCTCAAGGGCGGGGTGATCATGGACGTGGTCACGCCCGAGGAGGCGCGGATCGCCGAGGCCGCCGGCGCCTGCGCGGTGATGGCGCTGGAGCGCGTCCCTGCCGACATCCGCCGCGACGGCGGCGTCGCCCGCATGTCGGATCCGGCGATGATCAAGGGAATCCAGGAGGCGGTGACGATCCCGGTGATGGCCAAGGCCAGGATCGGTCACTTCGCCGAGGCCCAGGTTCTCGAAGCGCTCGAGGTCGACTACATCGACGAGTCCGAGGTGCTGACCCCGGCCGACGAGCGCCACCACATCGACAAGCTCGCCTTCGAGGTGCCCTTCGTCTGCGGCGCGACCAACCTCGGCGAGGCACTGCGGCGGATCGGCGAGGGGGCGGCGATGATCCGCTCCAAGGGCGAGGCCGGGACCGGCAACGTCGTCGAGGCGGTCCGGCACATGCGTGAGATAACCGGCGGGATCAAGCGCCTCGCCCAGCTCGGCCCGGAGGAGCTTGCCGGCGCGGCCAAGGAGCACCAGGCGCCGCTCGAAGTCGTCCACGAGGTCGCCGCCCAGGGGCGCCTGCCGGTGCCGCTGTTCTGCGCCGGCGGCATCGCCACGCCGGCCGATGCGGCGCTGATGATGCAGCTCGGCGCCGAGGGCAACTTCGTCGGCTCGGGCATCTTCAAGAGCGCCGATCCGGAGCGTCGCGCCCGGGCGATCGTCGAGGCGACCACGCACTTCAACGACCCCGAGCGGGTCGCGGCGGCTTCGATCGGCCTGGGCGAGGCGATGCCCGGGCTGGAGATCTCCGAGCTGGCCGCCGCCGACGCACTCCTGCAGGACCGCGGTGCCTGAGGCGCCAGCCTTGCGGCTCGGCGTCCTCGCGATCCAGGGAGGCTTCGAAGCGCACCTGGCGATGTTGCGCGAGCTGGATGCCGAGGCCAGCGAGGTCCGTCTCCCCAGCGACCTCGACGACCTCGATGGCCTGGTGATCCCCGGTGGCGAGAGCACGACGATCGTCAAGGGGATCGAGTCGGCTGGGCTGGCTGAGCCGATCCGTGCCCACCATGCGGCCGGCCGGCCGGTTTTCGGCACCTGCGCCGGGATGATCGTCTGCGACGAGGACCACCTCGGCCTGCTCGACGCGACCGCGCGGCGCAACGCCTTCGGTCGCCAGCTGAACAGCTTCGAGGCCGACCTGGTGATCGAGGGGATCGGCGAGGAGCCGCTGCGCGCGGTCTTCATCCGCGCCCCCTGGGTCGAGCGCCACGGCCCCGGGGTCGAGGTGCTCGCCTCCTACGACGGCCACCCGGTGGCGGTGCGCGAGGGCAGCGTGCTTGCCTGCGCCTTCCACCCCGAGCTGACCGACGATTCGCGCTTGCACGCACTGTTCATGGCCATAACCACTAGGGCGCGGAGCGACGCGCGGGAGGGGGCGGGGACGTGAGAGATCCGAGAGCCGAGAGGCTGGCGAAGATCCTGGTCGGCTACTCGACCGAAGTGAAGGAGGGTGAGGTCGTCTCGATCGACGGCGAGAGTGCCGCGGCGCCGTTGCTGCTGGCGGTCTACGAGGAGGTGCTGAGGGCCGGCGCCCATCCGATCATGAACGTCTCCCTCGACGGTCAGGGGGCCGTCTACTACAAGCACGCCTCAGACGAGCAGCTCGACTGGATTGCGCCGACTGCGGAATGGCTGCTCGACAACGTCGACGTGCGCATCGCGGTCGGGGCCAGCACCAACACGCGCGAGCTCTCCGGCGTGCCGCCGCAGCGCCAGACCCGTCGTCAGACCGCCACCGGCGAGCTGCTCGGCCGGGCAATGGAGCGCAGCGCCCGGGGCGAGTTCCGCTGGTGCTACACGCTCTTCCCGACCAACGCCTACGCGGCGGAGGCGGAGATGAGCCTGGCCGATTACGAGGACTTCTACTATGGCGCCTGTCTCGCCGACGACGAGGACCCGCTGACGGCCTGGCAGCGTGCCTCGGCCGAGACCAAGCGCCTCGCCGAGTGGATCGAGGGCCGCGAGGAGGTGCGCGTCGTCGCCCCCGGGACCGACATCAAGCTGGGCGTGGCTGGGCGCAAGTTCATCCCCTGCGATGGGCGCCACAACATGCCCGACGGCGAGTTCTTCACCGGCCCGGTTGAGGACTCGGTCGAGGGCGAGGTCAGTTTCCATCTGCCGGCTTCGATCGGCGGCCGCGAGGTCGCCGGCGTGCACTTGCGTTTCGAGTCCGGGAAGGTCGTCGACGCCAGCGCCGAGCGGGGGGAGGAGTTCCTGATCGAGCTGCTCGACACCGATGAGGGGGCTCGCCGCCTGGGCGAGCTCGGGATCGGCACCAATTACGCGATCGATCGCGGCACCCGCGAGGTGCTGCTCGACGAGAAGCTCGGCGGCACCGTCCACATGGCGGTTGGCAAGAGCTACCCCGAGTCCGGCGGCGTCAACGAGTCGGCGGTCCACACCGACCTGGTCTGCGACCTGCGGCTCGGCGGCAAGCTCGAAGTCGACGGTGTCGTGATGCAGGAAGACGGCAAGTTCGTCGTCTGATCAGCGATTCGGCAGGGGCGAGCCCGCCAGCAGGAAGAACCAGGCGACGAAGACGAAGCCGGCGAGTAGCACCGAACCCATCATCACCGCCTCGACCACGGTCGTCGTGCCGGCCGCGCCGCCGGTGTCGCGCATGCTTTTCAGCCAGCTGGGCCGCATCGGCGCCAGCCGGTTGGTGCCGGTGACGCGCACGTAGAGGACGTTGAGGCGGCCGATCAGCCAGGCGTCGAGGACGATCGTGAGGAGGATGCCGAAGGCGACTACCGCGTAGGGACCCTCGGTAGGGAACTGGGTGTCAGAGACCTGTGAGCCGATCCAGATCCAGCCCAGCGGGATCGCCGTCCACAGCGCCAACGCGGTGAACAGCATGAGGACGAATATGGAGCTGGCGGCCAATCCCCGCACGCTCATAGAATGACAAACGATGTCCGGGCATTCGAAGTGGTCCTCGATCAAACACAAGAAGGGCGCCGCCGACGCCAAACGCGGCAAGCTCTTCACCAAGCTGGCGCGGGCGATCACCGTCGCCGCGCGCGACGGTGGTGGCGAGCCCGAGAACAACCCGGCGCTGGCGACGGCGGTCCAGAAGGCGCGCGACGCCTCGATGCCGAAGGACAACATCCAGCGGGCGATCGACCGCGGCACCGGCGTCGGCAGCGACGCCGCGGCGATCGAGCGGGTCGTCTTCGAGGGCTACGGGCCGGGCGGCGCCGCGGTCCTGGTCGAGGCGCTGACCGACAACCGCAACCGCACCAGCGCCGAAGTGCGCCACGCCTTCAGCAAACACAACGGCAGCCTCGGCGAGCCCGGCTCGGTCGCCTGGATCTTCGAGAAACGCGGGGTGCTGGTGGTCGACGGGACTCGCTACGGCGAGGACGACCTGATCGCCGCGATCGACGCCGGCGCCGAGGACGTGCGCGAGGAGGGCGACCTGCTGCGGGTGCTCTGCGAGCCGGGCGAGCCTGGGTGCCGTGCGCGAGGCGCTCGAGCAGGGCGGGGTCGAGATCCAGTCGGCTGACGTGGCGATGGAGCCGAAGAGCACGGTCGAGGTCAAGGGCAACGACGCCAAGTCGCTGCTGGGCCTGATCGAGGCGCTCGAAGACGACGACGACGTCAACGAGGTCCACGCCAACTTCGACATCCCCGACGAGGTGCTGCAGAAGCTCGCCGCTTAGGCGCCTGACGAAGGCATCCGGGCCTTCTCCCAGAATCACTCCCCATGCAAGTCGTGATGGGGATCGACCCCGGCGCCGCCAACCTCGGCTTCGGCATCGTGCGGGTCGAGGGCAATCGCATGGTCGCGCTCGACGGCGGCGTGGTCGAGACGACCGCCGAGCTGCCGATGGAGCGCCGCCTGGAGCGGATCCACGCCGAGCTGAGCGAGCTGCTCGCCTGGCACGAGCCGAAGGCGATGGCGGTCGAGGACGTCTTCTTCGGCAAGAACGTGCACACGGCGATGACCGTCGGCCGCGCCAGCGGGGTGGCGATGCTGGCCGCCGCCCAGGCCGGCGTCGCCTGCTTCTCCTACACGCCGCAGGCGATCAAGATGGCCGTCTGCGGCAGCGGCGCCGCCGGCAAGAAGCAGGTTCAGCGGATGGTCGGCACGCTGCTCGGGCTGCCCGAGCCGCCGACGCCCGACCATGCCGCCGACGCTCTGGCGGTGGCGATCTGCCACGGCGGTGGCGCCGGGCACCGCGAGGCGGCCGAGCTGGCCGAGGGGGTCGCGCGGTGATCGCCGCGGTCCGCGGCGAGGTGATGGTGCGGCGGCCCGACCACGTCGTGATCGACGCCGGCGGAGTCGGCTACCGGCTGACGGTCTCCGCCGAGACGCTGAAGGCGGTGCCGGCGACCGGCCGCGAGGCCTTCCTGCACGCCGAGCTGATCTCGCGCGAGGACTCTCTGGCGCTCTTCGGCTTCGCCTCCGAGGAGGAGCGCGACCTCTTCGGCCAGCTGGTCTCGGTCAGCGGCGTCGGGCCCAAGGTCGCGATCGCCGTGCTCTCCGGCGGCCCGGCGCGCGAGCTGCTGCGGGCGATCGCCGCCGGCGACGCCAAACGCTTCCAGGCCGTGCCGGGGATCGGCAAGCGGACCGCGGAGCGGATCATCGTCGAGCTGCGCGAGAAGGTCGCCGGGGCGCTGGAGGAAGAGGTGGCGCTCGCCGTCGGCGAGGACGGCGATCCGCGCGCGCTCGCCCGCGACGGCCTGGTCAACCTCGGCTACGCCCCGCTGGAGGCCGAGCAGTCTGCTCGACGGGGTCGACGGCGGCGACGCCGAGGAGCTGCTGGCGACGGCACTGCGCAAGGCGGGGCGGGAGGAAGGCGGCATGAGCGAGAAGCGGATCCGGACCCCCGGCATCGACGGCGAGGAGCCGGAGGAGGTGCGCATCCACGACGCGCATGCCGACGCCCCCGACGAGGAGCTCGATCGCTCGCTGCGCCCGCCGAGCCTCGCCGACTTCGTCAACCAGGAGCAGGTCACCGAGCAGCTCGCGATCTTCATCGAGGCGGCACGACGCCGCGGCGAGCCGCTCGACCACGTCCTGCTCGCCGGCCCGCCCGGGCTGGGCAAGACCTCGCTCGCCCACATCGTCGCCGCCGAGATGGAGGTGCCGCTGGTGCAGACCGCCGGCCCGGCGCTCGAGCGCAAGGCCGACGTCGCCTCCTTCCTCACCGCGCTCGAGCCCGGCAGCGTCTTCTTCGTCGACGAGATCCACCGCCTCGGCCGGGCGGTCGAGGAGACGCTCTATCCCGGCGATGGAGGACGGCGAGCTGCCGGTGGTGCTCGGCCAGGGGGCCGGCGCCCGCACCGTGACCCTGCCGCTGCCGCCCTTCACCCTGGTCGGCGCGACCACCCGGGCGGGCCTGCTGACGACGCCGCTGCGCGACCGCTTCGGCGTCTGCCACCGGCTCGAGCACTACAGCGCCGAGCACCTGGCCGAGATCGTCGAGCGCTCCGCCGGCATCCTCGAGGTCGAGATCGACGCCGAGGGGGCGCGCACGATCGCCGCCCGCTCGCGCGGCACGCCGCGGGTCGCGAACCGGCTGCTGAAGCGGGTGCGCGACTTCGCCCAGGTGAAGGGCAGCGGCCGCGTCGACGCCGAGGTCGCGGCGGCCGGGCTGGAGATGCTCGAGGTCGACGCCGGCGGCCTCGACCGCAGCGACCGCACCCTGCTCGACACGGTCGCGAGCAAGTTCGCCGGCGGCCCGGTCGGGCTCTCGACCCTGGCCGTGGCGATCGGCGAGGAGCAGGACACGATCGAGGACGTGCTCGAGCCCTACCTGCTCCAGCAGGGCCTGCTGAAGCGCACTCCGCGCGGTCGCGTGCTGACCGAGCGCGCCTACGAGCACCTCGGGCTGCCGGTGCCCGAGGGAGCGGCTTCTCTGTTCTGAGTAACCTGACCGGGGATGCCTTTCTTCATCTGCCCCAACTGCGGGAACAGGGAGCTGAGCACCGACCGCACCGCCGGCTTCAGCAGCCGCCCGAAGGGCTGCTCGAAATGCGGTTTCGGCTTCGTCTTCGAGCTGCTCGACGACTACTACCCGGCGCCGAACGCGGCCTTCTTCGTCTGCGACCAGCAGGCGCGGGTGATCGACGCCGGGCGCGGCAGCTTCGAGCTGACCGGGCTGACCGACGAGGACGTGATCGGCCGCCCGGTGAAGGAGGTGCTCGGCCTGCAGTGGCGCCAGACAGGCGATGGCGGCGAGAGCGCCGACCAGGACGGCGACGGGGTCACCGATCCGATCGAGACCTCGCTCGAGTGGGGGGTGCGCTCGCTCGGCAAGAAGGTCTCGGTCAACGCCGAGGGCGACCTGCCGGCCGAGGCGGTCGCCGACGTGTTCCCCGCCTACGACGACGACGGCGGGCTGCTGATCGTCCTCACGCCGGAGAGCTGAGCGATGGGCCGACGCCGCCTCAACGCTCTTCGTGCTGCTCTTCGTCCTCGGGCTGATCGTCGTCTCCGCCCTGGTCGTCGCCAACAAGCCGACCCGGCTCGGGCTCGACCTCAAGGGCGGCGTCGAACTGATCTACCAGGGCACGCCCACCGGCCAGGTCGAAGAGGTCAGCGGCGACGACATCGAACGCTCGATCGAGCATCATCCGCGAGCGGATCGACGAGCTCGGCGTCGCCGAGCCCGAGGTCTCGCGGCTCGGCACGACCGAGATCTCGGTCAGCCTGCCCGACGTCACCAACGCCCAGCGGGCGATCGACCAGGTCGGCACCACCGCGCAGCTCTACTTCTACGACTGGGAACCGAACCTGATCGGCCGCGAGCGGATCATCGGCGGCATCCCCGGCCGCGAACCGCCGGCGGAAGTGATCGAAGAAGCGAACAAAGAATGGAACGCAGCCGGCCGCAACATCTCCAAAGAAGAAAACCAGCAGCTGATCTTCTCCGGCGCCTTCCCGACTGCCTACGCCGCGGTCAAGCTGGCCTCCGAACAGAAACCCGAACCCGACTGCACCGAGTGCTCGACCTCGCGGCCGCGCTACTACCTCTTCTCGAAAGACACGAAACACGACCTGATCGCCGGGCCGGAGTTCGCCAAAAAGGACCTCTACATCAGCGCGACGGGCGAAAAGCGCTCGCAAAAGGGCGTGGTGCTGGAGGTGCCGCCAGGGACGATCGTCGTCTCCGAGCTGCCCTCCGACCCCAACGGCAAGGTGGTCGAGGACGCCGAGCCGGGCTGGTACGCGCTCAACGACCGCCCGGCGCTCTCGGGCACCGACATCACCGACCCGAAGCAGGAATTCGACGAAACCACCAACGAACCGAACGTCACCTTCGACTTCACCGACGACGGGCGCGAGGCCTTCCAGGAGGTCACCCGCCAGATCGCCCAGCGCGGTCAGGCGCGGGCGATCGGCCCGGTCTCAGGCGAAGAAGCCGAAGCAGCTCTCCGGTCACTTCGCCGTCGTCCTCGACAACGAGGTCAAGACGCGGCCGATCATCAACTTCGCCGAGAACCCCGACGGGATCGACGGCCGCACCGGCGCCCAGATCTCGGGCGGCTTCACCAGCATCACCGAGGCGCAGGACCTGGCGACCTTCCTGCAGATCGGCGCCCTGCCGATCAACCTGAAGCTGATCAGCCAGACCCAGGTCTCGGCGACGCTCGGCGAACAGGCGCTCGACCAGGGGCTCAAGGCCGGACTGATCGGCCTCGCTCTGGTGATCCTCTTCCTGATCGTCTACTACCGCTTGCTCGGCGTGGTGGCGACGCTCGGTCTCGCCGTCTACGCGGCTCGTCTTCTTCGCGCTGATCAAGCTGATCCCGATCACGATGACCCTGCCGGGGATCGCCGGGCTGATCCTGACGATCGGCGTCGCCGCCGACTCCAACATCGTCATCTTCGAGCGGATCAAGGAGGAGGTGCGCGCCGGGCGCAGCCTCTCCGCGTCGATCGCGGTCGGCTACCGCAAAGGGATCGCGACGATCATCGACGCGAACGTCATCACCCTGCTGACCGCGTTCATCCTCTTCGTCCTCGCGACCGCCGGGGTCAAGGGCTTCGCCTTCACCCTCGGCGTCGGCACGATCGTCTCGCTGTTCACCGCGGTCGTCTTCACCCAGGCGCTGCTCGGCGTCTTCGGCCGCGGTCGCCTGCTCACCTCGGCGAGCTTCTGGGGGCGGGCGAGCAGCGGGTCCGCTGGCACTTCGACTTCATCGGCGCCAGCCGCTGGTTCTTCTCGATCTCCGGCGCGATCCTGGTCATCGGCGCGCTCTCGCTGGCCGCCAACCAGCTCAACTTCGGCATCGACTTCGAGTCGGGGACGCGGCTCAACTTCGCCCCCGACGCAGAGCGTCACCGACCGACGAGGTGCGCGACGCGCTGGAGGCGGAGGGCCTCGGCGACGCCGAGATCCAGGAAACCGACAACCCGCAGTTCGGCGAGCGGCTTCCAGATCCAGGCGGAGGAGCTGCAGCCCGGCGGCGTCTCCGAGGTGCGGGGAGCGCTGACCTCGGAGTTCGGCATCCAGCCGGGCAGCTTCGAAAGCACCAGCGTCGGGCCGACCTTCGGCGAGCAGGTGGCGCGCAGCGCGGTGCTCGCGATCATCTTCTCGCTGCTGCTGATCTCCGCCTACGTCGCCTTCCGCTTCGAAGCCAAGTACGCGGTGCCGGTCCTGATCGCGGTCGCCCACGACATCCTGATCACCGGCGGCGTCTACTCGCTGCTGGGCAAAGAAGTGAGCAGCGGCACGGTCGCCGCCTTCCTCACGATCCTCGGTTACTCGCTCTACGACACCGTGATCGTCTTCGACCGAATCCGCGAGAACGTGCCGCGGATGCCGCGGGCGGCCTTCTCGCAGATCGTCAACCGCTCGATGAGCGAGGTCCTGACCCGGTCGCTGATCACCGGTCTCTCCTCGGTCTTCCTCGTCACCGTGCTGCTGATCTTCGGCGGCGCGACCCTGCAGGACTTCGCCTTCGCGATGATGGTCGGCATCTTCTCCGGAACCTACTCGTCGATCTTCATCGCCTCGCCGGTGCTGACCGCCTGGAAGGAGCGCGAGCCGAGCTTCGCCCGCCGACGCGAGCGGATCGCCGCGATCGACGGCAGCGTTCCCGCCTTCGCCGACGAGATCGCGCTGGCGAAGCTGGGCGATGACGGGAGACCGACGCCGAGCTCGAGGAAGTGCTCGCCGCGGAGCCGGAGCCGCAGCCGGCGCCGCAGGCGGTGGCCACGGTCGAGCCGCCCGTCGGCGTGGCGACGGGCGCAGATCCCGGTCTCGAACGGCGAGCCGCGCCGACCGACCCGGCCGACGGCCGAGCGCCGCGAGCGCAACGCGCGCCGGCGCGAGCGCCGCAAGCAGCGCCGCAAGCACGGGAGGAATCGCTAGATGGCGCTGGTCGTCTGGTTCACGATGGGGATCGCCCTCTGGCACTTCACCGTCTTCCTGCCGGATCGCTTCTGGCAGGGCATCGTCGGCGCCCTGCTCGGCGCGACGATCGGCGCCGTCGTCTTCGGCGCCCTGATCGCCGACGATCGCTCGGGCAGGGCCTCGGCGACACCGACATCGGCACCGCGCTGATCGCGATCCCCGGCACGGCGATCGGCCTCGCCGTCGTCTGGGCGATCGGCGTCCAGGCGCCGAACAGCAGCAGGCCTAGAGCCGCATTTTGCGCTCCTCCGGCCGGGCATTTGCCGCCGGGCGGCCGCCTAGCTTGGTGGCGTGGCGGAGACTATCCACGCATACAAGGCCGAGCCCTACTCCTACGCGGAGGCGCGGGCGCTCGCCGAGGAGCTGGGGCTGAGCGAGCCGGTCGCGATCACCCTGGTGCGGCGCGGCTACCGGACCCCCGAGCAGCGGCGCGGGCCTTTCTCGAGGCCGACGAGTCGCACTCGCCCGGCGAGTTCGACTCGATGGGCGACCGTGGTCGCGCGGATCTCGCGCCGCGATCGGCGGCGGCAAGCGGATCACCGTGCACGGCGACTTCGACGTCGACGGGGTCTGCGCGACGACGATCCTGGTCGGCACGCTGCGCGAGCTGGGCGCCGAGTGCGACTGGCTGATCCCCGACCGGATCGCCGACGGCTACGGGCTCAGCGCCGAGAACGTCGAGCGGCTGGCCGAGCGCGGCACGCAGCTGCTGATCACCGTCGATTGCGGGATCACCGCTGTGGACGGAGGTGGAGCTGGCGCGCTCGCTCGGCATGGACGTCGATCGTCACCGACCACCACCAGCCGGGACCGGAGCTGCCCGACTGCCCGATCCTGCACCCGGCGCTCGACGGCTATCCGTTCGAGGAGCTTTGCGGGACCGCGGTGGCGTGGAAGCTGGCGCAGGTCGGCTGCTTCGCGAGCGAGCCGGGAGCGTGCCGGAGCCTCCGAAGACCGATCCTCGACCTGGTCGCCCTGGCCACCGTCGCCGATGTGGTGCCGCTGGTCGGGGAGAACCGGTCGCTGGTGCGGCGCGGGTTGGAGGAGGTGCGCCGGGCGCAGCGGCCCGGGATTCGGGCGCTGCTGGAGGCGGCGAAATGCGAGCCGACGCAGCTCGACGAGGGGGATCTGGCGTTTCGGCTTGGCGCCACGGATCAATGCCGCCGGGCGGCTCTATCGCGCCGACGCCGGGGTGGAGCTGTTCCTGACCGAGGACGAGGCGCGGGCGGCGGAGATCGCCGCCGAGCTGAGCCGGGCCAACGGCGAGCGGCGGGCGACCGAGCGGGAGGTCGACGCGGCCGCCGAGGCGGCGCGGCGGGAGCTGCCGGAGGAGCTGCGCGAGGCGCCGGCGCTCGTGCTCGCGGGCGAGGGCTGGCATCCCGGGCGTGATCGGGATCGTCGCCTCGCGGCTGGTCGAGCGGCACCACCGGCCCGCGGTCGTGATCTCGCTCGACGGCGAGGGGGAGGGCGCGGCTCGGGGCGGAGCATCCCCGGCTTCGACCTGCTCGCCGGCCTGGAGGCCTGCGCTGAGCACCTGAGCGGCTTCGGCGGGCACCGGGCCGCCGCCGGGCTGGAGCTGCGGGCCGAGAACCTCGACGCCTTTCGCGAGGCCTTCGCCGCGCACGCCGACGTCGGTGCTCGGGCCCGAGGATCTGCGCCGGACCGAGCGGATCGACGCGATGGTCGGCGGCGCCGGCCTCGGCCTCGACCTGGCCGAGGAGCTGCGAGCGGCTGGCGCCGTTCGGGATGGGCAATCCCGGGGTGCGGCTGCTGGTCCCCTCGGCCCGGGTGCGCGACGTGCGGCCGATGGGCGAAGGGCAAGCACGCCCGCTTCAGCCTCCACAGCGGCGCCCACCGGGCGCTCGGGGTCGCCTTCGGCCGCTCGAGCCTCGGGGTCGGGGAGGACGACCCGGTCGACGCCGCGGTGCGGCTCGAGGTCAACCACTGGAACGGCTCGGTCGAGCCGCGGGTGGTGCTGCGCGAGCTCTACCCGCGTGAGCCGAGCGCGCCTGCGCGCTGCCCCGACCGCGGAGTGGTGGCAGCGGTTCGAGCCGGAGCTGCGCCTGCCGCTCGGCGCCGCGGCCGAGGAGCGCCGGCCCAGCGCGAGCAGCGGAGGCCGCGAGACGGTCCGCAGCAGGTGCTCGGCCGCCGCCGCCGCTCGCCGAGCTGCGTCTCCAGCGGGGCGGAGGTGCTGGCGGTCTGCGCCGACGCCTCGCGCCGGGCGCGGCCTGGCCGACCTGGCTCGCTTCGCCGCGGGGGACCGGCGCCGGTCGCCTGCGAGCGCTGCGGCGGCATCGCGGTCGATGCCCTCAGGAGGCCCGCGCTGACCGACTACGCGGCGCTGGCGAGCGGCGCCGAGCGTCGCCGGCGGGTTCGCCGCACGTCGTCCTCGTCGACCCGCCCGCCTCTGCCCACCAGGAGCGCGCTCGCCAGCCGTGCGCTCGACGGCTGGAGCGGCGGCGAGGGCCACCCCGGCTACCTGCACCTCGCCTGGGGCGAGGCGCGAGCTGCGTTCGCGCTCGCCGCGCTCGAGGAGCAGCTGGCGCGCCGGCCAGCCCTGATCGGCGTCTTCCGCGACCTGCGCGAGGCCGGCGAGGCGAGCGGCGAGGACGCTGCAGGCGGCGCTCCGCGGCAGCGGCCACGCACCCACGCAGCCCGGAGGCGGCCGCCCGCTGCTTCCGCGTCCTCGCCGAGCTCGGCCTCGTTCAGGGCGCGCCCGACGGAGGCGACGGCACCGTCGGGGTCGTATCCTCAGAGGGGACCGATCTGGAGCGCTCGGAGGCGTTCCGCGCCTACGGCGCCCGCCACCAGGAGGGCCTGCGATACCTCGAACGACGCAACAAGCCCTAGAGCAGCGCGAGCTCCTCGCCGACCTCTTCGCCGTGGTCGAGGAGTTCGACTCGCGCCCGAGCGCCGTCGCCAACGGCGACGGCCGCGCGGTCGCCACGCTCGACCGCGCGGCGTCGACGCGCCTTCGACTTCGCCTGCGACCGCCACGCCGACCAGCTGCGCCGCTCCGGCGACGAGTTCATCACCCACCCGGTCGGGGTCGCCCAGATCTGCGCCGGGATGCGGCTCGACACCGAGACGCTCTGCGCGGCGCTGCTGCACGACACGGTCGAGGACACCAGCGCCAGCCTGGAGGAGATCCGGGCCGAGTTCGGCGAGGAGATCGCCCAGCTGGTCGACGGCGTCACCAAGCTGACCGGGATCACCTTCGAGAGCCGCGACGAGCGGCAGGCCGAGAACTACCGCAAGATGATGGTGGCGATGGCCACCGACGTCAGGGTGATCCTGATCAAGCTGGCCGACCGCCTCCACAACATGCGCACGCTCGGCGCGCTGCCGAAGCAGAAGCAGATGGCGAAGTCGCGCGAGACGCTGGAGATCTACGCGCCGCTCGCCCACCGGCTGGGGATCCACGCGATCAAGTGGGAGCTCGAGGACCTCGCCTTCGCCACCCTGCACCCGCGCAAGTACAAGGAGATCAAGCAGCTGGTCGCCCAGCAGCGCGACGAGCGCGAGGTCTACGTCAACGAGGCCGGCGAGTTCCTCGCCGAGGAGCTGAAAGCGGTCGGGATCGAGGCCGAGATCTCCGGCCGCGCCAAGCACTTCTACTCGATCTACACGAAGATGACCAAGAAGGGGCGCGAGTTCAACGAGATCTTCGACCTGACCGCGATGCGGGTGATCGTCGGCTCGGTCAAGGACTGCTACGGCGCGATCGGCGTCATCCACTCGCTCTGGAAGCCGCTGCCCGGGCGCTTCAAGGACTTCGTCGCGATGCCCAAGGCCAACATGTACCAGGCGCTGCACACGACGGTGATCGGGCCCGAGGGCAAGCCGCTGGAGATCCAGATCCGCACCGCGGAGATGCACAAGCTGGCCGAGTACGGGATCGCCGCCCACGTCGCCTACAAGGAGGGCGGCGGCCGCCGACCCGCAGCGGGAGAAGATGACCTGGCTGCGGCAGCTGGTCGAGGCCGAGGGCGAGCAGGACCCGGCCGAGTTCCTCGAGTCGCTCAAGGTCGACCTCTTCGAGGACGAGGTCTTCGTCTTCACGCCGAAGGGCGAGGTGAAGAACCTCTCCGCCGGCTCGACCCCGCTCGACTTCGCCTACGCGGTCCACACCGACGTCGGCCACCGCTGCGTCGGCGCCAAGGTCAACGGCAAGATCGTGCCGCTGCACTACCAGCTGCGCTCGGGCGACATCGTCGAGGTGCTGACCGCGAAGCAGAAGCGCGGCCCCTCGCGCGACTGGCTGAAGCTGGTGCGGACCAGCCGCGCCCGCAACAAGATCCGCGCCTTCTTCAAGGAGGAGCGCCGCGAGGACGCCGAGCGGAAGGGCCGCGAAGCGCTCGAGGAGGCGCTGCGCAAGCGCGGCCTGCCGATGCAGAAGGTGGCGATCTCGCCGCTGCTCGCCGACGTGATCCGCGAGATGGGCTTCCGCAAGGCGACCGAGTTCTACATCGCCCTCGGCCAGGGCAAGGTCTCGACCAAGGCGGTCGCCAACAAGCTGATGCAGCGGCTGAAGGCGGGCGAGGCGGTCGAGGACGAACGCGCCGCTCGGCCTCGAGGGCGCGCGCGAGGACAAGGCGCGGCGGACCAAGGACGCCTCCAACTACGGGATCAGCGTCAAGGGCGCCGACAACGTCGCCGTGCGGCTCGCCAAGTGCTGCCGCCCGGTGCCCGGCGACGAGATCGCCGGCTACGTCTCGCTCGGCCGCGGGATCACGATCCACCGCACCGACTGCAAGAACGTGAAGGCGCTGATGAAGGCGCCCGGAACGCTTCGTCGACGTCAGCTGGGACGGCGAGAACGAGTCCTCCTACCGGGTCGAGCTGCAGATCGACGCCTACGACCGCACCCGCCTGCTCGAGGACCTCTCGCGCACCTTCTCCGAGGCGGGGATCAACATCCTCGGCGCCAGCTGCACGACCAAGCACCCGATGGTCAAGAACCGCTTCGTGGTCGAGGTCGGCGACACCGAGCAGCTCAAGCAGTGCATCTCCCGCCTGCGCAACGTCGAGTCGGTCTTCGACGCCTACCGGATCACGCCGACCGAGCTGATCAGGCGACGACCGTCAGCGCGCCCGGGGCGACGCTCAGCTTCATCTGGGTCCGCTCGCCGATGTAGTCGCCGTCGACCTGGACCGGGAAAGGGACGGGTGACGCCGTCCCTGGTCTCGGAGATCGAGGCGATGCGTGGCCGTGCTGACGCCTTCGAAGTGCTCGATCTGGCGGTGGCGGGCGGCGGGGCGCCTCTCGCTGAAGAGGCGGGGGATCAGGGTCGGCATGTCGCGCTGGGCGGCGCGCTTGAGGACGCCGAGCGAGAGCGTGCCGTCGTCGATCTCGACGCCCTCGCAGACGCGGATCGGGCGGCTGGCGAAGTAGGTGAAGGGGTCGAGTTCTGGGCCAGCGCGGTGACCCCCTCGCTGCTCCTGCCGTCGATCTCGCACCCGCAGCCGCACCGGTTTGACCAGGTACTGGCGGTAGAAGGCGGAGATCGCCGCCCAGCTGTAGTAGTAGGGGCCAGCGCGCGACTTCAGCCGCGGGTGGGCGTCGACCCGCTTGACCACGGTGGCGTCGATCCCGACGCCGCAGGAGAAGACGAAGTGGCGCTCGTCGACCGTGCCGAGGTCGATCTGCCGCGGCGCCCACTCGTCGACCAGCGCCAGCAGGTGCTCGGTCGCGTCGACGACGTCGTTGGGGATGCCGAGCGTGCGGCAGACGACGTTGGTCGAGCCGCCCGGCAGGACCGAGACCGGCACGTCGGTGCCGGCGAGCCCGTTGGCGACCTCGTTCAGGGTGCCGTCGCCGCCGAAGGCGACGACGACGTCGTAGCCGTGGTCGCGCACCTCGCGGCCGATCTCGGTCGCGTGGTTCTGCGCCTCGGTGGCGACCGTCTCGACCTCGTAGCGACCCTGCAGCGCGTAGACCACGAGGTTCTTCAGCCGGTCGGAGACCGTCGTCGCGTACGGGTTGACGATGATCAGCATCCGTTTCTTGCCGCGCCTTCTTTGCGGATCCGAGTCGCACCACAGAGGCTGCAATCTATGCGCCGTGGATATTGTGCGGGCCGTTCCCGCTCGACCCACAAGGACATTTGCGACCGTCACGGCCACCGCAACGCTCGCGATCTGGGCTGCGGCTGCCGGCGGCGTCGCGAAAACGCCCGCCTGCGCCTCGTTCGCGAGCCAGGCCGACGCCCAGGAGCGTTTCTTCGGCCTCGGGGGTTCGCCTTCGCGCAACGCCGACGGCCTCGACGGCGATGGGAATGGGGTCGCCTGCGAGGGCCTGCCCGGTCCCTACGCGGGGTTCGCGACGATCGGCTACCACCGGGAGAGAAAGTTCTTCTACGGAACCGCGTCGATGCCTCGCGGGGCCGACGGGGAAGGCTTCGCCTGCCTGCTCGGCAATCGCCAGTTCGCCGACGGCGCCCGCCGGCTGACGATCTACCGGGCGCTGCCGGGGCCAGACAAGGCGATCTCACGCCCGCTCAAGGCGGAACCGAGGCCCGGCAGCGGGCGTTTGCTCTGGAAGTTGGACAGGGACCTTGAGGTCGCGGCGCGCTACTACGTCGCCTTCGAAGCGCAGATCCACCTCTCCCCGTACAAGCCCAGCAACTGCCCGGAATTCCGCTCACCCGAGGTCTACCTGCCGCGACCGCGCCCTACCTGGCCGCCTCATAGCGGATCACCTCGCCGTCGTCGACTTCGCGCACGCGGCCCTCGTTGACCAGCAGGTCGGCGTGGCCGATCACCTCGGAGAGGGTGAGGAAGGCCTGGGTGACGGCGACGTTGCCCCAGATCGCCTGGGCGAGCTCGTAGCCGGTGCGCGGCCGCTCGGCGATCAGCTCGTAGATCTTCTCCTTGCGCCGCTCGTGCTTGGCGAGGCGGTCGTCGATCAGGGCGACGTGGTCGACGATCGGCTCGCCGTGGCCGGAGAGGACGATCTCGGCCGGCATCTCGCGGGTCTTCTGCATCGACTCGATGTAGGTGACGAGCGCCTGCGTGCGCTGCGCGGAGCCGTCGAGCGGGCGGGTGATCAGCGGGTTGGAGGAGATGTGGGCGATCAGGTGGTCGGCGGCGATCAGGATGCGCCGCTCCTCGTCCCAGAAGACCGTGTCGGAGGGGCTGTGGCCGGGGCGGTGCAGGACCTGCAGGGTGCGGTCGCGGAAGGCGATCTTCTCGCCGTCGGCGAGCGGCCGCGTGACCTCGGCCTGCGAGCCCCAGCCGCGGAAGCTGCGCGAGACGCTCTGCAGCGCGAAGGCGACCTCCTCCGGGATGCCGTTGCGCAGCATCAGCTCGACCGCGAACTCGTCCTCGCGCCTCGGCGTCCTCGTCGAAGTTGGCGAGCCGCTCGGCGGCGAGCCCGAGCGCCGCGACCTCGGCGCCGGAGTGCTCGACGACGATCTCGACCAGGCCGAGGTGGTCGATGTGCTGGTGGGTGAGGATGACCAGCTCGAGGTCGTCGATCGAGTGGCCGCGCTCGGCGAGCTGGCCCTGCAGCTCGTCGAGCGCCTTGCCCGAGTTGGGGCCGGTGTCGATCAGGGTCAGCGGCTCGTCCTCGAGCAGGTAGCAGTTGACCCGCCCGACGGCGAACGGGGTGGGGATGCGGAGGCGGTGGATGCCGGCCAGCGCCGCCTGCTCCAGCGCCTCCTCCGGCGTGAGCGTCACGCGCGGATCAGCCCCAGGACCTCGTCGCGTTTCGCCTCCATGTCCTCGCGGGAGACCAGCGACTCGAGGTTGAGGCGCAGCAGCGGCTCGGTGTTGGAGGGGCGGACGTTGAAGTGCCAGTCGGGGTAGTCGACCGAGACTCCGTCGAGGCGTGGTCATCTCGCCGTCGGCGTAGCGCTCGGCGATCTCCTCCATCTTCGCCTCCTGGTCGGCGACCTCGGAGTTGATCTCGCCGGAGATGAAGTAGCGCGAGCGGAACTCGGCCATCAGCTCGGCCAGCGAGCGGCCCGTCGACGGAGAGCAGCTCGAGCATCAGCAGCGCCGGGATCGTGCCCGAGTCGGCGTTCCAGAAGTCGCGGAAGTAGTAGTGGCCGGAGACCTCGCCGCCGAAGACGGCGTCCTCCTCGCGCATCCGGGTCTTGAAGAAGGCGTGGCCGACGCGGGAGAGGCCGGAGCGGCCGCCCTCGGCGGCGACCAGGTCGGGGACGGCGCGGCTCGAGCGCGGGTCGTAGAGGATCGTCGCGCCGGGGTTCTTGGCCAGCGCCGCGCGGGCGAGCAGGGCGCAGACGAAGTCGCCGTCGCAGAACTCGCCGTCGCCGTCGATGAAGAAGCAGCGGTCGGCGTCGCCGTCCCAGGCGATGCCGAGGTCGGCGCCGGCGGCGCGCACGCGCTCGATGATCAGCCGCCGGTTCTCCTCCAGCAGCGGGTTCGGCTCGTGGTCGGGGAACTCGCCGTCGGGCTCGAAGTACATCTCCTCGAGCTCGAGGCCGAGCTTGCTGCAGGATCGGGCCGACCATCGGCCCCGCCATGCCGTTGCCGCCGTCGACGACGACCTTCATCGGCTTCACCGCGCCGGGTCGATGAAGGAGAGGCGTGCTCGCGGTACTCGTCCCAGACGTCGACCTCCTCGAAGGAGCCGCCGCCGGGCGCGTGCCCGAGCCCGGCTTCGATCTCGCGCCGCACGTCGCCGATGCCGGCGTCGCCGGAGAGCGCCAGCGCGCCCTCGCGGACCAGCTTGACGCCGGTGTAGGCCTTGGGGTTGTGCGAGGCGGTGACCATCGCGCCGCCGTCGAGCTCGCGCGAGCCGACCAGGTGGTAGAGCATCTCGGTCGCGACCATGCCGGCGTCGAGCACGGTCGCGCCCTCGAAGATCAGGCCGTCGCGCAGCTCCGCCGCCATCGCCGGCGCGGTCAGCCGCATGTCGCGGCCGAGCCCGACCCGCAGCTCGCCCGGCTGCTTGCCGCGCAGCCGCGCCAGCACGCGGGCGAAGGCGCGGCCGATCGCGTGCGCCGTCGTCTCGTCCATCTCCTCGCCGTGCAGGCCGCGGATGTCGTACGCCTTGAAGATCCCCGGCGGGCGCCAGGGTCGGCTGCTCGCTCAAAACGCTCCCTTCAACGCCTCGTAGCTCTGCTCGAGGGTCTGCGGCATCACCTTGGTGTCGGCGATCACCGGCATGAAGTTGGTGTCGCCGCCCCAGCGCGGGACGACGTGCAGGTGGATGTGGTGCTCGACCCCGGCGCCGGCGACGCGGCCCTGGTTGAAGCCGACGTTGTAGCCGTGCGGGTCGTAGACCTCCTCGAGGCGGCCCATCGCCCGCTGCGCCAGCGCCATCATCTCGGCCACCGTCTCGGCCGGCAGATCCTGGAGGCGGCCGATGTGCTCGTAGGGCGCGACCATCAGGTGACCGTTGGTGTAGGGGAAGAGGTTGAGGATCACGAAGCAGCGCTCGCCGCGGTGGACGATCAGGTTCGCCTCGTCATCCCCCGCCGCCGGCTTGGCGCAGAAGATGCACTCCTCCTCGATGTCCTTGGACGCGTCCTTCACGTAGGCGAGGCGCCAGGGCGCCCAGATGCGGAAGTTGGCCACTCGCGGCAGGCTATAAGCAAGGCGCTCGTCAGAGCCAGCCGCGATTGCGGAAGTAGCCGACCATGCCGAGCAGCATCACGACCATCGCGCCGAGCAGGATCCAGAAGGCGGTGGTGTCGCCCTCGCCGGGCACGTGCACGTTCGCCCCCCAGATGCTGGCGATCAGGGTCAGCGGCAGGACGATGACGCTGATCGAGGTGAGCACGCGGAGGATGTCGTTGACGCGGTGGGAGATCACCGACTCGTTGGTCTCGGCCAGCGCCTCGACCACCTCCTTGTAGTTCTCCAGCATGTCCCAGATCCGCTCGTGGGCGTCGACGATGTCGTCGAAGTAGATCTCCAGGTCGAGGTCGGTGGCGAGGTAGCGCTGCTTGACCTTCTCCAGGTCGCGCAGGACCGGCCGCTGCGGGCGGATCACCTTGCGGAAGTTGATGATCTCCTGCTTGACGTTGGAGATGTCGCGCACGACCTCCTCCGAGCGGCCCTCGAAGATGTCGTCCTCGAGCGCGTCGAGCTTGTTGCCGATCTTGCGCAGCATCGGGAAGCAGTAGTCGAAGCTGTCGTCGACGAGGCGGTAGAGCAGGTAGCCCGAGCCGCGCGAGAAGAGCTGCTCGCGCAGCTCCTCCTTGGCGCGGCAGCGCTCGAACAGGTACTCGACCGGCTGCAGCGGCTGGTTGGGGATCGTCACCACGTAGCCGGGGCCGACGAAGAGGTCGAGCTCGCCGGTGCCGAGCCGGCCGGCGGCGCGGTCGAAGACGGGGAAGTGGAGGACGATGAAGAGGTAGTCGTCGTAGACGTCGATCTTCGGCCGCTGGTTGCGCGAGAGGACGTCCTCGAGGTCGAGCGCGTGGAAGTCGAAGTTCTCCTCGAGCCAGGCGCGCTCGAGCGCGCCGGGGCGCTCGATGTTGACCCAGCGCAGGCCGGAGGAGTCGATCTGCTCGACGCTTGGGCGTCTGTGGCTCAGCCTGCGCCGCCGCGGAGACGAGCTCGCCGCGCCGGCCGGGCCGTCGCAGCCTCGGCTTCGGAAGGTTCGGCATCGTTCACGCTCATCGTCTCGTCGGCATGCGCGCCCAGGTTAGCCGTCGGCCGAGCGATCGGTGACGAGATCTTCCCTGGCAGGTTTCCACATAAGCGCCACATCTAGAGGGGTGGAGGGACTGGCCCAGTGAAGCCCCGGCAACCACCTCGAGCCATCGGTTCGAGGGGAGGTGCCAACTCCAGCAGGTCGCGTGAAGACCTGGAAGATGTGGGGAGACGTCCGATCGGACCTCTGCCCCACAAAGGCGGAGGTTTTTTTGTTGAAGGCGACGAGAAGGGAGATCGGATGTCAATCGAGAGCCTGAAGTGCAAGGAGTGCGGGGCGACCTACGAGCTGGGCGCCAGCTTCGCCTGCGAGAACTGCTTCGGCCCGCTGGAAGTCGCCTACGACTACTCCGGGCTCGACGCCGCCGAGATCAAGCGCCGGATCCAGGCCGGCTCGCAGGGGATCTGGCGCTACGCCGACTTCCTCCCCTTCAGCGGGCGGCCCCGGGACCCGCTCGAGCCGGGCCTGACGCCGCTGCTGCGCGCCGACCGCCTCGCCGAGCGACTCGGGCTCGACGCCGAGATCTGGATCAAGAACGACGCCGCCAACCCGACCCACTCCTTCAAGGACCGGGTCGTCGCCGTCGCCGTCGCCAAGGCGCGCGAGCTCGGCTTCGAGACCGTCGCCTGCGCCTCGACCGGCAACCTCGCCAACGCGGTCGCCGCCCACGCCGCCGCGGCCGGCCTCGAGTCCTACGTCTTCGTCCCCGCCAACCTCGAGGAGCAGAAGCTGCTCGCCACCGGCGATCTACGGCACCAACCTGGTCGGCGTGCGCGGCAACTACGACGACGTCAACCGTCTCTGCACGCAGCTCGCCGAAACGCGGCCCTGGGCCTTCGTCAACGTCAACCTGCGCCCCTACTACGCCGAGGGCTCGAAGACGCTCGCCTACGAGACCGCCGAGCAGCTCGGCTGGGAGCTGCCCGACCGGGTCGTCTGCCCGATCGCCTCGGGCTCGCTCTTCACCAAGGTCGGCCGCGGCTTCCAGGAGTGGCTCGACCTCGGCCTGGTCGAGGGCGAGCAGCCGGTCTTCAACGGCGCCCAGGCCCAGGGCTGCAGCCCGGTCGCCACCGCCTTCGCCGAAGGCTGGGACGTCTGCAAGCCGCAGAAGCCGGAGACGATCGCCAAGAGCCTGGCGATCGGCGACCCGGCCGACGGCCCCTACGCGGTCGAGCAGGCGCGCGCGACCGGCGGCGCGATCGACTCGGTCACCGACGAGGAGATCCGCGACGGGATCCGCCTGCTGGCCGAGACGACCGGGATCTTCACCGAGACCGCGGGCGGGGTCACGATCGGCGTCCTCGCCAAGCTCGCCGAGCGCGGCGACATCGGCGCCGGCGAGCGCGTCGTCGTCTACATCACCGGCGAGGGGCTGAAGACGCTCGACGCGACTCGCGATAGCTTCCACATGCACGAGATCGACCCCGATCTCGACAGCTTCGAGTCCGAGTTCGACCCAGCAGGAGGTAGCCGCCTGATGTCAGTCACCGTGAAGATCCCGACCCAGCTGCGCGCCGCGACCGGCGGCGAGGCCGAGGTGGAGGTCTCCGGCTCGACCGTGGGCGAGGTGCTCGACGCGGTCTTCGACGCCCACGGCGACCTGCGCGAGCGGATCACCCAGGACGGCGACCTGCGCCGCTTCGTCAACGTCTACGTCAGCGGCGAGGACATCCGCTTCCAGCAGGGCCTGGAGACGGCGATCAACGAGGGCGACGAGGTGACGATCTTGCCTGCCGTCGCGGGTGGCTAAGCCGCCGGTAGTCATTCTCTGCGGCGGCCGCGGGACGCGGCTGCGGGAGCGGACCGAGACGGTGCCGAAGGCGCTGGTCGAGATCGGCGGCCGGCCGATCCTCTGGCACGTGATCGGGATCTACGCGGCGCAGGGGTTCGAGCGCTTCCTGCTCGCCACCGGCTACCTCGGCGAGATGGTGGAGGAGTTCGTCGCCGCCGAGCCCTGGCCCGAGGGCGTCGAGGTCGAGTGCGTCGACACCGGGCTCGACACGCCGACCGGCGGGCGGATCGCGCGGCTGGCCGACCGCCTCGGCGGCGAGACCTTCTGCGCCACCTACGCCGACGGCGTCGCCGACATCGACCTCGACGCCCTGCTCGACTTCCACGCCGGGCACGGCAGGCTGGCGACGATGACCGTCGTGCGGCCGCACCTGCAGTGGGGCGTGGCCGAGCTGGGGGAGGGGGACCGGGTCGAGGGCTTCGTCGAGAAGCCGCGCAGCGAGCACTGGATCAACGGCGGCTTCTTCTGCTTCGAGCCGGGGGCGCTCGCCTACCTCGGCGAGGACAGCGTGCTCGAGCGCGAGCCGCTGGCGCGGCTCGCCGGCCGGGGGCCAGCTGCGCGCCTACCGCCACGAGGGCTTCTGGGACTGCATGGACACCTACAAGGACGCGGTCGTGCTCAACGACCTCTGGGCCGCCGGGCGAGGCGCCGTGGAGGCCGCTGACAGAGGCCGGGGTGCGATGAGGCGGTCGCTGGTCACCGGCGCGCACGGCTTCGTCGGCTCGCACCTGGCGCGGGCGCTGCTCGAGCGCGGCGAGGCGGTGCGGGTGCTCGACCGGCCCGCGCCCCGCCTCGCCGACGTCGGCGGCGAGCGGCTCTCCGGGCTCGACCTGCTCGGGATCCGCGACGAGGTCGAGCTGGTCGAGGCCGACCTGCGCGACGCCGAGGCGGTGGCGGCGGCGATCGCGGGCGTCGACTCGGTCTTCCACCTCGCCGCGCAGACGATCGTCGGCGTCGCCCGCCAGTCGCCGCTGGAGACCTTCGAGGTCAACGTGCACGGCGCCTGGAACGTCTTCGAGGCCTGCCGCGCGCACGAGGTCGGGCAGGTCGTCTTCGCCTCCTCCGACAAGGCCTACGGCGTCGAGCCCGGAGCTGCCCTACCGCGAGGACTTCCCGCTGCGCGCCGCCTACCCCTACGACGCCAGCAAGGCGGCGGCCGACATGATCGCGCGCAGCTACGCCAACGCCTACGGCCTGCCGCTCGCGGTCACCCGCTTCGCCAACGTCTACGGCGGCGGCGACCTCAACTTCTCCCGCCTGATCCCGGAGACGGTGGTCGCCGTGCTCGACGGCCGCGCGCCGGTGATCCGCTCCGACGGCAGCCCCGAGCGCGACTTCCTCCACGTCGACGACGCCGTCTCCGCCTACCTGGCGATCGCGGGCGCTCTCGGCGAGGGCGCCGCCGGGGAGGCCTTCAACGCCGGCGGCGAGCGGCCGCACTCGGTGCGCGAGGTGGTCGAGCTGATCGCCGCCGCGGCGGGCGGCGAGGTCGAGCCCGACATCAGGGGCAGCGGCAACCCCGACGGCGAGATCGACCGCCAGTTCGTCGACTCGACCAAGCTGCGCGAGCTGACCGGCTGGCGCCCGGCGGTCTCGCTGGAGGAGGGCCTGCGCCGCACCCTCGCGTGGTACCGCGAGCACCCCGAGGCGCGGCCTGCAACGGCGTCCGCCAAGGTGTAGCCATGTGCGGGCGCTTCACGGTCACGGCCAAGGACACGAAGACGATCGCCGACCGCTTCCAGGTCGAGCTGGAACGCTCGCTCGAGCGCAACTCCTCGGGCGAGGCGCCACCGCCCTCGAAGGAGCGGGTGAAGAAAGCCGAATCGGGGCTGGGCCGCTTCAACGTCGCGCCGACCCAGGAGGTGCTGACCGTGCGCTCCTCGCCCGACCCCGAGGAGGCGGCGGCGGGCGAGCGCGAGGCGCGGCTGATGCGCTGGGGCCTGGTGCCGCGCTGGGCCAAGGACCTCAAGGTCGGCTACCGGATGATCAACGCCAAAGCCGAGAACCTGACCTCGAGCCGCGCCTACTCGCCGCTGGTCGGCAAGTTCCGCCACCGCTGCCTGATCGTCGCCGACGGCTTCTACGAGTGGATGAAGGCCGAGGACCCCAAGCAGCCGCGCCAGCCCTGGCGCTTCACCGTCGACGGCGGCGAGCCGTTCGCCTTCGCCGGCCTCTGCACGCGCAAGGAGTGGGAGGACCCCGAGGACCGGGGCTTCGAGGACGGCTGGCTCTACAGCTGCACGATCGTCACGACGACGCCGAACGAGGTCGTCGCCCCGGTCCACGACCGGATGCCGGCGATCCTGCCGAGCGCCGAGGCCGAGGCCGCCTGGCTGCGCCCCGACCTCAGCGTCGAGGACGCGATCGCGATGTGCGGCCGCTGCCCGCCTCGCGCATGGATGGCGCCCCCGCCAACCCGAAGCTGAACAAGGTCGGCAAAGGGATCGAGGGCCCGGAGCTGCTGGTCGCCCCGGGCTAACGCAGCGAGCCCGCGGTGCGCACCGCGGCGTTGCCGACGGCGTTCTCGAGCGTGCAGGCGACGCTTCCCGAGGGAGCTCGCGTGGTTTTCCAGAAGGAGGCGAAGCCGAGGGTGATGGGCTCTTCCGGGCGGCCCTCGGGCAATCCCCACTGCCATCCCATCGAGGTGGTCCGGTGCTTCTCCCAGGTACCGACCACGCCGCGCAGCGGGGTGTAGGCGTCGAAGGCGTCGCCCAGTTCGAGCGACGCGTATTCACCGCCGCTGATGTGGAACTTCAGCCCGACCCGTTCAGGAACTTCCTGCTTGGTGAGGCTCTCCTCACTGGTCGAGCGGGGAAAGGAGCCGCGGTTGTCGCCGGTGCGCGCCAGCTCCGCGCCGCCGGCCCGCATCGTGCAGCGCACGCGCGCATGGCCCACCGCCGAGCCGGCGTCGATCCGCAGCACGGCCGCCAGTCGGAAGAGGCGTTCGCCGTTGATGTTCGCTTCGGTTACGCGCAGCCCGGCGTCTTCCAGCTTCATCGAGCCGCCGCCGGGGATCTCGGCCGGCCTGGAGTCCGGCAACGCGCTGCGCGCCGCCCATTCGACTTCCACCCAGGTCCCGCCCGCCTCGTCGGTCGAGAGCACGGCCGCCGCCAGCGTCGCGATCAGCCCGATGACGACCACCGCGATTGCCCCGCGCGGCGGGCGGTTGTCGGGGTCGGCGCTCACGGCGCCGTATTAGACACGACCTACGCTCAGCGCGCCCGACAGGATTCGAACCTGTGGCCTTGCGCTCCGGAGGCGCACGCTCTATCCAGCTGAGCTACGGGCGCTCGAGGGGGAGCTTAGTCCTTTGGCAGTTTCAGGCGCGAATCGAACGTATGTTCCGTCTGATCGCAGACGTAAGATTTCCCAATGGCACGTCCAGGGAGCGGGAATGAGGGAGAGGCAATGGTTCTGGCGGCGCTTACCCGCCGGGAACTCGGCGTTCTCGTGCCGTTCGGCGAGGGACAACCCTACGACCTGGTTATTCACCTTGGTGGGCCTACGTTTCTGCGAGTGCAGTGCAAGACGGCGTGGCCAGGGCGAGGCTGCATGGTCTTCAACTGCCGAACGACCGACCACGGCCGTGGTCCCCAGTCCTATGTCGGGCTCGCCGATATTTTCGCGGTGTACTTTCCTCCCACCGCAGCGGTCTATCTGGTTCCAATCGATGCCGTTGCCGATACGGAGGGCAGGCTCCGGCTTGAGTCACCACGCAACAACCAGAGGCGGAGGATCCGGTTTGCTGCTGATTTCGAGATCGATCGATGGACGATCGATTCGCTTCGCGAGATCGTGCAGGTTGAGGCACCTCACGATGAATGCGCGCTGAGCGTCGCGTAGGCTCGCGGTCATGGACCTCTCGGTTGCCTTTCTCGGCACGGGTGGCGCTGTGCCGTCGGCGCGGCGCAACACGGCGGGCGTGCTCGTCTCTCGCGGTGGCGAACGGTTGCTGTTCGATTGCGGCGAGGGGACGCAGCGACAGATGCAGCGCTCGCTGGGGCTGGTCCAGGTCGACGCGATCTACTTCACCCACTTCCATGCCGACCACTTCCTCGGCCTGCCGGGGCTGCTGAAGACGTACGACCTGACCGAGCGCGAGCGGCCGCTGACGATCTACGGGCCGCGTGGCTTGCGCGATCTGATCCAGAGCCTCGGCAGGGTGATCGGCAGGGTCGGCTACAGCCTCGATCTGGTCGAAATCGAGCCCGGCGACGCGATTCCCTGCGCCGGCGCCGAGGTGCGCGCCTTCGCGGTCGAGCACAGCGTGCGCGCTCACGGCTACGCCCTGGTCGAGTCCGAGCGGCCGGGCCGCTTCGATCCCGCCGCGGCAGAAGCGGCGGGGGTCCGCGAAGGACCGGCGTTTGCCGCTCTCCAGCGTGGCGAGATCGTGACGAGCGAGGGTGGCGAGGAGGTCAGGCCGGAGCAGGTGATGGGCCCAAGCCGTCCCGGCCGCACGATCGCGATCACCGGCGACACGGCTCCCTGCCGGGCCACGGTCGAGGCCGCGCGCGGCGCGGAGCTGCTTGTCCATGACGCCAGCTTCTCCGAGGAGGAGGCCCAGCGCGCGGTCGACACCGGCCACTCGACCGTCGGTCAGGCCGCCGCCGTTGCCCGTGAGGCCGGGGTCAAGCTGCTCGCCCTCGTCCACATCTCCTCCCGCTACCACGTCGGCAAAGTGCTGGAGGAGGCACGCGAGGTGTTCGAGCCCACCCTTGCTCCGCGCGACTTCGACCTGATCGAGATCCCCTTCCCCGAGCGCGGCGACCCGGTCCTGCGAGCCAACGGCACCCGCGAGCCGGCCGAGCCGCAGCCGGTCGAGTAGGGCTCAGCCGACAAGCGAGGCGATCGCCTCGCTGACGGCCGGCGCCTGATCCTCCTGGAGGAAGTGCTTGGCCGGCAGCAGGGTGGGCCTTTCGACCTCGAGGGCGCGCATCACCGCCTGGCGGCGGTTCTCGCCCAGCATCGTGTCCCTCTCGCCCCAGATGACCTGCGCTGGATAGGGCCGGCCGGCCAGCCCCTCGAAGAAGAATCGCTCCTTGGCCTCGCTCAGCTCGAAGCCGCGCATGATCCTCAGGAATGCCCGGCCCTTGTCCACCCGCTTGAGCAGCGCGTGGTGGGCGTCGACCTCGGCGCTCGGCACGGCCGAGCGGTCGCCGATCCCGACCAGGTAGTAGATCTGGCGGAACGGCACCCGCATCATGCTCCGCAGCCAGACCTCGCCGACCCCGCGGATCGAGAACGGGTGCATCGGCCAGGGCCGGTGAAAGCTCGCCGCGTCCACCAGCGTGTTCAGCGCCGTCAGCGACATCACCCGTTCCGGATTCCGGATCGCCCACTCGAACCCGATCGGCCCGCCGATGTCGTGCACGACCAGGTGGCACCGCTCGATCCCAAGCGCATCGATGGCCTCGCCGGTCCACAGCGCCAGTCCCGACCAGGTGTAGTCGAACCCCTCCGGCCGATCGGCCAGGCCGAGCCCCGGAAAGTCGAAGGCGACGCCGCGCAGCCCGCGGCCGGCGATCTCCGGAACCACCCTTCGGTAGAGGAACGAGCTGACGGGAACCCCATGCAGCAGCACGACCGGCGCCCCCTCGCCTCGTTCCAGCGCGAAGCTGCCCACGCCGCCGGCTTCGAACCGTCGCCCGCTGGCTTCGTGACTGGAGATCGCCCTCGCAACGTCCGGCTTCACGCGCACAGGCTGGCATGGATCGTCGCCCTTCGCTGCTACGCTTGCGCCGTCCTTTAACCCGGTCCCGTGAGGCCAGGAAGGAGCAACGAGGTGAGCGAGAAGGTCGTGCTCGAGCGCGACGACCTGCGGCGAACGCTACGGCGGATCGCCCACGAGATTGCCGAGGCCAACCCGGAGCCCGAGCACCTCGCGATCGTCGGCATCCACACCCGCGGCGCGATCATCGCCCGTCGCCTGCACGCCCTGATCGGCGAGCTGACCGAGGCCGAGACGCCGATTGGCGACCTCGACATCTCCTTCTACCGCGATGACGTGGGTGCCCAGTCGCCGGCGACCCAGCCCGTTGTCCACGCCTCCCACATCGACTTCGACCCGGCCGGCCGCACGGTGGTGCTCGTCGACGACGTGCTCTTCACCGGCCGCACTGTGCGCGCCGCGGTCGACGCGCTCTTCGACTACGGCCGGCCGCAGCGGGTGCAGCTGGCGGTCCTCTGCGACCGCGGACACCGTGAGCTGCCGATCCGGCCCGACTACGTCGGCAAGAATCTGCCTACGGCGCGCAGCGAGCGGGTCAACGTCATGCTCGAGGAGACCGACGAGGTCGACCGGGTGACGATCTCCGAATCCCGGACGGCGGAGGTGCCGGCATGAGGCATCTGCTCGCGATCGAGGATCTCGACCGGGAGGGAATCGAGGCGATCCTCGAGCGCGCCGAGAGCTTCGCCGAGGTCGGCCGTCGCGACATCAAGAAGGTGCCGACGTTGCGCGGCCGCACCGTGGTCAGCCTCTTCTACGAGTCGAGCACCCGCACCAGCGCCTCCTTCGAGCTGGCGGCGAAGCGCCTCTCCGCCGACCTGGTCTCGCTCAAGGCGGCGGGCTCCTCGGTCGACAAGGGCGAGTCGCTGAAGGACACATGCGCGACGCTCTCGGCCTACGACCCGGCGGCGATCGTCATCCGCCACCCCTATGCCGGCGCGGCCCAGCTGGTCGCCGGCTGGACCGAGGCTGCCGTCGTCAACGCCGGCGACGGCAAGCACGAGCACCCGAGCCAGGCGCTGCTCGATCTCTTCACCCTGCGCCGCCGGCTCGACTCGCTCGAGGGAAAGCGGATCTGGATCGTCGGCGACGTCCTCCACAGCCGCGTCGCCCGCTCCAACCTGGTCGCCTTCCAGGCGATGGGGGCGGAGGTGACGGTCTGCGGGCCACCGGCGCTGATCCCGCGCGGGATCGAGCAGCTCGGTTGCGAGGTCGCCCACTCGCTCGACCGGCTTGGCGAGGCCGACGTCGTCTACGCCCTGCGGCTCCAGAGGGAGCGGATGGCGGAGAGCTTCGTGCCCTCGATCCGCGAGTACGCGGCGCGCTTCCAGATCGACTCGCGCCGGCTCGGCCCGCGACAGCTGCTGATGCACCCCGGGCCGGTCAACCGCGGGGTCGAGCTCTCCGGCGAGGCGATCGACTCGCCGCAGTCGCTGATCACCGAGCAGGTCGCCTCCGGGCTGGTGGTGCGGATGGCGATCCTCTACGAGCTGCTGGCCGCCGGCCCGCCGCAACCCGCCACCGCGGCGGGGGACGAGGCCGAGCAGAGCCTGACCCCGATCGGACAGCCGGCGTGAGCCTCGCCGAAGCGCTCGACATGCGCTCCGGCGAGGGCGCCGACCTGGTCCTGCGCGGCGCCACCGTGCTCGACCCCGTCGCCGGGATCGAGGGCGTCCACGACCTGGTGGTCCGCGCCGGACACGTCGCCGAGCTGGCAGCCCCCGGCGTCGCCGCCGATGGGCTCGAGGAGGTCGAGGCCGAGGGCCTATACGCCTTTCCCGCCTTCTTCGACCCCCACGTCCACCTGCGCGTCCCCGGCCACGAGCACAAAGAGGACATCGAGACCGGCAGCCGCTCCGCCGCCGCCGGCGGCTACTGCGGCATCCTCGCGATGGCCAACACCGAGCCGCCGGTGAGCACGCCGGCCGACGTCGAGGCGCTGCGCGAGGCGGCGCGAGAGGGCGCCTCGGTCCCAGTCGGCTTCCTCGCCACCGTCACCCCCGGCATGGCGGGTGAGGAGCTGACCGAGATGGGGGCGATCCGCGACGCCGGTGCCGTCGGCTTCAGCGACGATGGCCTGCCGATCGTCAGCGCCCGCGTCCTGCGCCGCGCGCTCCAGTACCAGCGCCTCTGCGGCGGTACGATCGCCCTGCACGAGGAGGACCCCGAGCTCTCCGGCGACGGCGTCATGCACGAGGGCCCGGTCTCCGCCGCGCTCGGTCTGGCCGGCATCCCCTCGGTCTCGGAGTCGACGATGATCGCCCGCGACGCGGCCCTCGCCGGTTACGAGCAGGGCAGGATCCACGTTCAGCACCTCTCCGCCGCCGAGTCGGTCGCGGCGGTGCGCGCCGCCAAGGCGGCCGGCGTGCAGATCAGCTGCGAGGCCAGCCCGCATCACCTCTGCCTCACCGACGAGGAGGTGCGCAGCCTCGACCCGCGCCGCTTCAAGATGAATCCGCCGCTGCGCGGCGAGGCGGATCGCCAAGCGCTGATCGAGGGCCTGCGCGACGGCACGATCGAGTGCATCGCGACCGACCATGCCCCACACGCGGCTGAGGAAAAGGAAGTTCCGTTCGAGCAGGCGGCGATGGGGGTCACCGGCCTGGAGACGGCGTTCGCTGCGCTGCACACCGAGCTGGTCCTGCCCGGCACGATCGCGCTCGGCCTGCTGGTCGAGCGGATGGCGGGTGGCGCCGCGCCGTTTGACCTCGAGCGGCCGACGCTGGCCCCCGGGAGTGAGGCCAACATCGCCCTCTGCGACCTCAGCGCCGAGTGGACGGTCGGTGAGGAGGGCTATGAGAGCCGCTCGCAGAACTCCTGGTGCGCCGGCCGCAAGCTGACCGGACGCGTCCTGATGACGGTCGCCGGCGGCCAGGTCGCCTACCGGCTGCGCAGCTTCAGTCTCGGGGTGGCTGCGTGAGACTTCCTGTGTCAACCCCCGGCGGGTTGCAGCCTTCGCAAGTTGCCGTGTTTAGCGGGGTCGTAGGGCACTTCGTCCTGCCAGCAGCGCCAGAGAACTCGCAGCCAGGCCCGCCCCAAGACCCGAATCGCATGCGGATGGTCGAGTCCCCGGGAACGCGCCCCGAGATAGACGCTGCGAGCCCAGGGGTGGTGGTGCCTTGTCGAGTCGGCAAGACAGGCGACCGCCTCCCGCAGGCGCTTGTCACAGGCCCAGCGAAAGGACGCGACCTTGCGCTTGCCCGACTCTCTTGCCACCGGCGCCATGCCGGCGTCCGCGGCCAGCGCCTCACCGGTCGGGTAGCGACCCCGGTCGTCGCCGATCTCGGCGACCAGCCGCGCTGCGGTCACCACCGACTTGGGGTCCTTGAACAGCGGCAGGAAAACCTGTGCGTCGGGATGGGCGCGCACCGCCCCGGCGATCTGGGCGGTCAACTCCGCGATCTGGGCGACGATCGGCCGCAGAGCGGCGACCAGGCCGAGCACGGCTCCTCTTCGCGCCTCGGACTCGAGCGCTCCCGCCCGGCCCTCCGGCGCCGATCGAAGTCGGTCGAGCAGCTCGGCGGCGCTCCGTCGACCGCAGTAGTGGTTCCGGGTCAGAAAACCGTCGAGCCGTTTCTCGCCGAGCCCGCGGGCGTCGGCGGGAGCCGGGTAGCGCTCCAGGAAGGCCAGTGCGATGCGGGAGTCGACGTCGGCGAAGATCTGCGCGGCCCCGGGCCAGAAGGCCTGCAGCTGCGCCCGCAGCTCGTTGCCGAGGCGCACCCTGGCTTTGACCAGGTCCTCACGGGTGCGGGTCAGCGCTCGCAGCGCCTTGGTCTCGTCGCTGTCGGGGCAAAGTGCCCGCAGCCGGTGGGAGTCGGTGCGCGCCAGCTCGGCCAGGCAGAAGGCATCGAAGCCGTCGGACTTGCCGCCTGCCGCCTCAAAGCGCGGACGGGTGGCCTTCAGCTGATTGGGGTGCACCGGCAAGACCGTGAAGCCGGCCTCCAGCAGGCGGTCGACCAGAAGGCCGTCGGGCCGCTCGATCGCCACCCGCTCGACCTCCAGAGCCCGCATCCGGGCGACCAGTTGCCTGATTCCCGCCTCGTCGTGGGCAAAGAGCTCACCCGCCAACTTCTTCCCCGCCGCGTCGACCACGCAGAGTGCATGCTCCTCGCTGGCCCAGTCGATCCCCGCCGCCGTTCCTTCCATCGCATTCCTCCTCGCTTGGCTTTTGCCTGCGCCGACCGGGAGGTACCGTTGCGGTTGCTCATAGTGCGGCGCTCTGGGGCGCCACTTCCTGTGGCCGCTTCAGGTGCCTCCGACCGCCGGGAGGCGCTGGTCTCACGCGGGCCTTCTGCGAGGCAAGCGAGCAAGGCGCTCTCCCGACGGCGGTCGGCTTCTCTCTGCGTTCCCCGGGGATCTTCGACGGCCTCCCTTCGGTCGGCCTCTCAATCTCTGGAGAACAAGGGGGAGGTTGTCCTATGAGCGGCTACCTCCTGCTCGAGGACGGCACCCGCTTCGACGGCGCGACCTGCGGGCACGACGGCGAGGTCACCGGCGAGGTCGTCTTCAACACGGCGATGACCGGCTACCAGGAGTCGGTCACCGATCCCTCCTATGCCGGCCAGATCATCGTCTTCACCTACCCGTTGATCGGCAACTACGGCGTCTCCATCGAGGCGATGGAGTCCGACCGAGTCCACGCCCGCGGGGTGGTCATGCGCGACCCGAAGAACGGTGAGGACGTCGCCACCGCCGAGGGCGGCTGGCTCGACTGGCTCGCCGACTGCGGCATCCCCGGAATCGGCGGCGTCGATACCCGCGCCCTCGTCCGTCACATCCGCGACCGCGGCGCGATGCGCGGCGGTATCTTCGCTGCGGCGACGCCGGAGGGCGAGGCGCGCGAACGGGTTGCCGCCGAGCCGCCGATGGACGGCGCCGACCTGGCCCGCACGGTGACCCCGGCCGAGCCCATCCGCTTCGAGGGCGAGGGCCCGCACGTGGTCGGGATCGATACCGGGGTCAAGCTCAACATCGTGCGCGAGCTGCGTCAGCGCGGCTGCCGCCTCACCCTGCTGCCCTGCACGTCCTCAGCCGAGGAGGTCCTCGCCGAGGACCCCGACGTCGTCTTCCTCGCCAACGGCCCGGGCGACCCTGGTGCGCTTGGCTACGTCGTCGAGACGGTGCGCGAACTGGTCGGGCGCAAGCCCCTGTTCGGCATCTGCCTCGGCCACCAGCTGCTCTGCCGCGCGGTCGGCCTGGAGACCTTCAAGCTGCCCTTCGGCCACCGCGGCGCTAACCACCCGGTCAAGGAGCTGACCAGCGGTCGGATCGAGATCACCTCGCAGAACCACGGCTTCGCCGTGCAGGGCCCGGGAGGGGAGCCGCGGATCGAGGCCGACGAGCCGGTGCGCTGGAAGACCGACTTCGGCGTCGCCGAGCTCTCTCACCTCAACCTCTATGACCGCACCGTCGAGGGCCTGGTGCTGAAGGACGTCGCCGCGGCAACCGTCCAGTACCACCCCGAGGCCGGCCCCGGCCCGCACGACGCCCGCCATCTCTTCGACTCGTTCCTCGAACTCGCCCATGCCTAAGCGCGCCGACATCGAGAAGATCCTCCTGGTCGGCTCCGGCCCGATCGTGATCGGCCAGGCCGCCGAGTTCGACTACTCCGGCGTGCAGGCCTGCAAGGTGCTGCTCGAGGAGGGCTATGAGGTCGTCCTGGTCAACTCCAACCCGGCGACGATCATGACCGACCCCGAGTTCGCCACCGCCACCTACGTCGAGCCGCTGCTGCCCGGCCCGGTGACGAAGATCATCGAGAAGGAGCGACCTGACGCGCTGCTGCCGACGCTCGGCGGGCAGACTGCCCTCAACCTGGCGATGGCGCTGTATGAGGACGGCACGCTGGAGCGCTTCGGGGTCGAGCTGATCGGCGCCGACCACGAGGCGATCCGCCGGGCAGAGGATCGCGAGGAGTTCCGCCGCACGATGACCGAGGCCGGCCTTCGCATCCCCTGGTCGATGACCGTCGGCAGCCTCGGCGAGGTCGAGACGGCCCTCGCCGAAGGCCGCATCACCCTGCCGGCGATCGTCCGCCCGGCCTTCACCCTCGGCGGCCAGGGCGGCGGCGTGGGGGGAAGCGAAACCGAGCTGCGTCAGGTCGTCTCCGAGGGCCTCGCCGCGAGCCCGATCAACCAGGTGCTGGTCGAGGAGTCGGTGCTCGGCTGGGGCGAGTTCGAGCTCGAGGTGATGCGCGACCACAACGACAACGTGGTGATCATCTGCTCGATCGAGAATGTCGACCCGATGGGCGTCCACACCGGCGACTCGGTCACCGTGGCGCCGGCGCAGACCCTCACCGACCGCCTGTACCAGGACCTGCGCGACCAGGCGATCCGCGTGATCCGCGCGGTCGGGGTCGAGACTGGCGGCTCCAACGTGCAGTTCGCGGTCGACCCCGAGAGCGGTGAGATCGTCGTCATCGAGATGAACCCGCGCGTCTCCCGCTCCTCGGCGCTGGCCTCGAAGGCGACCGGCTTCCCGATCGCCAAGATGGCGGCGAAACTGGCGGTCGGCTACGCCCTGGAGGAGATTCCCAACGACATCACCCGCGCGACGCCAGCCTCCTTCGAGCCGACGATCGATTACGTGGTGACCAAGATCCCGCGCTTCGCCTTCGAGAAGTTCCCCGGCGCCGAGGGCCGTCTCTCGACCCACATGCAGAGCGTCGGCGAGGCGATGGCGATCGGCCGTACCTTTCGCGAGTCCTTCGCCAAGGCGATGCGCTCGCGCGAGCTCGACTCGCCCGCCGAGCCGCCGGCTGATGACGAGGAGCTGCTGGCGGCAATCGCGGTGCCCTGCGCGGAGCGCTTCGACCTGATTCTCGAGGCCTTCCGTCGCGGGCTCGAGGTGGAGGCTGTGCACGGGCGTTGCCTGGTCGACCGCTGGTTCCTGCGCGAGCTGCAGTCTCTTGCCAGAGACGGAGACGGCACCGCCGGCCTCGCCCGCACCTACAAGTCGGTCGACACCTGCGCCGCCGAGTTCGAGGCGGCGACGCCGTACTACTACTCGGCGCACGAGCGGCCTGGCGCTGCCTCCGAGGTGCGCCGGGGGGAGGGCGACTCGGTCGTCATCCTCGGCGCCGGCCCCAACCGGATCGGCCAGGGGATCGAGTTCGACTACTGCTGCGTGCATGCGGCGATGACCGCGCGCGAGCTCGGCCGCGACGCGGTGATGGTCAACTGCAATCCCGAGACGGTCTCGACCGACTACGACACCTCCGACCGGCTCTACTTCGAGCCGCTCACCGCGGAGGACGTGCTTGCCGTCTGCGAGCAGGAGCGCCCCGAGGGGGTGATCGTGCAGTTCGGTGGGCAGACGCCGCTGAAGCTGGCGCGGGCGCTCGAGGAGGCCGGCGTTCCGCTGCTCGGCACCCCGGTCGACGCGATCGACCTGGCTGAGGACCGCGGCCGCTTCGGCGCCCTGCTGCGCCGGCTGGGGATCGAGCACCCGCCCTACGGCACGGCTCTCTCGGCCGAGGAGGCGACGGTGATCGCCGAGGAGGTCGGTTTCCCGCTGCTGGTCCGTCCCTCCTACGTGCTCGGCGGGCGGGCGATGGAGATCTGCTACTCGACCGAGAACCTGAACGCCTACCTCGAGGCCCACGTAAAGGCCGACCAGGAGCACCCATTGCTGCTCGACCGCTTCCTCGAGAACGCGATCGAGATCGACGTCGACGCGCTCGCCGACGGCGCAGAGGTCCACGTCGCCGGAATCATGCAGCACGTCGAGGAAGCCGGTGTCCACTCGGGCGACTCCGCCTGCGTGATCCCGCCGCTCTCGATCGGCGAGGAGATGCTCGAGCAGATCCGGGCGACGACGACTCAGATCGCGCTGGAGCTGGGGGTGATCGGCCTGATCAACATCCAGTACGCGATTGCCGGCGGCCGGCTTTACGTGATCGAGGCAAACCCGCGTGCCTCGCGCACCGTCCCCTTCGTTTCCAAGGCGACCGGCACGCCGCTGGCCAAGGTCGCGGCGCGGCTGATGCTGGGCGAGAAGCTCGCCGACCTCGATCTGCCCGACCCGCCGGGCGGCCACGTCAGCGTCAAGGAGGCGGTGCTGCCCTTCGCCCGCTTCGCCGGGGTCGACTCCGTGCTCGGCCCGGAGATGAAGAGCACCGGCGAGGTGATGGGGATCGCCGCCGACTTCCCCACCGCCTTCGCCAAGGCGCAAGCCGCGGCCGGCGTGCTCCTGCCCAATGACGGAACGGTCTTCATCACGGTCACCGACACCGACAAGCCGGCGGCGACGCAGATGGCGGCGCGCTTCCACGACCTCGGCTTCGAGCTGATCGCCACCGGCGGCACCGCCCAATCGATCTCCTCGATGGGGGTACCGGTAACGCGGATCAACAAGATCGGCGAGGGCTCCCCGCACGTGGTCGACCTGATCCGGGAGCGCCGCTGCGATCTGGTGATCAACACGCCGACCGGTTCCGGCGCCCGCGCCGACGGCCAGGCGATCCGAACAGCCGCGGTCCGCCACGGCATCCCCTGCGTAACGACGATGACCGGCGCCTCCGCCGCAGTGCGCGCGATCGCCGCCCAGCAGCAGGGCGAGCCCGCGGTCCTCAGCCTGCAGGAGATCCATCGAACCGCGGCGTCATCCGCCCCGGCAGATGCCTGAGCAAGCTTTCCGTCAAGCAGCGCCATGGGGGAGGCGGCTCTGCGAGGTGACGGAGAACCGCGCCTCGGGTGGCTACCGCATCTTCTCCCTGCTGGACCACGAGGGCCCCGAGCCCCAGCCGGGCCAGTTCTACATGCTGGCCACCGAGGCCCACTGGGAGCAACGGGGCGGCCGCCCCTACCTGCCCCGCGCCTTCTCGGTCGCCGACACCAACCCAGTAGACGGTGGCGTCCAGCTCGACTTCCTGATCGAGGCCATCGGCCCGGGCACCGAACGCCTCTGTGAGCTCGAGCCCGGCGAGCGCGTCTGGGTCAACGGCCCGCTGGGCAACAGCTTCTCCCCGCCACGCGAGCTCTCGCCGGGAGCAGCCGGGGCGATCCTCATCGGCGGCGGCATCGGCATTGCCCCGTTGGCTCTGCTCCGACGCCGTTTCAGCGCCAGCAACGTCCCCGCCCGAGTGCTGCTCGGCTTCCGCGACGAGGCCCACTCCGGCGGCCTGGACGACCTATTCGCCTGCTGCGAGGTCGCCCTGGCCAGCGACGACGGCCACATCGGCCATCACGGCTACGTCACCGACCTGCTCTCGGCGATGCTCGAAGGCGACGACGCCAGCTCTGCCGCCGTCTACGCCTGCGGCCCTCCGCAGATGCTCGATGCCGTGGCAGCTCTTTGCTCGGCCCATGAGGTTGCTTGCGCGCTGGCGATGGAGTCACCGATGGCCTGCGGCTACGGCGCCTGCTTCGGCTGCGCCATCCCGAAAGCTGGGGGCGGCTATATGCGGCTCTGCGTCGACGGGCCGGTTGTGCGGGTGGGGGGCGAGGGTCGGGGGTCCCCCGCCGGAAACCCGCGTCGGTCGCGCGGTGTGGGCTCGGGCCACGCCGGCTCACAAGTTCCCGGAGGGGGACCCCCGACCCTCGCCCCAGAGCACGCTGCGGCCGTCGACTTTTGTGGCGTGGAGCTTCGGCACCCGGTGATCAATGCGTCGGGCACGTTCGACGCGATAGCTGCGAGGTGTGTCTATGGGGACGCGCTGTTGGAGGATTTCCCGTTTTCGGCGTTCGTGTCGAAGACGATCACGCTGGAGCCCAGAGCTGGAAATGAGCCGCAGCGGATCTGGGAGACGCCCGCCGGGATGATCAACTCGATCGGGCTGCCGAACAAGGGGCTTGCGGGGTTCCTCGCCGACGACTTGCCCCAGTTAGCTGAGTTGCCGGTGCCGTTGATCGTGTCGGTGATGGCTACCGGGCACGAGGACTTCGGGCGCATGGTCAGGGCGCTGGAGGAGCGGGACGAGGTTGCCGCTATCGAGCTGAATGTGTCGTGTCCCAACGTCCATTCCGGCCTGATCATCGGCGAGCAGCCGGAGGAGACGGTTGCGTTGCTG
Organism: uncultured Solirubrobacterales bacterium; assembly: GCA_963782685.1. GTDB lineage: Bacteria > Actinomycetota > Thermoleophilia > Solirubrobacterales > 70-9 > VRUE01. The sequence goes on from CAWAKV010000008.1 coordinate 216,079, forward strand.
GAGGCGCTGCGGCCGTTGACGCGGAAGCCGCTGATCGTGAAGCTGACGCCGAACGTGGCCGATCCGGCCGAGGTGGCGGTGGCCGCTGAAGAGGGTGGAGCTGATGCGGTGTCCTTGATCAACACGATGAAGGCCAGCGCCATCGATCCAAACGGCCAGCCTGGGATCGGGGCAGGGCAGGGGGGGCTCTCCGGACCTGCGATCCGACCGATTGCGGTTGGGCAGGTTCGAGCGGTCGCGAGGGCGGTTTCCCTGCCGATCATCGGCATGGGCGGCATCGCCAGCGGCGAGGATGCGGTCGAGATGCTTGCTGTAGGTGCGACGCTTGTCGCGGTCGGAACCGAGAGCTTCCGCGATCCCCGTGCGGGGAGTCGCATTGCCGCAGAGCTGTCTGAGCGGTCCCCATTGGCCAGCCCAGCCTCAACCTAGACTGGAGGTCTAGGTGAATTTCGGGGAAAACCCCCCGCGAGCCCTTGCACGCCCGCGAGCCGCGGCTATACTCGCCGCCCACATGCCCGCCCCAGTCAAGACCTCAGCAGCGGCCCCAGAGAGGTCCCTGGACCAGCGGATGGACGCGCTGAAGCGTGCAAACGACATCCGCACCGCCCGAGCAAAACTGAAGAAGGACCTCAAGGCGGGCAAGGCGAACATCCACGCGCTGCTACTCGATCCGCCGGAGTATGTGATGACGGCCAAGGTCTTCGACATGCTCCTAGCCGTTCCCAAGTACGGCCGGGTGAAGACCAACCGGATCCTCAACCAGTGCCGGATCTCGCCCTCGAAGACGATCGGGGGCCTCTCCGAGCGTCAGCGGGCCGAGCTAGTCAGCCAGCTGCGCAGTCGATAGGCGAAGCCGACCGCAGGTGCGGTCAATATCTCGGCCGCATGGCCAAAGTGTTCGTCATCACCGGGCCCAGCGGTGTCGGGAAGGGGACGCTGATCTCAAAGCTCCTAGAGCGCGTGCCGGACCTGGAGCTCTCCGTTTCCGCCACCACCCGCGAACCGCGCGGGGGGGAGGTCGACGGGCGCGACTACCACTTCCTAACGCCGGAGGAGTTCGACCGGCGGATCGAGCGCGAAGACTTCCTCGAGTTCGCCACCTACAGCGGCCATCGCTACGGGACCCTGCGCTCGGAGGTGCGCAAGCGGCTGGAGGCGGGGCGCTCGGTCTTGCTGGAGATCGAGGTGCAGGGGGCCCGTCAGGTGCGCGCCGCGATGCGTGAGTCGATCCAGGTCTTCATCGCCCCGCCCGACCCCGTCGTGCTGCGTCAGCGGCTCGAGTCGCGCGGGACCGACTCGGCCGAGGCGATCGACTCGCGACTCGAGGTCGCCGAGCAGGAGCTCGCCGCCCAAGGGGAGTTCGCCCACTGCGTCGTCAACGCTGATCTCGAGCGCGCGGCACTCGATCTGGAGGAGATCGTGCGCGCCGAGCTGGGCTTACCACTAGACTCCACCACCGAATGATCAAACCACGCGTAGACACGCTCCTCGAGCACGCCGACTCGCATTACGCCGCTGTCGTCGTCGCGGCGAAGCGGGCGCGTCAGATAAACAGCTACTTCCATAACCTCGGCGAGGGCGGCTTCGGCGAGTACCCGCCGCCGATGGTCGAGACTCGCGGCGATCGCAATTACCTCTCGATGGCGCTGGAGGAGCTTGCCGAGGGCAAGCTCAAATACGAGTACCGCGCCTAGTCCGCTTCCCCAGGAGGAGACATGGCCAGAATCCTGCTCGGCGTAAGCGGCGGGATCGCCGCCTACAAGTCGCTCGAGTTGGCCCGCCTCGCCACCGTTGCCGGGCACGGCGTGCGCGTGGTCATGACCGAGGCCGCGGGCCGCTTCGTCGGCGCCGCCTCCTTCGAGGGCATTGTCGGCGCCCCGGTCCTAACCTCCGAGTTCGAGCGCGATCCGCTCGGCGGCGCCTATCCCGGGAGACCCGCGACCCGAGCATGATCCGATCGGCCACCTCGAGGTCGTCGCCAACTGCGACGCCTATCTGGTCGCGCCGGCCTCCGCCAACACCCTCGCCAAGCTGGCCGCGGGGATGGCGGACTCGATGCTGACCACCAGCTTCCTCGCCTGTGCGGCGCCGCGCCTGGTCGCGCCGGCGATGAACGACCGCATGTACGCCGACACCGCGACCCAGGCAAACCTGGCGACCCTGCGCGAGCGCGGCGTGGACGTGATCGACCCCGGCGAGGGCCGCCTCGCCTCGCGCGGCGAGTTCGGCAAGGGCCGCCTGCCAGATCCCGACGGAGCTGCTGGCCCGGGTCGAAGCCGTCCTGCCGGCCGGCGAGCGCCCCTGGGACGGTCTCCGAGTCCTGGTCACCGCGGGCGGTACCCGCGAGCCGATCGACCCCGTCCGCTTCATCGGCAACCGCTCCAGCGGCCGCATGGGTATCGCCCTCGCGGCAGCCGCCGCACGCCGCGGGGCAGACGTCACCCTGATAGCGGCCAACGTGGCCCTGCCCGAGCCGGCAGGCGTGCGGCGCATAGACGTTGAGACCGCAATCCAGCTGGCCGAGGCCGCCCGAGCCGAGTTCGCCAAGACGCATGTCCTGCTCATGGCGGCCGCGCCGGCGGACTTCAGAGCAAGCGAGCCAGCCGGCGACAAGCTCAAGCGCGAAGGCGCTTTGGGCCTCCACCTCGAACCCACTGAGGACATCCTCGCCGGCCTCACCGAGCAGCGCACCGCCGAGCAAACCATCGTCGGCTTCGCCGCCGAACACGGCCTCAACGTCGAGCGCGCGCGCCAGAAGCTCCAGCGCAAGGGCGCCGACCTGATCGTCCTCAACGACATCTCCGACCCCGAGATCGGCTTCGAGAGCACCGAAAACGCCGCAACCCTGATCAGCTCCAGCGACGAGACCACACTCCCGCAAGCCCCCAAGGACGTAATCGCCGAACGGATCCTCGACCGAGTCGCCCAGCTCCGCAGCAACGCCGACCTCAAAGCCCATTAGCCGGATCGAGGAGGGAGGGCGGGGGTGTCCGGCAGCGCAGCGGCGTCCTGTTTTTCGCCCCACGTGCTCGGCGAGTGAGTAAGCCCACCTGGCGAAAAACCCAGCAAGCAGCCGGACACCCCCGCCCTCCCGCACGCGCAGCGGGCTATACTGACGCCAAGCTTTTCCGTCCCTATCCGAGTACGAGAAGTGGGCCTGGCCCACTTTTTTTTCGCCCCGAACCAGGCATGGCAGACCTCAAAGACAGCATCAGGCAGCAGCTCATCGAGCTCGATTCCGAGCTCGATCTGGTCGCGCTCGAGCAGCCCGGCACCGAAACGCTGCGCCTCTTCATCGATCACCCGCAGGGGGTCGATCTGGCTCTCTGTGAACGCGTCACTAGGCACCTCAACAGCCTCCGTGCCGAGTACGCGCTCGAGGTCTCGTCCCCGGGCCCCAAGTACCGCCGAGAGGAGCAGCAGCCGTGAGCAAGGAGATCGTCGAAGCAATCAAAGCGCTCGAGCAGGAGAAGGGCATCTCCGCCGACAAGCTGATGGACGCCCTCGCCGACGCTCTGCTGTCGGCTTACAAGAAGACGCCTGGCGCAGCGAAATACGCCCGTGTCGATCTCGACCACGAGACCGGCGACTTCCGTGTCTTCGAACTGATCCTGCCGGCCGAGCTGGAGGAGAAGCTGCTGGCCGAGGCGGCCGAGGCGCAGGAGGAGGAAGAGCGCGAGATCGACCCGGAAACCGGCGAGCTGAAAGAGCCGGAGGAGCCCGAGCTCGACCCGGAGATGATCGCCCCCTACGAGGACCAGATCGAGACCCGCGATGTCACTCCCGAAGACTTCGGCCGGATCGCCGCCCAGACGGCGAAGCAGGTGATTCTGCAGCGGATCCGCGAGGCCGAACGGATGATGATGTTCGACGAGTACCAAGACCGGGTCGGCGAGCTGATTACCGGGATCATCCAGCAGTCGGACAAGCGCTACACGTTGGTCCAGCTGCGCGAGCGGGTCGAGGCGCTCTTGCCCAAGTCCGAGCAGGTCTACAACGAGCGCTACGACCACGGCATGCGCGTCAAGGCGGTGATCACCGATGTCTCCGACTCGACCAAGGGCCCGGCGATCGTCGTCTCGCGGCGTAGCCCCGAACTGATCAAGAAGCTGTTCGAAATGGAGGTGCCGGAGATCGCCGACAAGCTGGTCGAGATCGTCGGTGTCGCCCGCGAGCCCGGCTACCGCTCGAAGATCGCAGTCGTCTCCCACACCGACGGGGTCGACCCGGTCGGCGCCTGCGTCGGCCCGCGCGGCTCGCGGGTGCGCATGGTCGTCTCCGAGCTGCGCGGCGAGAAGATCGACATCATCCCCCACAACGACGAGCCCGCCCGCTTCGTCGCCAAGGCGCTTTCGCCGGCGCGCGTGCGTGAGGTGATCGTCGACGACGAGGGACGTCAGGCGACCGTGATCGTCCCCGACGACCAGCTCTCGCTGGCGATCGGCCGCGACGGGCAGAACGCCCGCCTGGCGGCGCGCCTGACCGGCTGGCGTGTCGATATCAAGTCCGAGACCGAGTTCGCCTCTGAAGAGGAGGTCGAGGAGTACGAGGGGGAGGAGCAGTCCGACGGGCACTGCCTGGCGGTGCTCTCCAACGGCCGCCGTTGTCCCAACGCGGCGATCGGCGACTCCTCCTACTGCGGCCTGCCCACCCACCAGGCGCTGGCCCGCTTCGAGACCAACCAGATCGTCGTGCTGGCGCCGCTGGCGGAGGCAGAGGTCGCGATCCTCGCCGATCCGGCGGCCGACGAGGGCCAGGTGAGCGAGATCGTGGCCAAGGCCGAAGCGGAGTGTGAGGAGCCGGTTGATGAGGAGCCTCAGGCCGCGGGGCCTGTCGACGCAGGGGACCCGCCTCCCCTGCGGTAGCTGAAGCTTCCTCGGGGGAGGTTCCCCCTACGCCGCCACCCGCGGCAGAGGCGCCTGAGCAGAGCGAGCAAGAGACTGTCGCCGAGGAGGCTGAGCAGGCTTAGTGGCTAAGAAGCGCGTCCACGAAATCGCCAAGGCGCAGGGTGTCGCCAGCAAAGAGCTGCTCGCGGCGCTGAAAGCCGCTGGGGTCGAAGCGAAAGCGGCTGCGTCAAGCGTCGAGGAGAGCGACGCGCTGAAGGCGCTCTCAGCGGCCAAAGGGGACGGCGGGGCCACGGCGACCGCGACCAAGCCCAAGCCGAAAGCCAAGCCGAAGGCAGAGCCCAACGCCGCAGAGGCACCGGCCCCGCGGCCAAGCCAGCCGAGAAACCCGCCGCCAAGCCAGCGCCAGCGGCGAAGAAACCGGCGGGCTCGACCAAGAAACGCCGCGTCGTGATCGATTCGCAGGCCGCGCGTCGCGACCAGATGGGCGGACCGCCGCCGCAGCGCCCGCCCCGGCGGCGCGGCGGGCGCCGCCGCCGGCCGATGCTGGAGGAGCCGCCGCCCAAAGCCGAGGAGCCGGCCGAGCTGGAGGCGACCAAGGTCAATTCCGGTGCCACCGTGCGTGAGGTCGCCGAGCTGCTCGGCCTGGGCAGCGCCGAGGTGATCAAGAAGCTGATGACGATGGGGGAGATGGCGACGCTCACCCAGACCCTCACCGACGAGTCGATCAAGGCGATCGCCGACGAGTACGACCGCAAGATCGAGATCGTCACCGCCGCCGAGGAGGAGCCGGAGGCGCCTGAGTTCGAGGACGCCGACGAGAGCCTCGTCGACCGGCCGCCCGTGGTGACGATCATGGGCCACGTCGACCACGGCAAGACCTCGCTGCTCGACGCGATCCGCGAGACCGAGGTCGCCGCCGGCGAGGCGGGCGGCATCACCCAGCACATCGGCGCCTACCAGGTCCACCACGAGCGACAAGACGATCACCTTCCTCGACACGCCGGGCCACGCCGCCTTCACCGCGATGCGCGCCCGCGGCGCCAAGGTCACCGACATCGCCGTCGTCGTCGTCGCCGCCGACGACGGCGTCATGCCACAGACCAAAGAGGCGATTGACCACGCCCGCGCCGCCGACGTGCCGATCCTGATCGCGGTCAACAAGATCGACAAGGAGGGTGCCCAGCCCGACCGCGTGCGCAACGAGCTTGCCACCGACGGCCTCACTCCAGAGGACTGGGGTGGCGAGACGGTCTACTGCGACGTTTCGGCCAAGACCCGCGACGGCCTCGACAACCTGCTCGACATGATCCTGCTCGTCTCCGAGCTGGAGGAGCTGGGTGCCAACCCCGACGCCCCGGCCTCCGGGACCGTGGTCGAGTCCCAGCTCGATCCCGGCCGCGGCCCGGTCGTCACGATCCTGGTCCAGCGCGGCACGCTCGCGGTCGGCGACGCGCTTGTCGCCGGCCCCCAGTGGGGCAAGGTCCGCGCGATGCAGGACTTCACCGGCGAGCGCGTGCAGAAGGCCGAGCCGGGGATGCCGGTCGAGGTGCTCGGCTTCGACGGCGTCTGCGAGGCGGGCGAGCACGTGCGCGTGGTCGAGAACGACCGCCGCGCCCGCCAGCTCGCCCAGGAGCGCGGCAACCGCCTCAAGACCGAGGCGCTGGCCCGCCGCCAGGCGCGCAAGGTCAGCCTCGAGGAGGTCTTCTCGCGCGCCCAGGAAGGCGAGATCAAGGAGCTCAACATCGTCCTCAAGGCCGACGTCGCCGGCTCGCTGGAGGCGCTCCAGGACGAGATCGCCAAGGTGCCCCAGGAGCAGGTCGGGATCAACATCATCCACTCGCAGACCGGCGGCATCAACGAGTCCGACGTGATGCTCGCCTCGGCCTCCGAAGCGATCGTGATCGGCTTCAACGTCCGCCCCCTGGCCGACGCCCGCAAAGCCGGCGAGCGCGAGGGCGTCGACATCCGCACCTACTCGGTCATCTACAAAATCACCGAAGACCTGCGCAACGCGATGGAGGGCATGCTGGAGGCGATCGAGGTCGAGGAGACGCTCGGCGAGGCCGAGGTCAAACAGACCTTCAAGGCCTCCAAGGTCGGCCGCATCGCCGGCTGCGTGGTCAACGAGGGCAAGGTCACCCGCGACGCCAGCGTGCGCCTGGTCCGTGAAGGGACCGTGATTTGGGACGGGGTGCTCGGCTCGCTGCGCCGCTTCAAAGACAACGTGCAGGAAGTCGAGCAGGGCCAGGAGTGCGGCATCGTGCTGGAGGGGTACGCTGACGTCAAGGAGGGCGACGTGCTCGAGTTCTTCGAGACCAAGCAGGTCGAGCAGACGCTGGAGTAGGATGGCCACGCCTCGCATGCGCCGCATCAATGAGGTGCTTCGCGAGGTGCTCGGCGCGGCGATCGCCACCGAACTGAGCGATCCTCGGATCGGTTTCGTCACCGTGACCTCAGTCGAGACCAGCCCAGACCTGCGCAGCGCCAAGGTGCACGTCAGCGTGCTCGGCGACGAGGCGGCGCGCGAGAAGACGCTCGCCGGGCTACGCTCGTCGCACGGTGTCCTCCAGTCGAAGATCGCCGCCGAGACGCGGATGAAGCGCACCCCGACCCTCTCCTTTCACTACGACCCGACGGTCGAGCAGGGAATGAGAATCTCCGAGCTCCTCGAAGGGGACGGCGAAGAGGAATGAGCGAGACCACCGACATCGGCGCAACGGCGATCGAGCGGGTCGCGAGCGAGATCCGCAGCCGCGAGCGCTTCTTGCTCACCGCCCACGAGGGACCCGACGGCGACGCGCTGGGCTCGCTGCTCGGCATGCACCGCCTGCTCACGCAGCTCGGCAAGGACTCGGTGATGTTCCTCGCGGCAAAGGAGTTCCCGCTGCCGATCGAGTACCGCTTCCTGCCCCTGGAGGAGGTCTTCCACGAGGCGCCGGCCGACATGGCCGATCGCGCGGCGATCTTCCTCGACTGCGGCAACATCGACCGCATGCCGGTCGACTTCCTCGCCGACGACGGCGTCTTCACGATCAACATCGACCACCACCACGACAACACGATGTTCGGCGACGTCAATCTGGTCGAGGTCGATGCCTCCTGCACGGCCGAGATCGTCTACGAGCTGGCGATCCTGCTCGGCGCCGAGATCACGCCGGAGATGGCCTCGGCCCTCTACGTCGGCCTCGTCACCGACACCGGCAAGTTCATGTACGAGAACACGAACGCGCGCACCCACCGCATCGCCGCCGACCTGATCGAAGCGGGCGTCGAGGTGGACGAGACCTACCGCCGCCTCTACGAGCACGTGCCGCTGGAGAAGCTGTGCCTGCTCTCGCGCGCGCTGGAAGGGATCCAGCGCCACTGCGACGGCCGCCTGGTGCTCGCCTACATCGGCACCGCCGACTACGAGGCCAGCGGTGCGGGCGAGGAGATGACCGAGGGGATCATCGACCACCTGCGCTCGGTCGAGGGCGCGCGCGTCGCCGCCCTGATCCGCGACCTCGGCGACCGCGGTCGCGCCGCGCGCAAGGTCAGCCTGCGCTCCAGCGACGGCGAGATCGACGTCTCGGCGATCGCCCGCGTGCACGGCGGCGGCGGTCACAAACGCGCCGCCGGCTTCTCCACCGACCTCGAGCTGGAGGCGCTCGTCTACCTTCCTCTGCGACGAGGTCTCCGCCCAGCTCGGATGGCTAGGCCTTGACGGTGCTGCTCTGCGACAAGCCGGCGGGGATGACCTCGCACGACGCTCGTCCGGCAGCTACGGCGCGAGCGCGGCTGCAAGGCGGGGCACGCCGGCACGCTCGACCCCTTCGCCACCGGCCTGCTGCTGGTCATGCTCGGCGGCGCCACGCGCCTCCAGCGCTTCCTCACCGCGCTGCCGAAGACCTATCTGGCGACGGCGCGGCTGGGCTGGCGCTCGAGTAGCGGCGACCCGGAAGGCGAGCTGAACGAGACCGGCAGGGTGCCGAGCTCGCTCGAGCTGCCGACCGGCACCGTGCGCCAGCGGGTGCCGATGACCTCCTCGGTGCGCGTCGGCGGCGAGCGGCTCTACCGCAAGGCGCGCCGTGGCGAGACGGTGCGCGACCCCGCCGCGCGACGTCGAGGTCTACCGCGCCGAGCTGCTGGGTCACGACGGCGAGAGCGCCCGCTACGAGATCGAATGCTCCACCGGCACCTACGTCCGCACCCTGATCGAGACCCTCGGCGACGCCTACTGCGCCGAGCTGCGCCGCACCGCGATCGGCCCCTTCCGGGTGCGAGGACGCCGGCCAGGAGATCTCGGCCGAGCGCGTCGGCGAGCTGATCCCCGCGGCAGCGGAGGCGATGAGGTAGTGGCCAACATCCAGGTGACCCAGCTTCCCGACGTCGAGCCGCGGCCGCGCCACGTCGCGATCGGCACCTTCGACGGCGTCCACCGCGGCCACCAGGCGGTGATCGAGGGGGCGGACACCGTGCTCACCTTCGACCCCCACCCGCTCGAGGTGATCCACCCAGCGGCGCTGCCGAAGCTGATCATGCCCTTCGGCGTGAAGCGCGACGTGATCGAGGGGCTGGGCGTCCAGGAGCTCGTCGTCGATCCCCTTCGACCGCGAGTTCGCCAGTCGCTCCGCGGAGGACTTCATCGAGCATGTCCTGATCGAGACGTTGGGCGCGAGGCAGGTCTCGGTCGGCGAGAACTTCCGCTTCGGCGCCAAGGCCAAGGGTGATCCGGAGATGCTCGCCACCCGGCCCGAGTTCGAGACGCGGGTCGTACCGCTGGTCGAGGTCGACGGCGAGACGGTCTCCTCGACCCGGATCAGGGCCCTGATCGCGGCGGGGGACATGGAAGGCGCGCGACACTGCCTCGGCGCTCCCTTCATGGTCGAGGGCAAGGTGGTCGAGGGCGACCAGCGCGGCCGCGAGCTCGGCTTCCCGACCGCCAACATCGTCCCCGACGACCGCCTCGCGATCCCCGGCCACGGCGTCTACGCCGCCTTCGCCGACGGCGTCCCCGCCGCAGTCAACGTCGGCGTGCGGCCGACCTTCGACAGCGGCCGTGGGGTGCTGATCGAGACCTACCTGATCGACCGCGACGAGGATCTCTACGGGCAGCACCCTGAGGGTCGCCTTCGTCGAGCGGCTGCGGGGAGAGAAGCGCTTCGCCAGCGTCGAGGAGCTGATCGCCCAGATGCGGATCGACGTCGAGGACGCCAGGCGCGTCTGTGCTAGCTTCACCGACGCATGAGCCTGACCAAGGAGAAGAAGACCGAGCTGATCGGCAAGTACGGTCGCGCCGACGGCGACACCGGCTCGGCCGAGGTCCAGGTCGCCCTGCTCACCGAGCGGATCAACGAGCTCACCGAGCACCTGCGCTGGCCACGCCAAGGACCATCACTCGCGCCGCGGCCTGCTGATGCTCGTCGGCAAGCGCCGGCGCATGCTGCGCTACCTCGAGCGCACCGACCTCGAGCGCTACCGCGCCCTGGTCGCCGAGCTGGGCCTGCGCCGCTAGGCCCCCTCGCCCGCGGTCGCCCTGTAATCTTCCCGGCGAAAGAGAACGAGAGTTCTGAATGCATATGGCCGCCATCCGGGCGGCTGGAGGTAGGACAACTAAATGAGCATGTTTGACGTTACCCGCGTCTCGGTGGATGTCGGCGACAGCCAGATCTCCTTCGAGACCGGAAAACTCGCGAAGCAGGCGGGTGGCGCGGTCGTAGTCCAGGCCGGCGACACGATGGTGCTCTGCACCGCGACCGTCGGCAGCCTTCGCGACGTGGACTTCCTTCCCCTCACCGTCGACATCGAGGAGCGGATGTACGCCGCGGGCAAGATCCCCGGCTCGTTCTTCCGTCGCGAGGGCAAATCCAGCGAGAAGGCGACCCTGACCGCGCGCATGATCGACCGGCCGATCCGGCCGCTGTTCCCGAAGGGCTGGCACTACGAGACCCAGCTCGTCGCGATCCCGATGTCGGTGGACCAGGTCCACCCCTACGACATCCTGGCGATGAACGGCGCCTCGGCGGCCCTCGCCATCTCTCCCGTCCCCGTCGCCGCCCACGTCGGCGCCGTGCGGATCGGCAAGCTCGACGGCGACTTCGTCGTCAATCCCTCCGAGGAGGACCTCGCCGAGCTCGATCTCGACCTGATCGTCGCCGGCACCGACGAGGCGATCCTGATGGTCGAGGCCGGCGCCAGCGGCGTCACCGAGCAGGAGATCCTCGACGCCCTCGACATCGCCCACAGCGAGATCAAGAAGCTCGTCGCCGCGATGGAGGAGCTGCAGCAGAAGGCCGGCAAGGAGAAGATCGAGGTCGAGGCCCCCTCGATCGACGAGTCGCTGCTGGAGCGAGATCCGCTCCTCCCACGGCCAGGCTCTGGTCGACGCGATCGCCACCGAGGGCAAGCTCGAGCGCTACGAGGCGATCGACAAGGTCAAGGACGAGGTGGTCGCCAAGTACGCACCCGAGCCCGACGACGGAGAGGCCGACGAGAAACGGGTGGCCGAGGTCAAGGCCGCGTTCGGCTCGATCGAGAAGGACACGATCCGCAAGGCGATCGCGGTCGACAAGAAGCGCCCCGACGGTCGCGCCCAGGACGAGATCCGGCCGATCGAGTGCGAGGTCGACATCTCCCCGCGCGTGCACGGCTCGGCGCTGTTCACCCGCGGCGAGACGCAGATCCTCTCCAACGCCGCGCTCGGCACGACGCGGATGGACATGCGCATCGACACGCTCGGCCTGGAGACCTCGAAGAAATTCTGGCACCACTACAACTTCCCGCCCTTCTCGGTCGGGGAGGCCGGCTTCATGCGCGGCCCGAAGCGCCGCGACATCGGTCACGGCGCGCTCGCCGAGCGGGCGCTGGTCGCGACGATCCCCAGCGAGGAGGACTTCCCCTACGTGATCCGGGTCGTCTCGGAGACGCTGGAGTCCAACGGCTCCTCCTCGATGGGCTCGGTCTGCGCCTCCTCGATGGCGCTGCAGGCGGCGGGAGTGCCGGTCTCGGCATCGGTTGCCGGCGTCGCGATGGGCCTGATCAAGGAGGGCGACGACTACATCGTCCTCACCGACATCGCCGGCGTCGAGGACCACCTCGGCGACATGGACTTCAAGGTCGCCGGCACCGCGGACGGGATCACCGCCCTGCAGATGGACATCAAGATCACCGGCGTCACCTTCGAGATCCTCACCGACGCGCTGGAGCAGGCCAACAAGGGCCGCCAGTTCATCCTCGGCAAGATGGCCGAGGCGATCGACGGGCCGCGGGAGACGCTCTCGCAGCACGCGCCGCGGATCGAAGCGATCAAGATCGACCAGGAGAAGATCGGCGCCGTGATCGGCAAAGGCGGCGAAACGATCCGCGCCCTCTGCGAGGAGTTCGAGGCCGAAATCGACGTCGAGGACGACGGCACGATCCGGATCTACGCGCCGACCGGCGAACTGGTCGAGGCCTGCGTCGCCCGGATCGAGTCGATGACCAAGGAGGCCGAGATCGGCGACCGCTACAACGCCGCCAAGGTCGTCAAGACGACCACCTTCGGCGCCTTCGTCGAGCTGGTCAAGGGCACCGACGGCCTGCTCCACATCTCCAACGTGAAGCCGGGGGAGAGGGTCGACTCGGTCGACGACGTGCTCAGCTCCGGCGACGAGATCGACGTCACCGTGGTCGAGGTCGACCGCGAGCGCGGCCGCATCGGCTTGCGTCTCTCCGACGATCCGTCGGTGGCCGGCAAAACGCCCGAGGAGCTGGCTTCGGTCGGTTCCGGCGACGGCGGCGGCCCGCGTCGCAACGGCGGCGACCGCGATCGCGGCGGCCGTGGTGGTGGCGGTGGTCGCAGGCGCGAGCGCGAGCGGCGCGACTAGGTCCTTGGCCGTCGCGCAGCTCAACGAGCTGGGCTCGGGCGTCCGGGTCGTGACCGAGGAGGTTCCCTCGGTCCGCTCCGTGGCGCTCGGGCTCTGGGTGCGCACCGGCTCGCGCAACGAGACGCCGCCCCAGGCGGGCGTCTCGCACTTCCTCGAGCATCTGCTGTTCAAGGGCACCGCGCGCTACTCGGCGATCGAGATCTCCGAGCTCTTCGACGGACTCGGCGCCTCGGTCAACGCGGCGACCGGCAAGGAGACGACCCACCTGCACGCCCGCTTCCTCGACGAGCACACCGAGGAGGTCTTCGACCTGCTGGCGGAAATGCTGCTGGCGCCGACCTATCCCGAAATCGACTCCGAGCGCGAGGTCGTGCTGGAGGAGATCGCGATGTACGAGGACGAGCCGCAGGACCGCGTGCACGACATCCTCGCCGGCGCCGTCTTCGGCGACCATCCGCTCGGCCGCCGCGTGCTCGGCGAGGCCGAGGTGATCTCCTCGATCCCGGTCCCCGACATCGAGGCCTATCGCCGCGACCGCTACACCGGCCCGCACGTGGTCGTCGGCGCCGCCGGCCACCTCGAGCACGAGCGGATCGTCGAGCTGGCGGAGCGGTTGGTCTCGCCGCCGGCGGGAGGGAACGGGGCGGCGGCGGTGGCGACCGACGGGGCTGCGCGGCTGCGCTTCTACCCCAAGGACACCGAGCAGTACCACATCTGCTTCGGCGCGACCGGGATCGTCCGCGACGACGAGCGTCGCTACGGCCTCGCCGTCCTCGACTCGATCTTCGGCGGCTCGACCTCCTCGCGGCTCTTCCGCGAGGTGCGCGAGAAGCGCGGGCTCGCCTACTCGGTCGGCTCCTACAACGAGCAGTACACCGACTCCGGCCTGGTCGCGACCTACGTCGGCACCCGCGAGGACAACGTCGAGGAGGCCTGCGCGGTGATCGGCGCCGAGCTGGAGCGGCTGCGCAGCGAGCCGGTCTCCGCCGAGGAGCTGGCACGGGCGAAGGAGAACGTCAAGGGCCGTCTCGTCCTCTCCTCGGAGTCGACCGCGGCGCGGATGTCGCGGATCTCGCGCGCGACCCTGTTCGGCCTGCCGATCGAAAGCCTCGACGCGATGCTGGCCAAGGTCGACGCGGTCGCGGTCGATGAGCTGAGCGAGCTCGCCGCCGAGCTCTACGGCGCCGATCGTCTCTCCGCGGCCTGCGTCGGCCGCGAGGAGGAGTGCTTCCGCAAGGCGCTGGCGCCCGTGAGCGAGGAGCTGGCGGCGGCATGATCCGGGTCGCCGTCTCCGGCGCCGCCGGCCGCATGGGCCAGACGGTCTGCGAAGCGGTCGAGGGCGCCGAGGGGATGGAGCTGGCGGCGAAGGCCGATCCCGCGCTGGGGGTCGAGCTGGCCGACGTGCTCGACGACGCCGACGTCGTCGTCGACTTCAGCACCCCCGAGACCGCGCTCGGCAACGCTACCGCCTGCCTCGCAGCCGGCGTCCACGTCGTCGTCGGCACCACCGGCTTCGACCTCGATGCCCTGCGCCAGGTGGCGGAGAGCAGCGAGGCGAACTGCTTCGTCGCGCCCAACTTCGCGATCGGCGCCGTGCTGCTGATGGAGGCAGCGCAACTGGTCGCCCGCCACATGCCCGAGTGCGAGATCGTCGAGCTGCACCACGACCGCAAGCTCGACGCCCCCTCGGGCACGGCGAAGCGCACGGCGGAGCTGATCGAGGGCGCCGGCGGCAACGTGCACGAGCCGATCCACTCGGTGCGCCTGCCGGGCCTGGTCGCCCACCAGGAAGTGATCTTCGGCGGCGAGGGCCAGACGCTCTCGATCCGCCACGACTCGATCGACCGGGTCTCGTTCATGCCCGGCGTCGTGCTGGCCGTGCGACGAGTCGCCGAGCTACCCGAGCGCTTCACCGTCGGCCTCGAGAAGCTGCTGTAGGTTCATGCCGTGAACGACGAGCTCTCACGCCTCGACGCGACCGCGCAGGCGGAGCTGGTCCGCAGCGGCGAGGCGACCCCGGTCGAGCTGACCGAAGCCGCGATCGCGCGGATCGAGGCGAGCAACGGCGAGGTCAACGCGGTCATCCACGCGCTCTTCGAGGAGGGCCTGGAGGCGGCGCGCGGCGAGCTCCCCGACGGCCCCTTCAAGGGCGTTCCCTTCCTGCTCAAGGACCTCGGCGCCGCCTTCGCCGGCCAGCCACTGCACCTCGGCATGGGCTACCTGAAGGAACGCGACTTCCGCGCTCCGGTCGACACCTACCTGGCGCAGCGCTTCCGCGCCGCCGGGCTGGTCACGATCGGCAAGACCAACACCCCCGAGCTGGGCATCCTGCCGACGACCGAGCCGCGCGCCTACGGGCCGACCCGCAACCCCTGGGACCTCGGCCGCAGCGCCGGCGGCTCCAGCGGCGGCTCGGCCGCCGCGGTGGCGGCGGGCATGGTGCCGATGGCACACGCCAACGACGGCGGCGGCTCGATCCGCATCCCCGCCGCCAACTGCGGCCTGGTCGGCCTCAAGCCGAGCCGGCAGCGGATCAGCGAGGGACCGCTGATCGGCGACATCATGTCCGGCCTGACCGCCGAGCTGTGCGTCTCGCGCTCGGTGCGCGACACCGCCGCGCTGCTCGATGCGGTGCACGGCCCTGCCCCGGGCGATCCCTACGTCGCGCCACCGCCCTCCCGCCCCTACAGCGAGGAGGTCGGCGCCGATCCGGGCAAGCTGCGGGTCGCCCTCTGGACCGAGACGGTAATCGAGCAGGACGCCGACCCCGAGGTCGTCGCAGCGGCTCAGGGAGCGGCGAAGGCGCTCGAAGGGCTCGGCCATCACGGTCGAGGAGCCGGACCTGAGCGCGCTCGAGAGCATGCCGATCGTCGAGCCCTTCCTGACGCGCTGGGCGGCCGGACAGGCGGCGACGCTCGACCAGCTGGGCATGGTGGGCGGGCAGCCGATCGGCCCCGACGACGTCGAGCCGCTGACCTGGGCGCTGGCCGAGATCGGCCGCAGCCGCAACGCGGGCGAGTACCTGACCGCCGTCGGACAGCACCAGGCGATGTCGCGCATGCTCGCCGGCATCCACGAGTCGGGCTTCGACCTGCTGCTGACCCCGACCCTGGGCGAGCCGCCGCCGCCGCTCGGCACCTTCGACGACTCGGGCCCCGATCCGATGGTCGCCTTCGAGCGCGCCTTCCTCGACGGCTGCTTCACCGCTGCCTTCAACGCCACCGGCCAGCCGGCGATCTCGCTGCCGCTGCACTGGAGCGAGGACGGGCTGCCGATCGGCGTCCAGCTCGTCGCCCCGCTCGGCCGCGAGGATCTGCTGCTGCGGGTCGCCGCGCAGCTCGAGCAGGCGGTACCGTGGGCCGACCGGATCGCGCCGACCGTCGCCGTATGACCACACCGATACCCTGCCAGCGATGAGCGAGATCCGTGGCGTCATAACGGCGATGGCGACGCCCTTCGACGCAGGGCGGGGCGGTCGACGAGGCGGCGGCACGCCGGCTCGCCGCTCACCTGATCGAGCACGGCTCGCACGGGGTCGTCGTCGCCGGCTCGACCGGCGAGGCGGCGACGCTCGACGACGAGGAGCACATCGGCCTGCTGCGCGCAGTGGTCGACGAGATCGGCGATCGGGCGAGGTCTATCTGCGGCACCGGCACCAACGACACCCGCCACTCGGTCGAGCTGACCAAGGCTGCTGCCGAGGCCGGCGCCGACGGCGCGCTGGTCGTCACCCCCTACTACAACAAGCCGACCTTTCCCGGCATCCTCGGCCACTTCGAAGCGATCGCCGCCGCGGTCCCCGCCCTGCCGTTGATCGCCTACAACATCCCCTCGCGGGTGGTGATCAACGTCAGCCCCGCTGAACTCGCGGAGCTGGCCAAGATCGACAGCGTCGTCGCGGTCAAGCAGGCCAACAACGACGACCTCGAGCCGATCGAGGGCATGGCCCTACTGGCCGGCAACGACGACGTCTTCCTGCGCACGCTCGAACTGGGTGGGGCCGGCGGCATCCTCGTCGCCTCGCACGTGGTCGGCGCGCGGATGCGCGAGATCTGGGACGCCGCTCAGGCCGGCGACCTGGAGCGAGCGCGTGAGATCGACGCCAAGCTGCGGCCCGCCTACGACGCTGATGGGCTTCGTCACCAACCCGATTCCGCTGAAGGCGGCGCTGGAGATGACCGGGTTGATCCCCCACGGCGGCCTGCGGCTGCCCCTGTTCGAGCTCGACGCAGACCAGCGTGCCACCGTGCGCGAGGCGCTGGACGCGGTCGGCGTCGCGGTGGCCTCCTAACGCATGGCGGCGAAGCTGCGAGTGCTGCCGCTCGGCGGCCTGGGCGAGATCGGCAAGAACATGACCGTGGTCGAGTACGACGGCCGGATCGTCGTCGTCGACACCGGCCTGATGTTCCCGACCCCGGAGATGCTCGGGATCGACCTCGTCCTGCCCGACTTCGCCTACCTGCGCGACCGCGCCGAGGACATCGAGGCGATCGTGCTCACCCACGGGCACGAGGACCACGTCGGCGCGCTGCCCTACGTGCTGCGCGAGATCGGCATGCCGCCGGTCATCTACGGCGGCCTGCTGACGGTCGGCATGGTCCGCTCGAAGCTCGACGAGCACAAGCTGAAGGATGCGCCGCTGGAGGAGCTGCCGGCCGGCGAGAAGGTGCAAGCCGGTCCCTTCGAGCTGGAGCTGGTCCACCTCTCGCACTCGATCCCCGACGCCCGCGGCGTCATCCTCAGCACCGAGCTCGGCAAGGTCCTGATGACCGGCGACTACAAGTTCGACCAGACCCCGGTCGACGGCCGTCCGGCCGACATCTCGCGGCTCGCCGAGCTCGGCCGCGACGGGCTGCTGCTGCTCTGCGGCGACTCGACCAACGCCGACCGGCCGGGGATCGCGCCCTCGGAGTCGAGCGTCGGACCGGCGCTGCTGGAGACCTTCGAAGCCTGCAAGGGCCGGGTCATCGTCACCTCCTTCGCCTCCAACATCCACCGCGTGCAGCAGGTGATCGACGCCGCGGTCGCGCTCGACCGCCGGGTCGCCCTGGTCGGCCGCTCGATGCGCAAGAACTTCAACATCGCCTCCAGCCTGGGCATCGCCGACGCGCCCTCGGGCCTCTTCATCCAGCCACGCGAGATCGAGGACTTCCCCGACGAGAAGGTGATCGTGATCTCCACCGGCAGCCAGGGCGAGCCGCTCTCGGCGCTGCGGCGGATGGCCAACAACGACCACCGTGACGTCGAGCTGCACTCCGGCGACACCGTCGTCTTCTCGGCGACGCCGGTGCCCGGCAACGAGCGCGCGGTCAACGAAACGATCGACCGGATCTACGAGATCGGCGCCTCGGTCGTGACCCCGAAGGAGGCGCCGATCCACGCCTCCGGCCACGGCTGGCAGGAGGAGCTGAAGCTGATGCTCAACCTGACCAAGCCGCGCTACGTGATGCCGGTGCACGGCGATTTCCAGCGGCTGCGGCTGCACGCCGAGCTCGCCCACTCGGTCGGGATCGACCCCGAGCGCGTCTTCCAGGGACGCAACGGCCTGCCGCTGGAGCTCGACGCCGGCGGGGCGCGCTTCGGCGAGGAGGTTCACGCCGGCGTCGTCTACGTCGACGGGGTCAACGTCGGCGAGCCCGACGACGTCGCCCTGCGCGACCGGCGCGAGATCTCGGCCGACGGCATCTTCATCGTCGTCGCGACGATCTCGGCCGAGGACGGCAGCGTCGTCGCCGATCCGGAGGTGATCGTACGCGGCGTCGCCCTGCCGGACGGAGAAGGGGCGCTGGTCGACGAGCTGAAGGACGTGGTCGAGGACTGCCTCGACGATGCGGCCGAGGCTGGCACGCGCGAGGTGCACCTGATCCAGGAAGACCTGCACGACGCGATCGCCAAGCTCGTCTACGAGAAGCTGCGCAGCCGGCCGATGATCCTGCCGGTCGTGGTCGAGGTCTGAGGGTCTGTTCGAAGGCCCGAGCACGAAAAATAGGCCCGCCGGTCGCGTTGGGGAGAACCGGCGGGCCTGTTGTGTCTCGTCCGGGAGGGAACGTAAGCCGGAGCGCTAAAGCCGGTCTAAAGTCGGGTTAATTCTCTGCTCAGACTTGCTGGGCGGAGGGGTAGCCGGACGCGGAAGAGGGCGCCGCCCAGGTCGGATTCGCCGACCTCAGCGCTGCCGCCGTGGGAGGTCGCAACCGCGTTGACGATCGCCAGGCCGAGGCCGCTGCCGCCGGCGACGGCGGTGTCGGCCGGTCCCTCGCCACGGACGAAACGGTCGAAGATCTGCTCACGCAGCTCCGGCGACACGCCGGGGCCGTCGTCGGCGACCTCGACCACCGCCTCACCGCTCCGGGCGGTCAGGCGGAGCTCGATCCTCGAGCCGGGGGGCGTGTGACGGGCCGCGTTGTCGAGCAGGTTGAGCACCATCCGGTGGAGCTCGTCGGGATTGCCGTCGACCGGTAGGGCGCGCTCGTTGTCGATCCGCAGCTCCCGTTCGCCGATCGTCGGCGCGATCTCGGCAGCGGCGTTGCCCACGATCTCGGCCAGGTTGCAGCGGGTGCGGGCGCCGATCCGGCCGGCGTCCGCGCGGGCGAGCAGCAGCAGGTCGCCGACGAGACGGCTCATGCGGCTGGACGAGCGCAGCGCCGAGTCGACCATCGCCCGCTCGTCGCCCTGGGCGGGCTCGTCCAGCGAGGCCTGGAGCAGCTCCAGGTTGGCGAGGATGCTGGTCAGCGGCGTGCGCAGCTCGTGCGATGCGTCGGCGACGAACTCGCGCTGCCGCTTCAGCGCCGCTTCGCGCTCGGTGCGGGCGGCGTCGAGCGAACGCAGCATCTGCTCCAGGGTCCGCGCCAGTTCGCCGACCTCGTCGTCGGCGTGTGGCTGCGGCATGTGACTCGAGGGGTCGCCGGTGTCGGCGATCCTGCGCGCCGCCGCCGTCAGCGAGGAGATCGGCTGCATCGCCCTGCGGGCGATTGCCACGCCGGCGAGGCTGGCGAGCAGGGTCGCGCCGAGGATGCCGGCGGCGAGCAGGAACCAGAGCCGGTCGACGGTCGAGTCGACGTGCCGCTCGTCACGGCCGTACTGGACGTACCCGGCGACCCGGCCGGTTTGACGGCTGCGCAGGACGACGGTGACGATGCGCATCCGACCGACCTCCTGCACGCCGGGCAGGGGCGGCCCGAGCTCGGCTGCGTTGGGGCTGGCGTCGAGCTGCTGCCCGCGGGCGTTGTAGATTCGCACCGAGGCGTCGTTGGGGCTGGTGAAGTCGCCGAGGTCAGGCTCGCGCACGATCAGGGTGTTGGTGATCGTGTCGAGGATCTGCACCTGCGAGGCGAGCGTCGAGACGGCGCGCCTCATCTCGCGGTTGAAGTCGTCACGTACGCGCTGCGCGGCGAGGTTGCCGACGATCGCTCCGAACAGGACCAGGATCGCCATGGTCAGCCCGGCGGACACCGCGGCGAGGCGCCAGCGAACCGGCCAGTTACGCGGGCGGAGCAGCACCACTAAGCCTTCAGCACGTAGCCGGCGCCGCGTTTGGTGTGCAGGAGGCGGTCCTCTTGGCCTTCCTCGAGCTTGCGGCGCAGATTGGAGATGAAGACGTCGATCGTGTTGGTCGCCGCCATCGGGTCATAGCCCCAGACCTCGTCGAGCAGGCGCTCGCGCGAGACGACGAGGCGCTCGTTGTGCATCAGGTATTCGAGCAGCTCGAACTCGCGGTTGGTCAGCTCGATCTCGCGCTCGCCGCGCTTGACCTCACGGGTGTCGGGGTTGAGCGTGAGGTCGCCGACCTGCAGCGAGGCCGAGCCGCGCGGCGGGCGCCGCCGCAGCAGTGCCCGGATGCGGGCCAGCAGCTCCTTGCGCTCGAAGGGCTTGACCAGGTAGTCGTCGGCGCCGCTGTCGAGACCGCCCACCCGGTCCTCGGTCTCGGTCCGCGCGGTCAGCATCAGGATCGGCACGTCGCTCTCGGCACGCAGCCGGCGGCACACCTCGACCCCGTCCATGCGCGGCAGCCCGAGGTCGAGCACGACCACGTCCGGCACGAACCCGGCGGCGGCATCCAGAGCCTCGACTCCGTCGCCGGAGGTGCGAACGTCGTAGCCCTCGTTGCGCAGCGATCGCCGCAGGACATCGGCGATCTCCTCGTCGTCCTCGACGACGAGGACACGCCCGCCGACCGCATCGCCCCCGTTCGCATTCGCAAGCATCGCAACGATGTTAGCCCTGTTGCTTCACAGCTCCATTTCCTTTTAGCGCGAATTTAGGCACGGAGATAGCGGGGAAGAGGTGCCTTTGAGGGCAATTGCCATCTGCCTCGCTTGGCATGATCGGTCGCACCCGTGAGTTCGCCTGCCGCCGTCCATCTCCATGCCCACAGCGAGTACTCGCTGCTCGATGGCGCCTGCAAGATCGATGCGATGGCGGCGCGGGCGGCGGAGCTGGGGCAACCGGCGCTGGGGCTGACCGATCACGGCGTGATGAACGGGGCGGTCGACCTCTACAAGGCATGCCAGAAGCACGGGATCAAGCCGATCGCAGGCCTCGAGGCCTACCTCGTCGACGACGTCGCCGCGGTCAAGGAGAAGCCCAAGTACGAGCGCAACCACATCACCCTGCTGGCCGAGAGCGACACCGGCTTCGCCAATCTGGTCAAGCTCACCTCGGCCGGCTTCCTCGAAGGCTTCTCGCGCGGCAAGGCCAACGTCGACATGGAGCTGCTCGCCACCCACGCCGAGGGCGTGATCGTCCTCACCGGCTGCCTGCAGTCGCGCTTCTGCCGCCGCCTGATCGAAGAGCGCGCCGACGACGCCCGCGCCCACCTCGACGACCTGATCCAGGCCTTCGGTCCTGAGCAGGTCTACTTCGAGGTGCAGAAGAACGGCATCGAGGAGCAGGAGAAGGCCAACCAGGGGATCGTCCGCTTCGCCCGCGAGCTGGGCCGGCCGCTGGTCGGCACCGCCGACGTCCACTACCTGCGCCGCGAGGACTTCGACAACCACGCGGCGCTGCTCTGCGTGCAGACCAAGTCGACCCTGGAGGCGCCGAAGCTGAGCTTCGACACCAACGAGTTCTTCCTCAAGAGCAACGAGGAGATGAGCGAGTCCTTCGCCGAGTGGCCGGAGGCGGTGCCGACCACGCTGGAGATCGCCGAGCGCTGCGAGATCGAGATCGAGCTGGGCAAGCTGTTGTTGCCGCGTTACCCGACCCCGGATGGCTCCGAGCCGGAGGCGATGCTGCGCAGGATCGCCGGTGAGGGCCTGCGCGCCCGCTACGGCGATCCGCCGCCCGCCGAGGCGGTCGAGCGGCTCGAGTTCGAGCTCGGGGTGATCGAGGAGATGGGCTTCTCCTCCTACTTCCTGATCGTCTGGGACTTCATCCGCTACGCCAAGGAGAACGGCGTCGCGGTCGGTCCCGGCCGCGGCTCGGCGGCGGGCTCGATCGTCTCCTACTCGCTCGACATCACCGACCTCGACCCGCTCGCCAACGATCTGCTGTTCGAGCGCTTCCTCAACCCGGGCCGCAAATCGATGCCCGACATCGACATCGACTTCTCGGTGCGCGGCCGCGAGCGGGTGATCCGCTACGTCGGCGAGAAATACGGCCGCGAGTCGGTCGCCCAGATCGTCACCTTCGGCAAGATGGCCCCGCGCGCGGCGACCCGCGATGCGGCCCGCGTGCTCGGCTTCGACTACGGCAGCGGCGACCGCCTCGCCAAGCAGATCCCCGAGCCGATCCTCGGCCGCAACCCCTCCTTCGAGGAATGCCTGCAGCCGGGACAGGAGCTGAGAACAGACCTACGACTCCGAGCCAGACGCGAAACGGATCCTCGACGTCGCCCAGGGCCTCGAGGGGATCATCCGCAACAACTCGATCCACGCCGCCGCGGTGGTGATCGCCGACCGGCCGCTGCAGGAGATCGTGCCGCTGCAGCTGGCCGAGGATCGCAGCGCCGACCGCCGGACGGTAACGGCGGCAAGGGCGAGCGCCAGTACAAGGTCGTCACCCAGTACTCGATGGGCCCGATCGAGGAGATCGGCCTGCTGAAGATGGACTTCCTCGGCCTGCGCAACCTCGACGTGATCGAGGACGCGGTCGAGATCATCCGCCGCTCGCGCGGGGTCGAGCTCGAGATGAACGAGATCCCGATGGACGACGCCAAGACCTTCGAGATGCTCAGCCGCGGCGACGGCACCGGCGTCTTCCAGCTCGAGTCCGAGGGCATGCGCGAGGCGATGAAGAAGGTGCGGCCGACCGAGTTCGACGACATCGTCGCCCTCGTCTCCCTCTACCGGCCGGGGGCGATGCGCTACATCCCCGACTATGCAAAGGGCAAGCGCAACCCCGAGTCGGTCACCTACCCCGACGAGCGCCTGCGGCCGATCACCGAACCGACCTACGGCTGCGTCCTCTACCAGGAGCAGCTGATGGAGATCGCCAAGCAGATGGCCGGCTTCAGCCCGGCCGAGGCGGATGACCTGCGCAAGGCGATCGGCAAGAAGAAGCGCGACCTGATGGCGACGATGAAGGCCAAATTCATGGAAGGGATGAAGGCCTCCGGCACCGCCGCGAAGGTGGCGAGCGACATGTGGTCGCTGATGGAGGCCGCCGCCGACTACTCCTTCAACAAGTCGCACGCCGCCTGCTACGCGCTGATCGCCTACCGCACCGCCTACCTCAAGGCCAACTACCCGGCCGAGTACATGGCGGCGGTGATCTCCTCGGTGATGAACACCAAGGACAAGGTGCCCTTCTTCGTCAACCGCTGCGAGGAGATGGGGATCGACGTGCTGCCGCCCGACGTCAACTCCTCCGATCACGATTTCGTCGTCTCCGAGAAGGCGATCCGCTTCGGCCTCGACGCGGTCAAGAACGTCGGCCACAGCGCGGTCGAGGCGATCCTGCGCGCCCGCGAGGACTCGCCGATCGCCTCGATCTGGGACTTCTGCGAGCGGGTCGACTCGCGCGCGGTGAACAAACGGGCGATCGAATGCCTGGTCAAGTGCGGCGCTCTCGACTCGACCGGGGCGACCCGCAAGGGGATGCTGGAGGCGCTGCCGGCGGCGCAGTCGGCCGGGCAGAAAGCGCAGGAGGACGCGCAGCTGGGGCAGGGCTCGATCTTCGACTTCGGCGACGCTGGGGCGAGCGGAGGAGGGGAGGGCAGCTCCAGCTCCCACCACCGGCCGCCGATCTCGGCGGCGGAGTTCGAGCGACGCGAGCTGCTGGCGATGGAGAAGGAGACGCTCGGCACCTACCTCTCCTCGCACCCGCTCTCCGAAGTGCGCGAGGCGTTGCGGGCTCGCGTCGATTGCAGCCTGGCCGAGTTGGCGGGCAAGCCTGACGGCGCCTGGGTGACGGTCGGCGGGATCGTCGCCGAGAGCAAGAAGATCCGCACCAAGAGCGGCAACCAGATGATGTTCGCGACGCTCGACGACGTCGAGGGGCAGGTCGAGATGCTCGTCTTCAAGGCCGACCAGGCAGAGAGCGCGGCGGCGATCGAGACCGACGCGGTCGTCCTCGTCCGCGGCCGCATCGACCACAAGGAGCGGGGCGAGACCAAGCTGGTCGTGCAGGAGGCGGAGCGCTTCGAACCCGACGACGAGGAGATCGCCCAGAGCGAGCGCCGCCGCGCGAGCGCCGGCCGAGCCGCTGAAGCTGCGCATCGAGTGCCGCGGCGCTCGGCAGCGCCAACTTCTTCGAGGACCTGAAGGCGGTGCTGCGAGCACCACAAAGGCGACGCGCCGGTCTACCTGTCGATCGTCGACGGCAAGGGGACCACGCGGGAGGTGAAGCTCGGCGACGAGTTCCGGGTGCGGCCGTCCGGTGGCCTGCTCGCCGAGTTGGATCACGTGCTTGGGGCAGACGCTATCGCCGCCTAGACTTTCGTCGTGCCCGCTACGCGTGCCAAGACCGGTGAGTGTCGCCAGTGTCGCTCCTTCTGCGACAAGATGGTCGAGCCGCGCGGCTGCGTCGAAATGGGCTGTCGCTTCCTCTACAGCTTCGTCGACGGCCTGACCGGCATCCAGTACGTCGGCTGCATGCAGGAGGTCTTCGGCGCCAGGGTCGAACTCGACGCGGTCCTCCAGCCGGGCGGCTTCGGCGGCGTGAAGATGACCGGCACGACGCTGCCCCACTGCCCCTTCTCGGTCGAGCGCGCCTACATCGGCTCGGGGCCGGAGTACGACTGCGTCAACCGGCGCTTCTTCGACTGTGCCGACGACGGCCCGGAGGGGCTGCGGGCGTTCGATTTGCGCGACCTCGCCCAGGAGTCGCCCGGCGTCTAAATCGACACCGATCCGTGTAGGATCGCGGCATGAGCGATTCTTCAGCGGTGGCAGATGCGGCAGAGCAACTCGTGGCGGACACGGCGGACAACGGCGCCGAGGGCGAGGGCCCCAAGTTCACGCTCGAGCTGAATCAGGACCAGAAGGACATCCGCGAGTGGGTGCACGGTTTCGCCGAGGGCGTCGTCCGGCCCGCGGCGGAGGAGTGGGACGAGCGCGAGGAGACGCCCTGGCCGGTGATCCAGGAGGCCGCCAAGATCGGCCTCTACAGCTTCGAAGCGCTGGGCCAGTTCTTCGCCGACGAGACCGGCCTGACGCTGCCGATCGCCAACGAGGAGCTCTTCTGGGGCGATGCCGGCATCGGCATGGCGATCATGGGCACCTCGCTCGCGGTCGCCGCGATCTTCGGGCAGGGGACCCCGGAGCAGATGGGCGAGTGGATCCCGCAGTGCTTCGGCACCGCCGACGATCCCAAGGTCGCCGCCTTCTGCTCCTCGGAGCCGGATGCCGGCTCCGACGTGGCGGCGATCCGCACCACCGCCAAGTACGACGAGGCCAAGCGACGAATGGGTGCTGAACGGGCAGAAGGCCTGGGCGACCAACGGCGGCATCGCCGACGTGCACGTCGTGATCGCCACGGTCGACCGCGAGCTGCGCTCGCGCGGCCACGCCGCCTTCGTCATCCCGCCGGACACGAAGGGCTGCGAGCAGGGCGCCAAGGTGAAGAAGCACGGCCTGCGCGCCTCGCACACCGCCGATGTCCACCTCGACGACTGTCGTATTCCCGGCTCCTGCCTGCTCGGCGGCAAAGAGAAGCTCGACGAACGGCTCGCCCGCGTGCGCGAGGGCAAGAGCGCCAAATCGCAGGCGGCAATGCAGACCTTCGAGGCCAGCCGGCCGACCGTCGGCGCGCAGGCGGTGGGCATCGCCCGCGCCGCCTACGAGTACTCGCTCGAGTACGCCAAAGAGCGGCAGCAGTTCGGCAAGGCGATCATCGAGAACCAGGCGATCGCCTTCGCCCTGGCCGACATGAAGATGGAGATCGACGCCGCCCGACTGCTGGTCTGGCGTGCCGCCTGGATGGGCCGCAGCGGCCACAAGTTCGAGAATGCCGAGGGCTCGATGTCGAAGCTCAAGGCCGGCGAGGTCGCCGTCTGGGCAACCGAGCGGGCGATCCAGATCCTCGGCGGCAACGGCTACACCCGCGAGTTCCCGGTCGAGCGCATGCACCGCGACGCCAAGATCTACACGATCTTCGAGGGCACCTCAGAGATCCAGCGCCTGGTCATCTCTCGCGCCATCTCCGGCGTCCAGATCCGCTAGTCACGCCATTCGCCGCCAGTGCCTAGTCTGGCGCTCCTCGAGCGCTTGCGACTTTGACCCCACCATAGTGGGGAAAACTCCGCGAGCGCCAAGGAAGCCCGGTCGTCCTCCGGGCGAATTGATGTCGCACGCGCGCTGCCGCGCGCTTAGCGACTGAGCTGGAGCGCCGCTGCGCGGCGCCCGGACATCAGATTGCATATCGCCGCTTCGCGACATTCGCCCGGAGGACGACCGGGCTTCCTTCTCCCAGGACAGAACAAGTTGTGTCATGGCTTAGCTGCCTCTCTTAGCTCAGGGGAGGATCGGAATAGGCTAGACCCCCAATGGCAGAGCAGCGACCCAGAGAGGCTTGGAAAGAGACCAGGACCGACTGGAAGCCTGAGTTGCTTTATGGCGGGGTC
Organism: uncultured Solirubrobacterales bacterium; assembly: GCA_963782685.1. GTDB lineage: Bacteria > Actinomycetota > Thermoleophilia > Solirubrobacterales > 70-9 > VRUE01. The sequence continues at coordinate 242,769 of CAWAKV010000008.1, forward strand.
GGCGGTGTGATTTCAGCGATTGTTCTAACTATCGCGGGGTGGCCGGAGAGCGGTGCCGCTAGCTCTTGATACCCCTTTTCTCCGCCCTTGGGGCGGTCATTCTCATCCCGTTAGTCCACTTCATTTGGCGGCTTTTGTTGCAGCCTTGGCACGATTTGCAGGCCGATGTTGCTGCAATCCGTACGACCCTCGACGCCCAACCGACCAAATCTGAGGCCCCGAAAAAGAAGATAGATAGTCGACTATCAGTGGTGAATGCGATTCGCAAGGGTAAGACGATCCGAGACTCTCCAGGGTCTTACAGCTCGTGGAATGGCGCAGTCGAGGCTTGGATTGATGAGGTCACTCATCTCCTTGCTGAGCATGTATCAGCCGAGGCGACTGAGCGTTTTCTCATGGCAACGGATAGCAGGGAAGTTTCCAAGAAAATTGGCAGTCGCCTTGAGGTTTTAGAGATGCTTCTTGAGAATGAGCTTGCTCGTCCCGCAAGCAAGACGGTCTGAACGTATGTATCGCTAGTGCTTACGACAAGCTGTTGATCGACATCGTGAGTGACGTTTCAAAACACACCTTGGACATTCAGTGCCTCCTCGCCCTTTGAACCCGTGATCGTGGGGCGTTGACACCGATGTGCTCTCGCGGGAATGTCGCGAAGCGGCGATATGCAATCTGAAGATCAGCGTGGCCGAAGGCCACGCTCAACACAGTCGCTAAGCGCGAAGCGCGTGCGACATCAATTCCCGCGAGAGCGCATCGCCGTCGCTACCTCTGACGGCGCTTGAGGCCGGCTTTCCTCAGGTGCTTGGCTGCCTGGACTTCTTTGCGGTCCGGGCCTTTCTTGTTCGGGCCAGGGGTCTCTAGGGTCGCCGGTAGGCCCTCGAAACGGGGCTCGGAGAGGAAGGCGGCCAGGCCCTGTTTGCCCATCTCGCCCTTGCCGAGGTTGGCGTGGCGGTCACGGTTGGAGCCGAAGGGGGCGGCGGCGTCGTTGACGTGGAGGCAGCGGAGGCGGTCGAGGCCGACCTTTTCGTCGGCTTCGTCGACGATCTTGGTGAGATGGTCGGCGTCGGTGACGTCGTAGCCCTGGACGAAGAGGTGGCAGGAGTCGAGGCAGAGGCCGAGGCGCTGGCCGGCGCCGGCCAGCTCGATCAGCTCTGCGGTCTCGTCGAAGTCACGTCCGAGCAGCCCTTTGTGGCCGGCGGTCTGCTCGAGCAGCAGGGGGCAGCTCTCGCTGTCCTTCAGCGCGGCGGCGATCACCTTCGCCGCCCGCTTCATCGAGGGGCCGTGCGGCTCGCCTTTCTGCGCGCCGGGGTGGAGGACGACGCCGGCTGCGCCGATCCCGTCGCCGGTGCGCAGTGCGTGGGTCAGCGACCCCAGCGATTTCTTCCGCATCTCTTTGTCTTTGGTCGCGCAGTTGATCAGGTAGACGGCGTGGATCACGACCGCTTCGACCGGCGAATCCGCCATCGCATCCCTGAACTCGGCGAAGTCCTCGTCGCTGAACTTCGTCGGCCGCCACATGCGCGGGCTCTGGTTGAAGATCTGGATCGATTCGCAACCCAGCTCCGTCCCGCGCTCGATCGCCTTGGCCAGCCCCCCGGCGGTGGAAACGTGAGCCCCGATCAGCATGGGCTCGGCATCCTATTGCTGGCTCAGCCTTCCCCGTCCGTCTGTTCGTAGAAGCCCGCCTCGCTTTCGTCTTCCAGCTTCTGGTTTGCCGTATTCGCCTTCTCTCCCGCGCTCTCGGCCCTGCTGTTCAGTTCCTCCGTGGTTTCGGGGTTGTAGAGCTCCACGTTGGCCTCTTCGGCCAGCGCCGCTTTGAGCTCTTCGAGCTGGGCCGCTTCCTCCGCGGAGGCCCCCAGGGCGATCAATTCCACCTTGCTCGACTCGCTGATGTCGGCCGTCTCGAGCGCTTCCGTGATTTCCGCGCCCAGGTCGTCGTCCGAGCATTCGTTCACCCCGGCGGTGAAGACAAGCAGGCGTCTGCTCTCGGGACCGCGGCTCGCGATCGGTTCGCGGTTGAATTCCTCCAGCCCGCCGACGATCGCGTCGACGATGCTCGCTTCGCCTTCGGGCTGTTGCTCTTCCGCTTCCTTGATCACGTCGTCTGCGTGATCGCTGCCCAGCTTGACCACCTGCTTGCTGTTGTCGTCGCAGTCGGTGGCGGTGCGGCGAAGGCCGAGACCCGAATTGTCGAGTTCCTTGACCGCCTTCTTGATCGCTTGCGTGGCCGCCTGCATCCTCGTTTCACCGTCGAACCCCTTTTCCATCGCGGAGGAGGTGTCGAGGACGACCTCGACCCAGGTCACGGGTTCGGTCGTCGGGAAGAGATCGTCGACGATGCCCTTGAGTGGACCGACGAGCGCCAAGATGGCGGTCGCGAGGGCGATGACCGCCGCGGTTCCCTGGAACGCGCGGCGCTCGTAGAACGGAGGACGCTTCTTGTCTTTGTCCGTACTGGAATCCATGCGTGAATCGAATCGTCATCACAAAGCGATCAGACTTCACTTATGGGTGGCGACCCTATCGATTCCGAACCGCGATCGCCGGGCGCGCTGTGGAAACATGCGCGCCGATCAGGTCCGTGCCCGACGACGCTCCCACTCCAGCTCGACTGAGGTTTGCCCCCTCGCCTACCGGTGCCCTGCACATCGGCGGCGCGAGGACGGCGCTCTACAACTGGCTGGCGGCACGCCACGAGGGGGGCTCTCTGGTGCTGCGGATCGAGGACACCGACCGCGAGCGCTCGACCGAGGAGAACGTCGAGCAGATCCTCGACGCGCTGCGCTGGCTGGAGCTCGACTGGGACGAGGGGCCCGTCTCCCAGGCTTCGCGCGCCGACAGCCACGCGGCGGCGCTGCAGCGGCTGCTGGAGAGCGGCGCGGCCTACCGCGATACGGCAACGGCAAAGGACGTCGAGGCCTGGAAGGCCGAGCACGGCGCTGGCCGTGGCTATCGCGGCGAGCCGAGCGAGGACGCGGGCGCCGCGGTGCGCCTGCGCGTCCCCGACGACGGCGAGACGGTGGTCGATGATCTGATCCACGGGCCGGTCAGCTTCCCCAATCGCAGCTACGACGACTTCGTCATCGCCCGCGGCGACGGCTCGGTCCTCTACAACTTCGCCGTCGCTGTAGACGACGCCGAGATGGGCATCACCGACGTGGTCCGCGGCGACGACCATCTCTCGAACACGCCGAAGCAGCTGCTGGTGCTCGAGGCGCTGGGCTTTGGGGCGCCGCGCTACGCGCACCTGCCGCTGCTGCACGGCCCCGACGGACGCAAGCTCTCCAAGCGGCACGGCGCCGCCTCGGTGCAGGAGCTGCGCGAGGCGGGCTACCTGCCGGCGGCGGTGCGCAACTACCTCGCCCTGCTCGGCTGGGGGGCCGACGACGACGCGACCCTGATCCCAACCGACGAGCTGATCGAGCGCTTCCGCGTCGCCGACGTCGGCAAGGCGGCGGCGATCTTCGACGAGAGGAAGCTGCGCTGGGTCAACGGCCGCTACATGCGCGAGCTGCCGCTCGAGGAGTACACGCGCACCGTGGCAGCGCACCTGGGTCGGCCGGTGGACGAGCGCCTGCAGGTCGCCTGCGAGATCGTGCAGGAGAAAGCGCAGACCCTGGTAGAGGTCTGGCCGCTGATCCGCTTCCTCTTCGAGCCACCGGTGGAGGACGAGAAAGCCTGGCGCAAGACGATGAAGGACGAGGCGCCCACCGCGCTGGAGGCAGCCCGCGCGGCGCTCGCAGCGACGCAGGGATTCGCCGCCGCCGCAGTCGAGGCCGCTCTGGCACCATTGCCCGAGCAGTTGGGCCTCAAGCCGGGGCGCGTCTACCAGCCGGTGCGGGTGGCGATCACCGGCGGCACGGTCTCACCGGGCATATTCGAGTCGCTTGCCGCGCTGGGTCGCGAGGAGTCGCTGAGGCGCATCGACGCGACGCTCGTACGCCTTAGCGAATAACAACACCTAATAATGGGGAGCCCAACGCTAAACCGTGCGTCCTCTGCTGCCGATGAGGGGGGCGGAGCGACCCGGTCATGGCGTCGAACAAGACACACAGCAATGGGAAGGGGCACAAGGCCGACGCGGTGCGCGGCAGCAACGCTGCAGCGCCTGGGGCCCGCCTCGCCGCCGCCTTCGAGGCGGTTGAGAAGTTCCCGGCCCTGATCGAGTCCCGCGCGCGGGTGATGCAGGCCGCGACGGCAGAGACCGCCCGCGTCGGCGAGCTGGTCGAGGCGGTCGAGGCGGACGTCGCACTGACGATCGCGGTGCTGCGCTTCGCCAACCGCTCCGCCGGCTCGGGCAGCATCGGCAGCGTGCCCGCCGCGGTAGAGGTGCTCAAGCCTTCCGGGGTGTTGGCGATCGCCGGCACCTCGCCCGTCTTCGACTTCTTCGAGCCCAACGGCGGCTGGGAGCTCCAGCCCGAGCAGTTCCGCGTCCACGCCCTGGCCACCCAACAGGCGGCGAGCCGAATCGGGCGCGAGATCGGCTGGACCGACCGTGACGAGCTGATCGTCGCCGCGCTCCTGCACGACATCGGCCGCCTGGTCATCTCCAAGCTTCACCCAGGCCGCCGTACCTACTTCGATACGACCTCGCGCACGCCGGAGCAGCGGTTGCGCGAAGAACGCGACCAGCTCGGCATCGACCACGCGCTCGTCGGTGGCGTGCTCGCGCGGCGCTGGAACGTGCCGCAGCGGATCGCCGTGGCGATCGAGCGGCACCATGCCGAGGACGCCGATGGCCTGGCGGCGATCGTCGCCACCGCGGACATGGTCGCCCACTACTCCCAGGGCGAGGCGGTGACGCCGGAACGCCTGCGTGAGAGCGCCAAGCGCTGCGGCCTCGGTGCTGACGGCCTGCGTGAGCTGCTCTACCAGCTTCCCTTCCCGCGCGAGGCCGACTCGCGCGTGAGCGAGCCCTGTCCGCTCTCGAGCCGCGAGCTCGACGTGCTCAGGCACCTCTCCGAGGGCATGGTCTACAAGCAGATCGCCGGCGAGATGCAGCTCTCGGTCTCGACCATCCGCACCCACCTGCACAACGTCTACGGCAAGATCGGCGCCGTCGACCGGGCGCAGGCGGTCCTCACCGCGCGCGACCGCGGCTGGATCTAGCCCGGCTAGTCGATCAGGCACTCGCGCAGGGCGATCGCCACTGCGTGGGTCCTGTTGCGGGCGCCGAGGCGGGCGAGGACGTTCTTGGTGTGCGTCTTCACCGTTTCCTCGCTGAGGCCGAGTTCGCGGGCGGCGACGGTGGTCGAGCCGCCATCGGCCAGCAGCTGCAGGATCTCGCGCTGGCGCCGCGTCAGCTTGCCGCGGCTGCCGCTCGGCGGCACGGCGGGATCGATGAAGCGGCCCTGGTCGAGGGCCGCGCGGACCGCCCTGGCCATTTCCTCCGCACCGGCGGTGCGCGCCACATAAGCGCTCGCGCCGGCCTGGAGGGCAGTCGTCGCCAGGTGCCGCTCGGGTCGCTCGCCATGGGCGACGATCCCCATTCCCGGGGCGGCTTTACGCAGTGCTTGGATCGCCTCGTCGGCGGGCATCGCCCCGTCCCGCTCGCCGATGTCGCGGCGCAGGTCGACGATCGCCACGTCGATGCTGCCAACGTCCTGAACGAGGCCAACTGCCTCGTCGCGGGTCTCACTCTCGTGGATCTCGAAGTCGCCAGCCAGCGCCTCGCGCACCCCGAGCCGGAACAGAGGCTGGGTGTCGATCACAAGGCAGTGTGGGCGCTCACCGGGGACCACTCGATCCTATACCCACCAAAGTCCGCACCGTGCGGTAGAAAGGGCTCATGATTTCGATCACCTCGAAGTCCCGCTATGCCGTGGTGGCGATGGCGGAGCTGGCCCGATCCGGCGATCGTCCGGTCCCGATCAAAGAGCTGGCCGAGCGGCGCGGCATGCCCGAGCAGTTCCTCGAGCAGCTCTTCTCGACCCTGCGCCGCGGCGGCCTGCTGACCAGCCATCGCGGCATGAAAGGCGGTTACACCCTCTCCCGCCCGGCCGATGAGATCACGGTGCTCGAGGTGGTTCAAACTCTCGATGGCAAGGTCGGCGAAGAGGCCGATGAGGCCGGGGGCATCTGGGCCGAGGGGGTCACCGCCCTGCGCAAGGTCTTCGGCCAAACCACGATCGCCGAAGTCGCCAGGCGCGAGGCCGAGGAGGCCGGCTCCGGGATGTACTTCATTTAGGCATGTCCCCGGAACCGCAATGAGGATCGGCGCCGAGGCATCGGCGGTCGTCGGTAACACGCCGCTGGTGGCGCTGCGGCGGCTGGGCGAGGGCTTGCCGGGGGAGGTCTGCGCGAAGCTGGAGTACTTCAATCCCGGCGGGTCGGTCAAGGACCGGATCGGGGTGGCGATGATCGACGCGGCCGAGGAGGAGGGGCTGATCGCGGCGGGGCGGTCGGTGATCGTCGAGCCGACCAGCGGCAATACCGGGATCGCCCTGGCGATGGTCTGCGCGGCACGGGGCTACGAGCTGATCCTGACCCTGCCCGAGGGGATGAGTCGCGAGCGGGCGAAGCTGCTGCGCGCCTACGGGGCCGAAGTGCGCGAGACGCCATCGCTGGGCGGGATGAGTGAGGCGGTCGAGCTGGCCGAGGAGATCCGCGAGCAGCGGCGTGGGTTCATCCCGCAGCAGTTCTCCAATCCGGCAAACCCCGCCGTGCACCGGCGGACGACGGCCGAGGAGATCTGGCGTGACACCGAGGGTGAGGTAGGCGCCTTCGTCGCCGGCGTCGGCACCGGCGGCACGATCACCGGCGTCGGCGACTTCCTGCGCGAGCGCAGCCCGGAGACGCTGGTCGTCGCGGTCGAGCCCGCCGCGTCGCCGGTTCTCTCCGGCGGCGTGCCCGGCCCGCACAAGATCCAGGGGATCGGCGCAGGCTTCGTGCCGGAGGTACTCGACCGCTCGGTGATCGCCGAGACGATTGGCGTCTCTGACGAGGACGCGCTGGAGACGGCGCGCCTCGCGGCCAAACGCGAGGGAGTGCTGGCGGGCATCTCCGCCGGCGCCAACATCAAGGCCGCTCTGGAGGTCGCCGCGCGCCCGGAGATGGAGGGCAAGCGGGTCGTCACCGTGGTCTGCGACTCGGGCGAGCGCTACATGTCCCTACCCTTCTTCGCACCATGATCAAGCGAGTCCTAGCGGAGATCCGGGCCGACGTCGCCGCCGCGCGGGATCGCGATCCCGCGGCGCAGGGCGTCTCCTCCTTCGAGATCCTCACCGGGTGGGCCGGGGTGCAGGCGCTGCTGGCGCACCGCGTCGCCCACGCGCTGCGGGAGGCCGGCGTGCCGCTGGCGCCACGGGCGATCGCCTACCTGAGCCGCGCCGTCACCGGGGTCGAGATCCATCCGGCGGCGCGAATCGGGCCCGAGTTCTTCATCGACCACGGCTCAGGAGTGGTGATCGGCGAGACGGCCGAAATCGGCCGGCGAGTCACCCTCTACCAGGGGGTGACCCTCGGCGGCACCGGCTTCCAGCGTGGCAAGCGGCACCCAACCCTGGGCGACAACGTCACCGTCGGCTCGGGGGCGAAGCTGCTCGGGCCGATTGCGGTCGGCGACAGCGCCAAGATCGGCGCCAACACGGTCGTCGTCGAGGACGTGCCGCCGCGTTCGACCGTGGTCGGCAACCCCGGTCACCCGGTCAAGGTCGAAGGGCGCCGGCCGGAGGGGCCGGACGCCGACTGGATCCACCTGCCGGACCCCATCGCCGACGCGATCAAGACCCTCGCCGAGCGGATCTCGAGGCTGGAGGAGCGGATCGCCGAGCTCGACGGGGGCGAGGGCTCCAACGGCGACGGCGAGGAGATCCGCCCCCGCACCGGTCGCTCCTCCGCGGGCGGCTGAACCGGCCGCGCCCGCCTCTATTCTCGGAGGCGATGCTTCAGACCGAGCCAGAGAGCGCCGCGGACTCCCTGGGGGGGGCACCGACCGAACCCGGTGCGGACCGCGCCGAGCGCCTGCTCGCCGACCTGAACGAGCCGCAGCGCGAGGCGGTCCGCCACGGCGAGGGACCGCTGCTGGTGCTGGCCGGCGCGGGTTCGGGTAAGACGCGCGTGCTCACCCACCGCATTGCCTATCTGCTGGCGACGGGCCAGGCGCGGCCGGGCGAGATCCTCGCGATCACCTTCACCAACAAGGCGGCGAACGAGATGCGCGAGCGCGTCGAGTCCCTTGTCGGCCGCTCCGCCCGAGCGATGTGGGTGACCACCTTCCACTCGGCCTGCGCGCGGATGCTGCGCGCCGATGCCGAGCGCCTCGGCTACTCGCGCGGGTTCACGATCTACGACGAGTCAGACTCGCTGCGGATGCTCAAGCGCTGCATGGAGGAGCTGCACGTGGACCCCAAGCGCTACCCGCCACGGGCGATCCGCTCGCAGATCTCCGGCGCGAAGAACCAGCTGGCCGACGCCGACGCCTACTCCCAGGCCCAGGGCAGCGTCTTCGAGGAAACGGCCGCTGGTGTCTTCCACCTTTACGAGAAGCGCATGCTCGAAGCCAACGCGATGGACTTCGACGACCTGCTGGTCCGCACGGTCAACGCGCTCGAGCTGTTCGAGGAGGTGCGCGAGCGCTGGCGTCGCACCTTCCGCCACGTCCTCGTCGACGAGTACCAGGACACCAACCACGCCCAGTACCGGCTGCTCCAATTGCTCACCTCAGAGCACGGCAACCTGATGGTGGTCGGCGACGAGGATCAGTCGGTCTACGGCTTCCGAGGAGCCGATATCCGGAACGTTCTGGATTTCGAGAAGGACTTCCCGGACGCCGGCGTGGTCAAGCTGGAGCAGAACTATCGCTCGACCCAGACGATCCTCTCCGCCGCCAACGCGGTGGTCGAGCGCAACCGCGAACGGCGGCCGAAGCGGCTCTGGACGGAGCTGGCGGGGGGCGAGCCGCTGCAACTGCGCGAGCTCTCCGACGAGCACGAGGAGGCTCGCTGGGTAGCGGGCGAGATCGGGCGCCTTTGCGAGGAGGAGGATGTGGAGCGGGAGGGGGTCGCGGTCTTCTACCGGACCAACGCGATGAGCCGCGTGCTGGAGGACACCCTGGTTCGCTTCGAGCTGCCCTACCAGGTGATCGGCGGCACCAAGTTCTACGAGCGGGCTGAGATCAAGGACGCGGTCGCCTACCTCAGTCTGCTGGTCAACCCGGCCGACCAGATCTCCTTCGCGCGCATCGTCAACTCGCCACGGCGCGGAATCGGCAACACCAGCCAGGGCCGGCTCGCCTCGCACGCCAACACCACCGGCCTGCCGATCTGGGAGGTCGCCGGACGCGCCGAGGAGGTGCCGGGCCTGGGGGCGGCGGCGATCAAGGCCGTCTCGCGCTTCTACGAAACGATGGAGGGCCTGCGCGTCCGCGCCGACGACGCCCCTGTGGCCGAGCTGCTTGAGGCGACCCTGCACGAGAGCGGCTATCTCGACGCGCTGGCGGCGGAGCGGACGATCGAGGCCGAGGGGCGGGTGGAGAACCTCGAGGAGCTGGTCGGGGTCGCGGCCGAGTTCGACGCCAATCACGAGCTGGAGGGGGAGGGGGACGCCCCGGCCCTGGAGGAGTTCCTCCAGCAGATCTCCCTCTACACCGAGCAGGACGGCCTGCGCGACGAGCCGGCGATCACGCTGATGACCCTGCACAACGCCAAGGGCCTGGAGTACGACACGGTCTTCATCGTCGGTTGCGAGGACGGCGCCTTCCCCCATATGAAAGCCCTCGAAGAGGGAGGCGAGGAGGAGGAGCGACGGCTCTGCTACGTCGGCATCACCCGCGCCCGCTCCCGCCTCTACATGACCTGGACGCGGGAACGGCGGCTGTTCGGCCGCGCCGAGCACAACCTGCCCTCGCGCTTCGTCGACGAGTTGCCGGCGGAGCTGACCGAGCGCGGCTCGAGCGCGGTTGGCGCCACCGCAGGCTGGGACGCCGAGGTCGGTGCTGGGACGGCAAGCGCGATCGATCCAGCGGCGACCCTGGAGCTGCGCGTCGGCGACGACATCGTCCACGCAAGCTTCGGCGACGGCGTCGTCACCGCGGTCGAGCCGGGAGGGGTCGTCGTGGTGCGCTTTGCCGGCGATGGCTCCGAGCGCAAGCTGATGGCCGACTACGCCCCGATCCGGCGGCGCTGAGCCGATGGCGGCGCGCCTGATCGACGGCAAGGCGGTGGCGGCCGCGGTGCGCGAGCGCGTGCGGGAGGAGGTTGCGGCGCTCGTCGCCGAGGGCGGCCCGGCCCCGGGACTGGCGACGGTGCTCGTCGGCGAGGACCCTGCCTCGCAGATCTACGTTCGCAAGAAGCATGAGGCCTGCGAGGAAGCCGGGATGCGATCGCTCCACAACGAGCTGCCCGCCACGACGAGCGAGAGCGAGCTGCTCGAGCTGGTCACCCGCCTCGGCCTCGACGACGAGGTCGACGGCATCCTCGTGCAGCTGCCGGTGCCCGACCAGATCGACCCCGACCGCGTCGTCGCCACGATCGACCCGGCCAAGGATGTCGACGGGCTGACGCCGACCAATGCCGGCCTGCTCGCCCACGGCATGCCGGGTCTCGTCTCCTGCACCCCCGCCGGGGTGATGGAGCTGCTGCGGCAGGAGGGCGTCGAGCTGGAGGGCGCCGAGGCGGTCGTGGTCGGCCGCTCGAAGCTGGTCGGCGTGCCGGTGGCGCGGCTGCTGCTGAGCGCCAACGCGACCGTCACCGTCTGTCACTCGCGCACGCGCGATCTCGACGCCGTCTGCCGTCGCGCCGACGTGCTCGTCGCCGCGGCCGGGATCCCGCGCCTGCTGGGCGCCGGCGCGGTCAAGCCGGGCGCCGTCGTCATAGACGTCGGCGTGAACCGAACCGACGATGGCATCTGCGGCGACGTCGACTTCGAGGCCGTCGCCGAGGTGGCGGCGGCGATCACCCCAGTGCCCGGCGGTGTCGGCCCGATGACGATCGCGATGCTGCTCGTCAATACGCTGGCTGCCGCCCGATCGCGGGTGTAATGTCGGCGGAGACCCCTACTCCTCGGAGGGATGTGCAGATGGAAGCAGACAAGCTGAGCACGGGAGAGAAGATCTCCGCGGCCTCCGCGGTCCTCCTCTTCGTATTCATGTTCTTCGACTGGTTCGGCGTCAAGGTGTCGGGTGTCCCCGGCTTCTCCGGCGACGTCTCCGGTAGCGGCGGCGGTAGCGCGTGGGACGCGCTCGACGTGATCCCGCTCTTCCTCATGCTGGCAATCGTTGTCGCGATCGGCGTTGCTGTGATCCGCCTCACCGACGCCGACATCGAGCCACCGGTGTCGCTCAACTCGATCGTCGCGGCGGTCGGCGGCTTCGCCGTGCTGCTGATCCTCTACCGGATCGTCTTCCCACCCGAGTTCGGCTCCTTCGGTGGGGTCACCGTCGATGCGACGCTCAAGTTCGGCATCTTCCTCGGCCTTCTCGCCGCCGCCGGGATCGCCTACGGGGGCTGGAGCGCGATGCGCGAGGAAGGGGCGACCTTCGGCGATCAAGCCGACCGCCTCTCCGGCGGTGGAGGCCAGCCGCCTGCCGGTGGACCTCCACCGCCGCCCCCTCCGGCGGGACAGCAACCGCCCCCTCCGCCACCACCGCAGTCGCAGAACCCACCGCCTCCTCCGCCACCGCCAACGCAGTAGGGACGGTTAAGCCGCCGGGGTCTCTGCGATGCCGGCGGCTATCCGCTTCGCAAAAGCAATGATCGTCATCATCGGGTTCACGCCCACCGAGGTCGGGAAGAGCGAGGCGTCGGCGACGTAGAGGCCCTCGACACCGTTGACGGCGCCGCTCGCGTTGCAGACCCCCTCGCCTGGGTCGGCGGCGATACGGGCGGTGCCCATCGGGTGGAAGGCCTCGAGCCGCAACTCGGAGGGCTTGAAGGTCGTCGCCTCGAAGGCGGCGAGGTCGCCCGGGCGCAGCACCGGAACCCGGCCGATGTTGGGATAGACCTCGGTTGCGCCGGCGGCGAAGTGGACCTCGGCGGCGCGGGCAATGCCGTAGGTCAGGCGGCGGGCGTCCTCCGCGGTCAGCTTGTAGGTGGCGCGCAACGAGCCATCGCGGCCGATCCCGACGCGGCCGGCGGACTCGTCGGAGAGGTGGACGCCGATCGAGCCGATCCGGTCAAAGGCGAGAATCGATTCCTGGTGCTCGCGCCCCGAGCCGCGCAGCCAGGCGCCGCCGAAGGGCAGCGGCGTAAAGGTGGCCTCGAGCAGGATCCGATCGCGCTCCCACTCGTCGATGTAGTAGCTCTGCATCACGCCTTCCCAGCCGCGCACCTCCTCCTCGTAGCGGGCGCCGACCCAGGAGGCGGGGTGGATGTGCAGGTTGCGACCGACCTGGTCGCCGCCGAGGCCGGAGCGCCGCAGCAGCTCCGGCGTGCCGAAGGCGCCACCGGCGACGATCGTCGCGATCCGGGCGCGGACGGTGTAGCCGTCACAGCGGACCCCCGTTGCGCGGCCGTTCTCGACCGTGACGCGCCGCGCCTCGACCCCGGTGCGGAGCCTCCCCCCGGCGGCCACCGCACGGGGGACGTAGCTGACGTGCATGCCGCGCTTGGCGTCGATACGGCAGCCGAAGGGACAGGAGCTGCACTGCACGCAGTGGCCAGCGTTGCGGGAGATCGGGCCGCCGCTGGCACCGAGCGCCGCCGCCCCCTCCATCGACAGCTGCCCGTTGCGGCCCATCCGCTCGGGGTCGAGCGGCGTGACCTGGAGGAACTCCTCCGCCTCGGCGAAGTCCGGGGCGAGGCGGTCAGCCCAGACGATGCCGTAGCGCTCGCGCCAGTGCTCGAGCACGGGGTCTGGGGCGCGGAAGCAGGTCCCCGAGTTGATCACGGTGGTTCCGCCGACGGCGCGCCCGACTGGCACTGGGATCGGCGGGCGCCCCTCGGCTACCGTCAGCCCACCGTCGCGGTAGAGCGAGGCAATCGCCTCGAGCGGGTCCTGCGGATAGCTGTCGCGGTCATAGCTCTCTCCCGCCTCGAGCAGGATCGTGTCCAGGCCCGCCTCGGCCAGGGTCGCGGCGGCGACAGCGCCGCCTGCGCCGGAGCCAATGATGACCACGTCGCACTCCTCTTCCTCGCCGGCCGGGGCGGTGCTACCCAGGGGTCCAGCTGGCGGAGGCAGCGAGTCGTCGGCAAGGCGACAGCTCGTCTCCAGGCCGAGCACATGCTCGACCCGGGGGTCGATCGCGTAGCCGATCGTGGTGAAGGTCTTCGCCAGCAGCAACAGCTCCCGGTGCAGGACGAAGCCCGAGCCTTCCATGCGCCGCAGGAAGTCCTCGCGCGCATCCAGGTCCAGGCGGCTGAAGCGCCAGGGGAAGGGCAGCCACTCGAACGCGCGAAGGCCGAGCCTGATCCTGGTCAACAGCCTGGGCGAGAGCGACTGCAGGAACTCGGCGACGGGACCCGAGACCTCGACCTCGCGCTCCGCCGCCGGCAGGCCGTCGAGCGCGGGCGCCATCGCCTCGCAGATCGCGCTCAGGGTGCGCTGCTCGGTGGCCGAGAGCCCCGGCGCCCGCTGTCAGCCGGGGGACGCGGCACGACCGACTCGGCCGCTCAGCGCCCAGAGCCAGAGCGCGGCGAGCGCGAGGAAGCCATCGACGAGGAAGTTGAGCAGGTAGATGAAGACGTCCTGGTCGAAGACGAAGAACCCGAGCGAGCCCAGCGAGGAGGCGGTCTTGCCCGCCGCGAGCACCAGCAGGAACGGGCGGTAGCGGACGATGTCGGCCTGGGCGACCAGGCAGATACCGGTAATCACGACCATGTAGGCGAAGGCGAGGGCGAGCCAGAGCTTCTCCTCGGTGTGGGGGGCGCGGGGGAAGCTGCCGATCGCGTCGCCCAGATCGGAGATCATGTCGAGGACCCCGCTGGGGACGGCGATGAAGAGGATGCCCACCACGGCGAAGCTGAGCGCCATCAGGCGCAGACTCAGGACGACGAACGCCTCGGCTTTGGCTCCCCGCATAGGTGGCAGGACACTACTGGCTGACTGGCCAGGGGTATGGGACCTAGAATCCGCGCCGTGATCGAGCGGGAGCAGGTACTTCACGTCGCGAAGCTGGCTCGCCTGCGACTCAGCGATGCCGAGGTCGAGAAGATGGCGGGCGAGCTGTCCGGGATCCTCGATCACGTCGATCGGATCGGCGAGCTGGAGCTGGACGATGTGGCGCCCACCTCGCATGTGGTCGAGCTGGAGAACGTGCTGCGGCCGGACGAGCCGCGGCCCAGCTGGCCGCGCGAGGCGGTCTTAGAGCAGGCGCCCGACCCGGCCGATGGGGCGTTCCGAGTTCCCTCGCCGCAGGCCGAGGCCTGATGGCCGAGCTGCTCGAGCTGACCGTCGCCGAGGCGGCGGCGCGGATCGCGGCGGGGGAGATCGCGCGCGAGGAGTACTTCGAGGCCTGGCGCGATGCGGCGGCCGGCGACGAGCTCAATGCCTACCTGTGGCGGGCCGAGAACGGCGGGGGAGGGGACGACGGACCGCTGGCCGGCATTCCCGGTCGCCGTCAAGGACCTCTTCTGCACCGAGGGCGTACAGACGACCGCTGGCTCGCGGATCCTCGAGGGACACCGGCCGCTCTACACGGCCACTGCCGTGCGGCAAGCTGAGCGAGGCAGGAGCGGGGGTGCTCGGCAAGACCAACATGGACGAGTTCGCGATGGGGTCCTCGAACGAGAACTCCGCTTACGGGGCGGTGCGGAATCCCTGGGACCGCGGACCGCGTGCCCGGCGGCTCCTCGGGAGGCTCGGCGGCAGCCGTCGCCGGCGGGCTCGCGCCCTGCGCGATCGGCACCGATACCGGCGGCTCGATCCGCCAGCCGGCCTCGCTCTGCGGGATCGTCGGCCTGAAGCCGACCTACGGGGCGATCTCGCGCTACGGAATGATCGCCTTCGCCTCCTCGCTCGATCAGTGCGGGCCGCTGACGCGGGACGTGACCGACGCGGCGCTGCTGTTGGAGGCGATGCAGGGACACGATCCCTGCGACTCGACTTCGGTCGGGATCGAGTCCGGGGTCGGAGCGCCCAAATCGCGAGGATCTGAAGGGGCTGCGCTTCGCCGTCCCCGCCGAGCTGGCCCACGACGCGATCGAGCCCGCCGTGCGCGCGGTCTTCGAGGCGACGCTGAGGCGAATCGAGGAGCTGGGCGGAGAGATCGCCGAGACGCCGCTGCCGCACGCCGAGCACGGCATCTCCGCCTACTACGTGATCGCGCCGGCGGAGGCCTCATCCAACCTGGCGCGCTACGACGGCGTCCGCTACGGGATGCGGGTCGAGGCCGCGGGCGACGTGATCGAGATGTACGAGGCGACCCGCGCGGCCGGCTTCGGCGACGAGGTCAAGCGTCGCATCATGCTCGGCACCTACGCCCTCTCCTCCGGCTACTACGAGGCCTACTACGGCCGCGCGCAGAAGGTGCGGACGAAGATCGCCGAGGACTTCGCCGCCGCCTTCGACGACTTCGACTTCGTCGTCACGCCGACCTCGCCCTCGGTCGCCTTCGGCCTCGGCGAGAAAACCGACGACCCGCTGGCGATGTACATGAACGACTTCTTCACCGTGCCGATGAGCCTCGCCGGCATTCCGGCGATCTCGATCCCGGCCGGCCTCGCCGAGCCCGAGGGCGGCGGGCCGCGGCTGCCGGTCGGCTTCCAGATCGCCGCGCCGGCCTTCGCCGAGCAGCGCCTGCTCGACGCCGCCTACGCGCTCGAGCAGGCGATCGGTTTCGACGCCAAGCCGGAGGATGGGACCGATGGCTGAGCTGGAGGCGGTGATCGGGCTGGAGATCCACGTCCAGCTCTCCACCCGGACGAAGATGTTCTGCGGCTGCGAGCTCTCCTTCGGTGACGAGCCCAACGTCCACACCTGCCCGGTCTGCCTCGCCCACCCGGGCGTGCTGCCGGTACCGAACGAGGAGGCGATCCGCTACGCGCTGAAGATCGCCGCCGCGCTGGAGTGCGACGTCGCGCCGCGTTCGATCTTCCACCGCAAGAACTACTTCTATCCCGACAACCCGAAGGCCTACCAGATCAGCCAGTACGACGAGCCGCTTGCTGTCGACGGTCGGCTCGGCGGGATCCGCATCCACCGCGCCCACCTCGAGGAGGACGCTGCGAAGACGATCCACCTCGGCGAGTCGGGGCGCATCCACGGCTCGGGCGCCTCGCTGGTCGACTTCAACCGCGGCGGCACGCCGCTGGTCGAGATCGTCACCGAGCCCGACCTGCGCGACGCCGCCGAGGCCGGCGCCTGGGCGCGGTTGCTGCGCACCACCGTGCGCCAGCTCGGCGTCTCCGACGTCAACATGGAGGAGGGCAGCCTGCGCGTCGACGCCAACGTCTCGGTGCGTCCGGCGGGCAGCGAGACGCTGGGGACCAAGACCGAGCTGAAGAACATGAACAGCTTCCGCTTCCTCGAACGGGGGATCGAAGCCGAGCTGGCGCGCCAGCTCGAGCTGATCGAGGCGGGGGGGACGGTGGTCCAGGAGACCCTTCACTTCCATCCCGAGGACGGCTCGCTGCACCCCGCTGCGCTCGAAGGAGGAGGCGCATGATTACCGCTACTTCCCCGAGCCCGACCTGGTGCCGCTGGCGCCGACCGAGGCGATGCTGCGCGAGGCGCGCGACTCGCTGCCGGAGCTGCCGGAGGCGCGGATGCGGCGCTACGAGGAGGAGCTGACGCTCTCGGCGGAGAACGCCGCCCAGCTCGCCGCCGATCCGAAGGCAGCCGCCTACTTCGAAGCCGTTTGCACCAACGCCGGCGAGATCGAGCCGCAGGTGATCGCAAACTGGGTCACCGGCGAGCTGGCCGCGGCGTTGCGCCAGGCCGACGGCGAATCGGCGGCCGACTCGGAAGTCGCGCCGGAGTCCCTGGCCGCACTCGTCGCGATGGTCCAGGAGAAGAAGATCTCGCATGGCAGCGGCAAGGAGGTGCTGGCGACGCTCGTCGGCGAGGGCGGCGACCCTGCGGCGATCGTCGAGCGCAAGGGCCTCGCCCAGATCTCCGACAGCGGCGAGCTGGAGTCGATAGTCGCCGCCGCGGTCGACGCCAACCCCGACGCCGCCGAGCAGGTCCGCGCCGGCAACCAGAAGGCGATCGGCGCGATCGTCGGCACGGTGATGAAGGAGACCAAGGGCCGCGCCGACGGCGGCGAGGTCAACCGCCTGATCAAGCAGAAGCTGGGCGTTTAAACGCCATCCTGGGGGGCGAGTTTTCCACCGCCACGACTTAGGTGGAGGTGGATATCAATACCGCGGTGGTCCTCGTGGCCAACGCTGGCATCATGCGGGCGCTGATCGCTCTCGCTTCGAAGCTGGTGGATCGCTAGAGGAGACACCGCAAAAGAAACGGCCCCGGGGAGGTCTCCCCAGGGCCGTTCAATCTTGTGGATATCAAGGCGCCCGAAACTTTAGCGCTTCGCCCGACACCCTGCGTGAAGGTGATACTCGTGCGGTCCGATACTTTGTAACAGAGTGTTACAAAGTGCTAGGTTGGGGCGCATGGCCTGGAACGTCGTCATCGCCGGGGGTGGATTCGGGGGAGCGATGGCGGCGCGGGAGCTGGAGCGGATCATGCCGCGGCAGTCGGTGCGGCTGACGCTGGTCAACGACGTCAACTTCCTGCTCTACACGCCGTTCCTGCCCGAGGCGGCGGCGGGGACGCTGGAGCCACGGCACGTGGTCACGCCGCTGCGCGAGATCCTCGCCCGCACCTACCTGCGGCTGGGCACCGTCACTGGGCGCGATCCCGAGGCGCGCACGGTCGAGCTGCGCACGCGCGAGGGCGACGTCGAGCGACTTCCCTACGACCAACTGCTGGTCGCGCTGGGCTCGGTTTCGCGGGTGCTGCCGGTGCCGGGGCTCTCCGAGCATGCGGTCGGCTTCAAAACGCTCGCCGACGCGATCTGGCTACGCAACCACGTGGTCGAGACGCTGGAGGCCGCCAACGCGAGCGAGGATCCGGCGCGCCGCGATGAACTACTCACCTACGTCTTCGTCGGCGGCGGCTATGCCGGCCTCGAGGCGCTGGCCGAGCTCCAGGACTTCGCCGCCGACGCGATGGAGAGCTACCCGCGCGCCCGCCTGCACGGCATGCGCTGGGTCCTGGTCGAGGCGACCGGCCGCGTCCTGCCTGAGATCGACGCCGGGCTTGCCGATTACGCGCTGCGGCAGCTGCGTGGCCGTGGTATCGACATCCGGCTGGAGACGACCCTGGAGGAGGTGACGGCGAACAGCGCCCGCCTCTCCAGCGGCGAGACGCTGCCGAGCCGCACCGTGGTTTGGACCGCCGGCGTCGCGCCTCACCCGAGCCTGCGCCAGCTCGCGCTGCCGCTTGACGAGCGCGGTCGCGTTCCCGTCGACGACCACCTGCGGGTGCAGGGCTCGGACTCGGTCTGGGCAATCGGCGACTGCGCCGCGGCACCCGACCCCCGCGGCGGGACCTGCCCTCCGACCGCCCAGCACGCCGTCCGCCAGGGCCCCGTTGCGGCCCGCAACATCGCCGCCGAGCTCGGCGCTGGCACCGCCCGGCCCTTCGAGTACCGCGGCAACGCCTCCTTCGTCAACCTCGGCCGCTACAAGGCGGTGGGCAGGGTCGGCGGCCGCAAATTCCGCGGCTTCCCGGCGTGGTGGATGGCGCGGACCTACCACATGAGCCAGATTCCGGGCGCGGCCCGCAAGGCGCGCGCGGTGATCGACTGGACCGCCAGCCTGCCCTTCCGCCGCGACCTCGCCGAGGTTGGCTCGATCGGCCACCCGCGACGGTTGGGCGATTGAAGCCGAGTGAATCCACGACAATGGAGTCGTGGGCTTCGAGTACCTGATCATCGCCTTCTTCTTCGGCCTTGCCACGGCGATCATCGGTCGCGCCAAGGGCAGCTCTTTCTGGCTCTGGCTGCTGATCGGAACTGTGCTGCCACCGCTTGGGCTGATCGCCGTCGTTCTCTACCGCAGGGAGAAGGACGAACCGGAACGGCAGTGCCCCACCTGCGGCAAAGCGGTCAAGCTCTACGTCCAGGTCTGCCCCCGCTGCGGGACCGATCTCTTCCTGCCGGACCCCTCCGCGGTGCGGCACCCGGGAGTCAGATAGGGAGCCCTGGGGTAGGGGTCCGTCGTGAAGCTCCTCGCCGCGACCGCCCTGCTCTCCCTCGCCCTAACGGCACAGGCGGTTGCGGCGACGCTGGTACCAGTCGGCGATTTCAACCAGCCGATCTTCGTCACCTCCGACCCCGACGATCCGGACCGGCTGCTCGTCGTCGAGCGCGCGGGCAGGGTGATCGAAGCGCAGGGCGGAGCGGTGAACGAGCTCGCCGATCTGACCTCGCTGGTCAGCTGCTGCACCAGTGAGCGCGGCCTGCTCTCGATCGCGCCGGCACCCGACTTCGCGGGCTCGGGACGCTTCTACGCCGCCTACACCGGCAAAGCGGCGGCCGGCGCGGCCGAAGGCGACATCCACGTCGACGCCTTCCATCAGAGCGGCGGCGCGCTCGTGCGCGAGCCGATCCTTACCGTCGGCCACGCCGCCAACGCCAACCACAACGGCGGCCAGCTCCAGTTCGGCCCGGACGGCTACCTCTATATCTCAACCGGCGACGGTGGCGGTGGCGGCGATCCGCTCGGTGCCGGCCAGAGCCTCAGCACCCTGCTCGGCAAGATCCTTCGCATCGATCCGCGGCCCGGCCAGGAACCCGCCTACTCGATTCCCGCAGGGAACCCGTTCGCCACCGGCCCCGGGCTCGATGAGATCTGGAGCTATGGCCTGCGCAACCCGTGGCGCTTCTCCTTCGACCGAGTGAGCGGCGACCTGGCCATCGCCGACGTCGGTCAGGGGGTGCGGGAGGAGGTTGATTTCGCCCCAAGTCCCGCCCTCGGGGCGACCGGTGGCGGCGGCGCCAACTACGGCTGGAACTGCCGTGAGGGCCTGATTGCCTACTCGGGTGCGCCGGAAAGCTGCCTGGGCGCGGGCGGCTTCACCGACCCTGTTTTCGACTACCCGCACACCGACCCCGAAGACGGCAGCGCACACGGTTGCTCGATCACCGGCGGCTACGTGGTCCGCGACCCCAGCCTCGGCGATCTCTTCGGTCGCTACCTGTACGCCGACTTCTGTGTGGGCGAGATCCGCTCCCTCGTCCTGCCCGCCAGCTCAGGGGGTGTAGCGACGGGCGACCGCTCGGAGGGTCTCTCCGTCGCCAGCCCCGTCTCCTTCGGCGAGGACTCCTGCGGCCGCATCTACGTCGTCGCCCGCGGCGGATCGGTGTACCGGCTGACCGGAGCGGCGCCCCCTTCCTGCTCGTCGCCGCCGGCTCCAGAGCCCACTGCACCTGTTCCAGCCTCCGATCAATCTCGGTCGGACTCAGCGGAGCCGGACGCTTCACTCGTTGTCCGGCCCGTGACGGTTCACCTCGGCACCAGATTTCGCCGGGTGGGGGACGACCTCGAGCTCGTCCTCATCGCCCGCGCCGCGCCGTGCTCGGAGCAGGCTGGCAAGTTGGTGCAGCTCAACCGCGGCGGGCGCCGCCTTGCCCGGCAGCG
This sequence comes from uncultured Solirubrobacterales bacterium, assembly GCA_963782685.1. GTDB lineage: Bacteria > Actinomycetota > Thermoleophilia > Solirubrobacterales > 70-9 > VRUE01. The sequence goes on from CAWAKV010000008.1 coordinate 263,288, forward strand.
GCTGAGCAGCAGATGTCTGGCCCGCTTCCAGCTGCGAATCGACCGCCGGTCGACCTTCAGGGCGCTGCTCCTCCGGCCCGGCGGCATCGCCGTACAGAGGTCGCGTCCGCTCGTCGTCGGCGCCGGGGGCTGATCAGGCTGCCGATTGGGAGGAGCCGACGGCGGCCTGGATGGCTGCGGTGTCCCAGCGTCCGATCGCGTCGATCACCCGCCCGTCGCGGAGCTCGAAGCGGCCGATCCCATCCCAGGCGAGTCGCTCGCCGTTCACCGTTGCTTCCATCGCGTACTCGACGAAGACCACGTCCCCGCGTGCCGCCCAGTTCCGCGTCTCGAGCGAGATGTCGGGCATCAAAGCCTTGATTCCGCGAACGTAGTCGGGCTCCTCGTCACCTCTGATCGGCTGCTCCATTCCGGAGTGGTCGATCCGCGCCTCGGGATGGACCATCTCGAACTTCTCGAGCCGGTCGGCGTCGAAGCTCGGCCAGATTTCCTCGTAGATCTGCATGAATCGCTCGACGTCCTGCATCGTGGCTCCTTTGATGGTGGGTCGGGGTGAAGCGCGACCATAGGCCGGGGGGGCGAAGCTGTCTGGCGAGAATCCGCCATCGTCGCCCGCCTCGATCCACCTGTCCGAAAACCGCTAGAGCCTTGGCGGTCGCCGTGCCAGGATGGGAGCGTGATCGCCGACTTCGAGACCTGCTATCGGTTCATGCGCAGTCGCGATCCGCGCTACGACGGCCACTTCTTCGTCGGCGTCCTCTCCACCGGCATCTACTGCCGGCCGAGCTGTCCGGCTCGCCTGCCGATGCGGCGCAACGTCCGCCTCTTCCAGAGCGCCGCGGCCGCACAGGAGGCCGGCCTCCGCGCCTGCAAGCGCTGCGACCCCGACGCCGCGCCGGGCTCGCCGAACTGGAACCGCCGTGCCGACGTGGCCGGTCGCGCCTTCCGCCTGATCGCCGAAGGGGCGGTCGACCGCGACGGCGTCCCCGGACTGGCCCGGCGGCTCGGATACAGCGAGCGGCAGCTCCAGCGCATCCTCACCGAGGAGGTGGGGGCGGGGCCGGTCGCGCTGGCCCGGGCGCAGCGGGCCCAGGCGGCGCGGCTGCTGATCGAGTCGACCGCGATCCCCTTCGCCGAGGCTGCGCTCGCGGCCGGCTTCGGCAGCGTGCGCCAGTTCAACGACACGATCCGCTCGGTGTACGGACGAACCCCGACCGAGCTCCGCCGTCGGGCGCGGCGGCGGAGCGGGGAGGCCGCGCCGGGAACGATCGAGCTGCGGCTCGCCTGCCGCGAACCCTTCGACGGCGAGTCGTCGATCCGCTTCCTCGGCGCCAGGGCTGTGCCCGGGACCGAGTCCCTCGAGGGTCTCGCCTACCGCCGCTCACTCGGGCTGCGACATGGCGCGGCCGTGGTCGAGCTGCATCCGGAGAGCGGCGGAATCCGCTGCCGCCTGCGGCTCGACGACCTTCGCGACCTGACCGCCGCCGTCGCCCGCTGCCGCAGTCTGCTCGACCTCGACGCCGATCCCGAGGCCGTGGCCGGCCAACTCGGGCGCGACGCTTGTCTGGGCGAGCTCGTCCGCCGGCGGCCCGGCCTGCGGGTCCCCGGCAGCGCCGACGGCTTCGAGCTCGCCGCCCGCGCCGTCGTCGGCCAGCAGGTCTCGCTCGCCGCAGCCCGCACGGTCGCCGCCCGCCTGGTCGAGCGCTACGGCGAGCCGCTGGACGAGCCGCACGGTTCCGTCACCCGCCTCTTTCCAACCAGCGCCGCTCTGGCGCAGGCCGATCCCGCCAGCCTGCCGATGCCGCGCGGCAGGGCGAGGGCACTGCGCGAGCTGGCGCGGCGAGTCAGCGCCGGCGACCTGCGCCTGGACGCGGGGGCGGAGCCGGAATCCGCGCTGTCCGACCTCCTCTCGATCCCGGGAATAGGCTCCTGGACGGCCTCCTACATCGCGATGCGAGCGCTCGGCGACCCCGACGCCTACCCGCTTGGCGACGCCGGTCTGCGCCGCGCCCTGGAACAGCACGGACTCGCGCTCGACCGAGCGGACGAGAGGCGGCTTGCGGAGTCCTGGCGACCGTGGCGCTCCTACGCGACGGTCCATCTCTGGCGCAGCCTCGACGGCGCCGCGGCTACCGCAGCCAGGTCCTGACGATCGCGTTGGCGAAACCGAGGCCGTAGCGAACCACGGCGGGCTTCTTCGAGTGGCCGTGGAGGCGCTTGGCGACGGTCACCGGCACCTCGCGGGCGGGGATGCCGCGCTTGATCGCCTCGATCATGAACTCGGAGGTGTGGAACTGCTCCTGGCGCAGGACGAGCTGGGGGAGCACGGTGGTACGCACTGCGCGGTAGCCGTTCGAGCAGTCGCTGACCTTGGTGCGGGTGATGAAGGAGACGACGCGGTTGAAGAAGACGATGCCGAGCTCGCGGGCGAAGTGGTTGTCGTCCGCCTCGCCGAGCACGCGCGAGCCGTGGGCGACGTCGACTTCGCCGTCGAGCACCGGCTTGACCAGGCGCTCCATCTCGGCCGGCAGGTGCTGCCCGTCGGCGTCGAGGGTGACGACCACCTCGGCCCCGGAGTCGACCATCAGTCGGTAGCCGGTGCGCAGCGCAGCGCCGCCGCCGCGGTTGATCACGTGGCGGGCAACGATCGCGCCGTGCTCGGCGGCAACCTCGGCGGTGCCGTCGCGGGAGCCGTCGTCGACGACCAGCACCGCGGTCTCCATCCCGCAGACCTCGTTCGGCATCAGGTCGAGCACCTGGCCGACGTTCTCGGCCTCGTTGTAGGCGGGGACAAGGATCGCGATTTTGCCGCGGAAACGCTCAGGCAGCTTCGCCTGGCGGAACTCCTCCCAGGCGAGGCCCTCGAGCACGGCCGAGAGCTGGGTCGCGTTGCGGGCGCCCTGCGAGAGCGCCCGCAGGATCAGCAGGAAGAGGACGAAGATCGAGAAGACGGCGAGGCCGAGGATGCGGCCGCCATTGCCCTGCTCGAAGGAGAAGGCGGAGAGCAGCGCGTCGGTGATTTCGGTGCCGGAGACGATCGCCAGGCCGAGCCCGGCGGCGAGCAGGATCAGCACGTCGACGTTGCGCAGGCTGCGGCGGCGCAGCACGGCGAAGGCGACGATCGCCGCAGCGGCGAGCAGGCCGGCAGCGCGTAGCGCCGTCAGCTCGGCGGGGAAGATGCCTGCGTAGAGGGCCATTGGCGCCTGGAGGATATGGCCGCGTTGGCCCGCGAGAGGGCGACGCCGGCAAGCGGAAAGATCAGCGTCATCAGGATCTCGTTGCGCCGCGGCGCCGCCAGCGAGGCCGCGCCGACCATGGTGACGAGGGCGATCGGGGTCGCCATCGCGACCAGCTCCCACCAGCGACGGCGCAGGGCGAGGACGCCGAGTCCGGCGAGGCCGAGCACGACGATCAGCACCTGCAGGACACGCCCGACGGTCGAGCTCATTGCTTCGCCGACGCCGCCGCTCCACATCCGCCAGACCTTACGCACGGTCATGCTGGCGTAGGCGAACGGGTCTTCCTCGACATAGTCGTAGAAGTTCTCTTTGCCGATCTTGCCCAGCGCCTCGTCGCGGGGCAGCTCCGGATAACGGGCGGCGACGCGGTCGAAGAGGGGGGTGGGGTCAACGGCGTCAAGCGCGGCCGAGCCCCGTTCGAGGTCGCGGCCGAGGTAGCGCCGCACGAGCAGCGACTTGACCAGCTGGTACTCGCCATCCGCGGGCAGGAAGGTGCCGACATAGAGGGCCTTGCCGCCACCGGTCGAGATCGGCACGGTGCGGTCGAGGACAACCTGGTTGTGGACCGTCCACGGAACGATGGGGGCGAGCAGGGCGGCCGCCACCAGCCCGGCCGCGGCAAGGCCCGGTTGCCAGCCACGCTCGCGGCCGACGCGGATCGCCGCCAGGACGGCGAAGGCGATGCCGGCCGGCAGGTAGTCGGGGCGGATCAACGCCGTCAGGCCAAAGAGGAAGCCGGGCAAGAGCCAGGCGCGCAGGCGGTTCTGATCGGCCGCCCAGAGAAAGGCCAGAACCGCCGCCGGCAGGGTGAAGATCGCCGGCGGCTCGCTGAACAAAGCCCCGGTCGAGTGGATGAACGGTGGGTAGACGGCGACCCCGAGGGCACCGATCAGCCCCGCCCAGCGGCAATTGAGCCGGCGGCCAAGCAGGTAGACGACGACGATCGCCGCCAGGCCGAGCAGCAGCTCGACGATCCGTGCCGTGCCTTCGCGGGCGCCGCCGGTGGCATAGAAGGCGGCGGCGTAGAGCAGCGGCGCCCCCGGCGACCAGTCGCTGGCGTCGCGGAACTGCGGGCTGCCATAGCTGCCTTCGTCATAGAGCGACTTGGAGAGGGCGAAGTAGGCGCGGGCATCGTCGCCCGGCGTCGCCAGCGGCTCGGCCACACGGTAGGCGCGCAAGCCGAAGCCCAGGACGAGGATCAGCGCCAGCAGGATCAGCGTCGTGCGTCCGTGCCGCTCGGGCAGGGAGCGAGCCCAGCTGCTCAGCCGTTCCATCGTCGCGCCAGGCTATCCCTGCATGCAGTCGCTCCAACGCCCGCCAGCGCCGCGACCAGCGGGATCGTCACCAATACCCTCCGCGGTGAGGCGACCAGCAGGGCGCCGGTCGCCGTCGCCGCGAGCAGGACGACGCCGAGCAGCAGCGCCTCCCAGCGGCGCCGGCGGGCAAGGAGGACGAGCCCCAGCAGGCCGAGGGCGACGAGCAGGCCGTGGAACGCCGTCCAGACCGGCTCGCGCATCACGTCGCGCGGCCCGTGCGACCAGATTCGCCAGACCTTGGCGGCGATGAAGCCCGCGTACTCGAGCGGTTGCCCGCTGACGTCGTCCCAGAGCCGTTCGCGTCCCATGCGGGCCAGGGCGGCGTCGGTTTCCAGGTCCGGGTAGCGCTGAGCCGCCAACGCCGCGAGGATCTGCTCCAGCCGCGGATCGGCGGGAAGCTGGCGGCGCAATTCCGGGTGGCGCTCCAGCACCTCCTCGCCGACGCGCTCCGGATCGCCGCCCGAGGGCAGATAGGAACCGGCGAAGAGCACCTGGCCGCCACCAGTCGACACCGGCACAAACCGGTCCAACGTCACCGCATTTCGCACGGTCCAGGGAACCACCACGATCGCGACGCCAGCAAGCAGGATCAGCCCGTTGAGCGCACCCGTTCTCCACGCAGCTCGATCACGCGCCACGACGACAATCCCCACCAGCACAGAAATCGCCAGATACTCCGGACGGACAAGAGCCAGCGCTCCGAGTAGCAGTCCCGGAACCAGCCATCTTCCCGTCTGACCGCTGGCCCAGAGCATCGCCAGCACTGCCCCCGCCAGGAGGGTCGCCGCCAGCGGCTCGCCCATCAGCATCCCCTGGTACTCGAGCAGCGCGGGGTAGATGGCCACGACAGCGGCTGCGGCCAACCCGGCGAACGGTCCCGAGATACGACGCCCGATCAGGTAGGAGAAGAGCACCGCGAGCGAACCGATCAGGGCCAGGACGAGCCTGGCAAAGCGCTCGTGGACGCCGCCGGTCAGCTCGTAGAGACCGCCCGTCAGTAGCGGCAGCCCGGGCGAGTAGTTGCTCGCCGGCTGGGTCCCGTCCGACCCGAGCGTGAAGCCCTCGCCGCGCTCCAGGTTGGCGGCGATGGTCGCGTAGGCGGTGGCGTCGTAGACCGGCGAACGCCCATCCCACGCCTCGGCCGCGCGCAGCCCGAACCCGAGCAGGAGGAGCGCGACCAGCGCCGCGAGCCCCATTCGCCCGCCGTTGCGAGCCGCAAGCCCCTTCATCATTCGGATGCTATGTCGCCCTCGTCCGTTACCCTGCCGCGACCTATGCGCGTTCTCATTCTTGGGGGCGACGGCTACCTGGGCTGGCCGACTGCCCTGAGGTTCTCGGCCCGTGGACACGAGGTCGCGGTCGTCGACAACCTCTCCCGCCGCCGCTGGGTCGCCGAGGCCGGCAGCGACTCGCTGACGCCAATCATCGATCTGGAGCAGCGCATCGCCGCCTGGCGCGAGACCTCGGGCGAGCAGATCCGCAGCTATCCCGGCTCGGTCGAGGACGGCGACTTCCTCGACGGCGTCGTCGCCGAGGCCCGCCCCGACGTGGTCATCCACTACGGCGAGCAGCCCTCGGCTCCCTACTCGATGATCTCGCGCGAGCGCGCGGTCGAGACCCAACAGACGAACGTGATCGGCAACCTCAACCTGCTCTTCTCGATCCGTGACCACGTCCCCGAGTGCCACCTGGTCAAGCTCGGCACGATGGGCGAGTACGGCCAGCCCAACATCGACATCGAGGAGGGGTACATCGAGATCGAGCACAAGGGCCGCCGCGACACGCTCCCCTTCCCGAAGTTGCCCGGCTCGCTCTACCACTGCTCCAAGGTCCACGACTCGACCAACATCCACTTCGCCTGTCGCACCTGGGGCCTGCGCGCCACCGACCTCAACCAAGGCGTCGTCTATGGGATCGAGACCGACGAGACGGCCGGCGACGAGCGCCTCGTCACCCGCTTCGACTACGACGAGATCTTCGGCACCGTGCTCAACCGCTTCTGCGTGCAGGCGGTGATCGGCCACCCGCTCACCGTCTACGGCACGGGTGGGCAGACGCGCGGCTTCCTCAACATCCGCGACACCCTCCAGTGCGTCGAGCTCGCCGCCGAGAACCCGGCCGAGCGGGGCGAGTTCCGCGTCTTCAACCAGTTCACCGAGCAGTTCTCGGTGCTGGAGCTTGCCGAGCTGGTCAAGCAGGCCGGCGAGCATCTCGGCTACTCGGTTCAGATCGACCACGTCGACAACCCGCGCGTGGAGAAGGAAGAGCACTACTACAACGCGATCCACACCAAGCTGCTCGACCTCGGCCTCGAGCCGACCCTGCTCGGCGAGGAGCTGGTCGAGTCGATCATCCACGCGATCGAGCGGCACAAAGAGCGTGTGATCGAGGCCTCGATCGATCCGCGCACCCGCTGGAACCCTGCGAAATCCCCTGCTGGCCGAGCATAGGCCCACTGGTACCATCGCGAGTCCGATGAGAGCCGCGGACGCGCTGATGGAAAGCCTCAAGGCCGAGGGTGTGGAGAACATCTTCGGCATCCCCGGCGGGGCCAACCTGCCGACCTACGACGCGCTCGTCGACGCTGGCTTCCGCCACATCCAGGTGCGCCACGAGCAGGGCGGCGGCCACGCGGCGGAGGGCTATGCCAAGGCCTCGGGCAGGGTGGGGGTGGCGTTCGCCACCTCGGGCCCCGGCGCGACCAACCTGGTGACGGCGATCGCCGACGCGATGATGGACTCGGTACCGACCGTCTTCGTAACCGGCCAGGTGCGCACCGAGCTGATCGGCACCGACGGCTTCCAGGAGGCCGACATCCTGGGTGCGACGCTGCCCTTCGTCAAGCACTCCTTCCAGGTCACCGACCCGCGCCAGATCCCCGAGTACGTCCACGAGGCCTTCCACGTCGCCGCGACCGGGCGACCGGGCCCGGTTCTGCTCGACATCCCGCAGGACCTCTCTCGAGCCGAGATCGACTACGCCCCGCGCACCGAGCCGGTCGAGCTGCCCGGCTACAGGCCGATGAGCAAGGGCAACATCAAACAGGTGCGGATCGCGGCCAAGGCCATCGCCAACGCGAAGCGCCCGATCTTCTACACGGGCGGCGGCGTGGTCAACGCCGATGCCGCCGAAGAGCTGCGCGAGCTGGCCGCCGCCGACCGCTTCCCGGTCACCTCGACGCTGATGGGGCTCGGTGCCTATCCGGCCTCGGGTGAGCACTGGCTGGGGATGCTCGGCATGCACGGCACGGTCACCGCCAACTGGGCGATGGACAGCGCCGACCTGATCGTCGCGATCGGCGCCCGCTTCGACGACCGCATCACCGGCAAACTCGCCGAGTTCGCGCCGAACGCGAAAGTGATCCACATCGACATCGACCCGGCGGAGATCTCGAAGAACGTCGGCGCCCACATCCCGATCGTCGGCGACGTCAAGCTGGTCCTGCCTGAGCTGAACCGCGAGTACCGCGCGCTGCAGACCGACACCTCGCGCCTCGACGCCTGGTGGAAGCAGTTGCGGGAGTGGCAGGAGAAGCACCCGCTCCGCTACGAGCCCGGCGTCGACGGCGAGATCAAGCCGCAGTTCATGATCGAGGCGATGCACCGGGCGACCGGAGGCAACGCGATCGTCACCTCCGACGTCGGCCAGCACCAGATGTGGGCGGCCCAGTACTACGGCTTCGAGCGGCCCCGCCGCTGGATCAACTCCGGCGGCCTGGGGACGATGGGCTTCGGCCTGCCGGCGGCGGTCGGCGCCAAGGTCGCCCGCCCGGACGACGATGTCGTCTGCCTAGCCGGCGACGGCAGCCTGATCATGAACTGCCAGGAGCTGGCCACCTGCGTTGCCGAAGACATCCCGGTCAAGGTCTTCCTGATGAACAACGGCTACATGGGCATGGTCCGCCAGTGGCAGGAGCTCTTCTGGGATCGCCGCTACAGCGCCGTGGCGATGGGTGAGAGCCCGGACTGGGTCAAGCTGGCGGAGGCGTTCGGTGCGACCGGGATGCGCTGCGAGAACGCCGACGAGCTCGAGGGCACGATGGTCGAGGCGCTGCAGGCCGACGGCCCCGTCCTGCTCGACGTCCGCGTCGCCCAGGAGGAGAACTGCTACCCGATGATCCCGCCGGGACAGGCCGCCCGCGACATGGTCGAGGCGCCGGAAACGGTGGGCTGATGGAGGCCGGCACCCCGCAGATGGTCAAGCTGGAGGACCTGCACGTGCCGGGCCAGCTGAGCGGGCGCAAACACATCCTCTCGATCCTGGTCGAGAACAAACCCGGCGTCCTCGCCCGGATCGCCGGCCTCTTCTCGCGGCGCGGCTTCAACATCGACACGCTCGCGGTCGGTCCCACGGACGACCCCAGCATCTCGCGGATCACGCTCACCCTGGACGGCGCCATCCACCCGATCGACCAGGTGACCAAGCAGCTGCACAAGCTGGTCAACGTGCTGAAAATCCGCGACATGGAGCCGGAGGAGACCGTCGCCCGCGAGATGGCGATGTTCAAAGTCTCCGCTGCGGTGGAGAACCGCGCCGAGATCATCCAGTTCGCGGAGATCTTCCGCGCCAAGATCGTCGACGTCTCGCGGCGCACGATGACGATCGAGGTGACCGGCTCGGCCGACAAGATCGAGGCCTTCGAGCGGATGATCCGCCCCCACGGCCTGATCGAGATGGTCCGCACTGGCGAGATCGCGATTGCTAGAGGCAGCGACTAGCGAGCTGCTCGCCGGCCTCCGCCCGGCAATCGATCGCGCTCTCGCCCGTGGCGGGAGGACCCTCGTCAGCGTTACCGCGCCGGTCGACGCGATCGATCCATGCGCGGCTGCGTTCGTCTCGCGCCTGGCCTCGGATCACTGGTTCTGCTGGGAGCAGCCCGACCGCGGGTTCGCCCTGGCGGCGCTGGGGGTCGCGCACGAGGCCACCTCCCGTGGGGGCGACAGATTCATGGACGTCGCGCAGAAGTGCCTGAGGTTGCGCGAGGGTGCGGTCGTCGACGAGCCGGTCGGATTGCCGGCCGGGGCCGGAGCGGTTTGGACCGGTGGGTTCGCCTTCCACCCCCAGGGCGCCGGATCGCCGCCCTGGTCCTCATTCAGCCCGGCCTCGATGACCCTGCCGGAGGTGTCGCTCTGCCGGCAGGGAGACGACGCCTTCATCACCGTCAACGCGGTTGTCTCTCCCGGCGAGGAGCCCGGCGCCGTCGAGTCGCGGATCGCCGCTCGCCTGACCGGCCTTCGCGCCGACTCGATGCCGATGCTCGACCCGCACCTCACCGACCGCCCGGAGATTCGCAGCGTCCATCCACCCGGCGACTTCGAAGCGGCAGTCGAGGCCGCCACAGAGCGGATCGCCGGCGGTGAGATGAGCAAGGTGGTCCTCGCCCGTGAGGTGACGGTCGAGGCCGCGGCAGCACACGATCCCGCCGCGATCTTCGGCGCCCTGCGTGAGCAGTTCCCCTCTTGCTTCTGCTTCTGCCGCGGCACGCCCGACGCGGCGTTCCTCGGCGCCAGCCCCGAGCTGCTCATCCGCCGCTCGGGTGCGGGCGCGTCGAGCGTGGCGCTGGCCGGCTCGACCCGGCGCAGCTCCGACCCGGCCGTCGACGACCACCTCGGCGAGCAGCTGCTGCGCAGCGACAAGAACCGCCGCGAGCAGCGGATCGTCGCCGAGCGCATCGTGCGCAAGCTGCGGCCGCACGCCGTCTGGGTGCAGACGGCCCCTGAGCCGGAGGTGGTCAAGGTCGCCAACATCCAGCACCTGGCGACGCCGATCGTCGCCCAGCTCGCCGAACCGCGCTCGGCGGTCGAGCTGGCGGGCATGCTGCACCCGACTCCGGCCGTCGGCGGCAAGCCCTGGCCCGATGCGGCAAGCACCATCGGCGACCTCGAGCGAATGGACCGTGGCTGGTACGCCGGTCCCGTGGGCTGGATGGACGCCACCGAGGACGGCGAGTTCTGCGTCGCCCTGCGCAGCGCCCTCCTCCGCGACCGCGAGGCCCGCCTCTTCGCCGGCGTCGGCGTGGTTGCCGGCTCCGACCCCGCCGCCGAGCTGGAGGAGACGGAGGTCAAGCTCCAGGCCCTGCTGCCGCTGGTGGCGGAGTAACGCGCCCCGTTCCAATTCCGGTACGTCAGAATACCTCGCATGATCTCGAGGGCTATTGCTATTGGGGGAGTGCTGGCGCTGGTCGTGGCAATAGGCACCGCCACGGCAGGGATACCTGACGGACCAAGGCTGGCATTCGTGAGGTTCAAGACGAAACCGCTCAAGCTCGAGTTGCTGAGCGTCAATGCCGGTGGAGCTTCGCCGCTGAAGCTCGCGGGGGGCGTGTTCTCTCGTGCTCCGGTAGTCCCCTTCCAGGGACCAACCTGGTCAGGGGATGGGGCTTTGATCGCTTTCAGTGGTTACTACGACAGATTCAGCAAGTGGAGCATCTTCATCGTCGCGGCTGACGGCAGCGCCCTGCGTATCGTGCCGGGAACCCTGGGAGCGGAACACCCTGTCTTTTCGCCAGACGGCCAATCGATCGCGTTTGCTCGGTCCACCCGGCGCGACAGCTTTGAAGGCTCAACGACCTGGATGATCGATATTGCCACCGGCAAGTCACGTCGCCTAACCAGATGGCGCGATGGGCTTCACAGCATTCCCTCTTCGTTTTCGCCCAACGGGTCGATCCTTGCTCTGTCGAGGATCAGTCCGAGCGGTAGCAGGGCCGTTGCGCTTCAACTAGCCGACGGCGAGGTGACAGTGCTGGCGCGCAACGCTGCGGAACCGATCTACTCGCCGGATGGCTCACGTATCGCTTTCGTCAGTTATCGAGACCGCGATCTGATCCGGGACGACTTCGGCTCCCTCATATATGCGGGCGAGCTGTATGTGAAATCAGCGAAGAGGAGGGGCCTGCGGCGCCTCACGCGCACTTACGGCAGACAAGAGTATTCGCCAAGCTGGGACCCATCGGGGGAACGCCTCGCTTATGTCCAGAGCACGAGCCGGGAGGAGACCGCGCGGGGTCATACGAATGCCTTGACGCAGATCAATGCCGACGGCACCTGTCAGCGAATTGTGTTTGGCAGGAAGGTGGGAACGCACTCCGCTGGGATGGATCTATACGCCGCGGCTTGGCAGCCCGGACCCGGACGCGAGGCAGGGCGAATCGAGTGCTAGGGGATCGCGGCGGCTACACCCTCAACTAGCCCTGATCCACCGGTTTCACCCCGCAGGGTGGGACCAGGCGAGTTGAGGTAGGTAACAACGCCAGGGCGGTTCGCGTAACCCGCCCTGGCGTTCCTTTCGGTGGCGGTCGCCGGCAAGCCGAAGCGGTGGCGCCCGCTCGCGGGCAGGTCGAGATCGGCAGGTGCGTTGAGGGCAGGTGAGGCTGGGGGCGAGCCTGTGGTCAGGGACTCGAAGCGGCCGCCAGCACCCGCAACCGCGCGAACGCCGCCGCCAGCGCCTCGGCCCACGGCCAGGAGCTCGGCAGTCGCAGCGTCACCCGCCGGCCCGAGCGCACGAGGCGTCCGGCGACGTGCAAGAGGCGCTGGCGGGCGCGCTTGGGCTCGGCCAGGGCGAGCTCTCCCTCCAGGCAGAGCAGGGCCGCCCAGCGCAGCAGGCCCTGGGCTGCCAGGGAGACCTCCAGCCAGGCCTGGTTGTGGGCGAAGGCGGCGAAGGGCATCTTGGCCATCCCGGTCTCCTTGCCGGTGCGGATCGCGTCCTCCACGCGGGCGCGGCGGCGGTGGCGCAGCTCCAATGCCGCGATGTCGGCGCCCTCCTGGTCGGTGATGTGGGCGGTGTGGCGGTAGCCGGACTCGCAGTCGAAGACCGAGAGCTGGGCGCCGGGGTGAGCCCGCTCGCGGCGGCAGATCAGCCGCGTGCCCTCCGGCCAGCTCGAGAGGTCGACGCGGCCGGTGAGATCTGCGACCTGGGCGCCCTCGCGCTCAGCTTCTTCGCCGTCGATCGCGCTCTGCCAAGCCGACTCCGGCAGCGCTCCGATCGCCTCGCGCACCCGCGCGTCAACCTCGTAGCCGACCGAGAAGCGGATCCCGGCGTCACGGCAGTCCTGGGTGAAGGCGTGGGTTCTGCCGCCGATGTCGGCGCGGACGAGAATCTCGCGGCCGAGGTCGGCTTCGGGCAGCTGCTCGAGGGCAAGCTGCAAGACCTCGAAGTGGTCGGCGGCGGTGTGGGCGGCGGCGTTGCCGGGGCGCAGGATCCCGGCCAGCGGCTCGCCCGTCTCAGCCAGGTAACAGAGCAGGGGATGGAAGCCGAAGCCGCCCTTGTAGTTGCCGGCGGCGTTCTCCTTCTCGGAGTGGGCGAGGAGCAGCGAGGCGTCGATGTCGAGGATCAGCTCCTGCGGTCGCGCGCCCGCGTCCCAGGCACGCTCCAGGGCCTTTGCCCGAGCGGCGCGGATCGCTTCGAGCAGATCGGCGTCGATCGACTTCAGCACCCGGTGGGCTGTCGTCTCTGAGGCCACCGCCCCGAACAGGGGTTCTTGGCCGCGCAGCACGCCGAGGTCTGAGATGTGATCGCCGCCGTCGGCGACCGCGACGGCGAGGTCGCGCAGGACGACGCCGGGGTCGTGGGCGCTTCGGCGCTCTCGGGTAGGCGCCATCGCCGCCGACAGACCTGCCGTGAGGCCGAGCCGGTCGGCCAGCTCGACCAACAGGTAGGCGCCGGCGTGGGAGACGAGGCCCTCGCCGTCCGCCCTGACTTCTACGGTTTGGGACGTCGTTTGTGTCTTCACCTTCCGGGTGTCCTCCTGGGTCGTTGTGAATGGGCTCGCAAACCGCATTCTCAAGACCCAAGAGGACGCTCCCGGACGGTTCCTCAGGTCGTTACCGGTGGATCAGGGCTAGCCGCCGGTGCAGGTCCAGGTTGTCTTGACGGTCGGTCTTCACCTCGATAAGGCTAGTACCGGCTGCCAGGGCGTCAGGGAGCTGGTCGAGCGAGTCAACGCGACGGTGTGGGAGGTCGAAGAGGGCGGCGGCCTTTGCCACGTCCACTCCACGCGGGGTGCCCAGTAGGGCCTCGAACTCCTCCACGCCCAGAGCGTGCTCCTGGGGGAGGAAATGGAAGATGCCGCCGCCATCGTTGTCGATAACGACTATGCGGACCGGAGTGGAGACGTCGCGCAGGGCGGTCAGGCCACCGAGGTCGTGAAGGAGGCCGAGGTCGCCAGTGACGATCGTGGTGGGCTTGCCCGTCACGTGGGCGGCGCCGATGCCGGAGGAGATCAGGCCGTCGATGCCGTTGGCACCCCGGTTGCAGAGGAAGGTCGCGTCAGTGCCGCTGGAGGGCAGGAAGGCCTCCTGGTCGCGGATCGGCATGCTCGACGCGGTGTAGACGAGCTCACCGTCGTTGTAGGCGGCGCCGAGGGCCAGCTGCAGGCCGGGCTCGGTGAGCGCACCGGAATCGTCCAGCTCAGCCTCGATCGCTTCGCGCGCCGCCCGCTCGGCCTCGAGCCACATCCCAGGCGGGGGTCGCTCCTCGCCCAGCCTCGCCGCCCAGCCTGCGGCCAGCTCGGTTGGGTCTGCCCGCAGCAGTGCCGCCGCCCTGCGAGTCGGCTCGTTCCAGTCGCCGAGCGGGTCGATGACGATCTGGTCGGCGCCCGACTCCGCCAGCCAGGAACGCAGCGGCTTGCTCGTCGGCATCTCGCCGAAGCGCAGGATCAGGTCGGGCGAGGCGTCCTGGCGGAAGCGCTCGTCGCGCAGCAGCAGGTCGTAGGTGGTCACCACGTGCGAGCGGTCGTGCGGGCCGCAGCGCAGCTGCGAGGTCGGCTCGGCGAGGATCGGGTATCCGGCGACCTGCGCCAGGTGGGCGAGCGGCTCGCGCAGCTCGGGATCGAGCTGGCGACCGGCGACGATCACGCCGATCGGCGCCTCGGCGATGTGGCCGGCGACCTCGTCGAGCAGGAACTGGGAAGGCTCGAGGTCGATCGGCGTCACTGCGGTCAGCGGGCGCGTATCGCGGCCGTTCAGCGCAAGCGGGTCGGTCGCCGTGACCGCTCCGTCCTGGGCCAGCGGAGCCAGCGGCTCGCGGAAGGGGAAGTTGAGGTGGGCTGGGCCGGGCCTGGGCTCGCCACGCGCGACGGCGAAGGCACGGCACGCGGTCGAGCGGTAGTGCAGCAGGCCGTCGTCGTCGGCACCGTGCGTGCCGACCTCGCAGAACCAGCGCACCGAGGTTCCGTAGAGCTTCAGCTGGTCGATCGCCTGGCCGGCTCCTATGCCCCGCAACTCGGGCGGCCGGTCCGCGGTCAGCACGAGCAGCGGCACGGCTGCGTGGTCGGCCTCGCAGACCGCCGGGTGGAAATTCGCCGCGGCAGTGCCCGAGGTGCAGAGGATCGCCGCCGGGGCACCGCTGGCCTGAGCGGCACCAAGGGCGAAGAAGGCAGCGGAGCGCTCGTCGACAATCACCGTCGTCTCGATCTCCTCCTGCCTCCATAACGCCAGCGCCAGCGGGGTCGAGCGCGAGCCGGGGGAGAGGACGGCATGACGCAGCCCACAGCGCGCCAGCTCCTCGGCGAAGGCTGAGGCGAGGGCGGTGTTGGCGTTGGTCGGATCCACCGCCAAGAACCTAGACGAGGGCGTTCGTTGAAGCATTTGGGGGGCTATGGACCCCCAAATGCTTCACGGAGCGTCGAGGCGATGCGCGGCGAGCGCCGCCTCGTCGATCTCGATGCCGAGACCGGGGCCGGGCGGCGGATGGAGCATGTCGCCGCGCAGCTCGCACTCGACCGTGGCGACGCTGGAGGCGAAGAGGCGCTGGGTGGCGAGGCCGTGGGCCAGGTCGAGGCCGCCTCCCCCGACCTCGCCGAGAGTCGCGGCGACCTGGGCGGCCGCCGCGATCCCCACCGGGCCGTCCAGGGCGCTCGACATGTAGACGGGAAGCACCTCGGCGATCTCGATCGCCGCCTCGGGGCCGCCGACCTTGGACAGCTTCACCCCGGTCATCCGGCAGGCCTCCATCGCCGCCGCTCGCTCGGCGTCCGCGCGAGACTCGATGCTCTCGTCGCCGGCGAGCGGGATCGAGGTCGATCGGGCGACCTCCATCGCCTCCTCCAGCGTCGCCACAGGCTGCTCTGCCAGCTCGACCTCATAGGGCTCCAGCTCGCCGAGGATCCGCTTCGCCGTCTCCACGTCCCACGCTCCGTTGGCATCGACGCGGATCCGGGCTCGCGGCCCGAGCGCCTCCCGCACCGCCCGGACCTGCGCCGCATCGTCACCCACCCCGAGCTTCAGCTTGAAGGTGGAGAAACCCTCGGCCGCCCAGCGTTCGGCGCTGGAGACGACCGACGCTGGGTCGCCGGCGGTGAGGGTCGCGTTGCAGCGAACCGGGGTCGAGGGTCCCGTCGCGGCGACCCCCTCGACGGCGGCCCTCCTCCCGCGCAGGTCGAGCAGGGCGGTCAGTGCGGCGCAGCGGGCGGGCGGGGAGAGCTCGGTGGCGTCGCTGCGCAGCAGCGACTCGTCGAGCGCATCGCGCTCGTCCAGCCGTTCGAGCTCTTCGCAAACCTGGACGAGGAGTGCGCCGCCGCGCAGGGAGAGCGGCACCGCTTCGCCCAGGCCAACGAGGCCGTCGTCAGAGCGCAGGCGCAGCAGCACCATCTCGCGCCGCGTCAGCGTTCCGGTCGCCGTCACGTACGGCTCACGGAAGGGAAGCGCGTATGGGATCACCTCGACGGACGCGATGCGCACCCACACAGCATCGCGAAACTGCACCGGGCGTCGCTATGTGACGCTCGATGCAGCCTCAGGCTGCGATCACGAGGCCTGCCGAGACCAACAGGCTGAAGGCGCCGAGCAGGGCGCCGGTGCCGGCCAGCGCCGCGTTCAGTGCCGGCCCATCGGTGCGGCTGCTCATCGTCCGCAGCGGCCCGATCGCCAGCGGCAGCGAAAGCAGGCCAATCAACGGCAGGAGGCTCGCCTCGGCCCCGACCAACGAGATCGGCAGCACGACGAAGGCGCCGAGGACCAGCAGGCGATAGAGGACGACCGCGTTCTTGCGTCCCATCTGCACCGCCAGGGTGTTCTTGCCCGCGCGCCGGTCGGTCTCGATGTCGCGCACGTTGTTGACCACCAGGATCGCGGTGGCGAGGAAGCCGACCGAGATCGAGAGGCCCAGCGGCAGCGCGTCGAGCTCCTCGACCTGCACGTAGTAGGAGCCGTTGACGGCGACCAGGCCGAAGAAGAGGAAGACGAAGACCTCGCCGAAACCGGCGTAGCCGTAAGGGCGTGGTCCGCCGGTGTAGAGGACGCCGGCGGCGATCGAGACGGCGCCGATCAGCAAGATCACGATCCCGGCGACCACGGTCAGGTAGATGCCGCAGGCGACCGCCACCCCGAACGCCACCCAGGTGGCGACCAGAACCCGCTGCGGGGTGACCAGCCCCGCTGAGGTAACCCGCACGGGGCCCAGCCGGTCGACCGTGTCGGCGCCGCGCTTCGCATCCGAGTAGTCGTTTGCCAGATTGGTGCCGATCTGGATAAAGATCGAGCCGAGCAGCGCGGCGACGAAGGCACCGACCCGTGGAAGCTCGCCGAACCATTCGACCGCGGCCGCGGTGCCGACCAGCACCGGCGCGACTGCGGCCGGCAGCGTCCGCGGCCGCGCCGCCATCAGCCAGATTCTCATGGGCGTCTCGGGAACTTCGAGAAGTCTGGCCGGCGCTTTTCCTTGAACGCCTCGCGGCCCTCGCGAGCCTCCTCGCTGCCGTAGAAGAGCAGGTTGGTGTCGTGGGCCAGCTGCTGGATCCCGGCGTAGCCGTCCTCGTGCGCGTTGAAGCTGGCCTTGACCAGGCGCAGGGCGAAGGGCGAGAGCGAGAGCATCTCCCGGCACCAGGCGACCGTCTCGCGCTCCAGGTCGGCGAGCGGGACGACGGCGTTGACCAGGCCCATCTGCAGAGCCTCCTCGGCGTCGTACTGGCGACAGAGCAGCCAGAGCTCCTTCGCCTTCTTCGTCCCAACCAGATCGCGCAGCAGCGAGACACCGAAGCCGCCGTCCCAGGAGCCGACCCGCGGTCCGGTCTGTCCGAAGCGGGCGTTGTCGGCGGCGATCGTCAGGTCGCAGCAGATGTGCAGGATGTGGCCGCCACCGATCGCGTAGCCGGCCACCATCGCAACCACCGGCTTCGGCAGCCGCCGCATCTGCACCTGCAGGTCGGTGACGTGGAAGCGACCGAGCGAGGCGCCCTCGGCGACATAGCCGCTGTCGCCGCGAACGGACTGGTCGCCGCCCGAGCAGAACGCCTTCTCTCCCTCGCCGGTGAGGACGATCACGCCGACCTCGGTGTCCTCGCGGGCAAGCTCCAGTGCGGCCGAGATATCGATCAGCGTTTGCGGGCGGAAGGCGTTGTGCACCTCCGGCCGGTCGATCGTGATCTTGGCGATCCCGTCGGCCACCTCGTAGCGGATGTCGCCGTACTCGGCGGCGGCCTCCCACTCGATCGGCGCGTAGAGATCCTCTTCGGGCGGGGCTTCCTTGTGGCGTTGGGGCATGATGGGCACGATATCCCGCCGATGAAGCTCGACGACTGGCTCGCCCAGAGATCACAGAGTTGCCCCGACCGCACGGCCCTGATCGCGGACGGCTCCGAGGTGAGCTATGCCGAGCTCGAGGCCGAGGCAACCTGGGTCGCGCGGCGCCTCGAGGCGCACGGCGTGCGCCGCGGCTCGGTGGCGGCGGTGACGATGGAGCCGCGCCGCGAGCAGGTCGTCCTCGTCCACGCGCTGATGAAGGTCGGTGCCGTGCTGCTGCCGCTCAGCCCGCGCCTGACCCCGGCCGAGCGCGCCGCGGTGATCGCCGCGGAGGAGCCGACGGTCGAGCTCAGCGATCCCGGCGAGCTGACCCAGACCGAGGCCGACCTGCCACTGCTCGGCGAGCACGACATGGATGCCCCCTGCTGCCGAGTGCTGACCAGCGGCAGCACCGGCGAACCGGACCCGGTTGAGCTCACCTATGGCAACTTCCTCTGGAGCGCGGTCGGCTCCGGCTTCAACATCGGCGTCGAGCCGACTGACCGCTGGCTTTGTTGCCTGCCGCTCAGCCACATCTCCGGACTCAGCATCGTCATGCGCTCGGTCATCTACGGGACCACGGCGGTGCTGCACGACGGCTTCGATGTCGACCGGGTGGCGGCCGCTCTCCAGGACGACGAGATCTCGGTTGTCTCGCTGGTCACCACGATGCTGACCCGGCTGCTCGAGGCAGGCGCCGAGCTCTCCGCTCCGCGGGCGATCCTGATCGGCGGCGGGCCGGTGCCGGAGGAGCCGCTCGAAGAGGCGATCGGCCGCGGCGCCACGGTCGTCCAGACCTACGGCCTGACCGAGGCCTGCTCGCAGGTGACGACGCTCGCCCCGGCCGAGGCGCAGCGCAAGCTCGGCTCCGCCGGCCGGCCGCTGCTCACCACCCACCTGCGGATCCGCGACGGCGAGATCCTCGTCCAGGGCCCCACCGTCGCGCCGAGCCGCGTCGACGCCGACGGCTGGCTGCACACCGGCGATCTCGGCCGCATCGACGAGGAGGGGTTCCTCTACGTCGAGGACCGGATCGACGACATGATCGTCAGCGGCGGCGAGAACGTCGTCCCGGCCGAAGTCGAGCAGGTCCTGCTGCGCCACCCCGAGGTCGCCGACGCAGCGGTCGTCGGCCGCGAGGATCCCGAGTGGCAGCAGGCCGTGACCGCGGTCGTCGTCCTCGAGGACGGCTCGGCGGCCACCCCGGATGAGCTGCGACGCCACTGCGCCGAGTCGCTGGCGGGCTTCAAGGTGCCGAAGCGGGTCGAGCTGGCGGCGGCGCTGCCGCGCACGCCCTCGGGCAAGCTGCTGCGCAGAGCGCTCAGGTAGCCTCACCGCCCATGAAAACCGACGACATCTTCTACGACAAGGACGCCGACCTCGGAAAGCTGGAGGGGAAGACCGTCGCCATCCTCGGCTACGGCTCCCAGGGCCATGCCCATGCGCTCAACCTGAAGGACTCCGGCGCGGACGTCGTCGTCGGCCTGCGCCCCGATTCCTCCAGCCGCGCCAAGGCCGAAGGCGCCGGGCTCGAGGTGCTCGGCATCGCCGACGCCGCCAGCCGCGGCGACGTGGTCATGGTGCTGCTGCCCGACGAGAAGCAGGCGGAGGTCTGGGAGAGCGAGATCTCCGATGGGATCGCCGCCGGCAACCTGCTCCTCTTCGCCCATGGCTTCGCCATCCACTTCGAGCAGATCGTGCCCCCGCCCGGGGTCGACATCGGCATGGTCGCCCCCAAGGGCCCCGGCCACCTGGTCCGCCGCCAGTACGAGGAAGGCACCGGCGTGCCCTGCCTGATGGCGGTCCACCAGGACGCCACCGGCAATGCCCACGACCTCGTCCTCGCCTACGCCGCCGGAATCGGCGGTGGCCGCGCGGCGATCATCGAGACGACCTTCAAGGACGAGTGCGAGACCGACCTCTTCGGTGAGCAGGCGGTCCTCTGCGGCGGTGCCTCCGAGTTGGTCCGGGCGGGCTTCGAGACCCTGGTCGAGGCGGGGTACGACCCGCGGCTCGCCTACTTCGAGTGCCTGCACGAGCTCAAGCTGATCGCCGACCTGATGTACGAGAAGGGGATCCAGGGGATGCGCTACTCGATCTCCAACACTGCCGAGTACGGCGACATGACGCGCGGCAAGCGCGTGATCGGCGAGGAGTCGCGGGCGGCGATGAAGCAGATCCTCAGCGAGATCCAATCGGGCGAGTTCGCCAAGGAGTGGATCGCCGAGAACCGCGCCGGCGGCGAGAACCTCTCGCGCATGCGCGAGGAGGGGGCAGGGCACGAAGTCGAGCAGGTCGGCGGCGACCTGCGCAAGATGATGCCCTGGATCGAACCAGGAGTTCTGAGCCCGCAGATAGGCGGGCGGAGGTGCCCCTCCCCGTGAATTGATGTCGCACGCGCTGCGCGCTTAGCGACGGAGGAGGAGCGCGGCTGACGCCGCGCGGAGGACAGATTGCATATCGCCGCTTCGCGACATTCCCGGGGAGGGGCACCACCACCCGCTCCCGAGCGCGTCGGATCACGCCGAGCTTTCCGTGCCCAGCGCCGTTTGCGGTTCCTTCAGCTTGAGCTTCAGGGTGTCCCGCGTCGTGGAAGCTTCCGCTCCTTGTGTGAGCTGCTGGGGAAAGAAGCCCGGTTGTCCCTTTTTCGAATGTGGCCGAAGGCCGCGATATGCAATCTGGTGAATGCGCGGCGAAGCCGCGCTCCACATCAGTCGCCAAGCGCGCGAAGCGCGCGTGCGACATCAATTCGAAAAAGGGACAACCGGGCTTCTCTAAACCGCTACGCGCCCGGGGGACCGTCGCCGCCGAGGGGGGACTCCTCGCCCGGCGGGAGCTTGCCGTCGCGACCGACGTAGCCGTCCTTGCCACCGACGACGACGTAGACGGCGTCCTCGGAGTCGCTCAGGTTGCGGATCTTGCGCACCGTCGGCGCGTCGACCCAGGCGAGGCCGCCGGGCTCGAGCTCGTGGCTCGTGCCGTCGCCGAACTCGATTGCGATGCGGCCGCTGTGCAGGAAGTAGAGCTCCTCCTGCTCCTCGTGCAGGTGACTGCCGGTCTCATAGGAGGGAGGGATGACGATCGCGTTGGCGCCAAAGGCGGTGACGCCGAGCCCCTTGCGGATCTTGCGGAAGCCGTAGCCCTCGCCGAGGTCGGCGAGGTTGGCGACCGCATAGCCATCGCCTTTCGCCACTCCCGCATCACCGGTCTCGGACATCGCCGCGCATCCTAATAACCTTGGCCGCCCGATGGCCGCCACCACCTCAGTCCAGATCCCAGTCGAACTGAAGCCCGCCGACGGCCGCTTCGGCTGCGGGCCCTCGAAGGTCCGCCCGGAGGCGCTGGCGGCGCTCGCCGAGCGCGCCGACGTGATGGGGACCTCGCACCGCCAGGCACCCGTGCGGGACCTGGTCGGCCGCATCCGGGCCGGCCTCGGCGAGCTCTTCGGCCTGCCCGACGGCTACGAAGTGGCGCTTGGCAACGGTGGCACGACCGCCTTCTGGGACGCGGCGGCGGCGTGGCTGGTCCGCGACCGCGCGCTCCATCTCGTCTACGGCGAGTTCTCGGGGAAGTTCGCCAAGGTGACCGCGGGAGCGCCCTTCCTTGCCGATCCGATCCTGGTCGAAGCGGAGCCGGGCGACGCCCCCGCGCCGGTTGCCGACCCCAACGCCGACGCGATCGCCTGGGCGCACAACGAGACCTCGACCGGAGTGATGGTCGAGGTCCAGCGCCCGGACGGAGCCGACGACGCGCTGGTGCTGGTCGATGCGACCTCGGGCGCCGGCGGGCTGCCGCTTGACGCCAGCCAGGTCGACGCCTACTACCTCGCCCCGCAGAAGGCCTTCGGCGCCGACGGCGGCCTTTGGCTGGCGGCTCTCAGCCCAGCCGCGATCGAGCGGATCGGGCAGCTCGATGAAGCCACCGACCGCTGGCAGCCCGCCTTCCTCTCGCTCCAGACCGCGCTGGAGAACTCGCGCAAGGAGCAGACCTACAACACCCCGGCGGTGGCGACCCTGCTGCTGCTCGCCGACCAGATCGAGTGGATGCTGGCCGGCGGTGGGCTCGGCTGGTGCGTCGAGCGGACGAGCGCCTCCTCCGGACACCTCTACGCCTGGGCCGAGGCGGCCGAGTTCGCCACCCCGTTCGTCGCCGATGCCGCGAAGCGCTCGCTGGTCGTCGGCACGATCGACTTCGCCGACGCGATCGATGCCGCCGCCCTGGCGGCAACGCTGCGCGCCAACGGCATCGTCGACGTCGAGCCCTACCGCAAGCTGGGCCGCAACCAGCTCCGCGTCGGCATGTTCCCGGCGGTCGAGCCCGCCGACGTCGAAGCGCTTACCGCCTGCATCGAGTGGGCGATCGAGAACGCGCCCGAGGTCAGCCGATGAAGAAAGTCCTCGTCAAGGAGAAGATCGCCGACTCGGGGGTCGAGCTGCTGCGCGAGAGCTTCGAGGTCGACCTCGGCCTGGAGATGTCCGACGAGGAGCTGCTCGAGGCGATCGGCTCCTACGACGCGATCCTCGTCCGCTCCGCCACCCAGCTGACGCCGGAGCTGATCGAGCGCGCCGACCGGCTCGAGGTGATCGGCCGCGCCGGCACCGGCGTCGACAACGTCGACATCCCGGCCGCGACTCGGCGCGGCATCGTCGTCGCAAACGCACCCGAATCGAACTCGGTTGCGGCGGCCGAGCACACGCTGGCGCTGATGCTGGCCCTCTGCCGCAACGTCCCGCAGGCGCACGCCTCGCTGACCGACGGCGCTTGGGAGCGGCCGAAGTTCAAAGGCACCGAGCTCTACGGCAAGACCCTCGGCGTGATCGGCTTCGGCCGCATCGGCCAGCTGGTGGCCAGGCGCGCGCAGGGCTTCGAGATGGACGTTCTCGCCTTCGACAAGTTCGTCTCGGCGGAGCGTTTCCGTGAGCTCAGGGTCGAGGGGGTGGAGGAGCTCGAGCAGCTGCTCAGCCGAGCGGACATCGTCACCCTGCACGTACCGAAGACGCCGGACACGATCGACCTGATCGACTCCGAGGCGATCGCCGCCATGAAGCAGGGTGCCCGGGTGGTCAACTGCGCGCGCGGCGAGCTGGTCGACCTCGATGCAGTCCTCGCCGGGCTCGAATCGGGCAAGCTGGCCGGCGCCGCCCTCGACGTCTTTCCCTCTGAGCCCTTCACCGAGCACCCGCTCTTCGAGCGCGACGACGTGGTCGTCACCCCGCACCTCGGCGCCTCCACCGCCGAGGCGCAGGACCGGGCCGGGGTGGTGACGGCGGAACAGGTGATTGCGGCGCTGAGCGGCGGCGTCGTCACCAACGCGGTCAACATCGCCGCCGTGCGGCCGGAGGAGATGGAGGCGCTGGCGCCGTTCGTACCGCTCTGCGAAAAGCTGGGGCGCCTCGCCCAGGGGCTGGGGGACGGCTCGGTCGGCGGGGTCACGGTCGAGTTCCGTGGCCGTATCGCCACCCACGACACGCGACTGCTGGGGATCGCGGTCCTGGTCGGCATCCTCTCCGGCCACACCGAGGAGCCGGTGAACCTGGTCAACGCGCCGCAGATGGCGGAGGAGCGCGGAATCGAACTGATCGAGACGAAGGAGAGCGCCTCCGAGGACTTCACCGAGCTGGTCACCGTGCGCCTCGGGTCCGGCAAGGACGCCGTCGAGGTCGCCGGGACGGGGGTCGGGCCGCGCAACGAGCCCTACCTGGTCTCGGTCTGGGGCGAGCGCTTCTACCTCCCCTTCGCCGACCACCTCTCCGTCTTCCGCTACGCCGATCGGCCGGGAATGATCGGCCGCGTCGGCTCGATGTTCGGTGAGGAGGGGGTCAACATCATCTCGGCTGCGGTCGGCGCCGAGCTCGGGGGGGAGAGCGCGGTGATAGCGCTCACCACCGACGCCCCGGTGCGGGGGGAGACGATCGCCAAGATCCTCGAGCTCGACGGCTTCTCGATCGGCCGCTCGGTCGACCTCTAGCGCCCCCGGGTAGGCTCCTCGCCATGAAGGCGGTGGTGCTGACAGGGACGGGGGGCTACGACGTGCTGCGCGTGGAGGAGCGCCCCGACCCTTCCGTCGGTCCCGGAGAGGTGCGGATCGCCGTCAAGGCGGCGGGCATCAACTTCGCCGACACGATGGCCCGGGTCGGTCTCTACCCCGACGCGCCGAAGCCACCGTGCGTGCTCGGCTATGAGGTCGCCGGCGAGATCGAGTCGGTTGGCGAGGGGGTGAGCGAGCACGCGATCGGCGACCGGGTGGTGGCCGGGACCCGCTTCGGTGGCCAAGCCGAGCTGGTGACGGTACCCGCCGACCAGGCCCTGCCCCTGCCGGCCGAGCTCAGCTTCGAGCAGGGAGCAGCCTTCCCGGTCAACTACGGCACCGCCTACGCGGCGCTGATCATGATGGGCAGCCTGCGCGAGGGGAACCGGGTGCTGATCCACGCCGCCGGTGGCGGGGTCGGCATCTCCGCCACGCAGATTGCCCGCAACGCCGGCGCCGAGATCTTCGGCACCGCGTCGGCTTCTAAGCACGACGCGATTCGCGCTCAGGGTGTCGACCACCCGATCGACTACCGCTCGCTCGATTTCGAGCAGGAGGTCATGCGGCTCACCGACGGCGAGGGTGTAGACCTCGTGATCGACGCGCTCGGCCCGACCTCGTTCCGCAAGGACTACCGGCTGCTGCGCGCCGGCGGGCGGTTGGTCATGTACGGCCTTTCGGAGAACTCGAAGGAGGGGAAGCGGAGCATCCCGCTGACGCTGAAGAGCCTGGCGGCGATGCCGGGCGCGACGATGCCCTGGTGGAAGAGCCTGATGGTGATGAACGAGAACAAGGGCGTCTTCGGCCTCAACATGCTCAAGTGGTGGGACAGCGAGGGCAACCTCGACCGGGTGGTCGAGCCGTTGATGTCGGACCTCGAGGCGGGGCGCCTGCAACCGGTCGTCGCCGAGGCGTTCCCCTTCGAGCGCGCCGGCGATGCACACAAATTCATCGCCGAGCGCCGCAACGTCGGCAAGGTCGTGCTGTTTCCCTTATAGACGCTCCGACCCGATCGCAGGCGGGGACGACCTTCCCATGAAGAAGCTGCTGCTCATCTCGTTCGCCCTTTTGGCGCTGATGGCCCCCATTGCCGGTGCCGCGCCAGCCGAGAACCCCAAAACCTTCACCGTGCTGCTTGCTGGTGGCGAGGAAGCGAACATGATTCAGATCTGGCTCAGCCCCGATGGGCGTCAGTACGTGATCGACTCGGTGGTTCAGCTCGAAATCGGCGGCGACGTCTGCGCTCACCCCGAAGAGAACCCGAACGAGCTGCTCTGCGACGCGCCCTCGATCGCCGGCTTCGAAGTCAACGCCGGGGGCGGCGACGACAAGGTCGGCGTGGCCAAGGACGTCATCGTGCCGGTGACGATGCGCGGCGGCGCCGGGGATGACCTCCTGCGCGGTGCCCTGGGAGCGGACAAACTGATCGGCGGCAAGGGCGACGATCGCCTGATCGGCTGGCGCGGTGCCGACCTGCTCTACGGAGGACCGGGCAAAGACACGCTGATCGGCGGTCCCGGCGCCGACCTCATGCGCGGCGGGCCGGGCAGAGACACGCTTGCCGGTGGGCCCGGCAGGAACAACACACGCGAGCCCCGCCTTCACGAAGAAGACGACGGCGACGTCGAAATCTAGGCCGCGGTCTCTTCCCGCGTCCGCCGCCCGACCAGCCTTCCGCCAACGAAGAAGAGGGCGACCAGGAAACCGAGCAGGGAAAGCGCGGCATCGAGGCGGAAGGCGGCCTGGATGCCCTCGACGAATGAGCCCTGGGCGGAGAAGACGGTGGTCGTCAGGCCGAGGCCAATCGCTCCGCCGGCGATCTGGCACATGTAGAGGATGCCGCCGGCAAGGCTGCTCTGCGATTCGTCGACCGAGGTGACGCCGGCGGTGGTCGCGGTCGGGTAGAAGCTGCCGATGCCGATGCCGAGCACGAACATTCCCGGGACTAGGGCGCCGTAGGCAGAGCCTTCGGTGACTTGGGAGAAGAGGAACGGGGCGAGGGCGATGCAGCCCGCCCCGACGACGGCGAGAGGCTTGGGCCCGACGCGGTTGTAGAGCGGGCCGGCGACGAAGGAGACGAGGGCGAAGGTGGCGAGGAAGGGCAGCACGCCAACGCCGGCTTCCAGCGGCGAGTAGCCGAGGTGCTTCTGCATGAACTGCGGTAGGTAGAGCAGCGCGGCGAAGAAGGTCGCCGACATCAGCGTGATCGCCACGCAGGAGGCGCGGAAGCTCTCGTTGCGCATCACCGCCCGCGGCACCAGAGCGCTCATCCCGGCCCGCCGCTCAATCGGCACGAAGGCGGCGATCAGCACGGCGGCGAGCGCCAGCATCGCGATCACGCGCGGATCGCCCCAGCCCCAATCGTCGACCTGGTCGAGGGCGACCAGCAACGAGACGAGGCCGATCGAGATCGTCGCGATGCCCGGGTAGTCGATCCGCTGCTCCGCGACTTCGGGTTCCTTCACCTTGACCAGGCGGTAGGTGACCAGCACGGCGAAGGCCGCAACCGGCACGTTGAGGAAGAAGATCCAGCGCCAGCTGAGCGCGTCGGTGAGGACGCCGCCGATCAGCGGCCCGATCGCGTTGCCAAGCCCGGCGGCGCCGAGAATGATGCCGCCGGCCAGGCCCGCCTTCTCGGCGGGCAGCAGGGCAAAGGTCATGCCGAGGATCGCCGGCCACATCAGCGCCCCGCCGATCCCCATCAGCACCCGGCTGGCGATCAGCCAGGTCTCCGACTGCGCGGCACCGCCTAGGGCCGACATCGAGGCGAAGATCGCCGTGCCGACGAAGAAGGCGCGCCGGCGCCCGAACATGTCGGCGAGGCGGCCGCCGGTGACGATCATCACGCCAAAGGTGAGCGCGTAGGCGTTGACCACCCACTGGATCGTGTTGACCCCGGTGTCGAAGTCCTTCTCCATCGTCGGGATCGCGACGTTGACCGCGGAGAAATCGTTGGCGATCACGAGAACACTCATGCTCATCGCGAGCAGAGCGAGAACGGTCGTGCGATCGAGTCTTGCGATCCGCGCAGCCTACGCTAAGCTGGGACGTCGAATGACGCACCGGCTCGACAGCCTGTCGCTACTCCTTCTCCTCCCCCTTCGGGGGGAATAGCGCTGGGCGGCGCGAGAGCCGCGAGAGACAAGGTCATTCGAACGAATTGGAGAAGGAGGTAGCAAGCTCATGAGCCCCGTATCCGACGCGAACCGCGTCCACATCTTCGACACCACCCTGCGCGACGGCGAGCAGTCGCCCGGCATCTCGCTCAACACTGCCGAGAAGGTCGAGATCGCCCAGCAGCTGGCGCGGCTCGGCGTCGACGTGATCGAGGCGGGGTTCCCGATCACCTCGCCGGGCGATTTCGAGGCGGTGGAGGCGATCTCCCGCAAGGTCGAAGGACCGACGATCTGCGGCCTCGCCCGCACCCATAAGGCCGACATCGACGCCGCCTGGGGGGCGATCCGCGACGCCGGCCGGCCCCGCATCCACACCTTCATCTCGACCTCCGACATCCACATCGAGCACCAGCTCCAGACCGACCGCGAGGACGTCAAGGGACAAGCCCGGGCGGCAGTCGCCCTGGCCCGCTCCTACTGCGAGGACGTCGAGTTCTCGCCGATGGACGCGACCCGGGCCGAGATCGAGTTCACCGCCGAGGTCTGCGCGATCGCCGTCGAGGAGGGGGCGACGGTGGTCAACATCCCCGACACCGTCGGTTACACGACCCCCGAGGAGTACGTGGAGTACTTCCGCCGCCTCTACGAGCTGGTGCCAGCCCTGCGCGAGATCGAGACCTCGGTCCACTGCCACGACGACCTCGGGCTGGCCGTCGCCAACTCCTACGCCGGCGTGCTGGCGGGCGCCCGCCAGGTCGAGTGCGCGGTCAACGGGATTGGCGAGCGGGCGGGCAACTGCTCGCTGGAGGAGATCGTGATGCTGATCAAGACGCGGCAGGACGTGCACGGCCTGACCACCGGCCTCAACAGCCGAGAGCTGGCCCGCTCGAGCCGCATGGTCTCGCGCCTCACCGGCTACCCGGTGCAGCCCAACAAGGCCGTGGTCGGCCGCAACGCCTTCGCGCACGAGTCCGGCATCCACCAGGACGGCGTGCTGAAGGAGCGCACCACCTACGAGATCATGGACGCGACCGAAGTCGGCCTGGAGTCGAACTCGATCGTGCTGGGCAAGCACTCCGGCCGCCATGCCCTGCGCGATGCGCTGGAGCAGCTCGGCTTCAAGATCGAGGGCAACGCGCTCAACGCCGCCTTCAAGCGCTTCAAGGAGGTGGCCGACCGCAAGAAGCAGGTCACCGCGCTCGACCTGGAGGCGATCGTCTCCGACGAGATGCGCGAGCGAGCCGACACCCATGAGTTGGCTTGGTTCGAGGTCGAGGCCGGTTCGCGGCGCGAGCCGCTGGCTCGGGTCGCGGTGAAGCTGCCCTCCGGCGAGGAGGCAGTAGGCGAGTCGAGCGGCGACGGTCCGGTCGACGCGATCTTCCACGCCATCCAGAAGGCGACGGGGACCGAGTGCGACCTGCGCCAGTACACGGTGGAGGCGGTGACCGGGGGAGAGGACGCCCTCGGCGAGGTCAGCGTGATGCTGCGCGCCGCGGGACGCCTGGCGACCGGCCAGGGCGTCGCCACCGACATCCTCGAGGCGTCGGCCAGGGCCTACGTGCGAGCGCTGTCCAACGCCCTGGAGGGTGCCGCGATCCGCGAGGCCGAGGCAGCCACCGCCGAGGCCGCGGTCGAGCGCACCCCAGGTCCGTAGCGCCCCCGCCACCAAGCCGCCACCCAAATTTCACACTCCGCGCGCCACCCGCGCGCCGGCATCCGTCAGCCTCGCCGGCATGTCGACCCAGCCTTCCACCGAGCTTGCGATTACCCGCCATATAGGCGGGAAACGACAAACTCGCCCCTCGGATCACGAGATCGCTGCGTTGACGGCGCGGCAGTACGGGATCGTCTCGCGGGCTCAGCTGATGGAGATGGGCCTTGGAGAAGACGCGATCGATGCTCGGCTACGCGGTGGCCGACTCCATCGCCTGCATTGCGGCGTGTATGCGCTGGGCAACGACATCGTCCCTAGAGAGGGCCGGTGGCTCGCCGCGGTTATGACGGTCGGAGAGGATGCCGCTCTGAGCCACCACTCTGCCTCGGAGCTCTGGAGCATCAGACGAGGGGCGGAACGCAGCCAGATCGACGTCTCGGCACCACGCCCTGCACGATCACGACCCGCAATCCGACGGCGTTACTTGCGACTCGCCCCGGACGAGGTGACAGTGAGGCGCCGTATTCCAGTCACCACCCTCACCCGAACGCTCTTCGATATCGCCACTGAAATTTCCGCAGAGGGCCTGGAAGGAGCGATTCGCGAGGCCGAATACCTCCATCGGTTCAAGGTCGAGAGCTTGGAGGTGCTGTTGGATAGGCATCCGAGCAGGCGAGGGGCGAAGACGATCAAGACCTGCCTGCATCGTCTCGGCCAGGGTCCCCGCGGCCGAACCCGCAGCAGAATGGAGGTCAGGTTCGCCGCCCTGCTTGCTCGAACCGATCTGCCAAAGCCCACCCTCAACACCCTCCTTGACCTTGATGGATTCAAAGTCGAAGCCGACTGCCTGTGGCGAGAGCAGCAGGCCATCGTCGAGCTCGATGGCGGCGAGGCGCACGGGACCCGCGTCGCTTTTGAGTCAGATCGTGAACGAGACCGGCGCCTCCAAGCAGCCGGCTGGCGGGTGATCCGCGTGACCTGGCGGCAACTCGACAACCCAGCGCCGCTCCTCGCAGACCTTCGCAATCTTCTCTCATCGAACTTGCCCTTTCCCGCCATATAGGCGGGTAATGACAAACTCGACCTCTGCCGGGCGGCGTACGTGATAACGTACAAGCGTAATGGCTAGTGCCGCTGCGGAGAAACGGGGTGTGAAACCGGCCTCGGGGCAACCTGACGGCTCTGCCGCGCTTGGTGCGCGGGTGCGGGCTCTGCGGGAAGGGATGGGACTCTCGTTGCGGGACCTGGCCGAGCGCAGCGGGGTCAGCGCGCCGATGCTGTCGCAGGTCGAGCGGGCGGAGACCAGCCCCACGCTGGCCTCGGCCACAAAGATCGCCGCCGGACTGGAGCTGACGCTCTCGCAGCTGCTGCGCCTCGACGAGGGCGAGCACGTCACCGTCAGCCGCAGCGGAAAGCGACGCCGCTTCGAGCGTGGGGGCCACCGCTTCGAGGAGCTGACGCCGCCGCTGCCCGGGCAGCGCGCCGACGTCTCCCTGCACACGCTGCGGGCAGGGGGGGCCACGGGAGGGCCGGACGACCCGCCGATCCACGAGCCGGGCAGCCGCGAGACCGCGGTCGTCCTGAGCGGGGTGCTGGCGCTGATCGTCGACGGCACCCGCCACGAGCTGCACGCGGGGGACAGCGTCACCTTCGACGCCGACCTGCCGCACCACTTCGAGAACGACGGCGAGGAGGAGGCCCGCTTCCTCGCCGTGATCGCCGCCGGGCTGAGGAGGAGCTAGCGATGCCACAGACGATGTTCGACAAGATCTGGAGCGAGCACGAGGTCGCCGATGGGCTGCTCTACATCGACCTGCACCTGGTCCATGAGGTGACCTCGCCGCAAGCCTTCGACGGCCTGCGGCTGGCGGGCCGCCCGCTGCGGCGGCCAGACAAGACCCTGGCCACGGCCGACCACAACGTGCCCACCGATGGCACCAAGGCGGCGCGGCTGATCGCCGACCAGCTCTCGCGCGTCCAGGTCGAGACCCTGGAGCACAACTGCGAGGAGTTCGGCATCCCCCTCTATTCGCTCGGCTCCGAGCGACAGGGCATCGTCCACGTGATCGGGCCCGAGTTGGGCGTCACCCAGCCCGGCATGACGATCGTCTGCGGCGACAGCCACACCTCGACCCACGGCGCCTTCGGCGCGCTCGCCTTCGGCATCGGCACCTCCGAGGTCGAGCACGTGCTCGCCACCCAGTGCCTGGTGCAGAAGCGGCCGCAGACGATGCGCATCCTCTACTCAGGCGAGCTGGGGCCGGGGGTGACGCCGAAGGACCTGATCTTGGCGACGATCGGGCGGCTCGGCACTGGTGGCATGGTCGGCCACGCAGTCGAGTACGCCGGACCCGCGATCGAGTCGCTCTCGATGCCCGGCCGGATGACGATCTGCAACATGACGATCGAGGGCGGCGGCCGCGCGGGGATGATCGCGCCCGACGAGACCACCTTCGAGTGGGTGCGCGGCCGGGACGCCGCGCCAAAGGATTTCGACGCCGCGGTGGAGCGCTGGCGCCAGCTGCCCACCGACCCCGGCGCCAGCTTCGACACCGAGATCGAGATCGACGCCGCCGGCATCTCGCCGATGGTGACCTGGGGAACCAACCCTGGAATGGTGATCGAGGTGACCGACTCGGTCCCCGACCCGGCGGAGATGGACTCGCCTGCCGACCGCGAATCGGCCGAACGGGCGCTTGCCTACATGGCGCTCGAGCCCGGCACGCCGATGATCGAGGTCGCACCCGAACGCGTCTTCATCGGCTCCTGCACCAACTCCCGCGTCGAGGACCTGCGCGAGGCGGCGGCGATAGTCGATGGCCGCAAGGTCGCCGACTCCGTAAGGGCGATGGTCGTGCCGGGTTCCCAACAGGTCAAGGCCGCCGCCGAGGCGGAGGGCCTGCACGACGTCTTCCGCGCGGCCGGCTTCGAGTGGCGCGAGGCGGGCTGCTCGATGTGCCTCGGCATGAACCCCGACACCCTGATCGAGGGCGAGCGCTGCGCCTCCACCTCGAACCGCAACTTCGAGGGGCGGCAGGGTAAGGGCGGGCGCACCCACCTGGTCAGCCCGAAGATGGCGGCAGCGGCCGCGATCGAGGGCCACTTCGTCGACATCAGGAATTGGAGCTAGAGATGAGGCCGATAGACGTGATCGAGGGCAGGGTGTCGGTGCTGGACCGCGCCGACGTCGACACCGACCAGATCATCCCCAAGCAGTTCCTCAAGCGGGTGGAGCGAACCGGCTTTGGCGAGTTCCTCTTCTATGACTGGCTGCGCTCGGGCGAGATCTCGCTGGAGCCGAACCCGATCCTCGTCACCGGCCGTAACTTCGGCTGCGGCTCTTCGCGCGAGCACGCCCCCTGGGCGCTCGAGGACTTCGGGTTCGAGGCGATCGTCGCGCCCTCCTTCGCCGACATCTTCTATTCCAACTGCACCAAGGTCGGCCTGCTGCCGGTTGAGCTCGATGAGGAGCACTGCCGCGCCGTGGCCGAGGCCGGCGAAGCGCGAATCGACGTCGACGACCAGACCGTCACCTGCGCCGCGGGCGTCTTCGAGTTCGCGATCGAGCCCGACGTGCAGCATCGTCTGCTCAACGGCCTCGACGACATCGGCATCACTCTGGAGAGCGCCGGGGCGATCGACGAGTTCGAGGCGGCGCGGGGCGAGAGCGGTCCCGTCACCACGGCGCTCTGAGCCGCCGGCCAATGGCGCGCTCGATCAACACCGGCCCGCGCGAGTGGGATGCCGAGACCTACGACGCGCTCGCCTTCCCGCAATTTGCCTGGGGTGTCGAGGTGGTCGAGCGCCTCGAGCTGCACGGCGATGAGACCGCGCTCGATGCCGGCTGCGGATCTGGGCGCGTCAGCGCCGAGCTGCTCGAGCGGCTCCCAGATGGACGGCTGATCGCCGTCGACGGCTCCGAAGCGATGATCGCGAAGGCGAGGGAGCGCTTGGGGGATGGCGTGACCTACCTGGTCGCTGACCTTTCCGAGCTCGAGCTCGAGCAACCGGTCGACCTGATCTTCTCGACCGCGACCTTCCACTGGATCGTCGACCACGATCGCCTCTTCAAGCGCCTCCACGCCACCCTGAGGCCGGGCGGTCGCCTCGTCGCCCAGTGCGGGGGCGAGGGCAACGTCGCCGAACACGCCAGGGCCATCGCCGCGGCGATGGCCCGCCCCGAGTTCGCGCCACATTTCGAGGGCATGGAGGAGATGTGGAACTTCGCCGCGCCCGATGAAACCGAGCGGCGCCTGCGTGACGCCGGCTTCGCCACGGCCCGCTGTTGGCTCGAGCCCAAGCCGGTAACGCCGGAGCAGCCGTTCGAGTTCACGGAAACCGTCACCCTCGGCCCACACCTCGACCGGCTCCCCGAGAACCTCCGGCGCCCCTTCGCCGAAGCCGTGCTTAAGCTCTGCGAGCAGCCACTGACGCTCGACTACGTCCGTCTCAACATCGAGGCGACGGCCGGGGCCACATAGAGTGCCGCCGATGAGCGCAGCGCCTCGGATAGTCCTGCTGCCCGGTGACGGAATCGGGCCCGAGATCGTCGCCGCCGCGCGGAAGCTGCTCGACGCCTTGGGCGATTTCGAGTTTGACGAGCTGCTAATGGGTGGCTGTTCGATCGACGCCCACGGCACCGCATTGACCGATCAGGTGCTCGATGCCTGCAAGAGAGCTGACGCGGTGCTGCTCGGCGCCGTCGGCGGACCGAAATGGGACACGACCGACCCTGATGCTCCGCGCCCCGAGCAGGGCCTGCTCGGCCTGCGCAAGGGGATGGGGCTCTACGCCAACCTGCGGCCGGTGCGTCCCAGCCCGGCGCTGGTCGGCGCCAGCCCGCTGCGCGAGGAGCGGATCGCCGGCACCGACCTGCTGGTCGTGCGCGAGCTGACCGGCGGCATCTACTTCGGCGACAGCGGCCGCGAGGGCGACGCAGCCCACGACACCTGCGAGTACTCGACCGCCGAGATCGAGCGGATCGCCCGCGCCGGCTTCGCTGCGGCCCGCCGCCGCGCCGAGGGCCGCGAACGCAAGCCGCGCCTCACCTCGGTCGACAAGGCCAACGTGCTCGAGACCTCGCGGCTATGGCGCGAGGTGGTCAGCGGGCTCGCCGTCGAGTACCCCGACGTCGCACTCGAGCACCTGCTGGTCGACAACGCCGCTATGCAACTCGTCTCTCGCCCGGCCGAGTTCGACGTGATCGTCACCGAGAACCTCTTCGGCGACATCCTCAGCGACGAGTCCGCGATGCTCACCGGTTCGCTCGGAATGCTGCCCTCGGCCAGCCTCGGAGAGGCCGGCGCGCCCGGCCTGTTTGAGCCGGTGCACGGCTCGGCGCCCGACATCACCGGCCAGGGGATCGCCAACCCGCTCGCCACCTTCCTCAGCGCGGCGATGATGCTGCGCCACGGCCTCGACCGGCCGGCGGAGGCGGAACGGATCGAGGCCGCCGTCGATACGGTCCTCGAGCACGGCCTGCGCACCCCCGACCTCGCCGCAGGCGGCGAGCCGACGGTCGGCACCGCCGAGATGACCGAGGCTGTTCTAGCCGAGCTCTGACTCGACCTTCCCTGAGCCATCGGGCATACTTTCCGGGGATGGAGACGGCAGAGCTGATCTGGCAGAACGGCGAGTTCGTGCCTTGGGACGAGGCCAAGACGCACGTGCTCAGCCACGGCCTGCACTACGGCACCGGCGTCTTCGAGGGGATCCGCTGCTATGAGACCGAGCGCGGACCGGCGGTCTTCCGCCACCACGAGCACCTCGCCCGACTGGAGAAGTCGGCCGAGCTCTACTACTTCCAGCTGCCCTACTCGGCGGAGGAGATCCGCGAGGCGACCAACGAACTGATCCGCCGCAACGGCCTCGGCTCCTGCTACATCCGCCCGCTCGCCTACCGCGGCTACGGCAACCTCGGGCTCTACGCGACGGACGCGCCGATCGACGTGATCATCGCCGCCTTCCCCTGGGGCGTCTACCTCGGCGAGGAGGGCGCGCGGCACGGCATCCGCACCAAGGTCTCCTCCTGGCGGACGATCTCCGGCGACAGCCTGATCCCGCACGCCAAGGCCTCGGGCCAGTACCTCAACTCGGTCCTCGCCAAGACCGAGGCCACCGCCGCCGGCTACGACGAGGCGATCCTGCTCGACCAGTACGGCTGCGTCTCCGAGGGCTCCGGCGAGAACGTCTTCATCGTCCGCGACGGCACCATCTGCACGCCGCCGCACACGGCGGCGATCCTCGACGGGATCAGCCGTAACTCGATCGTGCAGATCGCCCGCGACCTCGGCTACACGGTCGAGGAACGCGGCATCGCCCGCGCCGAGCTCTACCTCGCCGACGAGGTCTTCCTCACCGGCACCGCCGCCGAGCTCGTCCCCGTGCGGGAGGTCGACGACCACCCGCTGGGCGAGCCGGGCGAGATCACGCGGGTGATCCAGGCTAAGTTCCAGGACGCGCTGCACGGCCGCGCCGAGGAGTACCTGGAGTGGCTCGACTTCGTCGAGGCAGGGGCAGGGCGAATTACCCCAGCCGCCTAGCGGCTGGCGCGGCGCTGCCGCGCGCGCGGGTCAGACGACCCTCCCCCCAACTCCTCGAAGCGAAAGGCATCAGATGGAACAGGTGAAGCTCTACGACACGACCTTGCGGGACGGCATGGGCGGTCGCGGCATGTCGCTCTCGGTCGGCGAGAAGCTGAAGGTGGTGCAGGCCCTCGACGCCCTTGGCGTCCACTTCGTCGAGGCCGGGTTCCCCAGCTCGAACCCAAAGGAAGCCGAGCTCTTCGACCGCCTCTCCGAGTTGACGCTGGAGAACGCGACGATCGCCGCCTTCGGGATGACGAGGCGCGGCGGGGTCGCAGCCGCCGAAGACCCGGCGCTCGCGACCCTGGTCGATTCCGTCGCACCCATGGTCTGCCTGGTCGGCAAGAGCTGGAAACTGCACCTCGAGAAGGTGATCCGCGTCCCCGAGGCCGAGAACCTGGCGATGATCGGCGACTCGGTCGCCTTCTGTCGCGGCGGCGGCAAGCGGGTGGTCTTCGACGCCGAGCACTTCTTCGACGGCTACCGCGACGACCCCGACTACGCGCTGGAATGCGTCCGCGCAGCGGCCGAAGCGGGCGCCGAGAACGTCACCCTCTGCGACACCAACGGCGGCAGCCTGCCGGGGTTCGTCCGCGAAGCGACGGCCGCCGTGGTCGAGACCCTGGGCGACGGGGCAGCGGTCGGCATCCACACCCACAACGACGCCGAGTGTGCCGTCGCCAACTCGCTGGCGGCGGTCGAAGCTGGCGCCCGCCTGGTTCAGGGCACCGTCAACGGGTACGGCGAGCGCTGCGGCAACGCCAACCTGGCCTCGATCCTGCCGGCGTTGCAGTTGAAGATGGGCTTCGACGTAGTGGCCCCCGAGCGACTCGCGTCCCTTGCCCAGACGAGCCACTATCTGGACGAGCTCTGCAACATGGCGCCGAATCCGGACCGGCCCTACGTCGGGCGCAACGCCTTCGCCCACAAGGCCGGCATGCACGCCGCTGGCGTCGCCGCCGACGCCAGCACCTTCGAGCACCTCGACCCGGCCGCGGTCGGCAACCAACGCCAGATCCTCGCCTCGGAGCTGGCGGGGAAGGCGACGATCCGCACCCAGGCCGAGCAGTCGGGCCTCGAGCTCGACGAGGAGACGACGAGCCGCGCCGTCGAGCAGCTGAAGCGGCGAGAGCACGAGGGCTACCACTACGAGGCCGCGCCGGCCTCCTTCGAGCTGCTCCTGCGCCGCGAGGCCGAGCGCTACGAGCCGCTCTTCGAGCTGGAGAGCTTCAAGGTGCTGGTCGAGAAGCGCGCCGACGGCGCGGTCGAGACCGAGGCGACGATCAAGGTCCGGGTCGGCGACGAGCGCTACGTCCACGTCGCCGAGGGCAACGGTCCGGTCAACGCGCTCGACAGCGCCCTGCGCGGCGCGATCGCCGACCGCTACCCACACCTGGCCGACATCGAGCTGACCAACTACAAGGTGCGGATCCTCGACGAGAGCCACGGCACCGGCGCGGTCACCCGGGTGCTGCTCGACTCCTCCGACGGCGAGCGGGAGTGGGGGACGATCGGCGTCTCGGAGAACATCATCGAGGCCTCCTGGGAGGCCCTGGTCGACTCGCTCGAGTACGCCTTCCAGCCGCGGGACGACGACGGCGCGAAGTAGGCTGGGCGCGCCGATGGTCGCCCCGCCCCAGACCGAGCCGATCCCGCTGGCGAAGCCGGAGGTCGGCACCCGCGAGGAGGAGCTGATGCTCGAGGTGCTGCGCTCGGGACGGCTCTCGCTGGGGCCGATGGGGGAACGCTTCGAGCGCGAGCTCGCCGCCTGGCTGGGCGCTGAGGACGCGGTCGCGGTCTCCAGCGGCACCACGGCCCTGCACCTCGGCGTGCGGGCGCTCGGCTGGGGGCCGGACGACGAGGTCCTGACCAGCCCCTTCAGCTTCGTCGCCTCGGCCAACTGCCTGCTCTACGAGGGCGCCCGGCCGGTCTTCTGCGATGTCGACGCGGTGACGCTCAACCTCGATCCGGCGG
Organism: uncultured Solirubrobacterales bacterium; assembly: GCA_963782685.1. Taxonomy (GTDB): domain Bacteria; phylum Actinomycetota; class Thermoleophilia; order Solirubrobacterales; family 70-9; genus VRUE01. The sequence goes on from CAWAKV010000008.1 coordinate 300,695, forward strand.
CTGCCGCGGCCGCCGCCGGTGAGCGCACGGCCGGCATCCTCCCGATCCACATCTTCGGCTTCCCGGCGGCGATGCCCGAGCTGGAGGCACTCGCCGCCCAGCGCGGCCTCGGCATCCTCGAGGACGCCTGCGAGGCCCTCGGCGCGATCGACTCCGAGGGCCGCCAGGTGGGCGCGCGGGGCAACCTCGCCACCTTCGCCTTCTACGCCAACAAGCAGCTGACCACCGGCGAGGGGGGGATGATCATCCCCTCTGATCCGGCCACCGCCGAGCGCCTGCGCGCCGAGCGCAACCAGGGCCGCGCTCCGGACATGAGCTGGCTCGACCACGATCGGCTCGGCTTCAACTACCGCCTCTCCGATCTCGCCGCGGCGCTCGGCGTCGCCCAGCTGGAGAAGCTCGACGAGCTGCTTGGCGCGGCGCGGCGCGGTGGCGTCGCTGTACGAGGAAGGACTAGCCGGAGTCGAGGGCGTCACGGCGCCGATCACGGCGCGGGGCAGCGAGCGCCGCAGCTGGTTCGTCTACGTCGTACGGCTCGACGACGAGATCGACCGCGACGCGGCCATCGCCCGCCTCGACGGGCGGGGGATCGCCGCCAAGGCATATCTGCCCTGCATCCATCTCTTCCCCCACCTGCGCGAGCTCGGCTACCGCGAGGGACAGTTCCCGGTCGCCGAAGCGGCGGCGGCGCACTCGCTGGCGCTGCCCTTCTTCCCGGCGATGACCGAGTCGCAGGTCGCCCGGGTATGCGAGGCTCTCGCCGATTCCCTGCGCTGATGTCCCGCTTCCGCAAAGAACCCGACCTGCGCTTCTGGCGGCTCAACCGCTCGATCGAGTTCGACGCGCGCCTGGCGCCCTACGACATCGACCAGTCGCAGGCCCACGCGCGGGGGTTGCGACAGGTCGGCGTGCTCGACGACACCGAGCTGGAGCAGCTCGAAGCCGGGCTGGAGGCGGTGCGCGCACGGATCGGCAAGGCCGGCTTCTCCTTCGCCGCCTCTGACGAGGACATCCACATGGCGATCGAGCGGCTGCTCGGCGAGGAGATCGGCCCGCTGGCCGGCAAGCTGCACACCGGCCGCTCGCGCAACGACCAGGTCGCCACCGACGTGGCGATGGTCGTGCAGGCCCACTCGCTGCGGGCGATCGAGCTCAGCCGGGCAACGATGGCGCGTCTGCTCGAGCTGGCCGAGCGGCACCGCGACTGGCCGATGCCCGGCTACACGCACCTCCAGCGCGCCCAGCCCGTCTACCTCGGCCACCACCTGCTCGCCTACTTCTGGATGCTCGCCCGCGACGTGCTGCGCTTCCAGTTCGCCCTCGACAGTGCCAGCGTGATGCCGCTCGGCTCGGGGGCGCTCGCCGGCGTCAACTGGGAGATCGACCGGCGCGCCGTCGCCGACGACCTCGGCTTCCCGCTACGTCAGCACCAACTCGATCGACGGCGCCTCCAACCGCGACTTCGTCCTCGACTACCTCTCCGCCGCCTCGATCTGCGCGATGCACCTCTCGCGGCTCGGCTCGGAGATCGTCATCTGGTCGAGTAGCGAGTTCGGCTTCTGCCAGCTCGACGAGTCATTCTCCTCGGGGTCGAGCATCATGCCGCAGAAGGTCAACCCCGACTCGGCCGAGCTGCTGCGCGCCAAGAGCCCCCGGGTCGCCGCCGACTACCTCTCGCTGCTGGGAACGATGCACGCCCTGCCTCTCACCTACGGCAAGGACATGCAGGAGGACAAGGAGCCGCTCTTCGACGCGATCGAGACGGTCGAGTCCTGCCTCGATGCGTCGGAGGGGATGCTGGCCGGGATCGTCTTCGATCGCGAGCGGCTGGCCGAGGCCTCGGGCGACGAGATGCTGGCAGCGACCGAGGTCGCCGACCTGCTGGTCCGCAAGGGGGTGCCGTTCCGCGAGGCGCACGGGATCGTCGGCGGGTTGGTCCGCGACGCGGTCGAGCGCGGCGTCGCCCTCTCCGAGCTGAGCGAAGAGGACCTGCGACAGCGCAGCGAGCATCTCGACGGCTCCTTCTACGAGGTGCTGCGGCAGGAGAGCTGGCTCGAGTCGAAGCGGATCGAGGGCGGCACCGGCTCGGCGCCGCTCGCCCGCCAGATCGAGCTTGCCCGCGAGACGCTCCACTCGGTCGAGGAGCAGGCGGACGAGGAACCGGGCCTGTGAGGGCGGCGACGACGGCCGAGCCCCGCCTCGACGTCGCCTTCTTCGAGCGCAGCGTCCACCAGGTCGCCCGCGAGCTGATCGGCTGCCGGCTCTTCTACCGGGGCTGCGGCGGCACGATCGTCGAGACCGAGAGCTACGAGCGCGACGACCCCGCCTGCCACGCCTACGTCGGGCTGACCAAGCGCACCGCGACCCTCTTCGGGCCGCCGGGCCGCGCCTACGTCTACCTCTCCTACGGCATCCACAGCCTGCTCAACGCCGTCGCCGAACCGGAAGGCGAGGCGGCCGCGGTGCTGATCCGAGCCCTGGAGCCGAGCGCAGGCTTGGACGCCATGTGCGCCCGCCGCGGCAACCGCCCCCACACCGACCTCTGCTCCGGTCCCGGCAAGGTCACCGACGCGCTGGGCATTGGCCTCGACGCAAACGATGCCGATCTCTCGGCCGATCCCTTCCTCGTTCTGCCACCTGAGCCGGGCTGGACGGGTGAGGTGGTCACCGGACCCCGAGTGGGAATAACCAAAGCCGTAGAGCGCCCTTGGCGGTTCTGCCTTGCGGGCAGCCGCTTCGTCTCTCGCCCTCGCCCGGCGGAGCCGGCCTAGCCGGCGGTGATTCCGCCGCCGCCGCCCGATTCAGGCGCGGCTTCCGGGGCCGCTTCGGGAGCGGCTTCCGGTTCCGGGCCCGCATCGGGCGCTTCCGGTTGGGCTTCGGGCGCGGGTTCTTCTTCGGCTTCGTCCGGAACGGGGGGGACATAGATTTCGTCTTCGGGAGACGGGGTGGAGGAATCGCCGCTATCGGCATCGGCGTCGGAGTCGCTCTCCTCCTGTTCGCTCTCCCGTTCCGCGGCCCGGTCGGCGGCGATCTCCTCCCAGGCCGAGATCACGCTCGCCCAGATCAGCGCCGGGAAGGTGCCGCCGTCCACCGGGCCACCGGAGAACTCGGTTTCCATCGGCGTGGCGCTTTCGGCATAGCCGACCCAGACGCAGGCGGTGACCTCGTCGGTGGCGCCGCAGAACCAGGCGTCGATGTTTTCGTCGGTGGTGCCGGTCTTGCCCCACTGGCTTTCGTCGCCGATGTCGGCGCGCACGCCGGTCCCGCTGGTGATCACCGAGCGCAGGATGCTCTTCGCTTCTTCGGCGACGCCGGCGTCGATCGCCTGGGTGTGTATCGAGTCGTTGTCGCCGCCCTTGATCACGTCGCCGTCCTGGTCGGTGACTTCGGTGTAGGCGACCGGGCTGTCACCGGGCTCCGGCGCCAGCGTGCCGCTGACCCGGTCGCCGTCGTTGGCCAGGGTGGTGAAGGCATAGGTCCACTCCAGCGGCGTCACCCCTTCTTCCAGGCCGCCGAGGACCATCGCCGGGTTGGTCGAGAGGTGCGTCCGCACGCCGAGCTTGTGCGCCGTGCGGGCGATCGCCCGCGTGCCGCCCTCGATGCTTTCCAGCCCGACCTGGGCGTAGACGGCGTTGTCGGAGTAGGTCGTCGCGGTCGCCAGCGAGGCCGAGCCGAGGTAGCTGTCGGCGTAGTTCTTGACCTCGAACAGTTCTTCGCCATTCTTGCCGAAGGGGAAGGTCTGAGGGGCGGATTCGTAGACGGTTTCCGGCGAGATGCCCTGTTCGAGCGCGGTGGCGAGGATGATCGGCTTGATCGAGGAACCGGGCTGGCGGTGGCCGAGGGTCGCCAGGTTGAAGGGCTTTTCCTCGAAGTCGGGACCGGCGACCATCGCCTTGATGCCGGCGTTGCGATTGTCGATCACGACGACGGCGGCGGTCGGCGGCAGACCGCTGAGGTAGGAGGCGACGGCTTCCTCGGCGGCCCCCTGCAGGCGCAAGTCGAGCGTCGTCTTCACTTTCAGCCCGCCGAAGAAGGTGCGGGAAGCGCCGAAGCGTTCGACCAGCTGCTGGCGCAGCCAGGCGGTGAAGTAGGGCACCTCGGAGTCCAGCGTCGGCGGCTCGATGTCGGCTGGCGGGGGCAGCGCCTGCTTGGTCCCTTCCTGGCGCTGCTCGGCGGTGATGTAGCCCTGTTCGTACATCCGGTCGAGGACCAGGTTGCGCCGCGCCAGCGAGTTCTCGGGGAAGATCTTCGGGTCGTAGAGCGAGGGCGAGGAGATGATCCCGGCCAGGGTCGCAGCCTCCCACGGCTCGAGCACCGAGGCACAGGGCTCGCTCTCGCTGCCGCAGCCCGGGTGGGCGGCGCCGAAGAAGGTGCGGGCGGCCGCCTCGATCCCGTAGGCGCCCTCGCCGAAGTAGATCGTGTTGAGGTACTCGGTGAGGATCTTGTCCTTGCTCCAGCGCTGCTCGAGCCGGTAGGCGAGCGCCGCCTCGCGGAACTTCTGCAGCACCGTGCGAGTGCTCTGCGCTTCCAGGGCGTCCTTGACGAATTGCTGGGTGATCGTCGAGGCGCCCTGGCGAGCGCTGAGCGAGAGGAGGTCCTGGACCAGCGCCCGCCCGATGCCCTGGAAGTCGACCCCGTCGTGCTCGTAGAAACGCGCGTCCTCGATCGCGACCACGGCGTTCTTGACGTTGGGCGAGATCTGCCCCGAGGTGAGCAGGATCTTGTTCTCGTTGCTGGTCAGCGTCCCGATCGGCTCGCCCGAGGCGTCGTAGACCTCGCTGTTGCTGCGAGGCCTGATAGGCGGCGTAGTCGTAGATCGCGGGCAGGTTCCTCGAGACCGCCATCATCATCCCGAAGACCATCGAGACGACGGCCAGGACCGCCAGGCCGAGGAGGACGAAGAGTACGCGCAGCTTCTTCAGGCGCGGCTTGGTGCGTGTGCCCGCCAAGAGGAGGCGGCAGTCTAGCATTGCCGCCGTGCCCGACTTGACGCGCAATACGGTCGACGTGCTGCCCGAGGGGATGCTCGCCGAGCAGCTCGCCGCGGACCGGCCGTTGCGGGTCAAGCTCGGCATCGACCCAACCACGGCCGACATCCACCTCGGCCACACGGTCGTGCTGAAGAAGCTGCGTGAGTTCCAGGACGCCGGCCACCGGGTCGTCCTGATCATCGGCGACTTCACCGCCAGGGTCGGCGATCCGAGCGGTCGCTCGGCCCAGCGGCCACTGCCCTCACCGGAGGAGATCGAGACCAACGCCGCCACCTACCAGGAGCAGGCCTTCAAGGTTCTCGACCGCGAGCGCACCGAGGTCCGCTTCAACAGCGAGTGGTTGCGGATGGAGCCGGAGGCGCTGCTGGGCTTACTGGCCCAAACGACGGTCGCCAGGCTGCTGGAGCGCGACGACTTCCAGAAGAGGATGGCGGCGGGCTCGCCGATCGCGGCCCTGGAGCTGCTCTACCCGCTGCTGCAGGGCTACGACTCGGTCGCGGTCGAGGCCGACGTCGAGCTGGGGGGGACCGACCAGAAGTTCAACCTGCTCTTCGGGCGCGACATCCAGGCGGCGCACGGGCAGAAGCCCCAGTCGATCATGACCATGCCGATCCTGGTCGGCACCGACGGCGTGCAGAAGATGAGCAAGTCGCTGGGCAACTACGTCGGCGTCACCGAGCCGCCCGAGGAGATGTTCGGCAAGCTGATGCGGATCCCCGATGAGGCGATGCCGGAGTACTTCCGCTTGCTGCTCGGCGAGGAGGTCCCCGAGGGGGCCGCCGAACGAGGCCAAGCGCGAGCTCGGCACGGCGAATCGTCGCGCGCTTCCACGACGAGAGCGCGGCCAAGCAGGCCGAGGAGCACTTCGACCGCCTCTTCGTCCGCCACGAGGCGCCGGAGGAGGTCGAGGAGATCGACCTCAGTGCCTACCTCGATGACGGTGGCGCCACCGTGCACCTGCCCAGGCTGATGGCCGGCGCCTTCGAGATCAGCTCCAGCGAGGCCCGTCGCCTGCTCGCCCAGGGCGGCGTCAAGCTCGACGGCGAGCCGCTGGGCGGAGAGCGGCTGGACGTCGATCCGGCCGAGCTCGACGGCCGCGTCCTCCAGGTCGGCAAGCGGCGCTTCCGCCGCATGCGCGCCCGCGCCTGAACGCCCCGCCGGGCGTGCCTGGGGGATCCCGGGGGCAGGCATTAGGCAAACCGCCGCGACGGCGCTATACTTCTTCGTCCCTCTGGGATTGGCCCTGTGCCGTCCCATGCGCAAAAGACGGCGAATCCCGCCGCAGAGGCGCAGCGGTCTTTGAAAACTGAGCAGCGTGCACTCCGCGGACCCTCGGGTCTGTGGATTGTTTGAGCCCGATCCACTCGGCTCGTCAGCGTGCCGAGTGGTCTGATTTACCCGTCATGCCGGTCGTCGTGTTTGTGTACTCGACGGCCAGCCAGGCATGACATCTCTCTGTAGAAGTACTCTTCACGGAGAGTTTGATCCTGGCTCAGGACGAACGCTGGCGGCGTGCTTAACACATGCAAGTGGTGCGACGAACCAGGGCTTGCCCTGGGGCAAAGCCGCGAACGGGTGAGTAACACGTGAGTAACCTGCCCCGATGACCGGGACAACCCGAGGAAACTCGGGCTAATACCGGATGTGGCGCACAGGCGTAAGCCTGTTCGCTAAAGGAAGCTTCGGCCTCCGCATTGGGAGGGGCTCGCGGCCCATTAGCTTGTTGGTGGGGTCAAGGCCTACCAAGGCGACGATGGGTAGCTGGTCTGAGAGGACGATCAGCCACACTGGGACTGAGACACGGCCCAGACTCCTACGGGAGGCAGCAGTGGGGAATCTTGCGCAATGCGCGAAAGCGTGACGCAGCAACGCCGCGTGGGGGAAGACGGCCTTCGGGTTGTAAACCCCTTTCAGGAGGGACGAAGGTTCGGCGGTTAATAGCCGTCCGGACTGACGGTACCTCCAGAAGAAGCTCCGGCTAACTACGTGCCAGCAGCCGCGGTAATACGTAGGGGGCAAGCGTTGTCCGGAATCATTGGGCGTAAAGCGCGCGTAGGCGGCCCTGTAAGTCCGTTGTGAAAGTCAAAGGCTCAACCTTTGAAAGCCGATGGATACTGCAGGGCTAGAGTCCGGAAGAGGCGAGTGGAATTCCTGGTGTAGCGGTGGAATGCGCAGATATCAGGAGGAACACCAATAGCGAAGGCAGCTCGCTGGGACGGTACTGACGCTAAGGCGCGAAAGCGTGGGGAGCGAACAGGATTAGATACCCTGGTAGTCCACGCCGTAAACGATGGGCACTAGGTGTGGGAGGTGTCGACTCCTCCCGTGCCGTCGCTAACGCACTAAGTGCCCCGCCTGGGGAGTACGGCCGCAAGGCTAAAACTCAAAGGAATTGACGGGGGCCCGCACAAGCAGCGGAGCATGTGGTTTAATTCGACGCAACGCGAAGAACCTTACCTGGGCTTGACATGTTGGTGACCGCCGTGGAAACACGGTTTTCCTTCGGGACACCATCACAGGTGGTGCATGGCTGTCGTCAGCTCGTGTCGTGAGATGTTGGGTTAAGTCCCGCAACGAGCGCAACCCCCGTTCCATGTTGCCAGCATTAAGTTGGGGACTCATGGGAGACTGCCGGTGACAAACCGGAGGAAGGTGGGGATGACGTCAAGTCATCATGCCCCTTATGTCCAGGGCTACACACGTGCTACATTGGCGCATACAAAGGGCAGCAATACCGTGAGGTGGAGCGAATCCCAGAAAGTGCGTCTCGGTTCGGATTGGAGGCTGAAACTCGCCTCCATGAAGCTGGAGTTGCTAGTAATCGCAGATCAGCAATGCTGCGGTGAATACGTTCCCGGGCCTTGTACACACCGCCCGTCACACCACGAAAGCAAGCAACACCCGAAGCCGGTGGCCTAACCTTTTGGAGGGAGCCGTCGAAGGTGGGACCTGTGATTGGGGTGAAGTCGTAACAAGGTAGCCGTAGCGGAAGCTGCGGCTGGATCACCTCCTTTCTAGGGAGATTTCTCTAGAACGTCGACCGGGCTCCCCACTGGCATAACGCCGGTGGGAACGCTGCTCAGTTTTGAGAGACCGCCAGCGGAAGCACTCCGCTGCGTGTGCCTCGGTGGACCTTGAAAACTGTACAAGGCCAATAATTAGAGCCTGCCGCGACGGCAGGCTCTGGGTATTTAATTAACGACCCGCACACTTAGGTGTACGGGTCGCTCACCGTCAAGATAGTAAGGGCTTACGGTGGATGCCTTGGCACCAGGAGTCGATGAAGGACGTGGACGGCTGCGATAAGCCGCGGTGAGGCGCTGAACAGCCATTGACCCGCGGGTCTCCGAATGGGGAAACCCGGCGCCGGTAATGCGGCGTCATCCAGTGGTGAATTCATAGCCACTGGAAGGCAACCGGGGGAACTGAAACATCTAAGTACCCCGAGGAATAGAAATCAACCGAGACTCCCTTAGTAGTGGCGAGCGAAAGGGGATCAGCCTAAACCTGACAGATGCAAGCGGGCACGCGTTGTCTGTTGGGGGTTGTAGGACGTCACGCCCGAGCCGTGCCTGGCTCGGCGGCAGTTACCAAATCAGGTGTTAGCCGAAGCGAGTGGAACCTCGCACCACAGAGGGCAATCGTCCCGTAGGTGAAAACGCACTGATCTGCCGACTGATGTTCCTGAGTAGGACCGCACCCGTGAAACGCGGTCTGAACCTGGGGGGACCACCCTCCAAGGCTAAGTACTACCTGGTGACCGATAGTGAACTAGTACCGTGAGGGAAAGGTGAAAAGCACCCCTGAAGGGGAGTGAAATAGTACCTGAAACCGCAAGCCTACAAGTGGTCGGAGCACCTTCGGGTGTGACGGCGTGCTTTTTGCATCACGAGCCGGCGAGTTACTCGTCAGTGGCAAGGTTAAGCGATGAGCGGAGCCGCAGCGAAAGCGAGTCTGAACAGGGCGACATAGTCATTGGCGGTAGACCCGAAACTGGGCGAGCTATCCATGGGCAGGCTGAAGCGGGGGTAAGACCTCGTGGAGGGCCGAACCGACCTAGGTTGAAAACTGGGCGGATGACCTGTGGATTGGAGTGAAAGGCTAATCAAGCCCAGAGATATCTGGTTCTCTCCGAAATATATTTAGGTATAGCCTCGCGTGTTTGCGTGGCGGCCGTAGAGCACTGTTTGGACTAGGGGCCCTACCAGGTTACCGACTTCAGGCAAACTCCGAAGACCGTCACGGTTAGCGCGGGAGTCAGTGTGCGGGGGATAAACTTCGTACGCAAAAGGGGAACAACCCAGACCATCAGCTAAGGACCCTAAGTACTAGCTAAGTGGTGAACGATGTCCGAGTGCAGAGACAACCAAGAGGTTGGCTTAGAAGCAGCCACCCTTAAAAGAGTGCGTAACAGCTCACTGGTCAAGTGTTCGGGCGCGGAGAATGTAACGGGGCTCAAGCTAGTCTCCGAAGCTATGGGTGTGCAGGCCTGCGGGCTCTGCACGCGGTAGGAGAGCGTTCCAGTTGCGTGAAGCGGGTGCGTAAGCATCCGTGGAGTGGCTGGAAGTGAGAATGCCGGCATGAGTAACGATAGAGGGGTGAGACTCCCCTCCACCGATTGTCCAAGGTTTCCTGAGTAAAGTTCGTCTGCTCAGGGTTAGTCGGGACCTAAGGCGAGGCCGAAAGGCGTAGCCGATGGCCAACAGGTTGATATTCCTGTACCACGTCGCTTCCGTTATGACCGATGGGGGGACGGGGAAGGGTAAGGGAACCCAGGCGATGGTCGTCCTGGGGCAAGCACGTAGCCAGTCTCTGTAGGGAAATCCGCAGGGGCGTTTTGACGCGAGGTGCGATGCCAGCTGGCTTGACCGCCGGCCAGTCCCCGATCCCATGCCTCCGAGAAAATCCTCTAGGCAGGATTCGCGTGCCCGTACCGATAACCGACACAGGTGGACAAGTAGAACATACTGAGGTGAGCGAGCTAACTCTCGTTAAGGAACTCGGCAAAATCGTCCCGTAACTTCGGGAGAAGGGACGCCCCGGTAGGGTGAACTCCATACGGAGGGAGCCCGAGGGGGCCGCAGTGAATTGGTCCAACCGACTGTTTACCAAAAACACAGGCCTCTGCTAAGTCGCAAGACGACGTATAGGGGCTGACGCCTGCCCGGTGCCGGAAGGTTACGCGGACTTGTTAGCGCTTCGGCGCGAAGCAATGAAGCTAAGCCCCGGTAAACGGCGGCCGTAACTATAACGGTCCTAAGGTAGCGAAATTCCTTGTCGGGTAAGTTCCGACCTGCACGAATGGCGCAACGAGTTGGACGCTGTCTCAACGAGAGGCTCGGTGAAATTAAAGTCTCGGTGAAGATGCCGAGTACCCGCAGAAAGACGGAAAGACCCCGTGAACCTTTACTGCAACTTGATATTGGAGTCTGATGTATCTCGCTCAGGATAGGTGGGAGACTGTGAACCGGCGGCTTTGGCTGCCGGGGAGTCGTCCTTGAGATACCACCCTTGATGTTTTGGGCTTCTAACACCATGCCGTGATCCGGGTGGTGAACAGTGTCAGGTGGGCAGTTTGACTGGGGCGGTCGCCTCCTAAAGAGTAACGGAGGCGCCCAAAGGTTCCCTCAGCACGGTTGGAAATCGTGCGTAGAGTGTAAAGGCAACAAGGGAGCTTGACTGCGAGACCGACGGGTCGAGCAGGAACGAAAGTTGGGCTTAGTGATCCGGCGGTTGCAAGTGGAAGCGCCGTCGCTCAACGGATAAAAGGTACTCCGGGGATAACAGGCTTATCGTTTCCAAGAGTCCACATCGACGAAACGGTTTGGCACCTCGATGTCGGCTCGTCGCATCCTGGGGCTGGAGTAGGTCCCAAGGGTTGGGCTGTTCGCCCATTAAAGCGGTACGCGAGCTGGGTTCAGAACGTCGTGAGACAGTTCGGTCCCTATCTTCTGTGGGCGTTGGAGAGTTGAGAGGAGTCATCCCTAGTACGAGAGGACCGGGATGAACGTGCCGCTGGTGTATCTGTTGTCCTGCCAAGGGCATCGCAGGTTAGCTACGCACGGAACGGATAACCGCTGAAGGCATCTAAGCGGGAAGCCGTCCTCGAGATGAGCTCTCCCATCCCTTCGAGGGAGTAAGACCCCTGGTAGACCACCAGGTTGATAGGCCGGCGGTGCAAGCGCAGCGATGCGCTCAGCCGACCGGTACTAATGGGTCGAGGGCTTGACGGATATTTATTGCTTACCCATTGATTAACGGCCTTGTGCAGTTTTCAAGCTCCACCGAGGCGCGGTCTCGCAAAATTCCGGTGGCGCATAGCGAGTGGGAAACACCTCTTCCCATTCCGAACAGAGCAGTTAAGCCACTCTGCGCCGATGGTACTTGGGGGGCAACCCCCTGGGAGAGTAGGTCGCCGCCGGTTCTTCTTATGCGACTCCGAGCCGCCCCCGGGCGGCTCTTTGTCGTTCTAGGGGTGCGCGGCGAAACGATCGATCGCCGAGCTCCAAGCCCCGGTGCTGCGCAGGCTGCCGGGGCGCCGGCGACCCTCGCAGGGCTGAGCCGGCCGCTCGACGGGCTCCAGCCCGTACTCGCCGAGCGTGGCGAAGTCGATCATCAGGTCCGCCGCATCGGCGACGTGGGTGCTGAGGGATTTCTTCGTATCGAACATAGGTTCGAATTTAGGGTTGCCCTCGGACGACTTCCGGTTTCTGCACGCGGTCTTGCACAGCCTGCCTGCTTTTCGCCTCTTTTGCAGGCTTTTTGACTTCGCCGAAGGCAAGAACGATGGCCGCCATCAGGGCTGGCTTCTCGACGTTGGGCGAGTGACCGGCATCCTGGATCAACCTCGTTTTGGCGCCGGCGGCACGGTAGGCCGCCAGGGCCGCCTCGGGATCGCTGGCGATCTGCTCCTCGGCACCCATGATCGCCAGCACGGGCTTGCCCGTCGTCGCGGCGCGCTCCGGAAGAGGGCGCTCGTCGGTGTACTCGTCGAAGCCGTCGTGGGAGCCCTTGTAGGAGCTGTAGGTCATCCGCTTGACGTCCTCGACGAAGGCGTCGGGCACCGGAAAGCCAGGGGCAAACGCGATCTCGAGCCCGTCCTTGATCGAGAAGTCGGGCTTGATCCGCCACAGCGTCTGTCCGATCACCGGCTTGAACGGCAGTTCGCCGATGAATCCAACGTCGCCGTAGGTTCTGTCGGGAACGCTGTCGATGACCACCAGACGATCGACGAGCTGCGGCGACTGCTCGGTTAGGGCGATCGCAACCGGTCCGCCGAGCGAGTGGCCGACGACCTCGGCGTTGCGGACGCCGAGCCGGCCCAGCGCCTCTGCGACAAGCGCCCCCTGCTCGGGCATCGAGTAGCCGCCGGTCGGCTTCTCCGAACCGCCGTGGCCGAGCAGGTCGACGGCGATCACCCGGTGCTCGCGGGCGAGGCGCGGGATCATCCCGTCCCACCAATCGATCGAGCAGGTGAAGCAGTGGACCAGCACGATCGGGCTGGCTGCCCGCGGACCACTTTCGACGACCTGAACGTCGCCACCGGGCAGGCTGACGATGTGGCCGCCGGACACGGTCGGTTCGGCCGACTTCGTTTCCGCGTCGATGACCAGCACGTTGATCACGATCAGGACGGCAAGCGTCACCATCACGCCGATCGCGATCTTCCAGCCTCGTCTCATTGCGCCAGTACCCTAACCGCAACATGGAGAAGTTCGTCATCGACGGAGGCGCGCCACTCTCGGGCGAGCTGACGGCAGCCGGCAACAAGAACGCAGCCCTGCCGATCCTCGCCGCCTGCCTGCTCACCGAAGAGGAGCTGTTACTGCACCGCGTGCCACGGATCCGCGATACCGAGGCGCAGATCGCGCTGCTCGAGCGGCTCGGCGTCGAGGTGGCATGGATCGGCGACAACAGCCTGCGGCTATGCGCGGCAGGGGTCACCGATGTCGCCGTCGATGAGGAGCTCTCGAACAAGATCCGCGCCTCGTTCCTGCTCGCCGGCCCTCTGCTGGCGCGCTTCGGCGAGGCGCGGATGCCGCCCCCCGGCGGCGATTTCATCGGCCGTCGGCGACTCGACGCGCACCTCGATGCCTTCGCCGACCTCGGCGCCAGCATCGACGGCGATCGCTGGATCGAGCTCAGGGCACCAACCGGCGGCCTGCAGCCGTGCGCGATCTTCATGGACGAGCCCTCGGTGATGGGAACCGAGAACGCGCTGATGGCGGCGGCGCTGACGCCGGGCCCGACGACGATCTCCAACGCCGCCTGCGAGCCGCACGTGCAGGACCTCGCCCGGCTGTTGACCGGCATGGGGGCCGAGGTGAGCGGAATCGGCTCGAACGTGATGACGGTCCACGGCCGCGATCGCCTCGGCGGGACGGAGCACACGATCTCGCCCGACCACATCGAGGTCGGCAGCTTCATGGCGCTGGCGGCGGCGACCGGCGGCGAGCTGCGCATCCGCGACACCGCGCCCGCCGATCTGCTGATGGTGCGACGCCAGTTCCGTCGCCTCGGCCTCGAGTCGACGATCGAAGGCGACGACGTGATCGTGCCGCCCGGACAGCGGCTGCGGATCAAGGCCGACGTCGGCGACGCGATCCCCAAGATCGAGGACGGCCCCTGGCCTGCCTTCCCAGCCGACCTCACCTCGATCGCGCTTGCGCTCGCCACCCAGGCCGACGGCGAGATCCTGATCTTCGAGAAGATGTTCGAGAACCGCCTCTTCTTCGTCGACAAGCTGGTCGCGATGGGCGCTCGGATCACGCTCTGCGATCCCCACCGGGCGATCGTCAGCGGTCCGAGCCGGCTTCACGGCGAGCGGGTCGAGAGCCCCGACATCAGGGCCGGGATGGCGATGCTCATCGCCGCCCTGGCGGCGGAGGGCACCTCGGAGATCGGCAACATCCGCCAGATCGACCGTGGCTATGAGTCGATCGACGAGCGCCTGCGCGGGCTCGGAGCGCGGATTGAACGGACCTCTGCGGAGATCCCGGCGTAACCGGCTCTCCGCCTCAGCTCTCGTAAGGTCCCTCCGATGATCCACCCGATCCCCCCGGGCACGCGCGACATCCTCCCCGACGAGATGCGGGAGCTGAGGCGCCTGCACCTCGCGCTGATCGAGGTCTTCGAGAGCCGTGGCTACGGCGAGGTGGCGACGCCCGCGATCGAGTACGACGAGGTGCTCGCCCGCGGTGACGGGCGCACCGCCGACTCCGCCTACCGCTTCTTCGACGAGGGCGGAGACCTGCTCGCCCTGCGCTCCGACATGACCGTGCCGATCGCGCGCCTGGTCGCCTCGCGCTACGCCGAAGCCGAGCGGTCCGCTGCGCTTCTGCTACCTGGCCAACGCCTTCCGCGCGGTGCGGCCGCAGCGCGGTCAGATGCGTGAGTTCGCCCAGGCCGGGGTCGAGCTGATCGGCGCACCGGCGCCGGAGGGCACGGTCGAGGTGGTCGAGGTGCTGGAGGCGGCGCTCGACGCCGCCGGCCTGGACCGCGCCGTGATCGGGCTCGGCGACGCCGATCTCTACCGCCAGCTGCTGACCGAGCTCGGGCTCGAGGGCGAGGCGCGCGACGCGATACTCGAACGCCTGGCGATGCACGATCTGGTCGGGCTCGAGACCGAGCTGGTGCAGGCCGGCATCGGCGCCGAGCAGGTCGACACCTGCGTCGCCCTCTCGCAGCTGCGCGGCGGCCGCGAGGTGCTGGACGAGGCACGGGCGATCGGCGGCGCTGCAGTCGAGCGGGCCACTGCCCGGCTCGGCGAGACCTTCGAGACACTGGAAGCGCGCGGCGCCGCAGATCGGGTGCAGGTCGATCTCGGCCTGTTGCGCGACCTCGGCTACTACAGCGGCGCCATCCTCGAGGTCTACGACCCCGCGCTGGGACACGTCCTCGGCGGCGGCGGCCGCTACGACCAGCTGCTGAAGCGCTTCGGCGTCGACCTGCCCGCGGCGGGGTTCGCCCTCTACCTGGAGCGGGTCCACGTCGCCCAGATGGAGGAGGAGTCGCGACGGAAGGACTCCTCATGAGCGTCGAGGTCGCCGGTATGGCCGGAACGAAGCCCGACGGTCCGCTGAAGCTGGCGGTGCCGCGCGGCGCGCTGCTCGAGGGCACCCTCGACTGCGCTCGACGCCGCCGGCGTCGATACCGCCGCCGTCCGCGGTGAGTCGCGCGCCCTGATCTTCCCAGGGGAGGGGATCACGCTGGTGACGATGCGCCCCTCGGACGTCCCCACCTACGTCGAGGCCGGTGCCGCTGACATCGGCATCACCGGCAAGGACGTGCTGCTGGAGCAGGCCGACCGCATGGTCTACGAGCTGCTCGACCTCGGTTACGGCCGCTGCCGCATGGTGCTCGCCGGGCGCAAGGGCGACGGGAGTCTGGGCGAGTCGCAGCGGCGGCTGGGGATGATGCGAATCGCGACCAAGTATCCGCGAGTCGCCGAACGGCACTTCGAGTCGACCGGCCGCCAGGTCGAGACGATCGAGGTCAAGGGCTCGATCGAGCTTGCCCCGCTGATCGGCCTCGCCGACGGGATCGTCGACCTGGTCGCCACCGGCCGCACCCTGGAGGAGAACGACCTCGAGGTGCGCGAGGAGATCGTCGAGTGCACGGCGCGCTTCGTCGCCAATCGCGTCGCCCACAAGCTGCGGGCAGAGGAGATCGACGAGCTGACGGCGCGGCTGAGAACGGCGACTGCACGATGAGGGTGCGGCGCTTCGAGTGGGAGGGCGCCGAGGAGACTGCAGCCGCCATCCGCGCCTGGACGGCAGCGGAGGCGCCGGCCGTCGACGTCGGCCCGATCGAGCGTGAGGTCCGCGCGGAGGGCGACGCTGCCCTGCTGCGGTTGACCGCGCGCTTCGACGCGACCGAGCGGCCGCCGGACTCGCTGCGGATCGATCCGGCGTCGATCCCAGCGGCGCTGGCGGGGCTCGATCCCGGCCTGCGAAAGTCGCTCGAGCTGGCTGCGGCCAACGTGCGCGCGGTCGCCGACGCGCAGGCGGCGGAGCAACCGCGTCGCGTCGATTTGCCCCAGGGGCAGTCGGTGACCGTGCGTGAGGTGCCGGTCCGCGCGGCGGGCATCTACGCCCCCGGCGGCAGGGCCGCCTACCCGTCGAGCGTGCTGATGTGCGCGATCCCGGCGCGTGCCGCGGGGGTGGAGCGGGTGGCGCTTGCCTCGCCGCCCGGTCCCGACGGCGAGCTGAACCCCCTGATGCTCGCGGCGGCGGCCCTCTGCGAGGTCGACGAGGTCTACGCGATGGGCGGCGCCCAGGCGATCTTCGGCCTCGCCTACGGCAGCGAGACGATCGACTCGGTCGACGTCGTCGCCGGACCCGGCAACGCCTGGGTGCGAGAGGCAAAGCGGGCCATCTCCGGCGAGCGGGGGATCGACTCGCTCGCCGGCCCCTCCGAGCTGATGCTGGTGGCGGGGGTGGATACCGACCCGGAGTGGGCGGCGCTCGACCTCTGCGCGCAGGCCGAGCACGGCGGCGACGGACTGCTGGTCGCCGCGGCGACCGAGGAATCGGTGCTGGAGGGGATCGGCCTGGCCGCCGAGCGCCTCGCAGGGGAACGCACCGCGATCGGCGACGCCCCGCTGGCCCTGGTCCCACTCGCCGGCGAGCGGGCTGGGATCGAGCTGGCCGACGCCATCGCCCCCGAGCACCTGGAGCTGCTGGGGGAGGAGGCCGCAACCCTCGCAGGCAAGGCGCGAACCGCCGGCTGCGTCTTCGTCGGCCCCTACAGCGCCACCGCCTTCGGCGACTATGTCGCCGGCTCCAATCACGTGTTGCCAACGGGCGGCGCCGGCCGTTTCTCCGGCCCGCTCGGCCCCGGCATCTTCCGCCGCAAGATCGCCACCGTGGAGGTCCCGCCAGAGGCGGCGGCGAAACTGGCCCCACACGTCGACACGATCGCCCGGGCGGAGGGATTCCCCGTTCACGGCGAGTCGGCGATGATTAGGGCCAAGGATGCTTAACCGGAGCAGACGATGAGCAGAACCGCGGAAAGAGAGCGCAGCACCGCCGAGACCAAGATCCGGCTCTCGCTCGACCTCGACGGGGGCGAGTCGAGCGCGCAGACCGGCGTCGGCTTCCTAGACCACATGCTCGACCTGCTCGCACGCCACGGAAAGCTTGGCCTGGTCGTGGAGGCAAGTGGCGACCTGGAGACCGGCGCCCACCACACCGTCGAGGACGTCGGCATCGTCCTCGGCCAGGCACTCGACGAAGCGCTCGGCGACCGCGCCGGCATCCGTCGCTACGGCTCGGCCCTGGTGCCGATGGACGAGTCGCTGGCCGAGTGCGCGATCGATATCTCAGGACGGCCGCTGTGCGTCTTCGACGCCGAGCTGCCGGCAACCTCGATCGCCGGCTTCGACAGCGAGCTCGCCGAGGAGTTCTTCCGTGCCGTCGCCAACGGCGCCAAGCTGACCCTGCACGTCTCAGTCCGCTACGGCAGCAACGTCCACCACATGATCGAGGCCTGTTTCAAGGCCTTCGCCCGGGCGCTGCGCGTCGCGGTCTCGGTCGATCCAGACGAGAGTGGCGTGCCCTCGACCAAGGGGACGCTGAGCGAATGACGACTCGCATCTGCATCCTCGACTACGGCATGGGCAACCTGCGCTCGGTCGAGAAGGCGCTCGAGCACGTCGGCGCGACGGCGACGATTGCCAGCGACCCAGAGACCGTCCGGGCCGCGGACGGCGTGATCCTGCCCGGCGTCGGCGCCTTCCCCAAGGCGATGGAGCGGGTGCGTGAGCTGGGGCTCGACGACCTGCTCGCCGAGCGCCGTGACGCCGGCGTGCCGATCCTCGGCATCTGCCTCGGCCTCCAGCTGCTCTTCGAGTCGACGACGGAGCTCGGCGGCGCGGCCGGGATCGGAATGCTCCCCGGAGGGGTGGCCGATCTGGAGGCGGACGGTCTCAAGGTGCCGCACATCGGCTGGTCGCCGGTCCGCTGGGAGAAGGAGTCGCGCCTCACCGAGGGAATCGCGAGCGAGACGCCCTTCTACTTCGTCCACTCCTTCACCCCAAGCCCCGAGCAGGGAGACCTACTCGGCAGCGCTGCCTACGGCGCCCGCTTCGCCTGCGCGGCGGAGCGCGACAACGTCTTCGGCGTTCAGTTCCACCCCGAGAAGTCGAGCGGCGCCGGCCTGCGCCTGCTCTCCAACTTCGCCGGGGTCTGCGCGAA
This sequence comes from uncultured Solirubrobacterales bacterium, assembly GCA_963782685.1. Classification (GTDB taxonomy): domain Bacteria; phylum Actinomycetota; class Thermoleophilia; order Solirubrobacterales; family 70-9; genus VRUE01. The sequence continues at coordinate 318,882 of CAWAKV010000008.1, forward strand.
GGCGCCCGCCGCGGCGTGATCCTCTACCCGGCAATCGACATCCGCGGCGGCAGCGCGGTGCGGCTGCTGCAGGGCGATTACGAGCGCGAGACCGCATACGACGCCGATCCGGTCGACGCAGCCGAGCGCTGGGCAAACGAAGGCGCCGAGTTCCTGCACGTGGTGGACCTGGACGGAGCGAAGGCGGGAGAACCGCAGAACCTTGAAGCGGTACGGCGAATCGCGTCCGCAGTCGACTGCCCGATCCAGGTCGGAGGCGGGTTGCGCAACCCGCATGCGGTTGGCGCGGTGCTGGATGCAGGCGCCAAGCGCGTGGTGATCGGCACCGCAGCCCTGCGAGACCCCGAGTTCCTCGACGCGATGCTCGATGCCCACGGCGATCGCGTGGTCGTCTCGGTGGACGCTCGCGAGGGACGAGTTGCGCTGGAGGGCTGGACTGAAGCAGGCAAGGAGGGGGTGGTCGAGGCCGTCGCGACGCTGAGCGAGCGGGGGGCGGCTAGGTTCCTCTGCACCGCGATCGAGGTCGACGGAACCATGGAGGGACCGAACCTCGACGAGCTTGCGCGGATCGCCGCGGCAACGGAGGCTCAGGTGATCGCATCAGGTGGCGTAGGCGATATAACGCACCTCGAATCCTTGGCCCGCAACGCGCCCGTCAACCTCGAAGGCGCAATCGTCGGCCGCGCCCTCTACGAGCGCAAGTTCACCGTCGCTGAGGCCATAGCGGCGCTTCGTCAGTAGCCCTCTACGCTTGTGTCCCATGGTCCTCAAGCGCGTAATCCCCTGTCTCGACGTCGACGCCGGCCGCGTCGTCAAGGGCACCAACTTCGTCGGCCTGCGCGACGCCGGCGACCCGGTCGAGCTGGCCGAGCGCTACGACGCCGAGGGGGCCGACGAGCTGGTCTTCCTCGACATCACCGCCTCGCACGAGAAGCGCGAGACGATCGTCGAGCTGGCACGGCGCACCGCCGACAACGTCTTCATCCCCTTCACGATCGGCGGCGGCATCCGCTCGGTCGAGGACGCGCAGGCGGTGCTCGACGCCGGCGCCGACAAGGTCTCGGTCAACTCATCGGCGCTGGCCCGGCCCGAGCTGCTCACCGAGCTGGCCGACCACTTCGGCGCCCAGTGCGTCGTGATCGCGATCGACGCCAAGCGCGAGGAGAACGGCTGGGGCGTCTTTGTCAACGGCGGCCGCAAGAGGGTCGAGGGCCGTGGTGCCATCACCTGGGCGCAGGAGGCGGTCGAGCGGGGAGCGGGGGAGGTGCTGCTGACCAGCATGGACCGGGACGGCACCAACGACGGCTACGACATCGAGTTGACCCGGGCCGTCGCCGATGCTGTCTCCGTGCCCGTGATCGCCTCCGGCGGCGCCGGCACCCTGGAGCACCTCAGCGAGGCGATCGCCGACGGCCGCGCCGACGCCGTCCTCTGCGCCTCGATCTTCCACTACGGCACCTACCGGGTGCGCGACGCGAAGCGGCATCTGGCGGCGGCCGGCATCCCGGTGCGTCAGTAGCGCACGCCGCCGGTCAGGCGGCGGAGATCATGAACGAGGCGAGGAAGCCGAGCGCCGTCGCGTAGGCCACCGGCGGCCCACCTTCGCCGAAGGCCTCCGGCATCAACGTGTCGGCGAGGGAGGCGAGAACGGCGCCGGCGGCGAAGCCGAGCGGCCAGGAGAGCGTCTCGTCGTCGACGCCCTCGAGCGCGCCGTAGCCGACGACCACCGCGACGGCCAGCAACACCGCCGTCGCCGTCCAGACCAGCAGCACCTCGCGGCCGCTCAGTTGCTCGCTCATCTTCTCGGCGCCGACGATCGCCTCCGGCAGATTGGAGGCGAAGATCGCCACGAGCAGCGTCACGGCGCTGCCCTCGAGCAGGGCGACGCCCATCGCCAGGTTCTCGGGTATGCCGTCCAGCGTGACCCCGGCCAGCAGCGCCAGGCCAACCGTGCCGCCGCGCGCCTGGCGCCCCTTCGTGCGCCGCTCCAGCCAGCTGTCGATCAGGATGAAGGCGGTCGCCCCGGTGAAGAAGGCGACTCCCGCCCGCCAAGCGCCGCCGTGCTCGAAGGCCTTCTCGAAGAGCTCGAAGGCGACGGCGGTGATCAGCGCCCCCGAGGCGAAGCCGAGCAGCGCGGCGGTGACGGCGCGCGGCGGGGGGCTCACGATCCCGATCAGCGCGCCGATCGGCAGCGCGCTCGACGCAACCACGGCGAAGAGGATCGCCTCGCCCATGCCGCCATTCTGGTCGTTAGCCTCGACGGCATGCAGGCGGCGCCGATAGAGAGTCTGGGCGAGGCGCTGCAGAGGGCACACCCCGAGCTCGACGCGGTCCGCGCGACCGCGGGCGGGGCAATCCGTGTACCTGGTCGGCGGCGCTGTGCGCGACCTGCTGCTCGGCCGTCGCCGCGCCGACGTCGACCTGGTCGTGATCGGCGACGCCGCCGCGCTCGCCGCCAGGCTGGGCGCCAATCCTGTTGAGCACGAGCGCTTCGCCACCGCCAAGGTCGAGATCGACGGGCACGAGGTGGACATCGCCACCGCTCGCTCGGAGCGCTATCAGGATCCGGGCGCGCTGCCCGAGGTCGAGCCGGCCACGGACATAGAGACCGACCTCGCCCGCCGCGACTTCACGCTCAACGCGATGGCGCTGCCGCTGCACGGCGAGCCTCGCCTGATCGACCCCCACGGCGGCAGGGCGGACCTCGAGGCGGGGCTGCTGCGCGTGCTGCACGAGCGCTCCTTCGAGGACGACCCGACCCGGGCGCTGCGGGCGGCCCGCTACGCCGCCCGCTTCGGCTTCGAGCCGGAGGCCGAGACGGCGGCGATGATCCGCGCGGCGAACCCGGGCACCGTCTCGGCCGATCGCCGCCGGGCGGAGCTGTTGCGCCTGGCGGCGGAAGCCTCGGCGCCGCGCGGCTTCGAGCTGCTCGCCGAGTGGGGGCTGATCGAGCCGCGACCGGGCGGGATCGCCCTCGCAGCCACGACCGCTGAACTACTCGACTCGTCGCCCTGGCAGGACATCGCCCCGCGGGACCGCGCGCTCCTCGCCGCCGCGCTCGGACCGCCGGGGGCCGAGGAGCATCTGGCCACTGCGCGGCCGGAGAAGCCCTCGCAGGCGGTCGAGCTGGCGCGCGGCCGCGACCCGGTCGAGCTGGTCCTGGCCCGCGCGCTCGGGGCCGAGTGGCTCGACCGCTACCTGCTCGAGTGGAGCCGTGTCTCGCTCGAGATCGACGGGGAGGACCTGATCGAGGCCGGCCTCTCGCAGGGGCCGCAGATCGGCCGCGGCCTCGCCGACGCGCTGCGCCGCAAGCTCGACGGCGAGCTGTCCGGCCGCGAGCAGGAGCTGGCGGCGGCGCTGGCGGCGGCGCGGGAGCCTCGAGACTGATGGAGTGGCGCCAGAACGACGGGATCGAGTGGCTCGAGGCGTCCCTGCCCGGCGCGACGGCGGTCTTCTCCACCCGTTCGGCGGGGTCGGTGAAGGAGAGTGTCGTGCCGCTTGCCGGCGCACTCGGCCTCGACTCGAACCGGATCGCAACCATCCGCCAGGTCCACGGCACCGAGCTGGCGTTCCACGAATCGCTCCCGAGCGAGACCGTCGAGGCCGACGGACACGTGATCGTCGAGCCCGGGGTCGTGGGGCTCGTCTACACGGCGGACTGCCTGCCGGTTGCACTGGCCGGGCCGGGTGGCGTCACGATGCTGCACTGCGGCTGGCGCGGTCTCGCGACCGGGATCCTCGGCGCCGCTGCCGAAGCGGTGGATGCATCGCACGCCGTAATCGGTCCGGGGATTGGTCCCTGCTGCTACGAGGTCGGCGACGAGCTGCTCAAGGCGTTCGCCCCTCTCGGCGCCAGCGTCATCGCCGGTCGCATGCTCAACCTGCCGCAAGCTGCGAGGCGATTGCTGTGGGACGCGGGCGTGGATGAAGTGGAGACCACCAACCTCTGCACCCGTTGCGAGGCGAAACGCTTCTTCTCCTACCGTCGTGAAGGAGAGGCAGCAGGCCGCCAGGCCGGCCTGGCCTGGCTCGAAGACGGAGCGGCGTGAGATGCCCGGCCTGATCCACGGGCTCGACCCGGCGAAGATCGCCGCCAACCTGGCGAACGTGCGCGAGCGGGCGGGGGAGGGGGTCGAGATCCTCGCCGCGACGAAGTACGTGCCGCTGGAGGAGATGGGCGCGCTCGCCGAGGCCGGGGTCGAGCTGGTCGGCGAGAACCGCCAGCAGGAGCTCGAGGCCAAACACGAGCGCTGGGGCGACGCCTTCGCCTGGGACTTCATCGGCAACCTGCAGAGCCGCAAGGTGAAGCGGATCCTGCCCCTCTGCCGGCTGATCCACTCGGTCGCCTCCGACTCCGCGCTGGAGCAGCTCGGCCGCCACGGCGACGCGCAGACCGAGATCCTGGTCGAGGTCAATGTCGCCGGCGAGGAGGGGAAGGGGGGTATCGAGCCCGCCGACCTCGGCGCCTTCCTCGCGCGCTGCCCGGTGCGGGTGGCCGGGCTGATGACGATGCCCCCCTTCAGCACCGACCCGGAGGACTCGCGCCCGCACTTCGCCCGCCTCGCCGAGCTGGCCGCCGAGCACGGCCTCGGCCGCCTCTCGATGGGCACCTCGCAGGACTGGCCGGTTGCGGTCGAAGAGGGGGCGACCATAATCCGCCTTGGAACTGTTCTATATGTGTGAAACGGCACCTGCGTGGCTACGATCGCTAAAGGAATAGGCTGCTCAGAACCGAAAGACGCCGATACAGATGGCACTACGCGACAGCTGGCATAAAGCGCTGGTCTACTTCGGACTGGCGGAAGAGCACGAGCACGGCCTCGAGTACGAGGAAGACTTCCCCGACACCTCCGAAGAGGAAATCGAGGCCAGGCGCGAATCCGGCCAGGTCCGTCGCCTGCCGACCTCGCGCCGCTCGCGCCGCGACGAGATCGACGACATCTTCGCCGACGACGAGCCGATCTCGGCCTCGCGCACCCGCGTGCTGCGGCCGGTCGGCGACGACTCCGACGTCAAAGTCCACCTCGTCATCCCGCGCAACTTCAACGACGCCCAGCAGGTCGCCGACCAGTTCAAGCGCTCGGTGCCGGTCATCCTCAACCTGCAGACCACCGATCACGAGCTCTCCAAGCGGATGATCGACTTCTGCTCCGGCCTGACCTACGCGCTGGACGGCGGCATGCAGCGGATCGCCGAGAAGATCTTCCTGCTCACGCCGCGCAACGTCGAGGTGTCTGCCGAGGAGAAGGCACGGCTGCTCGACAAAGGGTTCTTCAACCAGTCGTAGCGCTGGGAGAGGGGCACCCGCCGGTCCTACTAGGCTCCGGCTGATGATCATCGGTTTCTGCGGGGCTGGAAACATGGCTGCGGCCATTGCCAAGGGCTGGGTCGGACAGTGGGAGCAGATGCTGTTCTTCGACCCGGACTCCGATAGGGCTCGCAAGCTGGCCGGGGATCTTGGCGGCGAAGCAGTCGAGTCCAATGGGGAGCTGGCGGAGCGGGCCGATGTCGTGCTCCTTGCGGTTAAGCCGGGCGCTCTTCAGCAGGCGGCCGGTGAACTGGCGGGCGCAGAAGCGGTCATCTCGATCTTGGGGGCCACCCCCTTGGAGAAGCGTCCAAGCCGCATTCCCCAACGCCGAGGTCGGCCGGGTCATGCCCAACGTCGCAGTGGAGGTGGGCGGCGGCGTGCTTTGCATTGCTGGGGAGTTCAGCTCAGAGGTCCGAGAGAAGTTGAGCGCTCTCGGGTCTGTCGTTGAATTGCCCGACTCACAATTCGATGTCGCCACTGCGGTGATGGCCTGCTCGCCCGCGTATTTCGCCTTGGTAGCTGAGGCGCTCGCTGACGCCGGCGCCAGCGCCGGTCTAGACGAGAAGCTGGCCGAAAAACTGGTTGTCGAGGCCGCCGCAGGCACTGGATCGCTCATGCAGATCCGCCGCCCAGCCGATGTTCGAATCTCGGTCACCTCGCCCGGCGGCAGCACCGAAGCCGGGCTGGACGCGCTCGACCGCGAAGGCGCCCGCGCTGCCTTCGAGGCTGCCGTACGGGCCTCATTGGAGAGGATGCGGGGATGATCGCTGTTCGCGCTCACCCGCCAGGACGTCGCCGACTACGTCGCCGCGCTCTTCCTCGTCTACATCATCCTGATCCTGATCCGGGTGCTGATCTCGTGGATCCCGCGGATGCCCTACAACCCGACCCTGCGCGCGGTGCTCGACTTCATCACCGAGACCACCGACCCCTACCTCAACCTCTTCCGCCGCATCCTGCCGCCGATCGGGGGCGGCGGCTTCGGGCTCGACCTGAGCCCGATGATCGGCATCATCGTGCTCTTCATCCTGCGCGGGCTCGTCGTCGCCCTGATCGCCGGGTGAGCGGCGGCGGCGCTCGCGCCTGGCGCCTGGCCGGCGCGCTCTGCGTCCTCGTCGTCGCCGTCGACCAGGGCGCCAAGGCGCTGGTCGAGGCCAACCTCGTCCCCGGCGAGCAGGTCGACGTGCTCGGCCCGCTCAGCCTCACCCTCGCCCACAACCGCGGCATCGCCTTCGGCCTCGCCAGCGGCGGCGGGGCGGTGCTGATCGCGCTCAGCCTCGTCGCGCTGGCCTTCGTCGGCGTCCTCTTCGCCCGCAACCCGACCCGGTCCGGGATGTGGGTCGCGGTCGGCCTGCTGGCCGGCGGCGCGCTCGGCAACCTGATCGACCGGGTCCGCGCCGACGCGGTCACCGACTACATCGACGTCTTCAGCTGGCCGCCGTTCAACCTCGCCGACGTCGCGATCACGCTCGGCGTCGCCGTGCTGGCGCTGAGCTACCTGCGGCGAGGCGGAGCGGTGACCGAGGGGCTGCGAGTCGTCCACCTCGACGAGCACCTGGCGGTGGTCGACAAGCCGGCCGGCCTGGTCGTCCACCCGGCGCCCTCGCACCGCGGCCCGACCCTGGTCGACGAGCTGGGCGAGCTCCTCGGCGGCGGCGCCGACCCCGAGCGCCCCGGCATCGTCCACCGGCTCGACAAGGGGACCAGCGGGCTGCTCGTCGTCGCCCGCGACGACGCCACCCACGCCGCCCTGCAGGCGCAGGTGCAGCGGCGCGAGGTCGAGCGCGTCTACCTGGCCCTCGCCGGCGGGCGGCTCGCCTCGCGCACCGGCACGATCGACGCGCCGATCGGCCGCGCCTCGCGACAGCGCCACCGGATGGCGGTCTCCGGCGCCGCCTCGCGCCAGGCGCGCACCCACTTCGAGGTGCTGGAGCTGCTCGCCGCCGAGACCTACCTGGAGGCCAGGCTCGAGACCGGCCGCACGCACCAGATCCGCGCCCACTTCGCCGCGATCGGCCACCCGCTGGTCGGCGACGCGACCTACGGCGGTGCGGAGAAGTACGGCCTGAGCAGGCAGTTCCTGCACGCCCACCGGCTCGGCTTCGCCCATCCCGGCAGCGGCGAGGCGCTCGAGCTTCCGCTCGGAGCTGCCGGCGGACCTCGCCGCGGCGCTCGCCGCAGCCCGCGCCGCCTGAGCCGCCGGCCCGCACTACAATTCCTCCCTTCCAAACCGACCCCCGGCGCGCCAACCCGGATCCTGACCGGCTCGCAGAAGCCGAGTCCCCGGCCAGGGCGATGGGGCTTCACCCCAAAATCAAGGAGACGTTGCCAACCATGCCAGAGGCAGGCCTCAAAGAGCTGCTGGAGGCCGGAGTCCACTTCGGCCACCAGACCCGTCGCTGGAACCCGAACATGCGCCGCTACATCTTCGGCGAGCTGGACGGGATCCACATCATCGACCTGGTCCAGACCGAGGCGCTGCTGGAGAACGCGCGCCGCTTCGCCGGCGAGCTCGGCCAGCGGCGGCGGCACGGTGCTCTTCGTCGGCACCAAGAAGCAGGCCCGCGGCCCGGTCCAGGAATGGGCCGACCGCTGCAAGATGCCCTACGTCAACCAGCGCTGGCTGGGCGGCCTGCTGACCAACTTCAACACGATCTCGGCGCGGATCTCCCGCCTGCACGAGCTCACCGAGCTGGCAGGAGGAGGGCAAACTCGAGCTGCTGCCGACCAAGGAGCGGATGGGCATGCAGGCCGAGCTGGCCAAGCTCGAGTACAACCTCGGCGGCGTCCGCGACATGGACCGGCTGCCCGACGCGGTCTTCGTCACCGATCTGAAAACCGAGGAGATCGCGGTGCGCGAGGCGGCCCGCCTGCGGATCCCGATCATCGGCCTGGTCGACACCAACTGCGACCCGACCCCGATCGACTACGTGATCCCCGGCAACGACGACGCGATCCGCTCCTGCGAGCTGGTGATCGGCACGATCGGCGCCGCGATCGAGGAGGGCGCCGGCGCCTGGCGGGTGCAGGAGGAGCGCCGCCTCGCCGAGGAGATGGAACGGCGCAAAAAGGAGGAGGAAGAGCGCAAGAAGCGCGAGGAGGAAGAGAAGGCGCGCGGTCGAAGCGGAGGAAGCGAAGAAAAAAGCCGCGGAAGAAGAGGCTGCGAAGAAAGCGGCTGAAACGCCACCGGCACCGTCCGAAGGCTCAGGCCCCTCAGGCCGCGGGTCCTGTCGCCGGGGGCAGGCCCTCCGGCTGCAGCCCGCCTGAGGGACAACCCCCGCCGCCACCCGCGGCAGAGGCGTCTAAGCCCGAGGGCTCGGCCGATTCGGCGAGCCCCAGCCCCGAGCTGAGAAGCTCCGACGGCTGACCCGGCTGCGGCTGAGAAAGCCCCGGCCGACGCTGCGAAAGAGGAGGGCTCGAAATGAGCGTCTCCGCTGCCGACGTGAAGGCGCTGCGGGACCGGACCGGGGCGGCGATGATGGACTGCAAGGCGGCGCTGGCCGAGTCCGAGGGGGACGTCGACCGGGCGATCGAGATCCTGCGGGTCAAGGGCCAGGCCTCGGCCGCCAAGCGCGAAGGGCGCGGCACCAGCGAGGGCGTCGTCGCCTCCTACATCCACGCCAACGACAAGGTCGGGGCGATGGTCGAAGTGCAGTGCGAGACCGACTTCGTCGCCCGCAACGAGGACTTCAAGGCGTTCGCCTACGAGGTCGCCCTGCACGTCGCCGCGACCGCGCCGCAGCTACGTCTCCGCCGAGGAGATCCCCGAGGAGGAGCGCGAGGCGGAGAGGCGGGTCTTCGAGGAGAAGGCGCGCGAGGACGGCAAGCCCGACAACGTGGTCGAGAAGATCGTCGAGGGCCAGCTCGGCCAAGTGGGCGAAGGAGGTCGCGCTGCTCGACCAGGCCCACGTCAACGCCGACAAGCACGACTCGAAGTCGATCGAGGAGCTGCGCCAGGAGCTGGCCGCGAAGACCGGCGAGAACGTCCGCATCGCCCGCTTCGCCTACTTCCGCGTCGGCGAGGGCGAGTCGACCCGATGACCCCGGAGCCCAAGTTCAGCCGCATCCTGCTGAAGCTCTCCGGCGAGGCGCTGATGGGGGAGCTGCGAGTACGGCACCGACGCCGACGAGGTCGAGCGGATCGCCCGACAGGTCGCCGGCGGTCCGGGCGCGCGGGGTCGAGGTGGCGATCGTCGTCGGCGCCGGCAACATCTACCGCGGCCTGGAGGGCGCGGCGGCGGGCATGGACCGCGCCACCGGCGACTACATGGGGATGCTGGCGACGGTGCTCAACGCGCTGACGCTCCAGGACGCGCTGGAGAAGATCGGCGAGCACACGCGGGTGATGTCGGCGATCGACGTCAAGGAGGTCGCCGAGCCCTACATCCGCCGCCGCGCGATGCGCCACCTGGAGAAGGGCCGCGTCGTGATCTTCGCCGCCGGCACCGGCAACCCGTTCTTCACCACCGACACCGCGGCGGCGCTGCGCGCGCTGGAGATCCACGCCGAGGCGATCCTGATGGCCAAGAACGGGGTCGAGGGCGTCTACGACTCCGACCCGGCGACCAACCCCGACGCCAAGTTCATCCCCGAGATCAGCCACCGCGAGGCGATCGAGCGGGGCCTGAAGGTGATGGACTCGACCGCGCTCTCGCTCTGCATGGACAACGACCTGCCGATCTACGTCTTCAACATGGGCGACGAGAGCAACATAGATAGGATCGTCCGCGGCGAGCGGGTGGGCACGCTGGTCTCCAGCGTCGCCGCCTAGAGACGGGAGAGGACCCAGTGGAGCTGATCGACGAGCTGCTCGAGGACGCCGAAGACCGGATGCAGAAGTCGGTCGAGTCGAGCCGCGGCGAGCTGGCCACGGTGCGCACCGGCCGCGCCTCGCCGCACCTGCTCGACCGCATCACGGTCGACTACTACGGCACCCAGACGCCGCTCAAGCAGCTCGCCAACGTCGCCACCTCCGACGCGCGCCTGCTCACCGTGACGCCCTTCGACAAGGGCTCGATCGGCGCGATCGAGAAGGCGATCCAGGAGTCCGACGTCGGCCTGACGCCGAGCAACGACGGCAACGTGATCCGCCTGCAGATCCCCGAGCTGACCGAGGAGCGCCGCCGCGAGATGGTCAAGGTCGTCCACGGCGTCGCCGAGGAGGGCCGGGTCGCGGTCCGCAACATCCGCCGCGACATGATGCACGACCTGCGCGAGCTGAAGAAGGAGGGCGAAGCCGGCGAGGACGACGAGCGCCGCGCCGAGGCCGCCCTGCAGAAGCAGACCGACGAGGCGATCGCCGAGATCGACGCGCCTCCTCAAGGGGAAGGAAGAGGAGATCCTCGAGGTGTGACCGCCTCCGCGCGGTACGTCGCGATCATCACCGACGGCAACGGGCGCTGGGCGCAGCAGCGCGGCCTGCCGGTCGTCGAGGGCCACCGGGCCGGCGCCGACACCGTCAAGGCGCGGCTGCGCGACGCGGTCGAGCTCGGGATCGAGGAGCTGACCGTCTTCTCCTTCTCGACCGAGAACTGGTCGCGGCCGGCGGAGGAGGTCGACGGCGCTGATGCGGATGTTCGGCGAGCGGATCGACGCCGAGACCCCGGAGCTGCGACGACGAAGGCGTGCGGATGCGCTTCATCGGCCGCCGCGAGGGGGTCGCCGCGGAGCTGGTCGAGCGGATGGCACTGGGCCGAGGAGACGACCGCCGGCAACGAGCGGATCACGCTCTTCGTCGCCTTCAACTACGGCGGCCGGGCGGAGATCGTCGACGCGGCGCGAAGTTTCGAGGGGGACTCCGAGGAGGAGTTCCGCCGCCACCTCTACGCGCCCGAGATGCACGACCCCGACCTCCTGATCCGCACCAGCGGCGAGCAGCGGATCTCCAACTACCTGCTCTGGCAGTGCGCCTACTCGGAGCTCGTCTTCCGCGACGAGCTCTGGCCCGACTTCGGCCGCGAGGCCTTCGAGCAGTCGCTGGCGCGAGTTCGAGGCGCGCCGGCGCCGCTTCGGCGGCGAGGGCCTAGATGGTCAAGGACCTCTTCGACGACGAGCTGTTCGCGGAGGAGCCGCCGCCGCCCGAACGCCCGGCCGCCGCGAGCCGCGGCGGCGGCGCTCGCCGCGCTGCGCGGCGAGACCGCGCGGCGGATCCTCGTCGCGATCCCCTGGATCGCCTTCGCGATCGCGATCACCGTCGCCGGCGGCCTCGTCTTCGCCCTGGCGATGGTCGGCGCTCGGCCTGCTCTGCCTGCGCGAGTACTTCCTGATGACGGCGGAGCTGCGGCCCGTCCAGATGGCCGCCTACATCGCCGTGCCGGCGATGATCGTCGCCGCCCACTTCGGCACCGCCTTCAACGTCCTCCTGCTCGCCACCGCCTCCTTCCCGCTGCTCTTCTCCTTCGGCGCCGGCCGCCGACCACCGCGACGGGATCGTCGTCTCGATGGGGGTGACCCTGCTCGGCGTCGTCTGGATCGGCCTCCCGCTGGTCCACGCGGTGCTGCTGCGCGACCTGCCCGACCACGGCGCGGCGCTGCTGATCGACGTCCTCGTCGGCACCTTCGCCACCGACACCGGCGCCTACGCGACCGGGCGCATGTTCGGCGCCCACAAGATCGCCCCCGACCTCTCGCCCAACAAGACGCTCGAGGGCCTGATCGGCGGCTTCGTGATCGGCACGATGGCGCTTCTGGTTCGCCGGCCTCTACCAGGACTGGCTCTCGGGGATCGACGCGCTGATCATCGGCGCCGCCGTGGCCGCGATCGCCCCGCTCGGCGACCTCTTCGAGTCGATGGTCAAGCGCGACCTGGGCAGCAAGGACACCGGCACGCCTCTTCGGCCCCCACGGCGGCCTGCTCGACCGCCTCGACGCGGTCTTCTTCACGGTCGTCGTCGGCTACTACCTCTCCGTCCAGCTCGTCTACTAGCGACGAGTTCGTGATTTCCCGCCATATAGACGGGAAACCGCAAACTCGTGTCGGATCGTCTGCCCTCCCTATGCTCTGTCGTCCGATGAAGAAGGTCGTGATTCTCGGGGCGACCGGGTCGATCGGCACGCAGGCGCTGGAGATCGTCGCCGCGTCCGAGGAGCTCCAGGTCGTCGGCCTGGCGGCGGGCTCGAGCTGGGAGCGGCTGCTCGAGCAGGCGCGGCAGCACGGCGTGCCGGCCGTCGCGCTCGCCGATGCCGAGGCCGCCGAGCGGGCGCGCGGCGCCTGGGGCGGCCGCGTGCTCGCCGGCGAGGAGGGGATCCGCGAGCTGATCGCCGGCTCCGGCGCCGACCTCGTCCTCAACGGGATCGTCGGCGCGGCCGGCCTGGGGCCGACGATCGTCGCGCTCAGCGAGGGGATCGACGTCGCGCTCGCCAACAAGGAGAGCCTCGTGATCGGCGGCGAGCTGACCACGGCGCTGGCCGAGGCGACGGGGGCGCGGCTGCTGCCGGTCGACTCCGAGCACTCGGCGCTCTTCCAGCTGATCGGCGCCGAGCAGCCGGGCACGGTCGAGCGCCTCGTGCTGACCGCCTCCGGCGGCCCCTTCCGCGGCCGCACCGACCTCGTCGGGTGTCAGCGTCGAGGACGCCCTCGCCCACCCGACCTGGGAGATGGGCGGGCGGATCACGATCGACTCGGCGACGCTGATGAACAAGGGCTTCGAGGCGATCGAGGCGCACCACCTCTTCGGCGTGCCCTACGAGCGGATCGAGGTCGTCGTCCACCCGCAGTCGATCGTCCACTCGCTGATCGACCTCAACGACGGCGCCACGCTGGCCCACCTCGGCTACCCCGACATGCGGGTGCCGATCTCCTACGCGCTGCACTTCCCCGAGCGGGCCGACGTCGAGGTGCCGCGGCTCGACCTCGCCGCGGTCGGCGAGCTGAGCTTCGAGCAGCCCGACCTGGAGACCTTCGCCTGCCTGCGCCTGGCGCTGCGAGGCGGGCAGGGCGGGGGGGACGGCACCCTGCGTGCTCAACGCCGCCGACGAGGTCGCGGTCGCCGCCTTCCTCGACGGCCGGATCGCGTTCACCGCGATCGCCGCGGCGATCGAGCGGGTGCTGGAGGAGATGCCGGCGCAGCCGGTCACCCACTTCGAGGACCTCTTCGCCGTCGACGCCGAGGCGCGCCGGCGCACCGAGGAGCAGGTCGGGGGGTTGGCGAGGGTATGAACTGGGTGCTGATCTTCCTCGGCTTCTCGGCGCTGATCATCCTCCACGAGGCGGGCCACTTCTTCGCCGCCAAGGCGACCGGGATGCGGGTCGAGCGCTTCTTCCTCTTCTTCCCGCCGAAGCTGGTCTCGGTCAAGCGGGGCGAGACCGAGTACGGGATCGGCGCGATCCCGGCGGGGGGCTTCGTGAAGATCAGCGGCATGAACCCCGACGAGGAGCTGCCGCCCGAGGCCGCAGGGGCGCGGCTACTACGACCAGCCGGTCTGGAAGCGGATCGTCGTGATCGGCGCCGGCCCCGCGGTCAACATCGTGCTCGCCTTCGCGATCCTCTTCGTGCTGGCGCTGCGGGGCCGAGCGAGCCCAACCGAGACGGTCGGCGAGGTCTTCCCGGACACCCCGGCGGCGGCGGCGCTGAAGCCCGGCGACGAGATCGTCGCCGTCGACGGCAAGCGCTACGCGAACCTCGACGGCACGAGAGCGCCTCGAACGCTTCCAGGACAGGTCGCCTCGCACCGCTGCGCCGGCAAGCAGGTGGACGGCTGCAAGGCGGCGCACGCCGGTGACGCTGACCGTGCGGCGCGATGGCGAGGTGCGCGACGGTCACGGTGCGGCCCGAGTACGACCGCGCGGCGGATCGGGCACCCGGTCGGCTTCGGCTACGGCTCCGAGCCGGCCGACCTCGGCACCGGCGGCGCCGCCGCAGAGCGCGCCGCGGACATGATGTGGCTGGTCTCGAGCCGCACGGTGACGGTCTTCGCCAGACTCTTCGAAGAGGAGCAGCGCAAGGAAGTCTCCGGAGTGGTCGGGGTCAGCTCGGTCGCCAACGAGACGATCGACGTCGGCGCTGAGCGAGTCGCTGCTCCTGCTCGCCCTCGTCAGCCTCTCGCTCGGCCTGATCAACCTCTTCCCCTTCCTGCCGCTCGACGGCGGCCACATCTTCTGGAGCCTGGTCGAGAAGGTGCGCGGCGAGCCGGTTCCCTTCTCGGTCATGGAGCGCGCCGGCGCGATCGGCTTCGTGCTGGTGATCATGCTCTTCTTCATCGGCCTGACCAACGACATCGGCCGCCTCACCGGCGAAGGGTTCAACGTCCGCTGATGGAGGTCTCACCGGCCGAGAGCTACGTCAGCGGTGGGCCGGCGGCCGAGCTCCAGGCCGCAAGCCTCTACGAGGCGTTCGCGGCGACGGTCGATCGCCTCGGCGACGACGTCGCCCTGCGAAGCGGCGAGGAGACGCAGACCTGGGCGGAGCTGGCGGCGCAGGTGGGGCGGATCGCCGGCGGGCTCAGCTCGCTCGGCATCGGCAAGGGCGACACGGTGGCGCTGATGCTCACCAACCGGCCCGAGTTCGTCGCCTGCGACCTCGCCGCGGTCGCGCTCGGGGCGGTGCCGTTCTCGATCTACCAGACCTCCTCGCCCGAGCAGATCGCCTACGTGGTCGGCGACGCCGGGGCGCGGGTGGCGATCGTCGAGGCCGCCTTCCTCGAGGTCTTCGAGCAGGCCCGGGCGGAACTGTCCGATGTCGAGCACCTGATCGTGATCGACGTCGAGGGCGGGACCGAGACCCTGGCCGATCTCGATCGGCGCGACCCGGAGTTCGACGCCGGCGCCGCGGGCGCACAGGTCGGACCCGACGACCTGCTGACCCTGATCTACACCTCAGGCACCACCGGCCCGCCGAAGGGAGTCCAGCTCACCCACCGCAACCTGCTCACGCTGGTTGCCTCGGTGGACGACATGATCCCCTTCCCCGAGCGCGGCGGCCGGGTGATCTCCTGGCTGCCCGCCGCCCACATCGCCGAGCGCGGCGCCAACTACTACCTGCCCGTGGCCAAGGGGCTTGAGATCACGATCTGCCCGGACCCGCGCGAGATCGTCGAGTTCCTGCCGCAGGCCCGTCCGACCTGGTTCTTCGCCGTGCCGCGCGTCTGGGAGAAACTGAAGGCCGGGCTGGAGGCGATGCTCGCCGGCCTCCCGGACGAGCAGCGCGAGCCCGCTGAGCGGGGGCTCGCGGCAGCGCTGGAGAAGGTGCGACTCGAGCAGCGGGGCGAGCCGGTGCCCGACGAGCTCGCCGCGGCTGCCGCGGCGGCCGACGAGGGCATGTTCGCGGCGCTGCGCCAGCAGCTCGGCCTCGACGAGGCGGTCGCGGTCAGCGTCGGCGCCGCGCCGACCCCGGTCGAGGTGCTGGAGTTCTTCCACGCGATCGGCATCCCGATCGGCGAGCTCTGGGGGATGTCGGAGACCTGCGGCGTCGCCACCTGCAACCCGCCCGAGCGGATCAAGCTGGGCACGGTCGGTCCGCCGGTGCCCGGGACCGAGCTGAAACTGGCCGAGGACGGCGAGGTGCTGGTGCGCAGCGCCGCCAACATGCCCGGCTACCGCAACATGCCGGAGAAGACCGCCGAGACGATCGATGCCGAGGGCTGGCTCCACACCGGCGACATCGGCGAGCTCGACGCGGACGGCTACCTGCGCATCGTCGACCGCAAGAAGGAGCTGATCATCAACGCTGCCGGCAAGAACATGTCGCCGGCCTCGATCGAGTCGAAGCTGAAGGCGGCGAGCCCGCTGATCGGCCAGGCGGCCGCGATCGGCGACGCCCGCCGCTACAACGTCGCCCTGATCGTCCTCGACCCCGACTACGCCCCGGTGTGGGCGCAGGGCCAGGGCATCGAGGACACTGAGCTGGAGAAGCTGGCCGAGCACGAGGCGGTGCAAGGAGCGATCGCCGAGGCGGTCGAGGCGGCCAACCAGCGCATGGCCCGCGCCGAGCAGATCAAGAAGTACAGGATCCTGCCAACCGAGTGGGCGCCCGGCGGCGACGAGCTGACGCCGACGATGAAGCTCAAACGCAAGCCGATCGAGCACAAGTACGCGGCTGAGATCGACGCTTTGTACGCGGACTGAAGGGCGAGCGGCAGGTACAGATACGCTTCAGGGAATGGCTTCCAAGCGGCAGATATTCGTTGGCGGGGTGCCGATCGGCGGCGGTGCTCCGGTCGCCGTGCAGACGATGACCAAGACCGAGACCGCCAACCTGACGGCGACGATGGAGCAGATCCGCAAGGTCGCCGACGCCGGGGCGGACATCGTCCGCGTCGCGGTGCCGCGCGATGAGGACGTCGACGCCCTGAAGACGATCGTCGAGGAATCGCCGATCCCGGTGATCGCCGACATCCACTTCAACCACACCCTGGCGCTGAAGGCGATCGACGCCGGCGCGCACTGCATCCGGCTCAACCCGGGCAACATCGGCGGCCGCGAGAAAGTCGCCGAGGTGGCAGAGAGGGCGACCGCGGCCGGGGTGCCGATGCGGATCGGAGTCAACTCGGGCTCGCTGCCCAAACATCTGCACGAGCTCGAGCGCGACCTCGCCGGTCGAGGCCCTGGTCGCCGCCGCGGTCGAGTTCGTCGAGCTAATGGAGAGCCTCTACTTCGAGGACTTCAAGGTCTCGATCAAGTCGACCAACGTCCCCAACACGATCGCCGCCAACCGCCTGCTCGCCGAGAAGATCCCCTACCCGCTGCACCTGGGGATCACCGAGGCGGGGACGAAATGGTCCGGCTCGCTCAAGTCCTCGGTCGGGCTCGGCACCCTGCTCGCCGACGGGATCGGCGACACGATCCGGATCAGCCTCTCGACCTTCCACGCCGAGGAGGAGGTCAAGGTCGCCTGGGAGATCCTCAAGGCGCTGCAGCTGCGCGAGCGCGGCCCGGTGCTGATCGCCTGCCCGACCTGCGGCCGCCTCCAGTTCGACATGGACTCGGTCGTCGCCGAGATCGAGCAGCGGCTGGAAGGCTACGCGGAGCCGATCGAGGTGGCGGTGCTGGGCTGCGCCGTCAACGGCATCGGCGAGGCCTCGCACGCCGACTTCGGCATCGCCGGCGCCAAGAACGAGGGGTTGATCTACGCCCACGGAAAGCCATTGCGCAAGGTGCCCCAGGCAAGCCTGGTCGACACCCTCTTCGAAGAGATCGACAAGTCGCTCGACCGTGGCGGCCAGGTCGAGTTCGACGAGGCAGAGTCGCGCGAGGGCGCCGAGTGGCTGGCCAAGATCGAGGAGGAGAACGCCGGCGAACTGACCCCGGAGAAGATCGCCCGGATGGAGCACGAAGCGGCGCAGAAGGGCGAGTCGGACCGGGTGCTGCTCGACGAGGAGGCCTCGCCGACGGCGGGGCGCCGCTTCACCAGGGCCTGAGCCACCCGCCCAAGTAAACCCCCTGTCGGACACCGTCCACCCGACTAGTGGATAGGTTTCCTGCAGTGACTCGACTGAGCGAGGCGTTCCTGCCCACCCTCAAGGACCCGCCCTGCCGACGCGGAGGCCATCTCGCACAAGCTGATGGTGCGGGCGGGCCTGATCCGCCAGCTCGGGGCGGGGCTCTGGACCTAGCTGCCCGCCGGCTGGCGGGTGCAGCGCAAGGTCGAGGCGATCGTGCGCGAGGAGATGGAGGCGATCGGCTGCCAGGAGATGCTGATGCCGGTGCTGCAGCCCGCCGAGCCCTGGAAGACGACCGGGCGCTACGAGATCGACGAGCTGTTCAAGCTCGAGGACCGCAAGGGGGCGCCGATGGTCCTGGCGATGACCCACGAGGAGTGCGTCACCTACCACGTCGCCCGCGAGGTGCGCTCCTACCGCGACCTGCCGCTGATGCTGTTCCACATCCAGACCAAGGAGCGCGACGAGCCGCGGCCGCGCGCCGGCGTCCTGCGCACCCGCGAGTTCACGATGAAGGACGCCTACTCCTTCGACCGCGACGAGGAGGGCCTGGCGCGCTCCTACGAGCTGCAGAGCGAGGCCTACGCGCGGATCTTCGACCGCTGCGGCCTGCGCTGGTACCGGGTCGAGTCCGACGTCGGGATGATGGGCGGCTCCGGCGCCCACGAGTACATGGCGCCCTGCCCGGCGGGCGAGAACGAGGTCGCGCTGGCGCCCGGCTACGCCGCCAACGTCGAGGTCGCCTCGGCCGAGGCGCAGCCGGTCGAGCTGCCGGCGCCGCTCGACGCGCCCGAGCCGGTCGAGACGCCCGGCCTGACCAAGGTCGAGGAGGTGGCCGGAGCGCTCGGGCTGCCGGCCGGCGCGTTCATCAAGGCGATGCCGGTCGTCGTCGAGGGGCGGGGGCTGACTGTCGTGCTGCTGCGCGGCGATCACCGCCTCAACGAGATCAAGCTGCGCAACGCGCTCGGCGCCGACTTCCGCCAGGCGAGCGCCGAGGAGATCGAGGCGCAGCTCGGCCCGGTCGGCTACATCGGCCCGGTCGGCACCGACCTGCCGATCGTCAAGGACGCCGCGATCCAGGGCGACTCCTTCGTCACCGGCGCCAACCAGGCCGACACCCACCTGCGCGGCGTGCAGCCCGGCCGCGACTTCGAGTTCGAGGAGCTGGACGTGCGCACGGTCGAGGCCGGCGACACCGCCCCCGGCGGCGGCACGATCGAGATCGAGCCGGCGATCGAGATCGGCAACATCTTCAAGCTCGGCACCCGCTACTCCGAGCCGCTCGGCGCCACCTACCTCGACGAGAGCGGCGTCGAGCGACCGATCGTGATGGGCAGCTACGGGATCGGCCCGGCGCGGATCGTCGCCGCGGCGATCGAGCAGGGCGCCGACGAGCGCGGCATCGTCTGGCCCGCCGACGCTCGCTCCCTGGCAGGTCCAGCTCGTCTCCCTCGCCAAGGCGGGCGAGGCCGAGCGCGAGGCGGCCGACGAGCCTCTACGAGGAGCTGCGCGCGGGCGGGGCCGAGGTCCTCTACGACGACCGCGACGCGGGACCGGGGGAGAAGCTGACCGACGCCGAGCTGCTCGGCTGCCCGCTGCGCGTCGTCGTCGGCCGCCGCGGCCTCGCCGAGGGCGTCGTCGAGGCGAGCGAGCGCGCCGGCGGCGCCGAGCACGAGCTGCCCGTGGCCGAGGCCGGCGAGCGCGCGCTCGGCCCTGCTCCAGGGCGAGGATGGCTGACGCCGCCCCCTTCGGGCGCGGCCGCATCCGCCGCCTCTTCGGCCTCGACCGCAGCGGCCCGCCGCCGCCGCAGACGCGGGAGGGGGAGCCGCTCAACCCCTGGACGCTGCCCAACCTGGTCGGCTACCTGCGCCTGGCGGCGCTGCCGGTCTTCCTCTACCTCGCCTTCGAATCGGGCGACGGGCGCAGCGTCGCCTCGGCGGCGCTCTTCTGGCTGATCGCCGCCGGCGACTACCTCGACGGCTTCCTCGCCCGCGTCACCGGCCAGTACAGCCGCCTCGGCGCGATGCTCGACCCGCTGGTCGACCGGCTCACGATCCTCTCCGGCGCCGTCGTCTGCTGGCACTTCGAGCTGCTGCCGCGCTGGGCGCTGGCGCTGCTCGTCGCGCGCGAGCTGGCGATGCTGCTGCTCGCCCAGTACGGGCTGCGCCACGGCGTCGAGATCGCGGTCAACTGGCCGGGCCGGATCTCGGTCTTCCCGATCATGGGCGGCATCTTCTTCGCCCTCGTCTTCGCCGGCTGGGTGCCCGCGGCGCTGCTGATCCTCGGCCTCGCCCTGGCGATCGTCGCGACCGTCCTCTACGCCCGCACCGGGCTGCGGGAAGTGCGCGCGCGCCAGGCGCAAGTCGGCTCCCAGGCTCCATAACCTTCAACCTTGAGTTGAACCTTTGGCCAGGCGACCTATAATCGCGTCACAGCGGCCAACGGAGGCGAAGGCCTCCCAATCAAGGAGCGAGATGGAGGACACCTTTCCCGATCTCGGTTCGCTCAGCGACGAAGAGCTGAAGGACCTGATCGACAAGCTCACCACCGAGGAGAACGAGATCTCCTACAAGCGCCGCGTCCTGCACGGCAAGATCGACATCCTGCGCGCCGAGCTGGTCAACCGGCTGCGCCAGAAGCGCGAAAGCGGCGACTCGCTGATCTCCGGCGACGACGTCGCCCAGCTGACCGACATCCTCGCCGGCAAGGCGCAGCACACCCCGCCGGAGGACGACCGCCGCCTGAGGCCGGGAGCGATCGATGGCTGTCCACTGCCCGGAGTGCGGCTTCGTCAACCCCGAGGGGGCGAACTACTGCCAGAAGTGCGGCGCCTATCTCGGCGGGCCCAAAGACGAGGCCGACGAGCCGACGACGATGACCTACACGGTCGACGACACCGGCGAGATGCAGCCGATCGACATCGACGAGGTGGTCGAGCGAGCGGCGCGGCGCTGGTGATCCGCGCCGGCGGCGGCCGGGCGGGGGAGAGCTTCACGGTCGACCGAGGACCGGGTCAGCATCGGCCGCAGCCCCGACGCGGGCGTCTTCCTCGACGACGTCACCGTCTCCCGCAACCACGCGCTGCTGGTCCGCCGCCGCGACGGCTTCTACATCGACGACCTCGGCTCGCTCAACGGCACCTACGTCAACCGGCGCCGGATCGAGTCGCACCGGCTCGCCGACGGCGACGAGATCCAGGTCGGCAAGTACAAGCTCAGCTACCTGGAGAAGTAGGGACGGCCCGTGGCAATCTCCGAGACAGCAGCAGACCCGCCCGCGCGACTCGCGGCCGCGCAAGGCGCTGACGATCGGCGCCGTCTGCAAGATCCTGCAGAACGAGTTCGACGACATCTCGATCTCGAAGATCCGCTACCTCGAGGACCAGAAGCTGCTGACGCCGCGCCGCACGCAGGGCGGCTACCGCCTCTACAGCCAGTCCGACGTCGAGCGGCTGCGGACGATCCTGCGCCTGCAGCGCGACGAGTTCCTGCCGCTGCGGGTGATCCGCCAGGAGCTCGCCGCCGGCGGCGACATCGAGCTCGGCGGCGGAGGCGACCGCGTCCCGGCGGCGGCGCTGTGCGCCGGGCGATCCTCGTCAACACCTCCAGCGCCTACCTGACCCTGGAGGAGGTGGTCGAGGAGACCGGCGCCCGCGACGAGCTGATCGCCGAGCTGGAGAACTTCGGCATCGTCCAGCCGGAGAAACGCGACGGCAGGACCGTCTACGACGAGACCGACCGCGAGATCGTCCGCGCCGCCAACGAGCTCTCGCGAGTCGGCGTCGGCGCCCGCAACCTGCGCGTCTTCCGCTCCTCCGCCGACCGCGAGGCCAACCTGCTGGAAGCGCTGCTCGGGACCCTCGCTGCGCTCGCGCAACCCGGAGCGCCGCAAGGAGGCGCTGGAGAGCCTGGAGAGCCTGGCGGCGACCGTCAGCCACCTCAAGCACCTGCTGCTGGTCCGGGATCTGCGCCGACTCGCCGGGGACTGACGGTCGTTCTGTGCCGCGCGTCACCCGCCGCCGGACGATCGCGGCCCCCGTCGAGCAGGTCTGGGAGCTGATCTCCGACCCCTACAACCTGCCGCGCTGGTGGCCGCGAACGAGCCGGGTCGAGAACGTCGACCGCAAGCCCGAGGGCAAGCGCAGCCAGTGGACCAAGGTGCTGGAGACTGCCGAGGGGCGCGGCGTCCGCGCCGACTACCGCTGCCTCAGCTCGGCCAGGGGCGAGCGCTACGTCTGGGAGCAGCAGCTCGCCGGCACCCCCTTCGAGCGCCACCTGCGTCGCTCGCTGGTCGAGATCGGACTGCGGGCCGCGAACGGGGACACCGAGGTCAGCCTCACCTCCGAGCAGAAGCTGCGCGGCATGTCGCGCCTCGGCTCGCCGATGATGCGCGGCGGCCAGGGCAAGATCCTCGACGAGGCCCTGGACGGGCTCGAGCAGGCCCTGACGTGACGCCGCGCCGAGACTCGAAGTGGTGGGGGTGGGGCGATCCGGCGATCGAGCCCGAGCTGGACGGCGAGGCACTGGCGACGCTGCGCGAGCGGGTCGGGGAGCTGGAGCCATGGCCGCTCGCGGCCGAGCTCGATCGCTTCGAGCTGCCCGGCGCGGAGTCGCTGCCGCAGGCGCTGGTCGACGCGGTCGGCGCCGACGCCGTCTTCACCGCAACCGAGGACCGGGTCCGCCACGCGACCGGCTGCGGCTACGCCGACCTGGCGCGGCTGCGCGGCGGGCAGCTGGAGGCGGCGCCCGATGCTGTCCTGCTGCCCGGGGACGCCGGCGTCGTGCGCCGCGTACTGGAGATCTGCGCCGCGGAGGGAATCGCCGTCGTCCCCTTCGGCGGCGGCACCAGCGTGGTCGGCGGGATCGAGCCGCTGCGCGGTCCGCATGGGCGGCTGGTCAGCCTCGACCTGGCGCGGCTGCGCGAGGTCGAGGTCGACAGACGCTCGCTGACGGCCCGCCTCGGTGCCGGTCTGCGCGGGCCGGAGGCCGAAACGGCGCTCAACGTCGAGGGCGTCGTCCTCGGCCACTACCCGCAGTCCTTCGAGTACGCGACGATCGGCGGCTTCGCCGCCACCCGCTCGGCCGGGCAGGCATCGAGCGGCTACGGCCGCTTCGACGCCCTGGTGAGTGCCGTGCGCCTGATCGCCCCGAGCGGCGACCTGCGCACGCTGGAGACGCCGCACACCGCCGCCGGGCCCTCCCTGCGTGAGCTGGTCGTCGGCTCGGAGGGGACCTTCGGCGTCATCCCCGAGGTGACCGTGCGGGTGCACCCCGCGCCGAAGGTCCGCCGTTACGAGGCCTGGATCGCGGAGAGCTTCGAGGCGGGGGCGGAGATCGTGCGAGCGCTCGCGCAGGGGCCGGGCCTGCCCGACGTGATCCGTATCTCCGACGAGGAGGAGACCGAGGTCTCGCTGGCCCTCTCAGGCCCGCGCGGCGTGGCGGGCAAGGCGTTCGACCGCTACCTCGGCCTGCGCCGCCGGCGCGGCGGTTGCCTGGTCGTCGTCGGCGTCGAGGGCGACGAAGAGTCGGTGGCCCGCCGCCGCGCCCTCGCCGTCCGCGCCCTGCGCCGCGGCGGCGCCGCTTACCTCGGCCAGGGGGCCGGCCGCTCCTGGGAGCACGGCCGCTTCCAGGGCCCCTACCTGCGCGACACGCTGATGGGGATGGGGGCGATGGTCGAGACGCTGGAGACCTCCCACACCTGGACGCGATTGGCAGAGCTACACGCCGCCGTCAGCGGTGCGATAAGGGACTCGCTCGCCGCCCAGGGCACGCCCGGACTCGTCTTCTGTCACCTCTCGCACGCCTACGCCGACGGCGCCTCGCTCTACTTCACCTTCATCTCCCGCGCCCGCCACGGCGAGCAGATCGAGCAGTGGCGAGCGGTCAAGCGCGCCGCCTCGGAGGCGATCGTCGCCAGCGGCGGCACGATCACCCACCACCACGCCGTCGGCCGCGACCACGCCCCTTATATGGAGGCTGAGGTGGGGGAGACCGGGATCGAGGTGCTGCGAGCAGTGAAGAAACAGCTCGACCCGGCGGGCATCATGAATCCCGGCAAGCTGCTGCCCTAGACGTCTAGCGAGGGGCTTTGGCGACGGGGCCGGTGATCGTTCCCGTAAGCACCGTTTCGCCGATGTAGCGAGGCAGGGTGTTGTTGCTTTTCGCCTGCGTGACCTCGCGCTGGTAGGCGGCGTTCGAGGTGCGCGAGATGTAGATCTGGTCGAAGGCGCCGCTGGCGACATAGGCGAGCAGTTCGGGTGGGATCGCGAAGCGAGCGCCGAGGCGACCGGGTTCGCCGACCGCGACGCTGCCGACCCGCAGCGAGAGTTTCGGCGTGCGGTAGAGCCAGACCGTGTAGGACTCGCCGTTGCCGGTCGGCTCGAGGCCTTCGGCCGTCACCTGGAGGACGATTTCTTCTTTGCCAACCCGGCCGAAGATCGCCCGCCCGCTGGCCTCGCCGCCGTCCGGCGATTCGAGCACGGCCTGCGTGACTTTGCCGTTTTCGGCAGCGGCGACTTCCGTTCCCGCTGCGTTCGACGCCGAGGAGCCGGAATCCGAGTCGCCGCCGAGGACGGCGATCGCGATCAGCACGACGGTGACGATCCCCAGCGCGCCCCCGGTCAGCAGGAGCAATCTTCGCCGCTCGACCGGCAGCGCCGGTCGCGGGCTGGCGGCGCGCTTCGGCGCCGTGGTCGGCGCAGCTGCGGGTCGAGCAGCCTGGACGGGCTCCACGGGCGGCGCGGGCGGTTCCTCGACCGGCGGCGGGGGTGGGGGAGGCGGAGCCTCGCCCGCGGCCTGCAGCTCGGCAAGGGCATCCTTGACCTCGGCGCGCACCTCGTCGACGCTCATCCCCTTCAGCGCCGCGATGTCCGCGTACCCCTCCTCGCGCTGCGCGAGCAGGCGGAGCAGGGCTCTCTGGTCATCGCTGAGTGCCATCCCGCCGAACACTATGGGACCTGAGTTAAGGCCAGATGTGCGACGAGGTAGGGTCCGCGCGCATGGCCGATGACCAGCTCTCCTCGCCGCCGGGCTTCGCCGAGCTGCTCGGCACCGAGTGGCTCGACGACGACCCCGACCACGCTCGGGCGCGGATCCCGATCCGCGACGATCTGCGCCAGCCCTTCGGGCTGATGCACGGCGGCGTGATGTCCAGCCTGGTCGAGAGTGTCTGCTCGCGCTCGACCGCGCTCGTGGTCTTCGACGACGGGATGGCGGCGATGGGCCAGTCGATCAACGTCAACTTCATCCGGCCGATCACCACTGGCCACGTCGAAGTCAAGGCGCACGCCCGCCACCGCGGCCGCACGACCTGGGTCTGGGAGGCCGAGGTGCTCGACGCCGAGGAGCGCCTCTGTGCCCTCGCCCAGATGACGATCGCGGTCAGGCCGTTGCCAGAGCGCGACTAGCCGCGGAAGCGGTTGGTGATCGGCAACCGCCGATCGCGGCCGAACGCCTTTGGCGTGATGCGAATTCCCGGCGCGGCCTGGCGGCGCTTGTACTCGGAGCGGTCGACCATGCGCACGACCTCGTCGACCACTTCGGCCGGCATCCCCGCCGCGACCATCTCCTCGCGGCCCTCGTCGCGCTCGACGTAGGCCTCGAGCACGCGGTCGAGCAGCTCGTAGGGGGGGAGCGAGTCGCTGTCGCGCTGGTCGGGGCGCAGCTCAGCCGAGGGCGCCCGCTCCAGCACCGAGGCAGGCACCAGCTCGCGCCCGGCCCGCTCGTTGCGGTGCCGGACGAGCTCGTAGACGAGCACCTTCGGCACGTCCTTGATCACCGCGAAGCCACCGGCCATGTCGCCGTAGAGGGTCGCGTAGCCGACCGACATCTCGCTCTTGTTGCCGGTGGTCAGGACCAGCCAGCCGTGCTTGTTGGAGAGGGCCATCATCAGGTTGCCGCGGATCCGCGCCTGGATGTTCTCGGCGGCCAAGTCGGGCTCCGACGGACGGGCCGGATCGTGGGGGAGCGAGCGTGGAGCGGTGTCCTCCCCGGCGGCAGACGAGGGAACGAGCGCCTGCTCGTAGACCCCCATCGCTTCGGCGATCGGGATCTCGAGCGTCTCGGCGCCGAGGTTGGCGGCGATCGTCCGGGCGTCCGCCTGGGTCTCCTCGCTCGAGTGGGGGGAGGGCATGACCACGCAGCTGACGTTCTCGCCGCCGATCGCATCGGCGGCGAGCAGCGCGACCAGAGCCGAGTCGATCCCGCCGGAGAGGGCGAGGCCGACGTGGCGGAAGCCGTTCTTGCGCACGTAGTCGCGCAGGCCGAGGACCAGGGCCGCGTAGACCTCGGCCAGGTCTGGCAGCGGCTCGGCGAGGCGCGCCGGCGCAACGGCGGGGATCTCGCAAACGAGCAGCTCCTCCTCGAACTGAGCAGCGCGGGCGACGATCTCGCCGCCCGCGTCGACGACGAAGCTGTGCCCGTCGAAGACCAGTTCGTCCTGGCCGCCGACCAGATTGCAGAAGGCCAGTGGCACGCCGTAGGCTCGGGCGCGGGCGGCGAACATCGCCTCCCGCTCGCGGCCCTTGCCGCGGTGGTAGGGCGAGCCCGAGGGGTTGGCGATCAGCTCGGCCCCTGCGGCCACCTCGCTCGACGCCGGCGGACCCTCCTCCCAGAGGTCCTCGCAGATCGTCAGGCCGACGCGCGTACCGGCGACCTCGACCGTGGCGGGCGCGTCCCCGGGGACGAAGTAGCGCTGCTCGTCGAAGACGGCGTAGTTGGGTAGCCGGCTCTTGCGGTAGACCGCGCGCACCTCGCCACCATTGAGCACGGCGAGCGAGTTGTGGGCATGGCGGTGGTCGCCACCGCCGGCGACCGGCTCGGCGAAGCCGACCAGGACGGTCATCTCACCGACGCGGCGAGCGAGCTCCTCGACCGCGGCCCGGTTGGCGTCGACGAAGTGGCGCTTCAGGTAGAGATCCTCGGCGGGGTAGCCGGGAAGGCAGAGCTCGGGGAAGATCGCCAGCTCGGCGCCCTCAGCGGCGGCGCGGGCGATCCACTCGGCGATCTTGGCGGCGTTGCCGTCGAGGTCGCCGACGGTGGGGTCGATCTGGGCGAGGGCTAGGCGCAAGCGGGTCTCCGCGGGTCCACCGCTGAAGTATCGCTACGCAGCGGGCGGTCTGCGCCTCGACGGCCTGTAGATTTGCTCAAATGGGGGTGAACTCGCGGCTGATCGGTACCTTGCTGGCTTCGCTGGCGGCGCTCGGTGCGCTTCCCGCCCTGGCTCAGGCCGGCGACCAGTGGACCTTCCGCCAGCCGATGGCGCGACCGACCGACCGACCGGATCCCGCCCGTCACTCCTACTCGGTGCCGGAAGCGCCCCGCTCGCCGGCCTGCTCGGGGCGCTTCTGCGTGCACTGGGTGGCGGAGGGTGTCGACTCTCCGGACCTGGGCGACGTGAACGGGGTCCGCGACGGCGACGGCGTTCCCGATTACGTGGAGAGGGTGCTCGACGTCGCCACGCACGTGCACGCGGTCGAGCACGGCAGGCTCGGCTGGCGCCTGCCGCGCTCCGACGGGCGCCGCGGCGGGCACAGGGGCAAGACCGACGTCTACCTGAAGGAGCTGGGGCAGTCGCTCTTCGGCTACGCGGCGCCCGATCGCGGTCAGGCGCCGAAGGGGAACAAGCTGCCCCGCCGCCTGCATGGTTACCTCGTGCTCGACAACGACTACGACCCCTTCCAGTACCCCGGCACCAAACAGCAGGCCGTGCTCGAGGTCACCTTCGCCCACGAGTACTGCCACATCCTCCAGATGGGCTACGACGCCTACCAGGACGCCTGGATGGCTGAGTCGACCGCGGTCTGGATGGAGGACCAGGTCTATGACCGGATCAACGACTACCTGCGCTACGTGCGCCGCTGGGTCCGCCTCTACCGCACGCCGTTGACCGCCAACTCGATCCGCGAGTACGGCGCCACTGTCTGGAACGAGTGGCTGGCGCGCCGCTACGGGCGCGACATCGTGCGCGATGTCTGGGGGCGCGCGCTGCACACCCGGCCCGGCGGCTTCTCGGTCGCCAGCTACGACGCGGCGATCCGCGCCGCGGGCGGCTCGGAGTTCAGCCGCGACTTCGCCCGCTTCGCCCGCGACGTCGCCGAGTGGCGCACCGGCGCCCGCTTCCGCGAGGGCGACCACTATCCCGACGTGCCCCGCCAGGGCGGCCTGCCGCGCGACGGCCGGGCGCTGAACCGCTCGCTCAACCACGCCACCTTCCAGCTTCTGCGCGTGCACCCGACGCGGGGTCGGGCGGTCGTCGCCCGTGCGGTGGCGCCGCGCGGCATCGCTGCTGCTCTGGCGCTGGTCGGGCGCACCGGCGGCGAGCGATACGGCCGCGTCGTCTCGCGCCTGCGCTTCCGCCGCAACGGCGGTGCGATGACCGTGCGTCTTGGCCGGCCCGGCCGCTTCGAGCGGATCACCGCGGTGCTGATCAACGCCGACACGCGAGCCGAGGGCTACAGCGCCCGTCGGCTCGACTGGAACTACTTGACCGACACCGCGCCGTTCCGCGTCCGCGTCCGCTCGGTCGACTGAGATTCGTCGCCGGGCGGCGCGCTGGCAACCGCTTCGGCGATCGCCCCTTCGAGGTCGAGCCCAAAGCTGTCGAGGTCGGCCATCGCGTCGTAGTCGCCGACCAGGCCGAAGTCGATCTGGCCGTCGTAGGACATGATCCCCACGCAGAGCGCCTGGCGGCGGGCGAGCGGGACCAGGGGGAAGATCGAGCGCATGCGACGACCCATCAGGTAGAGCGGGAACTGCGGGCCGGGCACGTTGGTGACAATGAGGTTGAAGAAGCGCTGCGCCGGCTGGAGCCGCGCAGCCTGCGAGGCGATCGTCGGCGGGGCGAAGTCGGTCAGCCTGGTCAGCAGCTCGGCCCCGACCGCCTGCCCCGAGCCCTTCAGATCACCCATCGTCTCGGTCACCAGGCGCAGGCGCTCGACCGGGTCCTGAGAGGAGACCGGCAGCGGCGCCATCATCGCCGAGATGCGGTTGCCGAGGGCACCGCGTTCTTCGTCGGCGCGGACGCTGACCGGCACCATCGCCTTCATCTTCAGCTCGTCGGTGTCGTGGCCGCGGGCGCGCAGGTAGTTACCCAGGGCACCTGCCACGACCGAGAGAACGACGTCGTTGACCGTGCCGCCGTGGGCGTTCTTGACCCGCTTGAAGTCGGCGAGGTCGGCGCGGACGAAGGCAAGGCGGCGGTGAGGGCCGATCTCGACGTTGAAAGGCGTGCTCGGCGCCGAGGCGGCAACCTCGAGCATCTTGCCGGTGTCGGCGAGACCGCGCAGCACCTGGCGCGGGCCGCGCAGCGCGGCGCGTACGCCGCGGACGATCTCGCGCGGGCTGGTGGCGCGCTCACGCCAGGCATCTCTGAGCAGGTCGAGGTCGGACGGCTCCGGCCGCGGTGCCCACTTCGGCGGCCGTACCGGCGGGTGGTCGGGCTCCTCCTCGAGGTCGAAGAGGACGGTGGTGATGTCGACGCCGGAGATGCCGTCGACGAGCGCGTGGTGGCTCTTGCCGACGACGGCGAAGCGCTCGCCCTCGAGCCCCTCGACCAACCAGAGCTCCCAGAGCGGCTTGGTGCGGTCGAGCTGCTGGGAGAAGATCCGCGCAGCGAGGTTGCGCAGCTGCTCCTCGGATCCGGGCGCCGGCAGCGCGGTGCGGCGCACGTGGTAATCGAGGTTGAGGAAGGGGTCGTCGACCCAGACTGGCCGGCCCTGGTCGAGGGGAACGAAGCGCAGCTTCTGGCGGAAGCGGGGAACCAGGTGCAGGCGCGACTCGATGTGGTCGCGGAATTCTTCATGGGAGGGCGGCGAGCCCTCGAAGACGATCGCCGAGGCGACGTGCATGTGCGCGCCGGCGCGCTCCATGTGCAGGAACGATGCGTCGAGTCCGGTTAGTCGATCCACCGCTCCATCTTCGCACGAGGGCCTAACCGACGCCCAGTTGCATTTGAGCCTGCGGCGCCTCCAACTCATCGGTGCTCTCGCTGTTGAAGCTGGCGACCCTGACACCCAGGAGGCGGACGGGGCGCGGGGGGGAGTAGGCGCGCAGGAGGTCCAGCGCGACCGGGGTGACGACGTCGGGGTCGTTGGTCGGCTCCTCGACGGTGTGGGCGCGGGTGACGTTGGTCCAGTCGTCGAGGCGGACCTTGATCCCGATCGTCCGCCCCTCGAGATCGCGCGAGCGCAGGCGGCGGCACAGCTCCTTAGCGAGCGAGGCGATGTGGTCGGCCATCTCGCCCTGATCGGCGACGTCAACGTCGAAGGTCGTCTCCGCCGATTGCGACTTGGTCTCGCGCTCGACCGCGATCGGCGTCTCGTCTTCGAAGCGCGCCCGGGCCGGCAGCCAGCGCCCCATGCGCGGGCCGAAGGCCTGCTCCAGCGCGATTGGGTCGTGGCCGCGCAAATCGGCCAGGGTGCGAATGCCCATACGCTCGAGCTTGACCACCGTCTTCGGCCCGATCCCGGGGACGAGTCCCGGTGGGTGGTCCGCGAAGCGCTCCAGGGCTTCCTCCCGCGAGAGGACGACGAGCCCCGCCGGCTTGCCCAGCTCGCTCGTGATCTTCGCCAGCAGCCGGTTCTCGGAGATGCCGATCGAGCAGGTGAGGCCGGCGTCCTCGCGGATCTCGGTGGCGATCCGCCGCATCGTCGCCTTCGGCGCGAACAACCCGCTGAGATCGACGTAGGCCTCGTCCAGCCCGACCACCTCGACGATCTCCGCGTTGGCCCGCAGGATGCCCATCACCTGATGGGAGGCCTCGCGATAGGCGGCGAAATCCGGCGTCAGGTAGACCGCGTCGGGCAGCCGCCGCCGCGCAATCGCGGCCGGCATCGCCGAGTGGATCCCAGCCAGCTTGCGCGCCTCGTAGCTGGCGGTGGTGACCACCGCCCGCGGTCCCGATCCGCAGACCACGACCGGCTTCCCCTTCAGCTCGGGCCGCTTGCGCAGCTCGACCGACGCATAGAACGCGTCCATATCCAGGTGCGCGATTGTGCGCCGATCGGCCACCCACCGATCGTAGGACGGGCACGGGACGGCACGGTCGCAGTTAGGTGAGATCGCTTCAGGGGTAGCTGTCTCCTATATGGCTGACATAACGCATACGCGAATCGATCAAATCGAATCAATCAATGGGATTGACGGGATCAAGCTGCATAGAGCGGCTAACAGCCTTGGCGTGAGTTCCTTCGGCATCTCGATCATCGACCTGGCGCCGGGCGCCGGCGACTATCCCGAGCACGACCATTCCCCAGACGGTATCGGCGGCCAGATGTTCGCCGAGCGACCGGGGCAACTGGGCCAGGAGGAGGTCTACGCCGCCCTCGAGGGCTTCGGCATGCTCGAGGCCAATGGCGAGCAGTACCCGCTGGATGCCGACCACATCGTTCGTGTGGGACCAGGGGTGAAGCGCAAGGTCATCCCGAGCGAGGAAGGCATTCGCCTGCTGGTCATCGGCGCCACCCCAGGCGAGCCGTACGACACCAACGGCAAGCGGTAGGCGACCGGGGGCCGTCAAACCAGGATCGGCGGGGCTTCGGCCTCCGCGATCCCGGCTGCCGCCATCGTCGCGCACGCCGCGGCGATCCGCTGGGTGTCGAGGTAGGCGTGGAAGCTGGTCACCCTGCCACGCTGCACCCTGATCCAGTGGGCGCCGTCGTTCTCGTAGGGCTCGCCGACGCTGGGGCGCATGAGCGCGGTCCATTGCACCGCGATCCAGAGGTCCCAGGGCGGGCCGGATGCGGTCACGCGGTGGATCTCGAACTCGTGGCCGGGAAAGAGACGGCCGAGCCGCTCGAACCAGCGCAGCACCGCCTGGCGCGAGTTGCGCTCACCGCCCAGCGGACTCTCGCCGGGGAACACATGCTGCACATCCACAGCGAGCCGGGCGACGATCGCGTCCCACTCGCCCCGGCTGAGCGAAGCGAAGATCGCCTCGACCCGGCGGCGGACGAGTGGCCCGTACATCGCCGTCACCGTGCGACCCTGCGCGGGGCGGCGAGGAGCGCGGCGCCGGTTGCGAGGATCCAAGCGAAGAAGGTCCCGGGCACAGCCACGATCACGCCTCCCTCGAGCGAGAGGAAGCCGCTGCGCGCCAGCATCGAGGCGGCGATGAGAACATGCGCGACAGCGCCGAGCAGCGCGAGCCAGGCGGTCCAGCGGGGCAGTGCTCGGCCAGGCAGGACGAGCGCCGCGTACGCCCAAGGCAGAGAGCGGTAGGTATGCCGGAGATCGCGAGCAGGGCGAAGGTCATGTCGTAGAGGGCCTGGGCCATCGCCGGCGTCTGTGAGCGGTAGGCGTTGACCCCGGCCGGGGCGAAGCCGGCGAGGATCAGGGCGACGAGGACGACCGCACCGGCCAGGAAAACCGTCGCGCCGACGGGCGAGCCGGGGCCGGTGGCGCGCAGCCAGGCCGCAAGCGCACTCGCGAACCAGAGGAAGAGGCCGATCGCGACGCTGTAGACGAAGAGCGAAGCCAACAGGCGGCTGCGGTCGCCCTCGACGTAAGCGGCGACGCGAAGAGCCGACGCGGTCGAGTCGGGTGCGTCCCAGAGGGGAGGGGAGATGAGGGCAGCGGCAACGATGCAGACGAAGCTGGCGATGCCCACCAGGCCGATCGTCCTCGCGGCGTGGTCTGCTTGCATGGATGCATCGAAACGGATATATCCAAACCCCGCAATGGGATTCGTCGAACCGATCTCAATGACCTGCCATAGGAGGACTGGATGAAGCTCAGAGCGCTCTCGCATCTGATGCTCGGCATGCTGCGGCTGGGTGCAACGTCCGGCTACGCGATTAAGAAGGCGACCGACCTCTCGACGCGCTTCTTCTGGCCTACCTCGCTCGCTCAGGTATATCCCGAGCTCGCCAAGCTGGAGCAATCCGGGCTGGTCTCGCGCAGGGACGATCCACACGGAGGCCGCAGCCGCTCTGCCTATTCGCTTACCCCAGATGGGGAGGAGGCACTTCTCGCTTGGCTGCGCTCCGAGCGCGAAGCGCCGACCCAGGTCCGTGACGAAGGCATCCTGCGCCTCTTCTTCGCGGACGCCCTGCCGAGTGAGGAGCAGCTGGCGCTGATCCGGCGGCTGGTGCAGCGGGGGCGGGCCACCGAGCGCCATATGCGCGAGGAGATCGTCCCGATGGCAACCGAGTTCGAGCAGGGTGACCTGCACTACCCGGCGATCGTCGCCCGCTTCGGCGCCGACACCTACGCCTTCGCCGCCGAGTGGCTGGCCCGGCTGGAGGAGGAGATCGCGGCGGCCGGCGATCGCGGCGGCTGAGCCTCCCTGAACCTAGACTGTGCACAGATGGCTTCCCCCGAGGCGAAGAACCTGGAGGCGATCTCCGAGGCAATTGATCAGCACAACCGCAACTGCCCGTTCCCGGCAGCCGAGGTGCGGATGAACCCCTTCGAGGTCGAGCGGCTCGGCTGGGAGGAGATTCGCGGCCTGCCGGTCGTGCCCGACTCGGCGATCGGCACCGGCCGCTTCCGCATCGTCTGCTCCCGCGAGCTCGACGACGCCGGCCTCGAGGAGACCGAGGCGATCGGCCGCGAGCTCGAGACCGTCACTCCGGTGCGCACGGCGCGAGCCAGTTAGCGCTTTGCTGATGATTAAACACACAGTGGAATTTGACTTTTGCAATAGCGCCGTTATAGGTTCGCCTGTGTGGGGAGCAACGACGATCCAAAGAAGCCGGAGAAGAAGGATGGTCCGCCGGGCGGGGACAACCCTCTCAGCGGGGCATCTCTGGCCAGCGCCCCCGTCAAGGTGTTCGCCCTGGTTGTGCTGTTCGGCAGCCTCACTTACTGTTTGCTGATCGCGGGTCTGGGAGAGTTCTCGCACGCCGTCCCGTTCCAGACCGCCGCCAACTTCGCCCTGTTCGCCGCGTTCATCGTCGTGGCCGGTGCAATCGAGCGCTTCATCCAGCCATTGACGGCGGTCCTGCCGCCCT
Organism: uncultured Solirubrobacterales bacterium; assembly: GCA_963782685.1. Lineage (GTDB taxonomy): Bacteria > Actinomycetota > Thermoleophilia > Solirubrobacterales > 70-9 > VRUE01. The sequence goes on from CAWAKV010000008.1 coordinate 352,514, forward strand.
TCACCGGCGCGGACACACCGAAGTCCAACGCGGACCGCACCCTCGTCGCCTATGGCATTGCCCTCCTCGTCGGCATCGCCATCAGCTCGTGCTTTGGCCTCTACTTCCTCGAGACGATGGGCATTGAAATCGGCATGGAAAAGATGGTGGAAGGCACAAAAACGTGGGTGTTCGCCGATGACGGCGACAGAGCGCTCCGCGGCCTCGACATCTTCGTCACGGCTTTGATCATCACCGGCGGGACCAAGCCGCTGCACGACATGATCACGTCGGTCGAAAAGAAAAAAGACGACCTCAAACAAGAAGTGGCCAAGGGCGTCAAGCCTTAGGTCAGACGGCGTTCAAGAAATCTAGGCCGAGTTCGCTCAGCAGGCGTTCGGCCTCGATGTTGAGCTGGGTCAGCTCACCGGTCCAGATCAGAACGCCCATCGCGATCAGGATCACGCCGCCGGTGGCGACTATCGCCTGGTAGTGGCGCTTGACGACGGCGAAGGCGGTGGTCATGCGGGAGAAGGCGACCGCGGTGAGCAGGAAGGGGATCGCCAGGCCGGCCGAGTAGACGGCGAGGAGGAGGGCGCCGCGGCCGGCTGATCCTGTGAGCGAGGCGGCGGAGAGGATCGCGCCCAGGGTTGGGCCGATGCAGGGCGTCCAGGCGATCGCGAAGGCGGCGCCGGCGACTATCGGCCCGCCCTTGCCGGCACGGTCGAGCAGCGCGTCGACGTGCCACTCGCGGTTGAGGCGAACGACGAAGAGGGAGGCGACGAAGAAGACGCCCATGGCGACGATCAGCGCCGCCGAGACCTTGGTCAGCAGCTGCTTGTGGTCCTGGAGGGTCGCGCCGAGGCCGGTGGCGGTCAGGCCGAGGGCAATGAAGATCGCCGAGAAGCTGGCGACGAAGAGCAGGCTCGGCCCCAGCACACGGCGCCAGCCGGCGCTGTCGAGCTCGGCCGCGGAGACGCCGCTGACCGCCGAGAGGTAACCGGGGACCAGCGGCAGCACGCAGGGGGAGAGGAAGGAGACGACGCCCGCGGCAAGCGCGGCGAAGATGCCCACCCCGGCGGCAGGGTCGGTGCTGATCTCGGCGAGGATCACTGCCCCACCAGGGTACTTGGACTGCATCGCGTCGAACCGGGCCGGCGAGGGACATCGGTGGCGCCATCGGTCGCGGCCCGGTAGATTTCTTGGCCAGCCAGCCAAACGCCGCGCGGCCGCGGCGCGACAACAGGAGCAGACTTTGAGCAACCGCACGTTCGTGATCGGGGTCGGAATGACCAAGTTCGAGAAGCCCGGCACCAAGGAGGGCGACTACCCCGACTGGGCCAAGGAGGCAGGGGAGAAGGCTCTCGCCGACGCCGGCATCCCCTACGAGGACATCGAGCAGGCCTTCGCCGGCTACTGCTACGGCGACTCCACCTACGGCCAGCGGGCGCTCTACCAGCTCGGCCTCACCGGGATCCCGGTGGTCAACGTCAACAACAACTGCTCGACCGGCTCCTCGGCGTTGTTCCTCGCTCGCCAGGCCGTCAAGGGCGGCCTGGCGGAGTGCGCGATGGCGGTCGGCTTCGAGAAAATGGAGAAGGGCTCGCTCGGCGTCAAGTACACCGACCGCACCAACGCGCTCGACAAGCACGCGATGCGCATGTTCGAGATCCGCGACCCCGAGCAGTCGCCACCGGCGCCGCAGATGTTCGGCAACGCCGGTCGTGACCACATGGACAAATACGGCTCGAACCCCGACCACTACGCCTGGATCGGTTGGAAGAACCACAAGCACTCGGTCAACAACCCCTACGCCCAGTTCCAGGACGAGTACACGATCGAGGACATCAAGGCGGCGAAGATGATCCACGACCCACTGACCAAGCTGCAGTGCTCGCCCACCTCAGACGGCTCGGCCTGCGCGATCGTCGCCTCTGAGCGCTACGTCGAAGAGCACGACCTCGGCGGCCAGGCGATCGAGATCGTCGGCCAGTCGATGGTCACCGACCTCAGCTCGACCTTCGCCGAGCAGACCGACTGCATGAAGATCGTCGGCTCGGACATGTCGAAGCAGGCGGCCGAGGAGGCCTACGCGGAAGCCGGCGTCGAGGCCGCCGAGGTCGACGTCTGCGAGCTGCACGACTGCTTCAGCGCCAACGAGCTCATCACCTACGAAGCGCTCGGATTCGCCGCGGAGGGGGAGGGGCACAAGCTGGTCGACGAGGAAGCGACCACCTACGGCGGCAAGGTCGTCGTCAACCCCTCCGGCGGGCTGATCTCCAAGGGCCACCCGCTGGGCGCGACCGGGCTGGCGCAGTGCTCGGAGCTGACCTGGCAGCTGCGCGGGGAAGCGGACAAGCGACAGGTGGAGGGTGCGAAGACCGCCCTCCAGCACAACATCGGCCTCGGCGGCGCCGCCGTGGTCACCGTCTACAAGCCGGCGGCCTAGGAGTCGCCGGAGAGGAGGGCACGATGGCGAAGGAGCGACGCTCACTCAGCGGCAAGGTGGTGGCGATCACCGGCGGAGCCCGGGGGATCGGCAAGGCGACCGCAACGGCGCTGGTCCGCAAGGGCTGCCGGGTGGCGATCGGCGACCTCGACCTAGACCTGGCCGAGCAGACCGCGGCGGAGCTGGGCGGCGGCACGATCGCCGTCGCGCTTGACGTCACCGAGCGCGACTCCTTCGCCGCTTTCCTCGACGAGGCCGAGCGCCAGCTCGGCCCGCTCGACGTCATCGTCAATAACGCCGGGATCATGCCGGTGACCCCGTTCGCCGAGGAGTCGGTCGACTCGATCCGGCGCCAGCTCGACATCAACGTCTTCGGCGTGATCACCGGCATGCAGCTGGCGATCGAGCGGATGCGGCCGCGCAATTCCGGCCAGATCGTCAACCTCGCCTCGCAGGCGGGCAAAGGCGGCTTCCCCGGGATCGCCACCTACTCGGGGACCAAGCACGCCGTGGTCGGCATCAGCGAGGCGGTGCGGGCGGAGCTGCGCGACACCGACATCGAGATCGCCTGCGTAATGCCGACCGTGGTCAACACCGAGCTCACCTCCGGCGTCGGCCAGAAGATGATCAAGGCGGTCGAGGCCTCGGACGTCGCCGACGAGATCGTCGACGCGCTCGAAGTGCCGCGCTTCGACGTCTGGGTGCCGCGCCAGAACGGTGTCCTCTTCAAGATCGTCGCCCTGATGCCGCGCCCCTGGCGCGAGGGCTTGGGCCGCTTGATGAAGGTCGACAAACTGATGACCGAAGTCGACCACGGCGCCCGCCACGCCTACGAGGACCGCGTCGCCCACAGCGAGCCCAGCCTCGACGCGGCGGCCGAGGCAGAGCCGGCCGCGCACCGAGACGCTGCCTGACCGTCGATCGCAGCATTTGGGGGCCTATAGACCCCCAAATGCTTCACTAAGGCAATGGGGCGGATCTACGACGCAACCTGGGGGCGGGTTTTCTCGGCCATTTACGACCCGCTGCTGAAGGGGACGGAGGAGGCGGGACTGCGCGAGCGGAGGCGCGACGTTCTGAGCGGCGCCCGGGGGCGCACGATCGACATCGGCGCGGGGACCGGCGCCAACCTGGGCCTCTTCCCGGAGGACCTGGGCCAGGTGGTCATGGCCGAGCCCGATCCCCACATGAACAAGCGCCTGCGCCACAAGCTCGCTGAGGCGGGATCGAGCATCGAGCTGGTCGAGGCGGGTGCCGAAGCGCTGCCCTTCGAGGACGCGAGCTTCGACACCGCCGTCTTCACCCTGGTCCTCTGCACGGTGCCTGATCCCGCCGCGGCGTTGACGGAGGCGGCGCGGATCTTGAAGCCCGGCGGCCAATTGCTCTTCGTCGAGCACGTACGTGCCCAGGACCCCGGCGTCGCCCGCTGGCAGGACCGCCTCGAGACTCCCTGGCGCTTCTTCGCCGACGGCTGCCACTGCAACCGCGACACCGTGGCCACGATCGAAGTGTCGCCGCTGACTCTCGACTCAGTGGAGCGCGGTGAGCTGCCCAAGTCGCCGCCGATCACGAGGCCGCTGGCCTGGGGACGTGCTTCGCTCAATCTATAAAGGTCTTTATTGCACGATGGTCCTCTGCACGACGCCGGATCCAGCACAGGCTCTCGCCGAGGTCGCCCGGGTGGTGAAGCCCGGAGGGAAGCTGCTCTTCCTCGAGCACGTTCGCTCCGAGGATCCGTACTTCGCCCAGCGCCAGGATCGCCTCGAAAAGCCGTGGCGCTTCATCGCGGACGGCTGCCACTGCAACCGCGACAGCCTCGCCACGATCGAATCCTCGCCCTTCGAGGTCGAGAGCTTCAAACGGGGGCATATGCCGCGCGCACCGATGTTCATGATGCCCCTCGTATACGGCAGCGCCGCCCTGGTCAACGCACGATAATGGTGGTTATGTCAACTCAGCCGTGAGAAGCTAGCCGGCTGCTTCGATCGCTTCCTCCAGCTGGCCGGCTGAGCCCGGCGTGCCCAGGACTTCCACGCCCTCTGCACTCGGGCCGGCGATCGTGAAGGACGGCGTTCCGGTGAGCCCCAGCTGTTGCGCTTCTTCGCTCGTGCTCGCCACCCGGTCGAGCACGGCCTGGCTCCTGCGGTCCCGGTTCCAGCGGGCGATGTCAGAGACACCGGAGCCTCGGGCGACCTCGGTGAGGAACTCGTCGGTTATATAGCCGGAGGCCTCGAGGCCCTGGTTGCGGTAGAAGAGCTCGACGAAGTTCCAGCCGCGGCCCTGTTGGCCAGCCGCGATTGCGGCCGCGCCGGCGGGCACGGATTCCTGGCTGATGATCGTGTAGTTGCGGAACTCGAGCTTGGCCTCGCCGCTGCGCACCTTGGCGTCGATGACATCCGGGACGATCTCTTCGGCGAAGGCTTTGCAGACAGGACACTGCAGGTCGCCGTACTCGACCAGGGTCACCTTGGCCCCTGGATCGCCCAGCGTCATCCCGCTCTGCGGAATCCCCCGCAGCTCGCGGTTGACCAGGCCGGCGTCCTCGAGACTCGTATCGCCGCCCTCGCTCTGGCTCTGGTTTATGACGATCAGAACCGCGACGGCGACGATCGCCAGGAAGACCGCCGCGCTGGCAATCTGAAGGAGGCGTTTGCGGCGCTCGTCTCCGGAACCCTTGTCACTCATGCAGGCCTGCCGACGTAGGCGACCATGCGCAACGCGCTCAAGCCGAAGAGGATCGTCATCAGCACGGCGCTGGCCACGCACCACTGGCAGATCGCCTCGATCTTGAACAGCTCCAGGTAGGTGAGGAAGACGCTGTAGCCAAAGCCGATCAGGGAGAGCCCGAAGCCGGTCATCCTCGCGCCATCGCCGCGCAGCAGCGACACAGCCAGCAGCAGCGCGTAGCCGACGATGCCGAAGACGGCGATGTTGACGCCGAACAGATGCGAGTAGGAGCTCTTGGCGACCGTCGCACAGCCGCTCGAGCCGGCAATGCAGACCGGCGCGTCGCCCCCTGCGGCCTCGATCGCGATGTAGGTGGCGACGCCGATGCCAAAGGCCGCGACGAAGGTCGCGATCATCCGCAGCGTCCCCTCTGCCGGCGCCGACATGGCGCGGAGACTATGGGTTCCGCCTTGGCCCAGGCTAAGCGAGCCGGATCCCGTCAGTGCCGCCGCCAACCCCCGCCGAAGAGGCGACCCAAGCGGCCCGCCCGCAGGTTGGGGACGAACTTTGGATGCCCTTTCTCGGGCGGGCCGAGGCGGTGCGCCGCCTTGGCGTCAATGGCCAGAGTCACCGCGCGCTCGGCCGTGCGAGCGACCTCAGGCGCGTCGGCGAAGCGCAGCTCGCCGTCGGCGTCCTCGAACACGAGGCCGTCAAAGATGTGCTCGCGGTGGTTGTCGAGGATGGCGCGGACGCGCCCGACCTCGATCCCGTCGGAGCTGTACAGCGGCGTGCCCGGCCGGACCGCCGAGTAGTGAATCGCGTGACCCTCGTCAGGTGTTCCCCGCTCTTCAGACATGCCCAATCATTCTTGCGGGTCGCCGAGCCCGGTGCAGAAGGCAGCGATCTCGCGTGAGAGCCGGCCGCCCTGCCAGGCCAGCGGCGAATCGCCCTCGGCCTCGCCGGTCAGCCGCGCCCGTGGCAGCCGCTCCGCGTAGGCCTCGGCGATGTGACGGGGGTGGCCGGGATCGGTCGCGTCGTGGCTGGCGACGATGAGCGCCGGCACCTGCAGCGACTCCAGCTGCGCCATCGACTCGAAGGGCCGCGAACGCGGCACCTCGCGCAGCGCCTCGACGAGTGCCTGTGGGTGGCGGTGCCGCAGCATCCGCTCGCGGGTAAAGCGCAGGACCGAATCGCGCCAGGCCGGGTCGGTCTCCAGGTTGCGGTCGATGTATTCGACGAAGCCGTCGACCCCACCCTCCCCCAGGGCCGCAGCAAGCCCATCCCAGTAGGCGAGCGACTCGGCCGAGGCATCGCTTGCGTACGTGGGCCCGATGAGGACGAGGCCCCCGAGGCGCTCGGGGTGCCGCAGCGCATAGGCGACCGCGGTGTGCGCGCCCATCGAGTGGCCGGCGAGGACGAAGCGCTCCTCCCCCACCGTCGTCGCCACCACCGCCTCCAGATCGCCAACCAGCTCCGGGTATCCATAACCCCGGTCCTCCGGGGCGGGGTCGGACTCGCCGTGACCACGCGCGTCGTAGGAGACGAGCACGTGGCCGGCACGCTCCAGCGCTCGCGAGCCGTGCACAACGGAGCGGCGCGTCGCGGTGAGCCCATGACAGAGGACGATCGGCGGGCCCTCCCCCGCGACCTCGCCGCGGATTCGCGGACGCTCGCCGACGAGGAACGGCCGCGGCTCGGCCGGCATCAAGCCAGCGCGGCGACGGCCTGCTCGAGATCGCCGACCGTCTGGAAGGACGAGCTCGTCCGCGAGACGTGCTTGTAGCGAACGATCCCCTCGGCGTCGATGACGAAGATCGAGCGCATGACGTAGCGGCCGCCGGGCGTCGACTCGCCCAGCCCCGCGAGCTTGCCGAACGGGCCAACCCAGCCGGTCACGCCGTAGGCCTTGCTCACCCCCAGGTCCTCGTCGGCGAGCAGCGGCACATTGAGGCTCTTCTCCTGCGCCCAGCGTTCGTGCGAGTCGACCGACTGCGGCGAGATGCCCAGCACCTCGGCGTCGAGCTGATCGAGCCGGTCGGCGTTGTCGCGGTAGGAGCAGAACTGCGCGGTGCAGACGCGGGTCGCGTCGCCCGGGTAGAAGGCGAGGACGACGTTCCTGCCGCGCAGATCGGAGAGCTTGTACGTCTTGCCGCCGGTTCCCGGCAGCTCGAAGTCCGGTGCCACGTCGCCAACGTCGACCTTCGCCATGGCCGCAGATTAGTGCAGCGCTGCCCAGCGGCATCGCTAGATTTGCGCACGATGGCCGAGCCGCCTCACGTCGACGGAGTCAGCTCATCGCTGGGTGAGCGCCCGCGGGCTCGATTTCCACGTCGCCGAAGCGGGCTCCGGAGAGGACGTCGTCCTCTGTCTGCACGGCTGGCCGCAGCACTGGTACGAGTGGCGTCACCTGCTGCCCGCCCTGGCCGACCGCCACCGCGTCCTCGCCCTCGACCTGCGCGGCTTCGGCTGGTCCGACGCGCCCCCGCCGCGGCTACGAGAAGGAGAACCTGGCCGACGACGTGCTCGCCGTCCTTGACGCGCTCGGGATCGAGCGAGTGAAGCTGGTCGGTCACGACTGGGGCGGCTGGATCGGCTTCCTGCTCTGTCTCAAGGCGCCACAGCGCTTCGAGCGCTACCTCGCGCTCAACATCCTCCACCCATGGCTGGGCGGCGTGCGAGCGATGCTGCCCTACGGGTGGCGCTTCACCTACCAGCTCGTGATCATGACGCCGCTGCTCGGCTACCAGCTACACCGTCGTCGCAGCCTCCTTCCGCGGACCTTCTTCTCCGCCGCGACCGTACGCGACGTCTGGGACGAGAAGACCCTGCACATCTTCACCGACAATCTGGCCGAACCGGCTCGGGCCCGGGCCGCCGTGCAGATGTACCGCGTCTTCCAGATGCGGGAGATATGGCCGCTCCTGCGCGGGCGCTATGCCGACTCCCGCCTGACCGTCCCCACCAGGCTCGTGTTCGGCACCGACGACCCCGTGCTTCGCCCTGAGTTGCTCGCCGGCTATGAGTCCCACGCCGACGACATGGAGGTGGAGCTGGTCCCCGACTGCGGCCACTTCATCGCCGACGAGCGGCCGGAGCTGGTCGCCGAGCACGCCCGCGAGTTCTTCGCGGGCGCCTGACCTCAGCCCTTTTCGATCGAGATCTTTTCGATCAGAACGGTCTGTTTCGGCGTTTCTTCCGGCGTGCCGAGCTTGCCGATCCGTTCGACCACATCGAAGCCCTTGTCGACCCTGCCGACCAGGGCGTATTCGGGCGGCAGGCCGGCGTCGGCGTTCAGCACGACGAAGAACTGACTGCCCGAGCGACCGGGTGGCTCGGCCGAGCTCTTCGCCATCGCGACGACGCCCTTGGTGTAGGCAAGGTTGGAGGGCGGCTGCTCGTCGACGCTGTAACCGGGACCGCCGGTGCCGGTGCCGAGCGGGTCGCCCCCCTGGATGACGAAGCCAGGCGCGACGCGGTGGAAGGTCAGGCCGTCGTAGAAGCCTTCTTCGGAGAGAAAGGCAAAGGAGTTGACGGTCTTCGGCGCGCGCTGGGAGTCGAGTTCCATCTCGAAGCTGCCGCAGCTGGTTTCGACCACCGCGGTCAGGGTCTCCCCCTTCTTCACGGTCTGCTTCGGCGCCTTGAAGCTGACGCTCTTCGGCTGCGGCGCTTCGACCTGCTCACAGGCCGAGTTGCCCGCGGCCGCGGTCGAGTCGTCCTCACCGCCACGCGAGATCAGGATCACCGCGACGACGGCGGCCGCAATCAACGCGAACGCCCCCAGCGCGATCCACTTGGTTCGATCCTCCGATCCCTCCACCGGCGCGAAATCCTAGATGATCGGCCGATGCCCTCGCCATCACTCATCGCGCTCGCGGCCGGCGTCCTGCACGTGCCCTCTCGACCAGAGCGCGTGCTCGAGATCGAATGCGGCCGCGGCGACGGCGTGCTCTTCCTGGCGCGGGAGTACCCGTCTGCCCGGGTGCGCGGGGTCGACTCCTCCGCCGAGGCGATCCGGGGGGCGGTGTCTCGCGTCGGACTCGACCCCGAGGGTCGGGTCGCCTTCAAGCGCGGCCGGCCAAGCTCCCTGCCCTATCCGAACGGCTTCTTCGACCTGATCGTGCTGACGAGCGGGCGGCTTCACCCCGGCGAGATCGTGCGGGTGCTGCGGCCCGACGGCCATCTGATCCTGGTTGGTCGCTGGCGCTGGCAGGACTGGCGTCTGCGCGGGCGGGGCTTCGAGCCGGTCGCGGACGGCGAGGTGGAGGGGGAACGGTTCCAGGTCATGCGCCTGCACCCTCGCGACGCGGCGCCCGACCGGGAAACGGTCATCTAGGCTGCCGCTCGCGATGCAAGTCGAAGCGATGCCGCTGGTGCTCCTGGTCAATCCGTCCTCGGCGCACGGGCGCACGCTGAAGCTGCTGCCCAAGCTGGAGCAGGAGCTGGACGCCCGCAGGCTCCCCTTCAGGGTGGAGCGCACGCGCGGGCTCGAGGACGGGGTCGAGCGCGCCCTGCGCGCCGCCGAGGCAGGCGAGGTCCCGGTCGTGGTCAGCGGCGACGGCCTGATCGGCGCGGTCGGGGGCGCGCTCGCCGGCTCGGAGACGCCGCTGGGGATCGTCCCCGGCGGGCGCGGCAATGACCTCGCCCGGGTGCTCGGCATCCCCGCCGAGCCCGAGGCCGTAGTGGCGATGCTCGCCGCCGGCGAGACGCGGCGGATCGATGTCGGCGAGGTCAACGGCAAGCGCTTCCTCGGTATCGCCAGCGTCGGCTTCGACTCCGAAGCGAACCGGCTCGCCAACGAGACGAAGTGGCTGCGCGGCAACCTCGTCTACGCCTACTCGGGTGTGCGCACCCTGCTCGGCTGGAAGCCGGCCCGCTTCACCCTCCGCGTCGGTGAGGAGCGCGAACGCTTCACCGGCTACTCGGTCTCGGTCGCCAACAGCAAGGCCTTCGGCGGCGGCATGTTCATCGCCCCCGACGCCGACCTGGCCGACGGGGAGTTCGACGTGGTCACGGTCGGCGAGGTGGGGAAGCTGCGCTTCCTGGGTAACCTGCCCAAGGTGTTCAAGGGCACCCACGTCGAGAAGGACGAGGTGCGCGTGTTCCGCGCCTCTCGGCTCGAGCTGAGCGCCAGCCGGCCCTTCCCGGTCTACGCCGACGGCGAGCACCTGACCGACCTGCCGGCCAAGCTGCGCGTGTTGCCCCAGGCGCTGAGCGTGATCGTCCCGCCCCGGGCCGGGGAGTGAGCGACAACAGCGGCGGAGCCCTGTTCGCGGCGAAGCGGCTTGCCGCGCGCTCGGTCGGCGCCGCCAGTCGCGCCAGCGGCAGGGGTGGGGGCACGACCCTGCCGGGCCGCCTGCTGCTGCGCCTCGACCGCCGGGCGATCGCGCGGCTTGGCGCGGGGCTCGACCGCGGGGTCACCCTGGTCAGCGCGACCAACGGCAAGACGACGACCGCGGGCATGTTGGCGGCGCTGCTCGCCGCCGGCGGTCGCAGGCCCGTCCATAACAGGGCCGGCTCGAACATGACCTGGGGGATCGCCACGGCGCTGCTCGAGCAGCGCGGCGACGAGGGTCTGTTCGAGGTCGACGAGGCCTGGCTGCCGCAGGTGGCGGCGCAGCTGAACCCCTCGCTGGTGGTCCTCGGCAACCTCTTCCGCGACCAGCTCGACCGCTACGGCGAGACCGAGGCGCTCGCCGCCGAGTGGGCGAAGACCGTGGGTGAGCGGGCGGGCCGGACCGGGTTCGTGCTCAACGCCGACGACCCGCTGGTCGCCGATCTGGGCCGCGACGACGATGGGCGGCGGCGCGACGGTGTCGTCTACTTCGGCATCGAGGACGAGGCGCAGGCGCTGCCCGAGCTGCAGCACGCCTTCGACGCCAAGCACTGCCGCCGCTGCGGCCACCCCTACGAGTACGCGCGCGCCTTCGTCGGCCACCTCGGCCACTACTCGTGCCCCAGCTGCGGCGCCGGCCGGCCGCAGCCCGACGTCGCGGCGACCCGGATCGAGCTGCACGGCATGCGCGGCTGCATCGCTGGCGCTGCGCACCCCCGCCGGCGAGCTCGAGGTCGAGCTGCCCCTCCCCGGCCTCTACAACGTCTACAACGCCCTGGCGGCGATCGCCGCCGCGCTGGAGCTGGGCCTCGCGCCGACGCAGATCGCGCCCGCGCTGGCCGAGATGCGCGGCGCCTTCGGCCGCGTCGAGACGATCGCCGTCGACGACAAGCGGGTCTCGATCCTGCTGATCAAGAACCCGGCCGGCACCAACGAGGTCCTGCGCACGCTGAAGCTGGAGGCGGCGGACGACGGGCTCGACCTCTGGATCGGGCTCAACGACCGCATCGCCGACGGGCGCGACGTCTCCTGGATCTGGGACGCCGACTTCGAGCTGCTGGCGGGCACCGTGCGGCGCGTCACCTGCGCTGGCACGCGGGCACCGGAGATGGCGCTGCGGCTCAAGTACGCGGGCTGGCCGCAGGAGTCGATCGCGGTCGAGCCGGCGATCGAGGCCTCGCTCGACCGAGCCGTGTCCGCCGCCCCCGAGCACCTCTTCGCGCTGCCGACCTACACCGCGCTGCTCGAGCTGCACAAAGTGCTGTCCGGACGCGGCCTGACCCAGGAGTTCTGGCGATGAAGGACACACGGCACGCTGGGGTCCAGGACACGGATGTCATCTGGCACGAAGCCGAGTGCGGCGGCTATGAGGCCGACCTGGCGATTTGGGAGGAGCTGGCAGAGGGGCCGGTCCTGGATCTCGGCTGCGGCAGCGGCCGCGTTGCCATCCACCTCGCCCGCCGCGGCCACGCGGTAACGGGAGTCGACATCGACCCGGCGCTGGTCACCGCCTTCCGCGAGCGGGCCGTGGACCTGCCCGCCGACGCCGTGCTGGGCGATGCTCGGGACTTCGACCTCGGCACCGAGTTCGGTCTCATCCTGGCGCCGATGCAGCTCCTGCAGCTCTTCGACGACGCCGCGCAGCGCTTGTGCTGCCTGCGCTCGGTCGCTGCGCACCTCGCCGCGGGCGGCCTTGCCGCGTTTGCCATCGTCGAGGAGATGCCTGAGCCCCTCGACGCGGCACCCCCGCTTCCGGACACGCGCGAACTCGACGGCTGGGTCTACTCGAGCCTGCCGATCGAGACGGTGGCCGACGGCCGAGCCATCCGGATCAGGCGACTGCGGCAGGTCGTCTCGCCCAGCGGAGAGATCACCGACGAGCTGGACGACGTGGTGTTGCAGGCGCTGGATGCCACGACCCTGGAGACCGAGGCGCGATCGGCCGGGCTGCGGCCCGCCGGTCGCCGGGCCATCCCCCCCACCGACGACCACGTCGGCTCGACCGTCGTCCTGCTGGCGAGGGAGGCCTGATGGAGCTCCGCGTCCTCGCCCTCTATCCGGAGCAGATGAACATCTACGCCGATCGCGGCAACATCCTCTTCCTGCAGCGGCGCTGCGAGTGGCGGGGGATCGGCTTCTCCTACGCCGCCGCCGGCCCCGGCGAGGGCCTCGACCCCGGCGCCCACGACCTGCTCTACCTCGGCGGCGGCCAGGATCGCGACCAGCGCGCCGTCGCCGCCGACATGGTCGCCAGCAAGCGCGAGGCGCTCGGCGCCGCCGTCGACGACGGCGCCGTCATGCTCGCCGTCTGCGGTGGCTACCAGCTGCTCGGCCACAGCTACCAGCTCGGCGAGGAGCGCCTGCCCGGACTCGGGCTCGCCGACCTCGAGACGGTGCGCGAGCCCGGCGAGCGGCTGATCGGCAACGTCGCGATCGAGGCCGACCTCGGCGATGGGCCGCAAACGATCGCCGGCTTCGAGAACCACGGTGGCCGCACCTACCTCGGCGACGACGCCACCGCCCTCGGACGCGTGCTGAAGGGCTTCGGCAACAACGGCAAGGACGGCCTCGAGGGCGTCCGCCGCGACAACCTGATCGGCACCTACCTGCACGGCCCGCTGCTGCCCAAGAACGCCTGGCTCGCCGACCACCTGATCGCCCTCGCCCTGGAGCGTCGCTACGGCACCGCCACCACAACTCGCGCCGCTCGAGGACGAGCTGGAGCTAGCCGCACAGCGCTGCGCCCGCGAGGTCGCCCTGCGCAACTGAGTGGGCCGGCGGCGGTTCGGGTAGGAAGTACTGATGCCGTCCCGTCGAAAGCTCTCCTTCGCTCGCCTGGCGCTGCTCGCGGGGCTCGTGCTCGCCGTGGCGGCACCGTCGGCGACCGCCGTTCCCACCTGCGCCGAAGGCCCGCAGACCGTCGGCGACACCATCGTCGGCACCCCCTGCGACGACACGATCCGCGCGCCACGTGGCGTCACCACGGTCAACGGCGAAGGCGGCAACGACACCCTCTATGGCCAGCGGGGGAACGACAGGCTCAACGGCGGCGAGGGGAACGACCGCCTCTACGGCGGGATCGGCGACGACCAGCTTCGCGGGGGCGGCGGCGATGACCGGCTCTCGGGCGGCTTCGGCGCCGACTCCGCTCTCGACGGCGAAGCGGGGAACGACTTCGTCCGCGGCGACGCGACCATCGACGACATCCAGAACACCGGTGGCGGGGTCGACACGCTCAGCTACGCGACCGGGGCGACGCCGGGCTTCTTCGACCGGCCCGGCGTGGCCGATTTCGACGGCTTTCCCACCAGCCGGGACGGTCGCGGCGCCTACGTCAACCTCGGCACGGGCATGGGCGACAACGGACTGGCGCCTGCCGGCGGCGGGGTCGACGAAGACGTCGAAGGAGCGAGCTTCGAGATCGTGATCGGCACGGCGTTCCCCGACTTCATCGTCGGCACCGACGACGGTCAGACCTTCTACGGCGGCGGCGGGGCCGACGTCATCCTCGGCGAAGGGGGCGCCGACGTCGCCTTCGGCGGCGCCGACGGCGACAGCTGCGATGCGGCGACCACCTCGGAATGCGAGACGAGCGAGGAGGAAGTCGACCTACGCGACCCCGGTGCGATCGCCGTCGGCCTGATGGCGCCGCAGTCCGGACAGGCCCCGGCCCTCTACCTGACCGGCAGCGACGAAGACGACGAGGTCACCGCGAGCTACGCAGCCGGCGCCGTCACGTTCACCCTCGGCGCCGGCTCGGAGGGAAGCTTCGACACCAGCCCCGCGGCGGCCGGCGGTTGCGGCGCTCCTGCCGACGGCAAAGTCGTCTGCGGGGCTGCCACGGCTCCCGACTCGATCGTTCTCGCCGGCCTCGCCGGGAACGACACGCTTACCGTCTCCGGGTTCGGCTCGCCTCCGACCGAAGCGACCTCGGTCATCCTGCTGGGCGGCGATGGCAACGACATCCTGACCGGCGGCCCGACCGAAGACGCCCTGGTCGACGGGGCCGGCGACGGACAGGGTCGATGCCGCGGGACGGGACGACGCCGTGCCCAACAACGAAGGGCGCCGACGACCTCCACGCTGGGTCCGGCGAGGATCTCTTCGTCTCCGACGCGGTCTGCGACGGCGACCAGCTCGACGGCGGGCCCGATCGCGACAACGCCAACTGGGCGAACTTCAACGCGGCAGTCGCGATCGACATGGGCGCGCAGCGGGCCGGGCTGGTCGGATCCGGAGGGCAACCACAATGCGCGAGCGCCTCGTTGCTGACGACCCTGGAAGCGATCGAGGACACCGAGGGGACGAGCCTGGGCGACGTCATGATCGGCGATGCGGGCTCCAACCAGCTACTCGGCAGGCCGGGGCCGGATTCCTATTTCGCCGCCGCCGGCGATGACTCGATACTCGCCAACTCGGGCACGCCCGGCGACGATCCCGATCCGACGATCGATTGCGGCGACGGCTTCGACACGGCTCAGATCGACCACCCCGAGAACGGCCCCGACGCCGCGCCGATCGGCTGCGAGTCGATCGACGAGCGCGACCCGAACAGCTTCCGCCCGCCGGATACGCCGCCCGACCCCAACCCACCGCTAAGCGGATCGTCTGTCGCGCCACCGACGGTCCAGCCTCCCCCACCTCCGCCTGGCGATCGCACCTCTCCCCGCACTCGAATCCTCCACCGCCCTGCCAAGCTGATCTTCACCGCGGCACGGCTCCGCCGGGTCGTCTTCGTCTTCGCCTCGAACGAGGCGGGCGCACGCTTCCGCTGCAAGCTCGACCGCAAGCGCTTCGGACCCTGCGCCTCGCCCCGCGCCTACCGAGTGCCCCTTGGGCGCCACGCTCTCCGCGTCTTCGCCATCGATGAGGCCGGCAACCGCGACCCCACCGCCGCCCTGTTCCGCTTCGCGATCCGGCGCCTCAGCGGCCGCTGGAGCCGAAGCCACCGTCGCCACGCGCGGACTCGCTGAGCGACTCGACCTCGACCGGCTCGGCAAGCGCTATCGGCGCGATCAATAGCTGCGCGATCCGCTCCCCGGGCTCGATCCGGAAGGTCTCGGCCGGATCGGTGTTGAGCAGCAGCACCCGCAATTCCCCCCGATAGCCCGAGTCGATCAGCCCCGGAGCGTTTACCAGCGCAATCCCATGATCCCGTGCCAGCCCCGACCGCGGCAGGACCAACCCGGCATGCCCCTCGGGTATCTCCACGGCCACCCCGGTCCCAACGCTCCACCTCTCCCCCGGTCCCAGATGAGCCGCCTCGCAGGCATATAAATCAAGCCCAGCATCCCCATCGTGCGCCCGCGTCGGCACCGTGGCCTCGTCCTGCAGCTTGGCAACCCGCAGCTCCACCGCGCGCACCCTACAGCGCTCCTACTTCAGGCAGCGTCAGCAGTGCGCAGGTCGTCGAACCGGTGCAGCTCGGCACACGGAACCCGCGCGTGCACGAGCACGCCGTCCTCGCGCTCGGTCCTCTCCAGCTCGCCCGCGATCTCGTGCAGCTCGTGCAGCCGCGCGCCCTCGCTGTAGGGGACGAGCAGCTCGACCTCGGCCAGGGTGTCCTCGAAGGCCTCCTCGACCCGTGCCCGCAGGGCCTCGATCCCCTCGCCCGTCAGGGCGGAGACCAGCACGGCGCCCGGGTGTCGCAGCAGCGCCTCGCCACGCTCGTCCTCGCCAAGCAGATCGGCCTTGTTGAGCACCAGCAGGCGCGGCTTGTCGCCGCCGCCGATCTCCTCCAGCACCGCGTCCACCGCCGCCAGGTCGGCCAGCCGCCGCTCCTCAGGCGCCGCCGCGTCGACCACCTGCAGGATCAGGTCGGCGAGGACGGTCTCCTCCAGCGTCGCCTTGAACGCCTCGACCAGCTGGTGGGGCAGCTTCTCGATGAAGCCGACGGTGTCGGTGAAGAGGAAGTCGCGGCCGGAGAGCGGCACGCTGCGCGTGGTCGGGTCGAGGGTGTGGAAGAGCCTGTCCCCCACGCCCACCTCCTCGCTGCCGGTGAGCGCGTTGAGCAGGGTCGACTTGCCGGCGTTGGTGTAGCCGGCGAGGGCGACTCGCGGCAGCGAGGAGCGCTGGCGCCGCGCTCGCATCACGCCGCGGTTGCGCTCGAGCCTGACCAAGCGCTGCCGCAGCGCCGCGATCCGGTTGCGGGCGAGGCGGCGGTCGGTCTCGATCTGGCTCTCCCCCGGGCCCCTGGTGCCGATGCCGCCGTCCATACGGCCGGCGCCGAGGCGCTCGAGGTGCGTCCAGAGCCCGCGCATGCGCGCCATGTTGTATTCGAGCTGGGCGAGCTCGACCTGGAGCTTGCCCTCGGCCGAGTGCGCGTGGTCGGCGAAGATGTCGAGGATCACCGCCGTGCGGTCGATCACCGGCACGCCCAGCGCCGCCTCCAGGTTGCGCTCCTGGCGGGGGGCGAGCTCGTCGTCGCAGGCGACCAGGTTGGCATCGCAGGCGGCGATCTGCCGCTTCAGCTCGGCCAGCTTGCCGCGGCCGACGTAGCGGTCCGGGTCGGGCGCGGCACGTTGCTGGACCGCCTCGCCCGCCGTCGCCACGCCGGCGGTGCGCAGCAGCTCCTTCAGCTCGGCCAGGTGGTCGCCTTCCTCCCTGCCGTCGCTTATGCCGATCGCCAGCGCGCGCTGCCGGGCACGGCGGTTGGAGACGCCGGCGCCGTTGGCGGCGTAGTGCGTCTGCTTGCTGCGCCCGTTCCTGGATCGATCCACTTGACCTGATTGTAGGTGCCGGCCGGACACGGATAGGCTTACGCGCTGTGAAGGTCTTCGTGACGGGAGCGACGGGATTCATCGGCGGCGAGGTTGCCCGCCAGCTGCGCGCGCGCGGCGACGACGTCGCCTGCCTCGTCCGCAACCCCGAGAAGGCGGCGAAGCTGACTGCGCTGGGCTGCGAGCTCGTCAACGGCGACCTCGGCGACGCCCAGGCAATCCGCACCGGCATGGAGGGCTGCGACGCGGTCGTCCACGCGGCGGCGATGTACAAGGTCGGGATTCCGGCCAAGCAGCACCCGGCGATGTGGGAGGCCAACGTCGCCGGAACCGAGAACGTGCTCAAAGCGGCCGGCGAAGCGGGCGTCGCCAAGCTCGTCTACGTCTCCACGGTCGGCGCCTTCGGCAACACCCACAGGCAGGTGGTCGACGAGACCTACGAGCACCCCGGCAAGGAGTTCACTTCCTACTACGAGGAGACGAAGCTGGAGTCGCACAGGGTCGCCAAGCGGATGATCGAGGACGGGCTGCCCGGCGTGATCGTCCAGCCCGGCGGCGTCTACGGCCCCGATGACACCTCCCAGGTCGCGGATCTCCTGCGGGAATTCTTCGCCGGGAAACTGGTGCTGATGCCCTTCCCGGAGCTCGGCATCTGCCTGACCCACGTCGAGGACATCGCCGGGGGCATCCTGCTCGCCCTCGACAAGGGCAGGGTCGGCGAGACCTACGTGCTCAGCGGACCGGTGACGACGATGCGCGAGGCGATCGAGACCGTCGCCGCGGCCACCGGCCGCAAGGCCCCCAAGCGGGCGATGCCGGTGGTGTTGATGAAGGCGATGACGCCGATCGGCCCGCTGGTCGGCAAGCTGATGGGCCAGCCGCCCAACCTGCGCGAGCTGATCTCCTCGGCCGACGGGGTCACCTTCTGGGCCAGCCACGAGAAGGCCAGCCGCGAGCTTGGCTACGCCCCGCGCGGCCTCGACGAGGGCCTGCGGCAGACCCTCGAGGGCGACGACCGCTTTCCCGCGCCGACGCCGGCCTGAGCGCCCGCTGGAAGCGATGCGCGTAATCGACGTCGAGCACCTCGGCCGCCCGCACGTGATCGGCTGCTGGCAGGTCGGCGAGGCGCTGGTCGACCCCGGCCCCGAGTCCTCGCTGCCGACCCTATTGGCGGCACTGGGAGACGAGCGCCCGCGAGCACTGCTGCTGACCCACATCCACCTCGACCACGCGGCCGCGACCGGCGCCCTGGTGCGGCGCTGGCCCGACCTGGAGGTCTACGTCCACGAGCGCGGCGCCCCCCACCTGATCGACCCGGCGAAGCTGCTGGCCAGCGCCGAGCGCCTCTACGGCGACCAGATGGAGCGGCTCTGGGGGGAGATCGTGCCGGTGCCGGAGGCCAACGTGAAACCGCTCGCGGGCGGCGAGCGGGTGCACGGCATGCGGGTCGCCTACACGCCCGGTCACGCCTCTCACCACGTCTGCTACCTGCACGAGGAGAGCGGCACGGCGTTCGTCGGCGACGTCGCCGCGGTCTCGATTCCGGGCACGGATCTGATCGTGCCCCCCACGCCGCCGCCCGATATCGACATCGAGACCTGGGAAGGCTCGATCGGCATCGTCGAAGGCTGGCAGCCCGAGCGCCTCGCCCTCACCCATTTCGGCGCGATCGAGGACCCTGAGCCGCACCTTGCCAGGGTCCGCGAGCGCCTGCGCGAGGAGGCGCAGCTCGCGCGCGAGCTCTCCGAGGACGATTACGAGGCGCGCCACCGCGAGCGCGTCGCCGAGCGGGCCGAGACCGCCGAGACCGCCGCTGAGCTGATCCAGTGCGTCCCGCCCCAGTACCAGTGGCGCGGGCTTGACCGCTACTGGCGCAAGCGCGAGGGTTAGCCTCTCATACCACCGGGTATCGATCCGGCCATCGTCCCGTCCCAGATAGGAGCTCTGCCTTGAAACGGAAAGCCAGTCACAGCTGCCGCGTGATCCTTGCCATCGGCGTTGCCGCACTCGCCCCGCTCGCTCTCAGCGCCTGTGGCGATGAGGACGAGACCCAGGCCCTGACCTACACCGTCACCGAACAGGGCAAGCAGGTGAAGGTCTCCGGCCCGGCGCGCGCAGAGAGCGGAACGGCCGAAATCACGCTGAAGAACGAAGCGAAGGGCGGCAACGACCTGCAGCTGATCCGGGTCACGGGCGACCACTCTGCGCAGGAAGTCGTCGAGGGCCTCGGCAAGGCGAGCCAGGGGCAGCCGTTCCCCGGCTGGTTCCTCGCCGGGGGTGGGATCGGCGGCCTCGGCCCGGGCAAGAGCCGATCGGTAACCCAGATATTGCAGCCTGGCACCTACTATGCCCTGAGCACGGAAGGCCGTCCGAATGCGGACGCGATCGCGAAGATCGAGGTGAGCGGCGAGGAGCCCGGCGACGAGCTGCCGGAGGCGGACGCCACCATCACCGCATTCGAGTACGGGTTCGACGCTGAAGAGCTGCCCTCCGGATCGATCGAGGTCGACTTCGAAAACGACGGGGTCCAGCCCCATCACCTGCTGGTCTCGGAGCTGATCGGCGACAGCACCGCCGAGGACGCCGAGCAGTTCTTCAAAACCGAAAGGGGCAAGCCGCCACTGCGCGAGCAGGGCACTCAGGCCACCGCTGTGATCGAAGGCGGCGAAGGACAGACGGTCAAACTCGACCTGAAGCCCGGGCGCTACGCCTTCTACTGCTTCATCAGCGACCGCCAGGGCGGACCGCCGCATGTCGTCAAAGGCATGGTCGACGAATTCGAGGTGAAGTAGCCGAGTTCGTCAGCGGCGCGTGGCGCCTTGCCACGCCACGCGTTCGCGCCAGATCTCGACCACGTCACCCGGCGGGTAGGTACCGCCATCGAAAAGCCGGCGCTTTCCCAAGCGCTTCGACAGCTTGACCGCAAGCGGAGGATCGATTATCCCCTGGCAGGTGTAAGCGCCTGGCGGCAAAGGCTCGAGCAGGATGGTCATCAGCAGCCTCCTGCCGAGCTGCCGAAAGATCGGTTTGCGGGCGCGGGCATTCTGGCTCATGCCGCTGGCACACGGACCAGACCCCAAATTGACCCAGATCCGCCTCGTGTTCCTTCCCGGCTTGCGCCGATTTGGATCGAGAGTCCAGGAGACGGCGCTGAGGCCATGCAGAACCGTCCCCGGGGTGCAGGTGCCACTGCCGCCCCATTTCCATCCGCCCCCATTGCGCTCGAACAACGCCCACCATGGCCCGAACGGGGAAGAAAGCGCGCCGGTTACGAACACTGCCTGGGTTTCGTTTTCTGAGACACGGCGCCAGTTGTGCCGCGACATTCCCACATCGGCAAGCGCTGGGTCCTGGATCGCTGCCGCCAGCGCGAGCTCTCCCGGCGCAGATCCAAACTCGGCATCCGCCGGACCGCTGAAGACGCTGACCGGATCGAAGGGCGGGCCGTAGCAACTGACCTGGTAGGGCCAGTTGGGCCATTCCGCGACAACCGGATCTGGATCGTCGAGCGAAGCCGCATTGGCGGTCGCAACGGAGCCAACCAGAGCGCCGATGACGAGCATCGCCGTGGTGATTCTCCCCCACGCACGCATGGGGCGAGGATAGCCGCATAACGTGTGACTAAGCCAAATGCTCCCGCATCCGCTCGACCGCCTCGGTGATTCGCTCGTCCGGGGTGGTGAGGGCGATGCGGAAGAAGCCCTCGCCGCTCGGCCCGTACATCGATCCCGGCGAGACGACCACCGCCGCCTCTTCGAGCACCAGCTCGGCGAAGGAGGTCGAGGTGTGGCCCTCGGGCACCGGCGCCCAGACGTAGATCGTGCCCTTCGGCGCGGCGACTTCGACGCCGATCTCACCCAGGGCAGAGACGACCAGGTCGCGGCGGCGTACGTAGGTCTCGTTCATCCGCTCCAGCGGTCCCGCCGCCCCCTCCAGGGCGGCGACTCCGGCCATCTGCACCGCCTCGAACAGGCCCGAGTCGACGTTGGTCTTCAGCCGCCAGTATGTCTGCACCGCCTCGGCGTTGCCGAGGATCGCGGCGCAGCGCCAGCCGGTCATGTTGTAGCCCTTGGAGAGGGAGAAGACCTCGACGCCGACCTCCTTGGCGCCGGGCGTGGCAAGGAAGCTGGGCGCGACGTAGCCGTCGTAGGTCGTCTCCGAGTAGGCGTTGTCGTGGACGACGAGGATCTCGTGCTCGCGAGCGAAGGAGACGACCAGCTCGAAGAAGCCCTCGGGGACGACGGCCCCGGTCGGGTTGTTGGGGTAGTTGATGAACATCAGCCGGGCCTTCGCGGCGACGTCGGCCGGGACCGCGCCGAGGTCGGGGACAAAGCCGAGCTCGGGCACGAGCGGCAGTAGCTCCGGCGTCGCGCCGGCGAGGATCGGGCCGCCGGTGTAGACCGGGTAGCCGGGGTCGGAGGCGAGGGCGACGCCGCCCGGGTCGAGGAAGGCGAAGCAGAGGTTGTAGATGCACTCCTTGGCGCCGATGGCGGGGATCACCTCGTCGGCCGGGTCGATCTCGACCCCGAAGCGGCGGTCGTAGAAGCGGGCGAACGCCTCGCGGAACTCGTCGCGGCCGCGGTTGCTCGGGTACTGGTGCGTGCCGGGGTCAGCGACCGCATCCTGCATCGCCGCGACGATGTGCGGGTAGGTCGGCTCGTCGGGATCGCCGATGCCGAGGCTGATCACGTCGATGCCGGCGGCGCGCTTCTCGGCGATCCGTCGCTCCAGTTCCTGGAACATGTACGGAGGCATCGCCTCCAGGCGCTTGGAAGGGTCTGCGATCCCCACGGGCGCGGAAATCTATTAGCCCAGCTCGGACAGCGCCGCGAGCATCTCCGCCGAGAGCTCGCCCGTGCAGATCGGCTCGGCCCAACCCGTCAGCCGCACGTCGAGGTCCTTGGAGATCTCCACCTCGAGCTCACCCCCGTCGAGCTCGACCACGATCGGGCTCGGCTTGCCCCAGAGGAAGGCGGTCACGGCGGCGCCGCTTGCGCCGGTCCCCGAGGAGAGCGTCTCCCCCACGCCACGCTCGAAGATCCGCGCCCGAACACGTCCATCCTCGGCATCCAAGAGGTTGAGGAAGGAGACGTTGGTGCGATTGGGGAAGAGCTCGTGGCCTTCGATCTCCGGCCCGATCGCCGCTAGGTCGAGCCGCTCCAGCTCCGGACCGACGACGATCGCGCACTGCGGATTGCCGATCGAGACGTGTTGGAAGTTCCACTCGCGACCGGCAGCGGTCAAGACGCCGCTTCCATGAGCGGCACCCCCGGGAAAGTCCTTGGACTCGGTCGCCGCCCGGCCCATCTCCACCGTGCAGGTGCGGTCGGAGGTGATCGTCGGCGTGATTGGCCCGGCCGCGGTGAGGACCGAGAAGGTCTTGGCCTCGGTCCAGCCATGGCGACGCAGGTAGAGGATCGCCTCGCGCGCCCCGTTGCCCGATAGCTCGGCCTCCGAGCCGTCCGGGTTGAAGATCCGCAGCTCGGCGACGAAGCGGGGATCGTCGCTGCGCGAGAGCAGCAGGACGCCGTCTGCGCCGATCCCGAAGTGCGGATCGCAGATTCGCTGCGCGCGGGCGGCGCTCATCTGCCAGGGGAGCGCCTCCGCCTCGAGGATCACGTAGTCGTTGCCCAGCGCCGTCCACTTCTCGAACTTCACGCCCGGGAGACTAGCCACGCGTGCGCTGGAAGGATTTGGGGGTCCATAGACCCCCAAATCCTTCAATCGTCAGTGAGCGAGTCGGTGATCTCGGTGGCAACCGCGGCGTCGGAGAGGTTGGTGCGGTCGATCGGGTGGAGATTGGGGATCTTGCGCATCCAGGTGAGTTGGCGGCGGGCGTAGTTGCGCGAGCGCTTCTTCATCAGCTCGATGTCGCCGCCGAGCAGCTCGTCGAAGCCGAGCGCCTTGCGGGCAGTGCG
The DNA here is from genome assembly GCA_963782685.1 of uncultured Solirubrobacterales bacterium. Classification (GTDB taxonomy): domain Bacteria; phylum Actinomycetota; class Thermoleophilia; order Solirubrobacterales; family 70-9; genus VRUE01. Next base: position 375,578 of record CAWAKV010000008.1, read on the forward strand.
CGAAGGCCCGAGCGCTTCGGCCCGCCGCACCTCCTCCTCCGCCCCGGCGGCGACGATCGCCTCGGTCCGCGCATCGATCCGCTCATACAGCTGCGCCCGATCCATGTCGAGCCCGAAGATCGTCGTCGGCAGCCGCGTCTCAGGCGACCACAGCTCCGAGTCCTCCGCTTCGGGCGGCGCCTTGACAAGCGACAGCTCGGCAACCGCAGCGCGTAGATACAGCCCCGTCCCCCCCACCACGATTGGCCGCCGGCCGGCGGCCAATGCAGCATCCACCTCCCGGTGCGCCAACCGCATGTAGTCACCCACGGAAAACGGCTGGGTGACGGGAACGAAGCCCACCAGACGATGCTCGAGCTTGCCCTGCTCCTCAGCCGTGGCAACCCCGGTCAGGACGCTGAGCCCTTCGTAGACCTGCAGCGCATCGCAGGAGATCGCGACGGGGTCCTCCCCTTGCCCCCGCAGCCTCTCAGCAAGCGCAATCGCGACCCCGGTCTTCCCAACGCCCGTCGGCCCGAATATCCCTAGGACGTTCACACCGGGATCGGTTTCACCGCCACCCCACTCAAGGTCGTCGAGGTTGCCCTGTCTATCTGGACGTCGACGAATTCACCGGGTTCGGCGATCCCGTCGAAGTTGACCGTCTTGTTGTGCCGCGTCCGCCCCCGCAGCCGCGTCGGGTCGGTGCGGCTCGGGCCTTCGACCAGCACCTCGAGCTCGCGCCCGACGAACCGCTGCGACCGTTCCGTAGCGCGGCGCTGAACCAGCTCGACCAGGCGCTCCATCCGCTCGCGCTTGACCTGGTGCGGCAGCTGCTCGCCCATCGTCGCCGCCTCGGTTTCCCGCCGCGGCGAGAAGACGAAGGTGAAGGCGCTGTCGTAGCCGACCTCGTCGACCACCGCGAGCGTCTGCTCGAAGTCGGCCTCGGTCTCACCGGGGAAGCCGACGATGATGTCGGTGGTGATCGCGCAGTCGGGCACGTGCTCGCGGATCAGCGCGACGCGGTCCATGTAGCGCTGCCGGTCGTAGGTGCGGCGCATCCGTTTGAGGATCGCGCTGGAGCCCGACTGGAGCGGCAGGTGGATGTGCTCGCAGAGCGCGGGCAGCTCAGCGTGGGCGCGGATCACGTCCTCCTTCATGTCCTTCGGATGGGGACTGGTGTAGCGGATCCGCTCGATCCCCTCGACCGCGTCGATCCGCGCCAGCAGCTCGGCGAAGCCGATCCGCGATTCGCGCAGGTCGCGGCCATAGCTGTTGACGTTCTGGCCCAGCAGCGTCACCTCGCGCACACCATCGCCGGCGAGCGCCTCGGCCTCGGCGACCAGCTCGGCCGGATCGCGGCTCTCCTCCTGCCCCCGGGTCGAAGGAACGATGCAGTAGGCGCACTTGCAGTTGCAGCCCTGCGAGATCTGCAGCCAACCCTGGAACTCGCGCTCCCGCCGCGCCGGCAGGTGGCCGGAGAAGTCCTCGAACTCGAAGTAGCCCTGGGCGGTGAGCGAATCGGAGTTGAGGAACTCGGCGAGGCGGTGGATCTGGCCCGGGCCGAAGGCGACGTCGACGAAGGGAAAGCGCTGGAAAACCTCGTCCTTGACCGACTGCGCCCAGCAACCGCCGACGCCGACCACCCGCTCGGGGTCTTCGGACTTCAGCCGCTTTGCCTCGCCGAGGTGGGCGACGAAGCGGTTGTCGGCGGACTCGCGGATCGAGCAAGTGTTGAAGAGGATCAGATCGGCCTCTTCGCGGCTGGCTGCCTGTTCGTAGCCGAGCGACTCGAGCATCCCCTGCATGCGCTCGGAGTCGTGCACGTTCATCTGGCAGCCGAACGTGGTGACGTGGTAGCTGGGCATGAGCCCAAACTCTAGACCTACTCGGCCTCCTCTTCTTCCGCCTCCTCGGTCGCGTGCGGGAGGCCGGCCTCCGCCTCGCGATGCTCTTCCTCGTGCTGGGAATGGAGCACGGCAAAGGTCGTCGAGAGGCCGACCAGCGCCACGAACCAGATCGCGACGATGGGCGCGGCGCGACCAGGGAACTTCTCCAGCCGCAGACCGAGGAAAGTGACGACGACGGCCGAGACGGCAAGCGTCGCCCCTGAGAGGTAGAAGATCAGTTCGTAGTCCATGCGCGCGGCATCCTATCCGACGCCACAGCGGCTTGGAGGCAGTCAGCGACTACCTGCCGGAGCTATCGATGTGCCGCAAAGAGAGCTGGGCTTTGCATCTGGAAACTGCCCTGCGCTTGCGCCTGTTCGCGCCCCTCCTCGCCCTGGCGCGGGCCTCCCCGCTCAAGCCCGAGGCCGCCTCGCGGCGTCGGTGAAATGCACGGCGAGCTCTGGCGGTGCAGGATTTGTAGGCCTCGATACCGGCGACGACAGACGAGATGTCCTTCGCCTGGACTCCGATCTCCTCTGCGAGAGCGGCGACCACCGGATTTCGCTGGACGGCCCCGCCAAGCGTCGTCTCGTCGTCACCGGCAGCCGGAGAGTCGTCCATGCAATCGACCGTGAGCGACACGGTCGCGGTCGAGCCGCCGTTGAGTTCGTAGTCGAAGGAGTCCGTGCCGCAATAGTCAGGATCGGGCTGGTAGCTGAGGCCTGAGCTGTCGCTGGCAGTGGCAACGGTGCCGTGTTCAGGCTCAGCAGCCGAGACGACTTCCTTGGCGCCACCGTCGACGTCGGTGTTGTTGGCGAGGACATCGATCGCCGTAGCTAGGGCATCCTCGGCAAGGGCGGCTTCGTCATTAACGGCAACGGGCAAGTCATCGACGCAAGTTACGGTCACCGCGACCGTCGCTTCAGCGCCGCCGTTGAGCTCGTAGCCGAAGGAATCTGAGCCGCAGTAGTCGGGATCCGCCGTATAAGTGATGCCTGCCCCTCCATCGACGATCGCAACGCTTCCGTGCGAGCCGTCGGTCTTCGACTCGATCATCCTTGGCCCATCATCGATGTCGGCGTCATTGTCGAGGACGTCGATCGCCGTTGCTCCGGTGTCCTCAGCGAGCGCCGTTTCATCGTCGACGGCGGCCGGGAGGTCGTCCACGCAATCAACCTCCACCGAGACATTTGCGGTAACGCCGCCAGTCAATTCGTAATCGAAAGAATCGGCACCACAGTAGTCGGGATCTGGTTGGTAACTGAGCCCCGAACCGTTGCCGGCGACGACGACGCTGCCATGGTCGGGTTCGGTGGTCGAGACGACTTCCTTGGCGCCACCGTCGACGTCGGTGTCGTTGGCGAGGACGTCGATTGCCGTAGCTAGGGCATCCTCGGCAAGGGCGGCTTCATCGTTAACTGCTACCGGTGGAGCGTCACTGAAATGAAGGCCCCAAAGCTCCTTGCCGAATTCGCCATCGTCCGCAGTAAAAAAGAGGTGGTCATTAACCAGGGTTAGCTCGGCTGGTACCGAGCTGTCGGGACCCGGATTGAGGTCCTCAAACAGACTTGCCTCCTCGTTCGCGCCATCGAACCGCCAAAGCTCGACACCGTGCTCGCCATCATCAGCGCTGAACAGAAGCGTCGTGCCGTTGACGTTGGTGAAGTGAGTCGGTGAGGAATCCGCCTCGTCAGCTTTAATGTCCTCGACAAGTTCGGTCTCCGCTTCGGTTCCATTCGAGCGCCATGGCTCGATACCGTGCTCGCCATCATCAGCGGCAAAGAAAAGACTTCCAGCAATATCGGTCAGTTGATCCGGCTCCGAGCCGACACCACCTGGAGCGATATCCTCGACAAGCTCAGTTCCGGCCTCGGTACCGTCCGAGCGCCATAGCTCAGCTCCATGCTCTCCGTCGTTGGCGGTGAAAAAGAGGGTACCGTTCACCTCGGTGAGTCGACTTGGGGCCGAACCCAAATCTCCTGAACGCAGATCCTTCACCAGTTCGGTTCCCGCAGCAGTGCCATCCGACAGCCACAACTCGCGTCCGTGAATACCGTCATTGGCTACGAAGAAGAGCGTGCCGACAGCATTGGTAAATGAATCTGGGGAGGAGCCCGACGAGCCTGATTTTATATCCTCCAGCAGCTCAGTCCCTGGCTCCGTACCATCTGAACGCCACAGCTCGCTTCCGTGCACATTGTCGTCGGCAGCAAAAAAAAGTTCGCCACTAGTACCGCTGGTCAGGCTTGAGCCGTAGCTGGAGCCACTGGGGCTTATATCCACGATCAGCTCAGTTCCTGCCTCGGTTCCGTCCGACCGCCACAGCGCGGCTCCATGCACATTGTCGTAAGCCGCAAAGAGAAGCGCGCCATCAATGTCCGCCATCAGGCCCGAACCGTTACTGGACCCCTGGGGGTTTATGTCCTCCACCATTTCCGTCCCAGCCTCAGTGCCGTCTGAACGCCACAACTCGGTTCCGTGCCAGAAATCGTAGGCGTTGAAGAAAAGGGTGCCAGCGACCACGACGGGTCGACTCAGATCGGAGCCACTATGTGGAAAAAATAACCGTTCATACCATTCTTCAACCCACCAGTCGCCATTTTCCACCCACCATTCGCTTTCTTCCAGCCATTCAAACTCGCCTTGCTCATCCCAACCATCGCTGATGGGATTAATGTTCTTGACCAGCTCGGTTCCTGCTTCCGTGCCATCTGAGCGCCACAGCTCAGCGTCACGCAGGCCATCATTTGCACGAAGGAAGAGCGTGCCTCCAGCACCACTGAGCTGCGCTGGCGAGGATCCCGGCCCTCCAGGCCGGATGTCTCTCATGATCACCGTACCGGCATCGGTGCCGTCAGAGTGCCACAGCTCTTCGCCATACACACCTTCCTCGAAGACAAAGAAGATCGATCCACCAGCATCTATAAGCGGACGCGAGGAAGTGCTAATTGGCCCGAGCGTCAGATCTTTGACAAGCTCCGTCCCAGCTGCGCTACCGTCCGAGCGCCATAGCTCTCGTCCATGCGCGCTGTCAGCCGCGAAAAAGAAGAACGTGCCGCTCGCGTCCACGAATCGATCCGGCGAGGACCCAGGGCTCCCGGGGTTCATGTCCTTGAGCAGCCCCGTCCCCGCTTCGGTCCCATTTGAATGCCAAAGCTCGATGCCATGGGTGCCGTCATTCGCTGAAAAGAGAATGCCTCCGTCGGAGCTGGCTTGCGGGAATGGTGAGGATCCGACGCTGCCGGGACAAATGTCCTTGATCATTTCGGTTCCCGCTTCAGTGCCGTCTGAGCGCCATAGCTCACGTCCATGCACACCATCGTCCACGCCAAACATGAGCGTTCCATGGACATTGGTGAGTCCGTATGGACCCGGATACGGACCTCCAACGGGAACTATGTCCTTGACAAGCTCCGTCCCGGTTTCGGTGCCATCGGAGCGCCACAGCTCATGGCCATGTGCGCCATCATCCGCCGTGAAAAAGAGTATGTCGTCGACGACGGCCCACGCTGCAAAGAAAGTGCTGGGCGCGCCGGGACGAATGTCCTTGACCAGCTCCGTTCCTGCTTCAGTGCCGTTCGTTCGCCATAGCTCCCGTCCGTGAAGACCGTCTTCGGCGCTGAAGAACAGGCCCCCGCCGACGGAAGTAAGCATGACCACGCGCGATTCAGATTTGCCTGGGTTTATATCGCGTACGAGTTGGGTTTCTGCCTCGGTGCCATCTGAGCGCCAGAGCTCAGTCCCATTAACGCCGTCGTTAGCCCTGAAGAAGACTGTGTTATTCAGCTCGGTGAACGAGGTAGTAAGGCTGCTGTCAGACTCTCCCGGATGAATGTCCTTCACTAATTTGGTTCCTTCCGCCGTTCCGTCTGAGCGCCACAGCTCGTATCCATGCACACCGTCGTCCAGGTAGATAAAAAGCGCGCCGTTAACAGCGATGCGCGAGTGAGCAGACGATCCAGCGCTACCTGGACGGATGTCCTTTACCAGTTCAGTCCCAGCCTCGGTTCCATCCGATCGCCACAGCTCCCTCCCGTGGATGCCGTCATCAGCCGTAAAGAAGACGGCCCCTTGAACCTTGGTGAGTAGGACCGGGGTTGAATCGCTCCCACCTACGTGAATGTCCTTGACCAGCTTCGTTCCTGCTTCAGTGCCATCTGAGAGCCACAGCTCGGCACCGTGGATACCGTCATTAGCCGTAAAGAGCGTTTTTCCGTTTACCGTCGTGAAGCTGTGGGGTGACGAGCCAAATCTGTTGGGATTGATGTCCCTGATCAGATGCGGCTGGCTCAATTCAGCGTGGGCCGCGCCCGCCGCCACCGCAATGGCTACCACCGTTGCCAGGCAGGCGATTACCGATCGTGCACAAAACTCGCCAGATCTCCCCTCAGCGCTCCAACAGCCCATACCTGGCCGACACTTATAGCATACCTAAGAGTTCTATATCGAGTTTTCTAGCGAGCGTAGTTCGTCGACCGGCTCTCGCGGATGACGGTGATCTTGATCCGGCCGGGGTAGGAGACCTCGTGCTCGACCGCGGTGGCGATTTCGTGTGAGATCAGGGCTGCGCCCTCGTCGTCCACCTCGCCGGGGTCGACCATCACCCTGACCTCGCGGCCGGCCTGCATGGCATAGACCTTCTCCACTCCGGCGTGGCTGGCGGCGAGAGCCTCGATCTCGTGCAGGCGGGACACGTACTCCTCCAGGGTGTCGCCGCGCGCGCCCGGGCGGGCGCCGGAGAGGGCGTCGGTGACCTGCACGATCACCGCCTCGGCCGTGCCCGGTTCGACCTCGTCGTGGTGGGCCTCGATCGCATGGGCCACCTCCTCGCTCTCGCCGTGGCGGCGGGCGAGGCGGGCGCCGATCTGGGCGTGGGTTCCGTCGACCCCCTGATCGACTGCCTTGCCGATGTCGTGCAGCAGGGCCGCCCGCCGGGCGATATCGCCGGCGGCGCCGAGCTCGACCGCTATCAGCGCCGCCAAGTAGGAGCACTCGACCAGATGAGTGAGCACGTTCTGGCCGTAGCTGGTGCGGAACTGGAGGCGGCCGAGCAACTCGACCAGGCGTGGGTGAAGGCCATTGACGTTGGCGTCGAGCACTGCGCGCTCCCCCTCTTCGATCACACGATCCTCGACTTCATTCGTGGCCTGCTCGAACGCTTCCTCGCAGCGCGCAGGGTGGATGCGGCCGTCGGCGATCAGGCGCTCCAGCGTGAGGCGGGCGACCTCGCGCCGCATCCCGTCGAAGCTGGAGAGGCGCACGGCCGAGGGCGTGTCGTCGACGATGATGTCGACCCCGGTCAGCTGCTCGAGCACATGGATGTTGCGGCCCTCGCGGCCGATGATCCGGCCCTTCATCTCGTCACCGGGGAGGCGAAGCAGCTGGGTCGTCGTCTGCGCCGCGAAGGGCCCGGCGAGGCGTTGGGTCGCCGTGGCGAGGATGCCCCGCGCGCGGTGCTCCGCCTCGAGCCGGGTCTCCTCTTCGATCTTGCGCAGGGTAAAGCCCGCCTGGCGACGAGCGTCGGCTTCGACCTCCTCGAGCAGCGCCTGGCGTGCGTCCTCGGCGCTCAGTGAAGCGATCCGTTCGAGTTCGGCACGCCTCAACTCGGCGAGCTGGTCATCGAGCGCCTCCAGCCGGTCCAGCACCGGATTCGGTCCTGAACCGTTGCCGCGTGACCGCATCCACGACGGCAAGCTGAATTTCATCTAGGCCAGAGGGTACTCCTATAGACGCGTTTGTCTAATCGGCTATGCGGCCTGAGCCTCGACGACGGGCGGCGGCGTCTCCTCGGTTGCTGGAACGGCCTCCTCGGTGCCGATGCCCAGTGCGGCGCGGATCTTGGCCTCGAGCTCGCTGGCGATCTCGGGGTTCTCGGTGAGGAACTGCTTGGCGTTGTTGCGCCCCTGGCCGAGGCGCGTCTTGCCGTAGGAGAAGAACGAGCCCGATTTCTGCACCAGGTCGTGCTCGATCCCGAAGTCCAGCAACCCGCCCTCGCGCGAGATGCCGGTGCCGTACTCGATGTCGAATTCGGCCTGCTTGAAGGGTGAGGCGACTTTGTTCTTGACCACTTTGACGCGAACCCGGTTTCCGACCGCCTCGGTCCCTTCCTTGAGGGTTTCGATGCGGCGGATGTCGAGCCGCTGCGATGCGGCGAACTTCAGCGCCCGGCCGCCCGGCTGGGTCTCCGGCGAACCGAACTGGACGCCAATCTTTTCGCGGATCTGGTTGGTGAAGAGGCAGACGGTGTTGGTCCGGTTGAGGTTGCCGGCCAGTTTGCGCATCGCCTGCGACATCAGGCGGGCCTGCAGCCCCATCGTCTGGTCGCCGATCTGGCCTTCGAGCTCGACTTTCGGGGTCAGCGCCGCGACCGAGTCGATCGCGACGACGTCAACCGCAGCCGAGGCGATTAGGCGGTCTGCGATCTGCAGCGCCTGCTCGCCGTAGTCGGGCTGGGAGACCAGCAGCTCATCGGTGTCGACGCCGATGGCCTGCGCGTAGATGGGGTCCATCGCGTGCTCGGTATCGATGAAGACGCAGATTCCACCCCGGGACTGAGCCTCGGCGATGATGTGGTAGATCAGCGTCGTCTTGCCCGACGACTCCGGACCGAAGATCTCGACGATCCGTCCTCGAGGCACACCGCCGACACCCAGCGCCAGATCAAGGGAAAGGGCTCCGGTCGGTATTGCCGGGACCTGCACGCTGACGTCGCCTCCGAGACGCATCAAGGCGCCCTCTCCGAAGTCTTTTTTGATGTGCTGGACCGCGTTCTCGAGCGCCGCGTCCTTGGCCTTGGCCTCCTTGGCCGAGGCGTCCTTCAGAGCCGCTTTCTTGTCTGCCATCTCATCCACCTCACTGCCGCCCATTCACGGGCAGCTTGACTTGCGCCAGCGGGGTGTACTTCGCACCCTGTGGCTGGAGTTCGGAACGGTAGAGCGTCAATCGGATGCAAAGCTGTTCCTGCAGGAGGTCTTGCGGCAGCCTCCCCGGAGGCCTGGAGACGAGCGCCGGGCGCTTCGAGCCGCGTTCCTCACGCCGCACCCTGGCGACGGTCACGTGCGGCCAGAACGGGCGCTTCTCCGGCTCGTAGAGGCGCGCGGCGACCAGACGCTCCTGCAGCACCGCCTGCAGGGCGACCGCGCCAGGCGACTCGGCCGGAAGGGCGAAGAGGCGCGGGCGGCCGCGCTCGGGGCGGGGCACGGGGTTGCCCAGGGTGATCGAGAGGGCCGGGCCGCCGCTCGCCGCGACGATCTCGCTCAGGCGCGGGATCTCCTTCTCCGCGACCCAACCCAGAAACGCGAGGGTGATGTGGAGCGACTCCTGCCGGACCGGGCGCAGCGCTGGATCGGTGAGCGCCCCGTGTCCCCAGGCCGCGATCCCCGCCCGTATCCGCTCGGGCAGGTCGAGGGCGACGAACAATCGCACTCGCGGGCTCTTCAGCCTTTCCTTCGCCATGCCGCCGACCCTAGGGGGTCGCGACGCGCGAGATGCGCGGCAAAAGCAAAAAGTGTGTGACAGCTCCGCTACAGAGGTGCGTCGTTGCCACCCAGCAACGTGCGCAGCAGGTGCATCGCGACCAGGGCGGAGCGCTCGCGTATGTCTTCGCGACCGCCGGGGATGACGGGGTCACGGGCGATGCTGGCACCGTCGCCGAGGCGAGCGTCGAAGCAGACATAGCCGACCGGCTTCTCCTCGCTGCCGCCGTCAGGTCCGGCGATGCCGGTGATCGAAACGGCGACGTCGGCATCGAACCGCTCCAGCGCCCCGCGGGACATCGCCTCGGCGACCTCGATCGAGACCGCGCCGTGGGTATCGATCAGCTCCGGGTCGACCCCCAGCAGCTCCGCCTTGGCCTCGTTCGAGTAGGCGACCACGCTGCCGGCGAAGTAGGTCGAAGCGCCCGGAAGGTCGGTGATCCGCGCCGCCAGGAGACCGCCAGAGCAGGACTCGGCCAGGCCCAGGCGGCGGCCGCTCAGCAGGCGTGCCAGCTGCGAATCGATCGTCTCGCCGTCAAGGCTGAAGGTGTGCCTGGCGTGGCGGTCGGCGAGCTCCGCCCGCACCGCCTCGGCGACGGGCGCGGCCTCCGCTCGGTAGCGGACGTCGACCTCGATCTCCCCTTTCCGCAGGCAGGTGGTGATCTCGACCGTGCCCAGGTCCACCCCGCCGCCCTCGATCTCGCGCAGGCTCTTGGCGATCTCCGACTCGGGCAGGCCGAACATGCGCACGGTGTAGGCGAGCAGCGGCGTGGCGCGGGCGAGCACCGCCTGCACCGGGCGCGACTCGATCGCCCGCGGCCACATCGGCTGCAGCTCGCGCGGCGGCCCGGGCAGGACGATGACGACGCGGCCATCGGCAGGGACCACCAGCCCCGGCGCGGTGCCGACAGGATCGAGCGGCAGCGAGCCCTCCGGAACCATCGCCTGCTTGCGGTTCGCCGCCCGGACCGCCTCCTCGTCGAAGCGGAAGCGTCGCGCGAAGCCGCGCAGGATCGCCGCGATCTTCTCCTCCATTTCCTCGTCGAGGACCATCTCGCGCCCGGCGAAGCGGGCGACGATCTCCGCGGTCAGATCGTCGGCGGTGGGCCCGAGCCCGCCCGAGGTGACGACCAGGTCCATCCCCTCGGTGGCCATGAAGCGCAACGCCGACTCGAGGTCCTCAGGCCGGTCGCCGACCACGGTGATGTGGGCGACCTCGATCCCGAGCTCGGCAAGCCGTTCGGAGATCCAGGGTCCGTTGCGGTCGGCGATGCGCCCGGTCAGGACCTCGGTGCCGGTGACGACGATCCCGGCGCGGACGGGTACTTCGGTCATTCGCAGTCGGGCCTTTCGCCTTCTTCGAGCGCGGTCAGCTCACCGCTGCCGTCGATCGAGTAGCCGACCGGGCTGGAGCTTTCCGGCACGTCGGCCTGCTCGCCGTTGACGAACATCGCCACCGAGCCGTTCCCCAGGGCGAGTTCGAACCCGGCGGACCGGAAGGGGCCTTCTTCCTCGCCTTCGGCGAGGATCTGCCCGTCGACCAGCTCCTGTTCCTCGGCGTCGAGCAGGCAAACCCACACTTCAGCCGTCGCTGCCAGCCGCATCGCCACGCCGGGCCTGGCCGCGAGCTTGGCGCTCCTGCCCTGCTCCTTGCGCTGTTCGCTCCCATCCCTCGCCGCGGACGAGGGGGTCGACGAGCCACCGTCGTCGCCGTCGCCGTCGCCGCCCGCCAGTGCGATCCCAACCAGAAGGGCGACCAAGCCCAGACAGACGGCAGCGATGAGCAGGCGGCTGGAGGCCGGCGAGCGACTCGGGCGCGCGCCCGTGGGCACGGGCTCGACCCGTTTGGGCGCCCGCTCTCCCCCCGGTGGCGCCGTTGCGCGGCGGTAGTCGTCGGCCAGGCGCTCGCCATCGAGACCAAGATAGATGGCGTAGGTGCGGATGAAGCCGCGCGTATAGGCCCCACCGGGGAGGGCGTCCCACTCCTCGTTCTCGATCGCCTGGAGGTAGCGGACGCGGATCTTGATCGCCGCTTCGACCTCAGAAAGGTCGACTTTGCGACGATTCCGCGCCTCGCGCAGAGTGGCTCCGATGCCAGTGTCCACCCTGACATTGTGTCTCCTGCGCCGCTCGGGCGCGAAAGATGGCTGTTAACTCGCCTCGTCGGACTCGACTGCGACCGGCTCGGCATCCCCCCCGCCGGCAAGCACGCGCGACAGGTCGGCCTCGGTGATCAGCACCTGCCGCGGCTTGGATCCCTCGTAGCCGGAGATCACGCCGCGGCGCTCGAGCATGTCGATCAGGCGACCGGCGCGGGTGTAGCCGACGCGCAGGCGGCGCTGGATCATCGAGACGGAAGCGGTTTCGGTCTGCACGACGATGCGGATCGCCTCGTCGAGCAGGTCGTCGCTGTCGGGATCGAAGTCGTCCTCGCTTTCGACGCCCTTCTCCTCGTGCACCTCGAGCAGCTCCGCCTCGAACTCGGGTTCGCCCTGCTTGGCCCAGTGGCCGGTGATGAGGGCGATCTCGTCCTCGGTGACGAAGGCGCCCTGCACGCGGGCCATCTTCGAGGTGCCGGCGCCGCGGAAGAGCATGTCGCCCTGGCCCAGCAGCGCCTCAGCCCCACCCTGGTCGAGGATCACCCGCGAGTCGGTCTGCGAGGAGACGGCGAAGGCGATGCGGGCGGGGATGTTGACCTTGATCGTGCCCGTGATGATGTCGGTGGAGGGGCGCTGGGTCGCCAGCACCAGGTGGATGCCGGTGGCGCGCGACTTCTGCGCCAGGCGGATGATCGAGTCCTCGACTTCGGCCGGCGCGACCATCATCAGGTCGGCGAGCTCGTCGATCACGCAGAGGATGTGCGGCAGCGGTGCCTCGCCCGCCTTGGCGCGAGCGCGGTTGAGCTCGGCCAGGTTGCGGCAGCGGGCTTCGCCCATGATCCCGTAGCGGCTCTCCATCTCTCCGATCAGGTTGGCGAGAACGTTGGCGGCGAGCCGGGGCGAGGTGACGACCGGGGTCAGCAGGTGGGGGACGTTCTCGTAGTGGTTGAGCTCGACCTGCTTGGGGTCGACCAGGACGAGGCGCACGTCGTTGGGCGAGGCGTGCATCAGGATCGAGGAGAGGATCGCGTTGACACAGCCGGACTTGCCCGAGCCGGTGGTGCCGGCGACGAGCACATGCGGCATCTTCGCCAGGTCGGTCCAGACGGCGTTGCCGTCGATCCCTTTGCCCAACCAGGCGACGAGGGGCGAGGTCTTCTCCGGCCGGCCGGCGTAGATGTCGCCGAGCCGCACCAGGCGGCGGCGCGCGTTCGGCACCTCCACCCCGACCGCCTGCTTGCCAGGGATCGGCGCGAGGATGCGGATGTCGGTCGAGGCAAGCGCGTAGGCGAGGTCATTGGAGAGCTCGGTGACTTTCTTCACCTTGGTGCCTGGCGCGAGGCGCAGCTCGAAGCGCGAGACGTGCGGCCCGCTGACGATGCCGACGATTTTCGCCTCGACGCCGAAGTGGCCGAGGGTCTCGACCAGCTTGCGACCGATTATCTCGTGGTCACGCGGGTCAGGGCCCTTGTCGCCTTTACCCTTTTCCAGCACCTTCGCCGGGGGCGGTCGGTAGTCGATCTGCTCCGATTCGGTGACGCCGCGCTTGTTGCCCATCGGGGTGAGGCTGACCGGCTCGCCCTCGGGCAGATCGCCGGGCTCGGATTCTGACTCCGCCTCTTTTTCGGCGAGCTCGGGGAACTCGTGGGTGGCAGGCTCGGGTTCCATTGGCTCGGCGGGCGCCTCCGGCTCCGCCGCGATCGCCACGGTCGGCTCGAAGTCGTCGTTCTCCGGGTAGGTGCTCATCACGTCGGTCTGGCCAGCCTGGGTCTCGAAGGCCGAGGCCCTTTCGCTGCGCCGCTCCTCGCGATGCTGGATCGCGGTCTGGGCGATGTCGCGCCCGCCGCTGAAGGTGCGATGGATGCCTCGACCGAAGCCGCGGAAGACCGTCGAGATCGAGGTCCCGGTGACGAGCATCGTGCCGACGGCGAGCATCAGGACGGTCGCGATCCGCGCCCCCACCCCGCCGAAGAGGTACTCGAGCCCGGTTTCGAGGCCGTAGCCGACCTTGCCCCCGTCCCAGCCGAAGAAGAGGACGAAGACGAGGTAGACGCCGGCGGCGATGAGGGAGAGGCCGATCAGGTCGAGGTGGCGCTGCTGCAGGCCCTCCGGCAGGCGCAGCCACGGCAGGCGCGACTTCGCCTTGGGTTTGGCCCTTCCTTTCGCTTTTGGCTTGCGGCGCGCACCCCCGCCTCGCTTTTTGCGCACGAACATTGCACCCGCTTCGACGGCGGCTGCCCCTCCCCTGCCGGGCAGCTACAACTGCGTGGCGATCATCGTCGCGAGCACGGTGACGAAGCCGCCGATCATGGTCGTTTGCATCGACTTGATCTCGCTGCGCACCGCCCGGAATTCGGCGTGCATCTCGCGGCTCAGCTCATCGACCTTGTGATTGAGATCGTCCAGTCGCTCGTCGGTCCATGCTTGTCGCATTGTCTGCATGATGCCACGCTAGGCGGTTGCGACGCGCGTGTGGTGCGCGGAATGCAAAATGTTTCACACAGGTCGCGCACGAAAGGGCAATCGTGGCTTCGAGGGGACTGGGATCAGGCGCAGACCCAGGCGCTGCCGCCCGAGTCGGCCCAGATTTCGGCGGCGATGCGGTCCTGTTCGGCCTTCGGCGCTTCGTGGGGGGCGCCCTCGCCGCCGTAGAGGTCCCAGGTGGAAGGCAGGATCTGGTAGGCACCGCCAGCGCCGCTCGACGGGTTGAGGGCGCTGTAGTTGCCGCCTGACTCGCACATCACGATGTAGGTGGGGATCGAGTAGGGGCCGCCGAGCCAGCGGCCGACCGTTTCTTCGGCCGCTTCGCGGCTCGCCGCTTCAGCCGCTTCGATCTCGCTCACCCACTCGCCGATCCGCGATTTGAGCTCGGCCAGCGCCGAGGAGCGCTCGGCGGCGAGCGCGTCGAGGCTGGCGGCGGCTTCCTGTGCGCGAGCGCGCACGGCGGCGATTTCGGAGCGGGCAGCGGCAAGGCGCTCGTTGTAGGCGTCGACGCGCGCCTTCAGCGCGGCGACCAGCTTCAGCTCGCGGCGGATTTGGTTGCGCACCTGCTCGACTCGGGCGGCGAGGTCGCTGTCGGAGTCCTCGATCCGCTCCAGGTATTCGGTGCGCGTCGCCAGCTCGTCGAAGTCGGAAGAGCCGAGGATGACGCTGGCGGTGCTCGGCGAGCCACTTTCGTAGATCGCGACCAGGCGCTGGGCCAGCGCCCGGCGGGCTCTGCGCAGACGCCTGCGCTCCGCTGCGAGCTGGCGCTCCGCCCGTGCCACCTTCGCCGCCAGCCGCGCCGCCCGTTCGCGCCCGTGGGCGAGCAGGTCGCTGAGGCGCCGCTCGCGGGCTGCCGCCGCGGACGCCTCCGCTTCCGCCGCGGCGAGGCGTTCCTGGGTGGCGCGGATCTCGGCGCCAAGCGAGATTGCTTCCTCGCGCGCGCTGCCGACCTTGTCGCGCAGAGCGTCGATGCTCGCGGCGCGTGCCGAACCGGCCGCGAGCAGGGCTACGGCGAGGAGCGCGACTGCTGGCTTCCAGCGCATGCGAGCACCTCAGCCCTCGGGTGCTTCCCGGTTGGCGAGGTAGATCGCGATCCCGATCGCGACGATCCCGATGCCGGCGCCGATGCGGATCTCACGCCGGTAGCGGCGGCGCAGGTAGAGGATCGCGAAGCGCAGCGCAGTCTTGCCGATCCTGTCGTACATCAGCCTTCCCCCCGTCCTCGCCGCGCTGCCGGATCCGGTGCGCCATCCGCGACTGCAGCGACCAGAGCTCGATGAAGCCCGGCGAGGCAGCCTGCGAGAAGAGGCCGCCCGACTCGGCGAAGGAGGCGAGGTCGGCGTCGTAGACGGCGTTGGGCGAGGAGCGGGTGATGACTCGCACGTTTCCTTTGTACAGCTTCAGGCCGATCGTGCCGGTCACCTGGGCGTTGACCGCATCCATGTATGCATCGAGGTCGGCGCGCAACGGCTCCCACCAGAGGCCGGCATAGACCAGGTAGCCCCACTTCTGGTCCGGCCCCGGCTTGAACTGGTTCTGGTGGATCGTGCCGACCAGCTTCTCCAGCTCCTGGTGCGCCGGCAGCAGGATCGCCGCCGCCGGCACCTCGTAGATGTCGCGCACCTTGAGGCCGACGATGCGATCCTCGATGTGGTCGACGATCCCCGCCCCGTGGCGGCAGCCGATCTCCGCCGCGGCTTCGAGCAGCTCGACGATCTCGAGGCGCTCGCCGTTCAGACCAACCGGCACGCCGGCCTCGAACTCGACCGTCACCGTCTCTGCCTCCTCGGGCGCCTGCTCGGGCCGGGTGACGAGCTGGAAGACGTCGTCCTCGGGCGCGTGCTCCAGGTCCTCGATCCAGCGACCCTCCGAGGAGCGGCCCCAGAGGTTGTCGTCGATCGAGTAGGGAGCGGTCTCGGTGCCGCCCTTGACCGGGATGCCGTGCTCGCGGGCGTAGGCGATCTCCTCCTCGCGGCCCATCTGCCAGGAGCGCACCGGGGCGATCGTCTTCAGCTCCGGCGCCAGGGTGGCGACCGTGGCCTCGATCCGCACCTGGTCGTTGCCCTTGCCCGTGCAGCCGTGGGCGATCGTGTCGCAGCCGCTGCGGCGCGCGTACTCGACCGCGAGCTCGGCGATCAGCGGGCGCCCCAGGGCGGTGAAGAGCGGGTAGCCGCCGCCGTAGAGCGCGTTGGCCTTGATCGCCGGCACGACGAAGTCGCGGGCGAAGCGCTCGCGGGCATCGACCACGTGGCACTCGAGCGCGCCCAACCGCTTCGCCTTGTCCTCGATCACTGCGTAGTCCTCGCCGGGCTGGCCGAGGTTGACGGTCAGGCAGACCACCTCCGCCCCGTAGCGATCCTGGATCCACTTCAGCATCACGCTGGTGTCGAGGCCGCCGGAGTAGAGCAGCAGCACCCGCCGCACCTCCGCGGGGTCGGCCTCATAGCCCGCCGTGCGGACCTGCTCGGGAGGAAGCTCGCTCATTCGGCGGGAATCCCGCCGCTGCCGTTTTCTTCTTCTTCGGGGGTGGTCGGCGGCGGGGCGGTGGTCGTCGTTTCCGTGGTTTCGGTCGTTTCGGTGGTGGTCGGCGCCGTCGTTTCGGTCGTCGTCGGTTCCGTGGTGGTCGTTTCGGTCGTCGTCGGTTCGGCCGTGGTCGGCACCGTGGTCACGGCCGAGCCATCCCCGCCGTCGGAAGCGATCACGACGATCGCGACGACCAGGCCGACGATCACGGCGATCAGCCCCGCGACGAGCAGGCGCATGTTGCCGCGCGGCCGGTCGCCGGGATCGGGCTGTCCCATCACACGGGTGGGATCGTCGTGCATAGCTGACTGATCCTACGACCGGGCGGGTGCGGCGGGGTCGCTACTGCTCTTCCGGGCCAAGGATTGCGTCGAGGATCTCGCGCGTGTCCTCGATCTCGAAGCCGCTGCGCAGGCGCGCTTCGATCTCTTCCCGATCGGCGCCGGAGACCGCCATCTGGGTGGCGAGCAGGCGCGCCCCAGCGGAGCCCGAGCGTCGAGGCGCCAGCGGCTCGTCGCCGTCGCTCCGATCGGAGATCGACTCCACCGGCCGTAGGTGGGTACCGCGCCGCTCGCCCGAGCCCACCGGGTCGAGCTGGTCGGCGAGCTCGCGCAGGCGCTCGGCGACGATCCGGTCGGCACGCTCGCGGGCTTCGTCGAGCTGGCGCTGAGCCTGCTGCTCGGCGTCGTCGATCACGCTCGCGGCGGCGCGCTCGGCGGCGTCGACGATCGGCGCCAAGCGCTGCGCGGCGTCCGCCGCCGATGCCGGCGGTCCCTGCCTGGGTGGGTGCTTCTCGGCGCTCATCCCTCTACGTAGGTTAGGAGCGATTCGGCAATCAGGGCAACGGCCCGCTCGATCTGGGCTGAATCGACCGTCAGCGGCGGCAGCAGGCGCAGCGTGCCCGGCTCGGGGACGTTGACGATCAGGCCGCGCTCGAGCAGGCGGGCGCCCAGCTCGGCGGCGTCGATTCCATCCGCCAGGCCGACGCCCAGCATCAGGCCGCGACCGCGCACCTCGACCACGCCGTCGATCGCGAGCAGGCCCTCGCGCAGCTCGGCCCCGAGCTCGCGCACGCGGCGCAGCAGCACCGGGTCGTCGACCAGGTCGAGCACCGCGAGGGCCGCCGCCGAGGCGACGGCGCCGCCGGCGAAGGTCGAGCCGTGGTCGCCGGCCTCGAGCACGTCGCCGAGCTCCTCGCCGGTCGACGCAGGCGCCGACCGGCAGGCCACCACCGAGCGCCTTGGCGCTGGTCAAGCAGGTCGGGCCGCACCGGGGTCTGCTCGTAGGCCCAGAGCGAGCCGGTCCGCCCCATCCCGGTCTGGATCTCGTCGAAGATCAGCAGCGCCCCGGTTTCGTCGCAGGCCTGCCGTGCGGCGAGCAGCGTTTCCTCGCTCAGCGGGTAGATGCCGGACTCGCCCTGGATCGGCTCGATCATCACCGCCGCGGTCCCCTCGTGGACGGCGTCGCGCAGGGCGCCGGCATCGTCGAAGGGAACCGCGCGGAAGCCGGGCAGCATCGGCCCCAGCGCCGCGTTCTCAGCCAGCTTCGGCGTCGCCGATAGGGCGCCGTAGGTCCTGCCGTGGAAGTCCCGCTCGAAGCTCACGATCTCCGGGGAATCAACGCCCCGCAGGTGGGCGTGCTTGCGGGCGACCTTGATCGCGCACTCGTTCGCCTCGGTGCCGGAGTTGGCGAGGAAGACCCTGCCGCCGAGGCTCGAGCCGGAGAGTCGCTCGGCCAGCCGCACCATCGGCTCGGTGTAGAAGAGGTTGGAGACGTGCATCAGGCGACCGGCCTGCTCGCGCACCGCCGCGACCACGGCCGGGTGGCAGTGGCCGACCGAGCAGACCGAGATCCCGGCGAGGAAGTCGAGGTACTCCTTGCCCTCGGAGTCCCAGAGCAGCGTCCCCTCGCCGCGCACGAACTCGACCGGCGCCCGCCTGTAGGTCTGCATCAGGTAGCGCCGCTCGAGCGCCTGCAGGTCCTCCAGCGTCATGACGTCACCATCGTGCCGATGCCGGCGTCGGTGAACAGCTCGAGCAGCAGGCTGTGCGGCTTGCGGCCGTCGATGATGTGCGCCGACTGGGCGCCGCCGCGGATCGCGTCGACGCAGGCGGTCAGCTTCGGCCGCATCCCACCTTCGATCGCCTCCAGCTGTGCCTCCACCTCGTCGACCGTCGCCCGAGAGATCAGCGAGCCCTCGTCGCCGACGTCGGCGAGCCAGCCCTCGACGTCGGTGAGGAAGATCGCCTTGTAGGCGCCGAGCGCGGCGGCGACCTTGCCCGCCGCCTCGTCGGCGTTGACGTTGTAGGACTGACCCGACCGGTCGGCGGCCGAGGAGGCGACAACCGGAATGTAGTCGGCGGAGATGTGGTTGAGCACGTCGACGTCGACCCGCTCGATCGAGCCGACGAAGCCGACCTTCTCCGCGTTGGCGACCGGCGCCACCTCGAACATCGAGCCGTCACTGCCGGAGAGCCCGACCGCCGGCTGACCATGGCGGTTGAGCCGCTGCACGATGTCGGAGTTGAGCTTGCCGAGCAGGACCATCTTCGCTACCTCGACCGTCTCCGCGTCGGAGACGCGCAGGCCCTCGTGGAAGCGCACCTCCATGCCGAGGCGGTCCATGTACTCGGTGATCTCGGGGCCACCGCCGTGGACGACGATCGGGTTCAGCCCGACGTACTTGAGCAGGACCACGTCGGTGGCGAAGGCCTCGCGCAGATCCTCCTCACGCATCGCCGCGCCGCCGTACTTGATCACCACGGTCCGGCCGTGGAACTCGCGGATGTAGGGCAGCGCCTCCAGCAGCGTGTCGACGTTGACTCGGCGCCCGTGACTGCGGCGCCTGCTCGGTCATCGCTCCGCCCTCCTTTCGCTCAGGTCGTGTACTCGGCGTTGATCCGCACGTACTCGTAGCCCAGGTCGGAGAAGTAGACGTGGGCGCCGTGCTCGCCGCGGTCGAGCCGCAGCCCGAGCTCGGCCTCGGCGACGTCCTCGCCCAGCTCGGCGGCGTCGATCGAGTCGGCGCCGATCTCCTCCAGGTCCTCGCCGGCCAGCGCCATCCCGGCCGCCTGCGCGATCCGGCCCCAGTTGGGGTCGCGGCCGAACAGCGCCGTCTTGACCAGGGGCGAGTTGGCGATCGCCCGCGCCACCCGCTCGGCCTCAGCGGCGGAGGCGGCGCCCTCGACCCCGACGCGGCCGACCCGCGTCGAGCCCTCGCCGTCGGCGACGATCTCGAGCGCGAGCTGCAGCAGCACCGCCTCCAGCAGCCCGGCGTGGAGCGGCACCCCGGCCTCGCCGGTCGCCTGCAGCAGCAGGGTGTCGTTGGTGCTCATCTGGCCGTCGACGGTGATCCGCTCGAAGGAGACGTCGTTTGCGGCGCGCAGGGTTGCGTCGGGGTCCTCGACGACGGCGTCGGTCTGGACGAAGCAGAGCATCGTCGCCATCTTCGGCCGGATCATCCCGCCGCCCTTGGCCTGGGCGGAGAGCGGTCACCCCGCCGGCCCGCAGGGTGCAGCGCTTCGGCCAGCGATCGGTGGTGAGGATCGCGTCGGAGAAGGCGGCGGCGCCCTGCGCAGAGAGCGAGGCGGCTGCCTCGCCGATCCCGCCAAGCACGGCCTCGATCGGCAGCGGCACGCCGATCACACCGGTCTCGGCGACGGCGACCGCCGGCAGGGTCCAGCCCCAGCTCGAGCGCCGGCCTCCTCGCACATCGACCAGGCGTCGGCCAGTCCCTGCTCGCCGGTCTCGGCGTTGGCGTTGCCGGCGTTGACCACCGCCGCTCGCACGCCGGCGCGGTCGATCCGGTCGCGGCAGATCCGCACCGGCGCGGCGGCGGAGGCGTTGCGGGTGAGGAGCACCGACGAAGCGACCCGCGGCGCGTCGCAGACCAGCAGGCCGACGTCGGTCTTGCCGCCGCCCTTGAGGCCGCAGTGTGCGGCGCCGGCGCGGAAGCCGGGCGCGAGCTGGGCCGGGTCGAGCTGCTCGACCCCGGCCGGCGGCTCCACCCAGCGGGACCTGAAGAAGGAGTCGCTCATCATCGAGCCCCTCCGTCTCCTCGAAGCCCAGCATCAGGTTGAGGCACTGCACCGCCTGGCCGGAGGCGCCCTTCCAGAGGTTGTCGATGGCGGAGAAGGCGAGCACCCGCCCCCGCTCCTCGACGGTGACGTAGACATGGCACTCGTTCGTATCGCGCACGTCGCGCAGGCCGGGCGGGCGATCGACAGCGTGGACGAAGGGCTCGCCCGCGTAGCGCTCCGCGTAGAGCGCCTGCACCTCCTCCTTGGCGATCGGCTCGCTCAGCTGGGCGTAGCAGCTGGTCAGCTCACCCTGGTCGAGCGGCAGCAGGTGAGGGACGAAGGTGACTGGCGTCTCGCCGCCGAGCGCCGCCAGCTCCTGTTCGATCTCGGGCCGGTGACGGTGGCCCTCGGTCTTGTAGGGGAAGGCGTTCTCGTCCATGTTGGCGTAGTGCATCGCGTCGCCGCCGCCGCCGCGGCCGGCGCCGGAGACGCCCTGCTTGGCGTCGATCACGACATCGCTCAGCAGGCCGCGCTCGGCCAGCGGCGCCAGGGCGAGCACGCTCGCGGTCGGGTAGCAGCCCGGCACGGCGACCAGCTCCGCGCCGCGCAGCTCGTCGCGGTAGAGCTCGGTGAGGCCGTAGACGGCGCCGCCGAAGAGCGTCGGGCGCGCCGTGCTCGCCGTACCAGCGCTCGTAGGTCTGCCGATCGCGCAGGCGGAAGTCGGCAGAGAGGTCGGCGACGACGATGCCGCGCTCGCGCAGCGCGGCCACCGTCGGCGCCGAGGCGCCGTGCGGGTAGGCGACGATCGCCGCGTCGACGCCCTCGAGCGCGTCGAGGTCGAGCTCGGTCAGCTCCAGCGGCACCCGGTAGCGCGGGTAGAGCCGGTCGAGCCGGGTGCCCGCGTCGCTGCGCGAGGTGACGCCGGCGAGCTCCATGCGCGGGTGGCGATGGACGATCTGTGCGGCGAGCGCGCCGGTGAAGCCGGAGGCGCCGGCGACGAGGATCCTTGCCTTCTCACTCACGGAGCGACCCCCCGATCTCGCCCAGCTCTGCGGCGATCGACTCGCGCCGGGCGGCGACCTCCTCGTCGGTGAGGGTGCGGTCGGCGGCGCGGAACTCGAGCCGCAGGGCGAGGCTCTTGCGCCCCTCGCCCAGCTGCTCGCCTTCGTAGAGGTCGAAGACCTCGGCGGCGCGCAGCAGCTCGCCGCCGCCGGCGAGGATCGCCTCGCGCACCCGCGCGGCCGGCACCTCGTCAGGTACGACCACCGCCAGGTCCTGCCGCACCGCTGGATAGGTGGTCACGTCCTCGAAGGTCTCCTCCCCAGCGCTCGCGGTCTCGACCAGCGCCGCCAGGTCGATTTCGAAGCCGGTCGCGGCATCCAGGTCCCACTCACGACAGACCAGTGGATGGACCTCGCCGATCCAGCCGGCATCGACGCCGTCGACGAGGATCCGCGCAGCCCGGCCGGGGTGCAGGAAGGGCTCGGTCGCGGGTTCGAGAGTCGTCGTCGCGCCAAGCCGTGCGGCTAGCCCTTCGAGCACTCCCTTCAGCGCGAAGAAGTCCGCCGCCTCGCCCTCGGCCTGCCACGACCGTGACGCCAGCGCACCAACGGCGAGGCAACCGAGCCGGTGCGGCTCCGCGAACGGCGCCCCCTGCTCGCCGAGAAATTCCCCGCCCAGGGGGCCGACGGGCCGAAAAGTAGAGTCGGACTCGACTTTTAGGCCCGTCGACGGGGAGTCGAGGTAGATGCGGCCGGACTCGAAGAGGGCCACGCGCTCGGCGTCGCGGGCCAGGTTGCTCCGCGCCGCTGCGAGCAGCGAGCCGAGCAGGGTCGTGCGCATCACGGACTGATCCTCGGAGAGCGGGTTGGAGATCGTCACGCCCTGCGCGCGCGGGTCGTCCGCGGGGATCCGCAGCCGCGCCGGCTCGTCCGGGTCGGTGAAGCTCCAGCCGACGATCTCGTCGAAGCCGAGGTCGCGCAGGGCGTCCTCGGCGCGGCGGCGCAAGCGCTGATCGCGCCGCAGCCCGCCCGTCTGGTGGGCGGAGCCCGGCAGGGTCGAGGGCAGGTGCTCGTCGAGGCCGTGGACGCGGGCGACCTCCTCGATCAGGTCGACCTCGCGGGTGACGTCGTAGTGACGGTCGGGCGGGACCTCGACGACGAGGTCGTCGCCATCGGCCTCGACGCCGAAGCCGAGCCGCTCCAGATAGGCGACCTGGTCGGGCTGGTCGATCGGCATCCCGAGCAGCCCCTCGACCCGCTCGCCGCGCAAGCGAATCCGCGGCGGAGGCGGCACCTCAGCGGCGACGTCGATCGTACCCGGCACCAGCTTCGCCCCGCAGAGCTCGACCAGCAGCCGCGCGGCGATCCGCTGCGCCCGCATGCAGAGCTCCGGGTGGAGCTGCTTCTCGAAGCGCGAGGAGGCCTCCGAGCGCAGGCCGAGCAGGCGCGAGGTGCGCAGGATGTTGGTCCCATTCCAGTTGGCGACCTCGAGCAGCACCCGCGTCGTCTCCTCCGACACCTCGGAGACCTGGCCGCCCATGATCCCGGCGATGCCGGAGGGACCGCGGCTGTCGCAGACGAGGACGGTCTCCGCGTCGAAGGTCCGCTCGACATCGTCGAGGGTCTTCATCGTCTCCCCCTCGCTGGCGGTGCGGATGGTCAGCGCGCCGTCGGGGACCTGGTCCAGGTCGAAGGCGTGCAGCGGCTGCGCGGTGAGCAGCATGACGTAGTTGGTGACGTCGACGACGTTGTTGATCGGCCGCTGCCCGGCGGCGCTGAGACGCGCCTGCAGCCAGGCCGGCGAGGGACCGATCGTGACGTCAGTGAAAACACGGGCGGTGAAGCGCGGGCAGAGCTCGGCCACCTCGACCGTGACCGAGGCGTAGTCGCCCGCCTCGCCCTCCCCCGCCGGCGGGACATCCTCCGCCCACGGCTCGGGCGCCAACGGCGCCCCGCTGATCGCGTGCACCTCACGGGCGACGCCGTAGGCGCCGAAACAGTCGACCCGGTTCGGCGTGACCTCCAGCTCCAGCACCGGCTCGGCGATCGGCAGCAGGTCGGCCAGGGGCGTCCCGGGCGAGGCGCCGTTGTCGAGCACGAGGATGCCCGCCGACTCCTCGGCGATCTCCAGCTCAGCCGCCGAGAGGATCATCCCGTGAGATTCGACCCCGCGCAGCTTCGCCTTGCCCAGCTTCGCCCCGCCCGGCATCGTCGCACCCGGCAGCGCCACCGGCACGGTCTGGTCCGCGGCGACGTTGGGTGCGCCGCAGACGATCGTGCGCGGCTCGCCGTCGCCGGTGTCGACCGTGCAGACGCTGAGCCTGTCGGCGTCGGGATGTCGCTCGCACTCCAGCACCTTGCCGACGACGAAGCCCTCGGCCGAAGGCGGGCCGACGGCACTGACCCGCTCGACCTCGGTTCCAGTCATAGCTAGCCGCTCGGCCAGCTCGCGCGCGCCGATGCCCGGATCGCAGTACTCGCGCAACCACGAGTAGGGCACCCTCATGAGAACTGCTCCAGCATGCGTACGTCGTTATCGAAGAAGCGCCGCAGGTCGGGGACGCCGTGGCGCAGCATCGCGATCCGCTCTACCCCCATGCCGAAGGCGAAGCCCTGCACCCGCTCGGGCTCGTAGCCGTTCTCGGCGACGAAGCCGAGCACGTTGGGGTCGACCATGCCGGCGCCGCCGACCTCGATCCAACCCTGCCCCTTGCAGAGGTTGCAGCGCTCGCGCTCGCCGCCCCCGAGCTCGCCCGTCCCCTCGCACAGGAAGCAGGAGACGTCGAACTCGACGCTGGGCTCGGTGAAGGGGAAGAAGTGGGGTCGCATGCGCGCCTCGCGACCGGATCCGAAGATCGCCTTCAGCATCTCTTCGAGCGTCCCCTGCAGGTCGGCAAGGGTGATCCCCTCGCCGATCGCCAATCCCTCGACCTGGTGGAACATCGGGCTGTGGGTGGCGTCGGAGTCGCGCCGGTAGACCTTGCCGGGGACGATCACGAATATCGGCGGGGCCTGCGCCTCCATCGCCCGGATCTGAACCGGCGAGGTATGGGTGCGCAGCAGCACGTCGGGGTGCGACTGGATGTAGAAGGTGTCCTGGAGCATCCGCGCCGGGTGGCCGGCCGGGTGGTTCAGCGCGGTGAAGTTGTAGTAGTCGTGCTCGATCTCCGGGCCCTCGACCACGCGGTAGCCGAGGCCAATCATCACGTCCTCGATCTGCCTCGTCGTGCGGGTGATCAGGTGCAGGTGGCCGGCGGGGTGCGCGGGAGCGCCGGGAAGGGTGACGTCGACGCGGTCCCGCGCCAGCTGCTCCTCCAGCTCGGCCGCGTCGAGCTCGGCCGCACGCCGCGCGAGCAGCTCCTCCAGTGCCTTCTGAGCGCGGTTGGCGCCGCCGCCGACCTTGCCGCGTTCCTCCTGGGGGAGATCGGCGATGCCGCGCAGGATCGAGGTCAGCTCCGCTTTGCGGCCGAGGTAGCGCACGCGCAGCTCCTCCAGCTCGGCGGTGCCACCGGCGGCCTCGATCGCGGCCCTCGCCTCCGACTCGATCTTCTCGATCCGCTCGAGCATCACTCGGCCGCCTCCTGCATGGCGGGCGACGATATCCGCTCGCAGACGATCGCCGCCGCAGCGGCGACGTTGAGCGACTCAGCGGCGCCGGGGCGCAGTGGAATCGTCACCCGCAGCTCGCACTCATCCAGCACATCCGCCGGCACCCCCTCGCGCTCTGCCCCCAGGCAGAGCGTCGCGACGCCGCCCAGCGCCTCCAGTCCCTCGCCTCCGTGGGCAACCAGCGCCGCCCGCGGCCGGGGCGTCGCCTCGATCCCCGCGCGCAACAGCGGCTGGCCGAAGACCGAGCCCATGCTCGCCCGCACCGCCTTCGGCCCGTGTGGATCGGCGCAGCCCGCCCCGAGGACAACGGTGCCGCCGATCAGCGCATGCGCGCTGCGCACGATCGCGCCGACGTTGCCCGGATCGGCGACCCCGTGCAGGTACACGCAGGGCGGCTTCGCCTCCTCGGCCCAGGCCTGCGACCAGACCGCAATCGCCCGCGTGCCCGAACCGAGCGCCGACACCGCGGCAAGCAACTCGGGCTCCACCTCCTCGCCGCCAAGACCGCTGCCGGCGGCGGTCAGCAGGAAGCGCGGCTCGGCCCCGGCGGCCAACCCCGCCTCGACCAGGTCCTCGCCCTCGGTTGCGAACAGGCCCTCGCGCTCTCGCCCCCTGCGCTCGCGCAGCTTGCGGACCAGCTTCAGCTTTTCGTTGTGTGGGCTGGAGATCATCTGTGTTGGTTCGGTTCTGTCGTTTCTTCTCCTGGAACACCCAGATCAATCCCGGACAAATAAAAAGCGGGCCGTGAAGACGGCCCGCCCGGGAAGTGGAGTGTGGGTTGCGGCTAGGCGGCCGCACCCTCCCGGGCAAGCTCGACAAATCGGCGGAAGGCCTCGCGGTCGGAGACCGCGATCTCGGCCAGCATCTTGCGGTTGACCTCGACGCCGGCCTCGTTGAGGCCGTGCATCAGCTGCGAGTAGCTCATGCCCTCGAGCCGCGCGGCGGCGTTGATCCGCGTGATCCAGAGCCGGCGGAACTCGCGCTTGCGGTTGCGCCGGTCCCTGTAGGCGTACATGCCCGAGCGCTGCACCTGCTCTTTGGCGAAGCGGTAGGAAGAGTGCTTGCGGCCGAAGTAGCCCTTCGCTTCCTTCAGCACCTTGCGCCGCTTCTTGCGGGCGTGGACCGAACGCTTGACGCGGCTCACTTTCCGCCTCCGAGCAGGGTTCTGACGCGCTTTTCGTCAGCCTTGGCGATCTCCACCGGCCGCGCCATCTTGCGCTTGCGCTTGGGTGACTTTTTCTCGAGGATGTGGCTCGAGTTGGCGCGCCGCCCACGCAGCTTGCCCTTGGCGGTCTTGCGGAAGCGCTTCTTGGCGCCGGAATGGGTCTTCATCTTCGGCATCGGGACGCGTATTGAAGCAGACGAGCGGCGCAAGGCAGGCCGCCGCCGCAGAGCGCAGGTAGCCTGCCGTCGGTGCGCATCGTCTACGTGATCGGAACGCGGCCGAACTTCGTCAAGACGGCGCCGGTGATCGCGGCCCTTCGCGAGCGCCTGCCGGAGGGTCGTCACGCGATCGTCCACACTGGACAGCACTACGACCGGGCGATGTCGCAGGTCTTCTTCGAGGAGCTCGGCGTGTCGGCGCCCGACTACATGCTCGAGGTCGGCTCGGGCAGCCATGCCGTGCAGACCGCGCGCGTGATGGAACGGCTGGAACCGGTGCTGGCGGAGGAGCGGCCAGATCTCGTGCTGGTGCCCGGCGACGTCAACTCGACCCTGGCAGCGGTGCTGACCGCGGCCAAGATGCAGATTCCGGTGGGCCACATCGAGTCGGGCCTGCGCAGCTTCGACCGCACGATGCCGGAGGAGGTCAACCGAATCGTCGCCGACGAGTTCGCCGAGTACCTCTTCCTGCACAGCGACGAGGCAGTCGAGAACCTGCGTGCCGAGGGGATTGCCGCGGAGCGCATGCACTTCGTCGGCAACACGATGATCGACACGCTGGTGGCGCTGGAGGAGCGCTTCCGCGCGGTTGATTCGGCGGCGAGGCTGGGGGTCGAGCGTGGCGACTACGTGCTCGTCACCTTGCACCGCCCCGCCCTGGTCGACGGCGAGCTGCTGGCGGAGACGGTGCGTCGCCTCGCGGAGCTCGCCCACGAGATGCCGGTCGTCTTCCCGGTCCACCCGCGCACGCGCAAGAAGATGGAGGCGATCGAGTCCGAGCACCCCGGGCTGCTGCTCTCCGAGCCGCTCGGCTACGTCGACTTCCTCTCGCTGCTCGCCGACGCCGGCGCCGTGCTCACCGACTCGGGCGGGATCCAGGAGGAGACGACCTACCTCGGGATCCCCTGCTTCACCCTGCGCGATAACACCGAGCGGCCGGTGACGATCCGCGCAGGCACCAACACCCTGCTCGGCCTCGACCCGGCGGCAATAGCCACCATTCCAGCGGCGCTGGGCCAACCTTCCGGCGAGAGCCCCAACCCTCCCCCACTCTGGGATGGTCATGCAGCGGAGCGAATCGCCGACGTGCTGGCGCCGGCCTAGCTCTCGGCGGCCTCCGCCTCGGGCGGCTCGGCGGCCTCCGCCTCGGGCGGCGCGTCGTCCTTCTTCGCCTCCGCCACCGCCTCTTTGCTCGGCGCCAGCATCATGCTCATGTTGCGCCCTTCCTGCAGCGGCTCGGACTCGATCGTGGCGAGTCCGTCGAGGTCCTCGAACAGGCGTTTAAGCAGATTGCGCCCGCGCTCCGGATGCGCCTGCTCGCGGCCGCGGAACATGATCGTGATCTTGACTTTGTTGCGGTGGCGCAGGAAGCGCTCGACGTGGCCCTTCTTCGTCTCGTAGTCGTGGTCGGCGATCTTCGGCCGCAGCTTGATCTCGCGCACGTTGACCTGCTGCTGGTGCTTGCGCGCCGCCTTCTGCTTCTGCTCCTGCTCGTACTTGTACTTCGAGTAGTCGAGCAAACGGGTGACCGGCGGTTTCGAACCCGGCGCCACCTCGACCAGGTCGAGGTCGGCCTCCTGGGCGCGGCGCATCGCCTCGGCGATCTCGACGATGCCGAGCTGCTCGCCGTCGGCGCCGATCAGACGCACTTTCGGCACGCGGATCCGCTCGTTGATGCGCGTCGTATCGCGCTCGGGCGGACGGCGATCGAACCTGCGCGGAACAGGCACTAGTAGGAGGAGAGGTGGAGCTTCAAGGGGACGAGGGATGCGGAGGCAGCCACGGGACGCTCAGCGGCGCGGTGTGTTTGGCATGCCTGCGAACAAGTGCTCGAAGTATAGAGACAGGGTCCGAATCCCGGTCGCCGCCCGCTCAGCCGGCGCGCTCGGCACGGTGGACGAGGTCGGCGAACTCGGTCAGCTTCATCGACCCCAGCTCGCCCTCGGCGTGGGAGCGCACGGCAATCTCGCCGCTCTCTTCCTCGCGGTCGCCGACCACCAGCATGTAGGGGTTGCGCGCCAGTTCGGCGTCGCGCACCTTCTTGCCGATCGACTCCGAGCGACGGTCGACCTCGACCCGCACGCCGAGCTCGCGCACTTCCGCCCCGACCCGATCGCCGAACTCGACGTGGCGGTCGGAGATCGGCAGGACTGTCGCCTGCACCGGCGCCAGCCAGACCGGGAAGCGGCCCGCGTGGTGCTCGATCAGGATGCCGGCGAATCGCTCCATCGAGCCGAGCAGGGCGCGGTGGATCATCACCGGCCGCTGCGGGTCGTCGTTCTGATCGGTGTAGGTGAGGTCGAAGCGCTCCGGCATGAAGAAGTCGACCTGGCAGGTGCCGCACTGCCAGGAACGGCCGAGGGCGTCGGTGATATGGAAGTCGATCTTGGGCCCGTAGAAGGCGCCGTCGCCGGGGTTGAGCGTGTACTCGCGGCCCTGGCCCTCGAGCGCGCGGCGCAGCGCGTCCTCGGCCTGTGCCCACTGCTCTTCGGTGCCGATCGATTTCTCCGGCCGCGTCGAGAGCTCGATGTGCACGTCCTCGAAGCCGAAGCGGGCGTAGAGCTCGTCGATCGCCTCGCAGATACCGGTCACCTCGTCGACGATCTGCTCCGGGGTGCAGTAGATGTGCGCGTCGTCCTGGGTGAAGGCGCGCACGCGCAGCAGGCCGTGCAGGACCCCCTCGCGCTCGGCGCGGGAGACCTGGCCGAACTCGGCGATGCGCAGCGGCAGCTCACGGTAGGAGTGGCGCTCGGAGTCAAAGACGAGGCAGGCGCCGGGGCAGTTCATCGGCCGGATCGCGTACTGGCGCTCCTTCGACTCGGTGAAGTACATGTTCTCCTGGTAGTTGTCCCAGTGGCCGGAGCGGTGCCAGAGCTCGACGTCCATCAGGTGCGGCGTCTTGATCTCGACGTACTCGCGCTTGCGCAGCTGCTTGTGCACCTCGGCCTCGATCAGGCGCAGCAGCGTCGTCCCGTGGGCGAGCCAGAACGGCATCCCCGGCGCCTCCTTGCGCAGCATGAAGAGGCCGAGCTGCGGGCCGAGGCGGCGGTGGTCGCGGGCCTTCGCCTCCTCGATCCGCTCGAGGTGGAGGTCGAGGTCCTTCTTCGAGAAGAAGGCGGTGCCGTAGATGCGGGTGAGCATCGCCCGGCTCTCGTCGCCGCGCCAGTAGGCGCCGGCGAGCGAGCTCAGCTTGATCGCCTTGATCCGGCCGGTGGCGGGGCCGTGGGGGCCGCGGCAGAGATCCTCGAAGGGCCCGTTGCGGTAGAGCGAGACGGTCTCCACCCCTTCGTCGCGGACGAGGTCCTCGATCAGCTCGACCTTGTAGTCCTGGCCCTGGGCGCGGAAGGCCTCGATCGCCTCGGCGGCGGGCAGGTCGCGCCGCTCGAAGGGCTCGTCGGCGGCGATGTGCTCGCGCATCGTCGCCTCGATCCGCTCCAGATCCTCCTCGTTGATCTTGACGCCCTCGGGGAACTCGAAGTCGTAGTAGAAGCCCTGCTCGATCGGCGGGCCGATCGTCACCTTGGTGCCCGGGTAGAGCTCCAGCACCGCCTCGGCCATCACGTGGGCGGCATCGTGGCGGATCAGCTCCAACGCGTCGGGGTCGCGATCGGTGAGGATCGCGATCTCGGCCCCGTCGGGCAGCGGCGAGCCGAGGTCGCGCAGCTCGCCGTTGACGCAAATCGCCAGCGCGGCCTTCGCCAGTCCGGGCCCGATCGCCGCCGCGGCGTCGGCGCCGGTGGAGCCATCGGCCAGCTCCAGCGGCGTTCCGTCGGGCAGCTTGGCGGTGATTTTCGTCGTCGCCTCGATGGAGCCCATGCTACGTGGCGGCACGCGCCTGGCGCACGGCGATCAGCGGGCAAGGGCTGGGTCCGCCGACCACGCCGCGCCGCTCCCAGACGACGTAAGGGCCAGCGAGGCGCAGCCGCCTGAGCTGGCTGAAGGGCGGCCGGCGCGGTGAGCCGGTGGTGACGAAGAAGCGCACGCCGGTCGGCGGCCTACCCCCCGCCGCGCTCGCCGGTTCGATGCAGACCCGGCCGCCGCGCAGCTCCCAGGCGATGTATGGGAGTCCCTGTTCCTCATTGAGCAGCTGATCGGGGGCGAGGACCAGGGTCGAGTCGGCGGCGAGCAGCGGCCGCAGGCCGGTCAGGGCAGGCGAGTAGGAGGTCGGCCCGACCGGGGCGTTGGCGAAGGCGAGCAGGGAACAGGCGCCCGCGGCGAGCAGGTAGAGGACGAGCCCCACCGCCGCGGGGCCTGTCACGGCAGGGGACCCACCACCCCCTGCGGTAGCTAAAGCTTCCTCGGGGGTGGTCCTCCCTGCCGTGCCACCCTCGGAAGAAGCGCCCTGGATCCACCGCGTGAGGATCGTAAGCGTGAAAAGCGGTGCCGCGATCTCGAGGGCCTTGGCTGAGGTGTATGGGGTGCCGCCGAGGCGGGCCGCTACGTATATCGCCACCACCGAGGCCAGGCCGGCGAGGATCGCCCGCTCGCCGCTCCGCCAGGCGCGGCGAGCGCCGAGGAGCAACAGGGCAGAGGCAAACGCCGCTGCCAAGTAGTAGACGAAGGCGGGTACTGCCCCGTCGCCCGCGCCGACGCGGAAGTCACCCGAAGGCCAGATGCCAAGGGCGGTGAAGGGCGAGATCTGGCCGAAGAGGTTGCCGAGGCCGGGGCCGCTGGGATCGAAGGTCTCGAACTGCTTGAAGTCGATCATCCGGCCCAGCTCGGGCAGGGCGCCGATCAGGAAGACGACCAGCGCGAGGAGCAGCGGCCGCAGCGGCAACGAGCGCTTGAGCGCGAGCCAGACAACCAGGATCGCGGCCAGCCAGATCAGACCCGGGAAGCTGTAGACGTAGACGGAGCCGACCGCGATCAGGGCGGCCGGGACGAAGCGCAGGGGGAGATCGCGCCAATCGCGTCCGCTCTCGCGCAGGGCGAGGACGAAGGCGAGGACGAGCAGGGCCTGGATCGTCTCCTTGATGGCGCCCTGGGCGAAGTAGGAGGCGACCAGGTACGGCAGGCCGACAAGCAGGGCGGCGGCCGTGCGGCGCAGGGGCGGCTCCTTTGCGAAGGCCGCGAGGGCGGTCAACGGGGCGAGAATCGCAACCGCGACCGTCAGGCCACTGAAGCCCTGGACGAGGCCGATGCCCAGGCCTTTGTTCAGAGCTACGACCACCGCGTGCGGGCCCAGCGGATAGCCCTGGTTCAGCAGCGGCGAGTCGTGGCCTTCGGCCAAGCGGTCGGTCGCCAGCAAGTGCTGCGACATGTCGGGGTTGAAGCCGGTACCGAGGATGCCGAAGTGACCTTCGACCGCAAAGGGGAGCGAAACGGCGAACAGGGCGCCGAGGGCGACCGGCGCGCCCGCCCGCAGCGCCTCTCCCCCGCCCTCGACTCGCCCCCTGAGGTAGACCACAGCGGCGACCATCAACAGCGGCACCAGTACTGCCGGGACCACGCCGTTCTCACTGATGCGCACCGTCGCCCAGCGAGATCGCGCAGGTCAGCGCCAGTCCCACAGCGGGACTGAGCCACGACCAGCGTCGCACCCCACAGAGAGCCAGCGCCGCCTGCCCGATCGCCAGCGAGGCGCCGCATACCGCCACTACCGCCGCATAGGTCCCGATCACGAGGTGGCGAGCCTATGCTGCCTGCATGGCGCATGTCCCGCCCGCCCGACACCTACTGCGCGCCAAGGACCTCGCCGACTCTCGCTACTTCGAGCCGCTTGGCGTCGATGACCTCGCCCGCGCCGCCGGCCTCTCGCGTGCCCACTTTAGCCGCGAGTTTCGCCGCGCCTTCGGCGAGTCGCCGCACGCCTACCTGTTGACGCGACGCCTGGAGCGAGCCGCTGCGCTGCTGCGCACCACCGACAACTCGGTCGCCGAGATCTGCCTCGCCGTCGGGCTGCAGAGCATCGGCTCGTTCACGACCAGCTTCACGCGCACCTTCGGCAAGTCACCGACGGCTTACCGCGGCAGCTATCCACCCGCGTCGCACTTGGCCCGCGTACCCGCCTGCGTGGTCCGCCTCCACGCCCGACCCCAACACCGCACGTTTCGAGAAGACAACTCCCAAACGTCCGCCTAGCATCGGCAACGAACTGTTCCGACGAGCAAGGAGACCCCCGATGATCAAGATCGCACACGCGCAGCTCTGGGTCCACGACCAGGACGAGGCCCTCGCCTTCTACACCGAGAAGCTCGGCTTCGAGGTGCAGGCCGACGTCACCCTGCCCGAGATGGACGGCTTCCGCTGGCTCACCGTCGGCCCACCCCACCAAGAGGACGTCTCGATCGTGCTGATGGCGATCCCAGGGGCGCCGGTGATGGACGAGGGGACCGCCGGCCAGGTCCGCGACCTGATGGCAAAGGGATTCGCCGGCACCGTCTTCCTCACCACCGACGACTGCCAGGCCTCCTACGAAGAGCTGAAGGCGCGCGGCGTCGAGTTCACCGAGGCACCGGAAGAACGGCCCTACGGGATCGACTCCGGCTTCCGCGACCCCTCCGGCAACAGCTTCCGCCTCACTCAGGTTCAGCTGCCGGCGGCGGTCTGAACTCGCCGCCGCCGAGCTCCGGCGGCAGCACCCGCGGCCCCTCGGGATAGAGCTGGCGCAGCTGCGCCTCGCTCATCTCGAGGGTGTTCGCCGGGCCCTGGGGGGCGCCGACCACAAGCCAGAGCGCATCGGCGTCGGTGTCGTTGAAGACCTGGCGCAGCGAGTCGGGCTCGACCAGGAGCGAATCGAGCGGGCCCAACTCGAACACCTCGTCGTCGACTCGTATTCGGCCGCGGCCCTCGAGCACGACGTAGAGCTCCTCCTCCTGCTCGTGCCGGTGCTTGGTCGACGCCTCACCGGGCCGCAGCCGCCAGAGCCGCGCCCCAAGGCGCGTCGCCTCGAGCTGCTTGGCGAGGTCCGTGTTGAGCACCCGCATCTGGTTCGACTCGCGCCAGAAGGCATCGTCGGCACGCAGCAACCGGTAGGCCATCGTCGCTCCTTCGGGGGATGACGGAGTGGGCGCTACTGGGCTCGAACCAGTGACCTCCAGCTTGTCGAGCTGGCGCTCTCCCAACTGAGCTAAGCGCCCCAGGGGGGAAATCTGAATCTAGCAGCGAGACGCTTCAACCGGCGACCGCGTTGAGGCCGGCACCAGATACGCGGTGTATCCACGACCCGCGCCCTAAAGTCGCCGCCTGCAAGCGCCGATGCAATTGGTGCAACTTTTCCCCAGACGGCGTGTTTATCTATACAAGCCGCCAGCAGGGGGCGGCGAACTTCAAAGACTTGAGGACCGACGAGCCAGCTGCACGATCAAGCTGGTGGCACGTCCTTCGGAACAGAGGGCCCCATCCGGGGCCCTTTTCCGTTCCTTGGCGTGGCTAATCCGCGCTGTCGAGCGCGAGCCTTATGTCCTTGACCAGGAGCTGCAAGTTCATTGAATCGCTGGGCGAGGGTTCGAAGCCAAAGTGGTCATAGAAAGCACGGGCCTCGTCATTCAGGGCGTGAACGAGCAGCAGACGCATGCCCGCCTGCTCGGCCACCGAGAGCGCCCGGCCCATCGCGTCTCTCAGGAGAAAGGCCCCGATCCCCTTGCCTTGGACCGCCTTGTCAACCCCCAATCGCGCCAGCAACATGGCCGGGATCGGGTGCTGCGACATGCCCTTTCGCCCCCGCTCGGTTGCATCAGCGTGCTCGATGGACGCAAGCGATAACGCGTGATAGCCGACAACCCGATCTTGCTCGGTGTCCACAACGACGTAGGTGCGGGCGGACCCTGCTCCTGCCGCTGCTCGTGCGTGCTTGACGAGCCAGATGTCCAGCGACCCAACCCCGCAATCGAATCCGTTGATCCGATGCTCGTTGCCGAGCGGCCGGGGGTCGAGGAAGCGCGGCACTCGGCCTATTCAGGGCGGGGGCGCGAGAAAAGCTTGGAAAGCTCGGGTCGGGCCTTTGCCGGGTGGTCCATCGCGGCGGCGATCTCCTGCCAGGCATCCGAATCGACGCTAAAGCTGGTTCGATCGGCGAGCAGGCGCTCGGCTCGCTCACGACCGCTCTCGACAAGAAACTGCGTCAGCGACTCCTGATGGACCAGTGCGGCCTGCTTGAAGAGAGCCTCGTCGTCCTTCTCGATACGGAGGTTAAGCCTCTGGGTCTTTGGAGTCGGCATATCCAAGATTGTACGTACAACGTATGTCAGAAGTAAAGCCAAGCCCTTGCGTCAGTCAGCCAAGGCCACAACCAAACGCCAGAGTCAAGGCGCCCACCGGAATCGAACCGGTCTAAACGGCTTTGCAGGCCGCTGCGTAGCCACTCCGCCAGGGCGCCGGGGAATGAAGCGTAGCCGCCTGAGCAACGGGTGGCCTGACTCCCATCGATCGTCGATCATCTGCGCTGATCGGCGCGAAGTGAGGCCATCGACGGGTCAACCGGGCCCGAGTCGGCCAGGGTGTCGTCCACCGCCACCGCGACGAGGACGGCAGTCGACACGGCCACGGCGACGAAAAGGCTGAATGAGGCGGTGGCAATGCCCAGGACCGGAAGAGCGACGCAGGCGAGCACCCGGGATCTCGGCGTGCTCCCGGTCGCGGCTCGCATGAATCCGAGCTGGGCCAGGAGGAAGATCGCCGGACCGCCGAAGACGAGCAAGGACACGGCGAGGGTGGTTGGATCATCCGGGTGGGCGATCGCCAGCTCATCGCCGACCGCGATCGCGATGATGCCGATGACCGACAGGATCAGCGCGTAGTTGCCGAGACCCACCAGGCGCGAGGGCCTGGTGGCCTCCTGCACGGCCCTCACACCGACCTCCTCGGCTCGGTGGAAGTAGCACCACCACAGGGCAACCGTGCCGACGAAGGCAACCGCGAGCACGAGCAGTCGCTCGGCCGTCAGCGGTTGATCGACGAATGCGTTGCCGAGGGTTAGAACCGTCTCCCCCAGGGCGATCAGGAAGAAGAGGCGGAAGCGCTCCAGCAGGTGCTCGGCATAGATCTGGCTATCGGAGCTGAACGGGCTTTTCCGGCCAGGCAGAGGGTGACCCGCGATCACCCCGCCGTAGCTGAGCAGGGCGGCAGCCGCCCAGAGCACCAGCCGGGCATCGTCGTCGGCGGCGATTCCGGCAATCCAGATCGGCGCGGTGCCGATCTCCCAGACCAGCGCGTTGACGAAATGCATGTGGAGGCGGTGGCCGCGAAAGCTCGCCACCGCGAACACGGTGCGGCCGATCTGGATCGAGAGGTAGCCGACGACGAACAGGCCCGCCCGATCGCCAAACGCCTCCGACACCGAGGTGGACATGACCAGGCTGGCGAACATCACGCAGAGCAGCAGCAACCGAACGGGCTGGCGGTCGGCGTCAAGCCAGTTCGACGTCCAAACCGTCATGAACCACGCGTACATCACGGCCAGCGTGAGGACCAGAGTCTCGGCCATGCCACGGGCATCGACGTGCCCGAGCAGATGGTGCGCAAGCTGACTGATCGCGAAGACGTAGACGAGGTCGAAGAAGAGCTCCAGCGGCGTCACCGCGCGCGCGACTTCTCGGGGTCGCACGAGAGATGGCGTGCGAGAGCGATCGTCTGCGGACGCCATCATCGGAAAAAGCGGCTGATGGTGTCCGGTTCCAGGAGGCCCATGTGCTGGAGGGCCGCTCGGTCAGCGAGCAAGCCGTCGGGCGATGACCTTGAGGGCAAGGACCTCGTCCGCGCCCTCGAAGATCGACAGCACCCGGGCATCCACGTAATAGCGGCTGACCGGGAACTCCTCGGCATAGCCCATGCCGCCATGGATCTGCATCGCCTCGCGGGTCACCCACTCCGCGGCCCGGCACACGTAGGCCTTGACCATCGAGGCCTCCATCGCCCCCTCGCCCTGCGCCATCAGACGGGCCACGCGATAGGCGAACTGGCGGCTGGCCTGGATGATCACCGCCATCCGGGCCAGCTTCGCGCGGGTGAGCTGGAACTCGATGATCGGCTTGCCGAAGACGTTGCGCTCCGACGCGTAGTCGTAGGCGGCCTCGTATGCAGCCTGCATCACGCCCACCGCGCGCGCCGCAGTCTGGATGCGACCGTTCTCGAAACCCGCCATCTGGAGGTAGAAGCCGCGACCGAGCCCCTCCTCGCCGCCGATCAGGTTCTCCGCGGGGGCGTACCAGTTGTCGAACGCAACTTCGTAGGAGTGCATTCCGCGGTAGCCGATCGTGTCGATTGCGCGGCCCTCCATCTTGCCGCCCTCCTCCTGGCTGAGCTCGAAGCCGTGGCCGGCGCCGCGCTCTTTCGGGACGATGAAGAGCGAAAGTCCCTTGTGGCCCTGTGAGCGATCCGGGTCGGTCCGCGCCAGCAGCATGAACACATCTGCCCTGGCGCCGAAGGTGCACCAGGTCTTGACGCCGTTGATCCGCCAGCCGTCCCCGTCCCGGGTGGCCATGGTCCTCACTGAGGCGACGTCGGACCCGTAATCGGGCTCCGTCACCGCGATCGCGACCATCAGCTCGCCACTGGCCATGCGCGGAAGCCACTCCTGCTTCTGCTCCTCGGTGCCGCCTGCCAAAAGCGCCCGCGCCAGGATCTCGGGCCGGGTGATCAGCGAGCCGCCGACGCCGAGAGAGCCGCGCGAGAGCTCCTCGGTCGCAGCCACCATCGAGAGGTACTCGCCCTCGCCTTCAGCGGCGAACCCGTCGTACTCCTCGGGGATCGAGACGCCGAACGTCCCGATCTCGGACAGTCCTTCGATGATCTTCTCGGGGATGTCCTCGTTGTTGCGGTGGATCTCCTCGGCGATCGGACGGATCTGCTCCTCCGCGAAGCGCCGAAAGGTGTCCTGCACCATCACGAAGTCGTCGTCGAGGTGGCGCGGCCCCTGGGTCCCGCAGAGCCCTGAGAGGAACTCCGGGGAGCGATAGGGGCGTGCAAAGGCAAGCGCGGGGTCGAGTGCCCCCAGCTCGGTGCCCCACTCCTGCTCGCGACCCATGAGCCGGGTGGCAACGTCATGGATAGCGTCGGCGACGAAGGCACATGCGATGCGGGCCTCCTCGTCCCCTCTCCCTCCATAGTCGAGGACGGCCCGAGCGTTCTCGACCGCCGCTGCGGCGTGCGCGAGGTCGTAGGCGACGACCTGGTCGGCGTCGGGGTCGACCTGCTTGAAGGCGGCCTCGACAACCGAGCCGGCGGTCTCGACTGCAGACGCGGCTGCGGCGAGGTCGGGTTGCTCTACGGATGTGGCGGCGGCGGAATCAGTTTCTTGTGGCATAGCCGGAGACAATAGATCCGTGGCTTGCTTCGAGGTCTCGAAGGCAATATCGGCGTCTCGCGCCGGCGACCCCAGTCAGGGGTGCCATAGGATTGCGCCGTGCCGTTCACGCTCAGGAACCTCAAGGAGGACCTGGAGGACGTCGGGTCCAAGTTCGACGGCGCGCCGGACCTGGAGTTCCGCTTGGCGACCGAGGCGCTCGCGCTCGAGAAATCCGGCCTGGGCTACCAGCGTGTCCCGCCCAACTATCGCTTTCCGTACGGCCACACGCACAAGGAGCAGGAGGAGGTGTACGTGGTCCTGCGCGGGAGCGGGAGGATGAAGCTCGACGACGAGATCGTCGAGCTCGAGGAATGGGACGCGGTGCGCGTCCCGCCCGGTACGTGGCGAGGCTACGAGGCCGGGCCGGAGGGCCTCGAGATCCTCGTCATCGGCGCGCCCAATCTCGGCGAGGCTCCGCGCGAAGACGTCGATGGCCAGCGCGACTGGTGGGCTGACTAGCGCCAGGTAGGGACACCGCTGCGCTCGGCGAGATCGAGCAGCTTTCCCAGCACGGCGAATAGATCTCATCGGTCAAGGTTGCCGCCCCAGATTCCGATCCTTGGGAGGTGGTATCTGAGCTGAGCCAGCGCGAGCGAAGGGTCGTCCTTGTGGGTGGCCTCCTTGCCCTCTGCCTGCTCGCCGCCTTCACCGCGCACGCCGCGGTCGGGTTTGGCGGTCGCAGCACCGATGTGCTCTTCAACACCTGGATCTATAGCGGCCTGATGCTGACAAGCGCCGCCGCCTGCCTGCTGCGGGCCGCGCTGATCCGCCATGAGCGGGGAGCCTGGGCACTGCTTGGCGTCGGCTTGCTGCTCTACACCGGCGGAGAAATCTATTACGCGGCCGTACTCGCCGGGCAGGCGTCGGTGCCGATCCCGTCTCCCGCCGACGGCGGCTACCTCGCCTTCTATCCACTCGCCTATGCGGCGCTGATCGCCCTTCTGCGGGCGAGGATCGGGGCCTTTCCGGTCGCGCGTTGGCTGGATGGCCTGATCGTCGGCTCTGCGGTCGCAGCGCTGGCGGCGGCGTTCGCACTCGGGCCGATCGTTGATGCCTCCAGCGAAGGCCAGACGCTCGCCATCGCAACCAACCTCGCCTACCCGATCGCCGACCTGACCCTGTTGACGATGGTGGCAACCGCCGCCTCATTCACCGGCTGGCGGCCGGGACGCAGCTGGGCGGTCCTCGGTGCCGGTCTCTTTCTGCTCGCCGTCTCCGACGGCGTCTACCTGCTGCAGGCTGCCCAAGGGACCTACGTCGAAGGCACGATTCTCGATGCCGGCTGGCCATGTGGTGTCCTGCTGGTGGCCTGCGCGGCGTGGATCGAGCCGGGCGCCGCCGAGCCACTGCGATCGCGGGCAGTGCGGATCATCGCGATACCGGCCGCCGCGGCCCTGGTTGCAATCTGCATCCAGGCCGTTGAACGATTCGCCACGGCCCCAACCGCAGCGGCAATCATCTCCCTGCTCACGCTGATCGCAGTCGTCGTGCGGCTGGTCCTCTCGTTGCGCGAGACCCAGGGAGAAGTCCGCTCGAGCGTGAGAGAGTCGCGTACCGACGAGTTGACCGGACTGCCCAACCGCAGGGCGCTGATGCTGGACCTGGAGCGCACGATCGCGCGCCCGGCCGCGACCGGGTCCCTTCGGCTCCTCGCGCTGTTCGACCTTGACGGCTTCAAGCTCTACAACGACACCTTCGGCCACCCGGCTGGAGACGCCCTGCTGGAACGACTCGGCGGACGACTGGAGCGCTTCGCAGCCTCGAAAGGCCGTGCCTACCGGCTGGGTGGCGATGAGTTCTGCCTTCTAGCCGAATGCACCGCGGCGGAGGTCGACGCGATCGCCGCCGGCGCCGGCGCCGCACTCTCTGAGCGCGGCGAGGGATTCGCGATCGCGGCCTCGCAGGGCAACGTCCTGTTGCCGAGCGAGGC
The DNA here is from genome assembly GCA_963782685.1 of uncultured Solirubrobacterales bacterium. Classification (GTDB taxonomy): domain Bacteria; phylum Actinomycetota; class Thermoleophilia; order Solirubrobacterales; family 70-9; genus VRUE01. Next base: position 415,253 of record CAWAKV010000008.1, read on the forward strand.
CGCTTCGGTCAAGGAGGCAATGCAGCTCGCCGACCGGCGGATGTACGCGAACAAGGTCAGCGAGCGGGCCTCGGCCGGCTCGCAATCGCGCGACGTGCTGCTGACGGCGCTGCGCGAGCGCCAACCACAGCTGGTCGAGCAAGCCGTTGATGTCGCCGAGCTGGCGCTCGCAGTCGCCGAAGAGCTGGGAATGGAGGCCGAGCAACGCGATGAGACCTACCGCGCAGCGCAGCTGCACGAGACAGGGAAGATGGCCATCCCCGACCAGATCCTGAACAAGCCAGGCCCGCTTGAGGAATCCGAGTGGGAGTTCGTCCGCCAGCACACCCTGATCGGCGAGCGGATCATCGCCTCGGCGGCGGCGCTCGTGCCGGTCGCGCGTCTGGTTCGCTCCAGTGGCGAGCGCTGGGATGGCGGTGGCTACCCGGACTCCCTGCGCGGCGATCAGATCCCACTCGGTTCACGGGTGGTCGCCGTGTGCGAGGCCTACGCGGCGATGGTCTCAGAGCGCCCCTACAGCATCGCGATGCGTCCCTCGCGAGCTCTCGAAGAGCTGCGCCGCAACGCCGGCTCGCAGTTTGATCCCGAGGTCGTTGCCGCCTTCGAGGAGGTCGCCTCTAAGGGCGGTAGTCCCATCGGGCCTGAGCCAGGGTTAGCCGATTCGATTCCGGTCAGGCGCCTCTAGGTAGCCCGAGGCTCGTACCGCATCGCCACCGCCCCTGAGGCGAACTCCTGCCGGCTCACGAGCCTCAAGTCGACACGCTTCGATAGCCCCGTGAACAAGGTCGGCCCGTGGCCCACCAGCCTGGGGTGCACCACGAACTCGTACTCATCGATCAACCCCAGCTCCGCCAACGCCAGCGGGAGGGTTACGCCTCCCACGGCCAGTCCCTTGCCCGATTCCTGCTTCAGCTTCTGAACCGCCTCCCCGACATCCCCACGCACGAGCTCCGCGTTCCAATCGACCCGGTCGAGGGTGCTCGACACGACGTACTTCTTCGCCGCGTCGATCGTGCGGCCGAAAGGCAACATCCAATCGGGCATCTCCTCCATCTGTCCCGGCGGCCGCCAGGCGGACTCCATCAACTCGTAGGTCACCCGGCCGAGGAGGAGAGCATCGGCCTGGTCGAGACCCTCCGTCGCGTGACGATGCGTCTCTTCGTCCGGGGAAATCGCACGGTGATCGCAGCATCCGTCCAAAGTGACGTTGATGGAATACCGAAGAGGTCGCACTGCGTAAACATACTTTCCAGTCAGCGGTGGAGCCAGGCGGCAAGCGATCAGGTCGCGCCCGCTCGGTCGATGTACTCCGGCGCGACGCCGTCAACGATCTCGATCGCGGTGAGGCCGCCGATCAGCAACCGCTTCGCCGTAGTCGAGGTTGCTCATCGCTTCTTTTTGATTTTGGGCGTTCGGTACACCTCATTTACCCGGCTCGGTGGGGCTCACGCGGAGAGCGGGGGACCCGGCGAATCGGCCCGGGGTAGGCACGAGACCGTTTCAGACCACGAGATCTGGATATAGCGGGTACGCCGCCGTGAGCTCCTCGACGGCCGCACGCACCTCGTCTACCAACGCGTCCGGAAGCACCGGCTCCCCCCGGTCGTCCTCGATCGGCGCCACCGCCCCCAGGACGGCGGTGATCAGCCCGGCGATCTGGCCCATCGCCTCCTCGCCGAGGCCGCGCGTGGTCAGAGCCGCGGTCCCGAGCCGGATGCCGCTCGTGAACCAAGGGCCGTTCGGGTCGTACGGCAAGACGTTGCGGTTGAGCACGATGTCGCACTGGCGCAGCGCCGCCTCTGCCTGGCGGCCGTTAAGGCCGTGCGGGCGCACGTCCACCAGCAGCAGATGGTTGTCGGTCCCGCCGGTCTGCAGCACCTCGCCGCCGGCCACGAGCGCCTCGGCAAGCGCGCGCGCGTTCGCGACGATCGCCGCCGCGTAGTCGCGGAACGATGGAGCGAGCGCTTCATGGAACGCCACGGCCTTCGCCGCCATGACGTGGGCCAGCGGGCCACCGAGGATCATCGGGCACCCCCGGTCGACGGCGTCCGCGAACTCGCTGGTGCACAGCACGAGACCGCCCCGGGGGCCGCGTAGCGTCTTGTGCGTCGTCGACGTGACGACATCGGCGTACGGAACAGGGTCGAACTCGTCTTGGAAGACGCCGCCGGCCACGAGACCCGCGAAGTGGGCCATGTCGACCATGAACACTGCGCCGACCTCGTCCGCGATCTCGCGAAAGCGGCGGAAGTCGATCTTGCGCGGGTAGGAGCTGTGGCCCGCGAGGATGAGCAGCGGGCGGGTTTCCAGCGCCAGCTCGCGCACCCGGTCGTAGTCGAGCAAGCCCGACTCCGGATCCACGCCGTATGGGACGACCTCGAAGAGTTTGGCGGACAGGTTGGCCCGCATACCATGGGTCAGGTGGCCGCCGGAGGTCAACTCCATCGCAAGCATGCGCTGGTTGACGAGGCGCTGGCGCAGCGCCTCCCACTGCTCCGCCGACAGGAGCCGCGTGTCCCGCACCCCCTGCTCCTCGAGGAACGGCTTCTCGACGCGCTCGGCGAGGATCGCCGAGAAGGCGACGAGGTTGGCGTCGGCACCGCTGTGCGGCTGCACGTACGCGTGGTCCGCCCCGAACAGCTCCTGAGCCAGCGACGCCGCGGCCCCCTCGACCGTGTCGACGTTCTCGCAGCCTGCGTACCAGCGCTTGCCCGTGGCGCCCTCGGCGTACTTGTCCGTCATCCACTGGCCCATTGCCAGCTGGACGGCCGGCGAGCTGTAGTTCTCGCTCGCGATCAGCTTCAGCGCGTGTCGCTGATCCTCGAGTTCGCTGCGAATCGCGGTAGCCACCTCCGGCGCCACGCCACCGACCACCTCGAGTGCGGCCTCAAAGGCCTTGCTGGCCAGCGATGTGTCACTGGTGGTGTCAGGCGACATGGAGTTCACCCTACTCAGCGCCCTTGATGGCTGCCGCTCGGGCTCGGGGTCCACGGCGAGACACAACAGCACCCCGTCCTCATCCAGCGTCGCCTGGTTGAAAGCGGCCGAGTAGAGCGAGCTGAGCGGCGATCTCCATCGCGATCCAGATGTCGTTCAGCGCACCGAGGTGGCTGCGAACGACCTCATAGATGCCGGCTCGTTGGTCGCGGGTGATGGTGGCGATGGCGGGCACGGCGCCCTCCTTTCGGTAGGGCACCGAAGAGCGGCCGGGAATGCGGTCCAAAAGAACTTCGGCGAGTACCTTTTCTCTGCATCGAAGGCTCGTTCTTCGGTGCCAGGCCCCGGGGCGTTCCACCGCCGCCGGGGCCACTTAGTCTTTGGTGGCGCCGAACGTAGCTCCGCCGCCGCCCGAACGCGAATCGGAATCGACCGAAATCGCCGCTAGTCCCCGCGCATCCGCATCATTTTGGGCACTAGTGCCCAAAATGGAGACGATATGCGGGGGTGGTTTGATTTTCCCCCGCGAGGGCCAACCTGCCGAAGTGCAGGGGAATCGAAGCGAAGCGGCTGAAGGGATTCGAACCCTCGACCTTCTGCATGGCAATTAGGCCCGTCTCCGAGGCCGGCGGACGGCGAATGTGCCTGCTTGCAGGGGTTTCGCAGCGGCGCAGTAGAGAGCCGCGACCTGGAATACGCGCGGATGTGCGGCGATATGCGGTGATTTGGGAACTTCGGCGCAGAAGTGCCCGAAATCGCGGAGACCGGTTTGATTCGCCTCAAGGGGTCGATCACCGCCCTTGAGGGAGGCATCGGACTCGCTCTCCCTGGGCGCGGCGCTGAAGAACCATGCCACCACCGCTGCGGTCCTCGCCGGACAGAACCGGGAGGGCGATCCGTCCGAAGCAAACGGCATCGTGGCGTTCACCGGAGAAGCTGCAGCCGCCGGTTCGCGACGTGGCGTCAGATGTGGCGCTGAGTCGGAGGGGGCTCGGGTTGCCGACCGCATTCAGGTCGAGACAAACCTCACCAGCACGCGAACTCGCAACAGCGCCGGGGCGGCCGTCAGAAGGGGTCCGCCAGGCTGCCCAGAGACGTGCGTGTGCCTACGTCCGGCGCGTCTTGATAGTCCAGAGCGGCGACATGCACTGCCGCGGGTAGAGGGCGCGAGCGGGGGAAGCTGGTACCTGGCCGCGTTGGAGCGTCCGTGCCGAAAGCCTCCGGTCCCACCGTCGGCGAGCGCCCTACCTCCCCAGTGGGGGGTAGGGACCTCTGCCAACCGAAGCCCGCCCATCAGCGAGCATCGCGTTTGAGCCTCGAAGGAAACACGCTTGAACCAGCGCCAACGTAAGTAGCTATTGGGTGTTCCTTTACTTCTTTAGGGCGCAAAAACGACGCCGCCCCGATTTCTAAATTTTCTGCGCGATTCGCCACCCCCCGGTGCCGCCCGCAAATTGGCGGTGGCCTCTTGCCCTTCGGGCCGCTTGGCGCCGAAGCCAGAGATCCTTTTGGTGACCGCATGGCGTGGCACCCTGACTACCTATGGGACCGCCGGTATCTGTCCAGCCACGAGAGTCGATCTTCGACAGCGGGGCGGAGAAGAAGCTCTTCCGCGAGCTGGAGTCGCGCTGGACGCCAAAGCTACGTCTCTTCACCCAAACGCCACTGCGGAGCCTGCTGGAGATTGGCCCCGCTGAGATCGCGCGAATGAAGGGACGCCACAAGCGATATTTCCGTTCTGCGTCCGTCGATTTCACCTTCACCGATATCGACGGAAAGCCTCTGCTCTCTATCGAGTTCGACGGAATCGGCGGGGGGTTCGGCCATGGCCGGCGCTACGTGCCTGTCAACTCGACGTCAGATCCGAATCGCGAGTGGAAGATGAACTTCAAGCTCCGGGCCGCAGGCCGAGCGGGCTACCCCCTTTTCGTCCTTTCCTTTGAGGAGATAGAGCCCTTGGCCGAAGAGGACTCGATCACGATCGTCGACGGCATTGTGGGGCAGCTACTCTCGCGTCAGGAAGGACGGGTGCTTCTGGAGGAGATGCTCGTCGAAGACGACGATCAGCTCCGGCGGCTCTCTCAGTCAGAGGCGCATGAGCGCATCCAGGATCTGTTGCTTCAAGCCGAGGTTTTGTCTGACCTCGAGCACGACCCCTTGGCCAAGACGATTGCCAAGGAGGGTAGTGAGCTGTTCAAGCGCTACGGACTCGGCACTGGCGAGGCCCAATATCCATGGTTTTGCGATCCCCCGACGCCTGACACCGACGGATTCCCACCCTCGCCGGAGGTTCTCAAAGCCCGCATTGACGCATACAGAAACGCGAAGCGCGTGGGCGCCAAGGTCGGCGTCTCAACTGGCACCGGGACTGGCAAGCGCAGCTACATTCACGCCACCGTCTGGATGCGCAACCTCGGCCAAGAGCATGGCCTGGTTCCCGAGCTGATCGCCGAACAGATCGCGCACCTCTGCGCCCTGCGGAAGCTGCGAGCAGTCGCCGAACGCGGCGAAATCGCCGCCTTGGCGGCCTCGGCCTAGCTGATGCCTGATTCGTCACCCCGACGAGCGCTCGCTCGTCCATTGGGTCAGCTCGGACGGCCTCTGGCTCAACGCCGCCTCCACCCGCCGCCTATCGATCCCGGCGGCAGCCGAGCGGATGATTTCTCAGCTGGTCACAACGTGTGTGGGCGGGGCACCTAGAAGGTGATCATGCCTTCTTCGGCGGTTACCTTCTTGATCGGGCTGTCATCAATTGGCGAGTTCACGTAGGGCCAACCCTTGAGGGGCATTGGGTTTCCGATCCCGTTCTTCCAGAGGGTGTCGTCGCCGAGTAGCCAGTGATAGAGGTTGGCGAAACAGAAGTCCGGGTGGAGCTTCAAGCCTACGCCGCCGACCCGACCGCCCTCTTCACGGAGCATCCCCTTGATCTGACCCTCAAAGAGCGGCGGCGAATGTTCATCCTCGCCACTCACGTAGGAGAGGGTGCAACCGACGATTAGATCCGCAAGCTGGAGGAGCCGAGTGCTCTTGGAGTCCTGCGTCAAGACCAGGGCAACGTTTTCCAGGTCCATGAATTGGGTGCCCTCGCGCAGCGTCTCCACGCACTCGGAGAGGAAGCGCTCCTCGGCCTTCCGGCCGCCAGCCGGATGATCAGCGATCACGAGGGCTTCCGTACCGGTGCTGCGCAAGTGGCAATCGCTGCGCTCCAAGAAAACCTTGACTGCCGCCATTTCGTGATCGTCATGGTTGCCGTCCGTGCTGCGCCGGGACTTGTCCTGGATGACCACGAAGGCTTCCGCTCCTTCTTCCTTGGCCGCTTCCAGAACGTCAGTGAAAAACTCCGCCCGATCCTCCTCCACCAGGTTCTTGCGCATCCAGTCGCGCCTACCTGGCGACCACTTGAACTCGTCCTTGTCAGAAGGGAAGCCGTACTCCGTGCAGGTTTCGTCCAGCGTCCGCGTCAATGCCTGCACGCCGTCGCTCGGGACGTGCAGTCCGCCGACCGCGACCAGGTAACCCATCCCCGGCCGGCTCGGCTTCTTCTGCTTGCTGTCGTCGACCAGGATCAGATCCATCAGCGGTTTGCCTCGCCCTCGTCTTTGTCGCGGTCGTCGTCTTCCTGCTCACGATCTCGCGTCAGTAGCCAGCTCACCAGACCCGAGACCGTAGTCATCCCGGTGAAGGGCCAAGCCGTCACATCGTAGTCAAGGCCCCAGCTCGCCAAGGCTGCGTGCGACGGGTAGCTCACGAACGCGCAGGCGATCTCTCGTCAGGCTCGCAATCGCTCCCTTCTCCAGATCTTCGGCGATCAGCGGCAAATTGGCGGCGATCAACTCTGCCTGCTCGAAAGGGCGCAGGTGATCGGCGGAACGCAGAAGCACCACGGACGGTGATGCCAATGAGCCCAATGCCAGCAACGCCCCGAAATCCGCATCCGCCGTGAGCAGGATGCGCTCCTCTTTCGCGGCGGCCTGAAGGATTTCGGGATCGGGCGCGCTCAGCAGCCCAATGTCCCTGACGTGGATCGCCTCATGCCCCGCCTCTTTGAGGAGTCGTGCGACCTCGGGCGAGAGGTTCGCGTCGAGGAGCAGCTTCACGCTGCCGGAGCTACCACTGCCAGCTCACGCTCTTGCACAGCGGCAGCTGCGTATTCGAGCGCGGCAAGGACATCCTCGCGTTCCAGATAGGGATAGTCGGCCAGCAGCTCGTCGATGCTGGCGCCAGCGGCAAGCTGACCGAGCACCGCGCTGACGGTCACGCGGGTGTCGCGGATGCTGGGCAGGCCGCGCATCCGGTTTGGATCGACGGTGATTCGCTCCTGGGCCATAGGGCTAGGGTACCTCGCCGTCCGCCCGTTACCGCGTCTGCGGGACCAAATGCAACGTGGAATCGGCCGAAATCGCCGCTAATCCCCGCGCATCCGCGTCATTTTGGGCAGGACAACTAGTGCCCAAAACGGAGGCGATATGCGGGGATGGTTTGATTTTGTTCCGGGCTCCCGCTCCGGAGCCAACCCGCCCACGTACAGGGCAATCGCGAAAAAGCGGCTGATGGGATTCGAACCCACGACCTTCTGCATGGCAATTAGGCCGGCTTCGGGCGGATTCCGTGCGAGAACCTGCCGATTTGCAGGGGATCTCCGGACTGCGCAACCGGCGCTCCGCGCCGTCGATGCGCGTGGATGTACGCCGATATACGGCGTTTCGGGAACTTCTCGCCAGAAGTTCCCGAAATCAGCGAGGCCGGTTCCAATCCAAAGTGTTCGCGCTCAGGAGCCGAGGGCAATGCGCACCTTGCCAGCGAAGCTCTCGGCGCCGGCGCGCTCGATAGCGGCAAGCAACTCGCTGATCGGCCGCCCTCCTGCCCAACCATCTGCCTGCAGTTCGATGAGTTCAAGGAATCCCTCAGGGTCAGCGTCGAAAGCAGCAGCGAGGAACGGGTCTGGCGCGGTGACCTCAACTCCGTGGCCTCGCAGGGCCTCACGCAGGTAGCCGCGGTCGTGGGTGAAGAGGTAGCCAGCGCGCGAAGCGATCGCGAGCGCACAGACATGCCGATCGTCGGGATCATCGGTGAGGGTCTCTACATCCACATCCCCCACCCCGGCGATGTCCGTCCTGCCGTCGGGGAAATTCCGCGGTAGATAGTCAACCCAGCGCGCCGCAACCTTCTCCGCGAGGCTCTTCTTCTCCACAAGCGATCGGCGCGCCTCCGCCAGCAGATCGTCGCTCCAGACAAGATCGAGCAGACGCAGGTCGTCCGCGACGCGCCCCATCAACTCATGGAGGACGCGCGAATAGATGATGTCGGCGTCGAGGACGGCGCGCAGCGGATCTGCTTGGCTCACTCGGGTGGTGCGCCCATCGCGTCCAGGTCACGCGACCATTCGGCGGCGAGCTCTCGACCGCGCTCCCGGCGCTCCTCGCAGGCAAGCACAGACGACAGCGGGATCTTCCAGTAGCTCGACCCGGGAAGCTGCCGTGCCTCAAGCTCGCCGTAATCGATCAGACGCCTCACATGCTGGCGGGAGATGCCAAGCCGTTGGCCGGCCTGCTGGGGCGAGAGCAGCTCCTGCTCCTCGGCCACAGTGACCGCGACCTGCTTGCCTTCGCGCAGCAGCTTGTCGACCTCCTCGGTAACCGAGGCGGCCTTATCGCCGACAGTGGGGTCCAGATGGAGCGTCTTCATCGCGCTTCACCATAACAGACAGCCTGTCCTACCTGCACATCCGGCCCGACCTGAGTGCCCTCGTGTCAGCACCGCCCCAATAGCCGCCGCAGGACTTATCCCGCGGGTCCAGGGAGAGACCGCCCTAGCCGAAGATAAACGCTCCGGTTCCTCGCGCCGGAACCGAACCAATGCAAATCGACCAAGCGCGCACTCAGTACATCCGCTGGCTACTCGCAACCCGAGACCTGTCGCCGCACACGATTCGCGCGTACGGCGGCGACCTCGCCAGCTTCGAGCGCTACATGGGAGCCGACTTCGAGGTCCGGGAGATCGATCAAGACAGCGTGATCTCCTTCATCGAGCAGCAGAAGGCCGCGGCCCTCTCCCCCGCTTCTCTGAGACGGCGAGCTGCAGCACTGCGTGGCTTTTGTCGCTGGCTGCTCTCCCAGGGTCTCCTTGTCGCAGATCCCTGGAACGGCGCGAGCCTCGCCCTGGGCAGATCCCGCAGGCTGCCCCGAACCCTCGCGGCCCACGAACTCGACCGACTGATCGAGTTCCTCGCTCGCGCGGCACAAGTGGACGCCGGCAGACCGCCCGACAGCCGGTCGGTCGAAAAGAGACCCCATGAGACGACAACTCTTCTCGCGGTAGCGCTGATGGTCGCCACCGGCGTGCGCGTCAACGAGAGCGTGAGCATCAGGCACCAGGACATCAACCTGCCCGGCAGGACGTTACGGCTGGTGGGAAAGGGGCGCCGCGAACGACAGGTCTTCCTCCCGAATGACTGGATAGCCGGTCTCACGAGCGCCTATATCGACGCGCGCTCCTCGCTCGGCGTCGAGCATTCCCGCCTCCTCTTCAACCTTCGCTACGAGCCGCTCACCCCACCTGCAATGAGATCGCGCCTCGCCAAGGCGGCCCGCGCCGCCGGCCTCGAGACCCACGTCACTCCTCACATGCTGCGCCATACCGCCGCCACCCAACTGATCGAGGCCGGCGTCGACATCCGCTACATCCAGCGCCTCCTCGGCCACGCCAGTCTCAGCACGACGGAGATCTACACCCACGTCTCCGACCGGGCCCTTCACCGAGTTGTCACGGACGCCGATGTCCTCGGGAGGTTCGTTAAGGCGCGATAACTGAGGATTATCGGCCGCACCGTGAATGTCGTTTGATCCGACGGACCCCAATTACCGCAGCCTCCTGGACCAGGTCCTACAGTCCGAAGCGGGGGCGCGGGTTGGCGTCGTGCCGTTCGTCGGAGCGGGCCTCAGCGTTTATGGCGAGCCGGATCAGCGCCTGCCGCTCTGGCCCGACCTGCTCAAGCGCCTGATCGCAAAGGGAGAATTCCTGGGGCGGATCCCCAAGGGCGGCGACCCGGCGATCGACGCGCTGCTCGCGGACCGACGTTACGTCGAGGCGACCGACCGTATCTTCGAGACGCTCGGCGAGCCGCATTTCAGGCGGGAGGTCGAACGCGGGCTCGACGACACCGGCAAGCCGATGCCACCGGCGATTGCGCGGCTGGTCAGCATCGGGTGGTCCTTGATCGTGACCACAAACCTGGACCGGCTGATCGCGAGGGCCTACCTTGAACTTCACCGGCAGCCGATCGCCGCGATCTCCAATCTGGACCCGTACAAGCTGGCCGAAGCGGTGGGTGGCACGTTCCGCTCCGGGAAGACGGCGTTGGCTCAGATTCACGGCGACATCGATCTGTATCGATCCTGGTGCCTGACGAGCAAACACTATGCGGAACTGCTCGATGACCCTGGCTACACACAAGCCCTGAAGAGCCTCTTCATTCGGCATCTCTTCTTCGTCGGCTTCGGAATGCGCGACGACGACTTCGACGTCCTGATCGAAACGATGGCCTCGATCTACCCCCCGGGCGCGGGCAGGTTCTACGCGTTGATCGAGCGGGATAAGGGGAACGAGCCAGAGGTCCAGCGGCTGATCGAGCGCAACGGGCTCAACCCGATCTTCTACGACGTCGACCCCGACCCCAGCGCCTCCGATCCATACGGAGGCTACGGGGCCGTTTACGAATGCTTGGAGCACCTCGCCGCCAGCTGGGCCAGGGTGAGCGCGGATCTCGACGTCACCCTTAAGTACTTCCCGGAGCTGGACCCGAATATCGTCGGTCGCGAGCGCGAGGTCGGGAGGCTGGCCGAGCTCGTCGCCGCCGGCGGACAGGTCGGGCAGGTGGTTGGGCTCGGCGGGCTCGGTAAGACCTCGCTCGTCCAGCGTTTCCTCATGGAGAAGCGCGGACGGATCGCCGCGGAGGGATACAGCACCGTCTTCGGCTGCTCCTTCTATCGCGCGGACATCAGCCGGTTCATCAACGACATGGCCTTGGCCATGATCGGCCCCGAGGTCCTCTCCCGCCCCCAGCAGGCGGACAAGATCTGTGCGAACGTCCGGCAGAGTCGCACTCTGCTTGTACTCGACGGCGTCGAGGCGATCATCGACGCCGACGGCGAGCTTCGCAGCCCCTACGTGACGCAGATCATCGAAAGCGTCGTACTGGGTGGCGGTTCGTGCGTGCTCACCTCGCGCGTGCCGGTACGGGGCGAGGTGTTCGCCGGCTCGACCATCGTCGAGGTGACACCGCTGTCCGATGACGAGATCGCCGAGTTCCTCGACGGCTGGGGACTCGACCGACTCGGCCCTGCCGCGAGCCGTCGCCTCGCTGAGATTACCGCCGGTCATCCGCTTGCGCTGCGAATCCTCGCCGGAGTCCTGCGTGGCGTCGCCGCCGAGGACGCCGTCGCGACGATTGAGCGCTCCGCCGTGATCGATCTCTCGAATGAGGTGGATCCCAGGCGAGAGAACCGGCTGGCCCGAATCTTCGGCTCGTATTTCCACCACCTCGACGAGGTGGAGATCGCATTCCTTGACTGCTCGACGGTCTTCGAGGCGCCGGCGCCGTACCCGCTGCTAGAGGCGGCGTTCACCCGCGCCTATGCGGACACCTCCATCAACGAGCCGCTCGTCGGCCAAGACCTGCGACCGGTGGTCGGGAGGTTGCTGGAGCGGCGACTGCTGACGACCAGCACCGGAGGCGAGCTGACCAGTCACCCGACCGTCCGCGAGTACTTCGTCAGGCACGTTCGCGAAACAGAAAAGTCGCTCGCCCCGCTGCATCGCTATCTCGCCGCCGAGATCCTGCGCGACGCGCCGCAGCAGCCGGTCAGCTTCGAGGAAGCAGCCCCGCTGATCCAGGCCTGCCGGCACGCGGCGGCATACCGGGACTGGGCCCTGTTCGACGACATCCTGCGCAACCGCCTGATGCGCGGCTATCGCGACTACCTCTGCGAGAGCCTGGGAGCGTGGGAGGAGGCCCTCAGCCTGGCTCGCCTCGGCGACGAGCCGTCGTTCCCGGAGGAGCTGAAGGCCAACTCCGGCTATTACCCGATCGCGGTCGCGCGTAGTCTCAAGCACCTCGGCCGCAGCACCGAGAGCCGCGCCAAGTACCTCGACAGCCTCAAGCGGATCGCCCCTTCGGCGGATCCCGACATCGCGATGTATGTCAACAACTTCCTCACCCTCTTGGTCTGGCGCGGTGAGCTGGTCGCCGCCGACCGGCTTGTCGAGCTGAACGTCCGCGCCCTCTCATGGATCGTCGAGCCCTGGAGGCACCGGTGGCAGGTTGAGCACGGCTTCTCGTCGATCGCCTATCTGAGGCTGCTCGAAGGAAGGCTGGATGCCGCCTCGGCCCTCTTTGAGCGCTCCGAGCAGGCTTGGGACGGATACGCCGACGAGCGACCGTGGATCTATGACTACTACCCGTTCTACCGCAGCGAGTTGGTGCTGCTTACGGACCCAGACGACCATGACGCGGCGCTGGCCGGGATCGAGTCCCTTCTCACGATCGCCAGCGATCACCATTGGCCCGAGTCGATCTGTCGCGGCCACATCCAGGCCGCACTCGTCCACCTCGACCGCGCCACCCGACGCTGCGATCCCGCCGAGCTAAGCGAGGCCGACGGGCGACTCGAGCGCGCGCGGCAGATCACGGCCGGGATGAACGTCGCTGATGTCTCGATCGGCCATCACCTGACGCGGCTCAAGGCCGAGCTGGTACGGCGGGAGTTGGATCTGGACGAGGACCTGGACGCGGCTGTCTTCGCGGACCTGATCGGCAGGGCGGAGGTGCTCGTCGCCGGCTCGGCGCTCGCGCTCGCGAGGCCCGAGGTGGTCGCCGCGAGAGGGGCGGTCGCTTATCTCGAAGGGTCGGCGGAGCGAGCGCTGGAGCTCTACGAAACGGCCGTGCGGGAGTGCTTGCGCCAGGGCAACGCCCTGGCGCCCGACAGTCCGCGCTCACTTGTCAACTGGCTTGGTCGCCAGGTCGGGCGTCACGCCTCCGTTCCGGTGATCGGATCGGTCGTCGATCCGATCGATCTCGTCGGCTCAGAGTTGAGCGCCGAGTGGATGATCGAGCGTCTCGAGCAACTCGACCCGGACGATCACACGCACGCTTCGAGCTCGTAGTCGGGCTCTACGATGCGTTCGTCGGCCGGGCGCACGATCTCGCTGCGTCGCAGGTCCTTGGTGACGAACGCGCGCAGCAGCCACCTGTCCTCGCCGTCATACCGTGGGACGAATGGGGTGCGCCCGTGAACCGCCCGATTGTTGTCGACCAGGAGAAGGTCGCCCTGCTCGAGCCGTAGGACGACCTGGGTTGAGGCGACGGCCTCGCGTAGCGCCGCGAGCGCCTTGCGGGCCTCCGCGTCCTTGCCCGCGGTCTCGGCGAAGTCCACACGCAGCTGTGGTCGCCGAGGGGAGCCGTTGAGCACCCGGATCGGGTCGGTCCAAACCTCACCGGCGACCTCGCTGCCGGCCAGAAAGGAGGCGTCCACCTTCGTTCGGAAGCGCGGCTCGCTCAGCACGGCGACGGTCGAGGCGTCGAGTTGCGGGAGCAGCGCGTCGATCGAGCAGAGGGTCGTCCCCGCCTGCTGTTCATGGTCTTGGCGGAGACAGAACAGGGCAACGTAATCGGAACGGAAATGCGAGAACGCCATCTCGGTGTGCGCTTCGAGATCGACGGTCGAGCTGATCGAGATCTGCTGTGTCTCCCACTCGCGCACAGGGAGGATGTTCTGCACGAGATTCCCGCCGAGCTCGGGCCGGAAGCCGTACTGGTCGCCGAGGCACGCCAGCAGCACGCTCATCGCCGCGGCTCCGGTCTGCGTCGCGCCGACCGCGACGTCGGCGCTCTCGGGCGTGGGAGGAATGGTCCCGGTCGGCAAGTTGCGAATGAGCAGGCCGCCGCTCGGATGGCCGAAGCGCCGAAAGATCAGCAGGGCGCGGCGCAGGCCCTCGGAAAGCCGCGCCGAATGGAGCTGTGCCTCGAGCACGAAGTCCTCGGCCTGAGCGCGAAGGTCGTGACGGCCCAGCCTCCGGCAGGCATCGACCAGGACGCGCCGGTCGGCGGGCGCAAGCCCAATGCGATCAAGCTCAATACGCTCGGTCATACGGCGGGCTCGGCCCAGCCCGCCGATGCGCGGAGACTCGGCACAGGTGGTGCGGATCCCGGCTGAAAAGGAGGGGACGCCCAGGGCGAGTGCTTGCGCACAAGCCGATCTCCCAGCAGCAATGCGTCGATCGGGCATCGCATGAACAGCTTCACCGCGTCAGCCGGCGTCTCGACGATTGGCTCGCCACGCAGATTCAACGACGTGTTCAAGAGGACGGGGATCCCGGTGTGCTCGCCCACACGTTCCAGCAGCGCATGCAGAAACGAGTTGTCCTCCGCGCGTACGGTCTGCACCCGTGCCGTGCCGTCGATATGGGTGACCGCGGCGAGGCTTTCGCGCGCCTCAGGCCGCACGGTCGCGACGAGCAGCATGTGAGGGGACTCGTCGATCCCCTCGAAGTAGGTTGATGCGTGCTCCAGTGGCACCACCGGCGCCAGTGGCCTGAACGACTCACGCTGCTTGATGTTCAGGTTTACGTGATCGCGCATGCGGACGGGCGAGGGCAGCGCCAGCAGGCTGCGGTTACCGAGCGCTCTCGGGCCGATCTCCGAGCGCCCTCGGCATACCGCCACGGTTTCGCCGTCGACGAGCGCTCGGGCGGTCTCCTGGACGGGGTCGGACGGACATGCCACGGCGACGGGAACCTCGGACAAGGCTGCGTCGATCTCTTCGCTGGTGCTCTCACGACCGGTGTAGACGGATTTCGCGCGCCAGTCCGGCGCCTCTGGAGAGCGGGGCTGACCCAGCAGGACGTGCGCACCGTAAAAAGCGGCCCCTACCGAGAGGCCGTTGTCGCCGGACGCAGGGAATACCGCGATCTGCTCGAACGGGGTGGCCTCGAGGATGCGACTGTTCGCAAGCGTGTTGAGCGCACAGCCGCCGCCGAAGCAGAGCACGGGCGAAGGGGCTTGCCGGTGCGCCTCGACCGCAGCGGCGACGATCGCGTCGACGAAGATCTCCTGTGCTGCGTAGGCGATGTCGGCGCGGACCTGCATCGCGTTGCCGTGAGAGGACAGCGTCTCGGTGAGCCACTCCGAGATGCCGCCGTACGGATCGAAGCGGAAGCGGCCATCGGACTGCGGCTCGACGAACCCCTTCAGCGTGTTGAGGTGCCTCGGCGTGCCGTAGGCGGCGAGGCCCATCGTCTTGCCCTGGCCGGCGTCACCGAACCCGAGCGCCATCGTGACTATCTCGTAGAACCAGCCGATCGAGTTCTGTGTGACGTAGCGCCACGAGCTCGAGGTCTTTTTCTGCACGCCCGTCTCCAGTGCGTCGAGTGTCAGCCTCGTGTCGTTCGCCCACCCGATCGAGATCGTCTCAACCTCATAGCCACTTTCGGTCTCCCGCAGGGGACTGCCATGTCCGTCAACCACAAGCAGGGTCGCCTGGCTGTGCGGGGCGGTGAAGAACGAGGCCGCGGCGTGGGCCTTGTGATGGTTTACAAAGGTGACACCCGACCAGTCCAGCCACTCAGTGGGACGCTCCAAGTCGTCGCAGCAGAAGATCCCGGCAAGGTCGTCGAGCCCGAGCCGAGTGGCGGCGAGGCAGTAGTCGGACGCATCGCGCGCTGGATGTGCATGCCAGTCGGTCCGGGCCTGCTTGATCCGCTGGATGCGCTCGTCCTCGATTGCCACCCGGATCGCGCCGTCGTCGACGATCGCCGCGCTGAAGTCGTGATTCGACCCCCCCAAGCCGAGCACGGGACCGCGCATAATCCTCAGTTATCCATCCCGACGAGCATAGGACTGTGATCCTATTGGATCTTTATCTCGGTACGTATGGAGGCTTAACAGCATAGGCTAGCTGCGACTCAACAGCACGCCGGAAAGAGAACTCAGCGGTTCAGCCACAGAGCCGGGCGTCAGGCTCGCTGGATAGCTCGCCTGGCCGGCCCCAGCGCGCTGGGCGCGAGCGCAAATACCTAGCGGGTCGCTGCGTTTCCGATGCTCAGCTAGCGAGCTGTAGGGGCGCGCGTTTCACTCCGTCGGACGTACGTCTAGCTACTCGCGGCCTACAGCCTCGACTCGCGGCGCTCGCTGACGGTTGAGCGGTCACCGTGCCTAATCCGTCGCGATGCGTGTAATCGATGGAGCAAGTGCCCTGAGGACTTCGTCAACTTTAGTGCCGAGGTTGCGTGCGACTTCCTCGGCGGCGGCCGGCGAGCCCGGTGGTCCTCCGAGCACCAATGCTTTGTGCCCTATCTCTACCCCCTGTGCATCGGTCGCGTCGAGCAGGCTGTACTCAAATGTCGGAGGGCACAGGAAGCGACAATAGGTTCCGTTCAGCACCGCGCCAAAGCGCTCATCGAAATCCGGATTGAGACCATGTACCGTCCCCAGTGGAAGAGTGGCAACGAGAGTCTCGCGCGGGAGCGGCCGGGGCTGATAGCCGACTCCCTCGCCAGCCGCGACACGACGCAACTCAAGCACCGGAGCGAGTAGCCGCAAACACGGTTTGAGCGCGACGTGCTCACGCGGACGCGGAGGCGGGTGATAACCATAGAGCGCAATCCCGACCCGTCCGATCTGACCTGCAAGGTCTGGTCTGTCGAGCGCCACACTGGAACCCCCTGTGTGTATTTGCTTCACTCCAAGATCGAGACTGCGTAGTAGCGCTACCTCCGCCGCGACACTGTCCCATTCGTCGAAATCGCCCCGGACTACCATGCAAAAAGCCGCCTCGAGACAGGCACCGCGGGCGCGAATAGCTTGTGCTAGGACTGGAGCTTCAGATGGCGCGACGCCAAGGCGGTGCAATCCCGTGTCGACGAGCAGGTGAACGACCGCGCCTGGTGTCAAATACTTGAGCTGATGCGGCGAGCTGACCGCAACGCGTACGCCGCGAGCTACGCACTCACGCAGTATCGTGCCGTTTGCTGGACCCATGCACAACACGCGCGCTTTAGTGCGTCCTGCGAGCGCAAGCGCGTCGACAGGCTCCGCCACAGCGAGCAGATCTACATCGTTGGCTATTAGATCAGCGACGAGGTCGCGGCCGTGTCCAAAGGCGTTCCCCTTGAGGACTGCGGCAAGCTGCCTGGAGGGTCCGAGGAGGTCTCGCAGTGTCCGGATGTTGCCTCGCAGTGCCTCATGCGAGATCTCGATGTGTGCGGCAAACGGATCAGTGGGCATGGGCATGCACCTGCTCTCCAACACCCGTTGACGGTTCAGGCTACGAGGTCAGCGGTTGCATAGGTACCGTTCAAAGTCTCGCAGATCTTGGCGGGGTGGATAGACAGGGATGAGAGCAGGGCACTCGGTTCAGTCATCACATTGGGTCCTTGCGAAGGGTGCGCCCGATAACGCCCGCTTATGGAGACTCGGTGCCAGCTCCCGGCGGCGATGCCCAGACCTCGATCACATGGCCGTCGTCGTCGCACATCCGGAAGCGTTCTCCGTGCCGGCCAGCGGTGATGTCAGAGACCACATAACCAGCTGCGGCAGCGCTCCGCTGAATTGATTCGAGGGCCTTGGGTTTGGTTTAGGCCCTTTTTAGCTCTCGGCAGCGAACAGGTCCCGGACAGCCTGAACCGGGACCAGCTCGAAAGGCAGCGCGCGCAAAGTCTCAGGGTCGCTCTGGATCTCGTACTTCTCCAGCTCGTCCAAGAGCGGTTGCCAGTGAGCCTTGCGATGCTCGGCAGGTAGCTCGTCATACCGGAGGCTGGAGATCAGGTAATCCTCCAGCCCGGCAATGTCTTTGATGCTGCCCCGGTTGAAGCCAATGCCCTGCGACTGAGGCCGAGGGTCGAACACAGCGACGCCCATCTCCAGCACGGCGAATAGCTTGATGCTGAGGTTGACGATGTTGGGGTCGCCCTCCTCTGGCAGCGGTAGGTTCGTGACGGTTACGAGTCCGCCGGTTGAAGCGATGCGCGCCATTACGGACTAGCGTATCGGTGGGCCGCCCGACGCTCAGCGGGTCTTCCCGCACTTCCGGCATTCTTCTGACACCGGACTGAGGAAGACCAGGGGACTGCTCGGTTCGTTGTACTCGTCGTTGGGGCTGAACCAGTCGTGACGACAGACCGCTTGACGCACCCCCGTCCGGCTGTCGACTTTACTCAGCCACCCGACCAGCCCAATGATCGCGGCAACGATCAGGCCCCCCACGACCCCGACAATGATTCCCTCAGCCATTTTCCTAAGTGACGGCCCTAGCTGCCAACTTCAAGGTTGCGGACGTTAATCGTTCCGTTCCTGAACTGGCTCGGGTCCATCGAGGTCGCGCCCGTCACGGCCGCAAAGTTCCTGTAGTCGAGCCTCAAAATCTGATCGGTCGGCTGGCCGTCGTCGCTCCGCCCCTCCACCGCCACCGAACTGAGCCGCGACCGAGTGCCCTCATCGAGGGCATCGGGACGCGCTAGTTCGGCAAACAGCTTCAGCGCGTTGGCAATCTCCATCGCCATTTCGCCACACAGCCAGACCTTCTCCTCGTCCGAACCGCTGATCCGGTTGTAGGTGAGGTGGAAAACCTCCTCGCCGAACCTGTTGCGGTCCTTGACTTCTGCCAGATTCGGAGGGATGGCATCACGTCGCCCATTCCACTCGTCGGAGAAATCCGAGGCGAAGGCGTCATTGTCGTACTTGGGGTTGGGCTTGCACCACAAGAACTCGAACAGGCACCTAGCGTGAACGGCAAACGACTCCAGGGCGACGTTAGCCCTCATCCCTTCGGGCTCCTCGGCCAACTGTTCCAAGGCGAAGACCATCGTGTCTACCTCGTAGACCAGGTGCTCCTTCGCCCACGGGGCGAGTTGGTCGTCTGTACGTTCTCCTCGCTTCACCAGGCTCAGGAGAGGTAGGGATAGACCGCCGTAACAGCGTTAGCCGCGTCGCGGAGGCTTGTCGCTCTCCGACGAAGACGGGCGACCCGCTCTTTCCGCGGACCCATCCAAAAGCTCTCCTGCGTTGGAGTCATGCTGCGGCGCGCGCCCTCTTGGCGAACCGCATCAGCGTCCAAAATGTCCGCTTCTCTCAGTAGTTCAACGCGGTGCTGTTCCATGCACTCATTGCATCAGGCGGTGCGGCGTCAGGAACCGAGACCGTCCAAACAGCCCTCGAACGCTGCCTGGTGGAACTGCGGCTGGTAGCCATCCGCGTACGCTTCCGCGATGGAGACCAGATCTGCGCTGGCGGGAAGGCCATATTCTTTGGCGATCTGCGAGGACGGGAACAAACCGCAGATTTCGCGGTCTTCTTGGTAGCGCTTTGCCTGAGCTCCGGTGAACTTTCCGCCGGAAGAATCGGGCTCGGGCGCTGGCCCTGCCTTCGCCGCTTCCTTCTTGCGCTGTCGTTCTTCTTCCCTGACTTCGGCTTCGACTTCGCGCTGTTCCGGCGCTTCGCGTACTGCTTGCGCTTCGGCTTCCCGCGCTGGCGTCGCTTCAGCCGGAGTCGGTCCTTCGGGCGCATCGCTATCCGCCTCGCCACAGCCGATCCAGATTGCCGCCAGCACTGCCGCGATCCCAAGAATGGCTCCGCTTCTCACGGCGAAGACTCTAGCCGTACCCGCATCGGGTCAGCGGCTTTGGCGCCTGTGGTGTGAAGGAGGAGGCTGGCTGTCTAGCCGCTTTGCAACGAGCCCGCCATGCGGCATCATGAAGGAGTGGAGGCCCGCAAAACTTCAGGGCAGGCATACCGCGATGGGAAGCTTGTAGCGACTGAGATCGTTCTAACCGAGAGGGCTCGGCTGGAATCTACGCCCGTTCCGATTACCGGCACCAATCGCGTGGACTTCAAGCAGACCACGATCCGAGGCCAAGGCACGATCCGGTTCATTCAGGTGGACGATCTTGAGTTGGAAGACGAACTCAAGCAGCTAATCGCCGCAGCCAGCGACGTGGACTTGAGGCGTCGCCAGCGGGACGAGCGCTGGAGCCCCAAGTCACTCGACCTCATCCTCGATTTCGAGAGGAACCTCTCGGAATGCCGACTGGCCCATCCTTCTTTTGGCTATTCAGCTATCGAGGCGACCGACTTTCCAATCGATCTCCCCGACGGCTGAGACTAGAGCAGCTTCTTCCAAGGAAACGCTAGGTCAACGACCTCTTCGGCCTTCCCGAGTGCTGCATCCGCGGTCTCTTCGTCAAGCTCGTGGCCCGCGTGAATGGCCTTGTTCCTTGGCTCGTTCAAATCGCCCTTTATACCGTCGGGGAGCCTTCGGCCCATATCTTTCAGGAATCTGGAAAGGCCGTCGATCTGACGTGCGTTCCTACCGACGTAGCCAGCCAGGCGAGAGTCGCTGCTGCCGAGGTAGTCGTCTCGAAGTTTCGCCAGGCTCAGCTCCGCAGCGGTCGCCGAGTCGAGCACCGACCGGCGATGGTGGCCGGTGTTCCTGGCGTGTCGCGCGTCTCGCAGGAAAAGATGAGCCTCGGGAGGCATAGTGCCGTCACTCGCTTTCTCAAGCACCTTGCCCCATTGCCACGGGGTAATCACGAGCGTGCTTCCGAACTCGAACGTGACCCTCTGTTTGCCAGGGATCAGTGCGCCGGATTTTCTGTTTCGATCGAGCCACACGGCGGCAGAGTTCCCCTGGTCGACGACCTTGATCGTCCGCTTGCGCTGATCCACGCGAGCGACCACG
This sequence comes from uncultured Solirubrobacterales bacterium, assembly GCA_963782685.1. Lineage (GTDB taxonomy): Bacteria > Actinomycetota > Thermoleophilia > Solirubrobacterales > 70-9 > VRUE01. The sequence continues at coordinate 435,916 of CAWAKV010000008.1, forward strand.
TCGATCCACGTTTCAAGCGATAGCACCCATCCGTCCGCGGCGAGCTTGAGCCTCCGGGCTTCCGCGGTCGTCACCCGGTGCTTGGGCAGTGCCAGCAATCGATGAGCCGAGAATTCCACGACTTCGCCCTTCTGCGACCTGGCGACACCCCCGAAGGGCCAATCACGATCATCGTCTTGCTCGCGTTCTCCGAAAAAGCCGATCCAGTCGTACTGTGCGCGTGAGTGAAGGACCGTCTCCCCGCCCGCCTCGCCTTTGAAGGCCGGGAGCACGACATGCAGGTCGACGCCGCCGATCCGCGCCGCCTTCAGCAACCCCAGGAATTCGGGACCCAGCCAGAGGGGAGCAGACAACTCAATAGCGGCCTCGGCCTTGTAGGTCTTCGCTCTCCGCGCCAAGGTCAGAAGTATGAGAGACGGGACGGGCTGATTCCGCCGTGCCGAAGGGAGCGACCGCGTTGCTGGTCCCGCTATAGACGCTCCACGACTCCTAGTGGCGCCCTTCCTGGAAGGGCGAGGAGGCCGTTCGCGTTGCCCGAGAGCGCGATCACGCCAGCGCCGGCAAGCGCCAGGGCGAGACCGCAGAGCCGCAACAGCAGGCCGCCGAGCACCCAAGCGAAGAGGAGGCCGGGGGCTACGATGGCGAGGGCGGCGAGGATCACGCCGCCACAGCCAGCTCGGTCTCGGTGGCCTTGCCTTTGGCGTTTGCCTGAGGCGGCTCGCCCTGTACTTGGTCGCGGCGCACCTTGTCCCAGCCGCGCTCGGTCAGCTCCCAGTTGCCTCGCCAGGCCGTGGCCTCCAGCCAGCCACGTTTGACCAGCCGCGCGCGGGCCTTGTTGAGGCGCGGCTGCCAGCGGGGTTCGCCGCTCGGCAACTGCTCAAGATCCGCCGCGCCGTGACGATCGGCCATCGCCTTACCAACAGCGCCGAGAATCTCCCGCCGCAGGGCATGGCCACCGCGCTCAGCCAGCGCGGCCACGATCGGAGTCTCGTACTCGGCGAGATCGACCGGCCTGGGCAGCGGCGCCGGGCGCGCGATCGCCTGCTCGCCCCGCACCAGGGCCTTCAACCGCCCGCGATCATCGGGGTCAAGGCTCATCATGTGGGCGTAGACGCGCAAGGTTAATTTGGGGTCGGTGTGGCCGATCTGGGTCATCACCGAGATCGGGTCCTCCCCGAGCGCGACCAAGATCGAGGCGAAGGCATGACGCAGCTTGTGGGTGGTGAGGCCTCGAGGAAGCGGCACATGGCTGCGGCTCTCCAGCAACTCGTCGGCGCGCTCGAAGGTCGGCCCGAGGACGCGGGCGCGCAGGTTGTCGGGGTCCCGGCGAGTGCCAGTCAGGGTCGAGAAGACGAGGCCGTTAGGGTCGCCGCGATAGGCGACCGCCTTGTAGGTGGCGAGGATGTCGCGCAAGACCGGCAGGATCTTGATCTCGCGCAGCCCGGCCGCCGTCTTTGAGCGGCCGATGAAGATGCGGGCACCAGCGAGGTCGACGTCGCGCCAGAGCAGGTTGCAAAGCTCGTGCGCGCGGGGGCCGGCGAAGAGGAAGGTGGCGACCATGACCTCGCGTTCGGCTAGTTCGTAATGGGGGTCGCGATCCAGCTCGGCTGCCGCCTGAAGCAGCGCCTCAACCTGCGCGGCGCTGTCTATATAGACGGGCGCCGGGCGGTTCGCGCTGAGGCGCCGCCGCTTGCCTTCGGCGGCGTTCTCGGTGACGCCGAAGCGCTTGTATTCGATGGCAATCGAGAGCACCCACTGCAGGTGGTCGATCGTCCTGTTGATCGACCACGCCGAGAGCGGGCGTAGGATCTGCCCGTGGGCGTTTCGCTTCGGCTTGCCCCTCTCGACCGCCCGCGCGCGAGCCTCTGACTCCTTCACTTTGAACGCCCGGTACTCGTCGACCCCCTCGACGTCGATCTCGTCGAGCGCCCAATCCACGAAGAAGGGAACGAGGTGCCCCAGCGTCCAGCGTTCGTGCTTGGTCGTCTTCTCGGCGACCTGGCCGACGCGCGACTCGGTGAGATCCACCGCGAAGGGGCCGAAGGGCTGCGCCTCGCCGCGCTCGGCCCGCTCGCTTGCCCCCCGCCTCTTCTTCGGCGGCACCCAGAGCCCGCGGCGGACGTCGGCGAGGACGTTTTGCAGTTCCACGCTGGCTTTGTCGAGGTTCCAGCCTCCGTGCTCATAGCCGAGCGTCAGGTACTGGCGCTCGCCGTATGCCCGGAAGCGAAGCGCGTAGATGCGGCCGAGCTTCCGCTCGCGCACCAGCACCCCACCTTGCTTGCGGGCATTCATGGCCAGCCGGCCCGTCTTGCGCCGAATAGGCGGTAATTGCCGCGAGGAGATCGCAGTTCCCGAGCCTCCTTTCGCTTGGCTTTCGACGATAGCTCTGCCGCACCCGAAAGGCGAATCGGACTCAGCGGCTCCGCCTCGCGACCCCAGAAATTCGAACCCATGACCTACTGCGTGGGACGAAGACGCTCCACCCAAGTCAACGCCGATCCTCTCAACCGCCTCTTTTCGGGCACCAGTGCCCAAAAACGGGGAAAAATGCGACCTTGGTTCGAACCTCGCGTGCCTAGAGCGTGATCGAAAAACGCCCCATCCGAAAATCATAATCGTGATGGAAAGCTTCTATTTGCAGGTAAAAAAGCGGCTGATGGTGTCCGGTTCCACAACATAAGCGACACCTGTGTCACGACATAGGAGACACCGAATGAGGGGAGATCTCCTGTGGGCAAGGCGCGGTATCTGGTGGAAGCGCATCTGTTGGAGGGCCGCTCGGTCGCAGAGTTGGCGGCGGCCCACGGAGTCCATCGCAGCTGGATCTACAAGCTGCTCGCCCGCTACCGCCACGGCGGTTATGAGGCCCTGGAGCCTCGTTCCAAGGCGCCGCGCTCCAACCCCAACAGAGCCCCCGAGGAGGTAGTAGAGGCAGTCGTGTCCCTGCGAGAGCAGCTGCTCTCGCAGGGACACGACTGCGGCGCGGAGACGATCGCCTACCACCTTGCCCGCCAAGGGATGGACCGGATTCCCTCGGTCTCGACGATCTGGCGGATCCTGCGCCGCGAGGGGTTGGTCAAGCCCCAGCCGCAGAAGCGTCCGCGCTCCTCGCTGATTCGCTTCGAGGCAGAGCTGCCCAACGAGATGTGGCAGGCCGACATCACCCACTGGCAACTGGCCGGCGGCGAGCACGTGGAGATCCTCGACATGATCGACGACCACTCCCGCCTGTTCTTGGCCTCGGCGGCCCACCCGACCTTCAAAGCGGCCGATGTCGTGGTTGTCTTTCGCGGGGCGGTCGCCCTGCACGGGGCGCCCGCCTCCTTGCTTTGCGACAACGGCGCCGTGTTCACCGCCGCCCCGCGCGGTGGCAAGGTGCTCTTGCAGCTCGAGATGGAGCGCCTGGGCGTCATCGCCAAGAACTCGCGGCCCTACCATCCCCAGACCTGCGGCAAGGTCGAGCGCCTGCACCAGACGCTGAAGCGCTACCTGGACAAACAGCCTCCCACGAAGACCCTCGCAGAGCTGCAGGCCCAGCTCGACGCCTTCGCGCACTACTACAACGCGGTCAGGCCCCACCGCGCCCTGGGAGGCCGCACGCCTCTTCAGGCCTACAGCGCCCGGATCAAGGCGCGGCCGGCCTCAGAGGCCGGCCGTGAGGCCCACTTCCGCGTCCGCCACGACAGAGTCGACGGCCAGGGCAAGGTCAGCCTGCGCCACGACTCAAAGCTCCATCACATCGGCCTCGGCCGCGCCCACAAGGGCAAGTCGATCAAGCTGCTCGTCGCCGATCGCGACATCCGCGTGCTTGATGCAAAAACCGGCGAGCTGATCCGTCGGCTGACCCTCGACCCGAGCCGCGACTACCAGCCGGTCGGAGGGGCTGAGGGGTGTCTACTATGACGCGCGACATCTGTCTCCGATGTCGCGACACATCACAAAAAAGCGGCTGATGGGATTCGAACCCACGACCTTCTGCATGGCAAGCAGACGCTCTAGCCAGCTGAGCTACAGCCGCATCGAGGGCGGATTATAGGCGGGGCGGTGCTCGGATTCCCACAGGGGCTGGTCGGGCGGGAGGGAGTTGGCATGGAGATACCCACTACTGGGTAGTGTCCTTTTCAACCCGTTCACGAGCGCAGCCGGCCACGCCGGAACTGCGAAGGGAGGCTCCCATGAGTCGAGTCAGGACTCTGTTTCTCCTCGCCCTCGCCGCGGTGGTGTCCGTCGCGCTGCTTCCCGCTTCCTCCTCGGCATGGGCCCCGGCGAAAGCGGCGACGATCCACCCTGGCGTGCAGGTCTTCACCGAAGGCGCACAGTGCACGGCGAACTTCGTCTTCACCGAAGGCTCGAGCGTCTACCTCGGCCAGGCCGCGCACTGCTCCGGCACCGGCGGGCAGACGGAAACCGACGGGTGCAGCAGCGGCTCGCTGCCGCTCGGCACGCCGGTGGAAGTGACCGGCGCCACCAAACCCGGCACCCTCGCCTACAGCTCCTGGCTGACGATGCAGGCAAACGGGGAGACCGATCCCGACACCTGCGCCTTCAACGACCTTGCCTTGATCAGGATCGACCCGGCCGACGTCGGCAGCGTCAACCCATCGGTTCCCGGCTTCGGCGGGCCGACCGGGGTCGGCACGGTCGGCGGCCTCGGCTCGACCGTCTACTCCTACGGCAACTCCTCGCTGCGCGGCGGCGTCACTAAGCTCAGCCCCAAGCAGGGAATCCTCGTCCAGAACGAAGGCGGCGGCTGGAGTCACGTCGTCGTCACCCTGACGCCGGGCATCCCCGGCGATTCGGGCAGCGGCTTCCTCAACGACTCCGGTGGGGCGATCGGCGTCCTCAGCACCCTCCAGATCGCCCCGCTGACCGGCACCAACGGGGTAGGCGATCTCCAGCGGGAGCTCGCCTACCTGCGCGCCAGCAGCGGCTTCGCCGCGATGCAACTGGCGCCGGGCACCGAGCCCTTCAAACCGAACCTGGTGGAGGCGATCCTCGGCTCCTAGTCCTCCAGCTCGGCGAGGAGGTCGCCCAGGTCGAGTGGTTCGGTGACCATCGCGAGTTCCTCGCCGCCCGACTGGCGCGGCCAGCGCTCGCGCGGCCTGTCCCAGTAGAGCTCGACCCCGTTGCCGTCGGGATCGTCGAGGTAGAGCGCCTCGCTGACGCCGTGGTCGGAGGCGCCGCTGAGCGGGATCTCCGCCGCGGTCAGGCGGCGCAGGGCGTCGGCGAGGGCGCGCCGCGTCGGGTAGCGGATCGCCGTGTGGAAGAGGCCGGTGCTCCCCGGCGGCGGTGGCGTGCCACCGCGCGAGTGCCAGGTGTTGAGGCCGATGTGGTGGTGGTAGCCGCCGGCCGAGACGAAGGCGGCATCGTCGCCCAGCCGCTGCTGCAGCTCGAAGCCGAGCACGCCGCAGTAGAAGTCGAGCGCCCGGTCGAGGTCAGCCACCTTGAGGTGGACGTGGCCGATGTCGACGCCGGGATCGATCGGCTCAGCCATCGGATCGGGCGTCCAGAACCTCGTTCACGAGGCGATCGGCCGCGGCGTTGTGCTCGCGGCGCACGTGGCGTATCGACCAGCCCTCGAAGGGACGCAGCGCCCGCTTCACCTCGGCGTGCAGTTCGCGCAGGGTCGCGTCTTTGACCTTGTATTCACCCTTGACCTGGCGCACGATCAACTCCGAGTCGCCGACCAGCTCGAGCTCGCTCGCCCCCAGCTCGGCTGCCCGCTCGATGCCGAGCAGCAGCGCCCGGTACTCGGCGACGTTGTTGGTCGCCTTGCCGATCCGCTCGCCGCGCTCCTCCAGCACCTCGCCCCCAGCGTCCTGAACGACGGCGCCGATCGCGGCTGGGCCCGGGTTGCCCCGCGCACCGCCATCGACGTTCACGACCAGCTTCAAGCCGACCTCTACCCGACCGGCTCGCCGTCGCGGGAGGGCTTCGCGCGATTGACGCCCAACACGATTCGGCCGCCCTCCCCCGCCCTCGCGTTCCACTCCCTCGCCGAGCCGTCGAGCTGGGCGATCTCATCGCCCTTACCGAGCTGGAAGACGGCACGCATCTCGTTGCCCAGGTCGACCCCCCACTGGTACCAGCCCAGCTCCCAGGCGACCGTGATCCGCACCTCGCTGGGCGAGCCGGCGGCCGCGCCGATCGACACCCGCGGCTCCCCCAGGGTCCGCGTCAGGCCAGCGACGGTGCGGGCGGCGTCGCTTCCATTGAACCGCGCCGCGGCCCGCTCCAGCCGCCCGCGCGGCGACTCGACAGCCTCGGGCTCGGGGCGGCGGCCGACGTTGGCGCCGGGAGCCGCCGGGTCGACCCAGCCAAGCCGCTCGGCGCGACCACGACAGAGGTCGCAGACCAGCCGCGGGCCGTCCTTCGGGCTCATGTAGGACCGTGTCCGCTCGCCCGCCAAGATGGTTCGGCCGCACACGGCGCAGGTCTCGTCGGGGCTCACCCCGCAAAGCTACCAGCGGGGTCTAGGCCTCTTGGAGGGAGGACTTCAACCGCATGACCGCCTTCGTGTGCAGCTGCGAGACACGCGACTCGGTGACGCCGAGGACCTCGCCGATCTCGCGCAGGGTGAGGTTCTCGTAGTAGTAGAGGGCGACGACCAGCTGCTCGCGCTCCGGCAGGCCGCCGATCGACTCGGTGAGGCGGTCCTTGATCTCGCTGCTGGCGAGCGATTCCTGCGGATCTTCGGCGCGCGGGTCGGAGATCGTGTCGAGCAGCGAAACCGAGTCGCCGGAGGAGTCGGAGATCGTCCAGAGCTCGTCGAGCGCGTAGACGGAGGAGTTGGCGATCTCCAGCAGCGCGGTCTGGAGCTCGTCCTCGCTCAGCCCCACCTTGGCCGCCAGCTCGGCCTCGGTCGGCGCCCGCTGCAGCTCGTGCTCGAGTTTCGACTGCGCCGCCTCGATTTCGCGCGCGCGGGCCCTGACCGAGCGCGGCACCCAGTCGAGCGAGCGCAGCTCGTCGATGATCGCGCCGCGGATCCGCGTCATCGCGAAGGTCTCGAACTTGATCCCGCGCTCGGGCTCGAAGCGCTGGATCGCGCCGATCAGGCCCATCAGGCCGTAGGAGATCAGATCAGCGTCCTCGACGTGCGAGGGCAGCCCAGCGCCAAGCCGGCCGGCGACGAACTTGACCAGCGGCGAGTAGGCGACCACCAGGCGCTCGCGTGCGCCTTTGTCGCCGTCGTCCTTGTAGCGACGCCACAGGTCGCGGAGCTCCACCTCTTTTACGCCGGTTTCCATGGAATTCGGCTCGATTCTATGGCCGGGGGGTCAACATGTGGGCGTCAGGCGCGCGGATGGGTCGCAGCGTAGGCCTCCCGCAGGCGAGCGGCGTCCACACGAGTGTAGACCTGAGTCGTCGATATCGACGCGTGACCGAGCAGCTCCTGGATGGTTCGCAGGTCAGCGCCCCCTTCGAGCAGGTGCGTGGCAAAGCTGTGGCGCAGGGCGTGCGGCGAGACGCCAGCGGCAAGTGCCGCCTCGCGCACCCAGAGGGCGAGACGGCGCGTGACGTCGGAGGGCGATAGACGGCGGCCGCTCTTGGAGAGGAAGAGCGCCGCCTCGCACGGCTCGGCGGCGAGGGCGTGCCGGCCCCGCTCCAGGTAGCGGCGCAGTGCCCGTTGGGCGGGCTCGCCGACCGGCAGCAGCCGCTCCTTGGAGCCCTTGCCGAGCACCCGCAGCTGCTCGGTTTCGAAATCGAAGGAGTCCCGGTCGAGGTTGACGATCTCCTCGCAGCGCAGGCCGCAGGAGTAGGCCAGCTCGAGCATCGCCCGGTCGCGGAGCTCCAAGGGAGTGTGCGCCGGAATGCGCTCCAGCAGCACCCGCACCTGCTCGCTGGTCAGCACCCGCGGCAGCTTCCCCTCCCGCTTGGGGCTCGAGACCAGATCGGCGGGGTTCTGCCCGAGCCGTTCCGTGCGGACGAGGAAGTCGAAGAGACCGCGGATCGCGGCCAGCTTGCGCGCCACCGTCGAGGCCGCCGCGCCTCCCGAGGAGAGGCCCGCGCCATAGCGCCGCACGTCGCGATGGCGAACGTCGCAGGGCTCCAACCCTCGCTCCCTCGCCCACTCGACGAACTGACCGAGGTCGACCGCGTAGGCCTTGCGGGTGCGCTCGGCCATGCTCCGCGCCCGCAGATCGCGGTCGTATGCGGCCAGCGCCTCATCCCAGGTCATCGCAAAGAGATTCGCCGCGGAGGGCGCAGAGCCTGCGCTCAGCCGATGTAGATCGGGGTGCCTACTTCGACCAGGTCGTACAGCTCTTCCACGTCGGATATCGCCATCCGCACGCAGCCGTGGGAGGCGGCGGTGCCCAGCGATGAGGTTTCTTCGGTGCCGTGGATGCCGGCGCCTTCGTAGATCCCCATCCAGCGTGCCTTCAGCGGGTTCGAAGGCCCTGGCGGGATCGACTGGCCGGCGAGCGACCCGGCCCAGTCCGATTCGGGCACGTGCCAAGTGGGTTCGACCTGCTTGTCCTGGATGTGGTAGAGCCCTTCGGGCGTTTCCAGCCCTTCCTGGCCAACCGCGACGGTGTAGGTCTTCGCCAGCTTCAGGTCCTTCCAGAGGCGCAGGGTGTAGGTGCCGCGCTCGAGCGTCAGATAGGTCGGGTACTCGGAGGTGACCTCTTCGCCGGTGACCTCCGGCGCCACCGAGTGGGTCCGGGCGGCGATCGTGTGGTCGGCGTCGGCATTGAGGACCGCCGCATCGAGCTGCCGGCTCAGCAGGTTGTCGCGCAGCTTGCGCCCGTGCTCGGCCGGGACGATGGCGAGTTCCGCGCCGTTGGCTTCGACCGTGGCATCCCGCGCTTCGCGGTTCAACTCCACGGCGATCTCGCGCACGAAGCGGTTGACCGCCCGCTGCGAGTAGGTGACGTCGGCGGAGACGCTCTCATCGACGCTGCCGCCGGTGACGTACCGCACCAGCCTCGCGGGGAGTCCTCCTTCGCGGCTTTCCTCGACCGCCTCTTCCACCGCCCGGTCGAGGTCGGCGTGCACCTTCAGCTTCTTGCCGGGCAGGGTCCAGCTCTGACCGTCGTATCCGACTCGCAGGGAGTGGCGCAAGGGAGCGAGCAGCTGCCGGCGCACCGCCCGCTTTGCCTCGGCTTCGCTCATCCCGCCGACGTCGACGCCGGCGATCGTCACGCCGTCGGCGATCTTGCCGTCCTGAGAGCTGTCGTAGGCATAGGCGCCGACCGCCCCGAGCAGGAGAACCGCCACGGCGAAGGCGGTGGCGATTTTGGCTCCACGCCCCATTCGGGAAATTTTAGGCATACGGATCGGTCGTTCTGACGGATATGTTTCAGCGCGTGCGCTCGAAGGACGAGGTTCGCAAGGAAGTCTGGAAGGCGATGGAGCGGGAGGGCGTGGCCCGCTTCCCGGGCGCCGAGGGCCGTATCCCCAACTTCGCCGGGGCGCGCGCTGGCCGCCGAGAAGCTCGCCGGCCACCGGCTCTGGAAGCGGGCGCGGACGATCAAGGCCAACCCCGACTCCCCCCAGACCCACGCCCGGCGCATGGCTCTGGAGGAGGGCAAGACGGTGATCATGGCGGTGCCGCGGCTGCGCGACCCCCACCCCTTCCGCGTGCTCGAGCCGAAGCGGCTCTCGAAGGCGGCGATCAAGGAGGCGGCGACGATCAAGGGCGCGCTCAAGCACGGCCGTGTCGTCGCCCTCGACGAGCTGCCCGACGATCGACTTCGTCCTCACCGGCTCGGTCGCGGTCAACCTGAGCGGCGCGCGGATCGGCAAGGGCGGCGGCTACAACGACCTCGAGTACGGGATCCTGATCGACGCCGGCAAGATCGACGACCACACGACGATCGCCACCACCGTCCACCCGATCCAGATCCTGCGCCGCCACCTGCCGGTGATCTCACACGACCTCCCCGTCGACCTGATCGCGACGCCGCGCGCGGTGATCGAGGTCGAGCGCCAGTACGAGCGGCCGCGCGGGATCCTCTGGGACCACCTGCAACCCCCGCAGATCCGCGAGATACCGATTCTGGAAAGGATGGGCTATGCCTGAGATGGGCTCGACGGCGGTGATGAGCGGGTCGGTCAACTTCCCGGCCAGCGACTACGGCAACCCCGACCCCGAGTGGCTGAAGATCGACTGGCGCGAGCACCTGCACCGGGTCGAGCTGCCCGGCGCCGAGGTGAACTACGCCGAGATCGGCGAGGGCGACCGCCGTCCTCTTCGTCCACGGGCTCGGCGGCTGCTGGCGCAACTGGCTCGAGAACCTCCCCCACTTCGGCCGCAGCCACCGCGCGATCGCGCTCGACCTGCCCGGCTTCGGCGACAGCCCGATGCCCTCCTGGCAGATCGACATGCCCGCCTACGGACGGCTGATCCACGACTTCTGCGAGAAGCTCGGCATCGACCGCGTCGCCGCTCTGGTCGGCAACTCGATGGGCGGCTTCGTCTCGACCGAGGCGGCGATCGAGCAGCCGGAGCGGTTCGAGCGGCTGGTCCTCGTCTCCGCCGCCGGGATCAGCTTCGCCGAGTCGGAGGGCAGGCGGCTGGAAGCGGCGGTCAGCCTCTTCGAAGCCACGACGGCATTCATGGCCGGTCCGCGCCGCGTCTGGCTCAACCGCGACCGCGGCCGCCAGTTCGCCTTCGGCCGCGTCTTCCACTACCCGAACCGGGTGCGGCCCGAGCTGCTCCAGGAGCAGATGGAGCCGGGCATCAGGGCGCCGGGATTCGCTGACGCGATCCGGGCGATCGGCGGCTACGACACCCGCCACCGCCTGACCGAGATCGAGGTCCCGACGCTCGTCGTCTGGGGGCTGAACGACCACGTCGTCCCGGTCGAGGCGGCGATCGGCTACCACCGCCTGATCCCAGAGTCGCGACTGGAGCTGTTCGAGCGCACCGGCCACGTGCCGCAGATGGAGCGCCCGGCGCGCTTCAATCGGCTGCTCGACGAGTTCATGGCCTGACGCGCGCGGCGCAAGCAGATCAAGGACGCAGGGAGCGTGGCGTGCTCTGCACGCGAGCGACCGAGGACGCAGAGATGCGCCGTGTCGCGCGCGTCAGGTGACGGCGCCCTCGGCGGCTGAGGAGACGCTCGCCGCGTACTTGGCCATCACGCCGCGCTCGTAGAGCGGGCGGCGGCGGCTCGTACTCGGCGACCCGCCTGGCGATCTCCTCGTCGGAGAGCGCCACGTCGAGGCGGCGCGCGTCGACGTCGAAGGTGATCTCGTCGCCCTCGCGGATCGCCGCGATCGGACCGCCCTTGACCGCCTCGGGGGCGACGTGGCCGACCATCAGGCCGCGGGTGGCGCCGGAGAAGCGGCCGTCGGTGAGCAGCGCCACCTCCTCGCCCAGGCCCTCGCCGACGATCGCCGCGGTCACCTGCAGCATCTCGCGCATGCCGGGCCCGCCGGCCGGGCCCTCGTTGCGGATCACGACGATGTCGCCGGAGCGGATCGCCTGCTCCTTGACCGCGCGGAAGCACTCCTCCTCGGACTCGAAGACGCGCGCCGGGCCGACCTGCTTGGTGCGCTCGGTGCCGGCGAGCTTGACCACGGCGCCTTCCGGGGCGAGGTTGCCGCGCAGGATCGCCAGGCCGCCTTCGGCCTTGAGCGGATCGGCCAGCGGCCGCACGACCTCCTGCCCCTCGGCCTCGCTCGCCGCCTCGGCCTCTTCGCCGATCGTGCGCCCGCTGACCGTGATCTCGTCGCCGTGCAGGATGCCCGCCTCGGCGAGCCGCTTGAGGATCAGCGGCACGCCGCCGGCCGCGTAGAGGTCGGTGGCGACGAAGCGGCCGCCCGGCTTGAGGTCGGCGAGCAGCGGCGTCTCGCGCGAGATCCGCTCGAAGTCGTCGATGTCCAGCTCGATCCCCGCCTCGCGGGCGACGGCGAGCAGGTGGAGGACGCCGTTGGTCGAGCCGCCCGAGGCGCAGACGCAGGCGATCGCGTTCTCCAGCGACTCGCGGGTGATCACCCGGCTCGGCCGCAGGTCCTCGCTCAGCACCCGCATCACCAGCTCGCCGATCTTCTCGGCGACGCTGTCCTTCTCGTCGTCTTCGGCCGGCACCATCGCCGAGCCGCCCGGGCTGATCCCCAGCGCCTCGAAGGCGCAGGCCATCGTGTTGGCGGTGAACTGGCCGCCGCAGGCGCCGGCGCCCGGGCTGGCGACGTCCTCCAGCTCGCGCAGTTCCTCGTCGCTCATGTCGCCGGCCGCGTGGGCGCCGATCGCCTCGAAGACGTCGAGGATGGTGACGTCGCGGCCGTGCCAGCGGCCGGGCGCGATCGAGCCGCCGTAGAGCATCAGCGAGGGGACGTCGAGCCGGGCCAGCGCCATCACGCAGCCGGGGATCGTCTTGTCGCAGGCCGAGAGCGCGACGATCGCGTCGAACTGGTAGCCGCGCGCGGTCAGCTCGATCGAGTCGGCGATCACCTCGCGGCTGACCAGCGAGGTCTTCATCCCCTGGGTCCCCATCGTGATCCCGTCGGAGATCGCGATCGTGTTGAACTCCATCGGCGTGCCGCCGGCGGCGCGCACGCCCTCTTTGACGTGCTCGGCGAGGCCACGCAGGTGGAAGTTGCAGGGCATCGCCTCGATCCAGGTGTTGGCGATACCGATCGTCGGCCGGCTGAGCGCGTCGTCGTCGAACCCGATCCCCTTCATGTAGGCGCGGGCCGCGGCGCGGTCGGGGCCGTCGAAGACGACGCTGGAACGCGGTCGGGGGAGCTTGGTCGAGGTGGCGCCGTTGGTGCTCACGGCTGAAATCTACTTGCCAGACCGAAGACGTCGACCGGCCCCGGACCCCGCCCGATCTCGCGGAGGCCGGCGGCAACCGCGGCCGAGGCGATCTCCCGGGCCCTGCGTGCGGCTTCCAGCGGGGTCTCGCCTCGCGCCAGAAATGCGGCCAGCGCCGAGGAGTGCGTGCAGCCCGAGCCGTGCGAGGCGCCGTCGGGGTGGCGCTCGCCCTCGATCGCGACCGCCTCGGAGCCGTCGAAGAAGAGGTCGACGACCCGCTCGCTGTGGCCGCCGGTGACGACGACCGCCTCGGTCCGAGCGCGAGCACCTCGCGCGCCAGGTCCTCCTGCGAATCGCGCTCCTCGGCGCCGGTCAATGCCCTCGCCTCGGGGATGTTCGGCGTGACCACGGTGGCCAGCGGCAGCAGCCGCTCGACCAGCGCGGTTCTCGCGTCCTCGTCGAGCAGAACCGCGCCGCTCTCGGCGACCATCACCGGGTCGACGACGACTGGCGCGTCGCCGACGAGGTCGAGCGCCTCGACCACGGCGTCGACCGTCTCCACCGTGCCGAGCATGCCGATCTTGACCGCGTCGACGCCGATGTCCTCGGCGACCGCCCGAACCTGGGCGACGATCATCTTCGGGGAGATCGCCTCGACCGCGCTCGACCCCGACCGTGTTCTGCGCGGTGATCGCGGTGATCGCGGTCATCCCGTGCACGCCGCAGCAGGCGAACGCCTTCAGGTCGGCCTGGATTCCGGCACCGCCGCCGGAGTCCGAGCCGGCGATCGAGAGGGCGGTTGGGACTCGTCTCGTGTTCATCGGGCCTCCAGCCTAGATGTCGGATGGTGGTTGCAAGGTCGTCCGCGTGTACACGCCAACCAGCGAGCAGTTGACGTAACCGAGCGCCTCGAGGTCGGCGAGCGCCGCGGCGGCCTCGCCGCCGGCGAGCTGGAGGTCGGCGGCAATCGCGTCGCAGGTTCCGGCGCCCAGCTCGAGCGCCTCGAGCACCGCCCGCTGGGCTCGGTCCAGCCGCGGTCCGGAGCGCTCGATCCGGCGTGCGCCGGCGCCGAGCATCGCGTCGAGCACGTCCTGCGCGTCGCGCACCAGACAGGCGCCGCCGGCGAGCAGGTCGTGCGGCGCCGGCGGAGAGCCGCGAGCCGACCGGACCGGGAACGGCGCCGAGGTCGCGGCCGAGGTCGATCGCGAGGTCGGCGGTGATCAGCGAGCCCGAGCGCTCGGCCGCCTCGACCACGACCGTCATCCCCGACAGCGCCGCCATGATCCGGTTGCGGGCCGGGAAGGTCCAGCGCCAGGCGCCGCTTCCGGGCGGCAGCTCGGAGAGGACGAGACCCTCCTCGCCGATCTGCCGCCAGAGCGAGCGGTGGGCGGCCGGGTAGGCGACGTCGGCGCCGCAGCCGAGCACGGCGACGGTCAGGCCCGACGTCGAGCGCGCCGCGGTGCGCAGCGGCGTCGATGCCGAAGGCGAGCCCGCTGACGACGACCAGGCCGGCCCAGGCCAGCTCGCGGCCGAGCTCGCGCGCGACCTCGCGACCGTAGGTGCTCGCCCGCCTCGCGCCGACCACCGTCACCGCCCCTTCCGGCGAGAGCCGCGGCAAGCAGCGCCGGAGTCGCCCCTGCCGATCAGCGCCCAGGGCGCGTCGGCCGCGTCGCGAAGACCGACCGGGAAGAGCGGGTCGTGGCGGCAGCAGCCCCAGCACTCGGCCGCGGCGAGCTCGGCCCGCAGGCGGCCCTCCGGCACGGCCGCGATCTGCGCCAGCACCTGGTCGGCGACCTGCGGCGCGCCACCGCGGCCAGGTCCTCGTCGCCGAGCCGCAGCAGCTCCGGCGAGCGCTTGCCCGGCGCGCCGGTGGCGATCTTCTCGATGTACGGGGCCAGGTGCGACGAGCAGCCGCGCGCGCCGCAGGCACTCGGGGCAGGCCTCTGGGTCGATCTGGCTAATCACGGTCCCTCCTCCTCAGTTGCAGTGCCTGGGCGATCTGGTCGCGCCCGATCGACTCGGCGCCCGCCAGGTCGGCGATCGTCTGCGCCAGGCGCAGCACCCGGTCGTGGGCGCGGCCGCTGAGCCGGCGGCGCGAGTAGGTCTCGGCGAGCAGCGCCGCCGCCGCCTCGTCGAGCGACGCAGTCGCGCGCCTCCTCCGGCGTCATCTCGGCGTTGCAGCGACCGCGCGCCGAGGCGAGCTTCCTGCCGCTCGCGCGCCTCGGCGACGCGCTCGCGCACCGCCGCCGAGGCCTCCCCCGGCGCGCCGCCGATCTCGGCCGCGCTCGGCTGGCGGATCGCGACCAGGATGTCGATGCGGTCGGCGAGCGCGCCGCTGAGGCGACCCTGGTAGCGGCGCACTTCGAGCGGCGCGCAGCTGCACTCGGGGTCGGCCTCGCCGCGCCCGCAGGGACAGGGGTTGGAGGCGGCGACGAGCATGAAGCGGCAGGGCAGGCGGCGGTTGCGCCGGCCCGCGAGATCGTCACCGCACCCGTCCTCCAGCGGCGCGCGCAGCGCCTCCAGCGTGTCGCGGCGGAACTCGCAGAGCTCGTCGAGGAAGAGGACGCCGCGATGCGCCAGCGTCGCCTCGCCGGGCCCCGGCGGGTTGCCGCCGCCGACCACGCCCGGCCGGGCTGATCGTGTGATGCGGCGCCCGGAAGGGCCTGCCGCCGCCGAAGCCGCCGCTGAGCCGCCCGCAGGCGCTGGCGATCCGCGCCACCTCGAGCGCCTCCTCCGGCGCTGAGCGGCGGCAGGATCGACGGCAGCCGGCGCGCCGCCAGCGACTTGCCCGCGCCCGGGCGGCCCGATCATCAGCAGGCTGTGGCCGCCCGCCGCGGCGACCTCGAGCGCGTAGCGCAGGTGCGGCTGGCCGCGCAGGTCGGCGAGGTCGGGGGCGCCGGCTCGACTGGGTCAGGGGAAGCGACAGCGGCTCCGGTCGCGCCGGCGCCCACTCCCCGCCGCCAGATCGGGAAGCTGCGTCGAGGCTTTCCAGCGCCGACCACCTCGATCCCGCCGACCAGCGCCGCCTCCGGACCGTTCTCGCCGGCACGACGACCGCCTCGGCGCCCTGCTCGCGCGCCGCCTCGGCGATCGCCAGCACGCCCGGGATCGGCCGCACCGAGCCGTCGAGCGCCAGCTCGCCGGCCATCGCCAGCCGCGGCAGGCGCTCCCACTCGAGCTGCCCGGAGGCCACCAGCAGCGCGACCGCGATCGGCAGGTCGAGCCCGGGCCGGCCTTGCGCAGGCTGGCCGGCGCGAGGTTGGCGACGATCCGCTGCAGCGGGAACTCGAAGCCGCAGTTGGCGAGCGCCGCGCGCACCCGCTCGCGCGCCTCCCGGACCGCGGCGTCGGGCAGGCCGACGACCGAGAAGGCGGGCAGGCCGCGGTGCACGTCGACCTCGACCCGCACGGGCCGGGCGGCGATGCCGTCGAGGGTGAAGGTCCGCGCCGTGGCGAGCATGGCGGCCACGCTGGCGGGTCGAGGCGCGCGTGTGGCGCGCAGCATGCAGAATCTTGCGAGCCAACTGTGTGACGGAAGGCATGCACGTCCGCCGTTGCCCTAGCTTCGCCGCATGACCAGGACGCGCCAGCGACTCGGCCGGGCCGCCGAGGACCTCGTCGCCGCGCGCCTCGCCAGCGGCGGCTGGGAGATCGTCGAGCGCAACGCCCGCACCCGCTACGGCGAGCTCGACATCGTCGCCCTCGACGGCCGCACGCTGGTCTTCGTCGAGGTGAAGGCGGGCCGCAGCCGGCTCGGCCTTCGGCCCCGAGCGCCCGATGCTCGCGGTCGGCCCGCGAAGCAGCGCCGCATCCGCCGCCTCGCCGCCGCCTGGATGGGCGAGCGCCGCGACCTGCCGCGCTACGACGAGATCCGCTTCGACGCCGTCGGCGTCACCTTCGACCGCGCCGGCCGCGTCGCCGACTACGAGCACATCGACGCCGCGTTCTAGCCGGCCAGCTCGAGCTGCGCGTAGGCGACCGACTGGAAGGAGCGGCGGTGCAGGGGCGAGATGCCGATCCGCTCGATCGCGTCGCGGTGCTCGGGGGTCGAGTAGCCGACGTGCTCCTCGAAGCCCCAGCCCGGGATGCTCGCCGGCGGCGCCGTGCATGTAGCGGTCGCGGGTGACCTTGGCGATCACCGAGGCGGCGGCGATCGCGGCGCTGGTCCCGTCGCCTTCGATCACGGCGCGGTGCGGCACGGCGCACTCGCGCAGCGAGAAGCCGTCGACCAGGCAGGTCGCCTCCTCGCCGGGCGCCAGCCGCTCCAGGGCGCAGGAGAGCGCTTCGATGTTGGTCACGTGCAGGCCGCGGTCGTCGATCCCGCGCACGCAGCGGACGACGACGCTGACCCGGCTCGCCGCCCGCAGCACCGCCGGGTAGAGCTCCTCGCGCTGGTGCGGCTTCATCTGCTTGGAGTCGTGCAGGCCGGCGAGGGCACGGCGGTCGGCGAGGGAGAGCGCCTCGTAGTCGATCAGCACCGCGGCGGCGACCAGCGGTCCGGCCAGACAGCCCCGCCCGGCCTCGTCGGCACCGGCGACCAGGCGGCTGCCGAGCGAGCGGTCGAAGGCGAAGAGGCGCCGCGAGCGCGCCAGGCGGCGCTTGTGCGCCTTCGACTGGCCGTTAGAGGATGCCGACGCGGTCCGGCGGCCAGTAGGTGGCGAAGGCCTTGCCGATGATCCAGTCGCGGGGGACGGGCCCCCAGAAGCGGCTGTCGTCGCTCGCCCCACGGTTGTCGCCCATCATGAAGTAATGGTCGGGTGGAATGGTGATCGGTTTGGGCAAATTGCAGGCGCCGCCATTGCCGCAGGGCATGATGTAGGGCTCGTCTGTCTTCTCCACGCCGTTGACGACCGGGTGGCCGTCGCGGACGCTGAGCGTGTCGCCCGGGCCGGCGACGATCCGCTTGATGAAGTTCTGGCTCGATCGGCCCGGCGTCGGCCGGGGGCAGGCCTGGCGGGGCGGGTGCGGCACGCCGCACTCGGTGCCGTTGTCGGCGCCGACCGGCGGGTGGAAGACGACGATGTCGCCGATCCCGGGGTCGGTGAAGTGGTAGATGAAGCGGTTGACGAGGACCCGCTGGCCGACGTCGAGCGTCGGCTCCATCGACCCGGAGGGGATCTGGTACGGCTTGACCAGGCAGGCCTGGATCGCCAGCGCCAGGCCCAGCGCCAGCGCGACGATCACGACCAGCTCGATCAGCCCGCCGGCGCGGCTCTGCGGCTTCGGGATGCGCGGGTTCAGGCCGTGTCCTCGCGGCGTCGGCTCTCGGCTTCTGCCTCGGCGCCGCGTCCTCGGTCTCCGCCCGCCTCTGGCTCCTCAGCCTCCGCCGCTCGGCGCCTCGTCCGCGGCTCTGCCTCTCCCTCGCGGCTCCTCGGCCTCCGCCGTGGCGGCCTCCGGCGTCTCCTCGCGCCTCTGCCGGCGGTGCCTCTTTCGCCTCTGCCTCGTCGACCGTCACGCCCTCGTCGCGTCAACCGCCTGCGGCGTCCTCGTCCTCGGCTGCAGACCGGGGTCGAGATCAGCTCCTCGTCGATCCCCCAGCGCCGCTCGGCGACCCGGGCCGCCTTGCCGATCCGGCCGCGCAGGTAGTAGAGCTTCGCCCGGCGCACGTCGCCGCGAGCCGCGATCTCGAGCTTCTCGATCTTCGGCGAGTGCAGCGGGAACGTCCGCTCGACGCCGACGCCGAAGGACTGCTTGCGGACGGTGAAGGTCTCGCGCACGCCGGAGCCCTGGCGCTTGAGCACGATCCCCTCGAAGACCTGGGTGCGGCGGCGGCTGCCCTCGATCACCTGGAAGTGGACACGCACGCGGTCGCCAGGGGCGAAGGAGGGCAGCCCCTTCCTCTGCTGGCCACGCTCGATGCTGTCGATGACGCTGCTCATTGGCGAGAAAAAACCGCCGGAACCGGATTTCGGCTCCGCGCGGCTGGCGGAATCGTACCTACTCGGGATCTTTTCGAGCTGCTCGGCCCGCGCCCGGCTCTGCTCCACCCGCCACTCGCGCACCCGCTCGTGGTCGCCGGAGAGCAGCACCTCCGGCACCCCCCAGCCCCGGTAGGAGGGCGGCCGCGTGTAGTGCGGGTACTCCGGCGCCCCCTCGAGCGCCTGGCTGAACGACTCCTCGACGGCGCTCTCGCTCGTGCCCCAGCGCCCCGGGCAGCTTGCGCATCAGCACGTCGGCGACGACCATCGCCGGCAGCTCCCCGCCGGCGAGCACGTAGCGGCCGATCGAGACCTCGTCGTCGGCGAGGTGCTCGTGGACGCGCTCGTCGAAGCCCTCGTAGCGCCCGCAGAGCAGCGCCACGTGGGGCTCCGCGGCCAGCTCGTCGGCGAGCTCGTCGTCGAGCAGCCGCCCGGTCGGCGAGAGCAGGACGACCCGCGGGCGCTCGCCCTCGCGCGTAGGCGGCCTCCAGCGCCGCGTCGACCACGTCGACCCGCAGCACCATCCCCGCGCCGCCGCCGTAGGGCGCGTCGTCGACCTGCCCGGCCCCCAGCGGCGTCGTGTCGCGGTAGTTGAAGAGTCGCAGCTCGTGCCCCTGCGCCAGCGCGTTCTGCACCGACCGCTGGCCCGAAACCAGTCGAAGGCCTCGGGGAAGAGGGTGAAGATGTCGAGCTTCACGAGCTCAGTCGAGGATGTCGACGATGACGCGGCGCTCGAGCCGCACGGCCGCGGCCTTGGCGACGGTGCGGATCGCGTTCGCGACCCGCCCGCCCTTGCCGATCACGCGGCCGAGGTCGTCCTCGGCGACGGTGATCTCGTAGACCAGGTCGCCGTCCTCTTCGAGCTCCTCGACCTCGACCGCGTCGGGGTCCTCGACCAGGGCCCTGACGAGGAACTCGAGCAGCTCGGTCACGGCTAGGTGCCGGAGGCGGCGATGCCCTTGGTGCGCAGCAGCGTCGCCACGGTCTCCGAGGGCTGGGCGCCGTGCTCGAGCCAGTGCTGCGCGCGCTCCTCGTCGAGCTCGATCGTCGAGGGCTCGGTCTGCGGGTTGTACTGGCCGATCGTCTCGATCGTGCGCCCGTCGCGCGGCGAGCGCTTGTCGGCGACGACGATGCGCCAGATCGGGTTCTTCTTCGAACCCACCCTTCTGAGTCTGATTCGCACAGCCATCGGCCGCGGGAGGTTAGAGCGACATACGTCGGTCGAGCGCCGCGGTACTTCGGGCGCGGAGCGCCACCGCCCCCGCCCGCCATCTGGGCGAGCTGCTGCGGGTCGGGCATCTTGCCCGACACCATCTGCTTCATCATCTTGCGCATCTGGTCGAACTGCTTGACCAGCTGGTTGACCTGCTGGACCTTGGTGCCCGAGCCGCGGCGATCCGCTTGCGCCGCGAGCCGTTGATCGATCGCCGGGTTGGCGCGCTCCTCCGGCGTCATCGAGAGGATGATCGCCTCGACCCGGTCGAGCTCGCCCTCGTCGACGTCGGCGTCCTTCAGCTGCTTCATCGCCCCCATCCCGGGCAGCATCCCGATCAGGTCGCCGAGCGGGCCCATCTTGCGCACCTGCCTCATCTGCTGGAGGAAGTCCTCGAGCGTGAACTGGTCGCTTCGCAGCTTCTCCTGCAGGTCCTCGGCCTCGTCGCTCGTCGACCTGCTTCTCGGCCTTCTCGATCAGGCTGAGCACGTCGCCCATGCCGAGGATGCGCGCCGGCCATCCGGTCGGGGTGGAAGCGCTCGAAGTCCTCGAGCTTCTCGCCGGTCGAGGCGAAGAGGATCGGCTTGCCGGTCACCGCCTTGACCGAGAGCGCGGCGCCGCCGCGGGCGTCGCCGTCGAGCTTGGTCATCACGACGCCGTCGAACTCGGCCGCCTCGGCGAACGACTCGGCGACGCCGACCGCGTCCTGACCGGTCATCGCGTCGACGACCAGCAGCACGTCGTGCGGCTTGGTCCGCTTGCGGATCCGCGCCAGCTCGTCCATCAGCTCCTCGTCGATGTGGAGGCGGCCGGCGGTGTCGACGATCAGCACGTCGCGCTCCTCCTCGCGCGCCCGGTCGAGCGCCCAGGCGGCGATGTCGACCGGGTCGGCGTCGGTGCCCTGCTGGTAGACGTGCGCCCCGGCGCGCTCGCCGACGGTGACCAGCTGGTCGACCGCGGCCGGCCGGTAGACGTCGCAGGCGGCGAGGGCGACGTCTTGCCCGCCTCGCCCAGGTGGCGGGCGAGCTTCGCGCAGGCGGTCGTCTTGCCCGAGCCCTGCAGGCCGGCCATCAGGATCACGGTCGGGCCGTTGGAGGCGAAGGCGAGGTCGCGCCCGGTGCCGCCCATCAGCGCGGTCAGCTCCTCGTTGACGATCTTCACCACCTGCTGGCCGGGGTCGAGGCTCTCCAGCACGTCGGCGCCGAGGCAGCGCTCCTTCAGCGTCGTGGTGAACGCCTTGACGACCTTGAAGTTGACGTCGGCCTCGAGCAGCGCGAGGCGGATCTCGCGCATCGCCGCGTCGACGTCGTCCTCGCCCAGCTTGCCGCGCGAGCGGACGTCGGAGAGGGTCGCCTGGAGGCGCTCTGAGAGCTGGTCGAACACGCGCCAGCTCGAGGCTACTCGGCCGAGCAGCGCCCGGGCGAAGTCCTCGGGGTCGAACGGGCGCAGGTCCTCGAGCGCCTCGCCGGTGCCGATCAGCTTCACCGGGATGCCGAGCTCGCCGGCGATCGCCAGCGCGATCCCGCCCTTGGCGGTGCCGTCGAGCTTGGTCAGGACGACGCCGTCGACCTCGACCGCCTCGGAGAAGATCTTCGCCTGGCGCAGGCCGTTCTGGCCGGTCGTCGCGTCGATCGAGATCAGCGTCTCGTGCGGCGCGTCGGGCATCTGCTTGGCGATCACCCGGCGCACCTTGGCCAGCTCGTCCATCAGGTTGCCCTGGGTGTGGAGGCGGCCGGCGGTGTCGACGATCACGACGTCGGCGCCGCGGGCGCGGGCGGCGGCGATCGCGTCGAAGGCGACCGCGCCGGGATCGCCGCCCGGCTGCCGAGCGGACCAGCTCGGCGCCCGGCCCGCTCGCGCCCACTCGGCGAGCTGCTCGGCGGCGGCGGCGCGGTAGGTGTCGGCCGGCGCCGAGGACGCACCGAGAGGCCGAACTCCTTGCGAGAGGTGCCAGGCGATCTTGCCGATCGTCGTCGTCTTGCCGGTGCCGTTGACGCCGACCATCAGCAGCACCGCCGGCTCGCCGCTGAGGTCGATCGGCGCGCGGCCGGTCGCGGCGACCTCGGCGAGGATCTCGATCAGGCGCTCGCGCACCGCCTCGCCGTCGGCGCGAGACCGCGCCGGCCTCGACCTCGCGCTCGAGCCGCTCGACCACCTCGGCGGTGGTCGGCGCGCCGACGTCGGCGAGGATCAGCGCCTCCTCGAGCCGCTCCCAGGTCTCCTCGTCGATGCGGTCGAAGAGGCTGGCGGAGATCTCCTCGGCCAGCGCCTGGCGGCTCTTCGAGAGGCTCTCGCGCAGGCGGCGGAAGACGCCGCGGCGCTCCTCCTCGCTCTCCGGCTCCGCCTCGCGGGCACGGCCGCGTCGCGCTCGCCGAGATCGAAGATCTCCTGCCAGCTCGTCGCCATCGGCGCTACGCCGCGGCGGCCGAGTCGTCGCGAGCCAAGGCCGCTCGCCGGGCGGCTTCTGCCCAGCACGCCGCGTCGCCTGCTCGCCTCGTCGGCGCGCGACGCCGGCGAAGGGCGGCGGGCTCGCTGCCTCGCTCGCTCGCCCTGACCCGCTTCGCTTCGCGCGGCAGGCGGCGGGAGACGACCTTGGTCACGCCGTCGCCGCCCATGCTGACGCCGTAGAGGACGTCGGCGGCGTCCATCGTCCGCTTCTGGTGGGTGACGATGACGAACTGGGCGCGGTCGGAGAAGCGGCGGATCAGCTGCAGGAAGCGGTCGATGTTGGCGTCGTCGAGCGCCGCCTCGACCTCGTCGAGGATGTAGAAGGGGCAGGGCCGGGCGAGGAAGACGGCGAAGACGAAGGCGAGCGCGACCAGCGACTTCTCGCCGCCGGAGAGCAGCGAGAGCTGGCGCGTCGACTTGCCGGCCGGGGTGACCTCGATCTCGACCCCGAGCTCCTCGCGCTCCTCGTCCTCGGCCTCCTCGCTCGCCCTCCTCGCGCCTCCGCCTCGGCGCTCCTCGGCGTCGCGCACCGGCCGCAGGCTGACCCGGCGCAGGCGGCCGCGGCCGCCCGGGAAGAGGTGCTCGACCATCTCCTCGAAGTTCTTCGCGGTCGCCTCGAAGGTCTCCTCGAAGGCGCGCTCGATCTCGCGGTCGATGTCGCGGATCAGCGCCTCCAGCTCGTGCATCGCCGCGCTCGGTGTCCTCGCGCTGGGCCTGCAGCGCCTCGACGTGCTCGCGGGCCTCCTCGTACTCGCTGCTCGGCCAGCGGGTTGACCGGGCCGATCTGGGCGCGGCGGCGCTCGAGCCGCTCGAGGCGCCGGTCGATCTCCGCGCGCTCCTCCTCGCTCAGCGCCTCCTCGGCCGGCTCGATCTCCTCGCCGAGCCGCTCGGCGATCGCGGCCAGCTCCTTGGCCGCCTCGGCGCGGCGGTCGCCGAGGTGGGCCGCCTCGACCTCGGCCTCGGTCAGCTCGTCGGAGGCCGCCTTCATCTCGACCTGCAGCTCGGACTCCTGCCGCGAGCAGGCGCGCATCTCCTCGGCGATCGCGTCGCCGTCGCCCTCGCTCGCCGACGACCTTCGCTTCGATCCGCTCGACCCGGGCCCGGATCGCCGCCTCGGCGCGCGCGCGACCGCCGCGGCCGCGGCGCGCACGTCGTCGAGCAGCTCCTCGCCGGCGGCGACGCGCGCGCGCAGCGCCTCGCGGTGGCGCTCGCCGAGCAGGCCCTCGGCGCGGCGGGCGTGGCGGGCGGCGCGCTCGGCGCCGGCCCGGACCGCGCCCAGCGCCGCCTCGCGCTCGGCCTCGGCGGCCTCGGTCGGAGCGCGCTCGCGCCAGGCCCTCGGCGGCGCCGGCGAGGCCGGCGTCGATCTCGCCCAGCTCCTCCTCGAGCTTGCGGGCGCGCTCGCGCCGGCGCGCCCTCGGTCGCGCCGAGGTCGAGGGTCAGCGGCCCGAGCTCGGCCCGCAGCCCCTCCAGCGCGCGCCTCGAGCTCGGCCTCGCGGTCGCCGAGGCTGGCGGCGCGCACGCGCGATCCGCTGCTGCTCGCCGCGCAGCTCGGTCAGCAGGCCCCAGGCCTGGGTGCGCTCGCGGTCGCGCGTCGGCGAAGCGCTCCTCGGCGGCGCGGCGGCGCTCGCTGACCTCGGCGAGGCGCTTCTCGACCGCGTCGCGCGCTCGCCGCGCGCCTGCTCGGCCGCCTTCTCGGCGGCCGCCAGCGCGGTCCTCGCCGAAGCGCAGCTCCTCGGCGACCAGGCGGCCGCGCAGCTCCAGCTCCTCGCGCTCGATCCGCGCGCCCAGCTCGGCCGCCTGCGCCTGGCGCTTCAGCGGCCGCAGGCGCGCGCGCGCCTCGCGCTCGACGTCGAGGGCGCGGTCGAGGTTGTCGCGCGCGGCGCGCAGCTTCAGCTCGGCGCGGCGGCGGCGCTTGCGGTGCTTGCCGAGGCCGGCCGCCTCCTCGATCAGCAGGCGCCGCTCGCGCGGCTTGGAGTGGACGATCGACTCGACCCGGCCCTGGCTGATCACCGAGTGCATCTCGCGGCCGAGGTTGGTGTCGGAGAGCACCTCGACCACGTCGACGAGGCGGCAGCGGGCGCCGTTCAGCCGGTAGACGCCGTCGCCGGAGCGGTCGAGGCGGCGCTGGATCGCGATCTCGGAGAACTCGGTCGCGGCGCGGCCCTCGGAGTTGTCGATCACGACCTCGACCTCGGCGGCGCGGCGCTGGCCGACGCCCTCGCCGCCGGCGGAGATCACGTCCTGCATCGAGGCGCCGCGGATCGCGCCCGGGCTCTGCTCGCCCAGCGCCCAGAGCACCGCGTCGGTGATGTTCGACTTGCCGGAGCCGTTGGGGCCGACGATCACGCTGACGCCAGGCGAGAACTCCAGCTCGCGTGCGCTCGGGGAACGACTTGAACCCCTTCATCTTGATCGATTTCAGATACATCTGCTCGTCCTCGCCGGTCGAAGGCTCGCGGGTGAGTCGGACGCGACCGTCGCGCTCAGCCGCCGAGGCGCTCCAGCGCCTGCTCGGCCGCCATCTGCTCGGCCGCCTTCTTGCTTCGCCCGGCGCCGCGTCCCGACCTCGCTCGCCGTCGACCATCGCCTCGACCTCGAAGGTGCGGTCGTGCGGCGGGCCCGGCCTCGCCGATGACCTCGTAGCTTACGCGCGCCCCGCGCCGGGCGAGCAGCTCCTGCAGCGCCGACTTGAAGTCGACCGGCGTCTCCGAGCGCGAGCTCGATCTGCGGCTGCGAAGGCCGTCCGCGACGGCGGCCGCGGTGCGCTCGAAGCCGAAGGCGAGGAAGCAGGCGCCGATCAGCGCCTCGGTCACCTCGGGCAGCGGCCGCGCGCCGGCGAGCAGCATCTCGGCCGGGATCGCCGTCGTCGGCCTCGGGCTCGGCCGCCTCGCAGCATCGCCGGGACGCCGAGCGTCACGCCCGACCTCGGCGCAGGAGACGCCGCTGACCGCCTGGTTGTGGATCTTGGTCAGGCCGCCGGCGTCGACCTCGGGGAAGCGCTCGAAGACCTCGGCGGCGACGGCGAGGCCGAGGACGCTGTCGCCGAGGAAGGCGAGCCGCTCGTAGGACTCGCGCGCTCCTCGGTCCAGGAGGAGTGGGTGAGCGCCTGGCGGCGCAGGTCGTCGGGCAGCTCGTCGATCGAGCGCCGCGCGAGCGCCGGTCGGCCGCTCACGCCGGGGCGTGCTCGACGACGAAGTCGACCGCGTCGCCGACGGTCTCGATCCGCGCCGCCTGCTCCTCGGAGACCGAGATCCCGTAGCGGTCCTCGAGCTCCATCACCAGCTCGTAGAGGTCGAGCGAGTCGGCGTCGAGGTCCTCCTTGAAGCGGGTCCCCTCGGCGATCTCGCGCCGGGTCGACCTCGAGCTCCTCGGCGAGGTGGTCGCGCACCAGCGTCATGACCTCGTCGCGCGGTCATCGTCGCGGCTTCCTATCACGCCGGCCTCGGCGGCCGTCGGCGGCCAGCGAGCCCCGCGGGTCGCCCGCGCTCGCTCGAGCAGCTCCGCGGTGCGCTCCGACCGCGTCGCACCTCGACGCAGCGGGCCGCGAGCCGGATCGCGTTGGCGATCCCCTCGGCGCCGGCGCTGCCGTGGCCGACGACGGCGATGCCGCGCAGGCCGAGCAGGATCGCGCCGCCGGTCGTGTCGGGGTCGAGCTCGCGGCGCAGGCCGCCGAGCGCCGGGCGCATCAGCAGGCCGCCGGCGGCGGCGAGCGGGTTGGAGCGGGCCGCGTCGCGGATCGCCCCGGTGACCGCCTTCGCGGTCCCCTCCATCAGCTTCAGCGCGACGTTGCCGGTGAAGCCGTCGGTGACGACGACGTCGGCGCGCGCCGGCCGGCAGGTCGCGGCCCTCGACGTTGCCGGCGAAGCTCGATGCCCGTCGGCGCCGCGCGAGCAGCGTCGTGCGCCTCGACGACCTCCTCGCGTCCCCTTGCCGGCCTCCTCGCCGACCGAGAGCAGGCCGACCCGCGGCCGCTCGACGCCGAGCACCGCCTCGCTGAAGGCGGCGCCGAGGAAGGCGAACTGGACCAGGTGCTGGGCGCGCACCTCGACGTTGGCGCCGACGTCGAGGAAGAGCACCGGCCTGCCCGGGCACCGGCAGCTGCACCGCGAGCGCCGGGCGCTGCACGCCCCTGCAGCCGCCGCAGCCCGAAGGTCGCGGCCGCCATCGTCGCGCCGGTCGAGCCGACGCTGACCAGCGCCGGCGAGCCGCCCCTCGGCGACGTCGCGCCGCGGCCCGCACGACCGAGGCCTCGCGGTCGCGACGCGCACCGCCGGCACCGGGTCCTCCTCGTTGCCGATCCACTCCTCGGTCGGCGACGACCTCGACTCCGTCGACCGCCTCGAGGCCCAGCTCGCCCGGCGGGCCCGAAGACGCGCAGCGCGATCCCGTCCGCGGCGGCCAGCCGGGCGCCCTCGGCGAGCACGTCGAAGCCCCGCTCGGCGCCGAAGCCGTCGAGGGCGACGGTCGCGCCGCGCGTCTCGCGGCAACTACTCCTCGGTGTCGGCGGGCGCGCCGGCGGTCGGGTCGGCGATCTCGTGCTGGATCACCTCGCGCCCGGCGTAGGTGCCGCAGGTCGGGCAGACCCGGTGCGGCAGCCGCGGGCTGTGGCAGCGCGGGCACTCGTTGAGGCGCGGCCTCGCCGCCTTGTGGGTGGCGCGCCGCTTGTCGCGGCGCGCGCGCGAGGTTCTCTTCTTCGGGACGGCCATGAGGCGCGGAATGGTAGCGGCAGGGGGACCCTAGCTCTGCCCGCCCTCTCCGAGCTGCAGCTCGCGCAGCTTCGCCCAGCGCGGATCGCCGCCCTCGTCGTGGTCGTGGGCTCGCCGGGTCGGCGTCGTTGAGCGACTCGCCGCAGACCGCGCAGAGGCCGGCGCAGTCGGGGCGGCAGAGGATCTGCGCCGGCAGCGCCAGGACGATCGCGTCGTGGGCCCAGCGGCCGACGTCGAGCTCGCCCTCCTCGACGTAGGGGCTGCGCAGCTCCTCGTCGTCGGTGCCCGGCTGCTCGACCTCGCGCGCGTCGACCTCGACCTCGACCCGGCGTGCTCGAGGCAGCGCATGCAGGGGCCCTCGAGCCGCAGCGGGAAGCGCAGCCGCAACGCGTAGCCGCTGCTCGTGCGCGAGACGTCGAGCCGGGCCTCGACGCTCTCGGGTCGGCGCGTAGGTCTGCCCGCCGAGCTCGAGCGGCTCGAGGCGGACCGGCAGCTCGAGCCGCCGCCCTCGCCGAAGGAGAGCGAGAGGCGCCGAGGTCGACGATCGTGGTCGGCTTGGCCATGCGATCCTCCGCCGCCGACTACGATGGACCGCCACCGAGGTTACGCAATGGCTCAATTCCACTGGACACCCGAGACCTACCTGGAGCGGATCCGGGCCGAGGTCCCCCGCTACGACGAGCTCCAGGACGCAGGCCGTCGAGGCGATCCCCTTCGCGCCCGAGCGCGTGCTCGAGCTGGGGATCGGCACCGGCGAGACGACCGAGCGGATGATCGAGGCCCACCCCAGACGCCGGGTGATCGGCCTCGACTCGAGCCCGGAGATGGTCTTCCGGGCCCGCGAGCTTCGACGACGTCCAGCTCGCCCGCATGGAGGACCCGCTGCCCGACGGCCCCTGGGACCTGGTGATCTCGGTGCTCTCGGTCCACCACCTGACCGACGAGCAGAAGCGGGCGCTTGTCCGCCGCGTGCGCGAGCAGTCGCGCGCGCTGGTGATCGGCGACGTCGTCAAGGGCGATCAGCTCGACGAGCTGGCCGAGTGGTGCGGCGGCGAGGTCGCCTGGGAGGCCGACGACCTCGCGGTGGTCGCGCGGACTACTGAGCGAGCGGCCTAGGGCTGCTCGTCGATCTCGGCACCGGCTCCTCTTCGTCGCGGCCGGCGAGCCGGTCGCGGCCGCGCTGCACGGCGGCGAGGAACTTCTGAAGGTTGACCTCGAGCGTGTTGAGGATCTCGTCGGCGTAGTCCTCGGCGCCGAGGCGGATCTCGCGCTCGCGCGTGCGCGCCTCCTCGACGATCTCGTCGGCGGCGCGCTCGGCCTGCTTGGTGATCTCCTCGTCGGCGATCAGGCGCGACTGCTGCTCGCGCGCCTCGCGGACGATGCGCTCGGCCTCGCGCTTGGCCTCGGCGAGCATCTCCTGGCGCTCCTTGACGATCCAGCGCGCCTGCTTGATCTCCTCCGGGATCGTCGCGCGCATCTGGTCGAGGAGGTCGTAGATCTCCTCGCGATCGACCCGCACCTGGTCGGTCAGCGGCACCGGCCGGGCGTTGTGGACCAGGTCGTCGAGCTTGTCTATGAGGACCAGGACGTCCATCGGCGGTCGGTAAGCCTACGCAGTCAGAGGGCGATTTTGGTGAAGAAGCGCGTCGATTTCCACGGCTTTTTGCAAACGCTCGCCCATTCCGACCGGCACTGGCGCGAGCCTACCTGTCGCCGAGCCGCTCGGCCAGCGCCTCCGCCACCGGCGGCCGGGACCAGCTCGGAGACGTCGCCGCCGAAGGTCGCCATCTCCTTGACCCCGGTCGAGGAGAGGAAGCTGTAGTGCGGCGAGGCGATGATGTAGATGCTCTCGATCTCCGGGGTCGAGCATCCGGTTGAGCTGCGCCATCTCGAACTCGTACTCGAAGTCGGAGATCGCCCGCAGCCCCTTGACGACCGCGGTCGCCTCGTTGCTCGCGCGCGAACTCGACCAGCAGCGTCGGCGAAGATCTGCACCTCGACGTTGTCGAGGTCGGCGCGTCGCCTCCTCGATGAACGCCTTGCGCTCCTCCGCCGTGAACAGGGTCTTCTGACTTGCGGACCGGGTTGTTGACGACGCCGACGACGACCCGTGTCGAAGACTTCGCGGCGCGGGTGATGATGTCGAGGTGGCCGTTGGTGACCGGGTCATAGCTGCCCGGGCAGACGACGGTGCCGTTCCGCTCGCTCGCTCATCGCCTCCCCCTGCGCCGTAGAAGGTGACCACGGTGCCGCCGTAGCGGCGCTCGCGCAGGAGCGGCAGCGAGCGAGCCGCAGCGGGCTGCGGGCCGCGCTCTCGGCGATCGACCCGGCCTCCTCCGCGAGGAGGCCGTGGCAGATGGATGTCGAGCTCGGGCCCAACGCGGTCGGCGAGTTTATAGGGGGGGTCGACGAAGACGAGGTCGAACCGCGGCGCGTCCGGCTCCGCCGCGGCGCAAGCCAGCGACCGACGTCGGCGCGGACCAGCTCGACGCGGTCGCCGAGGCCGAGGTTGCGGACGTTGCCGAGCGCCGGCGCGAGTGTCGCGGTCGACCAGGGTCGCGTCGGCGGCGCCGCGCGAGATCGCCTCGATCGCCAGCGCCCCGGTGCCGCAGTAGAGGTCGAGGACGCGGGCGCCCTCGACGTCGCCGAGCGCCGAGAAGATCGCCTCGCGCACGCGGTCGGAGGTCGGCCGCACCTTCCAGCCCCGCGGCGCGACGAGCCGGCGCCCCCCCAGCTCTCCGGCGATCACCCTCATCGGGCGGGATCGGCTCGACGCGCCGTCGCCGAAGCGGCGCCGGGCCGCGTCCATCAGCGGGCCGAGCTCCGGCGCGTCGAGCGAGCCGTGGCGGCGCAGCAGCTCCAGCACCTCCTCGCGGGCCGCGAGCAGGGCCGGCGTGTCCTCGGGCAGCGAGGCGACGCGAAGCGCGGCAGGCCGTGCTGGCGGGTGCCGAGCATCTCGCCCTCGCCGCGCAGCGCCAGGTCGACCTCGGCGAGCTTGAAGCCGTCGCGCTCGCGCTCGACCGCCTCGAGCCGGCGCCGCGCCAGCTCGCCGGCCTCCTCGGCGAAGAGGATGCAGTGGACTCGTGCTCGCCGCGCCCGACCCGGCCGCGCAGCTGGTGCAGCTGGGAGACGCCGTAGCGCTCGGCGCCCTCGATCAGCATCACGGTCGCGTTGGGGACGTCGATGCCGACCTCGATCACGGTGGTCGCGACGAGCACGTCGGTCGCCCCCGAGCGAGAACGCCGCCATCGCCTCGGCCTTGTCGCGCCGAGGGCATCTGGCCGTGCAGGACGCCGACCGCGAAGTCGCGCAGCTCCTCGCGGCGAGAGCCGCTCGGCCTCGTCCTCGGCCGCCCGCGCCTGCAGCTTCTCGGACTCGGAGACCAGCGGGCAGACGACGAAGGCCTGGCGGCCCTCGCGCAGCGGCGCGCGGATGAACTCGTAGGCGCCGGCGCGGTCGTCCTCCTCGACCAGCCAGGTCTTGACCGGCCGCCGGCCCGCCGGCAGCTCGCGCAGCGCGGTCGTGTCGAGGTCGCCGTAGGCGGTCAGCGAGAGGGTGCGCGGGATCGGCGTCGCGGTCATGTGCAGGACGTGCGGGCACCGTCCCCGGGGCCCTTGGCGTCGAGCGCCGCGCGCTGGCGGACGCCGAAGCGGTGCTGCTCGTCGACGACGCAGACCCCGAGCCGGGCGAACTCGACCGCGGACTCGATCAGCGCGTGGGTCCCGACCACCAGCCCGAGCTCGCCGGTCGCGAGCCGCTCGAGCGCCTCGCGCCGCCGGGCCGCCGGCGTCGCCCCGGTGAGCAGCGCGAAGGGCAGCGCCTCGCCGCCAGCAGCCGGTCGAGCGTCACCGCGTGCTGCTCGGCCAGCGTCTCGGTCGGCGCCATCAGCGCCGCCTGGTGGCCGGCCTCGAGCGCCCGCAGCATCGCGTAGAGGGCGACGACCGTCTTCCCCGAGCCGACCTCGCCCATCAGCAGCCGCTGCATCGGCTCGCCCGAGTCGAGGTCGGCGTCGATCTCGTCGAGCGCCTGCAGCTGGTCCGCCGGTCAGCTCGAACGGCAGCGACTCGATCCAGCGCTCGACCAGCTCCCCCGGCTCCCCGAGCTTCGGCGCCGGCCGCGCGGTCCGGTGCGTCCTCTGCCGCGTCGCGAGCAGCCGCCTGGTAGAGGAACAGCTCCTCGAACGCCAGCCGCTTCCGCGCCCCCTCCACGTCCTCCTCGCTCTCCGGGAAGTGCACCGCCTTGAGCGCGTCGGCGATCGCCGAGCGAGTCCCCTGGCGCGCTCGCAGCTCGGCCGGCAGCGGCTCGATCGCGTTCGGGGCCCACCCGATCGCCTGCCGACCCATTGGCGGAGTCGCTGCGGGCTTGAGCGTCTCGGTCGCCGGGTGGACGGGCATCAACGCGGATCCCGTGGTGTGAGCCCGATGACCCTCCGTCCGCGGGTGGCGCGGGGGTTGGGGAGGTCGAGGACGGGCCGTGGCCCGCCCGCAGTGCCCCCCCTTCCCCCGCGACAGGACCCGCGGGAGAGCGCCCGGTCCCTTCGCCGGACGGCAGCAGCTCGTGCTCAGAGACCCGGAAACCGCGTCGGTCCGAGCTCCGTGAGCAGCAGCTGCGTGCCCTCGGTGAGCTTCTCGGCGAGCCAGGCCTGGTTGAACCAGGGCGCCGACACGGAGCCGGAATCGTCACCGACTTTGACCGAGCGATCGAGAGGCCGCGGCGACGGGTCGGGCGCAGCCCGGCGTTGCAGGACCTCGACCCGGACCGCTCGCCTTCTCGCCGACCTCCAGCGTCGGCAACCGGGACGACTCGTGCGGTCGCGGTGGCTGTGCGGGAACCGCAGCAGCAGGTCGCCGATGGTGGCGATGCCGGCCTCGGCGGCGCTCGGCGAGCTTCGGCCCGACCCCGTCGAGGACTGTCAGCGAGACGTCGAGAGCGCTCGGACGGGCCAGGCGATCGGGGCGTCGCGAGCAGCGTCGCGCGGGGGTCAGCTCAGCGGCTCCGGCGAAAGCGCGCCTACTGGGCCGCTAGCAGCCACCACCAGCTCGGCTGGCCGCCCTCGTGTGTCTCGATCTCGACCCCGTCGGGAACGTGGGTCGTCGATCTCGTCGAGCGGGATCGGGGCGTCGGCGCCCGCGATGACGGTGACGATCTCGGCGTCGGCGGCCAGGCGGCGCATCGTCGCGGACAGGGTCGAGCCGGCACCGCCCCAGGCGACGATCTCCTCCTCGCCGAAGCCGACGGCGTCGCCCGGCGGAAGCGTCCCTGCGGCGTCGTCGCGGGCAGCCGGGGCGACGCCGCCGGTGACGATCGTCTGCCAGCGCCTCCGCGAGCCGCCCGGCGTTCTCCTCCACCGAGGCGTCCGGCTCGAGCTCGACCAGGGCCAGCAGGCCGGCCTGCTGAGAGGTCGACGGCGACGACCCGAGCCGGCTTCTCGGAGAGCTCGCAGGCGCGCTCCGCGGCCATGATCACGTTGGAGGAGCTGGGCAGGACGAGGACCTCGTCGGCGGGCACCTCGTGGATCCCCGCCAGCAGCTCGTAGGTCGACGGGTTGAGCGTCTCGCCGCCGTCGACGACGTAGCGCTCCGAGCTCGGCGAACAGTCGCTCGCAGCCCGTCGCCGGCGGCCACGGCGAGAGCCCCGGTCGCGCCCGGCCCCCAGCCGCGCCTGCCGCTCGGCGATCTGCTCGCGCATGTCGGCGACGTCGAGGTTGGTGACCTCGCCGGCGCCCTCGAAGAGGGCCACGGCGTCCTCGGGCTCGTCGGTGTGGACGTGGACCTTCAGCGTCGCCTCGTCGCCGACCACGAGGACGGAGTCGCCGAGCTCCTCCAGGCGCGGCACGAACTCGCGGCCGTCGAGGCCGGCCGCCGGAGACGATGAAGTTGGTGCAGTAGCGGTAGCGGCTGTCCTCGTGGTGGGGGCGGCTGATGCGGGCGGCGCCTGGTGGTGGGCGACCTCGGGCAGCTCGCTCGCTCTCGCCGCGCAGGCCGGCGACGACGCCGGCGAGGATCAGCACCAGGCCGTAGCCGCCGGCGTCGACCACACCGGACTCGCGCAGCACCTCGAGCTGCTCGGGGGTGCGCTCGACCGCCCTCTCGCCGTCGGCGATCGCCAGCTCGAGCACCTCGGCGAGCACCGCGTCCTGCTGCTCGTCGCGTGACGCCTTCGGTCGAGGCGCTGCTTCTCGGCCTCGAGGTGGGCGAGCTGGCGGGCGACCGAGTGCGCCATCTCGCGGAAGACGGTCAGCATCGTGCCCTCGGCCGGGTCGCGCACCGAGGCGTAGGCGGCGTCGGCGGCGCTGGCGAAGGCGGAGGCGATCAGGACCGGGTCGACCAGCTCGCCGGGGCGGCTCGCCAGCTCCTCGGCGGCGCCGCGGACGATCTGGCTGAGGATCACGCCGGAGTTGCCGCGCGCCCCCATCAGCGCCGCGCGGGCCAGGGCCTGGACCAGCTGCGTGCGCCCGACCTCGTCGACCTCGGGCCGTCGAGCCGGTCGAGCTCCTCCATCACGGCGCGCATCGTCATCGCCATGTTGTCGCCGGTGTCGCCGTCGGCGACCGGGAAGACGTTGAGGTCGTTGACCTCCTGGCGGCGCGCCTCGAGGTAGCGCGAGCGGCGAGCGCGACGACGCGCCGGAAGCGCGCGATCGAGGGATCGGGCACGGGGTGAATCTAGTGCTCGACCCCGCGGAGGCAGGCTCGCCCGGAAGATCGACTCGTGGCCTGGGGCCCAGGGCCGCTGAAAGCTCAGCGGCCTTGGTGACCTTGTTCGCCTTGAGGCAGCGCGTGCAGACGTAGACGCGCCGCTGGCGGCCCTGCCGTCGTCGATCCGGACCTTCTGCAGGTTCGGGTCGAAGCGCCGCTTGGTGGCGACCATCGAGTGGCTGCGGGAGTTGCCGAACGCCGGCCCCTTGCCGCAGCTGTGACAGACCTTGGCCATCGGACGCGGATGGTAGCGGGCGGTACGCAGGCGCGTGCCGGTCTCGGTCGAGCTCGCCGCGGCCGAGCAGCGCCATCCGCATCACGGTGAGCGCGGCGTTGCGGCCCTGGTCGCGCTTGTCGCCGCCGGCGCGGGCCAGCGCCTGCTCCATCGTGTCGCAGGTGATGACGCCGAAGGCGCAGGGGACGCCGGTCTCGAGCTGCACTTCCTGGATGCCGCGCGGCGGCCTCGGCGCAGACGAAGTCGTAGTGGTCGGTCTCGCCGCGGATCACGACGCCGAGGCAGGCGACGCCGGCGAAGCGGCCGCTGTCGCGCGCAGAGCTTCGCGGCGAAGGGCAGCTCGAAGGCGCCGGGGACGCGAAGCGTGCTGACCGAGGCGTCGCTGACGCCGCGCGACCTCGAAGCCCTCGGCGGCGCCGTTCAGCAGCCGCTCGGCCAGGTCCTCGTAGAAGCGGCCGACGCAGACCGCGAACTCGAGCGCCGGCCAGCGTCTCGCGCTCCTCGTCGGTGAAGCTCTCGAGGAAGGTCGACCTCAGCCATTCGCCTGCCCGTCCTCGCCGGTCGGCGTCCCGCTCCTCCTCGTCGTGGATCATCTCCTCGTCGAGGGCCAGGCCCTGGTGGTGCAGCGTGTGGCCCAGCTTGTCGCGCTTGGCCCGCAGGTAGTCCTCGTTGTGGGGGTTGGGCACCGACTCGATCGGCACCTGCTCGGTGACCGAGAGCCCGTAGCCCTCGAGGCCGACGATCTTCTTCGGGTTGTTGGTGAGGATGCGGATGCTGGTCAGCCCGAGGTCGCCGAGGATCTGCGCGCCGATCCCGTAGTCGCGCAGGTCGGCCGGCAGGCCGAGCTTGAGGTTGGCCTCGACCGTGTCGAGCGCCCTCCTCCTGCAGCTTGTAGGCGCGCAGCTTGTTGAGCAGGCCGATCCCGCGCCCCTCCTGGGAGAGGTAGAGCAGGACGCCGCGCCCCTCGCGCTCGATCATCGCCAGCGCCGCTTCGAGCTGCTCGCCGCAGTCGCAGCGCAGGCTGTGGAAGACGTCGCCGGTGAGGCACTCGCTGTGGACGCGGACC
This sequence comes from uncultured Solirubrobacterales bacterium, assembly GCA_963782685.1. GTDB lineage: Bacteria > Actinomycetota > Thermoleophilia > Solirubrobacterales > 70-9 > VRUE01. The sequence goes on from CAWAKV010000008.1 coordinate 470,901, forward strand.
AGCACGTCCTCGGCGCCGGCGACCTCGCCCTTGACCATCGCCACGTGGTGCTTGTCGTCGACCAGCGAGCGGTAGCCGACCGCGGTGAACTCGCCGAAGGCGGTCGGCAGCGCCGGTCGACGACGACCCGCTCGACCAGCTTCTCGGTGCGGCGCCGGTAGGCGATCAGGTCGGCGACCGTGACCATCTTCAGCCCGTGCTGCTCGCAGTAGGGGCCGAGGTCGGGGACGCGGGCCATCGTGCCGTCGTCGTTCATCACCTCGCAGATCACGCCGGCCGGGATCAGGCCGGCGAGGCGGGCGAGGTCGACGCTGGCCTCGGTGTGGCCGGTGCGCTCCAGCACGCCGCCGTCCTTGGCGCGCAGCGGGAAGATGTGGCCGGGGACGACGATGTCGTCGGGCCCGGAGTGCGGGTCGATCGCGACCTGGATCGTGTGGGCGCGGTCGTGGGCGGAGATCCCGGTGCTGACGCCCGCCGGCGGCCTCGATCGTGACCGTGAAGGCGGTCTGCAAGCGGCGCCTCGTTCTTCGCCGCCATCAGGTTCAGCCCGAGCTGCTCGCAGCGCTCCGCGGTCAGCGCCAGGCAGATCAGCCCGCGCGCCTCCTTGGCCATGAAGTTGACCGCCTCGGGGGTGGCGAACTGCGCCGCCATCACCAGGTCGCCCTCGTTCTCGCGGTCCTCGCCGTCGCAGACGACGACCATGCGGCCGCGGCGGATCTCCTCGATCGCCTCCTCGATGGTCGCGAACGGGCTCTCGTCCGCTGTCCGCTCCGCCTGCTCTGTCCGCTGCGTCTCCGCCATCTGACTCACGCGTGCTCCTTTCCGGCCAATGGTCTCATGATCCGCTCGACGTACTTGGCGATCACGTCACACTCGACGTTGAGCGTGCGCCCAGGCCCGAGCTCGCCGAGGTTGGTCCGCTCGAGCGTCTCGGGAATCAGCGAGACCTCGACCCAGCCCTCGCCCAGCGCCGCGACGGTGAGGCTGACGCCGTCGAGCGCGATCGAGCCCTTGCTCGACGACGTAGCGCAGCAGCTCGTCGGGCAGCGCGACCCGCAGCCGCTTCGCGAAACCGTCCTCGGTCAGCGAGACGACCTCGCCGACGCCGTCGACGTGCCCCTGCACGATGTGCCCGCCGAGCCGGTCGGACGCCTTCATCGCCAGCTCGAGGTTGACTCGGCTTCTCGGCCTCCAGTCCGCCCAGCGAGGTCACCGTCAGCGTCTGGTTCATCGCCTCGGCCTCGAAGCCGTCGGCGTCCACGTTCGTCGCAGTGAGGCAGAGCCCCGTTGACCGCGACCGAGTCGCCTGTCGTCGATCTCGGCCGCCAAGCACGGTGGCGATGCGCAGGCGGGCGCCATCGGCTCCCGCATAGACGGATTCGACCTTGCCCACGTCCTGGATCAGCCCCGAGAACATCACCACTCCTTGAACCGCGCCGTGATCAGGACATCCTCGCCGACTTGGGTCACGTCGCTATCCAGGGCGGGTTCTCGCGCGGGTGGCGCGGGGCAGGGGTGGGTTCGGACGGGTGAGTCCGCTAGCCCACCCCTGCCCCGTGACAGGACCCGCGCGTCACCAGACTCCCCTTCCCCCGCGACAGGACCCGCGGGCCGGCGCCGCCGAGCAGAATCGGGGCGACGAAGGTTCGCGCCTCGTCGATCGCGTCCTCGGCTCGAAAAGCGGCGGCGAGCGTCGCGCCACCCTCGAGGAAGAGGCTGGTGATGCCGCGGCGGCCGAGCTCGGAGAGGGCGGCCTCGATGCCACCAGCCTGGAGCACGTCAGCCCCCGCTTCACGGAGCGCGATGACATGAGATCGGGTCAGCGTCAGGAGAGGCGATGACGATTACGGGAGATTGGTCAAGGGTGGCTAGCAGCTGCGAGTCGAGCGGTAGGCGTGCCCGCCGATCGAAGACTACGCGCGCCGGCTGCCGCACCTGATCGAGACTGCGATTCGCGTCGGTATGCGACGCTAAATGCGAACTCGACGGGCGGGCGGTTAGGAGCGGGTCGTCGGCGAGGACGGTGCCGATGCCGACCGCGATCGCGTCCGATTCGGCGCGCCAGCGGTGGACCAGCTCGCGGCTGCGCTCGCCGGTGATCCAGGGCGAGTCCCCGGGCGGAGTCGTGGTTTGCCCGTCGAGCGACATCGCCAGCTTCAGCGTGACCAGCGGCAGGCCGGTGCGGGCGTGCTTGCGGAACGGCTGGTTGAGCAGGCGCGCGGCGGTCGCCTCTTCGCCCGCGGCGAGCTCGACCTCGACCCCGCCGTCGCGCAGGATCCCCGGCCCCCGACCCGAAGCCTTCTCGCTCGGATCGTCGGAGCCGATCACGACCCGCGCGATCCCCGCCTCGAGGATCGCCTCGACACACGGCGGCTGCCGGCCCCGTGTGGGCGCACGGCTCCAAGCGTCACGTACATCGTCGCCCCCGCGGGATCCTCCCCGCGCTTCCGGCAGTCCTCCAGCGCCGCCCGCTCAGCGTGAAACCCGCCCAGCTCAGCGTGAAACCCCTCGCCGATCACGGCCCCATCCCGCACGATCACCGCTCCGACCAACGGATTGGGGCTGACCCGCCCCCGTCCGCCCTCAGCCAGCTCAAGAGCCCGCTTCAGGTGGTCTCGATCCGTGCTTGTGAGCTGGGAGTCCATGCGACCGATTGACGAGTCAATCAATCCTACTCTCCGCGGGTGGCGCGGGGTAGGGGTGGGTTCGGACGGGTGAGTCCGCTAACCCACCCCTACCCCGTGACAGGACCCGCGGGCAGAGCGCATCGTCCCTCGCGGATACCCTGACCGGCCAACGTGAAGCTGATCATCCAGATCCCCTGCCTGAACGAGGAATCGACGCTGCCGGCGACGATCGCCGACCTGCCGCGCCAGATCGAGGGCGTCGACGAGGTCGAGCTGCTGGTGATCGACGACGGCTCGAGCGACCGCACGGTCGAGGTCGCGCGCGAGCACGGCGTCGAGCACATCGTGCGGCTGACCAACAACCGCGGCCTCGCCGCCGCCTTCCAGGCCGGGCTCGACGCCTGCCTCAAGCTCGGCGCCGACCTGATCGTCAACACCGACGCCGACAACCAGTACAGCGGCGCCGACGTGCCGAAGCTGGTCGCGCCGATCCTCGCCGGAGAGGCCGACATGGTCGTCGGCGACCGCCAGGTGGCGCGAATCGACCACTTCTCCAGCGCGAAGAAGTCGCTGCAGCGGATCGGCAGCTGGGTCGTCCGCCGGCTCTCCGGCACGGAGATCGCCGACACCACCTCCGGCTTCCGCGCCTACAACCGCGAGGCGGCGCTGAGCCTGCTCGTCACCGACAACTTCACCTACACGCTGGAGAGCCTGATCCAGGCGGGCAAGATGCTGGTCGCGGTCGACCAGGTCACGATCGGGACCAACCCGCAGACGCGCGAGTCGCGGCTCTTCGGCTCGACCGGCGCCTACGTGCGCCGCAACGCCCTCTCGATCTTGCGCATCTACGCCCGCTACGAGCCGCTGCGCGTCTTCGCCGGCGCCGGCCTGCTGGTCGGCATCCTCGCGCTCGGCGCCTGGATGCCCTTCCTAATCGACTGGATCTTCAACGGCGACAGCAGCGGCCACATCCAGTCGCTGATCCTCGGCGCCGTGCTCTTCATCGCCGCCGTGCAGCTGCTCGCGCTCGGCGTGATCGGCGACCTGCTGGCCAGTCAGCGGGTGATGACGCAGCGCGTCTTCGAGCGGGTGCGACGGGTCGAGCTGGCGCTCGGGGTCGAGCCCTCCCACTACGAGCAGCGGCGATGATCAGCCGCAAACGCGAGGGGGACGGCGGCTCGGCGACCGCCGAGTACGGCCGCACCGCCAGCTTCCTGGCGATCGGCGTCGGCCTCACCGGCGTCATCACCTACGTCTACTTCTTCATCGCCTCGCACGTGCTCTCCAAGCCCGACTACGGCGAGATCACCGTCGTCTGGTCGGCGGTCTTCATCACCGTCTCGACCCTCTACCGGCCAGTCGACCAGCTGCTCTCGCGCCACATCTCCGAGCGGCTGGAGAAGGGCGAGTCGCCGCGCGAGCCGACCGTGGTCGCGACCAAGATCCAGCTCGGCCTCGCCGCCGGCTTCGCCGCCCTCGCCCTGATCTTCCGCGGCCCGATCGAAGACGGCCTGCTGAGCGGCAACGAGACGCTCTACTGGGTCTTCCTGCTCGCCGTCCTCTTCTACGCCGCCAGCTACTTCGCCCGCGGCTACCTGGCCGGCCACCGGCGCTTCGGCCTCTTCGCGACGATGATCCTCTCCGAGTCGGTCTTCCGCACCAGCTTCGCGGTGCTGGTCGCGGTCGGCCTGCTCAGCGGCCAGTCGGCGGTCGCGATCGGCATAGTCGCCGCCCCCTCACTGAGTCTGCTCGTCGTGCCCGCAGCTTTCGCCCTACGCGCGAAGCGCGCTCCCGATGCTCGCGCGGGTGGCGCGGTGGCGGGGGTCCCCCATAGCGGAGGACGCGAAGCGTCCGAGCACATGGGGGATGCCGCCGCGACAGGACCCGCGCGCCAGAAAGGCTCGGAGTTCTCGCTAGGCCACGGCGCTGGCTTTGTCGCCGCCGTGCTCGTGATCATGCTCGGCGAGCAGATCTTCCTCAACGCCGGGCCGCTGATCGTGCGCGGGCTCGAGGGCGCCGCCGCCGCCGGCTTCATCTTCAACGTGCTGATGATCGCGCGGGCGCCGTTGCAGCTCTTCCAGGCGGTCTCGACCAGCATCCTCCCCCACCTGACCAGCCTCCACACCAGCGAAGAGCCCGACAGCGAAGCCGAGTTCCACCGCTCGGTGCGGATGGTGCTGGCGGCGATCGCCGCCTTCGCCGCCGTCGTCGCGCTGGTCGTGCTCGTCGCCGGCCCGCAGCTGATGCAGCTCGCCTTCAGCGACAAGTTCAGCTACGACCGCGCCGGCCTGCTCCTGGTCACGCTCGGCATGGGCCTCTACCTCTCCTCGGTCACCGTCAACCAGGCCTGCCTCGCCCAGGGGCAGGTGCGGCGCGCCTCGGCGCGCTGGGCCGGTTGCGCCGCCTTCTTCGTCGCTCTGGTGCTTCCTCGCGCCGATCGGCGAAGAGTTCCGCCGGGTCGAGATCGGCTTCGCCATCTCCGCCTTCCTGCTGTTCGGCCTGCTCTTCGTGATCTACCGGCGCCCGCGCGAACGGCCAGAGGACGTCCCGACGGCCGGCTCCAGCGAGGAGCTGGAGGCGCGACTGGCGGCGGCCGACGAGGCCGCGTAGGGTCCGTCGATGGGCGGCCACGATGCGGAGCTGATCCTCGTTGCCGGGGGCCTGCTCGCCGCCGGCATCGCCGGCGCCCTGCTCGCCGACCGGGTCCGCATCCCGGGCCTGCTGCTCTTCCTCGGCCTCGGCATGCTCGCCGGCTCGCAGGGGATCGGCGGGATCGAGTTCGACGACGCCGAGCTGGCCCGGACCCTGGGCACGATCGCCCTCGTCCTGATCCTTTTCGAGGGCGGGCTGACCGCCGGCTGGTCGGAGATCCGCCCGGTGCTCGGCACCGCCGCCTCGCTGGCCACGATCGGCACGGTCGTGACCGCGGTCATCGCCGGCCTCGCGGCGACCTGGATCTTCAATCTCTCGACCCTGGAAGGGATGCTGGTCGGCGCCGCGATAGCCGCCACCGACTCGGCGGCGATCTTCGCCGTGCTGCGTCGCTCGACCCTCGAGAAGCGCCTGGCGCGCTCGCTCGAGGGCGAGTCGGGGATGAACGACCCGGTCGCCCTGCTGCTGGTGATCGGCTTCATCGACTGGATCCAGGACCCGGGCTATGGCCTCGCCGACATGGCCGGCTCGCTGGTGCTCAAACTGGCGCTCGGGGCGGCGATCGGCCTCGCCCTGGGCCGTCTCGCCGTGGCCGCCCTGGGCCGCGTGCGGCTGCCGACCGACGGCATCTACCCGGTGGCGACGATCGCGATCGCCGCCCTCGCCTTCGGCCTCGCCGAGGTCGTCCACGGCTCCGGCCTGCTCGCCACCTACCTGACCGCGCTGGCGCTCGGCTCCGGCAACATCCCGGCCAGGCGCACGATCGTCGCCTTCCACGAGGGGGTCGGCTGGGTGGCCCAGATCGGCCTCTTCATCCTGCTCGGCCTGCTGGTCTTCCCCAGCACCCTGCCCGACGTCGCGGTCGAGGGCCTGGCGCTCTCGGCGGTGCTGATCCTGATCGCGCGCCCCCTCGCCGCCCTGGCCTCGACCGTCTTCGCCCCGTTCGGCGTACGCGAGCGGGCGATGCTCGGCTGGGCCGGCCTGCGCGGCGCGACGCCGATCTGGCTGGCCACCTTCCCGGTCGTCGCGGGAGTCGGCAACGGCGACGAATTCTTCGCCATCGTCTTCTTCGTCGTCGTCACCTCGACCCTGGTCCAGGGCGCCAGCTTCGAGCCGATCGCACGGCGGCTCGGCCTGACCACCAGCGAGCCGGCGCTGCCGCGGCGGCTGCTCGAGTCGGGGCGCATCCGCCGCATGGGCGGCGACGTCGTCTCCTACCGGCTGCGCCCCGGCGCGGCGGCGGCGGGACATCTGGTGCGGGAACTGGGGCTGCCGCGCGAGGCGCTGGTCAACGTGATCGTCCGCGACGGCGCCGCGATCCCGCCGCGCGGCTCGACCGAGCTGCGCGAGGGAGACGAGCTGCACGTGCTCGTCCGCAGCGAGCTGCGCGAGCAGGTGGAGGAGCTGACCCGGCGCTGGCACGAGGGCCCGATCGGGGCGCCGACGCCGGCGCGACTGCCGCCGCGCGGCGCTCCCCAGGTCTTCACCGTGCGGCCCGGCGGCGACATCGAGGATCCGTCTGCGCCGGATGAGGTCGACGGGATCGCGGTGATCGCGGTGCTGCGCAGCCGCCGCGACCGCCTCAGCGCCCTCGTCGCCCTAGCCGACGGCCGCTACGCGGTGACGACCGAGAGCGTCGTCGCGATGGGCGGTCGGCAGGCGCTCGCCGAGTGGTCCGGCCGGCGCGCCCAGCGCAGCGGCGACGATCCGGCCGAGAGAGCGTGGTGGCAGGAGGTCATCGGGGCGCTCATCGCGCGGGGATAGTCCTTAGACAGCGCTGGCGACGGCTGCGATCTCCGTGTACGCAGCCGCCGGGTCCTTCGAGCCAAATACCGCGGAGCCGGCGACGAAGAGGGAAGCGCCCGCAGCGGAAATAGGCCCAACGGTGGTCGCGTCGATGCCGCCGTCGACCTCGATCGTGGCGTCGCCAACGACGTTCGCGAGGCGGGTGACCTTCTCGTTCGAGCCGGGAATGAACGACTGGCCGCCCCAGCCGGGGTTGACGGTCATGCAGAGGGCGAGGTCGGCGAGGTCGCGCAGCTCGCTCAGCGCCTCGGCAGGCGTGCCGGGGTTGATCGCGACGCCGGCCAGGCAGCCGAGCTCGCGAATCGCGTGCAGGGTGCGGTTGGCGTGCGGGGTCGCCTCCTCGTGGAAGGTGATCGAGTCGGCGCCGGCCCTGGCGAACTCATCGATCTGGCGCTCCGGCGCCTCGATCATCAGGTGGACGTCGAGCGCGCCGCCGACGGCGTGGATGCGGTCGGCGATCGAGCCCGCGACCACCGGGCCGACGGTGATCGGCGGCACGAAGTGGCCGTCCATGACGTCGAAGTGGATCACCCGCGCGCCCGCCTCGATCACCTCGTCGACCGCGGCCCCGAGCCGCGAGAAGTCGGCCGAGAGGACCGAGGGGGCGACCCGCCGCTCGCCCAACAGCTCTCGCATCCGCTCGCTCATATCGGCCTCAGCATGGAGGCTCGGCAGGTCTGGCAGGTCATGTCCTCGGTGCTGCTCATGCGGGCGATCGTCTGGTGCTCGCCGCAGTTGGGGCACTGCGAGACCAGCTCGAAGCGGCGCAGACAGTACACGCAGCGGAAGCGGCCCGGCAGCTGCGCCGGACGCAGCCAGGGCTCCTCGCAGCCGGGGCAACTGGCGCGCTGCAGCATCGCCCCTACGCCTCCTCGCGCTCGCTCATCGCCACATCATCCCTGCTCAGCCGGCAGATGAAGAATCCGGTGGTGCGATCGCGATCTGGGCGCAGCTGCAGGCAGCGGCTGTCGTGGGGAGAGGCGAGAGCCGGGACGCGCGCGCCGAGGTCCTCGACAGAGAGCGGTGGCAGGTCGCCCGCGGCGGCGGCCTCGAGCAGCGCCGCGACCCGGTCCTCGTTCTCGCGGCGTGAGAGCGTGCAGGTCGAGTAGACGAGGACGCCGCCCGGTCGCAGCGCCGTGACCGCCCTGGCGAGGATGCGGCCCTGCAGGTCCACCAGGCGCTCGATCGCGCGCGGCGACTTGCGCCAGCGCGCGTCGGGGCGCGAGGCGAGCGCGCCGAGGTCCGAGCAGGGGGCGTCGACCAGCACCCGGTCGAAGGCGGGCGCCATCGGATTCTCCGCCGCATCCGCCTCGATCACGGTGACGCCGCGCAGGCCGAGACGGGTCGCCTGGTCAGCCACCTCGGCGGCGCGCTCGTCGTCGGGCTCGACCGAGATCGTCTCGCCGCGGTCCTCCATGCGGGCGGCGATCTGGCCGGTCTTTATCCCCGGCCCGGCGCAGAGGTCGAGCACGTGGTCGCCCGGCTGGGGCTCTAGAGCCTCGACCGCGGCCGCAGAGCCGCGGCTCTGCGGGGTCAGCGTCCCCTCCCTGACCAGCTCGAGGACGACCGGGCCGGTGCGGCCCCCGACCACGATCGACTCGGCGGCGGCGAGCGGCCAGGGGCCGGCGGCGGGCGCCGCCTCGACCCCCGCCTCGCGCAGGCGCTCCAGCACCCGCGCGGGCGCGGCGCGCAGCGTGTTGACCCGGAAGCAGGTCTCGGCCGGCTCGTTGCAGGCCGCGAGCAACGCGCGAGCGTCCTCGGCGCCTAGCTCCTGCCACCACATCTGGGCCAGCCAGAGCGGGGCCGAGTGGGCGACCGCGGCCTTCTCGGGAGTCGAGTCGTCGCCGAGCAGCGATTCCGTCAACGCCTCGCGCTCACGCCCGGCGCGCCGCAGCACCGCGTTGACCAGTCCCGCCGCGTGTCCGGCGCCCGCCGCCTTGGTCAGCTCGACCGCCTGGTCGACGGCGGCGTGGTCGGGGGTCGCATCGGAGAAGAGCAGCTCGTAGAGGCCGAGGCGGAGCGCCGCCAGCACGGGCGGGTCGAGCAGTCGGATCGAGCGATCGGCAAGCCGCTCGATCGCCGCGTCGGCGGTGCCGCGGCGCTGCACCGTCCCGTAAGCGAGGCGCTGCGCCTGCGCGCGCTCGCGGGCCTCGACGCCCCGCCGCTCCGCCTCCTCGCGGAAGGCGCGCTCGGTGTGCGCGTCGTGCTCGAAGGTCGCGCGGATCGTCTCGAAGGCGAGCGCCCGCGCGGGCGAGATCAAAGCGCCGGCACCGGGTGGCCGCGCAGGTAGGCGTCGGCCGCCATCGGCTTGCCGCCGGCGGGCTGCACGACCTCCATCCGCAGCGCCCCGCGACCGCAGCCGAGCAGCAGCGCCCCCCACTCGGCCCGGATCTCCCCCTTGCGGACGCTGACCTCGACCGCGCGGGCGCGCCGCACGCCGAGCGGCTCCTTCTCGCGCAGCTCGAGGTAGGCGCCGACGTGCGGGGTCAGCGCGCGCACCTTGCGCGCCAGCTCGATCGCCGGCCGGCTCGGATCGAGGCGACGCTCGTCCGCCTCGATCTTCTCCGCGTAGGTCGCCTCGTCCTCCTCCTGCTCGCCGAACTCGAGCGTCCCTTCCTCCTGGCGGTCGAAGGCCCCCACCAGCATCTCGCCGCCCAGCGTCGCCAGCTTCGCCGAGAGGCTCTCGAAGTCGTCCTCGGGGCCGATCCGGATCTCCTCGAGCAGCGCGACCGGGCCCGAGTCGAGGCCTGCGGTGACTTGCATCACGCTGACCCCGGTGCGCTCGTCGCCGGCCATGATCGCGCGCTCGATCGGCGCCGCGCCGCGCCAGCGCGGCAGCAGCGAGGGATGGACGTTGAACAGCGGCCACTCGGAGAGCAGCGGCTCGCGAATCAGTTGGCCGAAGGCGCAGACCGCGACCGCCTCGGGGCTCGTCGAGCGGATCCGCTCGACGGTGGCCTCGTCGTTGACGTCCTCCGCCTGCAGCAGCTCGATCCCCAGCTCCACCGCGACCTCGGCGGCGGGTGGCGCGCCGCTCTTCTGACCGCGGCCCTTGCGCCGGTCGGGCGGCGTCACGACCAGGAGCGGTCGGTGACGGGAGTCCGCCAGGCGCCGCAGCACCGCCGCGGCGAAGTCCGAGGTGCCGAGGTAGACGGTTCTCACGCGTCGGCGCGTGGCTCGCGATGCTCTTCGGGCTCTGCCAGCTCGTCCTCGTCTGCCGCGGGGCTGTAGCTCTCGCCGGCGCGCAGCGCCCGCAAAGCCGCCCGGCGCTGCTCGCGCGGCGCCCGGTCGAGGATCAGCACGCCGTTGAGGTGATCGATCTCATGCTGGAGGATGCGCGCCTCGAGGCCGGAGGCCTCGATCGTCACCCGCTCGCCCTCGACGTCGAAACCGGAGACGCGCGCGTGCAGCGGACGCTCGACTTCCATCGCCACTCGAGGCAGGCTGAGGCAGCCCTCTTCGGCGACCGTCTCCTCAGCGGAGAGCCAATCAACCGTCGGGTTGACGAGACCGGTCGGAGGGGCGTCCGGGCCGGCCTGGAAGACCAGCACGCGCCGCAGCACGCCGAGCTGGGTGGCGGCGAGGCCGACGCCCATCCCGTCGCGCATGATCGCGATCATCCGCTCGACCTCGGCGCGCAGCTCGGGGCCGAAGTCGGTGACCGGCGAGGCCACGCTCTTCAACACGGGATCGCCGAACTTGACGACCTTGGCGAGCGCCGCATCGCGCCGCTCGAGCAGCTCAGCTTCGAGCTGCTCGCGCTCTGTCTCGGACTTGACCGCGCCCTCTTCGCTCACGCGACCGATTGTATGGATCGGCGACCCGCGGAAGGCCTACTGGGGATCGACGTCGACGCCGATCGCGACCTCGCGCAGCGTGCGATCGGCGGCGAGCCGCTCGACCGCGTCGCCGATCGCGGCGACGGTCGCCTCGCGGTCGTCGGCCTTGGTCAGCAGACGGCGGCGGTGCTGGTTGCGGACACGGAACATCGGCGCGGGGCCGAGCAGGTCGGTCCCACCCGGCAGCGTCTCGGCGAGCAGCGCCGCCAGCCGCGACGCCGCCGTGTCGAGTCGGGGCGCCGATTGCGAGCGCAGGACGACGCGGACCAGGTGCGAGAAGGGCGGGTAGCGCAACGTCCGCCGACGCTCGATCTCGCCGGCGAGGAAGCCGGCCGAGTCGTGGGCGGCGGCATGGGCGATGCTCGCCGCCGCCGGCGCCAGCGTCTGCACGATCGTCTCCCCCCCGGCCTCGCCGCGGCCGCTGCGGCCGGCGAGCTGGGCGACCATCGCGAAGGTGCGCTCGCCGGCGCGGAAGTCGGGGAAGCGCAGCGTCGCGTCGGCGTCGACGATCGCGCTCAGCGTCACCTCGGGGAAGTCGTGGCCCTTGGCGACCATCTGCGTGCCGACCAGCACCGCGCTCTCGGCCTCGCCGAAGCCGGCGAGGATGCGGGCGTGGGCGCCGCGCCCCGCGGCGACGTCGGAGTCGAGCCGGAAGACCGGCATCGGCCCGAGCCGCTCGGACAGCAGCGCCTCGATCTGCTCGGTCCCCACCCCGGCGCGCGAGAGCGTCGTCGAGTCGCACTCGGGGCAGGCGCGCGGCGTCGACTCCGAGTGGGCGCAGTGGTGACAGACCAGCCGCGCCGCATGGCGGTGGACGATCAGCGAGACGTCGCAGTTGGGGCAGCCCCAGTGGTGGCCGCACGAGCGGCAGGTGAGCCACGGCGAGAAGCCGCGCCGGTTGACCATCACGATCGCCTTGGCGCCCTGTCGCCGCACCTCCTCCAGCGCCGCCCAGGTGGCCGGGTGGAGGGGGCCCGAGCTGGGCTCGGCCTCGCGCATGTCGAGCACCTCGACCGGCGGCATGCGGCGCCCGTCGACGCGACTAGGCAGCTCCACGCGCGGCAGCTCCAGCCAGGACTCCGGGCGCGGCGTCGCCGTGCCGGCGACCAGCGTCGCGCCGCATTCGACGGCGCGCCGGCGGGCGACGGCGCGGGCGTCGTAACAGGGGTCCCCCTCCTGCTTGTAGGACGGGTCGTGCTCCTCGTCGATCACGATCAGGCCGAGGTCGCGGACCGGAGCGAAGACGGCGGAGCGCGGGCCGACGCAGACGCTCGCCTCGCCGCTGCGCAGGCGCCGCCACTCGTCGTAGCGCTCGCCCGGCGAGAGGGCCGAGTGGAGGACGGCGAAGCGCTCGCCGAGGCGGGCGCGAAAGCGCGCGACGGCCTGAGGCGCCAGACCGATCTCGGGGACGAGCACGATCGCTCCCCGACCGCGTGCCAGCGCCGCCTCGACCGCCGCAAGGTAGACCTCGGTCTTGCCGGAGCCGGTGACCCCGTGCAGGAGCAGGCGCCGCGGGCCTCCCGCCTCGCCGTCGAGCGCCGAGACGATCTCCGCCACCGCCGCCTCCTGCTCGGCCAGCAGGCTCGGCCGGTCTCGGCCGGCGTCGAGCTCGGCGTCGGCCGGCCGCCTTCGCACCCGGGAGCTGCGGGTCGAGATCAGGCCGCGATCTTCCAGCCGCCGCAGCACGGCGCGGTCGGCGCCGACGACGGCGGCCAGCTCCCGCGCCGACATCTCCCCGGCGCCGAGCGCCTCCAGCGTCGCCCGCTGCTTTGCGCCGAGCCGCTCGCCACCGGAGAGCGCCCGCTGACCCGCGGCGCTGAGCTCGGCCCGCAGCTCGGTCCGCGAGCGCACCCGCTGGCCGGCGGCCCCGGTGCCTGGCGGCAGCACCAGCTGCAGGCCGCGCGAGGGAGTCGAGCAGTACTCTCGCGCAATCCAGAGCCCGAGCCGCACCAGCTCCGGCGGGACGCCCGCCTCGAGCGCCTCGAGCGGCTCGGCGAGGCGCTCTGGCGGCAGCTCCGAGCTCTCTGCGAGCTCGACCACGACGCCGAGCGCGCGGCGGCGGCCGAACGGCACGCGGACGACGCTGCCCACCTCGAGGTCGGCCATCCCCGCCGGCAGGCGGTAGTCGAACGGGCCGCGCAGCGCCCGCGCGGTGGTCAGCGGCTCGACCTTGGCGATCGACATCCGGCCCAAGGTATGGAGAGAAGCGGACGACCGGGATATCCTGCGCGTCGATGGGTCTCAATCTCAGCCCCGGCGAGCGGGTGATCTTCGAGGGCCACCCCTCCTGGCGGGCGATCCTCGGCTTCTACCTGAAGGGGATCCTCGTCGCCGCGCTGGCCGGCCTGGTGGCCAAGCTTTTCGGCGCTGACGGCGGCGCCGTCTTCCTCGTCGTCCTCGTCGTGATCGGGATCACCGTGTTGGCCGGCTTCGTCAAGCGGGTCGCGACCGTCTACACGATCACCGACCGACGCCTCAACATCAAGCGCGGCATCGTCTCGCGCGAGGTCCAGGAGACGCGGCTCGAGCGGGTGCAGAACGTCAACTACCGCCAGTCGGTCTACCAGCGGGTGATGCAGATCGGCGACGTCGACTTCGACACCGCGGCGACCGACGACTACAACTTCGTCTTCGCCGGAGTCGCCGACCCGGGCGACGTCGTCCACCAGGTCGACCAGGCGACCGGGGTCCACGCCGCCGGTCAGCACGGCCTCGGCGAGCCCCAACCCCCAGGCGCGTGATGCCCGGCGCATCTCTGCGTCCTCGGTCGCTCGCGTGCAGAGCACGCCACGCTCCCTGCGTCCTTGATCTGCTTGGGCCTCCCGCGCCTACACTGATGCCGTAGTAGCTCCGGCCGCCTCGCGCAGGGCGTCGGCGCGGTCGGTGCGCTCCCAGGTGAAGTCCTCGTCTTCGCGGCCGAAATGCCCATAAGCCGCGGTCTTCTGGAAGATCGGACGATGCAGGTCGAGGTAGCGGCGGAAGGCGCCGGGCCGCAGGTCGAACTCGGCTTCGACCAGGCTGGAGATCTCACGGTCGGGCAGGGCGCCCGTGCCGAAGGTCTCGACCATCAGCGAGACCGGGTGGGCGACGCCGATCGCGTAGGCGACCTGGACCTCGCAGCGCTGCGCGAGCCCCGCGGCGACGACGTTCTTGGCCACGTGGCGCGCGGCGTAAGCGGCGGAGCGGTCCACCTTGGAGGGGTCCTTGCCGGAGAAGGCGCCGCCGCCGTGGCGGGCCATGCCGCCGTAGGTGTCGACGATGATCTTGCGGCCAGTGAGGCCGGCGTCGCCGACTGGGCCGCCGATCACGAACTTGCCGGTCGGGTTGACGAGAAAGCCCTCGCGCAGCTCGGCCTCGTCGAACATGCCCGCCGCTTCGGCGTTCAGCACCGGCATCACGACGTGCTGCCAGAGGTCGGGCTTGATCGTCTCCTCGGTCTCGACGCCGTCGGCGTGCTGGGTCGAGATCAAGAGCTTCTCGACGCGCACCGGACGGCCGCCGGCGTAGCGGACGGTGACCTGGGTCTTGCCGTCGGGGCCGAGGTAGGAGAGCGTGCCGTCCTTGCGCACCGCAGCCAGCCGCTCGGCGAGACGGTGGGCGAGCTGGACCGGCATCGGCATCAGCGCCTCGGTCTCGTCGGTCGCGTAGCCGAACATCATCCCCTGGTCGCCCGCGCCGGCGATCAGCAGCTCGTCGTCGGTCGACCCCCCGGTGCGGGTCTCGTACGCCGCGTCGACGCCCTGGGCGATGTCGGGCGATTGCTTGTCGAGCGAGACGAGGACCGAGACGTGGTCGCAGTGGTAGCCGTAGTCGCCGTGGTCGTAGCCGATCTCGCGGATCGTCTCGCGGACCAGGTCCGGCACGTCGAGGTGGACGTCGGTCGAGATCTCGCCCGAGACCACGGCCATGCCGGTGTTGACCAGCGTCTCGCAGGCGACGCGGCCCCCCGGGTCCCCGGCCATCACGGCGTCGAGCACCGCGTCGGAGATCTGGTCGCAGATCTTGTCCGGGTGGCCCTCGGTGACGGACTCGGAGGTGAACAGGTACTCGCCCTCTGCGAGCGGTTGGCTATCTGGCATGTGGCAAGGGTATTAGAGGTCTCTCAGCGTCGCCGCCCCGTGTGCGGGACGAAGTCGATCACTATCGGCACACCCTCTAGACCGTAGGTCTCGCGCATTCGATTCTCCAGGTGGTAGGCCCAGTCGCGGACGATCAGCTTGCGGTCGTTGACCTGGATCGCGAAACGCGGCGGTCGCTCGCCGATCTGCGCCGTGTAGTAGAGGCGCAGGCGGCGCCCGCGGCGCGATGGCGGCGGCGTGGTCGCGACGACGTCGGCGACGAAACGGTTGAGCTCGGGGGTGGGGATCCGCTCGGCAGCCCGGTCGGCGAGCCGCAGCGCCTTCGGCAGCAGCTTCTCGACGTTGCGGCCGCGCAGCGCCGAGCAGGTGACGACCTCGGGCCGCAGGCGCAGCTTGCGCTCGACCCGGGCGCGGGCGTCGTCGACGTCGGTCGCCGTCACGTCCCACTTGTTCAAGACCAGCAGGGTCGCGCAGTCCGCCCGCATCGCCAGCTCGGCGATCCGCAGATCCTCCGCCGTCACCCCGTCGGCGGCGTCGCAGACGACGATCGCGACGTCGGCTCGCTCGACCGCCAGCTCGGAGCGCAGCTGCGCGTAATGGTCGACCGTGCCGGCGACCTTGGAGCGCCGCCGCAGGCCAGCCGTGTCGACCAGCAGCACGGGGCGTCCCTCGACCTCAAGCTCGGTGTCGATCGCGTCGCGGGTGGTCCCGGCGCGTTCGGAGACGATCACCCGCTCACTGCCGAGGAAGGCGTTGACGAGCGAGGACTTGCCGGCATTGGGGCGGCCGACGACGGCGACGTGGACGGGCGCCTCGAGGTCAGCCGCGCGCGGCGGCAATTCGCCGAGCAGCTCGACCGCGCGGTCGAGCAGGTCGCCCGTGCCGAGCCCGTGCGTCGCCGAGACCGCGATCGGCTCGCCGAGGCCGAGCTGGTGGAACTCGGCGGCGAGGTGATGCTCGTCCTCCGGACGGTCAGCTTTGTTGACGACGACGAGGACCGGCACGCCGCCGCCGCGCAGGGCGCCCGCCAGCTCGGCGTCTCCCGGGCGCAGGCCGGCGCGCCCGTCGACGACCAGCAGCACCAGGTCAGCCTCGGCGATCCCGATCCGCGCCTGGCGCTGCACGTCGGCCGCCAGCTCGCCTGGGTCCGCGAGGTCGATCCCCCCCGTGTCGAGCAGCTCGAAGGCGACGCCGTTCCACTCGCAGCGCACCCGCTTGCGATCGCGGGTGACCCCGGGCTCGGCGTGCGTGACCGCCTCGCGGCCACCGGCGAGGCGGTTGACCAGGGTGCTCTTGCCGACGTTGGGGAAGCCGACGACGGCGACGGTGGGCAGGCGGCTCACTACCCCCACGCTCATTTGAGGCCTCGCTCTCGGGCCAAGGCTACGATCCGGTCCACGACCTCCTGAAGGTCAAGCCCGGTGGTGTCGACCTCGACCGCGTCGGGGGCCGCGCGCAGGGCGCTGTGCTCCCGTGTCTCGTCGCGGCGGTCGCGCTCGCGCTGCGCCGCCAATACGGCCTCCTCGTCCTCACCCGTCTGCGCGGCGCGGCGACGGGCGCGCTCCTCGGCGGAGGCGGTCAGGAAGACCTTGAGCGGGGCGTCCGGGCTGATAACGGTGCCGATGTCGCGCCCCTCGGCGACGTAGCGTCCCACCTCGATCAGCTCTCGCTGCCGCGCGACCAGCGCCTCGCGCACCGCTGGGTGGACGGAGACCCGCGAGGCCGCGTCGGCGACCCGAGGCGCGCGGATCGCGTCGCTGACGTCACATCCGTCCAGCTCGATCCGCCCGCCGCCGAGCCCGATCGTCAGCGAGCGAGCCAGCTCGCCGAGCGCCGCGCCATCGTCGAGGCCGACGTCACGCTCCAACCCGGCCAGCCCCACGCAGCGATACATCGCCCCCGAGTCGAGGTAGGTGAAGCCGAGCGCCGCGGCGACCGCGCGCGCGACCGTGGACTTGCCGGCCCCCGCGGGTCCGTCGATAGCGATGACCATGCGCGGCAGCGTACGCCGCCGTGGAGGTTCGGGCTGCGCGGGGGGCTCAGCGGCCCCGAGGCCTACGGATCGGCGATTTCGATGTCGATCTTTTCCGACGGGCTGCTCGGGTTCTGCCCTGTGATTGTGATGTTTGCGGAGTTCGTGTATTCGCCGTCTGTCTTGTGGCCCGTGCTTTCGAACGGGCAGAGGAACCCGTCCTGGGTCACGGTGTAGGCGAGGCCCGTGATTGTCGGCCTGATTGTGATGTCCTTTTTCGGCGATGCGCCTGTGTCGTCGATCAGATCGGTGGATTCCAATCCCGTCTGCGCGGGCACTGCGACTTTGCAGGTACCCGCGCTCACGACGATCGATTTACCCGCTGGGCAGGTGATGTCCGCGCTGGCGTCATAGTTGTCCGACGACGCTTTTCCGCCCGCGTGGAAAACATATGCGCAGCCTTCCATGCTGATCGTCGCGCTGACCAGCCCAAACGCGTCGCATTCTTTGTATTCCGGAGCCACCGTCACTGTCGAAGTCGCTTCTGAGACGACGGCGTCGTAGGCGCTCCACGTGCATTCGACCGTGCCGGCTTCGGTCTCGAATTCCTCGACGCCACTCGTCCCGCCGTGGAGTGTCACTGGGTATTTGCCGCCTTTGAGCTCGCCGTGCCTTTTCTGGTTTTTCCCTTTGAGCAGTTCGAGGCCCAGAGATTTTTTTTCTTTCAGTTTTTCGAACGAGACTTTGAGTGGCTGAAAGTAGGCGATTTTCCCTTCTTCGGTACCGCCTTCGTGTTCTGAGGAGGCATGGGTGCCGGCCACGTTGAAGGGGGTCTCATAGACGAACCACGGGCCGCCGCTGTCTCCGTTCCCGGCTTTGGCGCCGTTTTCCAGTTCTACTTTGGTGAGGTTTTTCAGTTCGATGCCGGTTTTGTATTTGATCGTGACACCGGTTTTCAGGATGGTTCCGCAGCCGGTGCCCGTGCGCGCGCCCGAATGGCATGCTGTTTCTTCTTCGACCGGGTTCGCCTGGTCGACCACGGGAAAGGGATCCGATTCGTCTTTCGTGTCCCACCACGCGATGACCGGGGCCAAGGGCGGATCTTTTGCTTCGGCCCAGTATTTCGTCGTCACTTCGATCACGCCGACGTCGGTTTCCGAATTCAAATACTGGACGGCTTTGCCGATCACGTCCTTTTCGCCCGGGGTTTTGTTGTTGACCGCGTACCAGGTCCCGCCGATGTCGCCGTGGTCTTTGATGCAGTGCCCGGCGGTGAGGACGAAGGTATCTGTCGCTTTCGGTTTGCTCGTGCGATCGTCTCTGAGAACCGTGGGCCCGGCAGTGCACCCGACCCACCCGGCTTTGTTGTCGTCGATATAGACACCGCCGACGAGCGTCGGATTGCAATCGGCCATGTGGCTTTTGACGACGAATTTTCTGCACCTTTTCACGTCGGGGCTGATTCGAAAGCGCTCCTTGAGCGGGCTGGTCACCATCACCTCGACGCTCTCCGCAGCCGCTTCGCGCTCCAGCGCCGCCCGCCGGGCCCGCGGCGCCGACGATGCCAGCTCGATTTCGACCGCGTTGTACTGCGCGCGGAGGCCGGTCGTGACCTGCTGGCGGTCGAACAGGTCGGCGAGGCGGTGGTCCCACTCGTCCTGCGCTGCTTCGAGCTCCTCCCAGGTCGAGTCGACCGGGGTCTCGACCACGGCCTCGGCGAGACCGGCCCGCGCGGCCACCGCTTCGGCGTCGCGCTGACTCTCGGATGAGGTGACGCCAACGTGCAGCCGAGCGGCTGAGGGCTCAAACCAAGCGCCGCCAAAGTCGTCGCCGAGCGCCGCTTCCAGCTTGACGGTGACGTTGCCACGCGCGACCGCCGCTTCGACCTCGTCCGCGCGGCTCGACCGTTGCGAGGCCTCCCGCGCCTCGTCGCCGGCGCTAGACCCGGCTGCGTCCACGTAGGCGAGCGCCGCGGTCACCAGGGCGACCGCGATCACGGCTAGGCGCGTCCCGCCTAGCCCGATCGCCTTCATGCGCATACCGTCGGTTGCTCTAAGCCGTCAATGCCTGGTTTCGTTCGCCGGCGTGAGCAATTCGAGCGAGAGGCTTTTTTGTTCGGCTAGCCCAGCGAGCTGGACGGCTAGCCGCTGAAAGATCACTTTGTTGCTTTCCCCCGGATCTGTTCCCCCGACGAGCGTTCCCAGGACGTAGCCTGTCTGTTCGGTTTTAAAGGGTTCCTGTTCGAAGAAAGGCGCGCCGCTGTCGCCTTGTCCCGCTTTTTTCCCACCTTCGAGCTGAACCACGTTCGCGTGGACCCATTCGACGATTACTTTGCCCCCTCCGTCTTTGATCACCTCGGCCTTTTCCGCTTCGATGATCTCCCCGCATTGCGTTCCAGTTCGCTGACCCGAATAGCAGACCAGCATTTTTTCGGCCGGGGTCGTTTCTTCGATCAGTTCGAAGGGATTGGTTTTTTCCGTCGTGCTCCATTGCGCGATGACGGGAGTGAGTGGGCTGGCTTTCGTCGCGTCCGCCCAGGGTTTTTTCGAGATCTGGATCACGCCGGCATCGATGCCCGAGCCAGGATATTCAAGCGCGGCTTTTGCTGGTCCGATTCCTTTTCTAGTGCCGCCCGCTTCGAAGGCCGCCCATTCTTTTTCGGGCGCGCCAACTCCGACGAGGCAATGGCCCGCGGTGATCAGAAAGGTTTCTGTCGCCTCGGTTTCGTTTTTGGGTGCTTTCCTAATCAACGGGACCCCCGCCGTACAGACCCCTTCGGTTCCTTCTTTTTCGCCAATGATGCTGACCCCCGAGACGAGCGTCGGATCGCAATATGCTTTGAATGGGACGAATTTCGCGCACCTTTCATATGGGGTGATCTCCAGGCTCTCGCTCGGCGCCACGGACAGCGAGATGGCCACGGAGGCGGTTGCGGCGTCGCTTCGCAGCGCCGCGCGGGCATGGGAGGGCACGTCCGAGCCCAGCTCGATCTTCACGGAGTTGTCCCGAGCGACGAGCGATGCGGTGAACGTCCCGCTCGGGACGTGCTCGATGAATCGATGGCGCCAGGCGTCCTGAACAGCCCTGAGCCGTGCCCAGGTGTGGTCGACCGGGGTCACGGTCACGATGCCGGCGAGACCCGCTTCGGCGGCGACCGACTCGGCTATCTCGGCGCTCGCCGTGGACGGGGCGCCGACATGAAGCCGCGCGGTCGCCGGATCGAACCAGGCGCCCGCGAAGGAGCCCCCCAGGGCGTCCTCCATCCTTCCAACCAGGTCGGCGCGAGCGATTGCCGTTTCGGCGTCGCTCGCCGCGGCGGATCGGACTTGACTTCCCCCCGCGCCGGCATCGTCGCCGGTCGATTCGGTCGCTGAAGCCCCGGCGCCGACGTGGGCGACGGTGACAATGGCCAAGCTGAGAACGACGATGAGAACGCGCGCTCTCCGGGTCTCGATGGGCTGCATTTGACGTCTCCTCCCCCCGCCATCGACCCCGGCAGCGCCTCAAGATGTCACGTCACATTTGATTTGTCAAATTTTTTAATTGAAAACCGAGCTCAGGTCATCCTCGAAGCCCGGGTAGCTGACCGCGGCCGCGTCCATCCCATCCACCGCGACGCCCTCGCGCGAGGCGAGGCCAGCGATCGCGCCGAGCATCGCGATCCGGTGGTCGCCGTGGGCCTCGATCGCGCCGCCGCGCAAACCGCCGGCGCCCTCGATCCGCATCCCGTCCTCGCTCGTCTCGATGCGCGCTCCGAGCGCGGTCAGCGCGGTCGCGATGGTCTCGATCCGGTCGCTCTCCTTGCGGCGCAGCTCGGCAGCGTCGCGAATCGTCGTCTCGCCCTCGGCGAAGCAGGCGACGAGCGCGACGAGTGGCAGCTCGTCGATCGCCAGCGGCACGTCGGCGCCACCGACCTCGACGCCGCGCAGCTCGGCAGGGCGCACGCGAACTCGTCCACGCGGCTCCCCCCCGCGCTCGCTTTCCTCCTCGATCTCCAGCTCGGCGCCCATGCGCCGTAGGATCGAGAGTAGGCCAGTGCGAGTCGGGTTGAGGCCGATGCCGGCGATGCTCAGATCGCTGCCGGGGACAAGCAGCGCCGCGACGAGGAAGAAAGCGGCCGAGGAGAAGTCGGCGGGCACGACGATCGCGCCGGGCTCCAGTCGCGCCGCCGGACGGATCGTCACCGCGCCCGGCTCGCGAACGAGCTCGGCGCCCGCGGCGGCCAACATCCGCTCGCTGTGGTCGCGACTCGGCAACGGCTCGACGATCCGCGTCTCGCCCTCGGCCAGCAGCCCGGCGAAGAGCAGGCACGACTTGACCTGGGCGCTGGCGACCGGGAGCTCGTAGGCGATGCCGTGCAAGGGCGCGCCCTCCACCCGCAGCGGCGGCAGGCGTTCCTCGCGGCACTCGACCAGGGCCCCCATCTGCCGCAGGGGGGCAGCGATCCGGTCGACGGGGCGGCGGCGGATCGAGTCGTCACCGTCGAGCGTCCAGGCGCCCGTCTCCTGCCCGGCGAGCCAGCCCGGCAGCAGGCGCAAGAGCGTGCCGGCGTTGCCGACGTCGATCTCGGCCGCGCCCGCGCCGCGCAGGCCGACGCCGCGCACGCGCAAGGTCGAGAAGTCCACCCGACCCCCATTTGGTCCATATACACGACCAAATGGGGGCCAGGTGACTTGCGCGCCGAGCGCTTTGGCGGCGGCGAGGGTCGAGCGGGTATCGGCCGAGTCGAGGTAGCCCTCGATCGTCGTCTCCCCCTCGGCCATCGCGGCGATCAGCGCTGCCCGGTGGGAGACCGACTTGTCGGGCGGGGGATGGAGCGTGCCGCGCAGCGGGCCTGCTGGATCGAACCGGGTGGCCATCGCTCAGCCCTCGGCCACGACGGTTGCGCCGTGGCCCAGCTCGCGCACGAGCGCGGCGGCGCGCTCGGCCTGCTCCTCGCCGGCCACCCAGAGCGAGATCGCGCCCGACTTCATGTCGGATGCCGGGTGCAGCGCCATGTCCTCGATGTTGACCCCGGCCTCGCCCAGCGCCAACGCCAGCTCGGCGACGGTGCCGGGGCGGTTGGCGACGACGACGCGGAGCTCCCGCAAGGGCCCAGCCGCGAGCTCGGACTCGAGTAGGCGGCGGCGCTCGACGGCGGCGTTGGCGTGCCAGGCGGCAACCGCGCCAGGGTCGCCTGACTCGATCAGATCGCGCGCCTCGCGCAGGCGGGCGAGGACGTCGTCGATCGCCGCCATCAGCGCCTCCGAGTTGGCGGCGTAGATGTCGCCCCAGACCGCCGGGTTCGAGCCCGCGACGCGGGTCGCGTCGCGGAAGCTCGGCCCGACCTCGGGCAGGCGCTCGGAGTCGCGTGTCAACTCCGCCGCGGCCTGGCCGGCGAGGACGTTGGCCAGCACGTGCGGCAGGTGGCTGACCGTCGCCATCAACCGGTCGTGGGCGGCGGCGTCGATCGCCTGCGGACGGGCGCCGAGCCCGGCGATCGCCCGCTGAGGCAGTCGGTCGTAGAGGATGCCGCTGGAGCGCTCGGTCGGGGTCAGGTACCAGCGCGCGCCCTCGAACAGGTCGGCGCGGGCGTTGGCCACGCCGGCGGTCTCGGCGCCGGCCAGCGGGTGGCCGCCGATGAAGCGCTCGTCGTCGCCGAGGGCGGCGACGAGCTCGCGCTTGGTCGAGCCGGCGTCGGTGACGACCGTCTCGGGGCCGCTCGCGTCGAGCGCGGCGCGGACGAGATCGGGGAGCTTGGCGACGGGCGCCGCGCAGAAGACGACCTCGGCGTCCGCGCAGGCCTCGGCGACTGTCGTGGCAGGGCGGTCGATCGCGCCCAACTCCAGGGCGCGATCCACAGTGGGCTGGTTGGGTCCCCAGCCGACGACCTCGCACTCGAGCCGCTGCCGCGCGGCGAGCCCGATCGAGCCCCCGATCAGGCCCACCCCGAGGACGGCTGCCCTCATCCGCCTCGCCGCGTCCTCACCGCCGCCGCCAGGCCCTCCAGCACCGTCACCGTGTGCTCCCAATCGATGCAGGGGTCGGTGATCGACTGACCGTAGGTGAGGCCCTTGCCGTCGCCGAGGTCCTGCCGTCCCTCGACCAGGAACGACTCCAGCATCACGCCGATGATCGCCCCGTTGCCGCCCGCCACCTGGCCGGCGATCTCATCCGCCGCCAGCACCTGCCGCTCGGGCTCCTTGTCGCTGTTGTCGTGCGAGGCGTCGATCACGAGCCGCTCGGCGAGCCCGGCCTTGCCGAGCATCTCCAGCGCCGTCGCGACGCCCTCGGAGTCGCAGTTGGGAGCGCCCCGCCCGCCGCGCAGGATCACGTGGCCGTCGGGGTTGCCGGCGGTGTGGAGGATCGCCGGGCGGCCGGCGTCGTCGATGCCGGCGAAGGCGTGCGGCGTGGCCGCGGCGCGCACCGCGTCGACCGCGACCTGGACGTTGCCGTCGGTGCGGTTCTTGAAGCCGATCGGCATCGAGAGGCCGGAGCCGAGCTGGCGGTGGATCTGACTCTCGGTCGTGCGGGCGCCGATCGCTCCCCAGGCCACCGTGTCGGAGATGTACTGGGGCGTGATCGGGTCGAGGAACTCGCAGCCGATCGGCAGACCGAGCTCGAGCACCTGCAGGAGCAGGGCGCGCGCCATGCGCAGACCGGCGTTGACGTCGCAGGAGCCGTCCAGGTGGGGGTCGTTGATCAGGCCCTTCCAGCCGGTCGTCGTGCGCGGCTTCTCGAAGTAGACGCGCATCGCCACCAACAGGTCGTCGCCCAGCTCCGCCGCCAGCTCGTCAGCCGCTCGCCGTACTCGAGCGCGGCGTCGACGTCGTGCACGCTGCACGGGCCGACCACGACCAGGAGCCGGTCGTCGACCCGCTCCAGCACGTTCTCCACCTCCTGGCGGCCCTTCACCACCGCCGCCTCGCGCTCCTCGCCGAGCGGCAGGTCGCCGATCAGGGCCTCCGGCGCGACCAGCTCGACCACGCGCTCGATCCGCTGGTCGCGGACCCGGTCCCGCGCCCCCTCTCGCATTCCGATGATCATCTTGCGTCCGCCTTCCTCCACGCTTGAGACTTTACTTTCCACCTAGACCGGCGCGAGCGGACCGAACGTTCAGTCGAGCAGCTCGGCGAGCGCGGCGAGGAAGCGATCGTTCTCGGCCGGGGTGCCGTAGCTGACCCGGATGTGCCCGGGATCGCCGAGAGGCGCCCCGGGGCGGACGGCGATCTGGCGCTCGGCGAGGCCGGCGACGATCGTCTCCTCATCGGCGTCGCCGAGGTCGACCCAGGAGAAGTTGGCCTGGGTCTCGGCGGTGGCGAGCCCGAGCTCGCGCAGGCCCTCCTCGACCCGCACCCGCTCGACGATCGTGCGCTCGACCCGGCGCTCGACGTCGTCCTGGTGCAGGATCGCCTCCGCCGCCGCCGCCTGGGCGAGGGCGTTGACGCTGAACGGCTGGCGCACGGCGTCGACCGCGGCGCGGAACTTGGCCGAGCCGAGCGCGAAGCCGACCCGCAGCCCGGCCAGGCCGTAGACCTTGCTGAAGGTGCGCAGGACGACCAGGTTGGGGAAGTCGGCCAGCAGGTCGACGGTCGCGTCGGGGTCGTCGTCGATCTGGAACTCGACGTAGGCCTCGTCGAGGGCGATCGTCACGTGCTCGGGGACGCGCTCGCAGAACTCGGCGATGCGCTGCCGCCGGCAGGTGGGTGCCGGTCGGGTTGTTCGGGTTGCAGACGATCGCCAGCTGAGTCGCCGCGGTCACCTCAGCCGCCATCGCGTCGAGGTCGTGGACCTCGCCCTCGGCCAGCGGCACGCGCACCTCGCGCGCCCCGCTGAGCGCCGCCAGGTGCGGGTACATCGAGAAGGAGGGCCAGGCGTAGAGGATCTCGGCGCCCGGCTCGCAGAGCGCCTCGGCGGCGGCGAGCAGGATCTCGCAGGAGCCGTTGCCGACGGCGACCCGTCCCGGCTCGACCTCGTAGCGCTCGGCGATGCGGCGGCGCAGCAGCGTCGCGGCCGGATCTGGGTAGCGGTTCATCGCCTCGGCGGCGCCGCGGATCGCCTCGACCACCTTCGGGTGCGGCGGGAAGGGCGACTCGTTGGAGGCGAGCTGGGCGATGCTCGCCGGCGGCGATCGCCTCAGGCGCCTGCCCCTTCGGCACGCCGGCCTGGTAGCCGGGGATGCTGGCGAGCTTCGCCGCGAAGGTGACGGTCATGCGCTCATTGTGCCGACCGGCCGGCTACTGGGCGGCGTGCAGGTCGGAGCGCAGGTCCTGTGTCGCGCCGAGGTACGCGTGCGCCGAGCTGTGCCCGGCCGGCGCGTAGTAGTGGACCATCGCCCGGATCACCCGCGGCATCGAGCCCGGCACCGGGATCTCCCGGCAACAGAGCAGGGGCACCGACTCGAGCCCGAGCTCACGCGCCGCGGCGGCGGGGAACTCGGCGTCGAGGTCGTCAGTCGTGGTGAAGAGGCAGCTGACGATCGCCTCGGGCTGAAGCGCGTTGCGGTCGAGCAGCTCGCGCATCAGCTCGGTCGTCGCGCCGGCGATCGCGCCGGCCTCGTTGGCGTCGGCCTGCACCGCGCCGCGGACCGCGAAGAGGCGCTGTTGCGGGGCCCCGTTCTCGCTCATCGCCCCCCATCTTCCCAAAGCGAGTCGATCTCGTCGGTCGAGAGGCGCCGCGCCTCGCCCTCGGGCAGGTCGCCGAGCTCGATCGAGCCAAAGCGGACGCGGCGCAGCGCCACGACCTCGTTGCCGACCGCCTCGGCCATGCGGCGCACCTGGCGCTTGCGGCCCTCGCGCAGGACGATCTCGAGCTCACGCTCGCCGAGCCGCCGCACCTCGGCCGGCGCGGTCGGCCCGTCCTCCAGCTCGACGCCGCTGGCCAGACGCCGCAGGTCCGCCTCGGCGGGCGGACGGCGCAGCTCGACCCGGTAGGCCTTCGGCACTTCGTAGCGTGGGTGGATCAGCCGGTTGGCCAGCTCACCGTCGTTGGTGAGCAGGAGCAGCCCGGTCGAGTCGGCGTCGAGCCGTCCCACCGGGTACAGGCGAGCGTCGGAGTCGACCAGCTCGACCACCGCCCGCCGCCCGCCCGGCTCGCGCGCCGTCGAGACCACCCCAGCCGGCTTGTTGACCGCCCAGACCTCGCGCGCCTCCCGGCCGACCGGGACTTCCGTCGACCCGAACGTCATCGCCCTCCTCCACGTCACGAGCCGGATCGCGTGACCACCTCCCCATCAACGCTGACCCTCCCCGCGGCCACGATCTCCTCAGCTTTCCGCCGCGAGGCGACGCCCCCGTGAGCGAGGAACTTCGCCAGCCTCACGGCTCGGCGCGCTGCTCGCCCGCCTTGAGCAGTCGCTCGCGCAGCTCCCGCTCGTCCTCGGGGGTCGGATCGAAGCGCGATGGGTCCGGCAACTGGTCGAGCCCGGCGAGGCCGAAGAGTCGTTCGAACAGCTCGGTCGTCTTGAACAGCGCGGCGCCGAACTGCGAGCGCCCCGACTCCTCGATCAGGCCGCGCTCCGACAGCGTCTGCACCGCCGACTCGGAGGAGACGCCGCGGATCCGCGCCACCTCGGGCCGCGAGACCGGCTGCAGGTAGGCGACTATCGCCAGCGTCTCGGCCTGCGCCTGGGTCAGCGGCGGCGTCCGCGGCTTGGCCAGGAGCCGCCGCGCCGCGTCCTCGCTGGCCGGGTCGCTGGCCAGGGCGAAGCCGGCGCCGACCTCGCGCAGGACCACCCCGCGGCTGGCCCTCGGCGAGGTCCTCGCGCAGCAGGTCGATCGCCTCGGTGACCTGGCCCTCGGTCGCCTCGGTCGCCTCGGCCAGATCGGAAACCGAGACCGGCTGGGGAGAGAGGAAGAGCAGGGCCTCGATCGTGCGGCTCAGGTCGCTCATGAGGCTGCCTCCTGTCGGTGGATCTCGATCGGGCCGAGCGGCTCGCGCTGCTTCCAGGTCACCTCGCCTTTGCGGTAGAGCTCGAGCAGGGCGAAGAGGGTGACCGCCTGGGTCAGTCGGTCCTCTCCGCCGAACTGCTCGTCGAAGTCGATGCTGGAGCGGCCGGCGAGCGCGTCGCGCAGCGCCCGCAGGCGGCGCTCCAGCGAGACGGTCGGCCGGATGTGGCTGACGTCGACCGGCGGCGGGATCGTCAGCAGGTCGCCGAGCGCGGCGCCGAGCCGGTCCGGGTCGTAGGCGGCGGTCGCCGCGTCGAGGGCGACCCGGCGCAGCTCGAGGGCAGCGGCGCGCTGCGGTAGAGGTAGCCGCGCGCCGCCTCGAAGCGCTCGCCCAGCATCTCCGCCGCGTCGCGGTAGCGGCGGTACTCGAGCAGCCGCGCCAACAGCTCCTCGACCGCTTCCTCGGGCGCCAGCTCCTCCAGCTCCGGGTCGGCGCCCGGGCAGCATCAGGCGCGACTTCAGCTCCAGCAGCGCCGCGATCAGGACGAGGAACTCGGTCGCCACCTCGAGCTCCAGCTCGCCCTCGCGCTCCAGGTGCTCGACGTAGGCGACGACGACCTCGGCTAGCTCGAGCTCGAGCAGGTCGACCTCCTCGCGCAGCAGCACCGCGATCAGCAGGTCGAACGGCCCGGCGAATACGTCGAGCTCGAGATCGAGGTCGGCGACCGGCATCGGCCTAAGAGTAACGACCGAGCGCCGATGCCCATGCGGTCGCGAACCTCGGCGAGGGTCGGGGCGGCGAGCGCGCGGGCCTTCTCGGCGCCGGCGGCGAGCGCCGCCTCCAGCGCCGCCTCGTCGAGGCGCAGCTCGGCGTAGCGCTCGCGCACCGGGGCGAGCAGCTCGACTACGCCCTCGGCGACGGCCGTCTTGAAGTCGCCGTAGCCGGCATCGGCGAACTCCCTCTCGATCGCCGCGGGCTCGACGCCGCGGGCGACGGCGAGCACGTCGATCAGGTTGGTCACGCCGGGCTTGTCCTCGCCGCGGCGCACCTCGCGCCCGGAGTCGGTGACGGCGCTTCCGAGCTTCTTGCGGATCGCCTCGGGCTCGTCGAGGACGTAGATCGTCCCCGCCTCGGTGGCGCCGGTAGTCGACATCTTCCGCTCGGGCTCCTGCAGGTCCATGATCCGCGCGCCCACCTCCGGGATCCTGGGCTCGGGCACAACCAGCGCCTCGCCGAAGCGCTCGTTGAAGCGGCGGGCGATCTCGCGCATCAGCTCGACATGCTGGAGCTGGTCGTGGCCGACCGGCACCTCGGTGGCGCGGTAGGCGAGCACGTCGGCGGCCATCAGCACCGGGTAGAAGAAGAGCGCGGCGGAGACCAGCTCGCGCTGCTTCGCCGACTTGTCCTTGAACTGGTGCATGCGGTTGAGGTCGCCGTGCGAGGTGACGGCGGAGAGCAGCCAGGTCAGCTCGGTGTGCTCGCGCACGTCGGACTGGCGGAAGAGCACGCAGCGATCGGGGTCGAGGCCGGCGGCGAGCAGGATCGCCGCCGTGTCGTAGAGCCGCTCGCGCAGCTCAGCGGGGTCGTAGGCGACCGAGATCGCGTGCAGGTCGACGATGCAGAAGATCGCCGGCTCGCCGCGCTCCTGCCCCTCGACGTACTGGCGGATCGCGCCTATGTAGTTGCCGAGGTGCTTGCGGCCGGTCGGCTGGATGCCGGAGAAGATGACGGGAGGGCTCACGGCGGGAGCCTATTCAAGGCGCGACAGGGGCGGGCGCTTGTTCTGGCTGGGGGGAATCGGCGTCGGGGCCGTGGCCGCACTCGCCGGCGGCGGCGCTGCCGCGGGTTGGGTAGGCCTCGGTCGGGCGCTCGGGGTTCTGGATCCAGAGGCCGGAGATGGCGCCGCCGACGATCATCAGGATGCCGGCGATCAGCACGCCGAGGTGGAAGGCGTTGGTCGAGGCCTCGGGCGCTTCGGCGGTCAGCGGGCCCGAGGCGACCTCGGCGCCGACGCTGGCGTCGAAGCTGGCCGAGATCACCGCTCCGAGCACGGCGATCGCCAAGAGGCCGGCGACGCGCGAGATGCCGTTGTTGACCCCGGAGGCGATGCCGACGTGGCGCTCGTCGACCGAGTCGAGCACGGTCGCGGTCAGCGGCGCCACCGTCGCCGCGAGGCCGAGACCGAAGACGACGATCGCCGGCAGCACCTCGCCGACGTAGTCCGGGTCGGCGCCGACGCGCAGCAGCAGGATCAGCCCGATCCCGCCGACGATCGGGCCGACGCACATCGGCAACCGCGGCCCGGTGCCCGAGGCGAGCTTGCCGAAGCGCGGCGAGAGGACGAAGAGCAGCAGCGAGATCGGCGTCGTCGCGAAACCCGCCTCGAGCGGCGAGTAGCCGCCGACCTGCTGCAAGAAGAGGCCGACGAAGAAGAGCCCGCCGATCAGGCCGGCGTAGGCGGTCAGCGTGGTCAGGTTGGCGACCCAGAAGTTGCGGATGCGGAAGAGGGCGAGGTCGAGTATCGGGTGGCGGGCGCGCGCCTCGCGCAGGACGAAGAGGGCGAAGCAGGCGACGCCGGCGACGAGCGGGATCCAGACCAGCGGGTCGTCCCAGCCGTGCGACGGCTGTTCGATCAGGGCGAAGACGGGGCCGGCGAGACCGGCCGCCGAGAGCAGGACCCCGGGCAGGTCGAACCCGCGGAACGCATCGGGGTCGCTGCTCTCCCGCACCGAGTGCAGCGTCAGCGCCACAGTGACCGCGATCAGCGGGATGTTGACCCAGAAGATCACCCGCCAGGAGAGCCACTCGATCAGCGCTCCGCCGCCGGCCGGTCCGATCACGGTGGCGATCCCGGTCCAGGCGGTCCAGGTCCCGACCGCCCTGCCGCGGGCGGCCCCCTCGAAGGATGCGGCGACGATCGCCAGCGAGCCGGGCACCAGCAGCGCCCCGGCGATCCCCTGCAGGGCGCGGGCGCCGACCAGGACCTCGACCGTGGGCGCCAGGGCGCAGAGGATCGAGGTGACGCCGAAGGCGACCAGTCCGATGACGAAGATCCGCCGTCGCCCGAACTGGTCGCCCAGCGAGCCGCCGACCAGGAGCAGCGCGACCATGGTCAGCATGTAGGCCTCGACCACCCACTGCTGCCCGGCCAGGCCGGCGTCGAGGTCCTCGGCGATCGGTGGCAGCGCCACGTTGACCACGGTCCCGTCGAGGAAGACGACCGTCGAGCCGAGGATCGTCGCGACCAGCGTCAAGAGCTGCTGCCGGGACATCGGCCGAGTGTACGGAGGCGCAAGAAGCCTCCCGGACCGGTCATGCTGTGGAGGCGATCGGGTCGCTGCTGCCAGAATCCGGGTAGGTGATCTGCTGATGGCAAGAGCGATCTGGAGCGGCACGATCAGCTTTGGGCTGCTGAACGTGCCCGTGAAGCTGTACAGCGCGGTGGCGCGGCGCGGCATCTCGCTGCGCGAGATCCGCGAGTCCGACGGCGCCCGGATCAAACACCGCCGCGTCGCCGAAGGGACCGACGAGGAGGTCCCCTACGAGAAGATCATCAAGGCCTTCGAGATCACCCCCGACCGCTACGTGCCGCTGAGCAAAGACGAGATATCGGCGCTGGCGCCGGAGAAGACCCGCGCGATCGAGGTGCAGGACTTCGTCGACCTCGACCAGATCGACCCGATCTACTTCGACAGCCCCTACTACCTGGCCCCGGCGGACGGCGCCGAGAAAGCGTATTCGCTGCTCGCGGAGGCGATGGAGAAATCGGGCAAGGTGGCAATCGCCCGCTTCGTCTTCCGCAACAAGGAGCACCTGGCGGCGCTGCGCCCCGGCGACGGGGTGCTGACGCTGACCACGATGCGCTTCGGCGACGAGGTCGTCGCCCCGTCCGAGCTCGAGGACGTGCTGCCCCAGGACAAGCAGAAAGTGGCCGCGAAAGAGGTCGAGATGGCCGAGCAGCTGATCGACTCGCTGACCACGGAGTTCGACCCGGGCGCCTACCGCGACGAGTACCGCGAGCAGCTGCTGGCGCTGATCGAACGCAAGGCCGAAGGCAAGGACGTTCTCGCCGCGCCGGAGGCCGAGGCGCCCAAGCCGACCAAGGCCCCAGACCTGATGGCGGCGCTGGAGGAGAGCATCGCCGCAGTCAAGGGCAAGGCCAAGCCGAAAGGCAAGAAGGCCAAACCGACGGCGAAGAAAAAGGCCAAAGCCGCGCCGAAGAAAAGCTCCTCCGGCCGTAAAAAAGCCAAAGCCTCGAAATAGGCCGTGGCGAGCAGCCGCCAGGTCGAGGTCGACGGCCGTGAGCTGAAGCTCACCAACCTCGACAAGGTGCTCTACCCGGAGGCCGGCTTCAGCAAGGGCGAGGTGGTCGACTACTACGCCAAGGTCGCGCCTGTGCTCGTTCCCCACCTGGCCGGACGGGCGCTGACTCTGCGCCGCTTCCCCGAGGGCGTCGACGACACCGATACGGCCTTCTTCGAGAAGCGCTGTCCCAAGCACCGGCCCGAGTGGGTGAAGACGACCCGGGTGCTGGCCGGTCCCAAATCCGGCTACATCGACTACTGCGTCTGCGACGACCTGCCGACCCTGGTCTGGATGGCCCAGCTGGCGGCGATCGAGCTGCACCCCTCGCTCTCGCTGGGCGCCAAGCACGAGCGGCCGACCGTGCTCGCCTTCGACCTCGACCCCGGCCCGCCCGCCGACATCCTCGATTGCTCGCGGGTGGCGCTGCGCCTGCGCGAGGTGCTCGGCCAGCTCGGCCTCGAGTGCCTGGTCAAGACCTCTGGCTCAAAGGGAATGCAGCTCTACGTGCCGCTCAACACGCCGACCAGCTACGAGGAGACCCGCCCCTTCGCCCAGGCGATAGGCCAGCTGATCGCCAAGCAGACCCCAGACGAGGTGCTGGCGAAGATGGGCAAAAAGACCCTGCGCGAGGGCAAGGTGCTGATCGACTGGTACCAGAACAACGAACGCAAAACGACGATCGCCGTCTACTCACTGCGGGCCCGCGAACGCCCGACCGTCTCGACCCCGGTCACCTGGGAGGAGGTCGAGCGCGCGGTCGCCGACGACGATGCCGACTCGCTCGTCTTCGAGGCCGGCGACGTGCTCGAGCGGGTCGAGCGCGACGGCGACCTCTTCGCCCCCGTGCTCGAGCTGAAGCAGAAGCTGCCGGAGCTCTAGTCGAGCGGTTGGCGGACTATGGGCTGGCGGGTCGCCTTGACCTCGTCGAGGCGACGGACGGGGGTCGTGTAAGGGGCCTGTTTGGCCTTCTCGGGGTCGTCCTCGGCCTCGGCGAGGATTCGCTCGATCGCCTCGGCGAAGGCGTCGAGGCTCTCCTTGGTCTCGGTCTCGGTCGGCTCGATCATCAGCGCCTCGTCGACCAGCAGCGGGAAGTAGACGGTCGGCGGGTGGAAGCCGAAGTCGAGCAGGCGCTTGGCGAGATCGAGGGTGGCGATCCCCAGCTCGCGCTTCATCGGCTTGCCGGAGAGGACGAACTCGTGCATGCAGTGGCGGTCGAAGGCGACCGGAAGGTGTTCGCCGGCGCGACCCTCGGCGAGCCGCGCCTTGAGGTAGTTGGCGTTCAGCACCGCGGTCTCCGAGGCCTCGGCGAGGCCGTCTGCGCCGAGGCTGAGGATGTAGGCGTAGGAGCGGACGAAGACGCCGAAGTTGCCCTGGAAGCCGCGCAGCCGCCCGATCGACTTCGGCCGCTCATGATCGAGGTCGAAGACCGGGCCGTGGCCGTTCTCTGTCTCCCGTCGCACCACCTGGGGCCGCGGCAGGAAGGGCTCGATCCGCTTCGAGACGGCGATCGGCCCCGCCCCCGGACCCCCTCCCCCGTGCGGCTGGCTGAACGACTTGTGCAGGTTGACGTGGACGATGTCGAAGCCCATGTCGCCGGGGCGCGACTGTCCCATCACGGCGTTGAGGTTGGCGCCGTCGTAGTAGAGCGTGCCGCCAACCTCGTGGATCAGCGTGGCGATCTCGGCGATGTTCTCGTCGAAGAGGCCGAGCGTGTTCGGGTTGGTCAGCATCAGGCAGGCGACCTCGTCGTCGACCTTGGCCCGCAGGTCGTCCATCTCCACCCCGCCCCGCTCGTTCGTCGCCACCTTGACGATCTCGTAGCCGGCCATCGTCACCGAGGCCGGGTTGGTCCCGTGCGAGGTGTCGGGCGCCAGCACCTTGGTCCGCTCTTCGCCGCGGTCGGCGTGGAAGGCGCGGGTCAAGAGCAGGCCGGCGAGCTCGCCGTGCGAGCCGGCGGAGGGCTGCAGGCTGACGTGGGGCAAGCCGCAGATCTCGGCCAGCGACCCCTGCAGCAGCCACATCAGCTCCAGCGCCCCCTGGGCGCGCGCCGGGTCCTGCGCCGGGTGCAGGCGGGCGTGGCCGGGCAGCGCCGCGACCCGCTCGTTGAGCCGGGGGTTGTGCTTCATCGTGCAGGAGCCGAGCGGGTAGAGGCCGGTGTCGAGGTCGAAGTTGCGGCGTGAGAGGCGGTTGTAGTGGCGGACGATCTCCGGCTCGGCGACCTCGGGCAGGCGCGGCGGTTGGTCGCGCAGCAGGTCCGCCGGGATCAGCTCCTCGAGCGGCGGCTCGGGGACTTCGGCCGCGGGCAACGCGGCCGCGCGGCGGCCCGGTCTCGACTTCTCGAAGATCGTCCGGGCGCGTTCGGCCTGCATCGGCGTCTCGACGAGCGACATCAGCGCACCACCTCTGGCGGTTTTCTCTCGCTATCCGAGAGAAAGTCGCCAGGTTCGGCTTGAACCGCCGCCGCCAGGGCCTCAGCAAGGGCGTCGATCTGCTCGCGCGTGCGGCGCTCGGTGATCGCCACAAGCAGCCCGTCCTCGTGCTCGGGGTACTCGCGCCCGAGCGGGTAGCCGGCGGCGATGCCGCGCTCGGCGCAACGTTCGAGCACGCGGTCCACGGGAGCGTCTAGGCGGACGGCGAACTCGCGCGCGACGGGCGCCGAGTGCAACGGCTCGACCCCCGCCACCGCGGACAGGCGCTCGCGCGCGTAGGCCGCGCGGCGGACCAGCAGCTCGCCCAGCTCGCGATACCCCTCGCGGCCGAGCCAGGCGAGGTGGATCGTCGCCGCCAGCGCGTTGAGCGCCTGCGCCGTGCAGATGTTGTGGGTCGCCTTCTCGCGACGGATGTGCTGCTCGCGGGTCTGCAGAGCGAGGACGAAGCCGCGGCGCCCGTCGACGTCGTCGGTCTCGCCGGCGATCCGCCCCGGCATCCTGCGGATCAGCTCCTCGCTGCCGCAGAAGAAGCCGAAAGAGGGCCCGCCGAAGTCGAGCCGGTTGCCGAGCGGCTGGCCCTCGCCGAGGGCGACGTCGGCGCCGCACTCGCCGGGCGGCTTCAACACTCCGAGGGTCATCGGGTCGGTGGCGACGACGAGCAGCGCGCCGTGCCGCTTCGCCGCCGCGCCGAGCGCCTCGACGTCCTCGACCGCGCCGAGGAAGTTGGGGCTCTGCAGGAAGACGGCGGCGGTCTCGCCATCGACGGCGTCGACCAGGGCGGCGGCGTCGGTCAGCCCGTCCTCGAGGCCGACCTCCTCGACCTCGGCGCCGAAGCCGCGCGAGTAGGTGGCGAGGGTCTCGCGGCTGTGCGGGTGGACGCCGCGCGAGACGACGAAGCGCTTGCGGCCCTTCGTCGCGCCGATCGCCAGGTAGCCGGCCGAGGCGACCGAGGAGGGCCCCTCGTAGAGACCCGCGGTGGCGACCGGCAGCGCGGTCAGCTCAGACATCATCGTCTGGAACTCGAACATCGCCTGCAACCCACCCTGGGAGATCTCCGGCTGGTAGGGGGTGTAGGGGGTGAGGAACTCGCTGCGCTGGGTGATCGCGTCGACGATCGCCGGCACGTAGTGGTCGTACATCCCCGCGCCGAGGAAGCAAACCTGCTCCTCGGCGTCGGCGTTGCGCGCGGCGAGCGCCGCCAGGCGCTCGTGGACTTCCGCCTCGCTCATCCCCGGCGGCAGCGCCAGCGGCCGCCCGAGGCGCAGCGGCTCGGGGACCTGCTCGAACAGCTCGGCGCTCGACTCGACCCCGATCGCGGCCAGCATCTCGGCGCGATCGGCGGGCGTGGCTGAGGTGTAGCGAGTCACCCGGCTAAGGCTACGCAAGCCGGAAGCGGGCTTCGCTACTCCTTTTCCAGCAGCTTGCGGTATTCCTCGGCGGCCAGCAGGCCCTCGGTCTCCGCCGGGGCGGTCAGCCTGACCCGGACCAGCCAGCCCTCGCCATAGGGGTCTTCGTTGATCCGTTCGGGGGCGTCGACAAGCGCCTCGTTTACCTCGACAATCTCGCCGGAGAGCGGCGCGATGACGTCCGAGACCGCCTTCACCGACTCGACCTCGGCGTAGGAGGCGTCTTTGTCGACCGTCGCGCCGACCTCCGGTGGGTCGTAGAAGACGACCTCGCCGAGGTTGTCCTGCGCGTACCAGGTGATCCCGAAGACAGCGTGCTCGTCGCCCTCGAGCCGCGCCCAGTCGTGCTGGTCGTGGTAGAGCAGCTCCTCGGGGTAGCTGGCGTCGGCCAAGGTCAGTTCTCCTTCCGGGACGTGGGGCTTGCGTAGAGCGGCCTGGACGCTACCCGGGCGGCGCGGCGCTTGCCGCGCACGTCGATCTCGACCTCGTTCCCCGGCGCGGCGAGCTCGCCGCGCAGGTAGGCCATGCCGATCCCGAGCTCGAGCGTCGGCGAGAAGCTGCCGCTGGTGACGACGCCGACCTCGGCGCCCTCGGCGAGGACCGGGTTGCCTTCGCGCGGGATGCCGGGGCCCTCGATCTTGAACGGGGCGAGCTTCTCCGCCGCGCCCTCGGCCCGCGCCCGGGCGACCGCCTCCGCGCCGAGGAAGCCCGTCGCCTCCTTGCAGCACCAGCCAAGACCCGCCTCGATCGGGGTGCGCTCCGGGGTCAGCTCGTTGCCGTGCAGCGGGAAGCAGGCCTCGAGTCGCAGCGTGTCGCGGGCGCCGAGGCCGCAGGGGACGATGCCGGCGTCGAGCAGCTCGGCCCAGATCGCCGGCGCGATCTCCGGGTCGATCAGCAGCTCGACCCCGTCCTCGCCCGTATAGCCGGTGCCGCAGGCGAGCGCCGGGCGGTTGCCGATCCGCACGGCGACGACGCGCATCCGCGGCGGCAGCTCGATCCCGAGCGCGCTCGCGAGGATCGTCCGGGCGTGCGGGCCCTGCACGGCGAGCATCGCGTAGCGCTCGGCGACGTCGCGCACGGCGACGTCCGCGTCCTGGCTCCAGCGCCCCATCCAGGCCAGGTCCGACTCGTGGTTGGCGCTGTTGGTGACCAGCAGGTAGCGATCGCCGCCGAGCCGGTAGGCGTAGAGGTCGTCGAGCACGCCGCCGTCCTCGGCGCAGAGGCAGCTGTACTGGGCGCCGCCGAGCGGGACCGCGGCGACGTCGTTGGAGAGGACCCGCTGCAGGTAGGCGAGCGCACCCGGCCCCTCGACCTCGACCTCGCCCATGTGGGAGACGTCGAACATGCCGGCGTGCGTGCGCACGGCGGTGTGCTCCTCGCGCACGCCCTCGTAGGTCACCGGCATCTCCCAGCCGGCGAAGGGAACGAGCTTCGCGCCGAGCTCGGCGTGGCGGTCGTGGAGAGGGGTGCGGCGCAGCGCCTCGGCGGTCACGCGCGGCAGCGTATTGGAGAGCTCTGGCAAGCTCCCCCGGAGTGAGCGTGAGCGAGGACCACGAGATCCGCCGGGCGGGGGCCGAGGACGCCCGCGACGTCGCCCAGCTGCTGCACGACTTCAACGCCGAATACGACGAACCGACGCCCCCTGTCCCCGAGCTGGCCGAACGCGTCCGCGAGCTGCTCGAGGGGGAGGCGATCGTCGCCCTGCTCGCCGCCTCGCCACCGCTCGGCCTCGCCCTCTTCCGCATCCGCCCCTCGCTCTGGTCGAAGGCGAATGACGTCTATCTGGAAGAGCTCTACGTCATCCCCGACCGGCGAGGGCAAGGCATCGGCCGGGCTCTACTAGAGAAGGCAATCACGATCGCCCGCGAGTCCGGCGCCGACCACTTCGAGCTGACCACGGGCGAAACCGACACCGAAGCACGCGG
Organism: uncultured Solirubrobacterales bacterium; assembly: GCA_963782685.1. GTDB lineage: Bacteria > Actinomycetota > Thermoleophilia > Solirubrobacterales > 70-9 > VRUE01. Next base: position 507,808 of record CAWAKV010000008.1, read on the forward strand.
CCTGTACGAGAGCATCGGCATGACCAACCGCGAAGGCGCCCCCGACGGCCCCCGAATGCTCTATTACGAGCTAGACCTCTAGCAACGGCGTGGGAGGGCCCGATGCCCCTCCCACAGAGGCTCCCGGGACCACGCTCCGTACCCCGCGAGCGGCTCAGCTGCGCGACGGCCTCTGGGGGAGGGGCATCGGGCCCTCCCTCGGTCTATTCCTTGAGAAAGCCCGGAACGTCGATGTCGTCGTCCGACACCCGCAGTTTGCGGATATCGGTGTCCTCAGCGGAGATCCGCGGCCTGCTCTCGTAGCGCCGCCGCACTCGCTGCGGTGAGCGGGCGAGCAGCTCGAAGCCCTCAAAGCCGGTGGCGATCACGGTGACGCGCACCTCGTCGCGCATCGACTGGTCGACCACCGAGCCGAAGATGATGTTGGCGTTGTCGTCGGCTTCCGCCTGGACCAGCTGCGCGGCCTCGTTGACCTCGAACAGGCCGAGGTCCTCCGGGCCGGTGATGTTGAGCAGCATCCCGGTGGCGCCCTTGATCGACTCCTCGATCAGCGGCGAGGTGACGGCGGCCTTGGCCGCGTCGACCGCGCGCGACTCGCCCGAGGCCGCGCCGACGCCCATCAGCGCCGACCCGGCGTCGCGCATGATCGTGCGCACGTCGGCGAAGTCGAGGTTGATCAGGCCGGGGATCGTGATCAGGTCGGTGATCCCCTGCACGCCCTGGCGCAGGATGTCGTCGGCCTGGCGGAAGGCCTCCAGCACCGAGGTCCGTCGCTCCACGGCCTGCAGCAGCTTCTCGTTGGGAACGATGATCAGGGTGTCGACGTTGTTGCGCAGCTTCTCGATCCCCTCGAGCGCCTGCTGCATCCGTCGTTTGCCCTCGAACTCGAACGGCTTGGTGACCGCGCCGACGGTCAGCGCGCCGATCTCCTCCTTGGCGATCTCGGCGATGATCGGCGCCGAGCCGGTGCCGGTGCCGCCGCCCTCGCCCGCGGTGACGAAGACCATGTCGGCGCCCTTCAGCGCCTCCTTGATCTCGTCGCGGCTCTCCGCCGCGGCGCCCGCGCCGACCTCCGGGTTGCCGCCGGCGCCGAGGCCGCGGGTCAGCTCCTGGCCGATCGAGAGCTTGATGTCGGCGTCGCAGGCCTGCAGCGCCTGCGCGTCGGTGTTGACCGCGACGAACTCGACGCCGCGAATTCCGGCGTCGACCATGCGGCTGACCGCGTTGGTACCGCCGCCGCCGGCGCCGACGACCTTGATCACAGCGAGATAAGTGGATTCCATCTTTAGTTGAGCCCTTGTTCCGTCCGAGGCTTTAGCAATGCTTGAGGGTCCCACCCTCTGCTTCAACCGCGGAAATTGCGCTCAACGTAGGGTATTTCCAGCCCTCTGTCAAACGCCCGGGCGGCATCCTGCAAGGGATATGTCTCAACCCCTACTTGAGACTTTGCCTAGTCTAACCCTGTGGTCGAGGCTTTAAGGGAGGGGCGGAAGCGTATGCCCAGAGCCACCCACAGCGGGGTGAGCCGGCGCGTGCAGGACTACATAACCCAGTTCGGTGATCGAGGGGTCGGCGAGCACCGCGGCTGCGGCTTTCCACTTCTCCGCCACCCGCGAGGCATCGCCGAAGCGCAGTTCGATCCCGGTGGTCAGCTCGACGTCCACCCCGCTCTCGCCGTAGAAGCTGCTCTCTATATATGGACGCAGCGCCGCCGGCGCCGCGCCGAGGACGCGCGCCTGTTCGAGCGCGGGGCCGTCGAGCTGTCCGTCGCCCGGCGGCTCGGAGAGCGGCAGGCGGGGCAACTGGACCTCTTCGGGCAGGGTCAGCCAAACGAGAACCTGGCCTTGCGGGCCGACGGCGACGGCGTCGGCGCCACTGCCGATCGTCGCCGTCGGACGAGGCGTGACCAGCGTCGGCTCGACTGTCGATCCGCGCAGGAGGAAGAGATAGGCCGCGCCGGCCAGGACGACCACCACGCCGGCGGCGAGGGCGACCCGTTTCAAAGCTTCCAGCCCTCTGGCCAGCGCACGTCGCCAAGCAGCTGCACCTCTGGCTCGAGCACGACGCCGAAGCGCTCGTGGACGCGGCGGCGACCCTCGGCCATCAACTCGAGCACGTCGGCGGTCGTCGCCCCCTCGACGTTCTCGACGAAGTTGGCGTGCTTCGGGGAGAAGCCGGCGCCGCCGACCCGCAGGCCCTGGCAGCCGGCGGCCTCGAGCAGCTGGCCGGCGGTGCGCCCTTCCGCCCGCTCGTCCTCGGGGTTCTTGAAGGTCGAGCCAAAGGTCTTGATCCCCGAGGGCTGCGCCTCGTGGCGGCGCTCGCGCATCGAGGACATCGTCGCCTTGATCGCCTCCGGGTCGCCGCTCGCGAGCGAGAAGGAGGCGCCGGAGACGACTTCCCCCGGCTCGAGGTTCGAGCTGCGATAGGCGAACCCGAGCCGGTCGGGCGCGCGCCGCTCGCGACCGCTCGCCGTGCAGATGTCGACCCACTCGAGCACCTCGGCCAGCTGGCCTCCGTAGGCGTTGGCGTTCATCCGCACCGCGCCGCCAACGGTGCCGGGGATGTTCACCCCGAACTCGATCCCAGCGAGCCCCCAACCCGCCGCCTTCGCCGCGGCGGAGGGCAGGCGGGCGCCGCCCCCGCAGAGCAGCCGCTCGCCCTCGCGCTCGACCGTCGCCAGCTCGCCGTCAAGCTTCAGCGCCAGGCCGCGGAAGCCGTCGTCGGCGACGAGCAGGTTCGAGCCCGAGCCGACGACACCGATCGCCAGGCCCTCCCCGTCAGCCCAGGCGAGCAGCTCGACCAGGCTCTCCTCGTCGTGCGGCCGGGCGAACCAGTCGGCTGCGCCGCCGGTCCGCACGGTGGTCAGGCGGGCCAGCGGGAAACCCCGCTCCGCCGCCGGCGGTGGCGTGGTCACGCCCGGTCCCTTCCAGCGACCAACGCCTCGGCGAGCCTGGAGATGTCGCCGGCGCCCACGGTGACGAGGATCCGGTCTGGTCCGAGCCGGTCGGAGAGCGCCGCCAGGGCCTGCTCCATGTCGGGAACCCAGAGCACCGGCCTGCCGCCCATCCGATCGGCGGCGGCCCGGGCGACGTCGAGGCCGCTGACCCCCGCCAGATCGCCCAGCGGCGCCTCACGGGCCGCGTAGACGTCGAGGACGGCCACTTCGTCGGCCAACGCGAGCGCCTCGCCAAACCGCTCGGCGAGCGCTTTGGTGCGCGAATAGAGGTGTGGCTCGAAGACCGCGATCAACTTCCGCGGGCGCTGTTCGCGCAGGGTCTCGAGAGCGGCGCGGATCGCCGTCGGGTGGTGGGCGTAATCGTTGTAGATGCGGGTGCCCGCCCGCTCGCCTTTCAGCTCGAGGCGACGCAGGACCCCGGGGAAGTCGGCGAGGTTCGCGGCCGCGACTTCGAGATCCGCTCCCGCGAGGCGGAGCGCCGCAAGCGCCGCCCGCGCGTTGAGGACGTTGTGGCGACCGGGCACCGAGAGCGAGAGCTCGGCCGGCCCGGGCGAGCCGGCGTCGAACTCGGCGTGGGGCTCGTCGATGGGCTCGTCGAGCACCTCGCCGCCCGCCGGCGTGACGACCCCCTCCGCCTTCGCCGCGAACTCGGAGAAGGCGGCTCGCAGCTCCGCGATCGATCCCCAGCGCGAGTGGTGGTCCATCTCGAGGTTGGTGATGATGGCGATCTCCGGGTCGAGCCGGAGGAAGCTGCCGTCGCTCTCGTCGGCCTCGGCGACGACCCATTCCCCCTCGCCCCAGCCGGCGTTGGCCGCGCCACCCTCGGACCCCAGACCCGGAACCTCGCCGCCGATGAAGAAGGCGGGGTCGGCGCCCAGCTCGCGCAGCGCCCAGGCGAGCATCGCCGTCGTCGTCGTCTTGCCGTGAGCGCCGGCGACGGCGATCAGCCGCTTCTCGGCGCAGAGCTCGGCCAGCAGCTCGCCGCGATGGACGACCCGCTGCCCGCGCTCGCAAGCCAACGCCAGCTCCGGGTTGTCCTCGCCGATCGCGGTCGAGACGACGACCTCGGCGTCTGCGGGCAGGTTGGCGGCCGCGTGGCCGATCGCCGGCTCGAGCCCCGCCTCGCGCAGCCGCTCCATATAAGAGGAGTCGGCGCGGTCGCTGCCGCTCACCGCCGCGCCGAGCTCGTCGCAGACCAGCGCCAGGCCACTCATCCCGGCGCCACCGATGCCGACGAAGTGCAGCCGCCGCCGCGTCCAACCACTCATCGTCGAGCCGCCGCCAATACCTCGTCGGCGATCTGACGGGCCGCGTCGGGCCTGGCGAGCGCGGCCGATGCGCCCGCCATCGCCGCGAGGCGGTCGCGATCGCCGAGCAGCCCGCCCACCTCGTCGGCCAGGCGCGCTGGGTCGAGCTGCTCGTCGCGGATCACGGTCGCGGCCCCGGCCTCCGCCATCCAGGCCGCGTTGCTCTCCTGGTGGCCGGCGGCCGCATGCGGATAGGGGACGAGGATCGCCGGCCGCCCCCTCGCGGTCAGCTCGAAGATCGAGCCGCCGGAGCGGCCGAGGACCAGGTCGCAGGCGGCGAGGCAGTCGCCGAGGTCGGGCTCGTAGGCGAGCAGCGTGTAGCGCTCGGCATGCGGGGCGGCGTCGAGCCTGGCGCGGAGCGCGTCGAAGTCGCGCCGGCCGGCGAGATGGACGACGTCGAAGTCGCGCCCGGGGCGCTCGGCCAGCGCCGCCAGCGCGCACTCGTTGATCGTCCGCGCCCCCTGGCTGCCGCCCATCACCAACAGGCAACGGGCGTCGGGGGCGATGCCGAAACGCGCTCGAGCCGCATCGCGGTCCGCCGCCAGCACCGCCGCCGGGACCGGCCGCCCGGTCACCTGGTAGCGCTCGCCCTCGCGGCCGGCGATCGGGAAGGCCAGGCAGACCCGGCGCGCTCTTCCCGCGAGCAGCTGGTTGGCGAGTCCCAGGTGGCTGTCCGCCTCGGTCAAGACCAGCGGCGTGCGGCCCAGCACGGCCGCCAGCCCGGCGGGACCGGCGACGAAGCCGCCACCCCCCATCACGACGTCCGCCCGGCGCCGACGAATCGCCCGCCGCGCGGTGGCGACCGAGCCCAGCGCCTCGGCCGCGGCGACCGCGGCGCGCAGCGGGTTGCGACGGTCGATGCCGCGCACTCGCAGGAAGTCGATCTCGTAGCCGGCCGCGGGGACCAACTCGGCCTCGATCCGCTCGCGCGTGCCGAGGAAGCTGACCTCGACGCCGCTAGCCCGAAGCTCGGCGGCGACCGCCATGGCCGGCACGACGTGGCCGGCCGTTCCCCCGGCTGCCACCACCACTCTTGCGACTTCTGGCACTGCTCGATCGACTCCTTCCGCGTGCGGGGGCTCGCCCACCTTGGACGACGCGCAGTTTGCCAGCGCTGGCGGTCCCCCCGCGAGCCACGTTGAGGATCAGGCCGACGGCGAACAGCGTCGCCATCAGACTGCTGTTGCCGTAGGAGACGAAGGGCAGCGGCACGCCGGTCAGCGGCGCCAGCCCCATCACGGCGAAGAGGTTGATCGTCGCCTGCACCAGGACCAGCGAGGTGAGCCCGGCGACGAGCAGCTTGCCGTAGGTGTCCCTGGCTTTTTTCGCCACCTGCAGCCCGGCGTAGCCGAAGAGCGAGAAGAGCCCGACGACGCCGAGGATCCCAACCAGGCCGAGCTCCTCTCCGATCACCGCCGAGATCATGTCGGTGTGCGCCTCGGGCAGGTAGAAGGCCTTCTGCACCCCATTGCCGATCCCGACCCCGAAGAGCCCGCCCGAACCGAGCGCGATCTTCGCCTGCGCCGCCTGGAAGCCGGCGCCGGAGGCGTCGGCGCCGGGGTTGAGGAAGCCGGTCAAGCGAGCCATCCGGTAGGGCTCGATCGCCGTCATCAGGAGGGCGAAGACGGCGAGCGCCAGCCCGATCACGGCGAGGTCGCGGACACGCGCGCCGGCGGCGACCAGCGTCGCGGCGACGGCGAAGCAGACGACCATCGTCGTGCCCAGGTCGGGCTCGGCGACGATCAGCAGCGAGGCGACCCCGACGACGAGCAGGAAGGGCATCAGCCCTTCCAGCGAGCGCACCCGCTTCGGCTTGCTCGCGAGCAGGTCCGCGGCGTAGAGGATCAGCGCCACCTTGGCTAGCTCGGAGGGCTGGATCTGCAGGAAGCCGGAGCCGAGCCAGCGGCTGGACCCGTTGACCGTGGTGCCGGCGAAGAGCACGGCGACGAGCAGGAAGAGCGAGACGCCGAGGATCGCCGGCGTGAGGCGGCGGAAGAACCGCAGCCCGTGGCGGGCGGTGAAGTGCATGACGAGCAGGCCGATCGCGCCGAAGAGCAGCGTCCGCTTCAGATAGAAGGCGCTGTCGGAGAGGCCGCCGTCGCTGAGCACGCGGGTGGTCGAGCTGGCGGAGAAGACCATAACCGCGCCGAAGGCGAGCAGGCAGAGGGTCGCCGTCAGCAGCAGGTTGTACTCGGCGGGCGGGTTGGCGCGGCGCTTTTTCCTCTTCTTGCCTCCGCTGCCCGGGAGACGAAGTGAGATCCCACGCGCGCTCACCGGAGGCCCCGCACGATCTCGCGGAAGCGATCGCCCCGCTGTTCGAAGTCGTCGAACTGGTCGAAGCTGGCGCAGGCGGGCGAGAGCAGGACCAGCTCGCCGGGGCGCGCCGCGGCGGCAGCCTCATGCACCGCCCGCTCGAGGTCGGCGCAGCGGCGCAGCTCGACCCCACCGGCGAGGGCGGGCGCCAGCTCCGTGGCCAAGCGATCGGCCGTGGCGCCGATCAGGTAACAGGCGGCGTCGTGCTCGCGCAGCGGCTCGACCAGCGGCGCGAACGGCTCGCCCTTCTCGCTGCCGCCGAGGATCGCGTGGACGCGGCCCTCGAAGGCGGCGAGGCCGACGACCGCCGAGGCGACGTTGGTCGCCTTCGAGTCGTTGACGAAGTGGACGCCGTCGATCTCCCGTACCGGCTCCAGCCGGTGGGGCACGCCGGCGAAGCTGCGCAGTCCCTCGCGCACGGCGTCGCGGTCGAGGCCCATCGCCAGCGCTGCGCCGGCGGCGGCCATCGCGTTGGCGACGTTGTGCTCGCCGAGGAGGCCGAGCTCGGTGACCGCCAGCAGCGGCTCGCCGTCGTAGAAGAGCGTGCCGCCGGAGAGCGAGACTTCGCAGTCTGGGGCGGCGCCCCGACAGAAGGCGACGCGGCGGGCGCAGCCGCCGAGGTCGACCCCGGCGAGCGCCGGCTCGTCGGCGTTGTAGACGGCGACGTCGTCGTTGCCCTGGTTGGCGAAGACGCGCAGCTTCGCCGCCAGGTAGGACTCGAGGTCGGCGTGGCGGTCGAGGTGGTCGGGGGCGAAATTGAGGAAGACGGCGCACTCCGGAGCGAACTCGGAGGTGTCCTCGAGCTGGAAGCTGGAGGCCTCGCAGATGATCGTGGCGGCCGGGTCGATCTCGCCGGGAAGCGAGGAGAGTGGCGTGCCGACGTTGCCCGCGACCGCGACCGGCTCGCCGGCGCTGCGGTAGAGGTGGCCGATCAGCTCCACCGTGGTCGTCTTGCCGTTGGTCCCGGTGACGGCGAGGAAGCGGTTGGGGATCGCCCGCCAGGCGAGCTCCAGCTCGCCGACCACCTCGACCCCGCGCTCCAGCGCCGCGGCGATCACCGGCGCCTCCCGAGGCACGCCCGGGCTCTTGACGACGGTCCGCGCGCCTTCCAGCTGAGCCAATCCATCCGTATCCAGGACAACTTCGACACCTGCGCCCGCCAACCCTGCCGCCCCCTCCGGACGCCCCGAATCCACCCCGACCACCCGCTCCCCCCGCCCCGCCAGCAACCGCGCGGCGGCCATCCCCGACCTAGCGAGTCCCACGACCAGAAATGGACCCTCAGGCAGCGGCGGACGAAGCTTTTTGGGCGGCGGCGCGCTCACCCTGACAATGTTCGCCCTCTCAGTCTCGAGATCCTGTTACTGGGCACCCAGTAGCCTCGATCACACAGCGTGAGCGGGCCAGGGGAAAAGCTCGAGGAACTCGAGGAGGCGCTCCGCGAGGCCGGGGACGATCCGCTGTTGCAGGCGGAGGCCCTCGCCGCGATCGGGGCGCACCACCTCGACCAGGCTTCACTCGAAGAAGCCGGGGTGGCTATCGATGCAGCGCTTACCCAAGCACGCAAAGCGGGCAATGCTCACCTCGAAACCGCCCTCATCAACAACCGTTCTTTTCTCGCTGTCGAACGAGGAGAAATCGCGCCTGGCCTGGCCGGCTATGCCAAAGCGCTCGAGCTCTTGGGCGATGTCGACAACGACAGGATGCTCGCCCAAATCCACACGAACCGTGCCATTGCCTACCAGAAGCTCGGGGACGGCTATGCAGCGGAGCACGCCTGGCGGGAAGCCCTACGTTTCTGGCAAGCGACGGACAATCGAGCGTCCGAGGCGTGGGCTCTCAACTCCATCGCGCTCATCCTTATAGACCGGTCCGCTCACACGCCGGCTCTGAAGCTTTGCCAGCAACTCCTACCCCTCTACGAAGAGCTTTCCGACCTGGCCGGCCAAACGACCACTCTCCTGCACATCGGGATGCTGCAGCGCAGCTTGGGCGATCGCGACGCCGCTATGGCCTCTCTTCAGCGTGCGCTCGCCGTTTGCGAAAGGGAGTCGGGTCATATCCACCACTCGCTGATCCTCGGTGGGATCGGCCAACTGCACGAGGCTCGGGGCGAGGTTGCGCAAGCGTTGGCCTGCTACCACCGGAAACTCGAAGCCCACCAAGCAAACGGCGAAGGCAATGAGGAACTCGAAACCCTCAACAACATCGCGACGACGGCGCAGGGCGGCGGCAAGTTTCGGGAAGCGATGGAGCACTACGAGCTGGCGCTCGCGGTGGCGAGCGAGGCCGAAGATCGAGAAAGCGAGATCAGAACGCTGCAGAACCTCGCATCGTTGAACCAGGTCCTCGGCAGGCCGGAATTGGCGATGTCCGGCTTCCTCGAGGCTTTGGAGAAAGCTCGTGGCCTGGAGGACCCGAAGCTCGAAGGGGTGATCCTGAACAACCTGGGGCTTCTGCACCAGGAGATCGGGCTTGCAAAAGAGGGTGCGGTGTACCGCCAGGAGGCGCTTGCCGCTCGCCGCCGGGCTGGAGACCGGGCGGGAGAGGCGACCAGTCTCCACAACATCGCCTACGAACACCAGGCAAATGGCGAACACGCCGAGGCATTGCGGCTCTACCGCGAGGTGCTCGAGATCCGTCGGGAGGTCGGCGACCGCAAGGGAGAGGGCACGACGCTCGGCAACATCGGAACCGCTCAGAGTGCCCTGGGTGACCGCGAGAGTGCGTTGCAAACCCTTCGCGAGGCGCTCGATCTGCGGCGGGCGATCGGAGACCGCGGGGAAGAGGTGACCGCGCTAGTCAACCTCGGGCATCTGCACGCGACGGGTCTCGAATTCGACGCTGCGCGCTCCTACATGGGGCAAGCGGTCGAGTTGATCGAGGCGATGAGAAGCGGTGCGCCGGGAGGCGAAACGAGGATGACCTACTTCGAGAACGAGGCGAGCGTCTATGCCTCACTGGCGAAGATCCACCTCAACCTCGGCGAGGACGCCGAGGCATTCCGCTGCTCGGAGAACGTGCGGGCGCGCCTGCAGGTCGACAGGCTGGCCGACGGACTCCACTTGACCCCTGCCCCGGCAGACGAACGACCGATCGAGGCCTGGGAGCTGGCAGCCGTCCAGGCGCGCTTGCCAGACGACACCGCATTGCTCGAGTACCTGCTCGCCGACGAGCACCTGATCCTCTTCTACGTGACGCGCGATGCCTTCCAGGCAGTCGTTATCGGCGCCGTGGCTCCGAAGGTAGCCGCAATGGTCAAAGAGCTGCTCGACGCAGTGCGCCCAATCGGCGGCGGGCCCCAAACCGGCCGGTATCCGCATGGCCACGAGCTCTTCGAGATCCTCTTCCCGGCTCCAGTGCGCGAGCGGCTCTCAGCGGAATCGATCGCTGAGATTGCCGTCTGCCCCGATGGACCACTTCACTATCTCCCGTTTTGCCTGCTCCTTCGCGAGGAGCCCGACGAGAAGCTGGGATCCGATGGGGAAACGTGGCACTGGTCCCGGTTGCCGTACCTGATCTCAAAGTCTGGAGGCTTGTCCCTGCGGTATGTCTCCTCCGGCACCGCCGCGGCGATGGGCGCTGATCACGCTCGGCAGGCGCCGGCCGCCGAGCGAGCTTTCGACACTGAGCTGCAGCTGCTGGCGGCACCGCTTCTCGACGCTGATCCTCGCCGAGCGGGAGAAGCCGAAAAGCTCCCCATGGAGCTGAGCGGGTCGCTCGGGCGCGAGTTGAGTCGATTGTCTCTGCCTGGCGCCGAAGAGGAGATCCGCTGCATCACTGCCGGCTTTTCCCCGGAGGAGGTGGAGATCGATGCCACCGCCGACCGCGAAGCATTCCTCGCGCTCATCAAGCCCAGCCGGGATCGCTCGGCGCGCTACACCCACGTTCTCTGTCATGGCGTCAGCGACGAGCGTCGGCCTGAGCTATCCGGCTTCGTGCTCGAGCCCGAAAGCGATTCGGAGACCGCCAGCTACGTTCGAGCCTCGGAGATCAGCGCCGGCAGAATCGAGACCGCCCTGCTCGTCGCCAGCGCCTGCAACGTCAACCACGGCAGGGTTATGCGAGGTGAGGGAATGCTCGCGCTGACTCATGCCCTCTTGCTGTGCGGCGCCGAGTCGGTCCTCTCTTCGCTGTGGGAGGTCTTCGATCCCTCCGTTCCGCGCTTCATGGACGAGCTCTACCGTCAACTGCAGAGTGGAGCTCGGAGCGCGGAGGCGCTGCGGCGGGCACAGCTGTTGATGGCAAGTCTGCAGGGATCCGCCGAGCCATTCGCCCACCCGAGTCATTGGGCGGCCTTCACCCTCTATGGCCAGGGCGCCGCTACCGCCCGATCGACTGCTGATACAGCGTGAACCCGATGCCCGAGCAGACCGCGGCGATGATCCAAAAGCGGAGCATGATCTTGGTCTCCGACCAGGCCATCATCTCGAAGTGGTGGTGCAGCGGCGCCATCAGGAGGACGCGGCGGCGGAAGGTCTTGAAGGAGAAGACCTGGATCGCCACCGAGAGCGCCTCGATCACGAAGATGCCGCCGATGATGATCAGCAGGATCTCGGTCTGCGTCATCACCGCGAGGGCCCCGATCGCGCCGCCGAGACCGAGCGAGCCGGTGTCGCCCATGAAGATCGACGCCGGGAAGGCGTTGAACCAGAGGAAGCCGATGCAGGCGCCGACCAGGCAGGCGGAGAGCAGGGCGAGGTTCTGCTGCTCGTTGGTGACGAAGGTGATCGCCGTGTAGGCGAGCAGGACGATCGCGCAGCAGCCGGCGGCGAGGCCGTCGAGGCCGTCGGTCAGGTTGACCCCGTTCGAGGTGCCGGCGATGACGAGGAAGACGAGGACGAAGTAGAGCACCGGGCCGAGGTCGAGGCTGGCGTCGCCGATGCGGAAGAAGAGCGTCGGCTCGAGGCCGACCTCGTGCCGCGCGACCCACCAGAGGCCGAGCGCGAGGAAGAGCTGCACGAGCAGCTTCCAGCGCGCCGAGAGGCCGAGCGATCGGCGCTTGACGATCTTGATGAAGTCGTCGGCGAAGCCGAGCGTGGCGCAGCCCAGGGCGACGCCGAAGACGGCGAGGCTCTGCGAGTCGCGATCGGAGAGGACGAGGTAGGGGACGCAGATCGCGGCGAAGACGATCAGGCCGCCCATCGTCGGCGTGCCCGCCTTGGCGTGGTGCTCCTGCGGCCCGTCCTCGCGGATGTGCTGGCCGAACTCCTTCACCCGCAGGTACTCGATGAACTTCGGCCCGAGGAAGATGCAGATCAGCATCGACGCCATGCCGGCGATCAGCACCTCACCCATCAGCGCAGCTCCGCCAGCGTCTCGGCGACCGCCTCCAGGCCGGCCGAGCGCGAGCCCTTGACCAGGATCGCGTCGCCGGGCTCGAGCTGGGCGGCGAGCAGCTCGGCCGCCTCGACCGGGTCGCCGACCAGCTCGTCGGGGTCGTACTCGCGGGCCGGCTCGCCGACCCCGACCAGCAGGTCGATGCCCTCGCCGCGCGCGTGCTCGCCGACCTCGCGGTGGTAGGCGGCGGCGTCGGGGCCGAGCTCCGCCATCTCGCCGAGCACGGCGATGCGCCGCCCGGCGTCGAGGCGTCGCGAGGTGGTCGAGCGCGGCGCGCATCGAGACCGGGTTGGCGTTGTAGCAGTCGTTCACGAGGACGATTTCGTCGCCCAGCTCGAGGCGCTCGCCGCGGAAGCGGGAGAAGCCTATGCTCGCAGCGCGATCGGCCATCTCCTCCAGCGGCGCGCCGAGCGCGACGCCCGCGGCGATCGCCGCCAGCGCGTTGGTCAGGTTGTGCGCCTCGGCGAAGGGAAAGTGGAAGCGGGCGCTGCCCACGGCGTCTCGATCAGGGCCTCGGTGACCCCTTCGGCGACGGTCCGCTCGACAGCCTGGACGTCGCCCCCGGCACCGAAGCGAAGCAGGCTCGGGACGTCACCCAGGTGCGGCTCCAGCTCCCCCGCGTCGACCGGGACGACCGCGACGCCGTCCTCCGGCAGTGCCGCCAGCATCTCCGCCTTCGCCGCAGCGATCGCCTCGACCGAGCCGAGCAGCTCGACGTGGACCGGCCCGACGTTGGTGATCACCCCCACTCGGGCTCGGCGATCGCCGCCAGCTCGGCGATCTGGCCGCGGCCGCGCATCGCCATCTCCAGCACCAGCAGGTCGGTCTCCGGCGGCGCCTCGAGCAGGGTCAGCGGCAGGCCGATCTCGGTGTTGAGGTTCTCGCGGTTGGCGTGGACGCGGCCGGGCAGCAGCGCCCGGGCGATGTCCTTGACCGAGGTCTTGCCGACCGAGCCGGTGACGCCGACCACGGGCACGCCGAGCTGACGGCGCCAGGCACGGGCCAGCGCCTGCAGCGCCGCGAGCGGATCCTCGACGGCGAAGACCCATCCGCCTTCCCCCTTGCCTTCGAGCCTGCGTTTTGCGTCGCTATCCGACGCGGAAAGCAGGCTCGCCAAGCTGTCCCGCACTACGACCCCCCAGGCGCCCGCGTCGATCGCGGCGCGCGGCGAAGCCGCCACCGTCGGCGCGCTCGCCGCGCAGGCCGAAGAAGAGGTCGCCCGGCTCGCTCACGCTGGAGTCGATGACCGCGCGCGCGCGGCGAGCCCTCGCCCCCCTCGGCGATCGTCCGCGCCCCGGTCGCGGCGACGATCTGCGCGGCGCTCAGGTTCACAGCCTGCGCAGCTCCTCGCGCGCGACCTCGCGGTCGTCGAAGGGGACCTTGCGGCCGTCCTCGAACTCCTGCCCCTGCTCGTGGCCCTTGCCGGCGATCACGACCGTGTCGCCCGGCCCGCGCGGGCGAGGGCGAGGGCGATCGCGGCGCGCCGATCGACCTCGACCTCGACCCCGTCACCGCCGCCGGCGCCGGCGAGGACCTCGTCGACGATCGCCTCTGGCGTCCTCGGAGCGCGGGTTGTCGGAGGTGACGATCGCCAGGTCGGAGCCCTCGGCGCCCGCCCGGCCCATCAGCGGCCGCTTGCCGCGGTCGCGGTCGCCGCCGGCGCCGAAGACCGAGATCAACCTGCCCTCGGTCAGCCGCCGCGCCGCCCGCAGCACGTTCTCCAGCGAGTCGGGCGTGTGCGCGTAGTCGACCAGGACGGCGAAGGGCTGACCCTCGTCGATCGGCTCGAAGCGACCCGGCAGCCGGTCGGCGTTCTCGAGCCCGCGGACAGCGAGGTCCGGCTCGACCCCGAGCGAAACCGCTGCCGCAAACGCGCCCAGCGCGTTGGCGACGTTGAAGTCCCCCGGCAACCGAGTTCTAGCTCGCACCTCTCTGCCGACCGGCCAAAAGGCCAACGCCTTGCCCCTCGGCCCCGGAGCAACCGTGAACTCGGCGCCGCGGGCGCCGAGGCCGACATCACTGGCGACGAAGTCGGCCTCGGCGCCCGCCGCCGAGAAGGTCACGCACTCGAACTCCTCGGCCAGGCGCCGGCCGTAGGGGTCGTCGACGTTGACGATCGCGACCTCCGGGCCCATCTCGAACAGCAGCCGCTTCGAGGCGAAGTACTCCTCCATCCCGCCGTGGAAGTCGAGGTGGTCCTGGGTCAGGTTGGTGAAGAGGGCGACGTCGAAGTGGATCGCGTCGCAGCGGTGCAGCGCGAGCGCGTGCGAGGAGACCTCCATCGCGCAGGCGCGTCGCCCGCCGTCGAGCATCCGGCGGAAGGTCGCCTGCAGGTCGATCGCCTCCGGCGTCGTCCGCTCGACCTCCTCCTCGACCCCCCCGACCACCTGCTTCACCGTCCCCAGCAGCCCGCACCGCATCCCCGCCGCCTCGAGGATCTCGCGGATCAGGAAGGCGGTCGTCGTCTTGCCGTTGGTCCCGGTGACCCCGACCACTCGCAGCTCCCCCGTCGGATCCCCCGAAAGCGAGCCGCCAGCGGCGCCATCGCCGCCCGCGCGTCCGCGACCACCACCTGGGCCACATCCAGCGTCGAGCTCCCGCTCCACCACCAACGCCACCGCCCCAGCCTCAACCGCCGCCGCAGCGAACTCATGCCCATCGACCTTCTCCCCCGGCACGCAGAAGAACAGCGTCCCGGGCTCCACCTTGCGGCTGTCGTACGCCAGAGACTCGACCTCGACGGCGAGCCATCGCCAACGATTCGGGCCCCCTCAGCTCCCGCGAGCGAGCTCTTCCAATCTCACGCGCCGATTCTAAGGACGGCTAGAGCGGCAACACGAGATCGGGAGTGACAATGAGGACGGGCGTCGGGCGCCCCTCCCACGAAGACTCAAGGGACCACGCCCAAACCTCCCACCCACGCCCCAGCTGCGCGACGGCCTTCGGGGGAGGGACACCCGACGCCCGTCTACCTTCGGGGAGGGGTGCCCGATGCCCGGACCCACCTCCGCCCTATTCCGGCGGCACCCCGAGATACGGCAGCGCAAACGCCGCGATCTCGCCAAACGCCGGCGCCGCCACGGAGCCGCCGTAGTGTCCCCCTGCGGCTGGTCGACGATCACCGCGACCAGCAGCCGCGGATCCGCGGCCGGCGCGAAGCCGATGAACGAGGCGACGAACTTGGTCTCGGAGTAGGTGCCGTTTTCGGCGACCTCCGCGGTTCCGGTCTTGCCGGCCAGCGTGTAGCCGGGGACGCTGACCTCCGAGGCGGTACCGCCCGGCGCCAGCACGCCCTCGAGCATCTCGCGCACCTGCGCGGCGACGTCGGGGTCGATCACCTCGGCGCCCCGCGGCTCGGGCACCGGCTCGTCGCCGATCTCCTCGATCAGCCGCGGCGGGCGCAGGATGCCGCCGTTGGCGATCGCCGCGTAGCCGGCCATCATCTGCATCGGCGTCACCGAGAGGCCCTGGCCGAGCGGCAGGTTGCCCATCGTCGAGCCGGAGTAGTCCTCGAGCGCCGGCACGATCCCCTGCTCCTCGGCCGGGGAAGCGCGACCCCGGTCGGCCGGCCGAAGCCGAAGCGCTCGATCCAGCGGCTGAAGCGCTCGCTGCCCAGCTGCAGGCCGATCGTCACCGCGCCGACGTTGGAGGACTGGGCGAGGATTTCGGCGACCGTCAGGGTCTCCGTGCCGCGCGGGTGCGACTCCTCGATCATCCGGTCGGCGACCTGGATCGTCGGCGCCAGGGTGAAGGCCGATGCCGGCGTGACCAGTTTCGTCCTCGAGCGCCGCGGCGACGGTGAACGCCTTGAAGGTCGAGCCCGGCTCGTAGGTGAAGCCGGTCGCCCGGTTGAGCAGGTCTTCGGGGCTCGGCGCTCGGCGAGGTCGCTCGGGTCGACCGGCGGCCAGTTGGCCATCGCCAGGACCTCCGAGTTGCGCGGGTCCATGACGATCGCCGTCGCGCCCTGCGGCGCGTAGGTTTCGCCGACTTCGGCCAGCACCTGCTCGGTCTCCTCCTGGATCGCCGGGTCGAGCGTCAGCTGGATGTCTTCGCCGTCGCTCGGCCTCGCTCGACCGTCTCCAGCCGGATCGGCTCGCCGAGCGCGTCCTTGACGATCGCGCCGTTCGCCGTCGTCGCCGTGCAGGACGTCCTCCTCGCCGGCCTCGAGCCCGGTCAGGCCCTGCGTTTTCGGCGCCGACCGCGCCGATCACCTGCGCGGCCAGCTCGCCCTGCGGGTAGGTGCGGCGGCTGTCCGGGCAGCTGGCCGATCCCGGCCAGCTCCAGGCGCGCGATCCGCGCCGCGCGTCGGCAGGTCGACCTTGCGGGCCACGTAGGAGAAGCCGGAGTCCTCGGTGCAGGCTCTCGCAGCACCTCGTCCTCCTCGAGATCGAGGATCGGCGCGAGCTTGGTCGGCGGCCTGCGCCGGCTTCTTCACCTGGTAGGGCGTGGCGAAGATCGTCGCCGCGTCTTCGGAGACGGCCAGCTCGTTGCCGTGGCGGTCGAGCACGCTGCCGCGCAGGCCCGGCAACGGTCACCGTCTCGGTCTGCTGGCAGGCGGCCTCGGAGGCGAGCTTCGCGCCCTGCACGCCCTGCAGCCAGAAGGCGCGCGCGACGACGACCAGGAAGCAGAGGAGGAAGGCGGCGAAGAGGAGGCCGATCCTTCGCTCGATCGTCCGCACCGCCGGCTCCTCAGTAGCCCGGCCGGCGGCGGCGAGCCGCTGCGCGGCGATCGTCGACGTCGTCCGGGCTCGCCTGCACCGTAGCCGACGTCCTCGATCGCGGCGGCGCGCGAGGCCGAGCGCGGCGGCGTCGTCGCGGACCCGCGCCGGCGCCGGAGCGCTGCGCGTCGCGGCTGCGCAGGAGCGAGTTCTCCTCGTCGAGGGCCTGGATGTTCTGGTCGACCTGGCCGGCGGTCGCGGCGAGGCTGAGCGTGACCACGTTGAGGGCGACGATCCCGGCCAGCAGCACGCCGAGCACGCGCGATCCAGGCGCGGCCGCGGGTCAGCCGCACGATCAGGCTGGAGTCGGGCAGGTGGCGGACCGCGGTCGCGGTGCCGACCGCGATCGGGATCAGCTGGCCGCCCGGGCGGCGAGCGGGCGCGCGCGACGCGTTGGGGCGAGCCGGGGCGCGCCTGCGCGGGCGCGCGCCTGCGCGGCGCCGGACGGCGGGCGGCGGCTTTGCGGGCGGTCGCCGCGGCGGCCATCAGGCGGCCTCCCCGGCTCGGCGATCTTCACCGCGGCGCGCAGGTGGGCCGACTGGCAGCGCGGGTTGGCGGCGACCTCGTCGGGGCCGGGAGCGACGGCGCGGCGGGTCAGCAGCTCGGCCTCGGGCTCGCGGCCGCAGACGCAGACCGGCAGCTCCGGCGGGCAGACGCAGCCGCGGGCGCGGTCGGCGAGGAACCGCTTGACGCGGCGGTCCTCGAGCGAGTGGAAGGAGATCGCGGCGAGGCGGCCGCCGTCGGGCAGCAGCTCCCAGGCGGTCGGCAGCGCGTCGTCGAGCGAGTCGAGCTCGCCGTTGACGGCGATCCGGATCGCCTGGAAGGTGCGCTTGGCCGGGTGGCCGCCGCCGAAGCGGGCCGAAGCCGGCATCCCCGCCTTGACCGCGGCGACCAGCTCCGAGGTCGTGGTGAGCGGCCGGCGGCGGACGATCTCGCGGGCGATCCCGCCCGCGTAGCGCTCCTCGCCGAAGCGGCGCAGCACCTGGGCGATCCGCGACTCGCGGCCACTCGTTGACGAGGTCGGCGGCGGTCAGCTGCTGGCGGGTGTCCATCCGCATGTCGAGCGGCGCGTCGTAGGAATAGGAGAAGCCCCGCTCGCCAGGCGTCGACCTGCATCGAGGACATTCCGAGGTCCATGTAGACCATGTCGGCGCGGATGCCTTCGCCGCGCAGGGTGCGAAGCCCTTCCGCGAAGTCGGCGCGCGAGGAAGCGGGTCTGGCAGGGCGCCTCGGCGGCGAAGCCTCGAAGCGCGCCTCGGCGGCCGGGTCGCGGTCGATGCAGATCAGCGTGCCCGTCGGGCCCGATCGCGCTCGGCGACGAGGCGCGCGTGGCCGCCGCCGCCGAAGGTGCAGTCGACCGCGGTCTGCCCGGGCTCGGGGCGCGAGCAGCTCGATCAGCTCGGGGGCGAGGACGGGCTCGTGCTCGGTGGGCATCAGTAGAGAAAGGTTGCGCTTCGCGGCGACGGCGATGCGCGCTGGCGCCATCTCACTCGGTCGCTCCGCTCGCGGCCAGGCCCTCGGCGATCTCGGGCGCCGCGGCGTCGAGCTCGTGCCTCCTGCTTCGCCCAGGCCTCGGCGTTCCAGATCTCCAGGTACTCGCCGGCGCCGATCACGACGCAGGGGCCGGCGAGGCCGGCGTGCTCGATCAGCGGCTTGGGCACGCGGATGCGGCCGGCCGAGTCGAGCTTCTCGTCGAAGGAGCCGCCGTGGAAGCGGCGGCGCAGGCTGCGCGCGCGTCGCGGCCGAAGGGGCTGTGCGGCGAGAGGAAGCGCTCGGAGAGCTGCTCGAACTCCTCGGTCGTGTGCACCCAGACGCAGGGGTCGAAGCCCTTGGAGAGAACGACTCCGTCGGAGAGGGCGGCCCGGAACCGCGACGGAACCGTGAGGCGATCCTTGGAGTCGAGACTGTGCTCGTAGAGGCCCCGAAATGCCACCCTGCCGGAGTCCTTTCTGTGCGAGCGGCTGGGAAGAGAGTTAGGACCGAGGTGATGAGGTGGGAGGAGCCTCACCACCCCGGTCCTGGGCTTCAACTCGGGACCACGGTAACCCACTTTCCCCCACTTTGCAACACGACCCCAATCAGATGCCCCAAAACCGCAACGACGCTTGCGGCCCAGCCACGTCCCTCCGCTCCGGGGCATAGACACGCCCGATTAGGCTGCGCGCGATGAATCCAGCTTCCGCCGTCCCGGACGACGCCGACGACCTGCGCGGCTTCCACTTCAGGCAGCTGCTGGGCAAGCCGCTGACCTGGATCGCTGCTCGGGATCGTGGTCGTCGGCGGCGGGGATCGCCGCTGCTGTCTTCCTCGGGCCGGCGATCGGCGCCGCAGCGGCGGCCGGCGCCCTCCTGCTCGCGTCTGCTGATCGTCTTCGCGATCGCCGACTCGCACTCCGAGGACGCCTTCTTCGAGGTCTACGCCGACAGCAGCGCGGCATGACGCTCCACGAGCCGCAGCCGCCTGCCCGCAGGCGACGCCGCTGCTGCGCAAGGGCGACGACCGCTACGCCGAGCGCCTGCTCGACGGACCGCTCGCCGAGGGCGTCGACGGCACCCTCGCCCTCTACACCTACGAGGAGAGTCGACCGACAGCGAGGGCAACCGGCAGACCAACTACTACCGCTACACGCGTCGGCCTGACCGAGGTGCCGGAGTGCGCCGCTCACGTCCCGGAGCTCTTCTGCCAGCGCAAGTTCGGCCTGCGCGCCCTCGAGAAGCTCGAGGACGCCTTCCGTGGCTCAAAGCAGCGGGTGAAGCTGGAGAGCGAGGCGCTCGACGAGCGCTACGAGATCTTCGTCGCACGAGAGCAGGACCCGAACTGGCTGCGCCAGCTCTTCTCCCCCACCTTCATCGTCTGGCTCGACCGAGGAGGCGCCCGAGAAGTTCGCCTTCGAGCTGGTCGACGGCACCCTCTGCTGCTACGTCAAGCGGCCACAAGAAGAGCGCCGCCGAGCTCGACGCGATCGCGCGCCGCGACGGCCGCGGTCGCCACCCGGCTGCGCGAGGAGTCCCTCGAGAGCCGGCGGCCGAGCTAGAAGCCGCCGAGCAGGACGTCGGCGTTGGCGATCAGGCCGGCGGCGATCATCAGCAGGACCGAGGGGACGAGGACGAGGGCGACGACGAGCTGGATCTTCGGCGCGGCGCGGGCGGCGTGCTCCTCGACCGCGCGGCGCTGGTCGCGCCGCAGCGAGGCGGACTGGCGGCGCAGCTGGTCGGCCAGCGGCGAGCCGAAGCTGCGCGAGCGCTCGATCGCGGCGCAGAGCGCCGCGACCTCGCTGCCGGGGACCCGCTCGCGCAGGGAGCGCAGGGCGCGCGCTGGCGGCAGCCCGCAGGAGATCTCGGCGACCGTGACCCGCAGCTCCTCGGCCAGCGGGCCGTCGCCGCCGCGGGCGATCTCGGCGAAGCCCGCCGGCGGGCTCGCGGCCGGACGCCGCGCCGACCGCCGAGCAGGTCGAGCGCATCGGGCAGGGCGCCGAGCAGCTGACGGCGGCGGCGCCTCGCGCCGGCGCTCGAGCAGCGCGTCGGGAAGCAGGAAGCCCGCCGCCGGCATCCCGATCGCGACCAGCAGCGAGAGCCGGCCCGGCGCCGCCGGCGCGGCGAGCGAGCGCCGACGATGCCCCCGAGCGGCGGCGGCTGCCAGCTTGGCCAACAGCAGCGCGACCAGCGGCACGCGCGCGGCGAGGCCGGCCCGGCGAGGCGCTCCGGCAGGCCCAAGCCGGAGCGCGGCTGCGAGCGCCCGACCGCCGTCGAGCGCCGGCCGAGCCAGCGCCGGCCGCGTCCGCGCCCCGCGGCGGGACGCAGCTCGCGGACCGCCGCGCAGGCGAGCAGCACGGCGAGCGCCGGCGAGCAGCGCCGGCCGCGCTCACTCGACCACCCGCGAGAGGCGGCGGATCGCGACGAAGCCCGGCGACCTGCAGGACGGCGGCGAGCGCGAGCAGGGCCGCGGCGGCGGGCGACCCGAGCATCTCGGCGAGGAAGCCCGGCTGGATCAGCTCGGCGAAGAGCGCGCCGCCGGTCGGCATCGCGACCACGAGCAGGCCGGTGAAGCGGGCCTGCGCGGTCGCCGAGCGGGCGTCCTCGGCGGCCCGGTCGCGCTCGGCCGCGCCCTCGGCGAAGCGGCGCAGCAGCCCGGCGAGGTCGCCGCCGGCGAGGCGCTGGCTGAGCAGGGCGGCGGCGAAGGCGTCGACCCGCGGCGAGCGCATGCGCCGCCGCCAGGCCGCCGAGCGCGCTGCGCGGTCGGCGCGCCGAGCTCGAGCTCGGCGCCGAGCCGCGCCAGCTCGACCGCCGCCGGACCGTCGAGCGAGGTCGCCGCGGCCGGCAGAGCGAGGCGCGCAGCGAGCGCCCGCCGCCGAGCGAGTCGGCGATCGCGGTCGCGACCTCGGGCAGCGCCCGCTCGACCGCGCGCGCGGTAGCGCCGGCGGCGGCTCGCGACCGCCCAGGCCGCCAGGGCGGGCCCGGCGACCGCCAGCGGCACCGCCAACGCCGGCCCGGCCAGGAACCAGCCCGCGAGCGACCGCCGCGGCCGCGCCGAGCGCGGCAAGGCGGCGGCGCTCGACGCGTCGAGGGCGCGTAGCCCTCGCGGCCGGCCCGGCGCAGCGGCTCCAGCGCCGCCGCACCCAGCGCGGCGAGCGGCCGGGCTGGCCAGCAGCCGCCTCGCGCAGCCGCGAGCGCGGCCAAGCCTGCCGGCGCGGCGCCGGCCAGCGGCAGCAGAGTCGCGCCCGTCCCGCTCCGCTGACAGCCGCGACGCCGTACCCCCGGCCCGGACACCTCGGCGATCTCGGCGACCCGCGCCGCCGTCGGGCCGTCGCTCCAGGTGCACGACCAGGTCGATCCCGCGCTGCACCTGCTCGGCGATCGCCTCGTGCGGCAGGCCCAGCCCGGCCATCAGCGCCAGCGTCTCGAGCCGGCGCAGCGCGTCGGCCGGCGAGTTGGCGTGAACGGTCGAGAGCGCGCCGTCGTGGCCGGTGTTGAGCGCGGTCAGCAGGTCGAGCGCCTCGGGCCCGCGCACCTCGCCGATCACGATCCGGTCGGGACGCATCCGCAGCGCGTTGCGCAGCAGGTCGCGCATCGTCACCTCCCCCCTGCCCTCGACGCTGGCCGGGCGGCTCTCCAGCCGCACGACGTGCGGCTGCTGGAGCCGCAGCTCGGCCGCGTCCTCGATCGTCACCACCCGCTCGCCCGGCGCGATGAAGCTGGAGAGCGCGTTGAGCAGCGTCGTCTTGCCCGAGCCGGTGCCGCCGCTGACGAGGACGCTGCGGCGCTCGCCGACGGCGCGCTCGAGCAGTCGCAGCTGCTCCGCGGTCAGCGTGCCCGAGCTCGACCAGCTCGCCCGGGCCCGGCCGCTCGCGCGCCGAAGCGGCGGATCGAGAGCGCCGGCCCGTCGATCGCCAGCGGCGGGATCACCGACGTTGACCCGCGAGCCGTCGGCGAGCCGGGCGTCGACCATCGGGCTGAGCTCGTCGACCCGGCGGCCGAGCGGCGCGAGGATGCGCTCGATCGCGTTGCGCAGCTCCTCCTCGTCGGCGAAGCGGACGTCGGCGCGCTCGATCCGCCCGCCGCGCTCGACGTAGACGCTGGTCGGGGCCGTTGACCATCACCTCCTCGACGCCGGGGTCGGCGAGCAGCTCCTCGAGCGGGCCGAGGCCGACCGTGTCGCGCAGCGATGCGGGCCACGACCGCCTCCCGGTCCTCGGCGCTCAGCAGCGCCGCCTCCTCGTCGACCAAGCCGTCCGCACCTCGTCGGCGCAGCTCGTCGCCCGGAGCCTCGCTCCGCAGCCGCCGCCGCGGCACGCCGCGCTCGATCAGCCGCGCGCGCAGCGACCCGGCGAGCTCGCTCGAGATGCCGCTGCCTGCGCCGCCACCCGTCAGCCCCCGGCAGCAACGGTCAGCTTGCGGGCGAAGCTCTCGGCCGCGATCAGCCGCAGCGCCTGGCGCTTGGTCAAGCGCCAGGGTTGCGGCCGAGGCGCCGCCTGGGCCGGGGCCGTCGGCCCCGGGCCCAGCGCAAGAAGCGGCACCCCGGCCGCGGCGACGTAGGTACGTCCCGGGCCGGCGCCGGCTCGGTTCGCGTCGTCACCACCACGTCGACCTTCGCTCCCGCGCGGCGCGGGCCCGGCCGCGAGCAGCGCGTCGGCGCCGCTGACCGAGATCTCGACCGGCCGCCGGCCCCCGAGCGCAGGCGATCGCCGGCTGGTCCGCCGATCAGCCGCGGCGGGCGCAGCTGCGCGGCGAGCAGGTAGGAGCCGGCGGGAAGCGCCGCGACGCGGACGAGCCCGAGCGCTTCTCCGGCGACAGCCAGCGCGCCGGGAGGAACGAAGCGCTCCGGCACGCGGCGTACCTCCAGCGCCGAGCCGACCTCGCGCGGCCCGAGCCGCCGCCCGCCGGCAGCCCGCGACTCGAGCACGACGACCGGCCGCAACGGCCCGTAGCCCGCGGCGACCCTGGACGCCGTAGCCGTCGGCGATCGCGGCGGCGAGCGGCCGCGGCGAGCAGCGCGGCAGACAGGAAGGCGGCGGCGCGGACGCGCCGGCTCATGCGGCCCAGCTCACTCGGCGCCGCCGCCAGCGGCAGCTCGAGCACCGCGAGCGTGCCGCGCTCCGAGCGCCGCAGGACGAAGCGGCCGCCGTGCGCCGCGGCCACCCGGCGCACCACGGCGAGGCCGTGACCGTGGCGGCGGCGACCGGAGAGCCGCGCGATCATCTCGGCCGGAGTGTCGCGGCGCGACTGCGGGCCGCGAGAAGCGGCCCGAGTCGACGACCGCGATCCGCAGCCTGCCCCGCAGCCGTCGCGCCTCGACGACGATCGCGGCCCGCCGTGCTCGATCGCGTTGACGATCAGGTTGTCGAGCGCCTGCGCCGAGCGCGACCGGTCGCCCTCGACGGTCGCCCTGCCCGGCACTCCAGCGCAGCTCAGCGAGCCGCCGGCGAGGCTCGCCCGCGCCCGCCAGCGGCCGACCGCCGACTGGGCCAGCGACCCGGCAATCGACCGTCGCGCCCTGACCGGCGCGGATGCGGTCCGCCGTTGATCTCGCGGTCGAGCCGTTCCAGCGCCGCCGCCGCCAGCTCGATCGGGCCTCGTCGCCGCCCGCGGCGGCGACGCCGGGCCCGCTGGCCAGGGCAACCGCCTGCAGCGGCCGGCGCAGCTCGTGCAGCGCCTCGTTGAGGGCGGTGCGCCGCCGGCCGGCGCGCAGGCCCTGGGCGGCGACGGTCGCCGCCATCGAGACGACCGAGCGGCCAGCCGGCGACGATCTGCGCCAGCTCGGTCATCCGTCGATCAGCCGGTAGCCGTAGCCCCAGCAGTTGATCGACGAAGCGGCCGTGCTCGGGGTCGAGTTTGCGCCGCAGCCGGCTCGCGTGCGAGTCGAGCGTCCGCGTGCGGGCGGGCGTCCGGTAGCCCCAGACGGCCTCGAGCAGCTCGCGCTTGGCGAAGACGCGCGAGCGGGTCGGTGGCCAGCACGCGCAGCAGGCCGAACTCCTTGTTGGAGAGCGCCACCTCGCGCTCCCCCACCCAGACCTTGCGCCGGGCCGGGTCGACGACGATCTCGCCGACCCGGCACGGCCCCTCGCCGTCCGCCGCGGCGCCGCGCCGCAGGACAGCGCCGATCCGCGCCCGCAGCTCCGGGTAGTGGAAGGGCTTGACCAGGTAGTCGTCGGCGCCGGCACTCGAGGCCCCGGACGCGGTCGTCGTCGGCGCCGCGCCCGGTGAGGACGATCACCGGCAGCCGCGGGATCGAAGCGCGAGGTGACCCCGTCGGCGTCGCGGATCTCGCGCAGCACGTCGAGCCCGGAGGCGTCGGGCAGGGTCAGGTCGAGCAGCAGCAGGTCGGGGCTGCTTGTAGCGGCAGAGCCGCAGCGCGTCGGAGGCGCTCGGGCGCCGGCAGGACGCCGAAGCGATCGGCGACCAGGTGGTCGCAGAGCAGCTCCAGCGTCGTCGCGTCGTCCTCGCAGACGACCACGCTGGCGATCTCTCGTCTCTGGGGCAGCATCTGCGCCTCTAAGCGGTCAGACGACGAGAACTCTCCCCTCGCCACGAAGCTCAAAGCCGCAAATCGCGCGAAGGCAACTCGAGCACCGCGGTCGCTCGGCGGTCAGAGACGAGACGACGGGGCGGCGCCGCGCGCCGCACGGAACGAGAGCCCGCCATCGCGTCGAGGAAGAAGAGGTCGAGCGCGAAGCGCATGCCGAAGGTGTGGACGCTGGAGCAGCGCGGGATCAGCAGGCCGGGGCCGGCCTCGCCCGATCGAGAAAGGCGAGACCGAGCAGGCGGGCGCGCCGACGTCGCGATCGCAACCGGCACCCGCCGACCCTGGCACGGTAGGCGAGCGCGAAGGTTCGCGAGGCGGCGAGCGTGAGGGCGATCGGACACGCCCTCCTCAAGGCCCCGGAGCCGCCGGCCGTCTCCCCCGTCAAGGTGCAAACCCTCTTTCAGGCACGGCGGCCGAACGCACGCGATTACGATGACCGGCATGATCCAGCACCTGCTCTCGCTGGGCTGCGAGGGCGGATGGGCTTCAACCGTGGATAAGAAAACGACCCGCAGAGGGAACTACGAGTCGGGCTCCGACTACGTGCTCGAGTACGGCGAGCTCCGCTTCGCCTTCAACGAGGAGGACTTCGGCCAGCGCGTCGAGCAGGCCGCGGTCAAACTCGGCTTCGTCCACCAGGGGCTCGAGCCGCGAGGAGCTGGACGACCTGCTCGACCTCGCCGTCAGCGGCGAGATCGCCGAGCCCAGCTCGCGCCTCGGCGAGCACATCAACGAGAACTGGGACGACCTCGTCGGCCCCGCCAACCGCAGCCTCGTCCACTGGCTGCGCCGGCTCGTCTTCCGCGGCGCCTGGCTCGACCAGCGGGTCAAGGAGGGCGAGCTCGACGTCGTCTTCGACGAGCGCACGCAGACCTTCGGCTACGTCCAGCCGGATCGCGAGCTCGGAGCTGATCGAGCTCTCGCAAAGAGCCGAGCTGGCGCCGTATCGCCTACCGGCGCTGAGCCCGCGCGCTAGTCGGAACGCTCAAGGGCCGCGACCACGGTGAGCGAGCCGCCGGCCGCGCCGCTCGGCCGCCGTCGAAGATCCTGGGCCTCGTCGGCGCCGTCGAAGGCGTCGTCGAGGCGGCTGAGGGAGTCGACCAGGAGGATCACGTCTTCGCCGACCTCGGCGCGGCGGGCGGCCTGGGCCAGGGCGTCGCTGGCGTGGCGGGCCTGGCCGGCGGCGACGATCTCGGCTTGTCGGCGCCTCGCGCTTCCAGTCGGCCAGCTCCTCGGGGCTGGGATCGATCAGCAGCGCGATCGGGTCGGGGCCGTTCGAGGCGCCCGGCCAGCTCCGCCGCGACCTCGCGCAGCAGCGCCGTGCAGGCGGCGCGGCTCTCGCCGTAGACGAGCGTCTGGCGGCCGGCGGCGGCAGCAGCAGGTCGTGGACGCGGAGGCCCTTGCTCTTGCGACCGAAGCGGCGACGGCGGCGTTTGCGCCGGCCGCGTCGGGCGGGCGTCGTCGCCGGCGCTGCCGCGACAGTCGGGCTGCGGCCGCTCGGGGCCGGCTCGGCCGGGGCGGGCTCGGCTGCGGCGTCCTCCCCTACGGGTCGCTCCCTGGGTGGCCGCTCGCGGGGTGGGCGCTCCCGCTGCGGGCGGTCGCCGGCAGGACGCTCGCGCCTCCTGCGCGGCGGGCGGTCGCGCTGCGGACGCTCGCCGCGCTCGGCTTTCTCCGGCGTCGCGCCAGCCAGCTTCTCGACCAGCTCCTCGCGGCGCAGCATCCGGTAGCGGGGCACGCCCGCCTCGGCGGCGAGGGCGTGCAGCTCGGCGATGTGCTTGGACTCCAGCTCGGCCTTATTCATCGAAGCGGCAGGTTATTGCAGGACTCGACGGCGCGCCGCCGGCGGATCGATGCCGGCCTCGCGCCGCGGCCGCCGGCCATGCCTCGGCCTCGCGCTTGATCGCGTCGCCGCGACCAGCCCAGCTCGGCGCCCATCACCGTCGGCGACCGCCCGCCCGCGTCGGCGCGTCGCGCAGCTGCGGCGCCGCCAGCAGGCCGAGGCGGGTGCGGCGCAGCAGCACGTCGGCGACGCTGCGCGCCTGCTCGTGGCGCGCGGCGATCAACCGCCTCGGCAAGCAGGTCGGGGCGACCGGGGACGATCGGCGTCGGCCAGCTTCGGTCCTCGCGGGCGAGCGCGAGCACGTTGCGGGCCGCGTGCCCGTAGCGGAAGGCGAGCTGCGCGATCGCCTCCTCCCCCACTCCCTCGGGCGCCTCCAGGTCCTCCGGCCTCGCCTCCATCCCCAGCGGGATCTCGGCGGTGTGGCAGGGCGCCTCGCGGCCCTCGCGCTCGACCAGGCGGTCGACCGTCTGCTTCGCCATCCGCCGCCAGGTGGTCAGCTTGCCGCCGGTGATCGTCAGCATCCCCGACGAGGTCTCGTACAGCTCCGCCTTGCGCGAGATGTCGACCGACTTCTTCGGGTCTCCGGTCGAGATCAGCGGACGCACCCCGGCGTAGGCGCCGACCAGGTCCGACTCGCCGAGCGAGACGCCGAAGAACTCGTTGACCGCGTCGAGCAGGTACTCGATGTCCGCCGCGGCCCGGACGGGGGTGATCGATGTCGCCGTCGTAGTCGTTGTCGGTGGTGCCGATCAGCGTGCGGCCGTACCAGGGCAGGGCGAAGATCGCGCCGCCCTGCGCCGGCCGGGACGATGCAGGCGGCGCTGCCGGTGGAGAGCCGGGCGCGGTCGATCAGCAGGTGGGTGCCGCGGCTGGGCGAGATCCGCGGCACGTCCTCCTCGCTCGACCACCTCCTCGGGCCGGATCCGATCGGCCCAGACGCCGGTCGCGTTGACCACGTTCTCGGCCTCGACCTCGAGCCGCTCGCCCGACTCCGCCTCGACGAAGGCGACGCCGGCCGCGCGGCCGTCGCGCTCGAGCACCTCGGTCACCTCGGCGCCGTTCAGCATCACCGCGCCGAAGCGCTCGGCCTCGCCGAGGATGGTGAGAGCGAGCCGCACGTCGTCGGTCTGGCAGTCGTAGAAGAGGTAGGCGTTCTTGGGATCGCGCGCCGCCAGCGCCGGGACCAGCTCCAGCACCTCGTCGCGATCGATCGTGCGGTGGCGGTCCGGCGACCAGTAGAAGTCCTCGTCCTCCTCCTTGGAGGAGCGCATCTCGCGGCGGCTGCGGCCGACCCGCGTCGTCGCCATCACGTCGTACATGTTGAGCCCGATCCCGAGCAGCCGTTCGCGCCTCTCCTCGCCCAGGGTCGGGACGAGGAACGGGGTCGGGTAGACGAGGTGCGGGCGCCAGCTGGACCATCAGCTGGCGCTCCAGCAGCGCCTCGCGGACCAGGCCGAGGTCGAGGTTCTGCAGGTAGCGCAGGCCGCCGTGGATCATCTTCGAGGAGCGGCTGGAGGTGCCTTCCGCGTAGTCGCCGCGCTCGAGCAGGGCGACCGAGTAGCCGCGCGCGGCGGCGTCGAGCGCGACCCCGGCGCCGGTGATCCCGCCCCCGATCACGACGACCTCGAAGCGCTGGCCGGCGATCTCCTCGATGGCTGTGGCGCGGGAGAGCATCAGTCGAGGAAGGTCGTCGCCTGCTCGACCGGAGGACGCTCGGGCGCCTCCTTCTCCTGGCGCGGGCCGCCCGAGGTGCAGGAGGCCGACGAAGCGCTCGGCGTCGGGCAGGCCGACCGCCTGCGCGACCGCCGGCGCGAGCGCAGCAGGCCGGGCGTGCGCCAGTAGCCGGCGAGGCCGCGGGCGTGGGCAGCCGAGCAGGACGATGTAGGAGGCGACCGCGGTCGCGTGCAGGTCCTCCTCGTTCTGGATCGGGTCGGCGCCGAGCGCGCAGGAGACGACGATCAGGGTCGGCGCGCGGTCGAGCTTGGCGGCGCCCTCCGGCCCGGCCGCCCGCTTCAGCCGTTCCAGCGCCGCCGGCGCCGACGACGCGAAAGCGCCAGGGGGCGGTCAGGTGGTGGTTCGGCGCCCAGCGCGCCAGCTCGAGCAGCTCGACGATCTCGCCGCGCTCCAGCGGCTCGGGCCCGAAGGCCTTGTGCGTGCGACGCGTCCGGATCGCGGTCTCGACGTCCACGTCCGCAACATAGCCGCCCCTACCAGCCGAAGCGCCGGCCGAAGCCACCAGGGGGCGGCGACGGCCGAGGGCGGTGCCGCGCGAGGCCGATGCCGATCGGGACCCATGGAGAGGGCGGGGCCGGGGCGCTCGCTCTGCCTCGGCGGTCGCGGGCTCGGCGGCGGCGCGCTTCCGGCCGAGTCGCCCTCGGGCACCATCGGTGTCGGGCAGCGGCGGCACCGGGCTGACGCCGCGCAGGGGCGTGGACGGGGGCGGCGGGATCGGCCGCCGTTCCGGCGGGACGCGCCGATTCGCTCGCGCGATTCGCCGGCAGATGTCCAGCGCGGCGCCGTGCCGGCCGAGGGCGGCGCGCCGCCGGTGACGGCGCGACCGAGGTGGGCTGCGGCTCGCGAGGCGGCGGACGGTACCGGGAAGTGACTTGCCGGCGAGCGGCAACGAGAACCTGGCCGGTCACCCAGACCGGGGTCTGGTCGCTGCCGGCCGAGTAGCGGTAGTGGCCGTCGGGGGCCTGCCGAGCCGCGAGGTAGTCGAGCGCACTCTCGCTGCCCGACTCGATCGCCCCCGGGTCGGCACCGACCGCGAGCATGCCCTGGACCGCCCAGGCGGTCGATTGGGAGTTGACCGCGCCGGAGCGCCACCCGGCGCGAAGCCGCCGTCGGGGCGCTGTGCTGGCGCAGGTAGGAGAAGCCTGGCTCCGCGGCCTCGGTATCCGGCATCGCCTGCATCGCCGCTCCGGTCACGTCGGCATTGCTCGGCGGCTCGGGCACGTCGCCCCAGCCGCCGTCCGGTTCTGCGCGTCGGCCAACCAGGAGATCGTCCGGCCGAGGCCACCGGTGGCGCCGGCGGCGCGCAGCGCGATCACGCTGAAGGCGGTGGTTCCTGGCCAGCCCACGAAGGAGCCGTTGTCGCGCGACGGCTTGGCAGCTCGGCGACGAGGTTCGCGGCCGCCAAAGGAGCGCGGGTTTACCCCGGCGCCCTCTAGGGCGAGGATCGTCCGGGCGAAGTCGCCGGTGCTGCCCACTTCGCCGAGGTTCGAGCGCAGGAAGTCGACCGGGGTTGCCGCCCCGAAGGGACGACGTCGAGCGGGTTGCGCCCGGCAGCCTCGAGGCCGAGCATCACCCAGCCGGTGATATCGAGGCGCTCGAGTCCGTCCCCGGCGAGGCGCCCAAGCCGCCGTCGGCGTTCTGCACGGAATCCAGCCAGCTCGCGCGCCGATCGGCGCCGTCGGCCTGCGGCGCGACGCCGGCAGCATCGCCGACAGCGACCAGGGCGAGCAGGAGCGCGGTGCGCGACGGCCGGCGCGCGCCACTCGAAGCGGTCGCGGAAGCGGGTCAGCATCCGCACCATCGCCGGGCCGGCGACCAGCGCGAAGGCGACGTTGCCGATCGCGTGGGCGGCGTCGAAGGGGATGGCACGCGCCTCCAGGACGAGGAAGCGCTGCAGCGAGAGGTCACCTCCGTAGGTCGCCATCAACGAGAAGTTCAGCAGAACACCGTAGGCGATCCCGGCGAAACCGCAGGTCGCGGCGAGGGTGAGGCGACCGGCGTTGCGGGCGACGCGCGAGCGCCGCCCCGAGCACGCCGCACATGCCCCACCCCACCATCTGCCACGGCGTCCACGGCCCCTGGCCGAACCAGAAGTTGGAGACCAGGCCGGCGAGCGCACCGACGGCGAAGCCAGGCGCCGGGCCGAGCGCGTAGCCGGCGAAGACGACGATGTCGGTGGTCGGCTTGACGTTGGGGAAGGCGGCGAAGGCGATCCGGCCAGCGATCGCCAGCGCCGCCAGCGCCGCGACCAGCGCCACCACCTGCGACGGCGGGCGCGAGCGCTCGTACCAGGCGAAGCCGCCGAGCAGGACGGCGCCGAGGATCACGAAGCTGGCCAGCTGCCAGGACATCGCCGTTTCCCGTGGCCAGGTGGGCGGCGCCCTGCTCGGGCGTGACGACACCGGGCAGGTCGAGGATCCGGGCGACCTCGGTGGCGAAGTACCAGCCGCCGGAGAGGATCTCGGCCGCGGCACCGTCGGCGATCGCGACCCCGTCGCCCAGCAGCACCACCCGCTCGGCGAAGGCGGCGGCGAACTCGACGTCGTGGGTGGCGACCAGCACGCCGGCGCCCGCGCTCGGCAAGCTGCTCGATCAGCTCGGTCAGCTCGCCCTTGCGCGCGCGATCCATGCCACGGGTCGGCTCGTCGAGGGCGACCAGGCCCGGCAGCTCGTCGCCGTCCATCCGCCCCGCCAGCGCGATCGCCAGCGCCAATCGCTGCCGCTCGCCGCCCGAGAGGTCGCGCGGGTCGCTGTCGACCTTCTCACGGAAGGTCGACAGCGACCCGCGTGACCTGTCGGGTGGCGAGAGGCAGCGGTTGGCGCTGGCGATCGCGCTGGCGGGGCGGATGGACGGCGACGAGCTGCCGGGGCTGGTCGCGCTGGACGAGCCTACCCGCGGGATGGATCGCGCGCGCAAGGGTGAGCTGACTGACTTGATCGATCAGCTGGCGGAGCACGGGGCCGCGGTGATGGTCGCCACCCACGACGTCGAGTTCGCCGCCGGGTTCGCCGAGCGGGTCGTGCTGCTGGGCGACGGGGTCGCGATCGCCGACGGCGCCGCGGCCGAGGTCCTCTCCGGCGGCTGGTACTTCGCCACCGAGGTGGCGCGCATCCTCGACCTGCCCGGCGTCGTCACGCCCGAGCAGGGCGCCGCCCACCTGGCCACGGGAAACGAGCGATGACCTGGGAGCTGGCCAGCTTCCTGATCCTCGGCGCCGTCCTGCTTGGCGGCTTCGCCTGGTACGAGCGCTCGCGCCCGACCTCGCAGGTGGTGGCGCTGGTCGCCGCCCTCGCCGCGCTGGCGATCGTCGGCCGCCTCGCCTTCGCCGCCTTCCCCAACGTTAAGCCGACCACCGACATCGTCATCTTCTCCGGCTTCGCGCTCGGCCCGGCGCCGGGCTTCGCGGTCGGCGCCCTGGCGGCGCTGGTCTCCAACTTCTGGCTCGGCCAGGGTCCCTGGACCCCGTGGCAGATGGCGGGGTGGGGGATGTGCGGCGTTCTCGGGGCGGGACTGGCCGCCGTTCGCCCCAACGCCGGGCGGCTCACCCTGGCCGCTTTTTGCGCTCTGGCTGGCGTCGCTTACGGCGCTCTGCTGAACTTCTCCCTGATGGCCACGTACGGAGGGGACCTCTCGCTGCAGCGATTCCTCGCCCTGGAGGCGCGGGCCGTGCCCTTCGACGCCGCCCACGCGATCGGCAATGCGACCTTCGCGCTGATCGCCGGGCCGGCGATGGTGCGGGCGCTGACCCGCTTCCGCGCCCGCTTCCAGTGGCGCGCGCCGGCCGTCGCCTCGCTGCTCCTGCTCAGCCTGGCGCTGTTGACGACGCTGCCGGCGACGGCGCGCGCCGACGACGCCGATCGTGCCGCTCGCTGGCTGATCTCCGTGCAGAACGACGACGGCGGCTGGGGCGCCTCGCCGGAGAAGGACTCGAGCCCTGAAATCACCGCCTGGGCGATGCTCGGGCTTGAGGCCACCGGTCGCAACCCGCTTGACGTCGTCTCCTTCCAAGGTTTCAACCCCGTCGCCTACCTGCGCTCGCAGGTTGAGGAGCTGCGCAGCCCCGGCGATCTTGCCCGCACGATCCTCGCCCTGGACGGCGCCGGCGTGAACCCGCGCGCCTTCAACGGCCGCGACCTGGTCTCGGGGCTCGCCAAGCAGCGACGCGACAACGGCTCCTTCGAAGACTGGCCCGGCTCGACCGCCTTCGCGATCATCGCCCTGCGCGTCGCCGGCGCCAAGGGCCTCGACGGATCGATCTCCTGGCTGGTCGACGCGCAGAACGGCAACGGCGGCTGGGGCGACGTGCCCGGCTCGACCAGCACCGCCGACGGCACCGGGGCGGTTCTGCAGGCGATCCCCGGGACTAAGGCGGCGGAGCGCGGCTTCTCCTACCTGCGCCAAGCGCAGCGACCGAACGGCGGCTTCGCCCTGGGTGGCAGTGGCGCGGTCAACTCGCAATCGACCGCCTGGGCCGTGCAGGGAATGCTCGCGTTGGGCGCCAATCCCGGCGCCGCCCTCGACTATCTCGCCGCCCGCCAGGCGCCGGACGGCCATTACCGCTACTCGGCCTCGAGCGACCAGACCCCGGTCTGGGTGACCGGCCAGGTCCTCGCCGCCGTCGCCGGCGAGTTCTTCCCGGTGCCGGAGGCGCCGCGGACCGCGGGCGCCTCGCCGACCGACACCGGCGGCGCGGCGCCGCCGGCCAGCGGCGCGGCGCCGCCTTTGACCCTGCCGGAACTCGGCGGCGGCGAATCGACCGTCCCGCCCGCGACCGGCGGCTCGGTCGCGCCGCCACCTGCCAGCGCTCCTGCCCCGGCGCCCATCCCCGGCGCGCCGCTGCCCGAATCGGCGGCGCCCGAGGGCGACAAGCCGGAAGGCGCCGTCGCCGCGCCGGCCCTCGAAGCGAGCGAGAACCCCCGGCCCCAAGCCCTGGGCCCCGGTCGGCATCGGCCTCGGCGTCGGCAGCCTGGCGCTCGGCGGGGGTCTCTTCTTCGGCCGCCGCTTCGGCTGGTCGAGCATGGACGTCGAGACAGCGATCCGCACCCGGCGCACGCACAAGGCCTTCGGCCCGAGCCGCTCAGCGCGCGCAGATCGAGGAGCTGCTGGAGCTGGCGCGGTGGGCGCCCAACCACCACCTGACCGCGCCCTGGCGCTTCCGCGTGATCGGCCCGGCGGCGCTGGCCCAGCTCAAGCGGGCGGGCGGGCCGGACGGCGCCGCCAAGCTCGACCGAGCCCCGACCCTGATCGTCGTCTCCTGCGCGCTGGCGGCGACCCGGTCCAGGACGAGGAGGACCTGCACGCGACCACGGTCGCCCTCCATCGTCCTGCTCGGCGCCACGCCCGCGGCCTCGCCGGCTACTGGCGCACGCCGGAGGTGCTGCGCTCCCGCCGGGCGGCGGGCCGTCAGCCTGGCCGAGGGCGAGCGCTTCGTCGGCCTCCTGCACCTCGGCAACCCGCGGCAGGAGAAGCGCCCGCCACCGTCCCCCGTCAGCCAACCACCACCTCACCTGGACTGATGCTCTCCCTCCCCGCCACCGTCAGAGGCGATCGCCGGCCAGCGCTTCGAGGTGGTCGTGATCGGGGCGGCGATCACCAGCGCCGGGTCGCGCTCGACGCCGCCAGGCCGCGCTTACTCGGTCACCCTGCTTGAGCGCGGCGACACCGGACGGCACCTCCAGCCGCTCCTCGAGGGTGATCCACGACGGCCTGCGCTACCTGCAGGGCTCGACCTCGGCCTGGTCCGCGAGGTCACTACTGGAGCCGCCAGCTGCTGGTGCAGCTGGCGCCGCACCTGGTCTACCCGACCCCGTTCCTCGTCCCTTCCTTCGCCGAGGAGCGGCGCGACCGCAAACTCGGGATGGGGCTCAACATGTACGACGTGATGGCGACCACGCGAGTCGTCGCAGCCGCCGCGAGATGCGCTCCTCCAAGCAGGAGGACGAGAGGACTTCTACTGGTCGCCGGACCGCCATCGCACGATCGATCGCGACGAGTTGCTCGAGCTGGTTCCTGTCGCTGGCGCCGCGCGAGGCCATTTATCTCTTCTATGACTCCCAGACCGACGACGTGCGCCTGGTGCTGACGATCCTCGGCGAGGCGGCGCGCTTCGGCGCGGTGAATGGTGAAGCGGCCCGAGGTGAGCGACGTCCTCCTGCGCGACGGCCGCGCGGTCGGAGTCGCCGCGGTCGAGGCCGAGTCTGGCGAGCGCTTCGAGGTCGCGGCGGGGGAAGCGTGGTGGAGCGCAACCGGCGTCTGGGCCGGACGGAATGTGGGCCAACTTCGGCCACCGACGAGGAGGACGTGCCGCGGATCTGGCCCAGCCGCGGCACCCACCTGTTGCTCGACCGCGCCGACCTCTCGACCGGCTCGGCCGCCTGCATCGTCCCCGCCGCGAGGGGCGCCACATCTTCGCCTCCCCTGGTACGGCGGGACCCTCGTCGGCACCACCGACAACGACGACGGCGACGTCGATCGCCCACGGCCGGGAGTATCTGCTCGCCGCGGTCAACGCCTTCTTCGGCACGGAGGTGGGGGAGAGCGACCTGGTCGGCGCTTACGCGGGGTGCGGCCGTTGCTCTCGACTGGCGACCCGAAGAAGTCGGTCGACATCTCGCGCAAAGCGGAATCGTCTACGGCGAGAACCGCGCCGCCTGCACGGTGCTGCTGCGCGAGGTCGCGGCCGAGCTGTCCGACGCCTCGAAGGGCCCGGACCCGATCGCCCTGCTCGTCGACCCCAGCCCCGAGGAGCTGGCCGAGTGGAAGCGCGAGGCGCCCAAGGCCGAGATCGTCTCCGCCGGCAAGGCCGACCACGCTCGCGACGCCATCGCCCAGGCGCGCGCCCGCGCCGAGGGCGGCGAGGACGTGATCGTCCTGATCGACTCCCTCACCCGCTTCGCCGAGTCATTCGGCCGACGCCGACGAGGCACGCGAGCTCTTCGACGCCGGCCAAGGCATCAGCCGCGGCACGCTCACCGTGGTCGCCGCGCTCGAGCGTTCCTGGAGGCCGCCGTCAGCGGCGGTAAGCGATGCGGCGCCAGGACGGCTCTTTGGAGAGCTCGATCAGCTCCGAACCCGCGCTCGGGCTGCACGTAGCCGAAGCTCTGGCTGTCCTGGTCGAAGACGACGTCCAGCTCGCCTTCCTTGACCCGCTGGTCGAGCCAGGCGCCGCGGAAGACGAGGCGGCGGATCCAGTGAACGAGGCTGCGGTTGGCCGGCCCCACGAGCTCATCCCAGTTCTGGTTGATGTGCTCGCCCAGCGGCGACGAGGGCTCGCCGATCTCTCCGTTGACGGCGAGGTCGAGGAGGTCCTCGAGCTCGTCGCTCGCTGAGCCCCTGGTCGACGAAGCAAGCTTCACCGCGGCCTGCTCGACCCGCTGCGCGAAGTCCTCCTCGTTGAAGGAGAAGCGGAGCTCGCCGTACTCGAGCACGTAGTCCGAGCCCGACTCGTAGTTGCCTCTGCGGGTTGTCTTCTTTATCCACTGTTGAAGCCCATCCGCCTCCGCAAGCCCAGCGGCGAGCAGGTGCATGGATCATGCCGGTCATCGTAGCCCGTGCCCCTCAGCTCCCGCCGCTGAATGAGGTTT